>CAVQTJ010000006.1:0-31183 GCA_963716555.1 uncultured bacterium | reverse complement strand
AACGTTATCAATCACTACCAGCCAGGGAGCGGGCCCCGCCCCCGAATCCGTGCCCTCGGTTCCACCCCACGGCATCAATCGTCTCACTCGCACCGGTCGCGAGCGGGAGATGGAGACGGGTTCTGAGCGACTCAGCCCAGTCCTCCCACCTCAGGATACCGGCAGGCAGCGGGCTTGCGGCAAGACCCGGGTGGTGATGCAAAGTCACCACGCATATGAGCTCCCTGGTGCTTGGCTTTCACCATGTTGACGCCACCAATCCCCTGGTGGTTGGAGGCAAGGGCGCCCAGCTGGCGGAACTCTCCAGACTCCCGGGAATTCGCGTCCCCGATGGTTTCTGCATTTCGACCGAGGCCTTCCGGCGAGTCGCCGGCTCAGCCCCAGGGCTGAGTGCGCTGCTCGACGAACTCTCCGAACTGTCCCCTCAGGACCGCGCCCGCATCGAGCCACTGAGCCGCGAGATCCGCCGGTCAATCGAGGCCACGCCCATTCCTGCGGATGTCACCCGTGAGGTGACGGACGCCCTCTCGCGATTCGGTGGCGGCACCGCCTTTGCCGTGCGTTCCAGTGCAACTGCGGAGGAACTCGCCGGCCGCCTCGTTCGCGGGCCAGCACGACACGTACCTGAATATCGTGGGGAACGGGGCAGTCATCGAACACGTGAGCAGATGCTGGGCGTCACTCTTCGCCGACAGAGCGGTGATCTACCGGCTGCAACGGGGAATTGATCACCGCGACGCTCTCCTCGCAGTCGTCGTCCAGACGATGGTGAGCCCGCTTGCATCCGGCGTCCTCTTCACCGCCGATCCCCTCACGTTTCATCGAAGGGTGTCGGCCATCGAGGCCGTCTTCGGCCTCGGTGAAATCCTGGTGTCGGGCACGACCAGCTCTGATATCTACCGAGTGCAATCCGGAACGATCATCACCCGGACGGTGTCCGCCAAGATCGTGGGCATATATCCGGGGGCTCACGGAGGGACAGAGGAGCGGTCCCTCGCGCCCGGGCAGCGAGATGCCCAGGTGCTGACCGACGAGGACATTCTGCGGCTTGAACTCATCGGCCGGGAAATCGAAGCTCGATTCGGTCGCCCACAGGACATCGAGTGGTGCCTGGACGATGAGGGATTCGCCGTTGTCCAGAGCAGGCCGATCACCACGCTGTACCCCATGCCTGATGCACCCGATGATGCGAACCGCGTCTATCTCTCGGTCGGGCACCAGCAGATGATGACCGACGCGATCAAACCGCTGGGATTGTCCTTCTTCCTGCTCACAACCCGCGCACCGATGCGGAGCGCCGGAGGCCGGCTCTTCGTCGACATCACCCAGAACCTGGCGTCTGCGGCCGGCCGCAGATCGCTCATCGAGGTTCTGGGCCAGTCAGATCCGCCTCTTCGCGATGCGCTCCAGACCATCGTCGCGCGCGAGGGATTCATTGCCCTGTCTCCGGAGGGCACCGACATCCCGCCCCAAGCTAACCACATGACCGGGATGTCACGGCAGTATCTGGCCGAGTTCGAGAACAACCCGGCCCTGGTGCCGGCGCTCATTGGACGATGGCAAGCCTCGAACGAGGAACTCCAGCAGGCCATTCAGATGACGGCTGGCCTCGCGCTGCTCGACTTCATCAAAGCTGACATCGAGCAACTGCGCAAGCTTCTCTTCGATCCGGAGAGCTCCGGCGCCATCCGGGTCGGGATGTACGCATTGACGTGGATCAACGACAAGATGCTGAGGTGGCTGGGTGCGAAGAACGCTGCCGACACGCTGTCGCAGGCGGTGCCCAACAACGTCACGGCTGAGATGGGCCTTGATCTGCTGGACGTGGCCGATGCGGTTCGGCCTCATCCCGCGGTCGTGCGTTTCCTCGAGGCCGCAACGGGCGACGAGACCCTGGAACAGTTGGACGAGGTACCCGGCGGGCGGGAGGTGCGTGACGTCCTGCGCGCCTATCTCGAGAAGTACGGCATGCGCTGCGCCGGAGAGATCGACATCACCAGAGCGCGCTGGGCCGAGCGACCCGCGGTGCTCTTTCCCATGATTCTCAGCAATGTCCGGAACTTCGAGCCTGGTGCCGCCAACCGAAGGGTGGAGCAGGGTCGGCGTCAGGCGGCGGATCGGGAGCAGGACCTGCTCGACCGCCTGCGGCAGTTGCCCGGCGGAGCCCGCAAGGCCAGGGAGACGCGCCGAATGATCACGCTGATGCGGGGTCTGGCCGGTTATCGCGAGTACCCGAAGTACGGGATGATCAGCCGCTACTTCGTGTACAAGCAGGCCCTCCTGGCGGAGTCGGATCGCCTCGTTCATGCCGGCGTGATTCGCGAGCGGGAGGACATCTCCTACCTGACGCTTGATGAGCTGCGCGATGTTGTCGTCCGGGGAGAACTGGATGGCCGGATCATCGACGACCGGAGGGCTGACCACGCCCTCTATGAGCGCCTCACGCCCCCCCGCGTGCTCACATCCGACGGCGAGGTGATTTCAGGGCAGTACAAGCGGGAACATATTCCGAGCGGCGCGCTCCCTGGCCTCGCCGTTTCGTCGGGCCTCATCGAGGGGCGGGCACGCGTCGTCCTGCGGATCGAGGATGCGGATCTCACTGAGGGGGACATCCTGGTGACGGCCTATACCGACCCCAGCTGGACGCCGCTCTTCGTCTCCATCGGAGGCCTGATCACGGAGGTCGGAGGACTGATGACCCATGGAGCGGTGATCGCACGGGAATACGGAATTCCCGCGGTTGTTGGGGTGCCGGAAGCCACCAGGCTGATCGCCGACGGGCAACGCATTCGCGTGCATGGAACCGAGGGGTACGTCGAAATCCTCTCCAACGAGTGAGGTGCAGCGGGCCGCGGGTTGCGCGGAACCGGCAACGACGTCCCTGAACATATGTTCGTATCAAGCCCCGACCATTTGACCAGCCGCGAGCCGGGACTCGGGACCCACCGTCTACGCTGACCAGCCGTGAGCCACGAGCCAGCCCCGGCCGCCCAGCGGCCCCAGCGCCCTGACAAGCAGGTGTACTTCCTGCTGCTGGCGATCGCCGCCCGGACGCGGGCCGACTGCCTGGGACGGCGGGTGGGGGCGGTGATCACCCGCGACGACCGGGTGCTGAGCACGGGATACAACGGCACCCCCTTCGGGATGCCCAACTGCACCGAGGGGGGGTGCCGGCGGTGCGCCCAGCGCGACCTGGACACCAGCCTGCGGGGGGGCGCCTACGACGTCTGCATCTGCGTCCACGCCGAGCAGAACGCCCTGCTCACCGCCGCCCGGTTCGGCCAGCGGACCCTCGGTGCCTCGATCACTTCCACCATGCAGCCCTGCTTCGGCTGCCTCAAGGAGCTGCTCCAGGCGGGCATCGAGGAGGTGCGATTTCTCCACCCCTGGGATCCCACCGAGGCGTACCACGACCCCGGCCTGGCCCAGCAGTACGCGGCGCTGCGGGCCCGCTTCCGGGCGTTCACGCAAGTCGGAGATCCGGCCATGGACACCGAGGACCTCTTCGGCGCCTTCCTCAATAAAGGCGCTTGAGACAAGGTCCTCCCCAAGCTCACCCCGAAGCCCCCTCCACTCGCTGCTCCGAACCCGCCTCCCGCAGCTGGGCGAGCCGGGCCACGTCGCTCAGCCGGCTGATCTCGGACACCGGCTTGTCGTGGCGCCAGCGGGCGATCCGCGGGAAGCGGAGCGCGAAGCCGGAGCGGTGCCGGCGGCTGGGCTGCACGGCATTGAAGGCGACCTCGACAACGATCTCGGGGACGACCCGGTGGTACCGGCCCCGAACCTCGACGGTGGTGTCCTGGAGCATCCGGGTCATGGTGGCGATCTCCTGGTCGGAGAGCCCGCTGTAGGCCTTGCCCACGGTCACCAGCTCCCCGCTGTCGTCGACCTGGACCGCGAAGGTCAGGTCGCTCAGCACGTCGCGACGCCTTCCGTGGCCCCACTCCGCCCCGACCACAGCACAGTCCAGGGTGTCCAGCGGTCGTTTCAACTTCAGCCAGTGCAACCCCCGCCGGCCGGGCAGATATGGCGAGGCCGGCGCCTTGAGCATCAGACCCTCGTTGAGCCGCGCTCGGGCATCGTCGAAGAGGCGGTCGACGGCGGCAGCGCCATGCACCTCCTCGCGATGCGAGAGGACCATCTCTGGCGGCAGCACCAGGCTCTCGAGCCGGCAGCGGCGCTCGCGGAGGGGGAGGTCCAGGAGGGATTGATCCTCTTCCCAGAGCAGGTCCCAGGCCACGTAAACGACGGGCACCTGGCGCCGGATCTCGGCATCGGGCGACCTGCGGCCCAGCCGCCGCTGCAGGGCGGCGAAGGGCAGCACCCGGCCGTCACGGAAGCCGAGCACCTCGCCATCCACGATGACCCTCCGATCCAGCCGGCCGGCGCTCTCGGCGACCTCGGGGAACTGGTCGGTGACGTCCTTCAGGTCACGGCTCAGGAGGCGCACCCGGCCGTCGCCGGAGTGAAGCTCGCAGCGGATGCCGTCGTACTTGTCCTCGATCCAGAGCTCCTCCCCCAGGCGCCGCACCGCTTCCTCGCTGTCGGCGACGGGCGAGGCGAGCATGAAGCGGATGGGCGAGTGCAGCCGCGGCGCCGCGCTTGCCAGCCGATCGGCCCGGGCCAGGGTGGCCACCTCGCCGAGGTCGCCAAGCATCATGTCGGCCCGGGACACCGCCGCCGCTTCGCGATGGAAGGCGATCCCGATCGCCTCCTCGACCAGGCCCTCACGCAGGCCGATGCGCATCTCCGCGGCGATCAGCTTGGTGACGTACTTGGCCTCGAGAGGGCTGCAGCGGCCCAGCAGGTCGGTCAGCAGCTCGGCTCGCTGCCGGCCGGTCCCCGCCTCGGCCATCTGAGCAAAGCACCGATCGGCGTCCAGAAGCTCGAGCGCGGGTCCGGCCGGGCCCCGGCGGCGGAACAGCTCCTCGGTGGTGTCGCCGATGTCGGCGTGCCGGGACCAGACCTCGAACAGCTCGGTATCGCCGACCCCGGTCAGCCCGACCAGCACGTCGCGCAGCGCCGCCCAGCCGGCGCTCAGCACCCGACCATCCCAACTGGGAAAGATCAGGCCGCTGAAGTAGCGGGTGGCAACGGGAAGGCGCACCTCGTCGAGGGCGGCGAGGTAGGCGGCGAGGATGGCAACCTTGGCGTTCCGCGACCGGGTGGCGGCGATCGCCTCCGCGGTCTCGGCGAAGGCTCGCAGGCTTGCCGGCTGGACGATGGTCACTCGGCCCATGCTACGGTGACGGCCGGGGACGCCACGGACGCGTGCCGTCCAACTGGAGTGAGAGATGCGCTGGGACGAAGAGGAAGAGGAAGAATAGGGCGGGCGCGGAGCCGTCGTCAGTGGGGCTGGACGGCGATGCGCGGCTTGCTCGGCATCTGAGGACCGCCGGTCGCGGCGAAGTTCTCCTTGCTGACCTCGGCCGCAATCTGCTCGGCCACGCCGCGGAAGACGCGTCCGGCCGGTGACCCCGGTGCCGCCGCCATCAGCGGCTGTCCGTCACCACCGCCCAGCCGCACCCGCGGGTCGAGGGGGATCTCGCCGAGGAAGCGCAGCCCGTAGCGGTCGGCGAGCTGCCGGCCTCCGCCGGCGCCGAAGACGTCGGTGCGCTCCCCGCAGTGGGCGCAGATGAATCCGCTCATGTTCTCGACCACGCCGAGAACGGGAAGGCGCAGCTGGGCAAACATCTGGATGCCCCGGCTGACGTCGGCGATGGAGACGTCCTGGGGAGTGGTCACGATCACCGAGCCGGTGAGCGGGACCGACTGGGCGAGGCTGATCTGGACATCGCCGGTTCCCGGTGGGAGGTCGATCACCAGGTAGTCGAGCAGGCCCCATTCGACCTCGTAGAGGAACTCGCGCATCGCCTTGGCCAGCATCGGTCCCCGCCACATCACCGGCTGGCCGGGCTTGAGGATGGTGCCGAAGCTCACCACCTCGATGCCGTAGGCCTGCAGCGGCAGCATCTTCCCCAACTCTCCGGCCTGAGGCTGATCTCTGATGCCCATCATGATCGGGACGTTCGGGCCATAGATGTCCGCATCCAGCAGGCCCACCCGGGCGCCGGCCTGGGAGAGGGCGATGGCGACGTTGACGCTCACCGTGGTCTTGCCCACGCCGCCCTTGCCGGCGCTGATCGCGATGGAGTTCTTGATCCCCGGGATCTCCTGACGCCCGGGCAGCCCGCGCCCACCCGAGGTGACGCTGCTGTCCCAGGTGACCTCCACCGCATCGACGCCCGGCAGCCTCCCCACCAGCACCGCCCTGATGTCGCTCTCGATCCGATCCTTGAGCGGGCACGCCGGCGTGGTCAGGACGATCCGAAGGGAGACCACGCCACCCTCGAAACGCAGGTCGCGAACCATCTGCAGGCTGACGATGTCGCGGTGGAGCTCCGGCTCCATGACGGCGGTGAGCGCCTGCTCGATGGCCTGCAGCGTCACCGGTTCAGCCATCTTCACGAGTATAGGCGGCGGCCGGCTGCGGGCAGTCGGGACCGTCACCCCCGGCCCTCGTATGATTCGCGCGTGCTCACCTCGGGAGCGTTGCGCGACCTCCAGTACCAGGTCGGCGCCGACCACGTCTACACCCGGCCCGCCGACCTCGCCGCCTACGCCTTCGACGCGGGTGGAGCGTCCGGCGAACGACGGCTTCCCGACGCCGTGGCCTTCCCGGCGAGCACCGAGGAGGTCAGCCGGCTGGTCCAGGTCTGCGGGCGCCACGGGGTGCCGGTGATCCCCCGGGGGGCCGGGACCGGCTATGCGGGGGGGGCGGTCGCGGTCTCCGGCGGTCTGATCCTCAATCTCTGCCGGATGAGCCGGATCCTCGGCCTGGAGGGTGAGGCGGGGCGGATCCGTGCCGAGGCCGGGGTGGTGACCGCGGCGATCCAGCGGCGCGCTGGGGAGGCGGGCCTCTACTACCCGCCCGACCCGGGAGCCGCCACCACCAGCACGATCGGCGGCAACGTGGCCTGCAACGCGGCCGGTCCCCATGCCCTGCGCTACGGGAACACCGCCGACCACCTGGTGGGCGCGACCGCGGTGCTTGCCGACGGCCGGGTGGTGCGCCTGGGCGAGGGAGGCGTGGAGTCGCCGCTTCTCCCCCTGCTGGCGGGCTCCGAGGGCACCCTCGGCGTGCTCACCGAGGTGCTCCTCCGGCTGCTCCCCGCGCCCGCAACCCGGGCCACCCTGGCGGCGCTGTTCCCCGACCTGGAACGCGCCTTCGCCGCGGTCGCCGAGGTCAGCCGGTTGGGGATCGTCCCCGCCGCCCTCGAGTTCCTCGACCGCAGCGCCCTCGAGGCCCTGGCCGCATCCGGCATGACCGGGGTGCCGGCCGGGGCGGCCCTGGTGCTGGTCGAGGTCGAGGGTGAGCCCGCCTCGGTCGCGGCCGAGCTGGATGCGGTCCGATCGGCGCTCAGCGAGGCGGGGGCCGGCGCGGTCGAGGCCGCCCGCGACGCCGATGAGCAGGCTCGGCTCTGGGGCCTCCGCAAGGCCATCAGTGCCGCGGTGGCGGCGGTGATGGTGGGCAAGGTGAACGAGGACGTGGTGGTGCCGCGGGACCGCATCGCCGAGCTCTGCGGACGCACCGAGGAGATCGGGCGCCGCCACCGGGTGCCGGTGATCAACTTCGGTCACCTGGGTGAGGGCAACCTGCATGTCACTTTTCTGATCGACCCCCGGCGGCCGGGGGAGCGGTCTCGGGGGGAGGCCGCAGCAGCGGACCTGTTCGAGGCGGTGCTGAGCATGGGGGGGTCGCTCTCCGGGGAGCACGGCGTGGGCACCTCCAAGCTCGCCGACGTCGAGCGCCAGCTGGGCGCTGCGGGGATCGGCCTGATGCGCCGGATCAAGCATCGCTACGACCCGGCCGGGCTGCTCAACCCCGGGATCAAGCTGCCGCCCGAGGCGGCCGCGCCGGCCGTCCCGGCCGAGTCCGCGGGGACCGAACCGGTGGCCGCCAGCTAGCCAGCCGATCAGCCCAGGGCGGCGACCAGGGACGCGGCGAAGTCGATCTCGTCGACCACCGCGGCGAGCTCCCGACCCTCGGTGTCGGCGTCCATGGCCGCCTCGTAGACGAAGCTGTAGACGCCCTCCAGGCCCCACTCACCGAAGCCCAGCTCGGTGAGCGCCCGGGCCAGTCGAGGGTCGTCCTGGCCGGCGTCAAGGGTCTGCTGAGCGGCCTCGTAGAGGGCCCGGAGGTTGCGCAGCTCCACCTCGTACTCGTCGATGAGGCGGAGGTCGGCTTCCTCGGCACGCAGCCGAACCAGGGTGCGCTGGAGCGAGCCGATCTCGAGGGCGTACTCGTCCACCCCGCCGAGTCTAGGCCGGCCGTCGCGGCCTCGCGATAACTGATTCAGCGGTCCGAGTTCCGCCGGCGGCGCTGAGGTCGCGTTCGGCTAGAAGAAGATGTGGTGGGCGGCGATCGCCGGTGCGAGCAGGATCGAGATGATGTTCATCACCTTGATCATCGGGTTGATCGCCGGGCCCGCGGTGTCCTTGTTGGGGTCGCCGACGGTGTCACCGGTGACCGCGGCCGCGTGCGTCTCGCTGCCCTTGCCGCCGTAGTGACCGTCCTCGATGTACTTCTTGGCGTTGTCCCACGCCCCACCGCCGGTGGTCATCTGCAGGGCCAGGAAGATGCCCACGACGATCACGCCGAGCAGCATCGCGCCCAGGGCCTCGGGTCCCAGCACGAAACCGACCACGATCGGAGCGAAGACCGGCAGCAGGCCGGGAACGATCATCTCCTTCTGGGCGGCGGCGGTCACCAGGGCCACGCAGCGCCCGTATCAGGGGTCGTGCAGTCCCCTCCATGATCCCGGGGATCTCCTGGAACTGGCGGCGCACCTCGACCACCACCTGTCCGGCGGCACGACCCACCGCCAGCATGGCCAGCGATCCGAACAGGAAGGGCATGATGCCGCCGAGCAGCAGTCCCGCGATCACCGGAGCGTTGGTCAGGTCAAAGCTGAGCGTCTGTCCTCTGGGGAGGTGCTGATGGATCACGTCGGTGTAGGAGGCGAAAAGCACCAGGGCGGCGAGCGCGGCTGACCCGATGGCGTATCCCTTGGTCACCGCCTTGGTGGTGTTGCCCACCGCGTCGAGAGGATCGGTGACCGCTCTCACCGACTCCGGCAGGTCGGCCATCTCGGCGATGCCGCCGGCATTGTCGGTGATCGGGCCGTAGGAGTCGATGGCGACGATGATCCCGGTCATCGACAGCATCGCCATGGCCGCGATACCGATGCCGTAGAGGCCGCCCAGCGAGAAGGAGATCAGGATTCCCAGGGCGATGGTCAGCACCGGGATGGCGGTCCCCTGCATGCCGATCGCCTGGCCGGTGATGATGTTGGTGGCATGCCCGGTTCGCGAGGCACGGGCGATGGCCTGCACCGGCCAGAACTGAGCTCCGGTGAAGAACTCGGTGGTGGCAACCAGGATGATGGTGATCACGACCCCGATCACCGCGCACCAGAACAGGTTGTAGACGGGATAGGTGAAGGCAGGCACCTGGGTGAAGTCCGGCTGCAGCAGGTGGGTGACCAGAAAGAAGAGAGGCAGCGAGACCACCACCGACATCAGCAGCCCCCGGTAGAGAGCCCCCATGATCCAGTTCCCCCTGCCCATGCGAACAAAGAGCGAGCCGATCAGCGATCCGATGATGCCGGTGGCGCCGAGCAGGAGCGGAAACACCACGAAGGCGAAATCCCCGTTGTAGAGGAGATGCCCGAGGAGCATGGTGGCCACGGCGGTCACCGCATAGGTCTCGAAGAGATCAGCGGCCATGCCGGCGCAGTCGCCGACGTTGTCACCAACGTTGTCGGCGATGACCGCGGGATTGCGGGGGTCATCCTCGGGAATGTGGGCCTCGACCTTGCCCACCAGGTCGGCGCCGACATCGGCGGCCTTGGTGTAGATGCCCCCACCCAGCCGGGCGAACACCGAGATCAGCGAGGCACCGAAGGCGAATCCGACGATGGCGCTGAAGTCCTGGAATGCCACGTAGGCGATGGTGACCCCGATGAGGCCGAATCCGACCACGAACAGCCCGGTCACCGCTCCCCCGCGAAAGGCCACGGTCAGCGCGGGGTTGATGCCGCCGCGGGCGGCTTCGGCAGTCCGCAGATTGGACCGCACCGAGACGTTCATGCCGATGTAGCCGGCCGCAGCCGGACAGCACCGCGCCGAGCAGGAAGAGCACGGCGGCCTGCCACGAGACGATCGGAATCAGCACGATGGCGATGACCACGCCGATGCCGGCGATGATCGTGTACTGGCGGTTGAGGTATGCCTGGGCGCCTTCCTGAATGGCTCGGGAGATCGCCCGCACCCGCTCGTCGCCCTGTGGTTGACGGAGCACCCAGAAGATCAGCGCCACCGCCCAGATGCAGGGCGAGCACACCCGCACCTGCCACCGGCAGCAGCACGTTCTCGGTCACCGTTCCCAGCATCGGCCCGTCCCGTGGACCCGGGCACGGACGTACGCGGTCCCAGCCCGGGATTGTCTTGGCGTTGGGATTGTAGCCAATGAGCAAGTGACGCCAGCGCAGATGGACAGGCGACCGGACAGCTCGGGGCCAAGGGTCACACGGACGCCATGGGCGCTTGTCTCGTTTTGCCCTGATGGCGCCGACCCGAGCAGGTCTGGCACCATCGAGGAAACCCATGGCGCTTCCTCAGAGCCTGCTGGTGATCGTGGGTGATGAGCTGCTGGGCGGCTTCACCACCGACCGCAATGGCACCCTCGCGACCCGACGCCTGTTCGAACTCGGCTACCCGGTCCGGCACATTGAGATCGTGCCCAACTCCATCGAGGACATCGCAGCTGCCGCTGAGACGCGGCATCGAGGACCCGCGGATCGCCCGGATCATCGTGTGCGGTGGCATCGGTCCCACTCCCGACGATCGCACCCACGAGGCGGTGGCCCGGGCCCTGGGCCGCGAACTGGTGGAGGAGGGAACGGCACTGCGTCACATCGAGGCGATGGTGGCGAGGATGCACGCTGCCGGCTGGGTGCCGAGCCCCGTCCCCACGCCGGCCAACCGCAGGATGGCGCTGATGGCCTCGGGCGGCCGGGTTCTGGAGAATCGCCGGGGCATGGCGCCCCCGCTGGCGGTGGAGCTGCCGGTCCCGGCGGGGGCCGAACCCGGCCCGTCCGCCCCGGGTGCCGATGCATCCCCCTCCCCGGGGCGATGGCTCTTCGTCCTCCCCGGAGTTCCCCGGGAGTTCGCGGCAGTGCTCGAGGAGGCGATGGTGCCGGAGTTCTTCTCAGCCAGCCGGCCGCTGTCGGTGGTCGAGCTCCATCATCCCGGCGCGGTCGAGGCGGACTTCGCCGAGCCGCTCCGGCAGCTGGAGTCCGAGTTCCCGGACGTCACCGCCGGCTCCTACCCGCAGCAGCTGGGAAACGACCCGGTGCTGGTGATCCGGCTGCGCGGAGAGAATCCCGATCGCGTGGCCGCGGCCGCCGAGCGCCTGGCGGTGCTGCGGTCCATCCCGACGGGATAGCCGGCCCGCCGGTTGCCACACCCCCCACGCACAACTAGTAGTGGGGGGTGAGGTCCCGGTTGCCCTCCAGCTCCGCCAGGATGCGGCCGGCCACCGGCGCCCAGAGGGCGTTGTAGAAGCGCTCGCGCGCCTCGGCATCCTCGGCACCGGTGAGCGGCGGCAGCCCGTGCTGCCGGCGTTCGATCCAGGGCGGTACCCCCTGGGCGACCACGTTGCGACCGACCCGCACCCAGACCTCGGGATCGCAGCTCTCGTCGACCTCCACCGAGACGTTGGCGTGGACCCCGGTGTGGTCGTAGAGCTTCCAGGTGCGATCCCAGCGGCGGGCGCCGCCGGCGGTGGGATGGATGGCGTGGACCGGTTCGGCCGACACCATGTCGCCGGTGCCGGGACGTCGAAGCTGGTTGAGGAGCTCGAGGACCCGGGGCTCGAGGACGGCCCCGACGTAGTCGGCGAGCGAGGGAGACCGGTTGTCGAGATCGGGGAGCGACTGCGCCGTCTGGAACTCATCGTCCGCGCAGGTCGCAGAGATCCGGCAGTGCCGGCGGCAGTAGGCGCGGACCGCCACCACCACCTGATGGTCCGGGCACCACGCGGTCGGGCAGCGGCGGCGCCTGCGGTCGACATAGCCGCAGGGCACGGCGTCGTGCCGATTGCAACCCTGCTCCGAGCATGCCAGGGTACCGACCAGCACCGGGCGAGTCGGAGGCGGGGCCACGGCCGGGGGGTCCGCAACCGGAAGCGGCGCCTCTTTCTTCCAGAAAGGCATGGCTACGCCCCGAATGTTAAGGGCCAATACCGTTGGTGGCGAACGAAACTGTCGCAGTCCTGCCACACGCTGCCGGGTCGCGCCCGGGTTTGCCCAGGGAGCGGTCGGGCTCAGGACGCCTTGCGGAGGTTGCGAACGCGGGGCCCCTTGGGGCTGTCGACCACGTCGAAGGTCACCGGCTCACCCTCCTCCAGCGAGTCGAAGTCAACCAGGGTGACCTCGGTACGGTGGAAGAACGCCTCGGCGCCGTCCTCCGCGCGTACGAATCCAAAACCGCGGTCGGGGATGATCTTCTTGATGCGGCCATCGGGCACTTGCGGGACCCTCCACGGACGAACGCTGACACTGAGCACGCACACACGGACCCTGACGACCTCAGGATCCGCTTGTGTCAGCACCAGGGTCTGCGGCCGCAGTGTCGGGTGAGACATCGGGGCCCCGGCCCCTCACGCATCACCGGAATCGAGGATACCAGGGTGGTCGTCTTGCTCGCGGTGCCATCCGGAGGCGAGGTCGAGGAGGCTCTCGGGGAGGTTCGCGTAGTAGCTCTCGACGTCGAGATGGGGCGGCCAGGCGCTGGGTGGCGGCAGCTCCGCGTCCTCTCGGGCGGCGTGGGACCAGGGCCTCAGAGAGGGTTTGGCCGCGCCGTCCAGACCGAGCAGGCCGGTGCGGAGCAGCCAGGGGAAGCGGTCGTATGGAGGCCGTTCACCGAGGCGCGGCCCCAGGTCCCGCCAGCGGCTGGCGTGGAGACCGGCGATCCCCGCCTCCACCCGCCGCTGGATGAGCTCGTCGATGGCGCCGGCTGCGGCGACCTCCTCTCCGCCCTCGGCGTCGTCGCCGGGAGAGGGACTCGCCACCAGCAGCCCGATCGGCACCGCGGGCTCACCCACCAAGCGCTGGGCCAGCTCGGCGACGAAGCAGTAGGCGGAGGCTTCGGCGAGCCCGAGCCGTCGGAGCGGAGCAGGCCGGACCGCCAGGTCGATGCGGTCGACGTGGGCGGCGAGGGCGCTGAGCCTCACTCCGCGGGCGACCAGGACGTCGTCGACGCCGAGCGTGATCTGGACGGTGTCGCCCCGCTCGCGCATCGGGCCGCCAGCCAGGGCGGCCCAGGCACCGAGGTCGGCGATCCGCCGCGGCCGAGCCACCCTCGCCGGGTCCTGGCCGAGGTCCCAGGCGGCAAGTGCGGGATGACCAGAGAACTCGGCGGCCATGACCGCCGACCAGCGGTCGGCGAGCTCCAGCATCAGCGTGTCCGTCCAGGGATCCCGAGGACCTCCCGGTTCGATGAACCCCTGGCTGAGGACCCGGACCCCCCGCCGTGCCCCATCCCGGCGCACGCTGCGGCTGGGCAGCAGCACGCAGTCGCCGTGGGCCTGGATGAAAAGCACCGGGATCAGACGCAGCCCGAGCTCGCGGGCAGCGGTGAGCACCAGGTCAAACTCGCGCAAGCGCCGCCGATCCACCCCCTGGGCGTCGGGCATGAAGCTGTCCCAGGCGAGCCCGAGCCGGATCACCCGGAAGCCGGCGGCGGCGATCGCCCCCATGTCCGAGACCACGGTGGCCAGGTTGAAGGCCTGCCAGAGAAAGGGCCCGCTGTCAGCGGGCTGATACTCGACCCCGAAGGGCAGCTCAGCGCCCATCAGCGTCCGTCGCCGGTCGGAGCAGGTGGTGCGCCACCCACGGTGGCCGAGACCTGCGGATCAATAGACGAAGAGGTCGATTCCGCCGGCCACCTGGATCGCCTGACCGGTGATGTACCGCGCCTCCGTCGAGGCCAGGAAGACGACCAGGTGGGCGACGTCATCGGGATCGCCGGCGCTGCGCATCGCCGTGCGCAGAACCATGCGCTCGTTCATCCTGGGATTGCCGGCGTTGAAGGCCTCGGTACCGATGATCCCCGGGGCGATGATGTTGCTGGTGATGCCGAAGCGAGCACCCTCCAGCGCCATCGACTTGCCGAGACCGATCAGCCCCCCCTTGGACGCCGAATAGGAGGCCTGGCCGAAACCTCCCAGAGTTGCAGCCACAGATGACATGAAGATGAGGCGCCCCCAGTTCCGTGCCCGCATGTAAGGCCAGGCCGCCTTGGTGCAGTTGTAGGCGCCGCTCAGGTTGACCCGCAGGTCGCGGTCCCACAGGTCATCACTCTGGTTCTCGACCTGGGCGACGTGGTCGAGGGTGGCCGCGTTGTTGACCAGGATGTCGATCGAGCCCATCTCGCGCTCCACCTGAGCGAAGACCTCGGCGACCTGGGCGCGGTCGGTGACGTCCATCTTGATCGCCATGGACCGCCGGCCCATGGCCCGGATCTCGGCACTGGTGCGCTCGGCGAAGACCACACTGGTGGAGGAGAAGAGCTGGGCGAGAGCCGACTGCGACGCCTCGGCCGCCTGCTGAAGCCCGGGGTCGGACTCGAGCAGGATGTCGGTGACCACGACATCAGCGCCGGCGCGCGCCAGGGCAAGGCAGTCGGCTCGTCCCAGCCCCCGCGAGCCCCCCGTCACCACCGCCACCCTGCCGCTCAGGTCGAACATCGCTCTCCCCGTCCGATCAGCCTGGCTCGCCAGGCGATTATCCGACAACGGATGGGGGCCCCCGCCTCGCCCTGATCGCCCGGAACTGCGGGGCGACGACCGAGAGCGGGGTCAGCCGACCGCGGCGCGCACCTCCGCCGCGGCGTCGCGAACCAGAGCCGGTCGGGGGATGGCCTGGCGCTCGCCCAGGATGGCGCGGGAGATCACCAGCCGCTGGATCTCGGCGGTTCCCTCCCAGATCTGGTAGATCTTGGCGTCACGCATGAACCGCTCCACCGGGAACTCCTTCACGTAGCCGTAGCCACCCAGGACCTGGACGGCCTCGGTGGTGACCCGCATCGCCATGTCCCCGGCGAACAGCTTGGCCATCGACCCCTCGGCGCGGGCAAACGGCAGGCCCTGCATGATCATCCAGCCGGCCCGCCAGATCAGCAGCCGAGCCGCATCGATCTCGGTGGCCATGTCGGCCAGCTTGAAGGCGATGGCCTCGTGCTGGGCGATGGGCTTGCCGAAGGCGCGGCGCTCCAACGAGTAGCCGCGCGCGAAGTCGTAGGCCGCCCTGGCGATGCCGAGCGCTCCCGCGCCCACCAGCGGACGGGTGGCCTCGAGCATGAGCAGGGCGCCGACCGCCCCCGGTCCGGTCTCGCTGCCGTCGGCCTCGGCGCCGAGACGCGCCTCCTCGGGGACCAAGCAGTCCTCGAGGATCACCTGGGCGGTGTGCGAGGCGCGCACCCCCATCTTGCGTTCCTTGCGCCCCTGCCGCATCCCCGGGTTTCCCTTCTCGATCACGAACCCGGCGATGCCGGCGGGACCAAGGGAGCGGTCGGTGGTGGCGAAGATCACCTGCACGTCGGCGATGCCGCCGTTGGTGCAGAACTGCTTGGTGCCGTTCAGCAGCCAGCCGCCGTCCACCTTCCTGGCGGTGGTCTCCAGGGACATGGCGTCGGAGCCGGAGCTCGGCTCGGTGAGCCCCATGGCTCCGATCCGCAGCTCCTTGCGGTCGGTCAACATGCCGACGTAGCGCTGCTTCTGGGACTCCGTGCCCATGGCCACGATAGCGGCACCGCACAACCCGGTGGCGTTGATCGCGACCGCGATGCCGGCGTCCCCCCAGGAGAGCTCCTCGGTGAGGATCAGCTCGCTCAGGAAGTCGACCCCGCCCCCGCCGTAGGCCTCCGGCAAGCCGGCGGACGCGTCGAGACCGATCTCGTGGGCCTTGCGCATGACCTCCCAGGGGGTCTCCTCATGCTCATCGTAGTAGTCGGCACGGGGACGCATCTCCTCGACCGCAAACTCGTGGGCCAGCCGCCGGATCTCCTCCTGCTCAGTGCTGAGGCTGAAATCGAGGGACATGTCGGGATCTCCCGTCAGGAGCCGAGGCGGACGACCGCCCGGCCGTTGGTCAGCACCCTCTCGCCCCGGCTGGAGACGGCGATGAGCTCCAGCGTCGCGGTGCCGGCCGGCTCACCCACCGTGACCACGCGCCCGCTGCAGGTGAGGGTCTCCCCGGGCAGCAGCGGCTTGGAGAACCGGCAGCTGAGCTGCTGGACATGCTCGTAGCCGCCGGCCCAGCGACCCACGGCCTCGGCGAGGATCGCCATCTCCAGGAGCCCGTGGGCGATCGTCCCGGGCAGGCCGACCGCGCGGGCGAAATCGGGGTCGAGGTGGATCGGGTTGGGGTCACCGGAGGCCTCGGCATACGCGTTGATCTGCTCCTGGGTCACTCGCCGCTCGAGCGCGGTCATCTCGGTCGCCGACCGTGACCGAGGTGAGGTTCGGGCCGCGGCTCATCCCGCGCCAGCCCGGATGAGCAGCCGGGCCCGGCCTCGGCAGACCGCCGCCCCAGACTGGTTGGTCGCCTCCACCCCGACGGTCACGAAGATGAGCCCACGCTTCACCTCGACCGAAGCAATCTCGGCGGAACCGTCGATGACGTCGCCGGCGCGCACCGGCATCGGCCACTCGAAGCTCTGCTCGCCGTGGATCAACCCGGCCAGGTCGATGCCCAGCTCCTGGTCGGCGAACACCTGGGCCAGGGTGGGGAGCAGGCAGTACACGGCCGCGTAGGTGGGAGGCACAGCGCCAGGCTCGAAGACCTCATCCCCACCGGCGACCGCCGCCGCGAACTGCAGCACCCGGTCGTGGTCCACGATCTGACCGGGGGCCAGGTAGCGGCGCCCCACGTGGGACGGATCAGGCATCGGCGGCGCTCCTGAGGCAACATTGACATCGGTGTCAACTTTGGGATGAATATAGCAGGGCAAGGCGCCCGGCGCGGGACGGCGGCGCGGCGGAGAAGTGATAGCGGGGATATAAGGCTGCTTTGACGGGGACGGTACGTCTCTGCTAGCGTCGCGGCCCTGTTCGAGGCCGTCCGAGCAGTTCGGAGCGGTTTCCGTCGGAGCTCTGGGGAGGGCTCGTCATCCGCGGTCTGCGCCACCGCCTGCTGCGCCATGCGTGGGTCCTGCTGATCGCGCTCCTGCTTCCCGTGATCGCCCCGCGCTTGCCCTCCTCCCACACCTCGCTGGCCTCGGCCGTCGGCGGATCGGTGCCCCTCGACGCGGTCATCGAGGGCGGCCCACCCGATCCGCCCACCCCGCTCGGGGCGGCGCTCACGGTCATCGCCCCCGCGGGTGCCAGCGCCGCATCCCTGGCCGCCCAGTACAAGCGCGACGCCGCCGCGATCGAGTGGGCCAATGGCCTGGTGGACGGCACCGACCCGGCCCCCGGGTCGGAGGTGCTCCTGCCCCCCGGGCCCGGAGCGCTCGTCGAGGTTCAGCCCGGCGAGCTGCCCAGCCAGTTCGCCGAGAGGGTCCACATCGATCCGACCACCCTGCTCGCCTACAACATGCTGGAGGCCGACACGCCGCTCGCCAACGGCAGCTACCTGCAGGTCCCGCTGGGCTCGGCGCCGGCGGGCGCTCTCAACTCGGCGGCCTTCCTACCTGAGGCGCCCGGGATCCCGGAGGTCGCCCCGAGCAGGTCCCGAGATGCCTTCCCCTACGGCGAGTGCACCTACTACGTGGCCACCCAGCGGGCCATCACCTGGGCCGGCAACGCCGACCGGTGGCTGCAGAACGCCAAGGACATCCGGCCCGAGGGCGACGTGCCGGTGGCGGGGGCGGTCGCCGTCTTCAACTACTGGCCCCTCGGCCACGTCGCCTTCGTCGAACAGGTGAACCCGGACGGCAGCTTCGTCATCTCGGAGATGAACTACGAGGGCCGGGGCCGCGTGGACCAGCGCACCATCCCGCCGCACGATCCGTCAGTGGTCGGCTTCATTTATTAGCGGGGCGGAGGCCTCCGCACTTGCGCGGAGGCGCGCGCTGGTGGTGCGCTCGGCCCGGGCGTCCGATCGCCTTCGGCGCTCGGCGCCCTTTGCTCGGCGCGGTTGCACCCGCGCCTGCGCAAAGCCTCGCTCCCCACGCAGCCGCACGCCTCCTCGGCGGTGTCCGACCCTGGAGGCAGGCTCATGCAGCCGATCCGGCCTGAGGGATGGACACCGTGAAAAGGGGCCGTGGGGGTGGGTGGCGCGACGGGCTTGCGCAGCCGCGGGTTGCAACCGCGGCGAGCACGAGCCGCGAGCGCCGCCAAGCGCGCGACGGCGATCCCTGAGCGCCACCCACCCCCGCGGCCCCCCTCTGCGGAGGCCTCCGTCCCTACCCGCTGAAGCGGTACCCGATCCCCGGGACGCTGTGGATGTAGGTGGGCTTCTCGGCGTCGGGCTCGATCTTCCGGCGCAGCCGGTAGACGTGGGCGTCGACGGTCCGGGTCTCGATCTCGACCTCGTAGCCCCAGACCCTGCGGAGCAGCTCTCCCCGGCTCATCACCTGGCCCGGGCGGGAGGCCAGCAGCGCCAGCAGGTTGAACTCGGTCAGGGTCAGGTTGACCTCCTCGCCGTCGCGGAACACCTGGCGCCGGCCCAGGTCGATGGTCAGCCCGGGGAACTCGAAGCGATCGCGGGGCTGCTCCTGGGCGGAGATCTCGCTGCGGCGCAGGTGGGCGCCGATCCGGGCCATCAGCTCACGGACCTCGAAGGGCTTGGTGACGTAGTCGTCCGCTCCCAGCTCCAGCCCCACCACCACGTCGATGGTGTCGGTCTTGGCGGTGAGCATGAGGATCGGGACCCGGGAGCCCTCGGCGCGCAGCCGGCGGCAGACGTCCAGCCCGCTCATCCCCGGCAGGTTGACGTCCAGGATGATCAGGTCCGGGTTCTGCTCCCGTGCCAGCTGGAGTCCCTCCAGCCCGGTCCCCGCCTCGAGCAGGGTGTGGTTCTGAGCGCTCACCGCCAGCCGAACCACCTCGCGGCTCAGGGCGTCGTCCTCGACGATGAGGATGGTCTTCCCGCCGGCGCTCATGACGCAGCCGGTTCCAGGTACGTGGCTATGCGTTGCACGAAGCTCGCTACCTCGATGGGTTTGGTGATGTACCCCGAACAACCGGCGGCAAGCGCTTCCTGTTCGTCGCCCTTCATGGCGTTGGCGGTCAGGGCGACGACGGGCACGTCGGCCGTCTTGGGATCGGACTTTAGCATCCGGGTGACGGTCAGTCCGTCCATCCCGGGGAGCTCGACATCCATGAGCACCAGGTCATAGATGGTGGAGCGGGCCTTCTGGAGGCCCTCGGTCCCGTCGGCGGCCTCGTCGACGTCGAAGCCGCTGCCGTTGAGCACCATCTTGGCCAGCTGGCGGCTGCTGGCGTTGTCCTCGACCAGCAGGATCCGGTTATGCACCCGGCCGTTCTGGGGCTCCATGCCGAGCAGGGGCAGCTGGAAGGTGAAGACCGAGCCCCGCCCCACCTCGGAGTCCACCCGGATGTCACCTCCGTGGAGCTCGACCAGCCGCCGGGTCAGCGAGAGGCCGAGGCCGGTCCCCTCCACCTGCCGGGTGGTGGCAGTGTCGAGCTGATAGAACTCGTCGAAGATCCGCTGGTGATACTCGCGGGGGATGCCGACCCCGTTGTCGCCAACGTCCACCACCAGCCAGCCGTTCTCGGGTCTCGCCGCGACCCACACCCGTCCGCTCTGGGCGGTGAACTTGATGGCATTGGAGAGCAGGTTGTAGAGGATCTGCTTGAACTTGCTCTTGTCAGCCCGCACCTCAAGGTCCTCGGGCTCGACGGTGATGGCCAGGTCGATGTCGCGGCGCTCGCTCAGCGAGCGGATCACGTTGTGGACCTCGCGGACCGCACTGCCCACCGCAAATCTGTCGTAGCCCAGCTCCATCCTGCCGGCCTCGATCTTGGAGAGGTCGAGGACGTCGTTGACCAGCTCGAGGAGATGCTTGCCACTGGCGTGCACGTTCTCCAGGCATTCGTGACGCTGGTCTTCGGAGAGTTGCACCAGGTTGTCCTTGAGGATCTCGCTGAAACCCAGGATGGCGTTGAGCGGGGTGCGCAGCTCGTGGCTCATGTTGGCCAGGAACTCGCTCTTGAGCCGGGAGATCTCGGCGATGTGGGCGTTGGCGATCTCGAGCTCGCGGGTGCGGTCGGCGATCTCCTTGAGCTGGCGCTTCTGGGCGGCGTAGAGGCGGGCGTTGTCGATCGAGATCGCGGCCTGGTTGGCGATGATCTGCATCAGGGCCTGCTCGATGGAGGTGAACGGCCGGACCTCCTTGCGGGCGATGGTCAGGGCCCCGACCAGGCGGCGCGGTGACTCCAGCGGCATGATCAGGACAGAGCGCGGCGAGTAGCCCATCTCCAGGTTCTTGAACCGGCTGTCCTGGGTGGCATCGCCGACCGAGACGATCTTGCGCTGCTTCGCCGCCCATCCCACGATGCCCTCACCCAGCTTGAACCGGGCCACTCGGCCCACCAACTCGGCGAAGGGGAAGGTGGCGATCGCGGAGAGGCTGCGCTCGTCCTGGTCGAGGAGAAAGACGGTGGCGGCGTCGCAGGCAACCAGGTCACTGGCAGCCTTGAGCATGAAGTCGATGGTCTCCTTGAGCTCGAGGCTGGACGTGAAGAGATTGCCAACCTGGCCGAGGAGGTCGACGATGACCTTATCGTCCATCCGCGGCGAGTATAGGCCAGTCCCGCCATCTGCAATGACCCTTTGTTGCAATGCAGTCACCGTCCGATGACGAGGGGGGCCTGAAAATGGCGATTTCGGCTGTGGAAAGGAAGCTGAGGGCCGGAGCCGAGGGCTGCGCCGGGGGCCTCCTTTCAGCGGAGGCGCGAGCCGAGCTCCTCGATGAGGCGGTTGAGGACCTGGACGGCGTCGCCCACGATGCCCAGGTCGGCGAGCTTGAAGATGGGGGCCTGGGGGTCCTTGTTGATGGCCACGATGTGGCGCGACCCCTTCATGCCGACGGTGTGCTGCATGGCCCCGCTGATGCCGCAGGCGATGTAGACGGTCGGTTTCACGGTCTTGCCGGTCTGGCCCACCTGCATGGCGTAGGGGACCCAACCGGCATCGACCACCGCCCGGCTCGCCCCGACAGCGCCGTGGAGCAGCTCGGCGAGCTGTTGGAGAAGGTCGAAGTTGCGCGGGTTCTGCAGGCCTCGGCCCCCGCTCACCACCACCTGCGCCTCCTCCAGCCCGGGCCCGGCGGCCAGCTCTGAGGAACGCTCCACCACCCGGGCGGCGCGGTGGCGTGGATCGACGACCGGGGCGACGTCGACGACCTCGGGGGTGGTCTCGGCGGCCGGCTCGGCGGCGAAGGACTTGGGCCGGAAGAGGGCCAGGGCCGGGCGCCCGGCACCGAACTCGGTGCGGATGACCTGGGTGCCACCGAACACCGAGGTGGTGACCGCGATCCGCCCATCAGCCTCGATGTCCAGACCGTTGGCGATCACCGGGACATCGAGCTTGGCGGCGAGCCGGCCGGCCACGTCTCGGCTCCCGTAGGTCCCGGGAAAGAGGATCAGGTCGGGCTGCCTCTCCGAGACCAGGGCGGCGAGGGTGTCGGCACCAGGGCCCCCCAGGAGCAGCTCGTCGAATGCGGGATCGTCGGACGCGTACACGGTGGTGGCTCCGTGCCTGGCCAGCTCGGTGGCCGCCCGCTTGGCCCCGTGACCCAGGCTGACCGCCTCCACCGCCCCGGCGCCCAGGGTGCGTGCCTTGGTGAGCAGCTCCAGGGCGCCGCGGACCGGCATCCCCTCGGTCAGCTCGGCGAAGACCCACACCTTCCCCAGGGCCATCTCAGATGACCTTGACCCGGGCGAGGAACTCGACGATCCGATGGGCACCGTCGCCGTCGTCGGGGAAGACCTCGCCCGCCGCGCGCTCCGGGGCGGGCTCCACGGCCACCACCGACTGGCCGGCGGTCTCGCCGCCAAGGGAGTCGAGGCTCAGGTCGGCCAGGCTCAGACGGTCCAGGGGCTTGGACTTGGCGGCCATGATCAGGCGCAGCTGTGGATAGCGGGGCTCGTTGACCCCGGCGGTGACGGAGAGGACGCAGGGCAGCTGGGCCTCCACGCTCTCGGTGCCGGCCTCGGTCTGCCGCTTGACCTTCAGGGTCTCCCCCTCGACGCTCACCGACCTGGCGAAGGTGACCGCGGGGATGCCGAGGAGCTCGGCGATGGCCTGGGGGACCACACCGGTGTATCCGTCGGTCGACTCGGTGGCGGCGATGACCAGGTCGAAGGGTTCACGCCCGATCGCGGCCGCCAGCACCTTGGCGGTGGTCAGGGCGTCCGCACCACGGAGCCGCTCGTCGCTCACCAGCACCCCCTTGGTGGCGCCCATCCCGAAGGCCTTGCGGATCGCATCGACGCCTCGCTCCGGCCCCATCGAGACCACCCGGACCTCCCCGCCGGACTTCTCGACGATCTGCAGCCCGGCCTCGATGCCGAACTCGTCGCCCGGGTCGAGGACGGCGTCGACGCCGTCGCGACGCAGCAGGTGGGTGTCCGGCTCCAGCTGCCCCGGAGTGTTGGGGTCGGGGATCTGCTTCACGCACACCACGACGTTCATGGGCGTCAGAGCTCCCTCGAAGATTGATTCAAATGTCAACTCTACCAGCCGGGGGTGCGAGGATCAGGGCGCCCTCGCCCGCCGGTCACTCCGTCGCTCTCCCCTACACTGCGGCGATGCCCCAGCCAGATGGCGCGACGCCGGGCTCCGCGCTGCGCCTGCTGACCGTCCACGCCCACCCCGACGACGAGACCATCACCATGGGCGGCCTGCTCGCCCTCTGCGCCGACCGGGAGATCGCCACCTCGGTGATCTGCTGCACCGACGGCAAGGTGGCGACCATCTTCGACCCCGAGTACGCCGCCGACGAGTCGGAGATCCGGCCCCGGCTCAAGGAGATCCGCGAGCAGGAGCTGCGCCAGGCCTGCGCCGTGCTGGGCGTGTCCGAGCTGCACTTCCTGGAGTACGGAGATTCGGGGATGGCGGGGGCCGATACCAACAACCTGCCCGACGCCTTCTGGCGGGCGGACGTCGACCAGGCGGTCCGCCGGGTGGTGGCGCACATCCGGCGCTTCCGGCCCCAGGTTGTGGTCACCTATGACAGCAACGGGGGCTATGGGCATCCCGATCACATCCAGGCCCACCGGATCACCTTGCTGGCGGTGGAGGCCGCCTACCACGCCCTCTATCCCGACCTGGGCGAGAGCTGGCGGGTGAGCAAGCTCTACTACACCGCTTTCCCCCTGTCCGAGGCGCGCCGCGCCGCCGAGATGGCCCGCGCGGCGGGGATGAAACCGCCCTTCGGCGAAGCCGATCCGGAGAGCCTGGAGTTCATCACCCCTGACGAGTGGGTGACCACCGTGATCAACTGCCGCGACCAGTTGAGCCGCAAGCGCGAGGCCCTCCGCGCCCACCGCAGCCAGCTCACCGAGGAGTTCGCCCTGCTCAGCATCCCCGAGGAGATCCTGCACGACTTCTTCCCCAACGAGCACTACCAGCTGGTGTTCTCCCGGGTCCCCACCAGCCTTCCCGAGACCGACGTCTTCTCCGGCCTGGTCGACCCGGCCGGGGTTGCCAGCTGACGCCGAGCCGGGGGAGATGAGCGGTCGCGGGTCAGTTGCGCTCCAGCACCATGGCGATCCCCATCCCCCCGCCGATGCACAGCGCCGCAACACCAAGCTGAGCGTCGCGCTTGGTCATCTCGTGCAGCAGCGTGACCAGGATGCGGGTGCCGCTGGCGCCGATGGGGTGACCCAGGGCGATGGCACCGCCGTTGACATTGAGCCTGTCTTCGGGAAGGGCCAGCTCCCGGGCCACGGCGACTGACTGGGCCGCGAAAGCCTCGTTGACCTCGAAGAGGTCGATGTCGCGGAGCTCGCAGCCGGCACGGGCGAGCGCGGCGCGGATTGCCGGAACCGGACCCATCCCCATCACTCGCGGCTCCACGCCCACCGAGGCATAGCTGCGGATGCGGGCGAGCGGCGTGCGGCCTTCGGTCCGGGCCCGGGAGCCGCTCATCACCACCACCGCCGCCGCCCCGTCGTTGATGCCGCTGGCGTTTCCGGCGGTCACCGACCCCTCGTTGTCGAAGGCCGGGCGCAGGGCGGCCAGCTGCTCGGCGGTGGTCCCGGGGCGTGGGTGCTCATCGGTGTCGACCATGACGGTCTCCCGCTTGCGCTTCACCGGGACGGGGACGATCTCCTCCTGGAACCTCCCCGAGGCGATCGCGGCCCCCGCCTTGCGCTGCAACTCGGCGGCGAACGCGTCCTGGTCCTCACGGGACACCTCGTAGTCGCGGGCGACGTTCTCGGCGGTGCTCCCCATGTGGCAGTCGCCGAACGCGCACCAGAGCCCGTCACGGATCATCGAGTCGACCAGCTGGCCGTGACCGAGGCGGTAACCGAAGCGCCCGCTCTCGACCAGGAAGGGGGCCCGGGTCATGTTCTCCTCTCCGCCCGCCGCGATGACCTCCGCGTCGCCGAGGCGGATCGCCTGGGCGGCCATGGCCACGGTCTTGAGCCCCGACCCGCACAGCTTGTTGACGGTGGTGGCTGGGACGGTATGGCTCAGGCCCGCGCCCATCGACGACTGGCGAGCCGGGTTCTCGCCCAGCCCGGCGGAGAGCACGTTGCCGACGATGACCTCGTCGACCAACTCGAGGGCGGCACGGCGCAGCGCCTCGGCAACCGCGATCGATCCCAGGGTGGTGGCCGGCACCTCGGCGAAGGCTCCGCCGAAGGTCCCCACCGGCGTGCGCGCCGCGCTGACGATGACCGCGTCTTCCATGCCGCCTCCTTTCCACGCGGCTCTCCCTCGGCCACTCTACGCCGACCCGCCGCCACCCGAGTAGGGCCGACCGGCCCTCAGCCGGCCGGGCCTCGATGGTGCGCTCAGACCGCCTCGGCCATCTCCCGGCCGAAGACCCCGCGATAGCGGGCGGCGAACTCTGCGAGGCTGAAACGATGGGCCTGTGGGCCATGCTGCTCGACCGCGTAGGTGGCGGCCAGCGAGCCCATCCTTCCAGCCAGCTCCAGATCGAGGTGGCGGCGAAGCCCGGCGAGCAGCCCGGCGATGTAGGCGTCGCCGGCACCGGTCGGGTCCACCACCTGGCGGGCGGGCACCGCCGGGACCCTGATCACCTGTCCGTGGCCGTGGATCTCGCTGCCCCGCGCTCCCCGGGTCAGGGCCACCAGGGATCGCTCGGCCAGGGCCTCGATGTCGCGACCGACCCGGTTGCGCACCAGCTCCAGCTCGTAGTCGTTGCCCACCACCAGCCAGGCGGCGTCCAGCCCCGCCACCAGGGTGCTGTCGGCGATGGCCGGGATCTGCTGGGCTGGGGCGAAGACCAGCTTCACCCCCATCTCGCGGGCCTGGGCGATGTGAGCCGCCATCCCGTCAGGCGCGTCGGGGGCCACCACCACGTGCTCCACCCCCTCGGTGAAACGGAGGTCGATGTCGACGGCGCGGGCCATGGCCCCGGGGAAGAAGGCGGTGATCTGGTTGTCCTCGTGGTCGGTGGTGATGAAGCACGAGGCGGTGGGCACGTCGTCGCAGCCCAGCACCGCCGAGGTGTCGACGCCGGAACGGCTGAGGGATGCGCCGTACTCGGTGAAGTCACTGCCGACCGCCGCGCAGAGCAGCGGTCGCTCGCCGAGCAGGGCCAGGGTGTAGGCGATGTTGGCGGCGGTCCCTCCCCGGCGGCGCTCCAGCCGGTTCACCAGGAAGGAGACGTTGATGAGGTGGGTCTTGTCGGTGAGGATGTGGTCGCTGAACCGGCCTGGGAACACCATGATGGTGTCGAAGGCCACCGATCCCGTCACCGCGATGCGTCCCATCCGGGCACAGGATACCCATCTGTCCATCGCGGCCAGCCCCGAGGACGAGGGCCGTCGGGGAGGTGGGCTCCGGCGCTGACAGGTCTGTCGCGCTCCTGCAACGCGGTGGCCGGAGCGCGGACCACGCCGTACGGTACCGGCGCAGTCTCGGCCCATCCGAGCAGCGCAGAAGGTGGAGCCACGGCAGCCACGGGGATGAGGAGACTGATTCTGCTGAGGCGGCGTCAGCTGTTCGCCGGCGCTGTGTGTGGCGCTCTGCTGCTCGCCTACCTGCTGCTCTGGGCGGAGATCACTCCGCTGCAGACGGGAAGGAGCGACTTCACCAACACCTACGTGGGGGCGTCGCTGCTGCGCGCCGGCCTCGGGGCGTCGATGTACCAGCCGGCGCTGCAGGATCCGCTCTCCCTTCGTCTCGTCGCCCCGCTGCACACCGGGGTACTGCCCTTCATCGATGCGCCGCTGGCTGCGGTGGTTGCGCTGCCGTTCACCTTCCTCTCCCTGCACACCGCCTACCGGGTCTGGTCGCTGCTTCAGCTGGCGCTCATCGCCGCGGCTGCGGTCGTCGCCGTCCGTGCCGCCCCTCGCTCGCGGCTGGCGGGCGGTCAGCTGGTCGTCGTCGTACTGATCGCGCTCTCCGGTGCGGGGTCGTTGATGACGCTGGTGCTGGGGCAGTGGGATGGGGTCTCCGCGCTGGGCGTGGCACTGCTCTACTCATGGATGCGACAGCGCCGGATGGTGGCCGCCGGGGCGGCGCTGGCGATCACCTCCCTGATCGCCAAGCCGCACCTGGCCCTGGGGCTCGCCGCGTTCGCCGCCGGCCGCCGGGACCGGCGCCTCCTGGCCGGCGCCGCCGCCGGAGCGGCCGTCTGCGTGCTGCTCTCACTTCTGGTCGCGGGGGTGGGCGGGGTCACCGGCTTCGTGGGCGCGGTGCTGCACTCGGTGGGTGTCTGGCAGCCCTCGCAGATGATCAGCATGGTGGGGATCACCGGGGTCCTGTTGGGCAACACCGCGGCCGCCCACCTCACCGGCGCGGTCAGCTCGCTCGCACTGATGGGCGTTGCCGCGGCTCTCGGGTCTGCGGTGCGCGGTTCTCCCGGCCGGCTCGAGGCGGGTCTCGCCGCTGCCACCGCTCTGTCCCTGCTCGCGGCTCCCCATGCCTATCCCCAGGATCTGGCACTGCTCATCCCCGCGGCGGCCTGGTCCCTCACCACACTGTGGAGCAGCCGATCCGCGCCCTCACGCCTCACGCCGGTGGTTCTCGCCGTGTGGTTCGCGATCACCGCTGCGGTGTATCTGGATGTGACCACCAAGGCCGCGGTGCCGCTGGGCACCCTGACGCCCTGGGCCCTCATCGCCGCCGCCGCGCTGGCGAGCGGGGTCTGCCTGGCCCAGGGGCGGCGGCCCCGGGGGGCCGAGGTCGGGGTCGGACGGCTCCGGCGCCTGGAGCCGTCAGGCCAAGGTGCTCACTCCGGGGTGAGGAGGCCAGGGGTGCCCCGTGCCCCGCGGGCCCAGCGAATACGCGAATACACGAATACACGCGAATACGCGAATGCGCGAATACACCCTGCCCAGCGGGGTGGTGGTACCGGTGGGGCGGCAAGCGTGCTCCTGCCCAGCCCGACCCGGCTGACGGAGAATGACCGGGTGAGCCTGCATCGGTGGGGTCGCCCGACTGCCGAGGGCGGCGCTCACGGCCAGCCGGCACTGACCGGGACCGAGGCGGAGGTCGCCGAGGCGGTCGAGGTCTACCACAGGACCTACACCACCGTGCTGCGCTCCTCGGGGGAGACCAAGCTCCGCGTTCTCGAAGCCTCGCATCGGGCCATGGAGTTCGAGCCTGCACGCCCTGGCCGGGGCTGCTGATCCCGACCTCGGCGCCTTCCTGTACGTGCTGCGCCGCCTCCCAGCCGGGATCTTCGGCGCCGAACGGGTGGTCATGGGGCAGTCTTCCGAGGTCTTCACCCGGGCGGGCATGAGCCTCGCGGAGTGGGCCGAGACCTCGGCGCCGGGCCGGCGCCGGCGCTGGTACGACGACGGCCGGGGCACGCTCGCGGTGCTGATCGCCTCGGCGTCCGACGTCGACGACCTGATCCCCACCCTGGTCGCCTTCCAGATCGAGTGGAACAAGCTCAGCAGCCTCCTCCAGGCTGCCCAACCGGCCCTGACCGAGCCCGATCCCGAGCGGCTCAGCGAGGTGGTCGGCGGGCGGGTCGACGACTGGGCCCAGCTCGCCGAGCTGTGGGGGGTCACCTTCGCAGGGCGGCTTGGCCTCATCGCCAGCCAGCAGAAGTCGCTGCGGATTCGGATGCTGGGCGGCACCCAGGTCGGCTACGCCCGGGTGACCCGACGCTGGTGGCAGCAGGTGACCGGGACGATGCGCGGCGAGTTGCTCCTCGACCGGCCCATCTACTTCGTGAGCAGCAACTCGCACAGCCTGGCCAACCTGCTCACCGGGATGAGCCGGCACCACGAGGCAGCGCTGGTCCAGATGGTGGAGCGCGACGGCCCCGACGACCTTCGCGAGGAGCTGAAACGCTTTCGCAGCGGGCTGGCCGAGGGCGACTGGAACAACTTCCTCTACTACGCCGCCCGTGTCCACACCGGGACCATCGCCACCGACGAGCGCAGCCAGCTGCGCCGCGAGGAACGTGAACGGGGCGTCTACGGCGTGGCCAGCCGAACCTCGCTCGACGTGGCCGCCCAGGTGATCCCGCTGGACCGGGTCGACCCCGCCAACTTCGATCCCCGGTTGGGCCCCATCGATGCCGAGCGGCTGCGTCGCAGCCCGGCGGTGATCGTGAACATCGACTATCCCCTTGGACTCGCCGCCTACAACATCCTGCGCGAGGTCGCCGAGACCGCGCCCGAGCTGCGCGGCGTCTACGTGCTCGGCAAGGCGGCCACCCTCAACGCCGACGTCGGCGACGTGATGATCTCGAGCGTCATCCATGACGAGCACAGTGGCTGCACCTATTGGCTCGACAATGCTTTCACGGTCGCCGACATCGCTCCCTACCTGCGCTTCGGCAGCGGACTCGACAACCAGCGCGCGGTGTCAGTGAAGGGCACCTTCCTGCAGAATCGAGGCTACCTGGACTTCTATTACCGAGAAGCGTTCACGGTGGTGGAGATGGAGGTGGGGCCGTATTGCAATGCCATCTACGAGCTGAGCGAGGCGAACCGCTATCCGACCGGTGAGCCGGTGAACTTCTCCAAGCTGCCCATCGACTTCGGGGTCATTCACTACGCCTCGGATACCCCCTTCACCCAGGCCCGGACGCTGGGGGCGCGGGGACTGTCGTACTTCGGGATGGATTCGACCTATGCATCGTCGGTCGCCATCCTGCGCAGGATCCTGCAACGCGAGGGAGCCAGCGCCGCAACGCTTCCCGAGGAGGTGGCGGCCGAACCCCGGCTCCAGCCGGCGACGTAGTCTGCCTGGCGAGGCGATGCTGGGGAGGTGTGCCAGCATTGGGTGAGCTGTGCCGATTCTCGACGCGTCCGAGCTGGCGGTTGCCTATGGCGCCGAGACCGTCTTCTCCGGGCTGCACGTGCGCCTGGAGAGCGGGAGCGGCTGGCCGTGGTCGGGGCCAACGGCGCCGGCAAGTCCTCGCTGCTGCGTGTCCTCGCCGGAGAGCAGGAGCCGACCGAGGGCGAGATCGACAGGCTCCGGGGGCTCCGGGCTGCCCACCTCCCCCAGGACACCCCCGCCCCGGTGGCCGGCACGGTGCTCGAGGAGGCGATGGCGTCGCGCACCGACCTCGCCGCCATGCGCCACGAGCTGAGCATGCTGGAGGTGGGGATGAGCGACCCCGGTCCGGAGCTGCAGGCGCGCCTGTCCCGGTACGGCGAGCTCCAGCACCGCTATGAGGACGCCGGCGGATACGTGCTGGAGGTGAGCGCCCGTGAGGCCCTGGGAGGACTGGGCATCGACGACGAGCTTCAGCGCCGCTCTCCCGCCGAGCTCTCCGGCGGCCAGCAGCGCCGGGTGGAGCTGGCCAAGCTCCTGGTGGCCGACGCCGACCTGCTGCTGATCGACGAACCCACCAACCACCTCGACCTCCAGGGCATCGAGTGGCTGGAGGAGTTCATGGGCGGGGTGTCGACCGCTTTTGTGCTGGTTTCGCACGACCGGCGCTTTCTGGACCACGTCTGCACCGGCGTGCTGGAGCTGAGCCACGGCCACGCCGAGGAGTACCCGGGCAACGACAGCGCCTACGTACGCCTCCGCGTGGAGCGCCGGGCCCGGCGCCTCAAGGAGTACGAGGAGCAGCAGGATCACATCCATCACCAGGAGGAGTTCATCCGCCGCTACCGGGCCGGGCAGCGGGCCAGGGAGGCGCGGGGACGGCAGACCAAGCTGGACCGATTGGTCCGAGTGGCGGCGCCGGAGGATGACCGCAAGCCACGCGCCGCGATTCGCCACCGCGCCCTCATCGCGGATCGCTCTGAAGGCCTCGGGTCTGGTGGTGGGGCGGGAAGCCCCGCTGGTGAGGCTGCCGCCGCTGACCCTAGCGCCCGGGGAACGGATCGCGGTGGTGGGGGCGAACGGCTCCGGGAAGTCGACGCTCCTCCAGACACCCCTGGCCGGTGACCTGGCGCCGCTCGACGGGCGGGTGGACCTGGTCCTCCGGACGTGCCTCCGCCTCTACCGCCAGGACCTGGGCCGCGGCCAGGTACGAGGCCGACGCCCAGAGCTTCGCCAGCGACGAGGACCGGCACCGTACCCTCGAGGACCTGCTCGCCGACCACCCCATCGGCCCCGAGCGCGCACCGCACCAGCGCCTCGGGGTTCGCCTCCGCTCTTCTCGGGCGACGAGGTCCACCGCCAGGGTCGGGTGACCTCTCCAGAGGCCGGAGCGTGCGCGGCTGCCCACGGGCAAGCTCGCCCTCGAGCCGACCAACCTGCTGCTCATCGACGAACCCACCAACCACCTCGACCTCCCGGCCCAGGAGGTCCTGGAGGCCGCCCTGCTGGCCTACCCAGGCGCGATGGTGCTGGTCTCCCACGACCGGGCGCTGATCGACGCCGTGGCCACCGAGACCTGGGCGATCGAGGGTGAGGGCAAGGTCCGGCGGGTGATCGGCGGCTACACGGCCCTGCTCGCCGATCGTCGTCGCGACCCGCGTCCGGGGGGTGGCAGCGACGAGGAGCTCGAGGTCAGCGCCGTGGTGGCGAGC
>CAVQTJ010000005.1:0-309707 GCA_963716555.1 uncultured bacterium | reverse complement strand
CTCGGCGATGGCCTGGGGGACCACACCGGTGTACCCGTCGGTCCACTCGGTGGCGGCGATGACCAGGTCGAAGGGTTCACGCCCGATCGCGGCCGCCAGCACCTTGGCGGTGGTCAGGGCGTCCGCACCACGGAGCCGCTCGTCGCTCACCAGCACCCCCTTGGTGGCGCCCATCCCGAAGGCCTTGCGGATCGCATCGACGCTTCGCTCCGGCCCCATCGAGACCACCCGGACCTCCCCGCCGGACTTCTCGACGATCTGCAGCCCGGCCTCGATGCCGAACTCGTCGCCCGGGTCGAGGACGGCGTCGACGCCGTCGCGACGCAGCAGGTGGGTGTCCGGCTCCAGCTGCCCCGGAGTGTTGGGGTCGGGGATCTGCTTCACGCACACCACGACGTTCATGGGCGTCAGAGCTCCCTCGAAGATTGATTCAAATGTCAACTCTACCAGCCGGGGGTGCGAGGATCAGGGCGCCCTCGCCCGCCGGTCACTCCGTCGCTCTCCCCTACACTGCGGCGATGCCCCAGCCAGATGGCGCGACGCCGGGCTCCGCGCTGCGCCTGCTGACCGTCCACGCCCACCCCGACGACGAGACCATCACCATGGGCGGCCTGCTCGCCCTCTGCGCCGACCGGGAGATCGCCACCTCGGTGATCTGCTGCACCGACGGCAAGGTGGCGACCATCTTCGACCCCGAGTACGCCGCCGACGAGTCCGGAGATCCGGCCCCGGCTCAAGGAGATCCGCGAGCAGGAGCTGCGCCAGGCCTGCGCCGTGCTGGGCGTGTCCGAGCTGCACTTCCTGGAGTACGGAGATTCGGGGATGGCGGGGGCCGATACCAACAACCTGCCCGACGCCTTCTGGCGGGCGGACGTCGACCAGGCGGTCCGCCGGGTGGTGGCGCACATCCGGCGCTTCCGGCCCCAGGTTGTGGTCACCTATGACAGCAACGGGGGCTATGGGCATCCCGATCACATCCAGGCCCACCGGATCACCTTGCTGGCGGTGGAGGCCGCCTACCACGCCCTCTATCCCGACCTGGGCGAGAGCTGGCGGGTGAGCAAGCTCTACTACACCGCTTTCCCCCTGTCCGAGGCGCGCCGCGCCGCCGAGATGGCCCGCGCGGCGGGGATGAAACCGCCCTTCGGCGAAGCCGATCCGGAGAGCCTGGAGTTCATCACCCCTGACGAGTGGGTGACCACCGTGATCAACTGCCGCGACCAGTTGAGCCGCAAGCGCGAGGCCCTCCGCGCCCACCGCAGCCAGCTCACCGAGGAGTTCGCCCTGCTCAGCATCCCCGAGGAGATCCTGCACGACTTCTTCCCCAACGAGCACTACCAGCTGGTGTTCTCCCGGGTCCCCACCAGCCTTCCCGAGACCGACGTCTTCTCCGGCCTGGTCGACCCGGCCGGGGTTGCCAGCTGACGCCGAGCCGGGGGAGATGAGCGGTCGCGGGTCAGTTGCGCTCCAGCACCATGGCGATCCCCATCCCCCCGCCGATGCACAGCGCCGCAACACCAAGCTGAGCGTCGCGCTTGGTCATCTCGTGCAGCAGCGTGACCAGGATGCGGGTGCCGCTGGCGCCGATGGGGTGACCCAGGGCGATGGCACCGCCGTTGACATTGAGCCTGTCTTCGGGAAGGGCCAGCTCCCGGGCCACGGCGACTGACTGGGCCGCGAAAGCCTCGTTGACCTCGAAGAGGTCGATGTCGCGGAGCTCGCAGCCGGCACGGGCGAGCGCGGCGCGGATTGCCGGAACCGGACCCATCCCCATCACTCGCGGCTCCACGCCCACCGAGGCATAGCTGCGGATGCGGGCGAGCGGCGTGCGGCCTTCGGTCCGGGCCCGGGAGCCGCTCATCACCACCACCGCCGCCGCCCCGTCGTTGATGCCGCTGGCGTTTCCGGCGGTCACCGACCCCTCGTTGTCGAAGGCCGGGCGCAGGGCGGCCAGCTGCTCGGCGGTGGTCCCGGGGCGTGGGTGCTCATCGGTGTCGACCATGACGGTCTCCCGCTTGCGCTTCACCGGGACGGGGACGATCTCCTCCTGGAACCTCCCCGAGGCGATCGCGGCCCCCGCCTTGCGCTGCAACTCGGCGGCGAACGCGTCCTGGTCCTCACGGGACACCTCGTAGTCGCGGGCGACGTTCTCGGCGGTGCTCCCCATGTGGCAGTCGCCGAACGCGCACCAGAGCCCGTCACGGATCATCGAGTTCGACCAGCTGGCCGTGACCGAGGCGGTAACCGAAGCGCCCGCTCTCGACCAGGAAGGGGGCCCGGGTCATGTTCTCCTCTCCGCCCGCCGCGATGACCTCCGCGTCGCCGAGGCGGATCGCCTGGGCGGCCATGGCCACGGTCTTGAGCCCCGACCCGCACAGCTTGTTGACGGTGGTGGCTGGGACGGTATGGCTCAGGCCCGCGCCCATCGACGACTGGCGAGCCGGGTTCTCGCCCAGCCCGGCGGAGAGCACGTTGCCGACGATGACCTCGTCGACCAACTCGAGGGCGGCACGGCGCAGCGCCTCGGCAACCGCGATCGATCCCAGGGTGGTGGCCGGCACCTCGGCGAAGGCTCCGCCGAAGGTCCCCACCGGCGTGCGCGCCGCGCTGACGATGACCGCGTCTTCCATGCCGCCTCCTTTCCACGCGGCTCTCCCTCGGCCACTCTACGCCGACCCGCCGCCACCCGAGTAGGGCCGACCGGCCCTCAGCCGGCCGGGCCTCGATGGTGCGCTCAGACCGCCTCGGCCATCTCCCGGCCGAAGACCCCGCGATAGCGGGCGGCGAACTCTGCGAGGCTGAAACGATGGGCCTGTGGGCCATGCTGCTCGACCGCGTAGGTGGCGGCCAGCGAGCCCATCCTTCCAGCCAGCTCCAGATCGAGGTGGCGGCGAAGCCCGGCGAGCAGCCCGGCGATGTAGGCGTCGCCGGCACCGGTCGGGTCCACCACCTGGCGGGCGGGCACCGCCGGGACCCTGATCACCTGTCCGTGGCCGTGGATCTCGCTGCCCCGCGCTCCCCGGGTCAGGGCCACCAGGGATCGCTCGGCCAGGGCCTCGATGTCGCGACCGACCCGGTTGCGCACCAGCTCCAGCTCGTAGTCGTTGCCCACCACCAGCCAGGCGGCGTCCAGCCCCGCCACCAGGGTGCTGTCGGCGATGGCCGGGATCTGCTGGGCTGGGGCGAAGACCAGCTTCACCCCCATCTCGCGGGCCTGGGCGATGTGAGCCGCCATCCCGTCAGGCGCGTCGGGGGCCACCACCACGTGCTCCACCCCCTCGGTGAAACGGAGGTCGATGTCGACGGCGCGGGCCATGGCCCCGGGGAAGAAGGCGGTGATCTGGTTGTCCTCGTGGTCGGTGGTGATGAAGCACGAGGCGGTGGGCACGTCGTCGCAGCCCAGCACCGCCGAGGTGTCGACGCCGGAACGGCTGAGGGATGCGCCGTACTCGGTGAAGTCACTGCCGACCGCCGCGCAGAGCAGCGGTCGCTCGCCGAGCAGGGCCAGGGTGTAGGCGATGTTGGCGGCGGTCCCTCCCCGGCGGCGCTCCAGCCGGTTCACCAGGAAGGAGACGTTGATGAGGTGGGTCTTGTCGGTGAGGATGTGGTCGCTGAACCGGCCTGGGAACACCATGATGGTGTCGAAGGCCACCGATCCCGTCACCGCGATGCGTCCCATCCGGGCACAGGATACCCATCTGTCCATCGCGGCCAGCCCCGAGGACGAGGGCCGTCGGGGAGGTGGGCTCCGGCGCTGACAGGTCTGTCGCGCTCCTGCAACGCGGTGGCCGGAGCGCGGACCACGCCGTACGGTACCGGCGCAGTCTCGGCCCATCCGAGCAGCGCAGAAGGTGGAGCCACGGCAGCCACGGGGATGAGGAGACTGATTCTGCTGAGGCGGCGTCAGCTGTTCGCCGGCGCTGTGTGTGGCGCTCTGCTGCTCGCCTACCTGCTGCTCTGGGCGGAGATCACTCCGCTGCAGACGGGAAGGAGCGACTTCACCAACACCTACGTGGGGGCGTCGCTGCTGCGCGCCGGCCTCGGGGCGTCGATGTACCAGCCGGCGCTGCAGGATCCGCTCTCCCTTCGTCTCGTCGCCCCGCTGCACACCGGGGTACTGCCCTTCATCGATGCGCCGCTGGCTGCGGTGGTTGCGCTGCCGTTCACCTTCCTCTCCCTGCACACCGCCTACCGGGTCTGGTCGCTGCTTCAGCTGGCGCTCATCGCCGCGGCTGCGGTCGTCGCCGTCCGTGCCGCCCCTCGCTCGCGGCTGGCGGGCGGTCAGCTGGTCGTCGTCGTACTGATCGCGCTCTCCGGTGCGGGGTCGTTGATGACGCTGGTGCTGGGGCAGTGGGATGGGGTCTCCGCGCTGGGCGTGGCACTGCTCTACTCATGGATGCGACAGCGCCGGATGGTGGCCGCCGGGGCGGCGCTGGCGATCACCTCCCTGATCGCCAAGCCGCACCTGGCCCTGGGGCTCGCCGCGTTCGCCGCCGGCCGCCGGGACCGGCGCCTCCTGGCCGGCGCCGCCGCCGGAGCGGCCGTCTGCGTGCTGCTCTCACTTCTGGTCGCGGGGGTGGGCGGGGTCACCGGCTTCGTGGGCGCGGTGCTGCACTCGGTGGGTGTCTGGCAGCCCTCGCAGATGATCAGCATGGTGGGGATCACCGGGGTCCTGTTGGGCAACACCGCGGCCGCCCACCTCACCGGCGCGGTCAGCTCGCTCGCACTGATGGGCGTTGCCGCGGCTCTCGGGTCTGCGGTGCGCGGTTCTCCCGGCCGGCTCGAGGCGGGTCTCGCCGCTGCCACCGCTCTGTCCCTGCTCGCGGCTCCCCATGCCTATCCCCAGGATCTGGCACTGCTCATCCCCGCGGCGGCCTGGTCCCTCACCACACTGTGGAGCAGCCGATCCGCGCCCTCACGCCTCACGCCGGTGGTTCTCGCCGTGTGGTTCGCGATCACCGCTGCGGTGTATCTGGATGTGACCACCAAGGCCGCGGTGCCGCTGGGCACCCTGACGCCCTGGGCCCTCATCGCCGCCGCCGCGCTGGCGAGCGGGGTCTGCCTGGCCCAGGGGCGGCGGCCCCGGGGGGCCGAGGTCGGGTCGGACGGCTCCGGCGCCTGGAGCCGTCAGGCCAAGGTGCTCACTCCGGGGTGAGGAGGCCAGGGGTGCCCCGTGCCCCGCGGGCCCAGCGAATACGCGAATACACGAATACACGCGAATACGCGAATGCGCGAATACACCCTGCCCAGCGGGGTGGTGGTACCGGTGGGGCGGCAAGCGTGCTCCTGCCCAGCCCGACCCGGCTGACGGAGAATGACCGGGTGAGCCTGCATCGGTGGGGTCGCCCGACTGCCGAGGGCGGCGCTCACGGCCAGCCGGCACTGACCGGGACCGAGGCGGAGGTCGCCGAGGCGGTCGAGGTCTACCACAGGACCTACACCACCGTGCTGCGCTCCTCGGGGGAGACCAAGCTCCGCGTTCTCGAAGCCTCGCATCGGGCCATGGAGTCGAGCCTGCACGCCCTGGCCGGGGCTGCTGATCCCGACCTCGGCGCCTTCCTGTACGTGCTGCGCCGCCTCCCAGCCGGGATCTTCGGCGCCGAACGGGTGGTCATGGGGCAGTCTTCCGAGGTCTTCACCCGGGCGGGCATGAGCCTCGCGGAGTGGGCCGAGACCTCGGCGCCGGGCCGGCGCCGGCGCTGGTACGACGACGGCCGGGGCACGCTCGCGGTGCTGATCGCCTCGGCGTCCGACGTCGACGACCTGATCCCCACCCTGGTCGCCTTCCAGATCGAGTGGAACAAGCTCAGCAGCCTCCTCCAGGCTGCCCAACCGGCCCTGACCGAGCCCGATCCCGAGCGGCTCAGCGAGGTGGTCGGCGGGCGGGTCGACGACTGGGCCCAGCTCGCCGAGCTGTGGGGGGTCACCTTCGCAGGGCGGCTTGGCCTCATCGCCAGCCAGCAGAAGTCGCTGCGGATTCGGATGCTGGGCGGCACCCAGGTCGGCTACGCCCGGGTGACCCGACGCTGGTGGCAGCAGGTGACCGGGACGATGCGCGGCGAGTCGCTCCTCGACCGGCCCATCTACTTCGTGAGCAGCAACTCGCACAGCCTGGCCAACCTGCTCACCGGGATGAGCCGGCACCACGAGGCAGCGCTGGTCCAGATGGTGGAGCGCGACGGCCCCGACGACCTTCGCGAGGAGCTGAAACGCTTTCGCAGCGGGCTGGCCGAGGGCGACTGGAACAACTTCCTCTACTACGCCGCCCGTGTCCACACCGGGACCATCGCCACCGACGAGCGCAGCCAGCTGCGCCGCGAGGAACGTGAACGGGGCGTCTACGGCGTGGCCAGCCGAACCTCGCTCGACGTGGCCGCCCAGGTGATCCCGCTGGACCGGGTCGACCCCGCCAACTTCGATCCCCGGTTGGGCCCCATCGATGCCGAGCGGCTGCGTCGCAGCCCGGCGGTGATCGTGAACATCGACTATCCCCTTGGACTCGCCGCCTACAACATCCTGCGCGAGGTCGCCGAGACCGCGCCCGAGCTGCGCGGCGTCTACGTGCTCGGCAAGGCGGCCACCCTCAACGCCGACGTCGGCGACGTGATGATCTCGAGCGTCATCCATGACGAGCACAGTGGCTGCACCTATTGGCTCGACAATGCTTTCACGGTCGCCGACATCGCTCCCTACCTGCGCTTCGGCAGCGGACTCGACAACCAGCGCGCGGTGTCAGTGAAGGGCACCTTCCTGCAGAATCGAGGCTACCTGGACTTCTATTACCGAGAAGCGTTCACGGTGGTGGAGATGGAGGTGGGGCCGTATTGCAATGCCATCTACGAGCTGAGCGAGGCGAACCGCTATCCGACCGGTGAGCCGGTGAACTTCTCCAAGCTGCCCATCGACTTCGGGGTCATTCACTACGCCTCGGATACCCCCTTCACCCAGGCCCGGACGCTGGGGGCGCGGGGACTGTCGTACTTCGGGATGGATTCGACCTATGCATCGTCGGTCGCCATCCTGCGCAGGATCCTGCAACGCGAGGGAGCCAGCGCCGCAACGCTTCCCGAGGAGGTGGCGGCCGAACCCCGGCTCCAGCCGGCGACGTAGTCTGCCTGGCGAGGCGATGCTGGGGAGGTGTGCCAGCATTGGGTGAGCTGTGCCGATTCTCGACGCGTCCGAGCTGGCGGTTGCCTATGGCGCCGAGACCGTCTTCTCCGGGCTGCACGTGCGCCTGGAGAGACGGGAGCGGCTGGCCGTGGTCGGGGCCAACGGCGCCGGCAAGTCCTCGCTGCTGCGTGTCCTCGCCGGAGAGCAGGAGCCGACCGAGGGCGAGATCGACAGGCTCCGGGGGCTCCGGGCTGCCCACCTCCCCCAGGACACCCCCGCCCCGGTGGCCGGCACGGTGCTCGAGGAGGTGATGGCGTCGCGCACCGACCTCGCCGCCATGCGCCACGAGCTGAGCATGCTGGAGGTGGGGATGAGCGACCCCGGTCCGGAGCTGCAGGCGCGCCTGTCCCGGTACGGCGAGCTCCAGCACCGCTATGAGGACGCCGGCGGATACGTGCTGGAGGCGAGCGCCCGTGAGGCCCTGGGAGGACTGGGCATCGACGACGAGCTTCAGCGCCGCTCTCCCGCCGAGCTCTCCGGCGGCCAGCAGCGCCGGGTGGAGCTGGCCAAGCTCCTGGTGGCCGACGCCGACCTGCTGCTGATCGACGAACCCACCAACCACCTCGACCTCCAGGGCATCGAGTGGCTGGAGGAGTTCATGGGCGGGGTGTCGACCGCTTTTGTGCTGGTTTCGCACGACCGGCGCTTTCTGGACCACGTCTGCACCGGCGTGCTGGAGCTGAGCCACGGCCACGCCGAGGAGTACCCGGGCAACTACAGCGCCTACGTACGCCTCCGCGTGGAGCGCCGGGCCCGGCGCCTCAAGGAGTACGAGGAGCAGCAGGATCACATCCATCACCAGGAGGAGTTCATCCGCCGCTACCGGGCCGGGCAGCGGGCCAGGGAGGCGCGGGGACGGCAGACCAAGCTGGACCGATTGGTCCGAGTGGCGGCGCCGGAGGATGACCGCAAGCCACGGCTGCGATTCGCCACCGCGCCCTCATCGCGGATCGCTCTGAAGGCCTCGGGTCTGGTGGTGGGGCGGGAAGCCCCGCTGCTGAGGCTGCCGCCGCTGACCCTAGCGCCCGGGGAACGGATCGCGGTGGTGGGGGCGAACGGCTCCGGGAAGTCGACGCTCCTCCACACCCTGGCCGGTGACCTGGCGCCGCTCGACGGGCGGGTGGACCTGGGCCCTCGGACGGTGCTCCGCCTGTACCGCCAGGACCTGGGACGGGGCCAGGTCACCGATGCCCAGAGCTTCGCCAGCGACGAGGAGCGGAGCGTGCTCGAGGACCTGCTCGCCGACCACCCCATCGGCAACGAGCGCGGCCGAACCATGCTGGGAGCGCTCCTCTTCTCGGGTGAGGATGTCCATCGCCGGGTCGGGGACCTCTCAGGAGGCGAACGGGCGCGGCTGCTGATGGGCAAGCTGGCACTGGAGCCGACCAACCTGCTGCTCATCGACGAACCCACCAACCACCTCGACCTCCCGGCCCAGGAGGTCCTGGAGGCCGCCCTGCTGGCCTACCCAGGCGCGATGGTGCTGGTCTCCCACGACCGGGCGCTGATCGACGCCGTGGCCACCGAGACCTGGGCGATCGAGGGTGAGGGCAAGGTCCGGCGGGTGATCGGCGGCTACACGGCCCTGCTCGCCGATCGTCGTCGCGACCCGCGTCCGGGGGGTGGCAGCGACGAGGAGCTCGAGGTCAGCGCCGTGGTGGCGAGCAGGGAGGGCTCACGAGCTCGCGCTGCGGACCCGAACGGGGTCGCTGGTCGCGGGCGGCGACGGCCCGGCGAACACGGCCGAGCCACTCAGTCGGGCCGGCCCCGAACGAGCCAAGCGAGCCGGGCCGCTGGGCGGGGGCGGCCCCGGTCTGGCGAGCCTGCGGGGGGGAATCACGCCGCCCCGGCTGCGGCGGTGGGTTCACGTCGAGCCCGGGCCGCCGCTCGCTCCCAGTCCGCCGAGGGACGCCACCTCGAGTCGGAGATCGCCGGGGTCGAGGCGGCCCTGGCCGAGACCAAGCGCCGCCTGCTCGACCCCGAGACCTTCCGTGACCCCGAGGTCGGCGCCGAGGTGGGGCGCGAGCACGACCGCCTCACGGGAGCGCTGGCCGAGCTGTACGAGCGCTGGGCGGGGGTGGCCGCGGAGTGACCCCTCCCCTGCAAGGGCCAGCCGATCCTCCGCTGGGGGCGGTCATCGTCGATCGGGAGAGCATCCGGCGACGGGTCGGCGAGCTGGCGGTCGAGCTGGAACGGGCGTATGCGGCGTGCGAGCGCCCACTGGTGCTGGTCTGCGTGCTCAAGGGGTCGCTGCTCTTCACCGCCGACCTGGCACGCGCGCTGACCATCCCGGTTGAGATCGAATTCGTCTCCTGCCGCTCCTACGGCGACGGCACGACGTCATCCGGCGCAGTCCAGCTGATCAAGGACGTGAGCATGTCCCTGCGGGATCGCGACGTGCTGATGGTCGAGGACATCATCGACACCGGCATGACCACCTCGTTTCTCCGCGACCACCTGGCGACCCATCACCCTCGCTCACTTCGGCTGGTGGCGCTGCTCGACAAGCTGGCCCACCGGCAGCGGCCCGTCGAAGTCAACTTCCGCGGGTTCGAGATTCCGGACCGGTTCGTGGTCGGGTATGGGCTGGACCTGGCCGAGCGGCATCGCAACCTTCCCGACGTCCACGTGATCGACGGGCTCTAGGGTGCCCGTGGTCGAGTCCCGTGCGCCGCTGATAGCCGTCTGCGGGGCCTCGGCGGCGACGACGGAGGAGATGGCCGTCGCCGAGGAGGTGGGGCAGCTGCTCGCGAAGCGCGGCGCGGTGGTGGTGTGCGGCGGACTCTTCGGGGTCATGGAGGGTGTCTGCCGGGGCGTGTCCGCCGCGGGAGGGATGTCGATCGGACTCCTGCCTGGGGAGGATCCGGGGGCTGCGAACGCCTTCGTGAGCCTGGCCCTGGCAACCGGGCTCGGGGAGCTGCGCAACGGCCTGATCGCCCGGAGCTGCCAGGGGATGATCGTCATCGGTGGCGGCTACGGGACGCTCAGCGAGATCGCCCTGATGCTCCGGCTCGGGCGGCCCATCTGCTCGGTGGGCTCCTGGAAGCTGGTGCCGCCACCAGGTGACGCCGCTGATGTTCCGATCCATCGCGCTGATGATGCCGTGGCTGCGGTGGCGTGGCTGATGAAGCGGGTCGGGGCCGAAGGCTCAACGGCCTGAGCCGCGCCCTTGGAATCTATCGCTTGGGTGGGAGAGACCCTGCAAAGCTCACCCCTCGTTCGACCCAGCGCTCGAGCTGATGGCTGGTCCGCAGATGTTCGGGGGGAACGCGAAGCCAGCCAGGCATCGCTCGACCCTGCATCACAGCCAGGCTGGCTTCACCGGACTCGATCAGCCGATCCAACTCCTCGGGGTCGACGCGCAGCAACATCCCTCCCTGCCCGCTGGCGGAAACGGCCATGTTGCCGCCGATGAGGAAGGCGAGCCCTCCGAACATCTTCTTCTCGGTGAGGTCGGGCCGGCGGGCGATCACCGCGCGGATCCGGCCGGCGAGCTCTTCGTCGTAGGCCACCAAGGGGATGGTAGAGCCAAGGACCGACCAGGGCTCATCGCCTGGCCAGCGCGAGCGTGGCGCCGAAGGCCAGGAGGGCGCAGCCGGTCAGCGTATCGGTGACGCGCTGAAACGCCCGTGAAGCGACCCACCTGCGCAGCACGTGCACCCCTGAGATGAGCGCCGCGAACCACGCGAAGCCTTCGACGTTGTGGATGGTGGCGAGCAGCAGGCCGATGACCAGGTGGGGCGATTCCTGGGGGATGAACTGAGGCAGCACCGCCATGTAGAAGACGCCGACCTTGGGGTTCAGAAGATTGGTCGTGAGACCACGCCACCAGGCACGCTTCACCCCGCCCGGCAGCTCAGCCAGAGTGACCTGGTTGACATCGGACGTGACGATGGACACCCGGCGGCGCCATGCCTGCACGAGCAGCGTCGCACCCAGCCAGACGAGGTACACGGCTCCAGCCAGGCGCAGCGCGGTGAAGGCAAGCTGGGACGCGGTGAGGATCGCGGCGATGCCCACGGAGGCGGCCGCACCCCAGATCCACACCCCGCAATTGACGCCAAAGGCGGTGGCAAAGGCCTGGCGCCGTCCCCGAGCGATCGCCCAGCGGAGCACGAGGGCGGTATCGAGGCCGGGAACGACGGTGAGTAGAGCGGCGAGCGCCGCGAACGAGACGATGTTGGAGACCAGCATCTCTGCGGATTATTCGCCCCAGCCAGCCGGGAGCCACATCCCCGGAAAGACGAACCAGCCTGCTGCTCACACCGGGGTGCTGGTCAGGAAGAAGATCAGGTGGGCGGGGATGACCCCCATCACCACGGTGACGATCAGGGCGTAGAGCATGGCGGTGGCAGGCTGGTTGGCTCGAATGCGTGCGAAGTGGAGGGTGAGGACGTTGACGCCGGCGGTGGCGGCGATCCCGGCGCCGACGACCAGCGCCCAGAAGGGCAGGCCGTAGTCGGGTCCGACCAGTGCCGCCCGGGCCTGGGCGGCGGCTCCGAGCAGCGCGGCGACGATCACCACAGCCTGGACCGCGACCGCCGCGAAGATCAGATAGGCGGCTTGGCGGAGGGGGCGGAAGGAGAGGCTCGGCGAGATCAGGTACCAGTGGCCGAGCAGCATCCCCGAGACGACGCTCCCGGCGAGCAGTGCAGCGGGGAGAAACGCGGCCAGCGCGGACCCGGTGCCGCCGAGGCCGGGGCCGAGGGCGGAGGCCACGGCCACAACGGCGAGAACTCCGACGACGAGCTCCACGGCCCCGATCACCCAGCGGGCCGGGTCGGTTCCGATGGCACAGAAGAGGGCATGCAGGAGGAGGAGGCCGGTGAAGGCGATCGCCCAGCGATCGGCGGCCGCCATCGCCGCGGAGCTGAGGTTTGAGCCGAGCAGGCGTCCCGGATCGGTGACCAGGAGGAGGAGGAAGATCAGGTCCAGGCCCATCAGGGCGGCGCAGATCAGCGCGGTGGTGCCGACGAAGCCGCGCCCGAACTCGGCCGAACAAGTCCACCAGATAGCTCAGGGCCGCGGTCCCCACCGCCACCTCCAGAATTACCACCTCGGCAACGATCGGCGCGAAGTTGGGGAGGTCGGCGGCGGCGCGCACGTCGCAAAGGTTAAACAGAGGACCGGACCGGACCTGTTTGGGGGTACCTTGGGCCGCATGGCGAACAAGCGCTCGGACGGCGGCTCCCGCAACCGGGACCTCTTCCGCAACGAGGTGGCGTCGTTCCTCGCCGACCTCGGCGATCTCGCTGAGGAGCTGGCGCCCCCGGCGCGCAACCACGCCGCACCGACCGAGCCGGTGGCGGCGGATGCCATCGCTCCGGCCACCGCTGCTGAGGAGGCGGCGGCTGAGCTCCCCATCGGGACGCAGGCGGAGGTCGAGGACAGCCAGCCCGTGGACGCCGCGATCTCGCCGGCTCAGCCAGAGAAGCTCGAGGAGAACGCGGTGGTCGTGACCGCGGGTGCGGAGACGGCCGAGGACCCGGGCACCGATGGGTCGCCGGTCAGCGCCACCGAGGGGCCGCCGCCGCCGACCGCTGAGATCGCCGGCGCGACCGCCCCGGACCTGCTCATGAACATCGAGGACCTCCCCTCCTTCTCGCCCAGCTACCTTCCGCCCTTGCCGCCCCTTCCTGACGACCAAGAAGGGGGGGGAGCGGCGCTGCCTGCGCCGGTGGGCGCAGCCTGGCAGGAGCGTGGTCCGGATATGGCGGTCCCGGAAACCACGTTCTCCGAGCCCGGCTGGCCCGTCCCGCCTGACGACTTCGGGGCACCACCGACCGCCCACTGGACACTGGGGGGCGACGTGGTGGCAGCACCCGAGCCCGCGGCCGAGCCCGAGCCGGAGCATGGGTACCCGCCGGAGCCCAGGACCGAGACGGCCCCCGAGACCGAGACAGCCATCGTCGCCGAGGCGGCGCACCAGGTCGGCGAGCTTCCCCGGGCCGCAGAAGGCGACGAGGGCGGGGCAGGCAGCGGGTGGAGGGTCCGAGAGCCGACCGTTTCAGCAGCACCGCCCGGCCCGCCGGGCGAAACCCCGAGCCACGATCGGATCCCGGTGGGCGTGACGGAGCCGGAGCCCGCCGCGCCGTCACCCGCCCTCGCCGGCGCGGAGGGATACGGAAGCCACGGCGGGCGATTGGGACCACCGCTGGTCCCCCGCGGGATCCCGGTGCTGATATCCAGCCGGCCCTGGACGCTCGCGGCAGCCATGGAGTCGCTGGCCCCGCACTCCCCGCCGCTGGTTCGCCAGGCGCCAACCGTCCAGCCGGAGCCGGCGACGGCACAACCCGCAGCGACGTCACCCCGGCGCAGCCTTCCCCAGATTCGAGTGCCGCTGCTGCCCGCGGCGCTCATCGCCGTGCTGGCGATCATCGTGGTGCTGATCATCGTCCAGCTCAGCCACCGCTGAGGCAAGCAGGGGGGACCGCCCCCCTGCGCTCACTCCTCGACAGGGAGGCCGGCAACAACCCAGGCGTCGATGCCACCCCGGACGTTCGCGGCCCGGGGGCGCCCTGCAAGCCGGAGAAACTGGACCGCGCGGCGGCTGCGGCTGCCCATTCGGCAGTGGACATAGATGTCCCGATCCTCGGGGAGCTCAGCCACGCGGTCGGGAAGCTCGGCCAGTGGGATCAGCACCGCGCCTGGTATCCGCCCCTCCTCCCACTCCCAGGGCTCCCGGACGTCGAGGAGAAAGGCCTGGGATCCGGTGATGGCCTCGTGCGCCTCACGGGGGCTGACCTCTTCGGGAAGCTCCACGGCGCGAGGAGTATATGGGCTCGCGGTGGTGCGACCTCGGCCGAGGCGAGCTGGGGGCGACCAGGCCCGTGCCGGGCGGCTGCTATGGTCACGTTCCATTGCGAGCGGCGGCGCGGTTCAGCAGTGGCCATGATGGGTGACGACTACGTCATCGGTGCGGTGATGGGCGAGGGGCTGGTGGGCCCGCGCTTCGCCGGCCGCTACCGACCGAGCGGCCATCCGGTGGCGCTCGAGGAGATCCCCCACGAGCTGCTCGCCCGACCGGACTTCGTGGAGCGCCTGGCTGTCTCCGGACGTCTCGCCGCCTCGCTCACGGCGACCCACGTGGTGCGGGTCTACGACCTCGTCCGCGTCGCCCATCGTCTCTACGTGGTCAACGAGCTGTGCCGCGGCCGCAGCCTCGCAGCGCTGATGGGGCCGGAAACCCTGCCTTTGCCGAGCGCCCTGGCGGTCGCCGACTCGGTGCTGGCGGGGCTGGAGGAGATCCACGCGGCCGGCATGGTCCACGGTGACATCCGCCCGGAGGTGGTGGTGGTGACGGCTCAGGGACAGGTCCGCATCGGCTCCCTGGGCCTGGCCGCAGTCCTCGCGGCCGACTCGACGATGGGCGCCTGGCCCTCGGTGGCGCCGCCCGAAGGCGGTGCGCCCAGCGTCGCCGCCGACCTGTACGCCGCCGGGGTCCTGCTCCAGCAGCTGGTCAGCGGCCTGGAGGCGGGGGTCGGCCAGTGGGCCGGCCCGGCTCGGTTGGGGGTGCTCGTGGCTCGGGCCACCGCAACGGCTCCACAGGAACGGTTCCAGAGCGCCGCCGAGTTCCGCGGGGAGCTCGAACGGACCGCGGCGGCGCTGCTCGGGCAGGAATGGCGCAACCAAAGCGAGCTGGCCGCCCGCGTCGCTCGGCCCCTGGGCCCACCGCAGTCCCGCCCGGGTCGGGGCCGGTTCGGGGGCGTCCTCAGGTCACCGGCACCGGAACCTGTCGCGGTGGCGACGGCCCCCACACTCGCGGCCACCGCCCTCAGCGACGCCCGGCCGGCGGCGATCGCCGCCGATGCCGCGCCCCCCGCGCCCCCCACGCCTGGAGCCCTCCCCGCCCCCCCGACATCCCCGGAGGCGGTCACACCTCGGCCATCACCCACGCCGCCGCCACCGCGTCTTGATGCAGGGTCGTGGACCGTGCCGGCAGGTGATGGTGGCCGGCCGACGGGACCGACCCGGAGCTCGTTCCCCTCACTTCCCTGGTCGCCGCGCCGACGGCGCCGGCGAATGCTGCTCCTGGCCCTCCTGGGGCTGGTGGTGATCCTTGCGGTGGCCTTCGTGCTGGTGAATCTCAAGCCATTCACGGCCTCCCCAGTCACCCAGGGACCGCTCACCCTGGGCAGCGCCGTGAGCCTCACCTCCCAGCCGCCGGGGACCGCCGGGTGCAACTCCGGTTTCACCATGGTCGCCACCGGCACCACGAGCGGCCACGGCACCATGACCTATCGCTGGGAGCAGAGCCAGAACGGCGGTCCGGTCACCTATGACCAGTGGTCGGTGCCGATCCGCAACGACAGCTCGTTCCGCCTGACCGAGCAGCTGAGCTTCGCCGGGAAAGCCACCATCAGCACGACCGTGAGCTTCGTGATCCTCTCACCGCAGTCCCGATCGGCAACCCGGACCGTGACCTACCAGTGCAATCAGTGACCGGGCGACGCCGACCTCAGGCCGCGCGAGCGTCCAGCGCGGCGTCGAGCAGCTGCGGGCCCTGGTCCGAGGGGCCGACGAAGGCGAGCCGGACCTGGTCGATGCCGGCGACGATCCGGTCAGCGACGCGCTGGACCTCTTGGGCGGTGACCCGGTCGATGGCTGCAGCACGGTCGTCGGGCGTCTCCAGGGGCATCCGAGCCCGCCAGCGGCCGGCGTAGAAGCGGGCGCTCGCCATCGCGGTCTCGGTGGAGCGCAGCAGCCGGCCGATCATCGCCGACTTGGCCGCGGCGAGCTCGGAAGCGGGAACCGGTCGTGCGGCCATCCTGCGCAGCTCCCGGAAGGAGAGGCGCACCGCTCTGGCCGCATCCTTGGGACGGGTCCCGGTGGCGATCGCGAAGACCCCGGTGTCCTCGAAGGACTCGTGATGGGCAAAGATCGAGTAGGCGAGCCCGTTGCGCTCACGAACGCTGTGGAAGAGGCGCGACGACATTCCGCCCCCCAGGATGAAGGTCATCACCGACAGCGCGGTCCGCTCCTCGTCGAGAGCAGGAATCCCTGGCAGGGCAAGGGCCATCTTGATCTGCGGCTCCTCGTCCGCGGTGGGCTGACGGACGTTCCCGGTGAAGCGCTCTCCCAGACCCCAATGAGCCGGCTGCCGGGGCCTGGGCTCGGCGGTGGGCACATCGCGGAGCAGCTTCTCTGCCTGCTCTGGCTGCATGATCGCGCCCCCGGCGATGGTCAGGCACATCGCCCGCGGAGCATAGAAGGAGCGGTGGTACTCGACCAGCTGGTCGCGGGTCACCTTCTCGACAACCCGCGGGAACCCAGCGGCAGACCACGACATCGGCTGGTCACCGCCGAAGGTCACCGAGCCCAACCGGTCCCAGATCCAGCCATCGGGATCGGAGAGGCGCGCGGAGAGCTCTTGGAGGACGACGTTGCGTTCCCGCTCCACCTCCTCGGGCACGAAGAGCGGGCGGCTCAGCATGTCGGTGATGATGTCCGAGAGCTGGACCATCGCGGTCGCCGGCCCCTCGGCGAAATAGCCGACCTCCTCGGTGTCGGTGTAGGCGTTGGTGGAGGCCCCCAGGCGATCGATCTCGCGGGTGATCTGACGCGTGGTGGGGCGGCGCTGGGTGCCCTTGAAGAAGAGGTGCTCCAGGTAGTGGGCGAGACCGGCGGTCTCGACGCTCTCGTCCCGAGAGCCGGCGCGCACGATCAGGAACACCCCGACATTGCGGCTCGGCGAGGGTGCGTTGAGCAGGGTCACCCCATTGCTCAGCGAGGTCAGCTGCGGCGCGGTCGGGGTGGCGGGGTCAGACCTCCGGTTCGGGGTCACGGCAACTGCCCTCGTGGTGAGCTGGTGATCGAATCGTGCAGCGGCTCAGGATGTGCCCGACTCCCATGACGCGAGGTAGCGCTGCTGCTCCTCGGTGAGGCTGTCGATGCCCATCCCCATGCTGCGCAGCTTGAGGGCGGCGACCTCGCGGTCGATCTCGACCGGAACGTCGTAGACCCGCGGCTCCAGCTCCTGGTGGTGACGAGCCACGTACTCGGCGCACAGCGCCTGGTTGGCGAAGGACATGTCCATCACCGCGGCGGGATGGCCCTCGGCCGCGGCCAGGTTCACCAGCCGGCCCTGGGCGAGCACATGCAGGGTGCGACCGTCGCGGAGCCGGTAGGCCTCCACATTGGGCCGGGGTTGAGAGATGCCGGAGGCCATCTCGTCGAGGGCCGCCAGGTTGATCTCATCGTTGAAGTGACCGCTGTTGGCCACGATGCAACCGTCCTTCATCACCTCGAAGTGGTGGCGGTCGACCACATTGACGTCGCCGGTGAGGGTGACCACGAAGTCGGCGTGAGGGGCCGCCTCGGCCAGGGGCATCACCCGGTAGCCGTCCATCACCGCTTCCAGGGCCCGCACCGGGTCCACCTCGGTGACCACCACATGGGCCCCCAGACCGGCGGCCCGGCTGGCCAGGCCGCGGCCGCACCAGCCGTATCCGCACACCACCACCGTCTTGCCCGCGATCAGCACGTTGGTCGCCCGGATCAGCCCGTCCAGGGTGCTCTGGCCGGTGCCGTAGCGGTTGTCGAACATGTGCTTGGTGAGCGCCTCGTTGACGGCCACGATGGGAAAGCGCAGCGCCGAGGCCGCCGCCATCGCCCGCAGCCGGATGACCCCGGTGGTGGTCTCCTCGGTCCCGGCGAGCACCTCGGGGATCAGCTCGGTGCGACCCTTGTGCAGCTCGGCGACCAGGTCGGCACCGTCATCCATGGTCAGGTTGGGCCGGTGGTCGAGCACCGCGTTGATGTGCTCGAAGTACCGGGTGCTGTCCTCGCCGCGGACCGCGTAGGTGGGCACCCCGTGCCGGGCGGTCAGCGCCGCCGCCACCGGGTCCTGGGTGGACAGCGGGTTGCTGGCGCAGAGGCGGAGATCGGCGCCACCGGCGCGCAGGGTGATGGCCAGGTTGGCGGTCTCGCTGGTGACGTGGAGGCAGGCGCCGAGGCGAAGGCCCTGGAGGGGACGCTCGCGTTCGAAGCGCGCCCGGATCAGGGCGAGCACCGGCATCTCCCGGGCGGCCCAGGTGATCAGCCGATCACCCTCCTCGGCCAGGGAGAGGTCGGCCACATCACCGATGCGATTGCCGATGCTGCCGGTCACCTGGTCTCCTAGCGATCTGGGGCGGCTGGGCGGGGACGGCCCTCGGCGGGTGGGCCGGCCGGAACCCGGCGATCGGCCATGGTGGCCGGCCGCTGCGCCCCTGATGGTATTGGGTCGGTGCGCGCCCGCGGCTGGAGCGCGCCACTAGAAGCGGATCAGGGACACGTGGGGGCGCGAGCCCAGGGCCGCGGAGCCCTCCAGCTCGGAGAGCTCGATGAGGAAGGCGACCCCCACCACCCGGCCGCCGAGGCGCTCCACCAGCTCGGCGGTCGCCTTGGCCGTGCCGCCGGTGGCCAGCAGGTCATCCACGATCAGCACCCTCTGGCCCGGGGTGATGGCGTCGGCATGGACCTCGAGCACGGCCTCGCCGTACTCCAGCGCGTAGGCGGCGGACACGGTCCGATAGGGCAGCTTGCCCTTCTTGCGCACCGGGACGAAGCCGACGTGAAGCACATAGGCGAGGGCCCCTCCGAGGACGAATCCCCGCGACTCGATCCCGACCACCACCTCCACGCCGCTGTCCCGGTAGACCGCGGCCAGGGCATCGATCGCCGATCGGAAGGCCTCCGCATTTCCGAGCAGGGTGGTGATGTCCCGGAAGAGGATTCCCTGACGAGGAAAATCGGGAATGTCGCGGATCAGCGCCCGAAGCCGCTCGACGATCGGCCCGGGGGTCTCGAGCTGATCAGACCCAGGCGAGCTTCCTTCGGCACCGGGGCGCTGCGCCATCGGCGCCGAATCGTAGCAGGGGCCGGTTTCAACCGGTGAAGCACACCCCGCAAGCTCGTCGGCCGCAGGAGTGGCCGCGGAGCGATTGGTACACTGCTGGATAGTCAGTGCCCAATTGCCCTGATTGCATCATCATGATCTCTCCCCCGCATGTCCGCCAGCACTGAGGCCCAGGTACCTGGGCAAGCCGTCGAAGCGGTGCGCCCACCGAGCCCGTTTCGCCATTACCGGCATCTCACCCTGGAGCTGGCGATCAGCCAGTTCAAGCTCCGCTACACCCAATCGGTGCTCGGCTACCTGTGGTCGCTGGTCAAGCCGGCCATGCTCTTCGGGATCATGTACGTGGTCTTCGACAAGCTCTTCCACGTCAACGACAACACGCCCTTCTATCCCATCCAGCTGCTCCTCGGCATCGTCACCTGGACCTTCTTCGCCGAGTGCACCGCGACCTCGATGCAGGCGATCGCGAGCAACGGCGGGCTGCTTCGCAAGGCCTACTTCCCCCGCTCCATCCTGGTCATCGCCGCCTCGTTCACCTCGCTGTTCACCTTCGTCATCAATCTCACCCTGGTGTTCGTGATCGCCGTGGCCCTGCGCCAGATCGACGTCGGGCTGCGCATCGTCGCGGTGGTCCCGCTGCTCATCGAGCTCTACCTGCTGTCGCTGGGCCTCTCGCTCTTCCTGTCGGCGCTGTTCGTCCAGTACCACGATGTCGGCCACCTCTGGGAGGTGGTGCAGCAGGCGCTCTTCTACGGCTCGGGGGTGATGTTCTCGCTCACCTACGTGATGCAGCGAACCGGCGTGGTGGCGCCGGCGATCCGGACAGCCCGCCGCCAAGCTGCACATCCTCTGGCCACTGCAGCTGGTCGCCAGCAATCCGATGACCCAGATCATCGAGGACCTGCGCCACGCGGTGGTCACGCCGGTGGCGCCCTGGACCGCGGCGGCGGTCACGTCCACACCGGGCGGGATCCTGCAGGCGGACAGTCCCTGGCTGGTGCCGGTCCCCTTCGTGATCGTGCTCGGTGTGCTGGCCATCGGAGCCCTCACCTTCCGTTCGCGGGCGCGGAACTTCGCCCAGAACCTGTGACCCAGCTCAGATGAATGGACCCCCCTCGGCCATCCGGGTGGAGAACCTCTCCAAGCGGTTCCGCATCCCCCTCGACCGCAGCTCGACTCTCAAGCACCGCCTCACCCATCTGCGCAAGACCTCACGCTACCGGCTGCTGGAAGCGCTGCGGGAGGTCAGCTTCGAGGTCCCCGCCGGTCAGTTCCTCGGGGTCATCGGCCACAACGGCTCGGGCAAGAGCACCCTGCTCAAGATCCTGGCTCGGATCTACCAGCCCGACGCCGGCCGGGTGCTCATCAACGGTCGGGTCTCACCGTTTCTCGAGCTCGGGGTCGGCTTCAACCCTGAGCTGACGGCTCGGGAGAACGTGTTCCTGAGTGGTGCCGTGCTGGGGTTGGGAAGAGCCGAGCTGCACCGGCGCTTCGACGACATCATCGGATTCGCCGAGCTGGAGCAGTTTGTCGACCACAAGCTCAAGAACTTCTCCTCGGGGATGGAGGTCCGGCTCGCCTTCGCTCTGGCCATCCAGGCCCACGCCGAGATCCTGATGATGGATGAGGTGCTGGCCGTGGGAGACGCATCCTTCCAGCAGAAGTGCTTCGACACCTTCCAGCGGTACAAACGAGAGGGTCGCACGGTGGTGCTGGTCACCCATGAGCTGGGGGCGGTGACGATGTACTGCGACCGGGCGCTGCTGCTCGACCATGGCCGTCTGGCCGGCGACGGAGCGCCGGAAGAGGTCACCAGCCAGTACCGGCGCGCCATGGGTCTGGCCGCGGCCGGCCACGAGACCGTGGAGCGATGGGGCTCCCGAGAGGTGATGGTGACCGGGGTTCGCATGCTGGACGAACACGGCGTTGAGGACCACGACCCCCCCGCCGGTGCATTCGTCCGCATCGAGCTCGACTATCGGATCCAGAACGATGCGGTCACCGACTTCACCTGCCTGCTCGGCATCCGACGCAGCGACGGGCTGGTCGTGACCGAAGTGAGCCTGCCGGTGAGCCAGTACGCCCAGGTGGGCTCGAGCCAGCGAGGCTCGGGGGGAACGGTCCGCTACGACATCCCCGAGCTGAGCCTGCTGGGGGACAGCTACCGGCTCAATGTCGAGGTTCGCAATCGGCGCGGCGGTCCGGAGGCCGCCTACGACCACCTGGAGGGTGCCATCCAATTCCGGGTGGTGGACACCCGGGGACGGCACGGAGTTCTGGATCCGGGGGGCGCCTGGTCGATCGAGCCCTACGAGGGACCCGGAGACGGCTGGCCGGACGCCTCCGCCCCGGCCGCTCGGTCATGAGCGGCCCGCCAGGTGAGGGGGTACCGGTGAACAGCGTGGGGGCACCGGCGAGCACGGACGGGGAGCCCGACCTCGAGGCGATCGTCGCCGAGATCCAGGACGACGTCGAGCGCAAGCGGGCGTCGGAGACGTACCCCGCGAGTCTTCTGGAGCGCCTCGGCGCGGAGTTCCACCCTGACGAGGGGCTTGAGCCTCCGGAGACTGCGGTGCTGATCGAGAGCGCCCGGCCGATCCGCTCCACCCAGCCGGTGGTGGGCGGCGCGGTCGTCTTCGCCAAGCGGGCGCTGCGCCGGCTGATCTCCTGGTACGTCGCCCCCATCGCCCGCGACCAGACCCGATTCAACCTCGCCATCCTGCGCGAGCTTCGCTCCCTGGAGCGGCGGGTGGCCCGGCTCGAGGAGCCGGCGCAGGGCACGGCGGAGGATCACGCAACGACGAGCGGTCAGTGAGCATGGCCTGGGTCGTCCCACGATTCGGGGCCGGCATCGAGGCCCCCCTCGCCGAGCTGGTCGCGGCGCGGCGTACGGTGCGGGCGTGACCGCGGTGCACCAGCTGCTCCCGGTGCTCTCCCCCGGCGATGCCATCGGCCAGGCGGTGCTGCGCATGAGGGCGGCGCTGCAGGACGCCGGAGTGGGCTCCGAGATCTTCGCCGAGGAGGTGGACCAGCGGTTCCAGACCGCGGCCCACCCCTCGGTTGAATTGCCGGGCCGGGTGGCAGCGGACGACGTGGTGCTCTACCACCTCAGCATCGGGGCCAGGTCCGCAACCCTACTCGAACGGCTGCGCTGCAGGAGGGTGATCGTCTACCACAACATCACCCCGGCGCACTACTACCGGGCGGTGAGCCCGCGGGTCGCCCACTGGCTCGATCAGGGACGGCGCGACCTCGCCCGGCTGGCCCCCGCAGCCGAGCTGGGCGTCGCCAACTCCGAGTACAACGCCGCCGAGCTGCGTGCCGCTGGATGCACCGACACCCTGGTGATCCCGCCGCCCGTCGATCTGCGGCGGCTCGAGCCCCGCCCCTCTCATCCGAGCTCACCGCCGCTGCTTCTCTTCGTCTCCCGGCTTGCCCCCAACAAGCGCCAGGACCACCTGGTCCGGGTGCTGGCGGCGCTTCGCGGCACCGCCCAGCCGGAGGCCACCCTGACCCTGGCTGGGGGATGGGACGACACCGAGACCTACGCCGCCGGGCTGCGCCGGCTGGCCGCTGACCTGGGGGTGGCCGGCGCGGTCAGCATCCCCGGACGGCTCTCTGACCAGGAGCTCGGCGACCTCTACGCGCGGGCCGGCGTCAGCGTCTGCGCCAGCGAGCACGAGGGGTTCGGGATGCACTTCCTGGAGGCCTGGGCGTTCGAGGTGCCGGTGGTGGCGCGCGCCGCGGCGGCGGTCCCGGAGACCGTCGGAGACGCCGGGGTACTGCTGCGGTCCGACGATCCGCTGGTGTGGGCCGCCACCGCCGACCGGGTGATCCGCGACCAGGGCCTGCGGCGCCGGCTCCAGGAGCGCGGGCGGCGCCGGCTGGCCCGCTTCTCGGACCAGAAGCTGAGCGCTGGATTGGCGGAAATGCTTGACCGGTTGAGCCTGTGCCACCATGCAGCTCTCCAACCATCTCGGGAGAGACCGTGATGATGAAGACTGATCGGCAGCCCAACCGCGAGGCGGCGAGACGGCTCTTCCGGGTCCTCTCCGACGGCCTGCGGACAGAGCGCTGGCGTCTCGAGCTGTGGGACGGCAGCGGGGTCGGGGAGGCGACGCTCCCCCAATTCGTCCTCCACCTGAGCAGCCACCACGCGCTCAACCGTCTCATCGGCGACCTTCCGGAGCGAGGCTTCGCGCGGGCCTTCGTCGAGGGCAGCCTGGAGGTCGAGGGTCTCAATGCCTTCCTGCGCCAGGCCAGCGACCTCCCCGCGAGCACGGTGGTCCGGCTGCTTCCCCGGCTGCTCGCGGCCGCCTTTGCGCTGGGCGCCCGCCCCGACCCGCGCCCGCTGGCGGTGGAGGCGCGGCTGCGCGGACGGCTGCACAGCCGGCTGCGCGACCGGGAGGCGATCCGCCACCACTACGACCAGCCAGCCGGCTTCTACCGGCTGTTCCTGGGACGGACGATGACCTACTCGTGCGCCTACTTCTCCAGCCCCGACCAGAACCTCGACGCCGCCCAGGAGGCCAAGCTGGAGCTGGTGTGCCGCAAGCTCCGGCTGCGCCCCGGCGAGCGCATGGTGGACATCGGCTGCGGCTGGGGCGGGCTGGTCTTCCATGCGGCCCAGCACTGGGGGGTGCGGGCCCTGGGGATCACCACCAGCCCGGCACAGGCCGAGTGGGCCGCCCGCCGGGCCCGCGAGCTCGGCCTGGAGAGGACCGCCGAGGTGCGTCTCGCCGACTATCGCGACCCGCTGGGCGAGCCGTTCGACGCCGTGGCCAGCGTCGGTATGGTGGAGCACGTCGGCCGCGGGATGATGCCCGGCTACTCCGACACCGTCCGCCGGCTGCTCCGTCCCGGCGGCCGTGCCCTGATCCACGGCATCACCACCCGTCCGGGAACTCATGGCAACAGCCCATTCCTCTCCACCTTCGTCTTCCCCGATGGAGAGCTCCAGGAGGTGGGCTCGATGGTGAGCGCGCTGCAGGGCGCCGGTCTCGAGGTCCGCGACGTCGAGAGCCTGCGGGAGCATTACGCCCTCACCCTGCGCAACTGGGTGGAGCGGCTGGAGGCGGGCTGGGATGAGGCCGTCCAGCTGGTGGGGCCGCAACGGGCCAGGGTCTGGAAGCTGTACATGAGCGGGAGCCGAGCGGGTTTCGAGCTGGGTTCGATCGCGGTCCATCAGGTGCTGGCGGTGCGCCAGGGGGCGCAGGGTCATTCGGGATTGCCGCTCACCCGAGCCGACTGGTACGCCCCGGAGCATCCGGAGGCAGACATCCGCCCGGCCCGGGCGGCACTCCAGGCCCGGCAGGCACGTCCGCGCGCCAGGGTGTGACCCAGGCCTCCCGGGCGACGCCACCAAAGCATCGCCTGCGGCTGGTCGTCCCCCGGTATGGGGAGGGTGTGCCGGGGGGGAGCGAGACCCTGGCCCGGCGCCTCGCCCGCACCCTCGGGTCGCGCCGGTGGGAGGTCGAGGTGTGGACCACGACCGCCGCCGACGAGCAGACCTGGGCGCCCGCCTTCCCGCCGGGCGACGACCTGGACGGGCCGGTGAGGGTACGCCGTTTCCCGGTGATGATGCGGCGCCGGCCGAGCGCCTTCCGGCAGATGAGCAGGGCGGTCTTCAGGCTTCCGCCCGCGCTGCGTCCGGAGACCGCCTGGGTGGTGGCGCAGGGACCGTTCGCCCCCGCACTGGTCCGGGCGCTGGCCACCTCGCCGGACCGGCCCACCCTGTTCATCCCCTACCTCTACCACCCCACCCTGTGGGGGCTGCCGGCCGCCTCCCATCCCCGGCTGCTCATCCCCGCCGCCCACCAGGAGCCCCCGCTTCGCCTCAGGGCGGTGGGCCGGGCGCTGGCGGCGGCCGACGGCCTCTGGTACAGCACCGAGGAGGAACGCGAGCTGGTGGAGCGGGTCCATCCGGTGGCCGGGCGCCGCCCCCATGCGATCGGCACGGTCGGCATCGACCTGCCCGGGCCGGCCGACCGCGACCGCTTCCGGGTGCGGCACCGGCTCGAGCGGTACCTTCTCTATGCTGGCCGGCTCACCCCGGGCAAGGGCGTGGAGCTGCTCATCGAGGGGTTCCACCTGCTCCTCGAGCGGCACCCCGAGCTCTCCCTGGTGCTGATCGGGGACCCTGCCAGGCTGGGGGAGGCCCCTCCCGGGCTGGTGTCGCTCGGCTGGCTCGGCGAGGCCGAGCACTGGGACGCCCTGGCCGGGGCGGAGGCGGTGGTGGTCCCCAGCCGCATGGAGAGCCTCTCGCTGGTCGCCCTGGAGGCCTGGGCGTGCGGACGGCCGTGCTTGGTGAACGGGGATTCAACCGTGCTCGCGGCCCAGGCCCGGCGCAGCGGTGGTGCGTTGCTCTTCAACTCCCCCGCCTCCCTGGTCGAGGCGGCCACCCGGCTGCTGGACGATCCCGCCCTGGGGGACCGGCTCGGGACCCACGGGCGGAGCTTCGTGGCCCGTGAATACCGGTGGGGCTCGGTGGTCCGCCGCCTGGAGGGGCTGCTCAGCGCCGCCGGCGATGCGGGGGCGATGGATGGCGACGGCGCAGTCGGGGCCAGTGCAGCCGGGGACGGCCGGGCGCCGGGGTGAGACCCGTCCTGATCGACGGCCGCCCTCTCCAGGGGGATTCTGCCGCGCGCGGCATCGGCAGCTACCTGCGGGGGCTGCTCGGGGGGATGACCCAGATCGGCTTCTCCCCCCAGGTCTCCCTGCTGCTGATCCGGGGGGCGCCCCCACCCGAGGTGGCCGAGCTCGGCCTGAGGGTGGGAGCCCGCACCCCCCGGCTGGAGCGCCGGGTGCAGATCCTGGCCGACCCCGTCCTGGTCGGCGCGGCGCTGCGCCGCTCGGCCCCGCGCCTCTACCACGCCGTCGAGGGCGGCCAGCCGCTGCGCTCGGCGGTGCCGGTGGTGGTCACCGTCCACGACCTGATCCCCCTGCTCCTCCCCGGCTACTCGTGGAAGTCGCGGCTGCTGCGCCGCCCCGGGCTGCGCCTGCTCCGCCGCGCTGATGCCGTGATCGTCCCCAGCCGGGCGACCGCCGGCGACTGCGTGCGCTGGGCAGGCGTCGACCGGGATCGGATCCACGTCATCCCCCACGGGCTCTCCCCCACCCACCGGCCGGCATCCGCCGAGGCGGTGGCGGAGCTGCGCGATCGGCTCAGGCTTCCCCGCCCCTACCTCCTCGGGGTTGGCACCTTCGAGCCCCGCAAGGGGCTCCCCCACCTGGTGGCCGCGGCCCGGGGGCTGCGCCGTGACCACGACCTGGACCTGGTGGTGGCCGGGAGCCAGGGGTCCTTCGCCCCGGCGGTGCGCACCCAGCTCGACCCGCTGGGCGAACATGGACGGGACCTCGGGTTCGTCACCAGCGCCGACCTCGTGGCGCTCTACTCCGGGGCCGCCGCCTTCGTCTTCCCCAGTGCCTACGAGGGCTTCGGGCTCCCGGTGCTGGAGGCCATGGGCTGCGGCACGGTCGCCGTCGCCTACGCCAACAGCTCCCTCCCCGAGGTGGCCGGCGAGGCCGCGGTGCTGGTCCCAGACGGCGATCGGGTGGCCCTGGAGGAGGCGCTGCGAGGGCTGCTCGACGACCCCGAAGAGGCCCGGCGGCGGCGGCAGCTGGGATTGGAGCAGGCAGCCCGCTTCAGCTGGGCGAGCGCCGCCCGGCAGACCTTGGCGGTCTACCGGCAGGTGCTGGGTGGGCCCCTCCCCGGGCAATACAATCGCGACCCATGACGACGACCAGCCCGGCGCGGCTCAGGGTGCTGAGCGGCATGCAACCGACCGGCACCGGCCGTATGCACCTGGGCAACTACCTGGGCGCCCTGCGCAACTGGGTGAGCCTTCAGGACGAGTACGAATGCATCTTCTTCGTCGCCGACTACCACTCCCTGACCACGGTCACCGAACCCTCCAGCATCCGGCCCGCGGTCACCGAGATGGTGCTCGACTGGCTGGCTGCGGGCATCGACCCGGAGCGCTCGACGGTCTTTCTCCAGTCGTGGCTGCCCGAGGTCACCGAGCTCCACCTGCTGCTCTCCATGACCACCCCGCTGGGCTGGCTGGAGCGGGTGCCCAGCTACAAGGAGAAGGTGCAGCAGTTCCCCGACAACCAGAACTACGGGTTGCTCGGCTACCCGGTGCTCCAGGCCGCCGACATCCTGCTGCCCCGCGCCGATCGGGTGCCCGTGGGCGAGGACCAGGCGCCCCACATCGAACTGACCCGTGAGATCGCCCGCCGCTTCAACTCACGTTTTGGCCAGGTATTTCCCGAACCCCAGGGCCTGTTCACCAAGACTCCCCGGGTGATCGGCACCGACGGGGTCAGCAAGATGAGCAAGAGCCGAGGCAACACCATCGGCATGCTGGACAGCCCGGAGGAGATCCGGCGGACGGTGATGACCATGGTCACCGACGTCGAGCGGCCCCGCCGCAGCGACCCCGGCCATCCCGAGCACTGCAACGTGTGCGGAATGCACCGCTTCTTCAGCCCCGAGCGCTGGGAGGAGATCTGGCAGGGGGAGCGGGAGGCGATCACCGGCTGCGTGCAGGTCAAGGGCTGGCTGGCCGAGGCGATCGCCGACCACTTCGCCCCGATGCGGGAGCGTCGTGCCCAGCTCGAGGCGCGGCCGGGTGTGGTCTGGGAGGTGCTCGCCGAAGGCACCCGGCGCGCCCGCATCCTGGCTCGGGAGACCATCGCCCTGGCCCGAGACGCGTGCGGTCTGGTGGCGCCCAGCGGGGCCGGGTGAGCCGGGCTCGGCTCGCGGCCACGACCGGGGCGACGGCGCGGGCTAGACTGGAGCTCAGGTCGTCCAAATGGCACGCGAGGACGTGAAGATGCCCAAGCATGGTGTCCGCTTCGCCCCAGGGACCATCGTGAGCCCCGGCGAGTACCGCAACGTCGAGACCGGTCAGACCCGCTACTTCGACGGCAACACCCCCTTGCCCGGCAAGGTCAACGCCAGCTCCTGGCAGCAGATCTCCGACCACTACCACTCTGGCGAGACGGCGGTCCATGGCCGCCACCACATGCCCGACCAGGTGTCCACTCACGCGGGCGGCGTCCGCTTCGCCCCGGGGACGGTGGTGAGCCCGGGGGAATACCGCAACGTCGAGACCGGCCACGTCAGCTACTTCGACGGCAACACTCCCCTCCCCGGCAAGGGCAATGCCGCCTCCTGGCAGCAGATCTCCGACCACTACCACGCCGAGGCAGGGCATCAGAACTGAGGAAGAACAGCTGGCCGGGGAGGCACGCGGGGAGGACCCGCCCGGCTCGGCGACCGGCGGCGCCGAGCTTGCCCCCGAGGTCGAGGAGGGATGTGCGCGCGCCCTCCAGGTCCTGCGCAGCAGCAGCGCACCCGACGGCCTGGTGGCCTCCGCGGAGGTCCCCCACTACGCCTCGGTGTGGACCCGCGACGTCGCCTTTGCCGCCCTTGGCGCCCACGTGGCGCGGGACCCGAAGCTGGCGGCTGCGGTGGCCCACAGCCTGGTCGGGCTCGCCCAGCTCCAGGCGGATTCGGGGCAGATTCCCAACACCTGGTGGCCGGAGCGCGGTTCCTGGGACTTCCACGAGGCGGGCTGCACCGACGCCACATGCCTGTTCGTGATCGCCGCGAGCCAGCACCTCGAGGCTCATCCGGATCCCCGTCTGGAGCGCCGGCTCTGGCCCCACCTCCGGCGGGCGATGGGCTGGCTGGAAGCCCAGGACGCGAATCAATTCACCCTCATCGACTCCCCCTCCGGAGGCGACTGGATGGACTCCACCCTGCAGCGCCGCGGGAAGCTGCTGTACGTCAACGTGCTCTACCACCGGGCCCTGCAGGGGATGGCGGCGCTCCCCCCTGGCGGGCACGAGGCCAGCCGGGTGCGGGCCGATCTGCTCCGCCGCAAGATCGACCTGCTGCTCTGGCCGGAACCGGGAAGCGACCACGCCGAGCTGCTCGAGGGGATCGGCCGCCACCCCGGCGCCAGGGTGGAATTCCGGCATCCGGTCGGCCCCGCCTCCCGGCGCGCGGCCATGCGCGAGGACCGCTGCCACTACATCTCGCACGTGGACGGCGGCCGCTACGTGGACGAGTGTGATGTGCTCGGCAACATCCTGGCCGTGCTCTACGGGGTGGCAGCGCCGGATCGTGCCCGCCGGATCATGGAGCACCTGCAGGCCAGCCCTGCGGTCACGCCCTACCCGATGCGCACCTACACGCGAACCTTCGAGGAGGGCGATCGCTGGGGGATGTACCGCCACGACCTCGAGGCGTTCCAGGACCCGCGCTGGCGCAATCCCCCGGGGCGCTACCACAACGGCGGGGTGTGGCCCTTCATCGGCGCCCTCCACGTGGTCGCGCTGCAGCGGGTGGGGATGGTGGCCGAGGCCCAGGCGGCCATGTCCAGGGTGGCCGCCGCCAACCGGCTGAGCCGGGAGCCCGGCGGCTCCTGGGGCTTCCACGAGTGGATCGACTCCCACACGGGTGAGCCCCAAGGCGCCGCCGGGCAGAGCTGGAGCGCGGGGACCTACCTCCTGGCCGCCGAGGTGCTGCGCGGCAGGCCGATCACACTCTGACCCCGGCCCGGAGCGGCCCTCGGAGCGGCGGCGCCGCCGCTCCGAGGCCCAGCGAGATCCGAGGGGTTCAGCGGGCCGCGGCGGTCCCGGCGGCCGCCCGAGAGGGGGTGCCGTTGCCCCGGCCGAGACCCGCTGACACGCGGGCGCCGAGGTCGGTGTCGACCTGGCGCAGGTAGGCGATCGACCGCTCCAGGACCGGTTCCCCCTCCACCAGGCGGAGATGACCCACGAGGTTGCTCACCAGGTGTTCGCGGTCGGTGTCGCTCATGACCTGGCGGTAGAGGTTCCCAGGCTGGGTGTGGTCGCTGTCCTCGGCGTGCAGCCGGTAGGGGGAGCGCACCAGGTCGCCGGCGACGCGCTGCAGGCTCTCGCCGTAACGAGCCGGGTCGGCCGCGGGACCGCCGACGCTGTTGGGTGCGTACACCGGCTGGTCACCGGCGTGGCGGTAGCGCATCGCCCCGTCCTTGTTGTAGCTGTGCACCTCGGAACGTGGCTGGTTGATGGGCAGCTGCAGGTAGTTGACACCGATCCGGTGTCGGTGGGTGTCGGGGTACGAGAACAGCCGCCCCAGGAGCATCTTGTCCGGGCTCGGCTCGATGCCCGGGACCATGTTGGCGGGCTCGAAGGCGGCCTGCTCGACCTCGGCGAAGTAGTTGTCGGGATTGCGGTTCAGGACCATCCGCCCGATGGTGATCGGCGGGTAGTCGCGGTGCGGCCAGACCTTGGTCAGGTCGAATGGGTTGAACCGGTAGCTCTCGGCGTCTTCCTCGGGCATGACCTGAACCTCGAGGCGCCAGGCGGCCTCACCGCCCGTGGCGATGTGGTTGTGGAGGTCGCGGATGTGGAAGTCTGGGTCCTCGCTGACCATCGCCCTGGCTTCGGAGTCGGTGAAGTTGCGGATGCCCGATTCGGTCTTGAAGTGGTACTTCACCCAGGCGCCCCGGCCCTGGGCGTTGACCCAGCGGAAGGTGTGGCTGCCGTAGCCGTTCATGTGGCGCCAGCTGTAGGGCGTGCCCCGGTCGCTCATCAGGATCATCACCTGGTGCATCGACTCCGGCGAGAGCGACCAGAAGTCCCACTGCATGGTGTTGCTGCGCAGGTGGGTGTCGGGAAGGCGCTTCTGGGAGTGGATGAAATCCTGGAACTTGCTGGGGTCGCGGACGAAGAAGACCGGGGTGTTGTTCCCCACCAGGTCGTAGTTGCCCTCTGCGGTGTACAGCTTGACCGCGAAGCCGCGGGGGTCGCGGGCGGTGTCGGCGGAGCCCAGCTCACCGGCAACCGTGGAGAAGCGGACAAAGACCGGAGTCTTGGTCCCCTTGCGCTGCAGGAAAGCCGCCTTGGTCCAGCGGCTCACGTCCTCGGTCACCTCGAAGTAGCCGTGGGCACCCCCACCCTTGGCGTGCACCACCCGCTCGGGAACGCGCTCGCGGTTGAATTGAGCCATCTTCTGGATCAGGTAGTGGTCCTGGAGCAGGATCGGGCCATTGGGGCCGACGGTGAGCGAGTGCTCGTCGCTGGGGGCCGGAATCCCGGCATCGGTCGTGGTCACGGGGGGGCGTTCAGGCATCGCGTCACTCCTTCCCATGTGTGCGATGGGATCGTCAGCGGTCTTGTCGTTCCGGCAGCCCATTCTAGGATCGCCCGGAGTGCGGGCGAGGCTGCTCACTCCTTGGCGGTGACCTTGTATTCGAGGTAGGCACCGAACATCAGGCGGGTCTGGGACTCCAGGGCGGGAATCACCGAGAGCGCGAGTCCGGCGATGGGGTACAGAAAAAGCTGCAGGTCGGCCCAGAGGCGCCGCCAGCGCGGCCAGGAGGCCGGCTTGGGGCACATCGCCCGGTCCACCACGATCAGCACCAGGGTGTTGGTCAGGGCAAAGGTGAGGATCACCGTGGTCATCAGCCCCAGGACCGTGGCGGTGGGCGACAGGCTGTAGTCCAGGTCGACCAGCGCGGGCAGCCAGCCACCCAGAAAGATGAGCAGCGGTAGCGTGGCCCAGGCGAGGTGGTTGAAGAGCAGGTGGCGAAAGCGCCGGACCCGGAGCCGGAGCGGGATCTCCGGATGGGACAGCATTCGCACGCACACGTAGGGAACATCGGTGGCACCCCAGGCCCAGCGCTTGATCTGGTTGTACTGGCTGGCGTGGGTCGAGGTGTAATCGCGGGCGCGCGGTGCGTCGCCGAACACGGGGAGGAATGCCGGACGCACCTGGAGCAGCTCCCCGCAATGGAAGAAAGACTTCCAGAAGAACCGGGAGTCCTCGGGGATGACGTCGTTGTCCCAGTAGCCGACCTCGCTGAGCAGCTTCAGCGGCATGGTGTACGACGAGAACATCACCAGCCGGTCGGGATGCTGGTGGAGAAACATCTGCCACTGGGTCGCCGCCGTGGCCATCACCCGAACCGCGGCGGGGACCCGCCAGAGGTTGTTGAGAAAGACCGGCACCGGCTGCCAGATGGTGGTGAGGGGACGCTCGGTGCGCAGGAAGTTCCAGGTGATGTAGGCGAGGTATTGAGGATGGAGGCGGAAGTCGGAGTCCAGGTCGGTGACCAGGGTGCGAGCGGGATCGAGGCCGAGGCGGTCGCAGTGCCGGCGCAGCACCGGTCCTCCGTAGGACATGGCCGCCGACTTGCCGATCACAATCCCGGGGAGCAGGGGATCCTTGATGTGGATGAAGGCGCGGAAGCGATCGCCGAACTCCTTGCGCAGCCGGGCCACGTTCTCGATGCCGTGGGTATCGGTGACCCGGGTGATGATGGCGCAGACCTTGAGGTGGTCGGGATAGTTTTGATCTGCCAGCGCCTGCACGGTGGCGCGCAGCACCGCGTAGCGCTCGGTGTAGGTTGGGATCAGCGCGCAGTGGGTGATGCCGTCGGGCGATGGTGCACCATCGCGGACCTCGAGGGCCTGGCACTCAACCCACCAATCCACCGCTTGGACCCGGCGGAGCTCCTGAAGGGTGCGCCAGACCCAGTACACGGTGACTGCGGTGCGCACGAAGAAATAGGCGTCGAGCAGCACCGCCCCCAGGCCGAGGATCCAGAGGTCGGCGGGATCATTGAGACGGATGGCGAAGGCGATGATCAGGGGGACGCCGAGCACCGTCCAGCTCAGCGCGCCGGGGAGGATCTCGAGGACTCGCTTCTGAGCGTGTGGCGACAGCGTCGACCAGGTGCGAACCGCGACCGTGCGAACCGCCATCGAGCCGATTGTAGTGTCGACGCTTGTTCCGGCTCCGAGGGGGACCCGCCAGGCGGTATTCTCGGCACAGGAGAGGCCAGCGTCTGCCAGGATGGAGAGGCATGCCCGGAGAACGTGACCAAGGGACGACCGGCGACCTCGGCGATGACCTCGACGAGGAGGCCGAGGGCGCCGACGACGTGTTGGGGCTCGATGAGGACGCCGTCGCCGTCCAGGTGGGGCCGGACCCCGACCTGCCTGACGACGTTGTCGTGGAGCTCGCCGACGAGGGTCTGGTGATCGTCAAGGACGAGGAGGAGGAGGAGGAGGAGGAGGAGGAGGTCAAGATCGCCGAGCCGGCCATCCGTCCGGCCCTCCGTCCCCAGCCGGGCCGGCCGCCGAGCGCACGCGAGGAGCCGCCGCCACCCTTCGCGGTGGGAGAGCGGGTCAGGCTGATCCAGAACACCCGACCCCGGACCGGGACCCTCATCGGCAACTACCAGGTGGGCACCACCGGCCGGGTGGAGACGGTGCTCAGCCAGACCGCCATCGTCCGCTTCGACACCGCCCCCGACACCAAGGAGGTGGTGGCGTTCACCTGCCTGGAGAGCGCCGAGAAGGTGGGCGACGGGGCGGGTCGCGCCCAGTAGCTCCCCCCGCGGTGCCGGGCAGTCCCTCGGGTGGTGGGTGGCGCCGTGTGAATCGCTCTGGTCCTGGACATCAGCGGGGATCTCAGCCCGAGAGGGCGACCTCCGACGCCGCCTCGGCCTGGTCCACCCCGGCCGCGGCGTGGACGCCCCGATAGCGGGGCGGGAGCAGCGCCGCCACCTGGGCGGCGACCTCATCGGCGATCTCCCGATCGGTGCGACCGGAGATCGCCACCGGGCGCCCGTAGCGGACGTGGATGTGGCCGCGGCGGGGCAGCAGCCCGCCGGTCCGCCGGATCGCCTGCTCGGTGCCCCAGACCGCCATGGGTAGGACCGGGGCCCCGGTGCGCCGCACCAGGAAGCCGGCCCCGGCCTCGGCGGGTCCCATCCCCGCCACTCGGGAGCGGGTGCCCTCGATGAACACCAGCAGCCGGCGGCGGTCACGCAGCAGGTCGAGGCTGATCCGCAGAGCCCGGCGGTCGGCGCTGCCCCGGTCGACCGGGAAGCAGTTGCAGCCGGCCAGCAGCCAGGCGATCAGCGGCGGGCGGAACAGCTCGCGCTTGGCGATGGCGAACAGGGTGCCCGGGAAGAAGGAGCCGTAGATCAGCGGGTCCCAGTTGCTGATGTGGTTGGAGGCGACCAGCAGGGGACCCTCCATGGGGACGCCCGCCTGTCCCACGAAGTGGAGGCGGCGCACGAAGATGACCCGCAGGATGGTGCGGACGAAACCCGAGGTCAGCCGGTAGCGCCACGGGCGGCGGCCGTCGTCGCGGACCGGGAAGCGGGTGGGGAAGCCGGGGACGGGAACGGGCACCCGGCCATAATGGCGACCCGGACGCCCCCTTAGCTCAACGGCAGAGCAGCCGGCTTTTAACCGGTGGATGCGGGTTCGATCCCTGCAGGGGGCACCGGCGTCCCACAGGGCATCGGCGCCCCCGGAGGCATTTGACAGCCGGGTACATCCTCGGCATGCTCTCAGCGGTTCGCTAGTGGCCCGTGGCTGGGAGGACGGCGACGATGGAAGGGACAGACGTTCGTGCTGTAAACGCGGGCTCCAGGGGCCGCCGCAGGATCTGCGCCACGGCTCTCGCCGCGCTCGGCATCGGGAGCGCAGCCTCCAGCATCGCCCCTCTGGCAGCGCGGGCGGCACCGCCCACCCTCCAGCAGGCCTTCGACAATGTCGGGATCAGCAGCCCCTCGGCGCCGACGACGGGGAACTTCGACGGCATCGGCGATTCGTTCTCGTCCGCGGGCCTGGCCGAGGATGCGCTCACCGCGGGTGGCTCCCTGCTCCACGACGGCATCACCATCGACTGGCCCAACGTCCCGCCGGGGGCCGACGACAACGTCGTGGCCGACGGGCAGACCATCGGCCTCTCCGGAACGGGGTCGGTGCTGGGGATCATCGGCGCCTCGGCCTATGGCTCGGCGAGCGGGACGTTCACCGTCACCTACACCGACGGCACCACCTCGAGCGGGTCGGTGACCCTCGCCGACTGGATCAACTCATCGGCGGCCACGGGGACCGACCTCCTGGCCACCACCGCGGGCTGGAACCCGGGAGGCTCGCTTCCGGTCAGCGTGTCCTATGCAACGGTCGCCATCGACCCCTCCAAGCAGGTCGCCTCGGTGACCCTGCCGGCGGTGTCGACCGGAGTGGGCAAGGGCGTCAACTCGATGCACGTCTTCGACCTCACGGTGGGGAGCCCGGCCGCGGAAGCGGCGGGTGGGCCGGGGGCGCTGTCGTATTACGACGAGGCGCGCAAGGACTGCGTCGGCACGGCGGCTGACACGGCCTCCCAGGTTTGGTACACGGTTGCCGACGGAGAGCTCTCGGACACCTACACGCCGACCATCGACAACACCGACGTGAAGACCCTGGACCCGATCGTCACCGGGTCCGGGTTCACCGCCCTGCAGCCGCGCGACATGACCTACACGGTGAGCTCGCTCGGGATGACCGGCATGGCCTGCAGGGTGATCGCGCTGGACAGCGCCGAGCACTTCGCCATCGTCACCGACTTCATCACCGATCCCTCGACCGAGGCCGTGGTGATGCAGTACAGCCTGGTGGCGCTGCCGCACGCAGCCGCCGGGCTGAAGGTCTACCTCCGCTTCAACCCGATGCTCAATGGACATGGTGGCGGAGGCAGCGACAATGCCGGCGCCGAGTCGGCGACCATCGTCTCCACCGCCCGGGGCGAGGTGCCGCTGTCCTATTCCACCAACTCCTTCACCGCAGCGGTCAACCGCAGCTATGCGACCCCGATCTACGCGGCACTGGCGGCGAACTCCCCGTTCTCCGCAGTGGAGACGGGTTTCGTGGGCGCCACCAGCGATGGGCTCAATGAGCTCGATGCATCCCAGTCGCTGACCTCGACCGCCCCGGATGCCAGTGACGGAAACGTCGTCCAAACCGTGGAGCTGAGCCTCGGCGGCGGCCCGGGCAACCCGGCACCCGGCCCCGGCGGCGGGGCCGGCTCTCTGGGCGCCTACTCGGACGGGAGCTTCTTCGGGGCGCCGAGCTGCGCTGCATCCCGCATCGCACCCGGTGCGGCGGCCACCGGGGTGGTCAGCCTGACCCCGCCCCAGATCGCGAACGCGGTCGCCGCGGCGGCCGGGCTCTCGGGCCGGCTGTCGCCGAGCGCGGTGAGCAGCGCGACCGTCGCCCTCGGCTTCGGCAGCACCGAGCAGGGCGCCCTGGGCTCCGCGCTCCAGGCATCGGGTACGCCCTTCGCCACGACCTTCGTGCAGTACCAGCAGCAGTGGATCGGCTACGACTCCCAGCTCTGCTCGCCGGTCGGCCGGGCGGCGCCCGGCGGCACACCGCTGAGCCCCGCCGGCCAGCAGGCGTACTGGCTCAGCGCCAACGTCATCAAGGCCAGCGAGGACAAGACCTTCATCGGCGCGACCGCGGCTTCGCTGGCCAGCCCCTGGGGTCAGGCGGTTCCGGCCGGCACGCCGGCGGGAAACAACCTGGCGCCCTATTTCGGCTCCTACCGCGAGGTCTTCCCCCGCGATGCCTACGAGACCTTCACCGGCTTCCTGGCGGATGGCGACATCGGCACCGCGCGCCAGATGGTCGAGTACTGGTTCGACGACATGCAGCTGCCCACCGGTGCCTTCCCGCGCAACGGGCTGTTGAACGGTGAGGCGGCGCCGGACACCGGCGGGCTCCAGCTCGACGAGAGCGCCGATCCGATCCTCGCCGCCTGGCAGGCGGGAATGGCTGGAGACAGCAGCCTGTACCAGGACCACATCAAGCCCGCCGCGGACTTCCTGGTGGCCAACGGCCCCGCCGACGGGGTGGAGCGATGGGAGGAGCAGACCGGCTTCTCGCCATCGACCATGGCCGACGAGGTGGCCGGGCTGGTTGCCGCCGCAGCGATCGCCAAGGTCCAGGGGGACTCGGCTTCGGCACGGCTGTTCCTCGCCACCGCCGACGACTTCCGGCAGCTCATCCTCACCACCGACATCACCACCGACGGGCCGCTCTCCACCAGCCCCTACTTCATGCGGCTGGACAAGACCGGCGATCCCAACGCGTCCGGGGTGACCTACTCGCTGGGCAACGGCAACGGCAACCAGGTCGACCAGCGGTCGGTCATCGACCAGGGCTTTCTCGAGCTGACCCGTCTCGGTGAGCTGCCCGCGAACAACCCGGTGGTGGTCAACTCGCTGGCGGTCGTGGCGAGCTCGATCGACAGCTCCACCCCGTCGGGGACGGGAATCATGCGCTACAACGGCGACGGCTACGGGGACTGCGATACCGCCGCGAGCGAGTTCTACGCCAACGACGACTGCCCGCTCACCGGTGACCCGTGGGCCACCACCGACACGGGCACCGGGCATCCCTGGCCGGTGCTCTCCGGCGAGAACGGCGAGTACCAGATCCTCGCCGGCAACTCGTCGGCCCTGCAGGCGGACCTCTCTTTCATGCTCAACTCGGCGAGCGGGATCGGCCTGATCCCGGAGCAGGTCTGGAACTACGCCGATGTGCCCGCTTCGCCATACGGCTCCGACCCGACCACGGCGTCGATCGGATTCACCGACGGCAAGCCGGACGGCTCCGCGGCCCCACTCACCTGGGCCCAGGCCCAGCTGGTTCGCCTGCTGCGTGACATGCAGACGGGCACCCTGGTCGAGCAGCCCAGCATCGTCGCCGACCGGTACCTGCCCAGCCCGCCGTCAACCGCGCCGCTCACCGTCTCGGCACCGCTCAGCGTGAGCGGCGGCAACGTGCCCATGAACCTGACCCGGCCCGCGGTGAGCGTGGACTCCCCGACCACCACGGTCAGCGGGACCACCACCGCGGGGGCGACGGTCGAGATTGCGGTGACCGGAACCGCCCTCGGCGCCACCATCCCGAACACCACCATCACCACGGTGACCGCCGATTCAACGGGGAGCTTCAGCTCGCCGGTGAGCCTCGAGGCGGGGAGCAACTCGGTCGAGGTGGCGGCGACCGCAGGTGGAGCCACCAACGAGGCGATCTTCACCGTGACCAACCTCCTCATCTCCGGCACCGACGTGATCTGCGCTGCGGCGGCCCCGGGCGGCGGCAACGGGCCCGGGTACTCCCCCTACACCGCGTCCACCGGGGTCTACGCCTACCCGACGGACGGCTCGGTGGACATCGTCCCCGACGCGCTGCGCCTCGCCGACGTGATCAGCCCCAGCTCAACCGCCAACCCCGGCTGCACCGGCGCATCCGATGCCTTCGCGGTCATCGACTCCGGCTCCACGGTGACCTTCCAGATCGGCATCCAGAACCTCCAGCCCTCCTACGGCGCCCTGGGCGGGTCGCAGCTCGTCGATCTCTACGTCCACGCTCCCAGCGGGAGCGTTCCCGCGGGTGAGATCCAGTCAACCGCAGCGGCCAGCCCCTGGAACTACGCCATCGCCTCGGGCGATGCCTGGAACCAGGTGATCGCGGTCGACGGATACGGCGATCAGTGCTGGGCCACCCCGTCGAGCCCGACCAGCTCGGCGCTGTATTTCGGCAACCCGGCGTGCGACGTGGGCAAGGTGCAGTACTCGGCGGTGCAGCTGGCGCCCTCCGGCGGCGAGACGCCGGGCATCATCACGGTCACCGTCCCCGCCGCCACCCTGGGAGCCCCGGCCTCGACACTCTCGACGACCATGCCGTCCGCCTCGGCGTGGAGCGGATGGGCCTTCACGCTCACGATCACCGCCCAGAACGGCTTCGGCTACTACGACGCCCGCACGTTCGCCGCCACGCCCGGCGGCGGCAACATGGGCGTCTGCTCGGCCGCTCTGGCAGCATCCTCGTCGGCGCCTGCGATTTGCTCCTACAACCCGGGGGCCGTGCCCTACGTCTTCGACACCATCCCGCCTTCCGGGGTCAACGTCCAGCAGGAGCTGGACCCAACCGCCGGCCCGGTCGTGCTCGAGGGCGTGACCGTGCCTTAAATGGCGGTCATCAACAGATCTTGATGGGGCGCTGAGAGCAGTGGTCTCCGCGCTCAGGACGCCCGCCCAACCCTCAAGGCCGCCGCCCGGCCAAGGGGGGCGGGAGGCGAAATCCTGTCAGGCCCGCGGTGAGCTTCGGTGCCCGGGAAGCACCGGCCGCGTGTGGGTGCGCCGCTCCTTGGCACGGTCGGCATCATCGCTGGCGATGAGATCGGCCAACCCGTCCAGGACTCGCAGGCCGGCGCCCGGGTTGACGAAGGTGGCGGTGCCCACCTGGATGGCGTCGGCGCCGGCGATCAGGAACTCCAGGGCGTCGGCCGCATCGGCAATCCCCCCCACCCCCACCACCGGGATCCGCACCGCGGCCCGGACCTCGGCCACGGCGGCCAGGGCCAGGGGCTTGATGACCGGACCGCTCAGCCCGCCCGTGCCCGTGCCGGGGAGCACCGGAGCACGGGTGCTCCGGTGGATCTTCATGCCGACGAAGGTGTTCACCGCCGACACCGAGTCCGCGCCGGCATCCTCGACCGCCCGGGCCACCGCGGCGATGTCGGTGACGTTGGGGCTGAGCTTCACCATCAGGTGGCGGTTCGTGGTCACCCGGGCGGCCGCCACCAGGCGAGCGGCCCCGGCCGGGTCGCGGCCCAGGTCCATGCCGCCCGCGATGTTGGGGCAGGAGATGTTCAGCTCGTAACCGGCGATCCCCTCCGCGGCATCGAGCCGCTCCAGGCAGCGGAGGTACTCGTCGATGCCGCCGCCCGCCACGTTGACCACCACCGGGACTGCCCACCGGGCGAAGCGCGGCGCGTACTTCGTGGCCACGGTCTCCACCCCGGGATTCTGCAGGCCAATCGAGTTCAGCATGCCGCCGCGGACCTCGGCCACCCTCGGCGGGGGGTTGCCCTCACGGGGGTGGAGGGTGGTGCCCTTGGTGAACAGGGCGCCGAGCCGGTCGAGGTCGACGAGCGAGCCCAGCTCGAAGCCGTAGCCGGCGGTCCCGCTCGCCAGGCCCACGGGATTGGGAAGCACCAGGCCTCGGCCGAGGTCGACACGCCGATCTTGAGGGTTCATGCGACCTGCGCCGGGGGCAGCGCCATCAGCTCGGGCCAGGCCACCTGATCGACCTCCATCACCGGTCCGCTGCGGCAGCAGAGCGCCCATGCCGGACCGGGGCCGGCGCGCTCGGCGGAGCCGTTGCCCGATGCAGTGGCGGGCTCGCCAACCACCGGGAGGGCGCACCCCAGGCAGGTGCCGAAGCCGCAGCCCATCGGCGCCTCCAGGGAGACCTCAGCCCGCCGGGGCGGCCGCGGGGCGTGGCGCACGGCCTCCGCCAGTGCCGCCAGCATGGCGTTGGGACCGCAGCCGTAGACCACGCAGCCGTCGGCGCAGTGCTCGCCGACCAGGTCGGTGACGAACCCGCGGTGACCGCGACTGCCGTCGTCGGTCGCCTCCACCACCGCGACCCCGAGGTCGCCACGGCGGAAGCGCTCCGCGGGGTAGAGGCGGTCGGCGGTCGCGGCTCCGCTGAGCACAGTGACCTCGGGACATCCGGCCCGCCGAAGGTCCCGGACCAGCAGGGGAAAGGGGGCGCAGCCCAGGCCGCCACTGACGATGAGGGCTGGTCCCAGGGGTGGGTCGAGCTGAAAGCCGTTGCCGAGCGGCCCCAGGGCCTGGATGGGATCACCGGCGCGGAGAGCCACCAGAATCCGGGTGCCCACCCCCACCGCCTCGAGGACGAAACCGCACTCCTCTCCCTCGGTCCAGGCCACGCTGAAGGGCCGGCGCAGCAGAGGTTCGACGCCGCCCCAGGCGCGCAGCTGGGCGAACTCCCCGGGGCGTGCCGTGGCCGCCAGGTGGGGCAGCCGGATGGTGAGCTCGATCAATCCGCCACCCAGATGCTCCACCCTGGAGACCTCCCCCGCCTCGTCCCTCGCGCGCGACAGGTCGGACAGCTCCCCGCTCATCTTCTTGCGTGGCTGGGTCGGGAGCGCGAACCGCTGCGAGGGGCGCGATCCATCGCGGTCACGACAGCACCGCCGCCACCAGGCCCTCGCGGTAGGCGCGAACCGGAGCAACGGTGACGGTTCCTCCCTCGCGCTGCCGGGTGATGGCGTCGACCAGGGCTCGGGCGGTGTCGATCGACGTGCAGCAGGGGATGCGCCGGTGCTCGGCGGCGAGCCGGATGCGATAGCCGTCCTTGACGGTCCGGCCCACCGCGGCGATGCGGCCGTCGCCGTCGGGGACGAGCGCCAGCTCGTCGCTCTCCAGGTTGGAGATGGTGTTGATCACCAGCGAGACCCGGCCCTCCTCGATGAGGTCGAGGACATTTGGCCGGCTCTGGCCGATCCGGCCCACCGCGGTGGCGCTGATCCCGGCGCCGGACAGGGCCGCGGCAGTGCCGGCGGTGGCGAAGATCTCGAAGCCCAGGGCGGAGAGCTGGGCGACGATGGGCAGCGCCTCGGCCTTGTCGGAGTCGGCGATGCTGCAGAGCACGGCTCCGCGCTGGGGCACCCCGCCGAGGGCGGCCACGAAAGCCTTCTCCACCGCCGCTCCAAGGCTTCTGTCGATGCCCATGACCTCCCCCGTCGACTTCATCTCGGGGCCCAGCGCCGGCTCGACCAGGGCCAGCTTCACCGTCGAGAAGACGGGAGCCTTGACCGCAACCAGGGGAAGCGGTGGGCGCAGGCCGGTCGCGTAGCCGAGGTCGGCGAGCCGTTCGCCCCGCATCGCTCGGGTGGCCAGCTCAACCAACGGAACCCCGGTCACCTTGCTGATGAACGGGACGGTCCGGGAACCGCGCGGGTTCACCTCCAGCACATGCGGCCGCCCCCTCCACACCACGAACTGGATGTTGCAGAGGCCGACCACGGGGAGCGCCCGGGCGATGGCGATGGTGTCGGCGACGATCTCGCGGGCCACCTCTGGGTCGAGCCCGGACGCGGGGTAGGCGGCCATGGAGTCGCCGCTGTGGACGCCCGCCCTCTCGACGTGTTCCATCAGCCCCGGGATGACCACGGTCTCGCCATCCGCCACGGCGTCCACGTCCACCTCGGTGCCGAACAGGTACTTGTCGACCAGCACATTGCCCCGCGATCCGCCGGCGCGGCCGCCGTCCTCGGGGAGGGCCGCCATCGCCGCGGCCATGTACCGCTGCAGCTGGTCGCGGGCGTGAACCACCTCCATCGCCCTCCCTCCGAGGACGAAGGAGGGGCGCACCAGCACCGGATACCCGATCCGGTCCGCGATCCTCGCCGCCTCGTCGACGTCGACCGTGGCGGCGCCATGGGGCTGGGGAATCTCGAGGCGGCGCATCAGCGCCTCGAAACGGCTGCGGTCCTCGGCGAGGTCGATGGCATCGACTGTGGTCCCCAGGATGCGAACGCCACGCCGGTGCAGCGGCTCGGCCAGGTTGATGGCGGTCTGGCCGCCGAACTGGACCACCGCCCCGCTCGCCTGCTCGGCCTCGATGACGGTGAGGGTGGCCTCCTCGTCGAGGGGTTCGAAGTAGAGGCGGGTGCTGCAGTCGAAGTCGGTGCTCACCGTCTCCGGGTTGCTGTTGACCATGATCGCGGCGACACCCTGGTGGCGCAGCGCCTCGGCCGCCTGCACGCTGCAGTAGTCGAACTCGATGCCCTGCCCGATGCGGATCGGGCCGCTGCCCAGGACAACCACCGATTCGCCGTCGCGGGCGGGCCGCTCGTCCTCGCTCTCGATGGTCGAGTAGTAGTAGGGAGTGGCGGCCGCGAACTCCGCGGCGCAGGTGTCGACGCACTTGAAGGTGGCGGTCAGGCCCAGGCGCCGTCGCGCCTCGATCACGGTCTCCTCGCCGACCCCAGCCAGCTCGGCAATGCGCCGGTCGGTGACGGCCGCGCGCTTGGCCCGCACCAGAGCGGCGTCGTCGAGCCCGGTGCGCAGCGCCTCCTCGACCTGCACCAGGGCGCGGAGGCGGTCGACGAACCAGGGCGAGATGGTGCTGCGGCGGCTCACCTCCTCAACGGAAGCGCCGCCACGCAGCGCCGCCATGATCGCGAAGATCCGGCGGTCGTTGGGATTGTCGAGAAGCACCGGGTCGGACACCTCGGCCTGCGACGGGGAGCGTTGCTCGAGCGAGCGCAACGCCTTGCTGAAGGCGGCCTCGAAGCTGCGTTCGATGGCCATCACCTCGCCGGTCGACTTCATCTGAGTGCCCAGCCGGCGGTCGGCCTCGGGGAACTTGTCGAAGGGCCAGCGGGGGATCTTGACCACGCAGTAATCGAGGGCCGGTTCGAAAGCCGCGCAGGTCTTGCCGGTCACCGCATTGGGGATCTCGTCCAGGCGGCGGCCCACCGCGATCTTGGCGGCGAGGCGGGCGATCGGGTAGCCGGTCGCCTTGCTGGCCAGCGCCGATGAGCGCGACACTCGTGGGTTGACCTCGATCACGTAGTACTCGAACGAATCGGGCGCCAGGGCAAACTGGACATTGCAGCCACCGGCGATCTCCAGCGCGCTGATGATCCGGAGCGCTGCGCTGCGCAGCTGCTGGTGCTCGCGGTCGGTGAGGGTCTGCGCGGGCGCGACCACCATGGAGTCGCCGGTGTGGACCCCCATGGGGTCCAGGTTCTCCATGTTGCAGATGGTGATGCAGGTGCCCGAAGCGTCGCGCATCACCTCGTACTCGATCTCCCGCCATCCCGCCAGCGACCGCTCAACCAGCACCTGACCGATGGGTGACAGCGCGAGACCGCTGGCCACCACCTCGATGAACTGCTCCACGCTGCCGCACAGCCCGCCGCCGGTCCCCCCCAGGGTGAAGGCGGGCCTGACCACCAGGGGCAGATCGGCCTCGGCCAGGAAGGCGCGCGCCTCGGCCACCGTGGAGACCGTGCGCGAGTCCGGCACCGGCTCGCCGATGCGGCGGAGCAGCTTCTTGAACCGCTCGCGGTCCTCGGCGGTGCGGATCGCCTCCAGCGAGGTGCCCAGCGGTCGCACCCCGTAGCGCTCCAGGATGCCGGCGTCATCCAGGGCCACCGCGAGGTTGAGCCCGGTCTGGCCGCCCAGGGTGGCGAGCAGGCCGTCAGGCCGCTCGGCGGCGATGATCCGCTCCAGGACCGGGACGGTCAGCGGTTCGACGTAGACAGCGTCCGCCGAGGCGTCGTCGGTCATGATCGTCGCCGGGTTGCTGTTGACCAGCACCACCCGGACACCCTCTTCGCGCAGCGCCTTGCAGGCCTGGGTGCCGGCGTAATCAAATTCGGCGGCCTGGCCGATGATCACCGGACCCGAGCCGATCACCAGCACCGAACGTGGCCGCTCATCCACCGAGGGGGGGGCAGGGGTGCCGGCAGCGCCATTCGACAACTCAGAGGAAAGGGCAGGAGTGACGTTGGCGTGCGCAGAGGAGAGGCTCGTCGCGCCGCTGCCGTACGAGGAGCACATGGTGAGGAACTCGTCGAAGACGCCGGCCCGGTCCTGGGGACCGGGTGCACCCTCCGGGTGGTATTGGACAGAGATGACTGGAAGATCGCGGTGGCGAAGGCCCTCGACGCTGCCGTCGTTGAGATTGCGCTCGCTGACGTACCAGCCGGAGCTGTCCGGGAGGCTGGCCGCGTCGACCTGGAACTCGTGATTCTGGGAGGTGACGTAGACCGCCCCCGTCCGCTGGTCGCGGACCGGGTGGTTGCCGCCGTGATGGCCGAAGCGCAAACGCGAGGTCGTTGCCCCGGCCGCCTGGCCGAGCACCTGGTGACCGAGGCAGATCCCCAGGATCGGCAGCCGTCGCTCCAGCAGCGCAGCGGCGAGCCTGACCGGGCCGGGAAGCCGCGACGGATCGCCGGGGCCGTTGCTCAGCACCACCCCGTCGGGACGGTGGCTCATCACCGAGTTGAGATCGGAGTCGTGCCGCACGGTGATCACCTCGACACCGCGGCTGCGCAGGGCGCGGAGCTGATTGCGCTTGAGGCCCAGATCGAGGGTGACGATGCGCAGCCCGGCGAAGCGGCCGACGCCGCCGGCCAGCCGCACTCCCAGCTCCAGCTCGGCTGGGAGCGACTCATCCCAGCGCGTCCACGGCTCGGTCTGGGAGACCTCGGCCACCAGGTCGCGGTCGCTCACCCATGGCGCCCGCCGGGCCAGCTCGACCTGCTCCTCCGGGGACATCGAGGCGGCGATGGCAATGACCCCGCGCAGGGTCCCGCGCTCCCGGAGGTGACGGGTGAGTGAGCGGGTGTCGACGCCGCGAAGACCGGGGACGCCGTGGCGGTGCAGCTCCTCGTCGAGCGAGCGGTGGGCGCCGGCGTGGCCCACCCGCTCGGAGAGCTCGCGAACGATCAGCGCACGGCAGTGCATCCGTGCCGATTCGGCGTGATCGTCGCGAACCCCGTAATTGCCGATCAGAGGATGGGTCATCACCACCATCTGGCCGGCGTACGAGGGATCGGTGCAGACCTCCTGGTATCCGGTCATGCAGGTGTTGAAGACCACCTCGCCCGAGGTGGCCGGGTTGAGCGCCGCGCCGAACAGAGGTCCCTCGAACACCACGCCCGAACTCGAGGGCGAGGCGACCGGGGACACCCGCCTGCCGGTCAGCCACCGGTCGGGTCCGCGGCAGCCGCCACCGGGAAGGGCAGCCGCTGCCGGTCATGGTGAACCAGGGCCCCGTCCACCAGGGTCATGAGGATGCGGCCGCGCAGCCGGGCCCCGAGCAACGGGGTGTTCTGCGACGTGGAGCGAAGGTGGGAGGGCTCCACCGTCCATTCCGCGGCGGGATCGAAGAGGACACAGGTGGCGGCCTCACCGATGCGCAGTCGCGGCTCGCGAAGGCCGGCGGCGGAGCCGAGAACCCGGAACGGACCGGTGGTGAGCCGGTCGACCAGGGTGGAGATCCAATCGCCCCCCATCCCCCCCAGGGTGATGCAGGTCGCGAGGGCCACCTCCAGCCCGATCATGCCCGGGGCCGCCTGCTCATAGGCGAGGGTCTTCTCCTCCACGCGCTGGGGAGCATGGTCGGTGGCCACGGCGTCGATGACCCCATCCCGCAGTGCCTGGACCACGGCCTCGCGATCGTGATCGGTGCGCAGCGGCGGGTTGACCTTGAGCAGCGACGGAGGATCGGGCTCGGCGGCGACCGGCAGCCACATGCCGAGGTGATGGGGAGTGACTTCGGCGGTCACCGTCGATCCCTCCTCCTTGGCCTTGCGGACCATCTCGACGGAGGCCGCGGCGGAGAGATGCTGGAGGTGGACATGACCGCGACCGGCGTGGGCCAGGGCGCGGAGGGCGTAGTCGACCGCCTTCACCTCGGCCTCGACCGGGCGCAGCGAGCAGCGCTGCACCGGCCCCTGCACGTCATTGACCTGAGCCAGCAGTTCCTCGTCCTCGGGGTGGATCAGGATGGGACGGCGCAGCGGCGCGGCCCGTGAGATCGCTTCGCTGAGCAGCCGCGGCGAGAAGGCGTTGCGGCCGTCATCGGAGAACGCGGCAGCCCCGGCGGCCGCGCACCCCTCCAGGTCCACCAGCTCCTGGCCCTGGAGCCCGCGGGTCAGGGCGGAGCCGGTCAGCACCTGCACCGACGCGGCCACGGCCCGGAAGGTGGCCTCCTTGACCCGCTCGGGGGTGTCGATCGGAGGCACCGTGTTGGCCATCGCCAGCACCTGGGTGAAGCCTCCCGCGGCAGCCGCCCGGGAGCCGCTGTGGAGGGTCTCGGCGCCCTCGTCACCGGGCTCGCGGAGATGGGTGTGGATGTCGATGAAACCAGGGCAGAGGATCACCGGGGTACCGCCGGGGGGCGGGGTCAGGTCGATGACCGGCAGGGTCCCCTCGCCCATGTGCTTGTAGATGGCGATGATCCGGCCCTCGCTGAGCCAGACGTCCTGACCGAGGGCATCGCGACGGGCGAGGGGATCGATGACCCGGACCCCGCGCAGGATGCAGTTCATGGGTGCGGCACCAGAAACACGCCAGCCTCGTCGGCGCGGTGCCCGAGCCGGATCTCGACCCACTCGGCGGCGGAGACCGGGAGGTTGCGGCCCACGTGGTTGGGCCGGACCGGGACCTCGCGGCCACCCCGGTCGATGAGCACGGCCATCTCGATGGCGGCCGGGCGGCCGCGCGAGGAGACCAGGTCGAGGGCGGCGCGCATGGTCCGCCCGGTCTGGATCACGTCGTCCACCAGCACCACCACCATGCCCTCGGGGGAGGGGGCCAGCTCGGCAGGGCGAATCGATCGCCAGGAGCCGCGCATCCCGGGCTGGCGAGGACGATCGTCACGGAAGCCGCTGACATCGAGCGCGACCACCGGGATGTCGCGTCGCCACACCCCCCGAACGTGGGCGGCCAGGGCTCGGGCAACGGCCACCCCGCCCTCCCGGATGCCGGCGAGCACCACCCGATCCAGGTCGCCGGGGTGCCGCTCCCCGATCTCGTGGGCGAGACGGGTCAGCACCCGATCGATCCCCTGGCCGTCAAGCACCCGCTGGGTGGCGTCGGATACGGAGGCCGGGGCGCCGTCCGGGGAGAAACCGGCGTTCATCCGAGCAGGAGGTCGAGCAGCGCCATGCGGATCGCCACCCCGTTGCGGGCCTGGCGGAAGTAGGCGGCGCGGGGGTCGGCGTCCACCTCGGTGGCGATCTCGTCGACCCGGGGGAGCGGGTGCATCACGATCGCCCCCTGGGGCAGGGCCAGCATCACCGCGGCGTCGATGCGGATGGCCCGACGGGCCGCCTCGAAGTCGCCGAGATCGGCGAAGCGTTCCTTCTGCACCCGGGTCTGATAGACGACGTCCACCGAGTCGATGACCTCATCGAGACGTTCGGTGAGCCGGCAGGGGACCCCGGCAGCCGCCATCCGGGCCCGCACGTCGGTGCCGACCTGGATCACCTCGGGGGCGACGAAGCTCATCCGCACCCCGGGGTGGAGGCTCAGCAGCTGGGCCAGCGAGTGGACCGTGCGGCCGAAGCGCAGGTCGCCGCAGAAGGCGATGTGGACACCCTCTGCGGTTCCCAGCTCGGAGCGGATCGTGTAGAGGTCGAGAAGCGCCTGGGTGGGATGCTCGCCGGGGCCGTCACCGGCGTTGACCACCGGCACCCTGGCCACCGCCGCGGCCCGAGCCGCTGCACCCGCCTGGTCGTGGCGGAGAACGATGAGGTCGGCGTACTCGGAGACCATCCGGATGGTGTCCTCCAGGGTCTCGCCCTTGATGGCGCTGGAGAATTCGCGGGCCGCCTCGGTTCCCACCACCGAGCCGCCGAGGCGGAGCATCGCCGATTCGAAGCTCAGCCGGGTGCGAGTCGACGGCTCGTAGAAGAGGGTGGCCATGATCCGTCCGGCCAGGCGGGTGTCGCGGTGGCCGGCCAGCCGGTCGGCGCGGGCGAAGATGTCGTCGAGCAGCTCGCGGTCGAACTGCTCGCTGGAGACCACATGCTCCAGCCGCCGCGGCGTTGTGGCCAGGGTCATCCTCCGCGCCCTCCGGCGGGCCGTGAGCCACCGCCGAGGGGCGCCGGACGACCCGACGCCGATCCCCTTGCGGGCCTCACCGGACCAGCTTGAAGTGGATCAGTTGTCCGGCGAGTCTATCAGGACAGGGCGAACATCCGCTTGCGTGGCCCGATGGCGCAGCGGCGGTCTGCGACGATCCCGCGACGTTCACGTCAACTCGCGTCCGAGCCGCCGTGACGGCCCTACGCTCATCCAGAGATGGCCCGCACCAGCTCTCGCTGGCTCCCGCGCTTCCGCTTCCGGCGACCGCGCATGACCCTGGCCACCCGGCTGCTCCTCGGGGGTTTCGCGCTGTCGCTGGCGATCATCGCCGGGGTCAGCGCCTTCCTGCTGGTGAGCCGCAACGAGCAGACCGATGCCGGGGCGGAGAGCAACGCGCAGAGCCGGGCCCAGGCCTTCGCCGAGCTGGTCCGGCAGGTGTCCGCCCCCCAGGCGCGCTTCGCCGCCAGCGACGTGGCCGGGCTTCCGGAGATGGCCACCGCGCTCGCATCCTCCGATCCGCAATCGGCGGTGGCGGCCCTGCTCAGGGGTCGCACCGTGGTGGTCCCCAACCTCCCCGACGAGCAGGTGGCGGTGTTCGACGCCTCGGGCAACCTGCTCGGCACCGGGGGCACCCCCGGCCTGCCGTCCCTCGGCTCCGGCCTGCCCGAGGTGCTCCGGGCACTCGGGGGCACGGCGGCTGAGTCCATCGACCTGGTTCAGGCCCGGATCCCGGTCTACGACTTCGCCGCCCCGGTGCGGACCAGCGGGGGCCGGGTGCTCGGAGCGGTGGTGTACAGCATGCCGCTGCCCAGCCAATTGATCCGCCTGGTCGGAGCTGTCGGTGCGGGCTACACCCCGGTCCTGGTGGTCAACCGCGCCGGAGCTCCGCTCGAGGTGCTGTCGGGGAGCCCCGGCGACCCGTCGGTCAACGCCGGCTCGCTGCCCTCCGCGCTCTCCGCTCAGCTGGGGGCCGCGACGGCGAGCGTCGCCGGCTTCACCACCATGCCGAGTGCCGGGAGCGCGGCCATCGCCCTGCAGGGCCTCAACCCGAACGCCGGTCCTCCGGTCGTCTACGTGGGTGTTGAGACCCCGATCTCGCTGTTCCTGGGCGACCAGACGACCGACGAGCTGACGGTGGTGTGGCTCGCGCTGACCGCTCTGCTGGTGACCTGGCTGCTGGTGCTGCTGTTCATCAACCGATTCGTCCGCCGACCGGTGGCGCAGCTCTCTGCGGGGGTGGCCCGGATTGCAGGCGGCGACTACTCCTCGGACATCCCCATCCACTCGCGTGATGAGCTCGCCGCGCTGGCCCACCAGGTGAACCGGATGCGCGCCCAGATCGAGAGCAACGTCCGCCATGTCGACCACGCGGTCACCCGCCTCGACGAGGTCTCGCGCGCCCTGACCACCACCACCACCGGGCTCTCCAGCCTGGAGCAGGCGGTCTGCGCCGCAGCCGCGAGCATCGCCGGCCCGGGCGCCTCCGCCTGGATCATGGAGCGTGACGGCGGCGAGATGTCGGTGGGCTCGCGGGGGCCCGACGCGGGCCCGGATCCCCAGCTGCCGCAACGTGCGCTCGCCGATCTGCTCGCCGGCCGGATGTCCCGTTTCGCGGAGAGGAACCACGGCAACCGGAGGTGGTCGGTGGCCATCCCGATGACCTACCGCCAGCAGGTCTCGGGCGCGATGGTGGTGAGCGCTTCCGAACCGATCTCCGACGCCGACGCCCGAGCCCTCTCCGCGCTCGCCAACAACGCGGCCATCGCCGTGGAGAACACCCGTCTCTTCGAGGGCGAGCGCGAGACCATGCGGCTGATGCGCGAGCTGGACGGGATGAAGTCCGACTTCCTGGCCACCGCGCAGCACGAGCTGCGCACGCCGCTCACCGCCATCGTCGGACACATCGAGCTGATGCGGATGGTCTGGGGAGGCGGCGACGAGGAGCAGCAGCTGGGCATCCTCGACAACATCGAGCTGGCCGCCAACCAGCTCTCCGACATGCTCGAGACGATGATCGACCTCTCTCTGGTCAGCGCCGACAACCTGCGCATGCAGCGGCAGAGCGCCGAGCTGGCGATGTCGGTGCACGAGGCCATCGGTGACGTGGAGCGGAGGTTCCCGCGCGGGCTGCCGGTCGAGCTGCGCGTCGACGTCAGCCCCGAGCTCCGAGTCGACGCCGACCCGGAGCGGCTGCGCCAGGTGATCCGCTGCCTGCTCGACAACGCGGTGAAGTTCACCGCCCCGGGGGGGACGGTGCAGGTCTCGGCTCGGGAGGGCGAGCGCCGGGGCCGCTGCACCATCGAGATCAGCGACACCGGGATCGGCATCGATCCCGAGCTTCACGAGCGGGTCTTCGACCGCTTCTTCCAGGCCGACAGCGGGGGGACCCGGTCCTACGGCGGCATGGGGGTGGGCCTGGCCCTGGTCAAGGTGCTGGTGGAGGCTCACGGGGCCGAGGTGTCGCTGTCGAGCGCCGCCGGGGTGGGGACGACGGTGCGCCTGGATTGGCCCTGTCCGGAATCCGGGAACGGGTTCGAGGCGGGCGAGGAGCATGTCGACCTGACCGCCTCCCGGCAGTCTCAGGTCGCCTTCTGAGCGAGGATGGCGAGCGAACTTTCGTAGCCCGTCCGTCACGGCCCTGCCACGTGGTGTGACGACCCTGTGGCATCTCCGTCTGACATCACAGGACTGTCATCGAGTCGCGAGTCGCCTGACGTTCCAGCAACCAAACGTTGGCATACGCTCGTAGGGCGATGACCAGATGGCGAGGGCGGACTGTGCGCATGCTGCTCGGCGCCACGCTGCTCGCCGGAGGGGTGAGCCTGGCGGCGCCCCTCCAGGGTGGCGCCGACAGCGCGACCGGGACGGCCACCTCCACGGTGACCCTGACGTCGTCGCAGAGCACCTGCGCCTACGGGGAGCAGCTGGTGCTCACCGCCACCGTGATTCCGACCGCGGAGGGCGCGGCCCCGGACGGCTCGGTCACCTTCACCGACTCCGGGGCGGACCTGGGCACGGTGGCCCTCAACTCGAGCGGCCAGGCCGCCCTCGCCGACTCCGATCTCAGCGCCGGCACCCACTCGCTGGAGGCCGAGTACTCGGGCTCGGCGACCTACGCATCCGCGAACTCCAACCCACTGGCCCAGGTGATCACGGTTCAGGGCTCCTCCACGTCGCTCTTCGCGGCGCCCGACCCGACCGGTTACGGGGACACCGTGGTGGCGGTCGCCACCGTCCTCCCAGCGGCAGGTGGGGGCGTACCCACCGGGACGGTGGCGCTGATGAACGGAAAAGTGAGCGTCGCCACCGCACCACTCAGCGACGGCGTCGCGGTCTTTGCGGTGTCGACCCTCGACGCCGGCAGCGACTCGCTGACCGCGGCCTACGCCGGCGACGGCAACTTCGCCACCTCGACGAGCCCCGCGCTGAGCCAGGAGGTGGACCCGGCCACCACCACCACGACCCTGACCGTCTCCCCCAACCCGGCGCAGACCGGGGCGGCGGTGACCCTCACCGCCACGGTCGCCTCGGGTGCCGCGGTGCCCGACGGCGAGGTCTCCTTCTCGGCATCCGGCACATCGCTCGGCACCGGGGCGCTGAGCGGCGGGAGCGCGACGCTCACGGTGACATTCGACCGGACCGGAAGCCAGCGGCTGGTCGCGACCTACGCCGGGGATGACAACTTCGACGGCTCCCAGTCGCAACCGGTGCGGCTCTCGGTGCACCCCGCCCCCAGGTGCCACGGCGACGGTGACGGTGATGGCGACGACCCCCCGGCGGGTGGCACCGCGTCGTGCTGCTCACACTCCGGCGGGGGCGGCGATGGCAGCGGCACCGACGGCTGCAGGGGTGGGCCCACGGCCTCGCCCCAGATCGCCGACGCCGTGCTCTCAGCCAGCATCGTCCAGTCCCCTCAGGTCACGGTGTCCGCATTCCCGAGCTCGGTGAACCAGGGCCAGAGCATCACCCTCACCTCGCTGATCCTGGGCGGCAGCGGTGACGTCGATCCCAGCGGAACGGTGACCTGGGTCCAGGGATCGAAGGTCCTCGGGTCGGCCCAGACCGCGGGCATCGGCTCGAGCGGCGACGCGGTTGCCAGCCTGCGCACCCTGCTCGCCGCCGGCCGGTACGGGGCGGTCGCTGCCAAGTACGCCCCGGACCAGTCGGCCTCGGGCACCTACTCAGCGGCGAAATCGGGGACCACAGCCGCGGTGGCGGTGGCCCGGGTGGCGGCCACCACCACCCTCACCCTGGCGAGCTCCCAGAACCCGCTGCCGGCGGGCGGATCGGCGATCTTCACCGCCACCGTCAACCACCCGCTGTCCAGCCTGGCGGCCACCGGGACGGTGACCTTCACGGTCGGGGAGAGCGAGACCGCCTCGGCGTCGCTCGACAGTTTGGGCCAAGCCACGGTGGACGCCGCCCACCTGAGCGCCGGCAGCTACACGGTGACGGCGTCGTACAGCGGCGACGATGCGTTCGCCTCAGCGCAGACGAGCACCAGGGAATCCGTGCTCGCGGTGGTGGTCCCGCCCCCGCACTCCACTCCGAGTCCGAGCGGGTCGGGGTCGCCGACCGCCGTGGCCACGCCGGTCCCGTCGGGCGGGCACGCCAAGGCCCCGTCCGGACGGCCGAGCGGGGGGTCCGGCTCGACGCCGCCGAAGCCAGGGGCGGCCCCGGCCACACCCGGCCCGCTCGACCTCGGGGCGGCCCCTCCGGTCGGCCTGATCTCGCTGGTGGCGGGGATCCAGCTGGGCGGCGCGCCGCAGATCATCGTCTTCCTGATCATCGCCAACGGACTCCTGGCGGTCGCCATCCTGCTCGCCTCCCGAAGGGGGCGGCGGCTGACCCGGCGCAGCCTGGAGTGGGAGGACGTGCAGGGCGCCGGGGAGGAGGCCGACTGAGGTCCTGCGGAGGCCAGGGAGGGGGTTGGTGACAGGCCTCCACCTCCCTGTGGCGAAGCGGCAACGCCCTGCTGTTGGCGCGAGCGATGCATATAGTTTGATTGGCACATTCGTAGAGGGAGCGCGCCCCCACATGCCACGTCAAGTGGAGCACACGCCTGCGTCGATCGATCTCGGACACATCCGGCGTCGTCCGACACAAGCCAGCCTTCGTCCGGGCTCGGAGGCGGACTTCGCGCAGCTGTACGCCCGCTCATGGGGGCGCGTGGTCGCCAGCCTGATGGCACTCACGGGCACCCGCGAGGACGCCGAGGACTGCGCCCAGGAGGCCTTTGAACGGGCGTACCGAGCGTGGGACCGGTGGTCGCCCGATGCCCCGGCCGAGGCATGGCTGCACCGCATCGCCATCAACGTGGGCATCGACCATCGGCGCCGTGAGCGGCTGCGTCGCATCGGCCAGGCCCTGCGCGGTATCGGTCGTCCTCAGGCCCAGCCGGACCCGGCGCGCCGCGCCGAGCAGGCTGACCTGATCGCGGCGCTGCGGCGCCTGCCCCCCAAGCAGGCCGTCGCGATCGTTCTGCGCCACCTCCATGGGTACACCAGCCGGGAGATCGCCGTGGCCCTGGGTGTTCCCGAGCGCACGGTGGCCAGCCGGCTCGCCGCGGCCCGGGCACGGCTCCAGGCCGACCTCGGCCCCCAGTGGGGGCAGGAAATGGGTACTCCGGCCGTCCCCTCCGTTGTGATGGGTGATGGATGAACAGGATCCTGGTGGTGATGGCTTTGTCCGCTGGCTCGAGGACCGGCTGAGCCGCGAGCTCGGCAGTGTCACCGGCCGCCGGCCCCCGCGCTGGGTGCTCCGCGCCCCCCGCAGGCTGGGGATGCCGCTCGGGAACCTGATCGCCACCGGCGCCGCGGTCCTCGCCCTCGGAGGCGTGACCGCGATCGCCGCCGCGAATCTGACGTCGGCGCCGATCGGCGGGAGCGTTCCCGGCAGCGCGGCGTCGCCCACGGCGTATGTCTGCTCGGCGGGGGCAACGGGCGGGCAAGCCGGCTGCGTGCCCCCGGGCAGCCTGGTCGGTGCTACGGGGACGTCATCGGCGCACTCGCCAACACACCAGGGGGACACCGTCTCGGAGATCGCCAGTGCGACGTCGTCGCCAAGCCCCAACCACGGGCAGGCGGTCTCGAACGCGGCCCACACCTGCCCCAAGGGATCAGGAGGCGTCCACGGCTCCTGCGTCTCCGCGGTCGCGCACGGGAGCCCGAAGCCGTCAGTGGCCGCCTCGCCGAGCTCGGGTTCGGGACACGGCCATCACTGAACGCGTCATCGGCGGCGGTGGGCGCAGGGCCCATCCGAGCCGCCATCGAGAGGAGCGGGGAGTGAGCATGGTCGAGTTTGCCCTGGCCGCACCGCTCGCCTTTCTGCTCCTCCTGGGGCTGGTGGTGGTCGGGATCACCGTCACCCATCAGATCCAGCTGAACCAGGCGGTCAAGAACAGCGCCCGGGCGCTCGCCATCTGCGGAGTTGCGGCTGAGCAGAACCCGTACAACTCGCCGGCGGGAACCCTTCCCAACGGAAACCCGTGCACCAATGGGAACGTCCAGGCCTTCATCAGCGGTCAGCTCGACGGCGTCGCGTCGGGATTGGGCGGGCAGGACACGGTGACCGTTTATGACACCTCGGGGGTCGCGACCGTGTGGACATCGACCGAGCTCGCGGATCCGTGCTCCTCGGGCGAGATCGTCCAGGTGTCTATCAAGTATCCGCAGCCGCTCTACGTGCCCCTCGTGGGCTACGCGTTGGGCAACGGGACCACCGACACCATGCAGCTGTCGGCCGACGGGGAGGCGACGTGCTGAGGACGCTTCACAGTCCCCATCGGACCGGCTCGCGACGCGGTCAGGCGCTGGTGGAACTGACCATGCTCATGCCGCTGCTGCTGGTCTGCCTGCTCGGTGCCGCTCAGCTGGGGGCGATCCTCTACACCTCGGTCAGTGTGGACGGTGCCGCCCGCAGCGGCGCCCTCGCCGCCAGCGAGTACCCGATCAAATCGGGCGCGTACACCTACAGCGCCGGCTCGTTCGGCGACGGTTCCGGGGTCACCTGCTCGGCCAGCAGCCCCAACCTGACCAACCCGGTGTGCGCGGCATGGTATCAATCCGCGTCTTCGCTCAGCAGCCTGTCGGTCACGTTGAGCCAAGGCGGCACCGTCGGCTCCGCCAGTGGTTGTCCGGCCGGCGCCCTCCCTGACGGATACGTGACGGTGCAGGCGAGCGCAGCCGTTCCCATATTCATCCCGTACATCGGCGGCCTCTTTGCGGACAGCTCGAGCAGCGGAGTGCGCACCGACACGGACAGGGTCACGATGCGAGTGGAGCCGTGCAACATGACGAACGGAAACTGAGATGAGCAGAGGTCGTCGCAATCGCCTGGCGCAGCGAGGACAGGTCCTGGTGGTGGCGGCACTGATGGCGGTGCTGATCTTCGGCGTCCTGGCCCTCGCGGTCGACCTGGGGGTCCAGACCATGTCGCAAAGGTCAATGCAGAACATCAGTGACGCCGGCGCCCTGGCCGGTGCCAGCGACCTGGGCACCAACGTCGGGCTGAGTCAGCAGAAGTTGGCCATCAACGACGCGGTGGCGACCGTAGGCCAGAACCTCGGCGGCAGCTGGAGCGGCGGGACGGCTCCAGCACCGGTGACCTGCGGCTCGGGGTACTGTGCGAGTGGCACCATGGCTTCGGGGGGCGCCAGCTACACCGTGTCGGTGAGCACGCCGCCGCAAAACGCGCGTAGCAGCTCCAACGCTGGTGTCAACGATCTCGAGGTCGATCTCTCGACCAAGGTGCAGAACGGGTTCGCCAGCGTGATCGGCGCCCCCGCCTCGGTGGTCCGCGCCCATGCGGTCGCCTATCACTGGGGCCCGCCCGGCCCCTACGACTACACGTTCTTCGCGGCCCAGGACACCGAGTCGGGAAACCAGCAGGAGTCGATCTACGGCGACGCCTTCGTCGGCGACGGGTATCAGCCGCAGAGCCAGGGCAAGGCCGGCTTCTGCGTCTACGATCCTGCCGGGAGTACCGCATACGGACACCTGATCTTCGCGGTCTACCCACCCACCATCGGCCCCGAGCCGCAGTACGGATACAGCGCGGCCTGCCCGGGTGGAGGCGCCCTCACCGCCCAGGCACCTGAGCCGCAGTCCTCGGCACCGACCAACTGCCCAGCGGGATCCTCGCCGGCGGCTGATCCGAACACCGGCGTCTGGGGCTGCGTGATGCCCAACCCACCGGTGCCGGACATCACCGGTGCGAACTGCTCCGGTGCACCCTGGTATGACGCATCCTCGGCGGCGGCGGCCGGCTGCCAGACGCCGGTCTGCTCCACCACCTTCAACTCGTCCACCCCGGCCGGCATCTATCCGGTCAAGCAGAACTGCACGGCGACCCTCGACTTCTCTGGCGGGAACAACATCAACTGCGTGAGCCTCGAGCTCAGCGCCGGTGCCTCGGTCAACATCATCAATAAGAAGGGCCAGCAATACGTGACGTCGTACGGGTTCAGCCAGGATCCGACGTCCGACAACGAGATCGGGGCCATCGGGGCCCCGCTGCCCGCCAACTGCCCCGGATCGACAACCGAGGGCCCCACCGACGCCGACGACTGCGTGATCTGTGCTGCGCCGAGCAGCGTTTCGCCGGCGCCGGTGGTGCTGGCGAACAGCTCCACCGGATGCTGCAGTGACACTCTGTTCGTCGGCAGCATCTTCGTTCCGGACCAGGAGATCAGCTTCTCCACCAACCAGGCGATGGAGGACGTCGGTCAGGTCTACTGCGGCGTCTGGGACGTGCAGAGCGGCAACCATCCCAACCCTCTGGTGACCCGCGACGTCCAGCAAACTGGGCTGCAGGGCGAGGAGCTGCGCCTGGTCGAGTGAGGGTGACTGTCCGTCGGCAGGGGGCCGGGGCCATCCCGCTGGGCGCGCAATCCACGGAGATGGCCTCACCCCTCGTCCGGGGAGCAGGCTCAGAAGACCGGGGATTCCCGGTAGGTGCCGAAGACGTCGCGCAGCGCCTCGACGATCTCGCCCTCGGTGGCGCGGGCTCGCACGCAGTCGAGGATGGGCGGCACCAGGTTGCCGGTGCCGGCGGCGGCCTGACGGAGCTCCTCCAGCCGGTTGGTGACGCTCAGCCCGTCGCGCCGCTCGCGCAGCTCGCGGAGGCGCAGCGCCTGCGAGCGCTCCACCTCGGGACCGATGACCAGGATCTGAGGGGCCGGTCCCTCCGCCTCATCGCTGAAGGCGTTGACCCCGACGATCACCCGCTCGCCGGTCTCGAGCTGGCGCTGGTATCGGAAGGCGGCGTCGGCGATCTCGCGCTGCGGGTACCCCTCCTCGACTGCGGCGAGCATGCCGCCCTGCTCGTCGATGGCCTCGAGGTACTGCTCGGCCGCCCGCTCCATGCGGTCGGTGAGGTCCTCGACGAACCAGGAGCCGGCCAGCGGGTCGGCGACCGAGCCGACCCCGGTCTCGTAGGCAAGCACCTGCTGGGTGCGCAGAGCCACCTGGGCGGCCCGCTCGGTGGGCAGGGCCAGCACCTCGTCCATGGAGTTGGTGTGCAACGACTGGGTGCCACCGAACACCGCCGCCAGCGCCTCGAAGGCGGTGCGGGTGATGTTGTTCTCGATCTGCTGAGCGGTCAGCGAGCAACCCGCGGTCTGGGTGTGGAAGCGGAGCTGCCACGACCGCTCCTGCTTGGCGCCGTAGCGCTCGCGAAGATGCCGCGCCCAGATCCGGCGCGCCGCCCGGAACTTGGCGACCTCCTCGAAGAAGTCGATGTGGCTGTTGAAGAAGAAGGAGAGTCGGGGAGCGAACTCGTCGACCCCGAGCCCGCCCTGGAGGGCGGCGTCCACGTAGGCGAAGCCGTCGGCCAGGGTGAAGGCCAGCTCCTGGGCGGCGGTGCTCCCCGCCTCCCGGATGTGGTAGCCGCTCACCGAGATCGGGTGCCAGCGCGGGACGTTCCGGGTGCAGAACACCACCACGTCGGTGACCAGTCGCATGGACTCGCGGACCGGGAAGATGAACTCCTTCTGGGCGATGTACTCCTTGAGGATGTCGTTCTGCAGGGTGCCGCCGAGGCGGTCGAATGCCACCCCCCGGCTCTCGGCGACCGCGAGGTACTGGGCGAAGACGATGATGGCCGGACCGTTGATGGTCATCGAGGTGGTGACCTGCCCGAGGTCGATGCCCTCGAAGAGCGCCAGCATGTCGTCGATCGAGTCCACGGCAACCCCGCAGCGACCAACCTCACCCAGCGACTCCGGCTCGTCGGAGTCCCGTCCCATCAGGGTCGGCATGTCGAAGGCGACCGACAGCCCGGTCTGGCCCTGCTCCAGCAGGAAGCGGTAGCGCTGGTTGGTCTGCTCGGCAGATCCGAACCCGGCGAACTGCCGCATAGTCCACAGCCGGGCCCGGTACATGGTGGGGTGGATGCCCCGGGTGTACGGGTAGTCACCAGGCCGGGGAAGATCGCGGGCGAGGTCGCGCCCGGCGGCGTCCTCGGGTCCGTAGACGGGCGCGAGCGGGATCCCCCCAAGGGTGTCGTCGGGGACCCGGAGCGCGCCGAGCTTCTCTCGCCTCTCCGTCCGTCGTCGTGCGGTCTGCGCCATGCCTCACCCAGGCCGGTTCACGGCCCCTCGGTGACCTGGTCGGCGAGGGTGTAGGGATCGACGCCGGCCAGGTCGGTGGTCTCGTCAATCCCCATTCTCCCCTCACTGAGCGCTCGGCGTGCCCGTTCCGCCGCCCGCTCGATCACAATCGCCTCCACCTCGGCGCGCAGCCGCGCGGTCCGGCGCCGGCGCAGCTCACCGGAGGCGGCGGCGGCCTGGTGGTGCCGGTCGATCGCCTCGACCAGCTCGTCGACGCCCTCCCCGGTGAGCCCCACCACCTGGAGCACCGGAGGAGGCCAGTCGGCCGACCCCCGGGTCTGGTGGACCAGCTCGCGCAGCTCCCGGGAGACCCGGGCAGCCCCCGCCTGGTCGGCCTTGTTCACCGCAAAGATGTCGGCGATCTCAAGGATCCCGGCCTTCATCAGCTGCACCGAGTCGCCGGCCGCCGGGGTGACCACCACGATGGTGGTGTCGGCGCTGCGCATCACCTCCAGCTCGGATTGGCCGACGCCCACGGTCTCCAGGAGGCAGCGATCCCTGCCGCTGGCATCGAGCAGCCGGACCGCCTCCCGAGCGGCGGCCGCCAGGCCGCCGAGATGGCCGCGGGCCGCCATGGAGCGGATGAACACCCCCGGGTCGGTGGCGTGCCGCTGCATTCGCACCCGGTCGCCGAGGATGGCCCCGCCGCTGAACGGGCTGGAGGGATCGACGGCGATCACCCCCACGGTCTCCCCGCGACCCCGCCAGCGCTGGATGAGCTGGTCGCAGAGCGTCGACTTGCCGCTTCCGGGGGCGCCGGTGATGCCGACCACGCTCGCCCGGCCGGCCTGGTGGCGGACGGCGCCGATCAGCGCCGGCACCTCGGGGTCGCGGTCCTCGACCATCCGGATCGCCCGAGCCAGGGCACGGACGTCTCCGCTGAGGAGCTGTTCGGCCAGGGGGGCGGCCACCGCCGCAGTTTAGAGGCGCCGGCCCTCGGTCGCCGTCCGGTGACGGGTTGGTTGCTCCGTTCCGGGGGCTCAGGACCGGCCGGATACTGCCGACGTGAGTGGTCTCGCCGCCACCCCCGCGCGGAGCCCCGAGACCAGCTCCACCCCCCTCCCGGTGAGCTCGCGGTTCGGATGGTCGCCGGAGCGCGCGGCCGACCTCCGCTACCTGATTTTCGGACGCGTCATCCCCGCCAGCCTCTACGCGCTGCTCGGGTACGCGGTGCTCAGGAACATCCACGCCTCAGCCGGCGGCTGGCTGGCGGTGCTCGGAGGACCGGTGCGCAACAGCCTCTACGCCGCCTTCTGCCTGATCCCGGTGGTGCTCTTCGTGATCCGTCCTCGGCCCAGAGCGACCGACCACCGGGCCCTTCCGCGAGTGCTGGCCTTCGCTGCCACCACCATGCTGCTGCTGCTCGGGACCCCGTTCCTGCCTGCCCTGACCCGCCTGGTGGTGATGCCGGCCTGGGTCGGGGGCGTCTGCTCGATGGTCCTGCTGATCGCCACCGCCGGCGAGGTGTGGGCGCTGCTCACCCTGGGCCTCTCCTTCGGGATATTCCCAGCGGCACGCGACCTGGTCACCGGCGGCCCGTACCGGCTGGTGCGGCACCCGCTCTACCTCTTCGAGATCCTGGGAGCGCTGGCCATCGTGATCCCGGGTGCTCAGCTCGCGCCGCTGCTGCTGGTCGCCGCCTTCTGTGCCATGCAGGCGCGGCGGCTCGGCTACGAGGAGGCGCTCCTGCGCAGGACGCTGCCCGAGTGGGCGGCCTGGGCCGGCGGCCGGGCGAGGCTGGTCCCCGGCCTCTGGTGACCGGTCAGGCGATCGCGAGGGCCGGCTGAGGTGCCGCGCCGGTCGCCGCCGCCTCATGCTCGAGCAGCCACCGCTTGACTGGCAGTCCCCAGCCGAAGCCGCCCAGGGTCCCATCGGTGCGCACCACCCGGTGGCAGGGGACGATCAGCGGGATCGGGTTGCGAGCGCAGGCGGTTCCCGCGGCGCGGGCGTATCGCCGCGACCCGCCCAGCTCCGCATAGCTGCGGACCTCGCCCGCCGGGATCCGGCGGAGCTCGTTCCAGAGCCGCCGCATGCTGGGGCTGCCGCCGGCCCGCACCGGCAGCGAATCGATCGCGGTGACATCGGTGCCATCGAAGTAGGCACGCAGCGCCCTCGAGATCTGGTCCTGATCGTCAAGAACCTGGATCGGCGCGGCAGGGTCGGGCAGCCGCTCTCGCAGCGCGTCGACATCGGCGGTGAAGCCGCTCGCCACCACGGCGCCCTCACAGGCGATGACGGTGAAGGCTCCGAACGGGGTCGGGAAGGTGGCCGCGTCACAGTTCACGGGTCGTGCCTCCGAGGGTCAGGTGGGACCGGAGGCTCGGACGCCTCCGGCGGTGGGCCGGGATAGGCTGGTCCAGAGGTGGAAGGCTGCGTAGGCGCGCCACGGCCTCCACGCCTCGGCGCGCGCCAGGATGCTGGCCGGATCGCTGGGCGCGCCCAGGGCGGCCATCGCCCGGCGCAGGCCGAGGTCCGATGCGGGCAGGGCATCGGGGTCGCCGCGGGCCCGCATGGCGATGTAGGCCCGGGTCCAGGGACCGAAGCCCGGCAGCCGGCTCAGCGCCGAGTCGAGGCTGTCGGGATCCCCGGTCGAGAGGTCGAGACTTTCACCCGCCACCGCCCGGCTCAGCGCATGGACCGAGGCGATCCGGGCGCCGGTGAGGCCCAGACCGTCGAGGTCCGCCTCGGCGAGCCGCGCCGGCGATGGGAAGAGGTGGGTCACCGTCCCCTCGGAGACGGGCAGAGGATCGCCGTGGCGCGCCGCCACCCTGGCGGCCAGGGTGCGTGCCGCAGCGACCGAGACCTGCTGACCGAGCACCGCCCGCACCGCGGTCTCGAACGGCTCGGCACTGCCGGGAATGCGGAGACCTGGAGCGGCCGCCACCAGTGGGGCCAGCAACGGGTCACGGGCGAGGACCGAGCTCACCACGGCGGCATCGGTGTCGAGGTCGAGCAGGCGCCGGCAGCGACCGACCACGTCCTCGAGGTCCCTGAGGTCGTCCAGCCGGACCCTGAGGGTGACGTGCCCGGCACCGGGAGCGAGCTCGACCACCGCCGCTCCACGACGGGTCCGCAGGGACCGCGAGTATGCGGCGCCGTTCCCGGTCTCGACCGCGACGATGGTCCGAGCCGCAAGGAAGGCGAGCAGTGGCGCCGCGCTGTAGGGCTGGGAGCCCGCCAGCCGCAGGGTGAGCCACACCGCCTTTCCCGGTGAGCCGGAACCGTTGCGCTCGGCTGGGTCCGCAGGGTGTGGACCGGCAGAGCGCAGCGCGCTGGGGGAGACCCCGAACTCCGCGCGCATCGCCTCGTTGAATCCGCGCAGCGAGTTGAAGCCGGCGGCGAAGGCCACCTCTGTCAGCGTCATCGAGGTCTCGGTGATCAGGGCTCTCGCCGCCTGCGCCCTGCGGCTGCGGGCGATCTGGAGCGCAGACACCCCCACCGCGGCGGTGAGCCGGCGGTGCAGGGTCCGGGGGCTCACCCCGAGGCGGTCGGAGGTGCCCGCCACCCCGCCGCCATCCACCGAACCGGCGGCGATGAGCCGCAGGGCTCGGCCGATGAGCGGCTGAGCGGGTTCACCAATCTGGTCGGGACGGCAGCGGCGGCAGGCCCGGAAGCCGGCGGACTCGGCCGCCTGGGGGGTGGCGAAGAACCGGACGTGGTCAGCTCGGGGCGTGCGTGAGGGGCAGCCCACCCGGCAGTAGACCCCGGTGGTGGTCACCGCGACCAGGAAGCGGCCCTCGAACCGGCGGTCCCTGCTCGCCACGGCCAGGTAGCGGCTCTCGAAGCTCTCCACGTGCCCATGGTGATCCGAGCGCCGCACCCGATGCTGGCGGATTTCGGTCAGGGCGGTGGTTAGCATTCGCTTTGCGGACTGACGGTTCCTCCGCTCGGGGCCTGAGCCTTCGGCTCGGCCCCTCGCTACGCCGCCGTCAGTAGAAGACCTTGGCCAGCTCGTAGAGCTCGGCCGGCACCCGTCGCTGCTCGCGGACCACGTCGGCGATCCGCGCCGTCGCAACGGTGCCGCACTGAACCACCGGCATCATTCCCCAGCGCCCGGCGAGCAGCAGGTCGTAGGCGGCGACGCCCACCCTGGTGGCCCAGATCCGGTCGTACGCGGAGGGGCTGCCACCCCGCTGGGTGTGGCCGAGCACGGTGGTCCTGGTCTCGTGGCCCAGCCGGTCCTCGATCAGCTCGGCCAGGGTGTCCGCAACCCCTCGCTTGCTGAGCTGCACATGGCCAAAGGCGTCGCGCTTGCCCTCCGCCTCCTCCTTGTCGGTGACGCCCTCCATCTCCACACCCTCGGCGACGACGATGATGCTGAAGTCGCTGCCGGTGCGCAGGCGCTTCTGCAGGCGATCGATGACCTCGTCGAGGCTGACCTTGATCTCCGGGATCAGGATCAGGTCGGCGCCGCCGGCGATGCCGCCCAACAGCGCCACCCAGCCGGTGTCGCGGCCCATCACCTCGACCACCATCACCCGGTGATGGGCGGCAGCGGTGGTGTGGAGGCGGTCGAGAGCCTCGGCCACCCGGCTCACCGCGGTGTCGAAACCGATGCAGTAGTCGGTGACCGACAGGTCGTTGTCCATGGTCTTGGGTACGCCGACAACCGGGCCGCCGTGCTCCGCAAGCCACGCCGCCACCGACAGGGTGTCGTCGCCGCCGATGGCCACCAGGGCGTCGAGCTGGGCCCGGTGAAGGTTGCTCAGCACCGCCTCGGGGCCGCCCTCGCGCTTCATCGGGTTGGTCCGCGAGCTGCCCAGCACGGTGCCACCGAGCTGGAGGATGCCGGAGAAAGCGCGACGGTCCATCTCCATGAAGTCGCCGTCACCGATCATCCCCGCCCATCCGTTCTTGACACCGATGACCGTATCACCATGGGCCAGGGCGCGCCGGCCCACACCGCGGATGGCAGCGTTGAGTCCGGGCGCGTCACCGCCCCCTGTCAGGATGCCGATGCGCAAAGGTCAGCTCCCATCCCCGATCAGATGCACCCCGTCCTGGGCTCCGCCCGCTCCGGGGCTGCGCGGATGGCCATGCCGACGGGGAGAGCAAAGTATGCCCGGAAGCATTGGACGTCCGGCGGCGGTGCAGTCCAGCCACCCGGGTGAGCGGGACGCCCTGGAGGGATTCAGCCGCCGGCGCGCGCCGCCCGGGCCGGGCGATCCGGCCGGCCCAGCAGGTGCCGTGCGATCACCAGCCGCTGGATCTGGTTGGTGCCCTCGTAGATCTGGGTGATCTTGGCATCGCGCATCATCCGCTCGACCGGGTGGTCATTGACGTAGCCGGAGCCGCCCAGCACCTGGACGGCGTCGGTGGTCACCCGCATCGCGGTGTCGCTGGCGATCAGCTTGGCGATCGCCGCCATCTTGGTGATCTCCGGGCCTCCCTCGTCCACCATCTGGCAGGCCTGGTAGGTGACCGCGCGTGCCGCCTGGATCTGAGCCTCCATGTCGGCGAGCATGAACTGGATCGCCTGGAAGTCGGCGATGGGGCGGCCGAACTGCCGCCGCTCGCGCGCGTAGCCGGCGGCGTGGTCGAGAGCTCCCTGGGCGATGCCGAGCGCCTGGGCGGCGATCGCGGGGCGGGAGCGATCAAGCACCCGGAGGGCCACGCTCAACCCCTCACCCTCGGCCCCCAGCCGGTTGGCCTCCGGGATCACCACCTCATCGAGATGGAGCTCGGCGGTGTTGCTACCCCGAATGCCGAGCTTGCCGTGGATGGTGGAGGCCGCGAACCCCTCGAGGTTCTTGGCGTCCTCGAGGACGAATGCGGAGATGCCGCGGCCGCCGGCTGCGGGGTCGGTCTTGGCAAAGACCACGATGGTGTCAGCCACCCCCCCGTTGGTGATCCAGGTCTTGGAGCCGGTGATCACGTAGTGGCCGTCCTGGCGAGACGCACGCGTCTCCATCCCAGCCGGGTCGCTGCCCGCCCCGGGCTCGCTCAGCGCGTAGGCGGCGAGCCGGGCGCCGGAAGCGAGGTCGGGCAGGAGGCGCTGCTTCTGCTCCCCGGTGCCGGCGATCCTGATCGGATAGGCCCCAAGCGCCTGGACGGCAAGGATCAGAGCCGCGGTGGCATCGGCCCTGGCCAGCTCCTCGATGACCAGGGCCAGGGTCAGGGCGCTGCCGCTGACGCCCCCGTCCTCGGGGGCGAAGGCCACCGCGAAGATGTCGTGGCTGCGGAACAGCTCGACGTAGTCCCAGGGGAAGTCGGCGCACTCGTCGACCTCGGCCGCCCGGGGAGCGATCCTCGCCTCGGCCAGCTGGCGCACGCTCTGGCGCACGGCGATCTGGTCCTCGCTCAGACGCAGGTCCACGATCCGATTATGAGCCCGGTCCCCCGAGCCGCCGCCCGGCTCAGACCACCTCGACGTCGGCGTGGCCGAGGGCCGCGGTGGGGGCCGCCACGGCGGTGCCGGGCGCCCGGCGGGCGGGCAGGGCGACGGAGCAGATCAGGGCCACCACCAGGCAGCCGGCCGCGCCCCCGAGGAAGGGGATCGGCTCGGCGATCCCGTAGAGGGCACCCAGGAGCCCGGCGCCGAAGGCCTGGCCGCCGAACTCGAAGAGGCCGCCCACGCCCATGACCCGGCCCCGGATCTGGGCCGGGGCACCCTCGCTGATCACCGTGTACAGGGTCGGCTCCAGGACCACGAAGGCGACCGCCTCCACCAGGCTCACGGCGAGGATCGGATAGATGTTCCGGAGCTCCGGATAGGTCGAGGCGCAGGCGGCCACCAGGGTCAGGGCGGCCGGCACCAGGATGCGCCGGTTGGACCTGCTGCTCAGGCGTCCGCCGCGTTCGGCGAGCAGCAGGATCGGCACCGCGTAGAGCGAGATTGAGAGGCCGATCACCAGGCTGTCGTATCCCCGGGCGCTCAGGTACTGAGGCCAGACGACGTCGTACATGCTGAACATCGCGCCGATGGCGGCGAGGGTGACGGCGGGAGCGAGCAGCCAGGCGCTGAGCCACCAGCGCTGCGACCCGGGCGGCTGGAAGGACGGCTCCGCCACGAGGTCGGCGCCCCGGGTCTCGGGCAATCGGAGGAGGGCGCCGATGCCGATGAGAACCCCCACCCCCGAGGCCGCGAAGATGCCCGAGAGCCGCCACAGGGCGATGGCGCCACCCAGGGCCGGTCCCACCAGCAATCCCACCATCTCGCAGGCCTGGAGCTGGGCGTAGCGCCGGCCTCGGCCCTCCACCGGAGTCAGGTCGGCGAGGGCGGCTCGGAGGGCCGGGACGTAGGCGCCGCCGCTCGCCCCCTGGCCCACGCGCATCAGGGCCAGCAGCCAGAGCGGGCCCCAGTTCAAGAACAGGCCGGCGGAGAGGGCGGCGAAGACCAGCCGGGAACCGATCAGCACCGGCTTGCGTCCGACCCGGTCGGCGAGATGGCCGGCGGGCACCTGCACCAGGGTGTTGGCCGCCATCGGTCCGGCGACGAAGAGGGCGATGTCGCCGGAGTTTCCCCCGTGGGCGTGAACGTACAGGGGCACGACGGGGAAGAGAGCGGCGATCCCGGTGAACATCACCAGCTGGCCGAGAAGAAGGCGATGGGCTGGTTCGAGTCGCCGGCCGATGAGGGCGCGCAGGAGCTCGAGCACGGCCGCCCATGATGGCACCGCGGCCGGCTGCAGCCTGCGGCTCGCGGGTGGCGCCGATGATCAGCTCAAGGAGCTCCGACAGCCCCGCCCTCGACGCGGTCGCGCCGTCAGCCGTCCACCCGAACCAGGGTCGCCTCCCCCTGGGCCATCCCGCTGCAGATCCCGGCAGCGCCGTAGCCGCCGCCCCTGCGGCCGAGCTCGTAGAGCATGGTCATGAGGATCCGGGCCCCGCTCGCCCCGATGGGGTGGCCGACGGCGATGGCCCCGCCGTTGACGTTGACCCGCTCGGGATCGACCTCCAGCATCCGGGTGGCGGTGATGGCCACGGCGGCGAAAGCCTCGTTGATCTCGACCACCTCCAAGCGGTCGACGCCGACCTCGCCCCCGGTCCTGGCCAGTGCTCGCTCGATGGCGGTGGCGGGAACGGTCGCGAGGTAGGGGTGCTCGGCGGCCGAATCGGCGGCGGCAACCCACCACCCCAGCGGCGCGAGCCCGGCCGCTCGGGCTCGCTCAGCGGACATGAGCAGGACCGCTGAGGCTCCATCGTTGATCCCCGGGGCATTGCCGGCGGTGATGCTGCCGTGCTCTCCGAAGACCGGCCGCAGCGCCGCCAGCTTGGCCGCGGTGGTGTCGGGGCGCGGCTGCTCGTCGGCGCCGACCTCGCCCCCCGGGGTTGCCACGGTGATGATCTCGCGGGCGAAGCGGCCCCCGGCCAGCCCCTCCGCATATCGTCGCTGCGAACGCAGAGCCCAGGCGTCCTGCTCTTCGCGGGTGACCCCCAGCTCGGCCGCCACCCCATCCCCGTGGGCACCCATCTGGACGCCATCGACCGGGCAGATCAACCCGTCGCGGAGCATGGAGTCGACCGCCACACGGTCGCCGAGACGGCTGCCGAAGCGCTGCTCCTCGAGCAGGTAGGGGGCGCGGGACATCGACTCCATGCCACCGGCGACCACCACCTCGGCCTCTCCGCTCCTGATCATCAGCGCCGCCAGGTTCACCGCTTTGAGCGAGGACGCGCAGACCTTGTTGACGGTGAACGAGGGCACCTCCGGCGGCAGCCCGGCTCGGAGCCCCGCCTGGCGGGAGGGGACCTGGCCCTGACCCGCCGCGATCACCGTGCCCATGATCAGCTGGTCGACCTCCGCGGGCGGGGTCCCGGTCCGCTCCAGCACCTCGCGGATCACCACCGCCCCGAGGTCGACCGCGGGAACGCCGCTGAGCCCGCCACCCAGCCTGCCGAACGGCGTTCGGGCGGCGGCGACGACCACCACGACCTCACTCATGAGCCGATGCTACTCACCTGATCAGGTCGCCGGCTCGCCGACCGGATCTCGCCGGCGCGGACCCTACGCGGCCGGACGGTGCGCGGTGATCAGGTCTTCCAGAACCTGGTCCTGGGCCTGGAGGTGGGCCTGGAGCTGGAGGCATTCGTGGAGGATCGCCTCGGCGTCCGCGTAGGTCTGGACGGCCCGCTTGTCAGCTGCGGAGCTCTGCACGTTCTGACCGACGATGATGATGGGCAGCAGCACCAGCTGAAGGAACGTCTGGGCAATCCAGGCGACGATGACCACGGTGTCCTTGGTGGACACGGCCCCCGGCAGCGAGATCAGCGCCAGCACCGTGAAGATGTAGGCGACCCACATCGTTCCGACGACCGCGGTGATCTTCGCTCCCAGCCGGCCGTTGAATCCAACTCTTTCGTCATCGGTCTGCACCGGCTTCTCGTGGCGGCGCTCGAGGATCCGCGGGTGGGGCACGTGGACGAAGTTGATCGCGCTCCGCCTCGGGGCGGGTGTCTGCGGGTCGCTCATGGCTCTCTCCTCAGGTCGGCCCTGATGTCGGCACGACACGCGAAATGGTGCCATCCCAAAGCCTGAAGCGCCCGGTTATCCGTCCAGGACCTCGAAGGTGCGCAGCAGCTCGCGGGCGATCAGGATGCGCTGCACCTCGCTGGTCCCCTCGCCGATCTCGCCGACCTTGGCGTCGCGGTAGTAGCGGGCCACCGGGGAGTCCTCCATGAATCCGGCGCCACCATGGATCTGCACGGCCTGGCTGGCGCAGGCGGTGGCCACCTCCGAGGCGTGGAGCTTGGCCATCGAAGCGTGCATGCCGGATGGGCTCCCGGAGTCGATGAGCGACGCGGCCTTCCAGGTCAGCAGCCGCGCCGCCTCGATCTGCGTTGCCATGTCAGCGAGCTTGAACTGGGTGGCCTGGAAGGTCGCGATGGGAACCCCGAACTGGCGGCGTTCCGCGGAGTAGCGCAGCGACTGATCGAGGCAGGCCTGGGCGAGCCCGACGCTCAGGGCGGCGATGGCCACGCGGCCCCACTCCAGAACCTGGAGAAATTGATCCAGACCTCGACCCTCGACACCGATCAGCTGATCCCGTGGCACACGGCAGTCGTCGAAGGCCAGCTCTCGCGTGTCGGAGGCGTGCCAGCCGAGCTTGCGGTACCTGGGGCCCTGGGTGTAACCCGTGGTCCCGCGCTCCACGGCGATGGTGCTGATCTGCTTGCGCGAGCCCCTGGAGCCGGTGATGGCAGCGATCGTGACCCCCGCCGAGATCTCGGTGCCGGCGTTGGTGATGAAGGCCTTTCGGCCATTGATGACCCAATCATCGCGGTCGGCGACCGCGCGGGCCTCCAGCCCAGCGGCATCGGTGCCCGAACCGGGCTCGGTGAGGCCGAAGGCCCAGAGCCGATCACCGGCGAGCAGCGGGGGGAGCCAGCGCTGGCGCTGCTCGGAGGAGGCGAACCGGACCATGGGGCTGATGCCCAGGGAGACCGCGGCCTCCAGGGTGATGGCGCAGGAGGCGTCGGCCCGGGCCACCTCCTCGAGGGCCAGGCAGTAGCTGACGAAGTCGCCGCCCGTGCCCCCGAGCTCGGCCGGGAAGGGGAGGGCGAAGAGGCCCAGCCGGCCCATCCCCGCCACCAGGTCGTAGGGGAACTCACCGGTCTGGTCGTACTCGGCAGCCCGGGGGGCGATCTCCCCCTGGGCGAAATCGCGGCAGAGGTCGCGAACCGCGCGCTGTTCATCGGAGAGCTGGATGTCCATTCCGGTACACCGTAGCGGGTCGGTAGCGGGGAGATCACGACCCGTCACAACCCGGAGACGGCCGGGCGGGCGATGAGAGCATGTCGGGCAGCATGCGAGGCGGGGCGTGAACGGGAAGCGGAGCGATCCCCTGCGGATCGGGGTGCTCTCGGCCGTCCTCGGCGACTCCTACGCCGGACCCCTGCTGGCCGGCGCGGTCGCCGCCGCCGCCGAGCAGGGGGGCCAGGTCATCGGGATCCAGACCGTCGACCTGAGCGTCGGCGATCTCGGCGCCGAGCCACCCCGCTACGAGCTGCGCGCGGCCTGGAAGCGCGTGGCCGGCTTCGTGGTGGTGGTGAACGCCGTGGACCCGGAGTACCTTCAGGCCCTGCGCGCCGCCGGCAAGCCGGTGGTGCTCGTCTCCAACGAGGTGAAGGGCTTCAGCTGCCCGGTGGTGATGGCCGGCAACCGCAGCGGCGTGATCCAAGCCGTCTCCCACCTGGTCGAGCACGGCCACCGGCGGATCGCCTTCGTCGGCTGCCCCTCCCAACCCGACATCCAGGAGCGCCGGGCCGCCTACCGCGAGGCGCTGCGGGCCCAGGGGATCGTCGCTGAGGAGGTGCTCTGCTTTGACGCCCCGGACAACCTGGAATCGGGCGGCGAGACGGCGGCGCTGCAGATGCTCGCCGCCGGGGTCCCCTCGACCGCGGTCTTCGCCGCCACCGACCTCAACGCCATCGGGCTGATGCGGGTGCTGGGCCGTGCCGGCCTCTCCCTGCCCCGCGACCAGGCGGTGGTCGGGTTCGACGGCCTGGCGATCTCGTCCTCGCTCCGGCCCACCCTCTCCAGCGTCCACCAGAGCTTCGAGGCCACCGGACGGCAGGCGGCCACCCTGCTGATGCGCATGCTTCGAGGCAGGCGGGTGGCGGCGCGCCGGCATCTGGTCCCCACCTGGTTCGTCCCCCGGGAGTCCTGCGGCTGCACCATCCAGTCGGCGCTGCGGGTGATGGGAGCGGGCGATCCCGACCTCTTCGCCCCTCCCCGGGCTCGCCTGCGCGAGCGCCTCGACCGCCTCCTCCACGCTGCCGAGCCCCGCGGGCCGGATCAGGTCGCGGCACTCGACAGGGTCGTCGACCTGCTGATCGGCGATGCCCCCAGCCCCGAGGGCACGGGCCGGGATCGGGTGGCGGAGGTGCGAGAAGCGGCGGCACAGCTGTATTCGATCTCTCCACGGTGGTCCACCATCACCGCGGCGGTCGGCTGCCTGCGCGAGTATCGCCGCGAGCTGCGGTCGGCCGGAGTGGAGGTTGTGGCGGGGGCGGACCTGGCCGAGGAACGCATCACCGATGTCGCCGTCGAGCTCTCCCGGGCCCTTGCCCAACGCGAGGCCACCGCCAACACCGAGCTCAACCTGGCGATCGCCCGCCAGCTTCAGGTCAGCATGTCCCTGCTCAGCGGGACCGGCGGCGACCCCCGCTCACTCGGCTGGCTCTCCCACACCGCGGTTCGGGCCGCCTGCCTGGGGCTGTGGTCCGCCGAACCCGCCACCGAGAGCCACAAGGCCCACCCTCTCCGGGTCGCGGGGTCCTACGTGCGCGACCCGGGCGCACCCCTCAGCCTGCCCAAGCGGGCACGGGTCGAGGACTTCCCGCCCGCGACCCTGCTCGACGACCTGGTCTGGAGGCCCCAGGAGATGTTGGTGGTGGTCCCGGTCAAGACCCGGGGGATGGAGCTGGGGCTGCTGGCGATGGTGGCGGCGGCGGAGAGCAGCGAGCTGACCGGGCGCGACCTGCACCTGGAGAACTACGCAATGCTCAGCGTCTCCATCGAGCGCGAGGTGATGATGGAGTGGCTGCGCTCCCAGACCGAGGACCTGGCCCGCGCCTACAAGCGCGAGCGCGACCTGGTCGCGGAGATCCGGCGCAGCGAGGCGAAGCTCCGCTACAGCGCCCACCATGACTCGCTCACCGGGCTGCCCAACCGCGCCCTCTTCCTCGACCGCCTCAGCCAGGCGCTGGCCCGGGGGGAGCGCAACCCGCAGAGCCGGGTGGGGCTGCTGTTCCTGGACCTCGATGGTTTCAAGCAGGTCAACGACACCGTTGGCCACGTGGCCGGGGATCGCCTGTTGGTGCAGGTCGCCCAGCGGCTCTCCCAGCGGCTGCGCAAGAGCGACACCGCGGCCCGCCTCGGTGGCGACGAGTTCGCCGTCCTGCTGGAGGAGGTCGCCGACCCCGCTGCGGTGCTGGCCATCGCCGCCGAGCTCGGCGATCGGCTCTCCGCCCCCTATGACCTCGACGGGGAGCGGGTGACGGTGACCGCGGCGGTGGGGGCGGCGGTGACCCGGTCGGGCCTGGAGCTTGCCGACGACCTGCTCCGCGCCGCCGACGCGGCGATGTACGCGGTCAAGCTGGAGCGCCGGCACGCCGGCGATGCCGAGGTCGCGGCCGGGGCCGGGGAGGGCGGAGCCGGCGACGGTCGGGCCGCCGAGGCCAGGATGCTGGTCGACGCCGCGGCCGGGGCCTGAGCGCGGCTCAGGCGGCGGTGCGGCGGGGACTGCGACGGCGCCGGGACGGCCCTGAGGACCACCGCCGAGGGCGGTCGCTCTGTCCCACCCGGGCAGGGCGCGGTGGCGCTGCCAGCAGTGGCGCAGGCCCGGTGAGGTAGCGCCATTCGCCGCCCTGGAGCAAGGCGGGGGCATCGAGCCGGGGCAGGCTGGGGGCACCGGTGCGCTGCAGCTTGTGCCACTGCTCGGAGTCGGTGGGAGAGAGCAGGGTGATCGCCTTGCCCGCAGCGCCATTTCGTGCGGTCCGGCCGATGCGATGGGTCAGCCATTGAGCGGTCTCGGGCAACTCGTAGTTGACCACCAGCCCCACGTGGGGCACGTCGAGCCCACGAGCCGCGACGTTGGTGGCCACCAGGATGTCGGCCTCGCCCTCGCGAAAGCTGCCAATCGAGCGCTCCCGGGCGTTCTGGGAGAGGTTGCCCTGGAGCTCGACGGCGCGCAGCTGCAGGTTGGTCAGCTGGCGTCCCAACTTCTTGGCGCCGTGCTTGGTCCGGGTGAACACGATCGTCCCCGAGCCGGCCGGCTGGAGGCGGAGCAGGGTGACCAGGGTCTCCAGGCGGGCGTCGTCGGCAACGTCGACGATGCCGTGCTCGAGATCGGGCTCGACCTCCGCGCTCACCCGGACCCGCTGTGGCTGCCTCAGGTGGCGCACGATCATCCGCTCCACCCAACCGGGCATGGTCGCCGAGGCGAGGACGGTCTGGCGTCCGCTGCCCTGAGCGCAGAGGCTGATGATCGACTCGACGTCACGGGCGAAGCCGGCGTCCAGCATCTCGTCCGCCTCGTCCAGCACCAGGTACTCGACGCGGTCGAATGACACCCGGCCCTGGCCCACGAGGTCGAGGATGCGTCCCGGGCACCCCACCACCACATCGGCGCCACCGCTCAGCGCCTGCAGCTGCGCGCCGTAGCCGACGCCTCCGTAGAGGACGGCGACGCGCAGGCCCTGGTCGAGGCCAGCGATGACCGAGGCGACCTGGAGGGAGAGCTCGCGAGTGGGACCGACGACCAGGGCGCGGGGACCGGGGGTGCGATGGCCGCGAAGCCTTTCGATCAAGGGAACGCCGAAGGCCAGGGTCTTGCCCGAGCCGGTCGGCGCTTCGATGACGGCGTCACGTCCGGCGAGAAGCGCGGGAATGGCCTGGAGCTGAACCGGGTTGGGCTCGGTGATGCCCAGGCGGTTGAGGAAGTCGAGGGTGCGCGTCCGCACACCCAGCTCGGTGAAGGTTGGCATGTGATCTCCGGGCGCGTCCGAACAGCTGGTGTTTGCGGTCGGACCGCGCTGGGTCCCTCTCGGGTGGAAAAGCGGTTCTTGATGACCCCGACTGTTTCGGGGGAGAGGGCTCGCCAAGATGCCGTCGATGGTCGACTGCATCCCACGGTAGCAGAGTCCCGGGCCGCGCCGCGCTCCGTTACCGGATCGAGCCGCACCCACCGGGTCCGGCCGCGGCCATTCAGACCGCGGGCGCGGCGAGCCTCTCGGAGGCGAGCTTGACCACGTCCTCGATGGTGTCGGCGATCGACGCCCCGGCCGCACGCAGAGCCTCGATCTTGCCCTGAGCGGTGCCGGTGGTGCCGCTGATGATGGCTCCTGCATGCCCCATGCGCTTGCCCGGAGGCGCGGTCCGTCCACTGATGAAGGCGACCACGGGCTTGTCGAACCTGGCCTCTTCGATCCAGGCCGCGGCCGTCTCCTCGTCGGCACCGCCGATCTCCCCCACCAGCACAACGGCGTCGGTCTCCGAGTCGGCGGCGAACAGGGGCAGGATGTCCACGAACCGCGAGCCGAGCACGGGATCTCCACCGATGCCCACCGCGGTGCTCTGACCGAGGCCGGCCAGCGAGAGGCCCTGAATCACCTCGTAGGTGAGGGTGCCACTGCGCGCCACCACTCCCACCCGACCGGGCCGGCCCACATGGTTGGGGATGAAACCGATCTTGCACCTCTGTCCCGGCGTCATCACCCCAGGGCAGTTGGGCCCGATCAGCCGCATCGAGGTCCGCTCCACGTAGGCGGTGGCCCTGACCATGTCGAGAACCGGGATGCCCTCGGTGACACAGACGGCGAGGCGCAGCCCCGCAGCCGCCGCCTCCATCACCGCATCGGCGGCAAAGGCCGGCGGCACGATGACGAATCCGGCATCGGCTCCGGTCTGCTCCACGGCTGCGCGCACGGTGTCGAAGACCGGCACCCCGAGCGCCTCGGTGCCGCCCCGTCCGGGCACCACCCCGGCCACCACGTTGGTCCCGAACGCCATCATCTGCTGGGTGTGGAAGCTCCCCTCCCGTCCGGTGATGCCCTGGACCAGCACGCGCGTCGAGTTATTGACGAGTATGGCCATCACCTGGCTCCCGCCACCAGCTCGACGATTTTCCTCGCCGCCTCCGGGGCACTGGTGCCGGGGACGATCCCGGCCTCGGTGAGCAGGCGCCGGCCCTGCTCCTCGTTGGTGCCGGTCATGCGCACCACCAGGGGGACGGTCACCCCCAGCTCATCTCGGGCCTGGATGACTCCTCGGGCCACCTCATCGCCCCGGGTGATCCCCCCGAAGATGTTGATGAAGACCCCCTTCACGTCGGGATCGGTGAGGATCATCTCGAGCGATGCGCGCACCTTCTCGGCGCCGGCTCCGCCCCCGATATCCAGGAAGTTGTTGGGTCTTCCGCCCATCTGCTGGACCAGGTCGAGGGTGTTCATGGCCAGGCCGGCGCCGTTGCCGATACAGCCGATGCTGCCTCCGGGGAGGTGGACGTAGGTCAGCCCGCGCCGCTTGGCCTCCGCCTCGTAGGGGTCCTCGCCGGTCCGGCCGTCGTCTCCGCCCAGGTCCTGGGCCAGCTCGGCGGCAAGCGCCGCGTGGCGGTACTCGGCGTTCTCATCGACCTCGAGCTTGCCGTCGGCGGCGACCAGCCGGCCGGCGGGGGTCAGCGCCAGCGGGTTGATCTCGCAGGTGACGGCGTCGGAGTCGATGGCGAGGCGGTACAGGGTCTGCGCCAGGGGGACCAGCGCGGCAGCGAGGCGGCCCCGCTGCTCGCTCAGCGCCGGGGCGTGGGCGAGCGCCGAGAAGGCGGCCGCGCGGACCTCGAAAGCGTGGGGGCCGGCGAAGGGATCGGGCCAGATCTTGGCGATCCGCTCCGGGGCCTCCGCCGCCACCTGCTCGATCTCCATCCCCCCGGCCGCGGACAGGATCAGCGCGAGGCGGCGCCGGTCGCGGTCCAGGGTGATCCCCAGGTAGAGCTCGTGGGCGATCTCCAGGCCGGTCTCGCACCACAGCGACCGCACCGGGTAGCCGCGAATGTCCATCGCCAGGATCCGGGCGGCCTCCCGCCGCGCCTCCTCGGGAGTGTCCACCACCGCGATGCCCCCGGCCTTGCCCCGGCCTCCGATCGGCACCTGGGCCTTGACCGCGACCCTGCCCAGCTCCCGGGCCGCATCCGCAGCCTCCTCAGGGGTCCGGGCCAGCCGGCCGGGAGGCACCTCGATCCCCGCCCGGGCGAACTGGCGCTTGGCCTGGTATTCGAGGAGCTTCACGCTCGGGAGTGTACGGGGGCTGCCGGAGCGAGCGCCGCGGCATGCGACCATCAGGCCACGCCGATGCCGAACTCCTCCCTCGACCCCACCGCCGAGGTCACCGGGCTGCTCCAGGAGCTCATCCGCAACGCCTGTGTCAACGACGGCTCGCCCGCTTCGGGCCAGGAGCGGCGCAACGCCGAGGTCCTGCGCGACCTGCTGGCCCCCAGCGGCCTGGCGATGGAGACCTACGAGCCGGTGCCGGGACGCCAGTCCCTCCTGGTGCGATGGGAGGGCAGCGATCGCGCTGCGCCGACGCTGCTGCTGATGGGGCACACCGATGTGGTTCCGGTGAACCCCGAGGGATGGGCGCGCGACCCCTTCGCCGCCGAGCTGGTCGACGGATGGGTCTGGGGGCGCGGGGCCATCGACATGCTCAACCTCACCGCCTCGATGGCGGTGGCCACCCGGCGGCTGGCGAGCTCGGGGTGGCGCCCGCGTGGGACCCTCCTCTTCCTGGCCGTGGCCGACGAGGAGGCGGGCGGCGACCATGGCGCGCGGTGGCTGGTCGAGAACCGAGCCGACGCGGTGCGGGCCGACTATGTGCTGACCGAGTTGGGCGGGGTGCCGCTGGTCACACCCCAGGGGACCCGGTTGGTGACCTTCGTCGGCGAGAAGGGTGCGCACTGGGTGCGCATGACGGTCCGCGGAACGGCGGGGCACGGCTCCCGGCCGCTGCGCACCGACAACGCCCTGGTCAAGGCGGCCGAGGTGGTGCACCGGCTGGCAGAGCTCCGGCCGGCTCCGCTGATCACCGACTCGTGGAGAAACAGCGTGGCCCTGATGGGCCTCGACGACGACCTGAGCGCGGCCCTGACCGATCCCGACCGGGTCTGGGCGGCGATCGACGAGCTCCCCCTCGACCTGGCCCGGACCGCCCACGCCGCCACCCACCTCACCGTCGCCCCCACGGTCGCCCACGGTGGGACCAAGACCAACGTGATCCCCGATCGAGTGGTCCTCGAGGTCGACATGCGAACCCTGGCTGGGCAGACCGGGGACGACGTCGACGACCTGCTCAACCGGGCCCTCGGAGACCTGCGCGGCGAGGTCGAGCTCAGCTGGATCCAGCGTGACGAGGCCTCGATCACCGAGCTGGACAATCCCCTCTGGGAGGCCATGACCCGGGCCGCAGCCAAGCTGCGACCGGGAGCGACCCTGCTGCCGACGGTGGCCTCAGGAGGCACCGATGCCCGATTCTTCCGCAGGCTGGGGATACCGGCCTTCGGCTTCGGCCTCTACAGCGATCGGATGTCGCTGGCCCAGTGGAGCTCGATGTTCCACGCCAGTGACGAGCGGGTCGATCAGGAGTTGCTTCGCCTCTCGGTCATGGTGTGGGAGGCGATCGCCCGCGAGCTGCTCAGCTGAACCGGTTCCCCGGCGGCCTCCAGGGATCGGTCCAGCTCGTCGCAGAGCAGGTCCACCACATCGGGCAGGCTGCCGCCGCCGTCGACCACCGCGCGTTGGCGCTGGTAGCTCGCGCCCCGCTCGAGGATGGTCAGCACCCCGTTCAGCTCGCTCTCACAGTCGAGCCGGCGGGCCACCGGCATCAGCTCGTGGACCATCTCCTCGATGCTGGCGCGAAGCGGGTGCTGTCCTCCTCGATCGTCGACGATGATGTCCGCCTCCAGCCCGTAGCGGGCTGCCCGCCACTTGTTCTCGCGCACGATCCAAGCCGCCGGCCGGGGCAGGGTGTAACCGCGATCGAGCAGCGTGTTGAACCGCTCGACCAGACACTGCACCACCGCGGCGGCGGCGCAGATCTCCTCGAGGGTCGGCATGCCGTCGCACACCCGGGTCTCCACCGTGCCGAAGCCCGGATGGGGGCGGATGTCCCACCACACCTCGCGCACCGAGGTGATGGTCTCGGCCGCGATCAGGGTCTGCATGTAGCCTTCGAAGTCGCGCCAGTCGGTCAGCATGTGGGGCAGCCCCGCGGTGGGCAGGACCTCGAAGATCTTGCTGCGACTGGACGCCAAGCCGGTGTCCAGCCCCATCCAGTAGGGGCTGCTGGCGCTCATCCCGAGCAGGTGCGGGATGTAGCTGCAGAGGGCGTTGAGGATGGCGATCGCCTTCTCACCGCTGCGCACCCCAACGTGCACGTGGATCCCGAAGATCGCGAGCTGGCGGGCGGGCCACTGCATCCGGTCGGCGAGGCGGTGGTAGCGCAGGTCGGGCGATATCTTCTGGGTGCTCCAGTCGGTGAATGGATGAGTGCCGGCACACATCATGCGCAGGCCTCGTTCGGCCGCCCGCCGCCTCACCTCGCCGATGCCCCGAGCCAGGTCGCCGCGAGCCTCGGCGACGGTGGAGCAGACCCCGGTGATGACCTCGACGGTGGATTGCAGGAACTCGCCCTTGGCCTGGGGGTGGATACCGCCGGGGTGACCGGCCCCCATCTCGGCGAGGATCTCCGGAGCGCCGCTCACCATCTCCCGGCTCGCCGGATCGATCAGCACAAGCTCGACCTCCACGCCCAGGCTGGAGCGCTCGGACGCGGTGAAGGTGATGGACATGACCTTCTCCTCACACAGCCGCGGGCGTTGGGGAGGCGCCCGAGGTCGAACTCTGTTCGGCGCACCACTGGGCGATCAGGCCGCGGTAGTGGGCGATGAAGCCCTCCTGCTCGTGGCCGGGAAAGGTCTCGCGGACGGTGTCCACCAGGATCTGGTCCAGCTCGTCGCTTCGGAAGAAGTCGACGGCCACCTCGTCGAGGTGGCTCAGGTGGCGCGCGCAGAAGGTCTGGTAGCGCTCCAGCTCGAAATAGCGGTCCGCCATTCGCCGATATTCGGCCATCTTCTCGGCGTGACCGAGCCGGCTCGGTCGCCGATCTCGAAGTACCTGGATGTGTCCTGGTCGACGCGCATCCGGCGTCCGGTCACCAGGCAGAAGGCGGACCAACGCAGCAGGGCGCCGATGGCCCACGGGAAGTAGTAGTGGAGGCTGGTGATCGCGAGGTCGGGCGAGGCGTTGGCGTAGTCGATGGGATGGGCATGTCCGTCGCGCACCAGCACCTCGCAGGAGTTGAGCTCCCAGCGGAAGAACGCGTTCACCAGGCGGGAGATGGTGACCACCTCGGCGCCGACCGCCGGGGGTGAGGAAGTCGTGGCTGACGCTGTAGCGGTCGTGGAGCGGCCGGCTCGGGTCGTAGCGCATCACCATCGTCTCGGCTCCCACCGAGAGGCTGCGCACGAAGACGTCATAGCCCTCGACGCTCGCCTGGAGATGCATGAGCCGCCGCCCCGAGTCGTCGTAGGCACGGTGGAGGTCGGCGGGGCCGGCCACCCGGGTGACCCCGACCCAGGCGCCGCCGTCGAATGGCTTCATGTACAGCGGATAGCCGATCCGCCCGGCCACCTCCTCCAGGTCAAAGAGCTGCACGTAGCGCGCTGCCATGCCGCTGAAGCGGGGGTTCTCGGCGGGGGGCTCCTTGTGAGGCACCATCCAGGTCTCCGGCACGTCGAGCCCGAGCCGGATCATCGCGCAGTAGGCGGTGTGCTTCTCCATCGCCTGGAACGTGAACGGGTTGTTGAGCAGGTAGACGTCGTCCATGAGCGCGATCTTCTTGAGCCACTCCCTCGGCAGGTCGTACCACCAGCCGAGACGGTCGATGACCAGCGAGTAGCGCGGTTTGGCGCGCAGGTCGAAGGGCTCGATGGTGATCCGCTCGGTGCTCAGCTCATGGGTCTCTCCGCGGTGGCGGATGCGCAGGTCGGCGCGGCGCAGCAGGCCCTCGAAAGCGCGCGGCCAGTCCTCCTCGATCCCGAGGAGCAGGCCGATGAGGTGCCGGGTGGGCATGAGCGAGCCGCTCAGCCGCTGAGCCTGTCCCGAGCGTCCAGTCATCCCCAGGTCGCCTGCAGGAAGCGGAGGAGATGGGGCTCGAAGGTGTCCCGCCACGAGGTCCAATTGTGAGCGTCCCGCGTCTCCACCAGAGTGACCGGATAGCCCTGCGCCGCCAGGGCGTCGCGCACCATCCGGTTGCCGACCAGATTCTCCTCGACCCACCGCAGGTCAGCAGCGTCGGCGACGCGGGGGCGTCGGCGGCGGACCCCGCCAGCACCGAGTCGACGAAGTCGACCACCCGAGGGTAGCTCGCCCATCCAGCCCTCGCGGTCGTCGTCGGGACGTCGAAAGAAGCTGGACGACTGGAGGTACAGTCCGGCGCAGAGCTCCGGGTGGACGACGGTGGGCGTGGAGCATGGCCAGCCCACCCAGGCTCGCTCCCGACGCACACCCTGCCGGCCCCTTCGGGACGCACCCTGACCACCGCTCGACCTCCGGGATCAACTCGGCCACAGAGCGCCTCGGCGTAGGCGGGATTGGCGGAATACTCGTCATTGCGCCGGGTGGGCTGGAGCAGGGCGACGTGGAGTGGCGGCAGCTCGCCGTCTCGCACCGCGACGCTCAGGAATCTGCAGCAGGCTCGCATAGCGGGCGTACTCGGGCCCGTCGTTGACCACCAGGAGGGGGAGCTCGGCTCGGGGACCGCTGCCGGGGCTGGTCCAGACCTGGACACGGGTGGTGCCCCCGAGCCGCCGGCTCCGGATGCGCAGGCTGTGCTGCGACGGATCAGGCGCGGGCCCGGCGGCGAGCCACCGGGGTGGGGTGTACCCGGGCATCTCCACGACCGACTTGGCCCCGAAGGGACCGTCGGCGCGCAGCGGGTTGGCGGGGTCGAGCGCCCACTCGGTGTGCCCGTCGCGCCGTCCAGCACCATCATGTACTCGAGGCGATCGACGGGGGACGCGGGAGGCTGGCGGCCCAGCCGCCCTCGACCCGAGTCATCGCCGGGCCCAGGCGTGGCCGGCGCACCTCCTGGTAGACGGTCGCCGAGGCCAGCGCATGATCGGGGTCGGCAAGCTCGAAGAGGATCGAGGACGGGGTCACCCGGGGGCCGGGAAGCGTTCCGGAACCGCCTGGCATTGAGCCAGGATACGGGCTATCCCGATCAAGCTTCTCGAACGCTGGTTCTCACCCCCGCCTCGGCCGGGAGGTCGGTGCGGCCCGATGGGGCCACTACGATCAGCTGAGCGCGCCGCTGGGGCCCGCGGCCGCTGGGGCTAGCCCTCCGAGCTCCCCGTCCGTCGTGCGGGGGCGATCTCGTCGAGCTCGGCCAGGTCCTCGGGGCTCGGCTGCCACTCGGCCGCGGCGACGTTGGCCAGCACCTGTTCCGGCTGGCTCACTCCGGCGATGACCGAGACCACCGCCGGCTGGGCCGCGAGGCCACCGATGGCGACGCCCAGGAGGTCGGTGCCCTTGCGCCGGGCATACGCGGATAGGCCCTCCACGATGTCGAAGTTGGCATCGGTGAGGAACTCCTCTCCCTGAGGTCCGGACAGGCGGCTGCCCTCGGGGGCGGCCGCACCGCGCTGGTAGCGGCCGGTGAGCAGGCCCCGGCTGAGCGGGAAGAAGGGGAGCAGCCCCAGACCGAAGTGTTCGCAGGCGGGGACCACCTCGGCCTCGACCGCGCGATTGAGCAGGCTGTACTCGTTCTGGGCGCTGATGAAGCGGTTGAACCGGTGGTGATATGCGGTCCAATCCGCGTCCGCGATCTGCCACCCGCTGAAGTTGGAGCAGCCGATGTAGCGCACCTTGCCCTCGTGGACGAGATCGTCGAGGGTCGCGAGAGTCTCCTCGATGGGGGTGTCGGCGTCGGGAAAGTGGATCTGGTAGAGGTCGATCCAGTCGGTGGCCAGCCGGCGCAGGCTGTCCTCCACCGCCTCGCGGATGTGTCGCCGCGAGGCCCCCACCGCATATGGGCCCTCTCCCATCTGGCCGCCCACCTTGGTGGCGACGATGACCTGCTCACGCCGCCCCCGCAGGGCGGCGCCCAAGAGACGCTCGGACTCGCCCTGGGCGTAGATGTCCGCGGTGTCGAAGAGGCTGACCCCGGCGTCGATCGCAGCGTGGACGATCCTGGCGACGCCGGCCCCGTCCACCCGCCGGCCGAACTGGTTGCAGCCCACTCCGACCACGGAGACCTCGAGACCGGACTCACCGACGCGACGGAACTCCATCTGCATGCACTCCCCTGGCTGGCGATCACGAGCCGGAGCCCGACTTCAGGATCAATTGTGGCGAAGCGGGCGGGCGTCCCGGAGGCGGCCGGCCTCCGTGTCATGCTGCCGGAATGCCTGGATCGAGTGGCGCGAGCGCTCCCTGCATATCCGTGATCGGCGGCACCGGCAAGCTGGGGCCGGGGCTGGCCCTGCGCCTGGCGCGAGCTGGACTGCCGGTGGTGATCGGTTCGCGCAATGGTGCCCGGGCGGAGCAGCGGGCTGCCGAGATCGCCGCAAGACTGGAGGCGGCCGGTGGAGGGGCGGACCTGCGCGGGGCGGTCAATACCGAGGCAGCGGCTGCGGGTGGGCTGGCCTTCGTCACCGTGCCCTACGAGGCTCAGGCTGCTCTCCTCGCCGAGCTGGCCGGTCCGCTCGAGGGGAAGACTGTGGTCAGCACCGCGGTGCCGGTGCGCTTCGACCCTGAGCTGGGCCCGGTGGTGGAGGAGGTCGCCGAGGGCTCGGCGGCCGAGCAGGTCGCGGCACTGCTCCCCGGCAGCCGCGTGGTGTCCGGTTTCCACACCGTCAGCAGCGCTCACCTGAGCCGGCTGGAACATGAGCTCGGCGAGGACGTGCTGCTCTGCGGAGACGACACCGAGGCCAAGGCTGAGGTGCGCCGGGTGACCGAGCTGATTCCCGGTCTGCGGGCGGTCGACGCGGGCAGGCTGGGCAACTCGCGGCTCACCGAGCAGCTCACCGTCCTGCTTCTCGGCGTCAACCGGCTCAACAAGCGCCAGGCAGGGGTGCGGCTGGTCGGCCTCTGAGCTCGCGCGGTGGCTCACGAAGGACAGCGTGGTGGTGGTCTCGGCCCGCTCGCGCCCAGCCCGGGACGCTTTGGAGGCGGACGACCGCGCGGGGGAGGCAGTGCCGGCCAATGTATTCGTGTATTCGCATGTATTCGCGTATTCGCGTATTCGCCTGCTCGCGCACCACAGACCCATCCCGCCGGCGCGTGGGGCTGACTGATCACGGCTCGTGACGTCGAGTTGAGCTCCCCTCCTGCGCATGGTTGCTCGTTCCCCATGCCGACCTGCGCGCCGGAGGTGCGGGTCCTGCCGTCCCTACGGCCAAGCGCGGCGGGCGATCCCGCTCACCCACCCGCCCCCTCGGTGGGGTAGCGTGGTCGCACCATGGCGCAGACCGCCGAGCCCCCCGCGACCAAACCACATCCCGCCACCCCCGAGACCAAGGGCCCCACGGCCACCGTGACCGCGCACGTTCAGGAACCCAGGCGGGCTTCAGGCCCGGTGATCCGGGTGCGCACCCTGGTGGCGGCGGCCCTCCTGGTCCTCGCCGTCATCGGCCTGATCTTCGTGCTCGCCCAGGTCTTCTCCCTGGTCCTGGACTTCCTGATCGCGGTGGTCATCGCCGAGGGGATACGGCCGTTGGTCCAGCGGGTGCAGGACCTCGCTCTTCCCCGGGTGCTGGCCATCGCCGTCGTCTATCTCGGGCTTCTGGCGCTGGTCGCGGTGATCGTGGTGCTGCTGGTTCAGCCGGTGGTCAGTGAGGCCACCAGCCTCGCCGCCCACTTCCCCCAGTACCAGAAATCGGCTGAGACGCTGATCACCACCATCGAGAGCCATCTCGGCATCACCAACGCGCAGCTGGGGAGTCAGGTGGAGGGGGTCCTCGGCAACGCCGCCCAGTATCTGGTGGCCATCGGCGGGACCATCGCCAGCGCAGCCGGCGGCCTGCTGCTGGTGCTGGTCATCACGTTCCTCTGGCTCACCACCGCAGTCCGCCTCAAGTCCTTCGCCGTCGACCTGTTCCCGCCCAGGGCCCAACCCCTGGTTGGCGAGGTGCTCGGCGAGATCGGCTTCCGCATGGGCGGTTTTGTCCGGGCGCAGGCCATCAACATGGTGGTGGTGGGGGTTGTCACCGGGGCCGCCTGCGCTCTGCTCGGGCTGCCCAGCCCCGTCCTGCTCGGGATCTTCGCCGGCATCACCGCGGCGATCCCGATGATCGGCCCGTTCCTCGGCGGAATACCGCCGGTGCTCCTGGGTTTCACGGTCTCGCCGGGCTTTGCGCTGCTGGTCCTGGCCGTCATCGTGGTGATCCAGATGGTCGACGGCAACACCATCGTCCCGCTGATGATGGGCCGGGTCCTCGCCCTGCCCGCGCTGGCGGTGGTGATTGCCCTGCTGGTCGGGTGGGCCCTCGCCGGGGTCATCGGAGCCCTGCTCGCCATACCGCTCGCCGCCGCCATCCAGGTTCTGGTGGCCCGGGTGCTGGTCCCCTACATCCACCACACCCAGGGCCGAGCCAACCCGGCGTACACCGCCGCATTCGGTCCGGAACCACCCGCCTCGACGGGAGGCTGAGGACCGGGAGGCTGACCCGACGGTTCTCGGGGTGGTCTCAACCGAAGAAGTCGAACAGAGCCGGCGCCAGGAGCTCGGGGTGGGCCTGGGGACCGCCGTGGTCGAGGCGGTCGAAGATTGCAAGACGGGCCCCGGGGATGGTGGCCGCAAGCGTTCGCCCTGCTGTCGGCATCCACCCGATTCCAGCGCCTCCGACCATCACCAGGACCGGGACGGGGACCGCGGCCAGGCGCCGCGCCGGAAGGACGTTGCCCGGCCCGGTGATCTCCACGTCGTAGGGGAGGGTGTGGGCCAGCTCGGTGAGCTCCGCCCACATCGGAGTGGTCTTGAAACCCTCGACCACCGCCTGGGGGATGCCGATTGCCTCGGTCTGGAAGAGCTCTACGGCGTCGCCGCGGCGACCCTGCCGGAGCAGGGCTCGAAGGCGGCCGGCAAGGTCGGCTCCGGGGCGGCGCTCGACCTCGTCGGGGATGTAGGGGGCCTCGTATGCGGCCACCCGATCGATCGTCAACCCCTGCAAAGCAGCCTCGAGAGCGAGGCACGCGCCTGAGGAGTGGCCAAAGAGGCAGGCGCGCCCGCCCACCCCTGCGATCAGGGCGCCCAGGTCCTCCACCTCGCGGTCGACGGCATAGGGTGCGGTATCACCGCTGGCGCCGCGTCCGCGCCGGTCATAGCTCACAGCCGTGAATTGCGGGCTCAGGGCGTCGGCCAGCCCCGCAAAGATCAGCCGGTTGCTGAAGGCGCCTCCGATCAGGATCACGGGTTGCCCATGCCCGGAACGTTGGAAGGCAATCTCCGTCCCGTCGGCCGACCTCACGGTCTCAACCGCCGGACTCGCGTGGGCCGCGGGCAACTCGATCCTCCAAGCCTAGCGCTCCCGAAGCGGAGCATCACGCCGCCTACGTCGCTCAACAGTCTTGACCGCGGCGGCGGTCAGGGCTCATCGTGACGGCAGCCGGCCCGCGCTCAGAGGGGGATGTTGCCGTGCTTGCGCTCGGCCCTGGGCATCCGCTTGGTACGGGCCATCCCCAGGGCGGCGATCAGCACGCTCCTGGTCTGCTTGGGCTCGATGATGTCGTCGATGTAACCCCGCTCGGCGGCCAGGTAGGGGTTGGCGAAATGCCGCCGATACTCGTCGATCAGCTCGGCCGCCCGCCGCTCCGGGGCGGCGGAGCCGGCGATCTCGCGCCGGAAGACGACGTTGACCGCGCCCTGGGGGCCCATCACCGCGATCTCGGCCATGGGCCAGGCCACGTTGTAGTCGGCCCGGATGTGCTTGGAGCACATCACGTCGTAGGCGCCGCCGTAGGCCTTGCGGGTGATCACGGTGAGCTTGGGGACCGTGGCCTCGCAGTAGGCGTAGAGGAGCTTGGCGCCGTGACGGATGATCCCCCGGTACTCCTGGTCGGTGCCGGGGAGGAAGCCGGGCACGTCCACGAAGGTGACCAGCGGGATGTTGAAAGCGTCACAGAAGCGGACGAATCGAGCCGCCTTGACCGATGCGTCGATGTCCAGCGCTCCGGCGAGCACCCGCGGCTGGTTGCCCACCACCCCGATCGAGTGACCGCCCAGCCTGCCGAAGCCGCAGACGATGTTCTGAGCGTGGAAGGCCATGACCTCGCAGAAGCCGGAATCGTCCAGGACCCTGGTGATGACGTCGCGGATGTCGTAGGCCTGATTGGGGTTGTCGGGGACGATGCTCTGAAGCTCGGGGTCGGCCCGGTCCGGCGGATCCGCCGACACTGCGAACGGGGGCTCCTCGCGGTTGCTGGATGGCAGGTGGGCGAGCAGGCGGCGCACCTGCGCGAAAGCCTCATCCTCGGTGGCGGCGTCGAAATGGGCGACACCGCTGCGCACGTTGTGGACGTCCGCGCCGCCCAGCTCCTGGAATCCGACCTGCTCGCCGGTCGTCACCTTGATGACGTCGGGGCCGGTGATGAACATGTAGCCGATGCCGCGGACCATGAAGATGAAGTCGGTGATGGCCGGGGAGTAGACGGCGCCGCCGGTGCAGGGCCCGACCACCACCGAGAGCTGGGGGACCACCCCGCTCGCTTCCACGTTGCGGTAGAAGATCTCGGCGTAGCCGGCCAGTGACACCACCCCCTCCTGGATGCGCGCGCCCCCGGAGTCGTTGATCCCGATCAGCGGGCAGCCGGTGCGCACCGCCAGGTCCATCACCTTGGTCACCTTCTCGGCGAAGACCTCGCCCAGCGAGCCGCCGAACACCGAGGCGTCGTGACTGAAGACGAAGACCCGGCGGGAGTCGATGGTCCCCCACCCGGTGACCACGCCGTCGCCAGGCACCCGCCTCTCCTCCATCCCGAAGCTGGTGCTCCGGTGCAGGGCGAAGAGGTCCATCTCGGTGAACGAACCGGGATCGAGGAGATGGTCGATCCGCTCTCGCGCGGTCAGCTTGCCCTTGGGATGCTGGGAGCGCTGGGCCGCGCCACCCCGGTGGATGGCGTCGTAGCGGCGCTTGCGGAGCAGGTTGATGGGCCGCTCGGCTTCAGCCCGGCCCGCTGCTCCCTCCTCGCCGTCCTGGTCGGGGGCGGGAGCCGGCTGCTGGTGACGGCGCTGGGTCCGTTCGGTCATGGCCACAGCCTATCGATCATCGCCACAGCCTATACGTCGGCGACGGCCCGGTAGACCCCGAAGACGTCGCGAAGCGCGTCGCAGACCTCGCCCAGGGTGGCTCGAGCGGCGAGGGCGGCGCGGATCGCGGGGAGCAGGTTGTCGGTGCCCTCGGCGGTCCAGCGCACCCCGTCCAGGGCCCCGGTGGCCGCACCCGCGTCCCGTTGCGCCCGCATCTGCCGCAGCCGCTCCACCTGCGCCTCCTCCAGCTCGGCGCCGATCCGCTGGATCTCGACCTCCGCCTGGGATGTCTCGGTGAAGCGGTTGACCCCGACCACCACCCGGCGGCCGCTCTCGACCTGCTGCTGGTGGCGGTACGCGGACTCCTGGATCTGCCGGTGGTAGAAGCCGGCCTCGATGGCGCTGGTGGCGCCGCCCAGCTCCTCCACCCGGTCCATCAGGGCTCGGGCCTCCTCGATCAGCGAGTCGGTGAGGTGCTCGAGGGCGTGGGCCCCACCCAGGGGGTCGGCGACCCGGGCCACCCCGGCTTCATGGGCGATGACCTGCTGGGTCCGCAGCGCCACCTCCGCCGCCTGCGCGGAGGGCAGCGCCAATGCCTCGTCGTACGAGTTGGTGTGCAGCGACTGGGCACCGCCGCACACCGCGGCCAGCGCCTGGATCGCCACCCTGACCACATTGTTGAGCGGCTGCTGCGCGGTCAGGCTGGCGCCGCTGGTCTGCGCGTGGAAGCGGAGCATCTGGCTTCGCGGGTCGCGAGCTGAGAAGCGCTCCCGCATCACCTCGGCCCAGATGGCGCGGGCCGCCCGGAACTTGGCCACCTCCTCCAGGAAGTCGCTGCTCACGTTGAAGAAGAAGGAGAGGCGTGGAGCGAAGCTGTCGACCGCCAGACCGGCGCGCATCGCCGCCTCCACGTAGGCGATGCCGTTGGCCAGGGTGAAGGCGATCTCCTGGGGCGCCGTGGCTCCGGCCTCGCGGATGTGGTAGCCGCTGATCGAGATGGGGTTCCAGCGCGGCAGACGCTCGGCGCAGTAGGCGAAGGTGTCGGTGACCAGACGCATCGACGGCCCCGGCGGATAGATGAAGGTGCCCCGCGCCGCGTACTCCTTGAGGATGTCGTTCTGGACCGTTCCCCCCAGGCTGCTCGCCGGGATGCCCTGGCCCTCCGCGGCCAGCTCATAGAGGAGGAGCAGCAGCGCCGCCGGGGCGTTGATGGTCATCGAGGTGGTCACCTCGGCCATCGGGATGCCCGCCATCAGGGTTTGCATGTCGTCCACGGAGCAGATGGCGACCCCCACCTTGCCGACCTCGCCGCGAGCCAGCGGGGCGTCGCTGTCGTAGCCCATCTGGGTGGGCAAGTCGAAGGCGCAGGAGAGCCCGGTCTGGCCCCGCTCCAGGAGGTAGCGGAAGCGCTGGTTGGTCTCCCCAGCGCTGCCGAAGCCCGCGTACTGGCGCATGGTCCACGGCCGGCTGCGATAGCCGTCCGCACGCAGCCCTCGGGTGAAGGGGAAGTCGCCGGGCGCGGGCCGGGCCGCCGATGCGAGATAGACGGGGTCGAGGGGAAGGCCGGAGTTGGTGCGGACCTCGCCGTCCTCGGTCACAACTGCCCGGCCGCCGACCGGCCGCCGGGGCTCGGAGACTGACAGAGCTCGGTGAGCACTCCAGCGGCCGCGTCGGGGTGGAGGAAGGCCACCAGGCGGCCGGCGGCGCCGGGTCTCGGGGCGCTGTCGAGCAGCCGCAATCCCAGCGAGCTGTAATGGTCAAGAGCGACCTGAACATCCGGGACACCGTAGGCGACGTGATGGAGTCCACCGCCGTGCCGTTCCAGGAAACGGCTGATCTTCGAGTCCGGCCGGGTGGCCCCGAGCAGCTCGATCCGCGATTCCCCCACCTCGAACATCACCGCCTCGACGCCGTCACTCTCGACCGAGGAGCGGTGGGAGGGGCCCCGGCCCGACAGCCGGGTGTAGGCCGCGATCGCCGCCTCGAGGTCGACGACGGCGATCCCGACATGGTCGATCCGCTCCAGGGTGACCATCCGGAGCCGAGTATAGGCAGCACCGGCCGGCCCGTCCCGTTGGTCAGGCCTCGTCCGGCCAGCGCACCGCAACCCGGGTGGTGCACTCGGTGAGCTCCTGGGACGCCCTGGTGTAGCGGACCAGGGTTGGGAAGTCGCCGCGCAGCTTGAGCTTGCCGAGCATGATCCCCTTGATGGCGTTGAGATCCTTGGTGGCGACCCGCTTCCAGGACGAATACGACCCGGTGATCACGTACTGCGCCTGCTCGGCCTCGCCCCGGGAGCAGGGCCGGATGTCGCGGGCCTCGCCGTGCCAGAGATCCATGAACACGCCGATGTCCTGCGGAACTCGCTTGTCGGGCTCGGCCAGGACCACCAGGCCGACGGTTCCCTCCCAGGTTGCCGCGGCATCGCGGTAGGCGGAGGAGCGGTTGACCTCATCGCGAAAGAGCCGGGCCCACTCCGGACTGTAGGCGTCGACCAGGTCGGCCACCATGGAGCGCTCCTCAAGACATTGATACGGGTGTCAATTGAGCACCCGATTATGCGGCCACCGGACCCCCCGGCCGGCGGTCGGCCACTCGGATCACCACCAGCGCGACCGCGGCGACGATCATGAGGCAGGGCTCGACGGTGAGGGCGCGAAGCACCCCCACCCGATCGGAGAGGACTCCGAGCAGGAGTGGGGCGACCAGGATCGCCGCCCCGAGCGCCACCTGGGTTCGGGCCATGGCTCGGTCGGTCCGGCCTCCGGCAGCGGCCAGCGCCAGGGCAACGCTGAGGGGGTAGAGGTTGGCCACTCCGAGGCCGGTGACGAAGAGTGCGACAGCCGCCAACAGGGGGAACCGCGCCAACCACAGCACCAGGAATCCGGTCATGGCCACTGCGAGGGCTGCGGCCATGACCCCCGGGGAGCGCCCGGGGCGGCGGGTGAGCCGGGCGCCGACCAGGCGGCCGGCAAGCTCCCCGGCGAAGAAGAGGCTCATCACCGCTGCCGCGTCGGGGGTGGACAGTCCGGTCCCGGCGGTGAGCAGCGGCACCCCGTAGAAGACGATGCAGAACTCGACGGCGACCGCCAGGGCGACCAGGAAGCAGAGCCTCCAGAACTCCCCGGGCAGCCGGCCCGGGATGGTGCTCGTCACCGCCCGAGGAGGCAGCGGCTCCCGGCCGTACACCAGGTAGAGCACCACCACGGTGACGGCCGGAACCAGCAGCCCGGCTCGCCATCCCACCACGGTCGCGGCCAGCAGGCCGAGCAGGGCGGGGACCGCCACCGCGGTGACACTGGCACCCACGTTGGCCTCGACGAGGGCACGGTCGCTGGAGCCCGGGTGGCGGTCGGCGAGCGCGGTCACGCTGCTGGAGCCGAGGAAGGTGCCCCCGGCGCCGAGCACCATCGCGGCCAGCAGGGTGACCGCGACCACGTAGCCGACCAGGAAGAGGATCACCCCGATGACCAGGGTGGCGGCGGCCAGCCAGAAGACCCGGCGCCGGCCGAGCCGGCGGGTGAGCTGGTCGAAGGTCAGACCGGTGAGGATGGCGGCGATGGCCCACAGCGCCGAGTGCCAGCTGGTCAGCGTGTAGGACAGGTGCAGCTCCTGGCGCAGAAAGGCGGTGACCGGCCCCAGGGCATACAGGCAGAAGGCGTAGGTCGAGAGGCTCAGGTAGCCGAGCCAGGTGAGCCGGTCCCGGATGAATTTGGTGGGTGCGGCTCCGGTCAACCCCGCCACGAGGGCAGTCGCGGCGAGGGGAGATCCGGCGCCGACCGCCGGACCCGGGGCCGCACCGTCAGTCGATCCTCGCCCTCGGGGTGGCGGGCTCCGAAGGCCAGGGTTTGGCGGACCCACTCGACCGGTTTGCCGAGCACCTCGGCCAGCTCATCGTCGTCGAGGCCGCGGCGGTGCTTCACCCGACGCAGGGCCGCGGCCACCTCGGCGGGGTCGGGTTCCTCCGGTGGCACCGCGGCGACCCGATCGGGGTCGGTCGCCGGCTAGAGCCGCGGTGGCCCGGGAGACCAGGTACTGGGTCACCTGGCTGTAGGCGTCCACCACGGCGCGCAGGGCCGGCTCACGGCCGGACCCGAACATCTCGGCATGCTGCCGGACGGTGAGCCGCTCGGCATTGGCCTCCGAGACCCTCGAGCTGTGCGGGATGACCGTGGGGCAGACCAGATCGCCATACCGGTCGCGCAGCCGCTCGATGACCTGGGCGTCGGCAACGCCGTTGTGCTGGCGGCGCCAGACCGTGATCATGGAGCGTCCCAGCAGGTCGGCGGTGGGGAGGCCCAGCTCGTAGCGCACCGTGGCTGCGGTTTCCAGCATGTCGCCCGCGTGCTCGGCGTCGGGGGAGCTGGCCGCGGTGGGCATGAGCAGCACATCGGCAGCGACCATGGCGTTGTTGATGATGGTTTCGGCGTGACCGATGTCGATGACCACCCAATCGTAGTCCGCGGCGACCAGATCGAGGACGCGGCGCAGATGGAATGGAGCGTCCTTCCGCCTGGGCCAGGACGCGCTCCACCCCGGAGAGCCGGGGTGAGCTGCCGAGCAGGTCGAGGTGGTCGGAGACCGGGCCGATGTAGGGGCGCGGGTCGAGGGATCGCGGGGGGTCGGCAAGCACCGCGTCGAGGCCCAACCCGGCGATGCGCGGGCCGCGCGCATAGAGGGTGAGGTCGGCCTGCCGGTCGGCGTCGACGGCGAGGACCCGCTGGCGGCGCCGGGCGAGCTCAGAGGCGACCTGGAAGGCGAGGGTGGACTTCCCGACCCCGCCCTTGTTGGCGACGACGGCGACCACCCGCATCAGCGTGACCGGCTCACTGACATGCCCGCTCGACTGCGTGCAGCAGAGACGGACAGCGCAGTCAACACCACCTCCCGCGCACGCGGAATGGAACGTCGAATCACCCGCCGCACGGGACGGTCGCCGTGACACTACGGCACTGATGACTCCCGTGTCAACCGGTCGTCGGGGGCAGGCCGCATCGAGCGCGCCACGTAGACCGCGATGTCATCGGCGACCAGGCGGTCCTGGAGCTGCTTCGCAGCGATCCCCTCATCGAACATGGTGAGGCAGAAGGGGCACGCGGTCGCAACCCGGGTTGCCGATGTCTCCATCGCCTGGTCGACGCGCCGGTGGTTGACCCGCGGCTGGCCCTCCTCCATCCACATCCGGCCGCCGCCGGCGCCACAGCACATCCCCTCCCTGCGACTCCGCGCCATCTCCACGACTCGCAGTCCCGGGATCCGCTCGAGGATGTCGCGAGGCGGCGCGAAGATGTCGTTCCAGCGACCCAGGTAGCAGGAGTCGTGATAGGTGACCGTCTCCTCGATGGGACGCTCCAGAGTGATCCTGCCCTCCCGGATCAGCGCCTCGATGAGCTGGGTGTGATGGATGACCTCGTAGTCACCTCCGAAGTCGGGGTACTCGTTGGCGAGGGTATTGAAACAGTGGGGGCAGCTGGCCACGATCCGGCGCACGCCGCGCCGGTTGAGCACCTCCACGTTCTCTTTGGCCCGCTGCTGAAAGAGGTACTCGTTGCCAATCCGCCGGGCCGGGTCGCCGGTGCAGCGCTCCTCGGTGCCCAGGATGGCGAAGTCGACGCCGGCAGTCTTCATGATGGCGACGAGAGAGGTGGCGATGGTCCGGGCGCGCTCGTCGAACGAGGCAGCGCAGCCCACCCAGTAGACGTACTCGGCACCGGGTCGCTCGCTGAGCAGCGGCACCCCGAGGCCGTGGGCCCAGTCGGCCCGCGACTGGTGGGAGATGCCATAGGGGTTGGAGACGTTCTCGATCGAGCGCAGCGCGATCTCCGCCTGCCGGGGCATCCGCGATTCGTCGAGCACCAGATGGCGGCGCATCTCGGCGATCTTGGGCACGTGCTCGATGAGCACCGGGCACTGATCCATGCAGGCGCCGCACATGGTGCAGGCCCACAGCGTCTCCTCATCAATGACCCCTCCGATCAGCGGCCGCTCGCCACCCGTCCGCTCCACCGCCGTGGCCACCTCCGCGGGGCTCAGCCAGGAGGGCTGGAAATGGCCAGGGAGGTCGTGGACGAGCTCCGGGCTGGCCGTCACCGGTCGCCCACATCACCGCCTCGCCCGGGACCGGCCTTCCGTCCCGGTCGGTGCCCTGGACCGGGTGGGCGCTGTGCCGGGTGGCGGCGTAGCCCCCATCGAGGCGCTCGTAGGCGGCATCGCGCAGGTCGGTGATCAGCGTCTTGGGTGACAGCACCTTGCCGGTGTTGTAGGCGGGGCAGTGGGTCTGACAGCGCCCGCACTCGGTGCAGGTGTAGAGGTCGAGCATGTCCTTCCAGGAGAGGTGCTCCAGCGCCGAGACCCCGAAGTGCTGGGCGCTCTCGTCCTCGGCCGCCATCACCGCCTCGATGTCGACCGGGCGCATCCGCCCCTTCGGGCCGGAGTCGCGCAGCACCACGTTGAAGGCGGCGGTGACGATGTGCAGGTGCTTGCTGTAGCCCAGGTAGACGAGAAAGCCGAAGACCAGGGTGAGGTGGGTCCAGAAGAAGATGCCGTGGAGGATCGCCAGGGGCGCGCCGCCCGGTGCCAGGCCGGTGAAGAGGCGGCTGAGCGCCGAGGCGAAGGGGCGGTCGGCGGCAAGCGCCTCGGGTGAGTGCTCGGCGATCAGGGTGGCGTAGTTGAGGTCCATGCACAGCACCAGGAGGCCGATCCAGCCGAGGATCAGCAGGGCGTCCCGGCGGTGGCTGCCCCGGAAGCGGGTGGGGTTCACCAGCAGGCGGTTGAGCAGCGCCAGCAGCACCCCGGCCAGCACCAGGACCGCGAAGATGTCCTGCATCCAGGCCAGCGCCGGAGCCAGGAAGGGGATGGTGTGGAGCGGGGCACCGACCCAGACCGCCTCCACGATGCCCTGGGCGATCGCGGTCAGGAGCACCAGAAAGCCCCAGAAGATCAGCGCATGCAGGACCCCGGCGTAGGGCCAGCGCAGCAACCGTCCCTGGCCCAGCACCAGGCTCAGGAATGCCCTCAGCCGGCCCGGAGCGTCGTCACGTCGCGGGTCGGGCCGGCGTGCCTGGCGCATCAATTGGATCAGCTGGCGCCAGCGCCGCGCGGTCAGGGCGAAGGCAGCGCCGGCGAGCGCGACCAGGGCGATCGGACTGATGACCGCGACCAGCATTGAGGTGGGGGTCAATGTATCTCGGTCGGCAGCGCGGTCACCGTCCCCGCCACGCCGGCTGGCGCTTCTCCAGGAAGGCCGCGATCCCCTCCCGGGCGTCCTCGGTGGCGAACAGGAGGGCAAACTCCTCGCTCTCACGGCGCAACCCCTGATCGAGGCTGCCCTCGAGTCCCCGGTGGACCGTCCGCTTGGTGGCGGCGACGGCCAGCGGGGGACGCTCGGCGATGACCGCGGCCAGGGCCAGGGTTTCGTCGAGCAACCGGTCGGCGGCAACCACCCGGGTCGCCAGGCCGAGCTCCAGAGCCCTGGACGCGCCGATCGGGTCGCCGGTGAGCAGCATCTCCATCGCCGGACCGCGGCCGATCAGCCGGGGCAGGCGCTGGGTCCCTCCCCAGCCGGGGATGATGCCGAGCTTGATCTCAGGCTGGCCGAAGCGGGCCGCCTCGCTGCAGACCCGGAGGTCGCAGGCGAGGGCCAGCTCGCAGCCGCCGCCGAAGGCGACGCCGTTGACCGCCGCGATCACCGGCAGCCGCGACCCCTCCAGCCTCCGGGTCACCTCCATGGTCGCGGTGATCTTGGACTCCGCCCCCGCCCCGACGAACTCGCTCACATCGGCGCCGGCGGAGAAGAACCGCGAGCCCTCGCCGGTGAGCAGGAGGGCCCGGCAGGCCGGGTCGGCCTCCGCCTCGGCGAGCCCCTCCAGGATGGCCGTCGCCACCGCCCGGCTGATGGCGTTGACCGGTGGGTGGGTGATGGTCAGGAGGCTGACGGCACCGTGGCGGGTGGTGCGCACCGGCTGGCTCTGGGTGTCGGCCATGATTGGGCGCTCCTTGTGGCTGGATCCTCGGATGCGGTCATATCGCACCCGATGAAGGGCGCGCCATCATCTTGGCTGCATGACGCCTGAAGGTATCAACGCCGCCCGTTCCACATCCGGCCCCCCCTCGAGCGATCCCCTGCCCACGGTGCTGCCGGCGCTGCCGGAGCGCATCGAGCCGGAGACGGCTCCGGGACCTGGACGAGACCGCGTTGGAGGCAGCGGCCTCCGGCCTCGCCGACGCCGAACGTGCCACCCGGGCCTCGATGGCTCCCTGGGACCGGCAGCTCCGGGAGATCCGCGCCCGCCGCGACGAGATCGCCACCGAGCGTCGCCGCCGGGAGCGCGCCGAGCGCCACGCCGCCCGGATCCTGGTGCGCGAGCGAGCCGGGAGCGCCGCCATGCCCAGCCTGGCCGATGCCCTCCTGGCCGAGCCGTCGCCGCTGCCCGACGACCGCCCCCTCGCCGGCGTGAAGGCTTTCCTGACAAGCGGCGGTGAGGTGGGCTTCGGCTACCCGAACCGACCGGGCGCGATCGGCTTCACCGACGGCAGGCAGGCACGCACCGCCGGCACCTGGGGCGAGGCCCGGGGCCTCTACGCCGACGGCTGGGAGCCGGGCACCCCCGGCAACCCAGGGGTCCGGGTCCATCTGCTGGGCACCCGGGTCGAGCGGGTGGTGGCCCCCGACGAGGTGGTGGTGGATCTCAGCTGAGCGATCCGGTCAGAGCTTCTCGAAGCGGTCGATGGTGAGGACAAAGATGGTGGCTCCGCCCACCTCGACGTCCAGCACCGGCACGGCGGCTCCTGGAGAGGACGGTCGGCCGGCGAGGGCCTCGCTGCGCCGCTTGGCGTGACCTCGGACGATCTCCAGGACCTCGTCGACCTGCGCCGCATCCACCCCCACCAGGAGGGTGACGTTGTCCCGGTCGAGGAAGCCACCGAAGCTGGCCAGCCGAGTGCAGAGAAAACCTGAGTCGATGAGGGCCGCCACGCACGGGTCGGCGTCCTTGGCATGGATCACCACGACCACCAGCTTCATCAGGCCACGCCCCTGCGCTCGGCCAGGCGGCGCATCGCCACGGCGCGGATGTCGTCGACCACCACCGCGGGTGGGCGGGTGGAATCGATGCGCACGATCCGACCGGGCTCGGCCGCGGCGAGCTGGTCGAAGGCCGCGAGCACCGCGGTGTGGAACCCGTCCGAGGCGGTCTCGAAACGGTCGAGAGGGAGCTGCTGCGAGCGCTGGCGGTCCTCGGCCATCTGGCGGGGCAGCTCCAGCAGGAAGGTGAGGTCCGGCCAGACATCCCGGCAGGCCTCGCGGTGGAGCCTCTGCAGGGCCGCGACCGGAAGGCCCCGCCCGCCACCCTGGTAGGCGATGGTGGAATCGGCGTAGCGGTCGGCGATCACCACCGCACCGGTCTTGAGCGCGGGGAGGATCCGCTCGCGCAGCAGCTGGACCCGGCCGGCGTTGAAGAGCAGGGCCTCGGTCCACGGGTCAACCGAGACCTGGTGGTGCTGGAGCAGGTACCCCCGCACCAGGTCGCCGAGCTGGGTGTCGCTGGGGCGGACCAGGACCACGTCGTGGCCGCTCCGGCTGAGCTCGGCGCCCAGGGCGGCCCCGATGGTGCTCTTCCCGGCGCCGTCGATCCCCTCCAGCGAGATGAAGTACCCGGGCCAGGACGGCATGCCCAGGAGTATGAGACCGGGGTTGTCCGCTCCGCGAGCGGCGTCTAACCCGCCGCCGGGCTGAGGATCACAAGGTGCCGGTTGGGCTCCTCGCCCCGGCTGAGCGCGGTGAGGTCGTGCTGCTCGACCAATTGATGCTGAAGGCGCCTCACGTACGAATTCTGGGCAGACAGCTCCACCTCGCCGCCCTGCTGACGAGCTCGGGCAATCCCCTCCATCGCCTCCTGGAGGGCGGTCTCGGTGGGATCGGGCCCCTCGACGCCGTAGACCCGGGCCAGCGCACCCTTGATCTGGGCCACCGTGTTGCTGCGCAGCACCTCGATGGGGATGCCCGACGACTCCGCGGCGCGCACCGGCGAGTCCTTGCGGCGGTAGTAGTTCTTGAGGGTCAGCACCATGTCGGAGTCCTCGACGTGATGCTGGATGCGAACCGGAAGCTTGAGCTCGCGGACCGACTGCTCCAGATAGCTTCGCGAGACCCCGTAGGGAAAGATCGCCAGGGGCTGGCCGGCCCGGGGGCCACCCTGGGGATCGGACAGATCGCGCCGCGCCCGCTGCTGGTTGGCGATGTACTCGTCGACGTCGAACCCGCGGCGGCGCCGATCGCGATCGCGGCCTCGCCGGCCCGAGCCGAAGGGGGCGGGCTCGAAGGGAGCGGGGCGGACGCTGGTGTCGATGCGGCTGATGATCTGGCCCAACTCGCCGCGCATCCGGATCTGAGGCGGCTTGAACCGGCCGCGAAGCGCCTCGTCCACGGTGTCGTCGACGGGCATGTGGACGGCCACCCGGTCGCGCTCCTGAATCTCCACCAGCACGTCGAAGGTGGGTGGCGCCTTGCGCTCCAGGACGGACTTCTGGGTGCCGCGCCGGCGTGCCTCCTCGTCGGAGAGGGTCACGGTCTGGATGCCCCCGAGCAGGTCGTTGAGAGTGGGGTTGACCAGCAGGTTGTCGAGGGTGAGACCGTGGGCCGTGCCCACCAGCTGGACACCGCGCTCGGCGATGGTGCGAGCAGCGGCCGCCTCCAGCTCGGTGCCGATCTCGTCGATGACGATCACCTGGGGCATGTGGTTCTCCACCGCCTCGATCATCACCGCGTGCTGCTTGTTCGGGGTCTGCACCTGCATCCGGCGCGAGCGTCCGATGCCGGGATGGGGGATGTCGCCGTCGCCGCCGATCTCGTTCGATGTGTCCACGATGACCACGCGCTTGCCGTGCTCGTCGGCCAGCACCCGAGCGCACTCGCGCAGCATGGTGGTCTTGCCGATCCCCGGAGCGCCGAGCAGGAGGATGGAGCGTCCCTGGATCACGATGTCCTTGATGATGTCGATGGTCCCGGTCACGGCGCGGCCCACCCGGCAGGTGAGGCCGACGATGGTGCCGGCCCGGTTGCGGATGGCGCTGATCCGGTGCAGGGTGCGCTCGATCCCGGCGCGGTTGTCGTCGCCGAAGTCCCCGAACTCGTTCGATCACGTACTCGATGTCGCCGTGGGCGATGGGGACGTGGTCCAGGATGACCTCACCGTCGACGAAGCGCGCCTCGGGCTCGCGGCCGAGGTCGAGCACCACCTCGAGGAGGTCCCCCCGATGGGCGGCAGCAGCTTGGGTGGCCGCGGCGATCCTGGATGGAAGGGCATCGAAGAGAAGCGCCAGCTCCTCCTGCCAGGCCGAGCCGTATTCGCTTCGCGGACCGACGGCTCCTCCGCTCGGAACCGGAGCCTCCGGCTCCAATCCTCGCTCCGTGGTCATCGGTACGGCGTCACGGTCTGGGCGATCCTTCGGCCCCCCGGCTGAGCACCCGCAACGACTGCGTCTCAGCCGCCACCGACTGGGCCAGGTGAGCGCGGATCAACACCGGCTTCTTGCGCGCCGGGGTCGCCCGCAGCCGGACCCGCCGGGCCAGGTCGCGCACCAGCAGCACCTGGGTGCCGTAGATGGTGAAGCCGCGCCGCTGCAGGCTGCGGATCAACTCCGAGTCGTAGTGGCGCAGGACCGAGGACACCGGCCCCGGCGGCAGCTCCCCCAGCGCGCCATCGATCAGCGCCTCGCGCAGTCGCGGGTCGTGTCCGTCGCACATCAGGGAGAGCAGGGTGGGACGGGTCGCGGAGGCCGGCCGGATGGCGGCCCAACCCACCACCCCGGGGTCCTCGAGGACCAGGTGGTGGACGTCGTCGCGCCCCATCCGGGCCATCAGACCGTCGGAGAAACCCGACTGCCAGGCTTTCAGCGACGCGCCCTCCAGGCTCGCCACGTGCGACGGGGTGGTGCGCAGGTAGAGCAGGTAGATGGCTCCGACGTCCTCCCGCCGAGCCGGACGCAGCGCCCGCTGGCCGCTGGAGGTGGCCTCGTCGGTTGCGGGCACGTCGTCGCTGTAGAGGATCTGTTCAGTCGCCAGCTGGACGAAGCCGCTCTCCAGGAAGAGGCCGACCAGCGCGTCGTCCAGAGGCAGGCGCACCAGGAAGCGGTGGACCCCGTGCTCCATCCCGTGGTTGGTGAGGTGGGTGAGCAGTTGCTCGCGAGCGAAGTGGCCACTCGCTGTGGGGGCGACGCAGAGATTGAGGATCTGCAGGGTGTCCGATTTGCCCGGCGGAGCCTGGGCCTGGATGAAACCCACGATTCCCTCGCGGGTCTCGGCCACGAACAGGGTGTCGCCGGCGGCGCCCGCGGTCAACGGGACCAGCGACGAGACCGTCTTGCTCACCGCGTACCAGAGGCGCAGCAGGGTCGCCTGGGGAACGGGGTGGTCGGGGAGCAGCTGGGGAGCGTGGTCGTCGCCGCTCCCGGCCTCGGCGTAGAGGTGCTCGATCCGGGCCAGGTCGCGAAAGGAGGCGGGACGGATGTTCATGCTGCGTCCGCCCCGGCCTCGCCGAGGCTGTGGGCGAAGAGCTGATGGAGCCGGAGGTCGCCGGTCATCTCCGGGTGGAAGGTGAAGCTGAGGTGCCGCCCCTGGCGGAGCGCGACCGGCTTGCCGTCGTGGGTGGCCAGCACCTCCACGCCCGGACCCCAGCCCTCCACCACCGGCGCCCTGATGAAGACCGCCCGGAAGGCGGGATCGCCGATCGCCGGCACCTCCAGATCGCTCTCGAAGGACTCCAGCTGGCGCCCGTAGCCGTTGCGCCGGGTGCGCAGGTCGAGGATCCCGAGGGCCAGCTGGTCCCCGGTGCCGTCGAGGATCTCCCGGCTCAGCAGGATGGTGCCGGCGCAGGTGGAGAAGGTGGGCATGCCCTCGCCGAGGCGGCGACGCAACACGCTCTCGAGGTCGAAGGCACGGATCAATCGGCTCATCGTGGTCGACTCACCCCCGGGCAGCGCCAGGGCGTCCACTCCAGCGAGCTCTCCCGGGGTCCGGACCGGCACCGCCTCGAGCCCCGCCCGGCGGAACGCCGCCAGGTGCTCCCGGACGTCACCCTGAAGGGCAAGCACGCCGATCCGAACGATGACCTCAGGCCCCCCGGATGCGTGGGCAGCCCCCAGGGGGCAGCTGCCACAGCGTTACAACCACTTCCCGCAAGTGTACCCAAGGTCTGGGCCTGCGACACTCACCAGCCGCGGGTGGCGAGCAGCTCCTCCTTGGGCATGGAGGCGATGTCGAGCCCGCGCATCGCCTTGCCCAGACCCTCGCTGGCCTCGGCGATCATCTCCGGCTTGTCGTAGTAGGTGGTGGCCGCCACGATGGCCCTGGCGTAGCCGAGGGGGTCATCGCTCTTGAAGATGCCGCTGCCCACGAAGTTGCCGTCGGCCCCGAGCTGCATCATCAGCGCCGCGTCGGCCGGGGTGGCGATGCCACCGGCAGAGAAGTTGACCACCGGAAGCCTGCCGGTCTCAGCGATCTCGGCGACCAGCTCGTAGGGCGCCCCCAGCCGCTTGGCCTCGGCCATCAGCTCGTCGTGGCGCAGCCCGCGAAGGTGCCTGATGCCGCCCAGCACGGCGCGCATGTGGCGCACCGCCTCGACCACGTTGCCGGTGCCGGCCTCACCCTTGGTCCGGATCATCGCCGCCCCCTCGCCGATGCGGCGAAGCGCCTCCCCGAGGTCACGGGCACCACAGACGAAGGGGACCGTGAAGGCCCACTTGTCGATGTGATGCTCCTCATCGGCGGGGGTGAGAACCTCGGACTCGTCGACATAGTCGATGCCCAGCGCCTGCAGCACCTGGGCCTCGACGAAGTGCCCGATCCTCGCCTTGGCCATCACCGGGATGGTGACCGCGGCCATGATCTCCTTGATCAGCGAGACGTCGCTCATCCGGGCCACCCCGCCCTCGCGGCGGATGTCGGCGGGGACCCGCTCCAAGGCCATCACCGCGACCGCGCCCGCCTCCTCGGCGATCCGGGCCTGATCGGCGGTGACCACGTCCATGATCACCCCGCCCTTGAGCATCTCGGCCAGGCCGCGCTTGACCCGCAGCCCGCCGCGGTGCCCTCCGTCCTGGGAAGGGCCCTTGGGTGCGCCGTTCGCGCCCGACCCCTCATCCCTCATCGGTTCGACCATATCGAACCCATTCTAGGCTCGACCCCGGCGCCAAGGGAGGGTGGGAGACAAGAGGGTCGACCGGGGGCGGACCGCTGTGCGAGCATCAGACATTGATCCTGGGAGCGGTGGCGCACCCTGCGATCGCAAGGGAGACGACAAGGATGGAATCGACCATCGAGCGTCCGGCGACGGCGAGCGGAACCTTCGCGATCGGGGGCCAGCTGGTGGTGCACCGGCTCGGTTTCGGGGCGATGAGGCTCACCGGCCCAGGGGTGTGGGGCGAGCCCGCCGATCGGGAGGCGGCCATCCGGCTGCTGCGCCGCGCCGTCCAGCTGGGCATCGACCTCATCGACACCGCCGATTCCTACGGCCCCTACGTGAGCGAGGAGCTGATCCGGACCGCGCTTCACCCCTATCCCGAGCACCTGGTGATCGCCACCAAGGCTGGGTTTGTGCGCACCGGGCCGGATCGGTGGCACCCGCTGGGCCGGCCCGAGTTCCTGCGCCAGGAGTGCGAGATGAGCCTGAGGCGATTGGGCCTGGGGCAGATCCCGCTGTTCCAGCTCCACCGGATCGACCCCCGGGTGCCGATGGAGGAGCAGCTGGGTGAGCTCCGTGCCCTTCAGTCCGAGGGCAAGATCCGCTTCATCGGGCTCTCCGAGGTCACCGTCGAACAGATCAAGGCGGCCCGCGGGATGGCTCAGATCGTATCCGTGCAGAACCGGTACAACCTGGTGGACCGCGGTTGGGACGCGGTTGTGGAGTACTGCGACCGCGAACGGCTGGCGTTCCTTCCCTGGTATCCCGTGGCAACCGGGAACCTGGCGCGGCGAGACGGCCCCCTGGTCACCCTGGCCGACCGGCTCGGGGCCACCCCGGTGCAGCTGGCCCTGGCCTGGCTGCTGCATCGCTCCCCGGTGGTGCTGCCGATCCCGGGGACGTCGTCGCTCCCGCACCTCGAGGAGAACGTCGAGGCGGCGCTCATCGGATTGACCGACGAGCAATATGCCCAGCTCAGCAAGCTGGGCTGAAGGCGGCGCCGAAGCCGGGCGTTGGAAGCCCGGCGGGGGCCGCCTGGAAACCAATCAGACGGCGGCGGTCTCGCGCTCGGGTGTGACCGGTGCGGCCCGGCGCAGCACCGCCAGGAACTCGCGCATCCAGGTGGGGTGGTCGGGCCAGGCGCGAGCCGAGACCATCATCCCGTCCACCACCCCGGCGCCGTCCACGAACTCCGCACCAGCCGCCCGCACGTCGGGCTCGAGGGCCGGGTAGGCGGCCGAACGGCGCCCCGCCAGCACCCCGGCTGCGGCCAGGGCCAGGGGCGCGTGGCAGATCTGAGCCACCGGTTTCGACTCCCCGAAGAAGTGCCGGATGATCCGCTTCACGTCGGGGTCGTTGCGGATGTATTCGGGCGCGCGGCCCCCGGGGATCACCAGGGCGGCGAAGTCGGCCGGATCGACATCGGCGAAGGCGAGGTCGGCGGGCCACGTGTACCCCGGCTTCTCGGTGTAGGTGTCGTAACCGTCGACGAAGTCGTGGACCACGAACTGCAGCCTCTTGCGGGTGGGACCCGCGATGCGCACCGTGTACCCCTCCTCGAGCAGGCGCTGGTACGGGTAGAGGACCTCGAGCGATTCGGCGGCGTCGCCGGCCAGGATCAGGACTTGGGGGGTCGCCATCACCATCCTCCCTTGGTGGCCTCGCCGGCCCGGATGGGCCTGGGCGAGCGAACCACGCGGTCTCATCGTAGCCGCCGACCAGGCCCGGTCAAGCGCCTCCCGCCGGGGCTCGGGCGGGGCCGCTGGTATCATCCGGGACGATCGGGAAGTAGCTCAGCCAGGTTAGAGTGCACGGTTCGGGACCGTGAGGTCGGGAGTTCGAATCTCCCCTTCCCGACTGGGCGTGTCGGATGTTTCCGGCACGGTCGGAGGGCTGGTCTTGGTGCTCGAGCCCACTGATGCGATCACCCTGTGCGCGGCCGCACACCGGCGTCTCGACGCCACCCTGGAGCGTCTGGACGACGGGACGGCGCGGGGGCCGAGCCTTCTCCCCGGGTGGAGCGTCGGCCACGTCCTCACCCACATCGCCCGCAACGCCGAGGGGCACGTCCGCCGGCTGGAGGGCGCCCTGAGGGGCGAGGAGGTGCCGCGCTACCCGGGCGGCCCCGAGCAGCGCGAGCAGGACATCCAGGAGGGGGCGGGGCGGCCTGCCGCCGAGCTGGCTCGGGACATCCGGGAGTTGACGGGGCGCCTCGAGCAGACCTGGGCGAGGTGCGTCGCGGCCGGGTGGCCTCATGCCGACCTGCTGGCCACCGACTCCTATCCGACCACCGCCAGCCCCTCCCGACGGTTTCGCGAGGTCGAGGTGCACCACGTGGACCTGGGGATGGGGTATGAACCCGCGGATTGGCCCGACCAATACCTGGAGTGGGAGCTCGAGATGTCGCTGCCGCGGCTTGCCCAGAGGTTCGCCGAGCCGGGGGGCGCGCGCCAGTTCCTGGCCTGGCTGATCGGGCGCACCGAGTGGCCCGAGGGGCTGCACCTCAAGCCCTGGATGTAGGCATGGGGGCGCCGGCCCTGGCGGCGCCGGGCCGTCATCGGTCCGTGCCGGGACCGCGACCCGCTGTCGTGCCTCGCGGCCGCCTGGTCCAGTTCGATAGCTGAGATGGCGGGGGCTCCTGCCACCTCGGATCATGGAGACCACCCTGTGGCGCTGTCCGGCCAGGCCGGGAGGGGGGCCGTCATGGGCGTCCAGCTGCGCCCGTGGTGGACCGGGCTTGCCTGGACTTTGGCCCAATCTCTGCGCCGCTACGCCGCCTGGGCCGCCGAGCTGCTGATCGCCGGGGCCCTCGCCGCGGCGGCCCTCACCCCCTTCGGGGTGCTGACCGATGGGAGCGCCGGCGGAGACGGCCAGCGCCTCAGCCTGACCGCCGGGGCTGCCCTCTGGCTCGCCGCCACCGCCCTCCTCGTGGCATTGATCCGCCGTGGCGACCCGCTCCGCCAGGCCAGCGGCTGGGGCGACGCGGCCCGCCGCGCGAGCCGGATGACCCGGAGCCACTCGATGATGACCATGGTCAGCGTCCCGGTGCTGCTCCTCGGTACCCTGGACGCGGCCGGCGCCGCCACCCCGGCTGCGGTGCAGCAGCTGCTCCAGCTCGTCCCCGTGCTGATGGCGGTCACCCTCGCCGCGTTCGCGGTGGCGGTGACCTGCGGGGCAAGCTTGAATCTGACCGCGAGGTCGCTGGCGCCTCGTCACCGGGAGCGGCGGCAGCACCGGCTCAGCCTGGGGCTGGCCGCTCCCGCCGGTTTTGGCCTCTCCCTGGCGGGGGTGCTGGGACTGGGGGGCAGCGGTGGGCCGGCCGTTCCCTGGGCCCACACGGTGACGCCGATCGCAGCCCTGACCGGTGCCCTCGCGGCGATCGGGATCGGCGCCCTGGTGGCGGCTCTTGACCGCGGACCGCTCCGCACCTGGATGGGAGCCGCCGCCGCGGGGTTGGTGGCCGGGCTGGCCGCCGGCGGGGGGGCCGACCTGCTCGTGGTCGGCGGAGTCCTCGGGGGAGCGTCCGGCGCGGCCATGGAGGCAGGAGCCTGCCTGGTCCGCTCCCAGGCCATTCTCTGGCGGCATCGCCAGCAGCTGCCGCTCGATTGCGGAGAGGTCGTCTACTCACTCGACGGCTGGTCGATGGAGATCACCCTCGACACGGGGGGTGGGACATCCATCGACACCCACTCCCCGCCCAACCGTTCAGACGGCCGCCTCACTGAGGACGGGTGGCAGGTGAGCCAGCTCACGGCGGTCTGCTGGGAGGGCCACAAGGGTCGCGCCCATCTCCTCGGACGGCGGCCCGATGACCTCATCGGGGTCATCCGGGTCCTCCACCCGGAGGCATAGCGGAACACCCCGACGCTGATCGCGGAGCCGCTGCGCCAGGTCGGACGGGTGGCCACATGGGGCGGCACGGCTGGGTTAGGCTGTCGGCTCATCCGCCCGGCTCCCGGGCCGCCCGCGGACCCGCAGAACCTGGAGATTCGCATGCAGCTTGCCTTCACCCTGTTTGGAACCAAGGAGATCGTGGTCTACGTGGTGGTGATCCTCGTGATCATCGGGGTGATCTGGTTCGTCGTCCGAGGGCGTGCTTCGAGCTGAAGTGACAAGCCGGCGGGGGCCCTGCCTTCGCCCCTCCCATCGGCCCGCGTTCTCACCGATTGGCACCGACCCGCTGGCTGCGGTGGTGGCAAGGTATGTGCATGCAGACCTTCTCTGATTCCGGCGCCGGATCGGTGCTGGTGCTCGGCGGTGGCGGCGGTCGCGGCGCGGCCCAGCTCGGCATCCTGCGAGCGCTGGCGGAGAGGGGCATCCAGCCCGACGCCTTCGTGGGTACGAGCGTGGGGGGCCTCAACGCCGCGGTGGCCGCGGCGCTACCCCTGCCCGAAGCCGTCGATGCACTGGAGATGATCTGGGCCAGCCCGCAGACGCGCGCGGTCTTCCGCCGCCGCCCTCTTCGGGTCCTGGTGAACCAGGCGATGCGCCGCCCGTGGCTGCGCAGCGACGGTGTCATCGCCGACCTGGTCGACTTCGCGATGACCTGCATCAGCGCATGGAGCTTCGAGGCGCTGCGCCGACCGCTCAGGATCATCGTCACCGACCTGGCGAGCGGTGAGCCGGTGGTCATCTCCCGCGGCCCGCTGCGCGATGCGCTCCGCGCCTCCTGCGCCATCCCGCTGGTGTTCCCGCCGGTCCGGCTTGGCGACCGCCTCTACGTCGATGGTGGGGTCACCGACAACTGCAGCCTGGCCACAGCGGCCAGCATGCACCCCGCCCAGATCCTGGCCGTCGACCTCACCGCCGAGCCGGCGGCACCGACGGTGCGCCGCCTCTCCGAGCTGTTCGACAGGATCACATCGGTGGCCCTGCACGCCCGGGTGGTGGCTGATTACGATCGATTCAGCGGACGCGTGCCGGTGACCCTGATCTGCCCGCGCTTCGCCAGCCGGCTGCGGGTGGCCGACTTCTCGGCGGTGAGAGACGCCGCACGGTCAGCCATGGAAGGGCTGCTTCAGACCATCAGCCGCGCTGACGGGCTGCTCGCCCCAGGGGTGTTCTACCTGCCCCTGACCGCCGCCGAGGGCACGGGCGCCGGCTGACCCTCGGCACCGCGCGCCCGCGGGTGTCGCTCCGTCAGCTCGCCGGCCAGGCTCGCGGAACCCACCAGCACCTGGTCCTCGCGCCGGAAGCGGGGAAGTCGGATGACGAAGCACGAGCCGCCGCCGGGGTTGGGCTCATAGCTCGCCTCCCCGCCCTGCGCCCTGGCCAGGGCTCGGACGATGAAAAGACCGAGGCCCGAACTGCTGTCGGGCGATCCGGTCCCGAACTTGCTGAAGAGGCGGGGGATGTCAGCCTCTCGCACGCCCGGACCGCGGTCCGAGACTCTCACCTCGACCATGCCGTCAGCACTTGTGGCCGCGACGGTGATCGGTGGGGCACCGTGCTTGAGGGCGTTGTTCAGCAGGTTGGCGACGATCTGGATGAGCCGCTCGCGATCGGCGGCGACCATGACGTCGGCGCGACAGTCGACCGTGACCCTTGCCGCCCGCTCGAGGAGCGAGTCCACTGCCTCATGGAGTATCGGCAGGAGCTGGTGGGGACCGATGGCCAGGTCGAGGTGACCGGCTTCGGCGCGCGCCACCAGGAGAAGGTCCTCGAGGAGCCGGTGGAGGCGCTTCCCCCCGGCAGCGAGCACTTCGAGAATGCGCTGGCGGGCGGCATCATCCTGCCGGCTCCATTCGGCGAGGAGCAGCTCGGCGCTGTGCCGCATCACCACCACCGGACCACGCAGCTCGTGAGCGGTGACCGCGAGGTATGCGGACTGATCGTCCGCAGCGCGCTTGAGGCGACGATTGGCAGCGGCCAGCTGGGACGCGGCGCGGTCGCGCTCCTCGGAAACGCGCAGTCGCTCGGTGACGTCACGCGTCACCTTGGCGAAACCGATCAGCCGAGCCTCCGCGTCATAGATGGGGGAGATCAGGACATTGGCCCAGAAGCGGCTGCCATCCTTGCGGACTCGCCAACCCTCCTCCTCATACTTGCCGTCCCGCTTGGCGATCTCCAGCTCCGACTCCGGCTGATGCCGGGCCTGTGCCTCAGGCGGGTAGAAGACACGGAAGTGCCGGCCCACGATCTCGTGAGCCGCATACCCTTTGATCCTCTGGGCGCCGGCGTTCCAGCTGGCGATGCGCCCATCGACGTCGAGCATGAAGATGGCGTAATCCTGGACCGCGTCGACGAGCAGGCGGAACCGCTGCTCGAGGTTGTGGATCTCGTTGGCGGCCTCGCGCTCGCGAGTGATGTCGAGCACCTGCAGGAAGAGATACAGCGACCGCCCCGCGCTGTCTCGAACCGCGGATATCGTCGAGCGCACCCAGGTCCGGCCGCCGTTGCCTGCCATCCGGTGCTCGAGGCTCACCGGAACCGGAGAGCCTGCAGCGCCGGTCACCGCCGCGTCAACGCTCTGCCGAGAGCTAGGGTCGGCCAGCTCACGATAGAGCTGCCCGACCACCTCATGACCGGCGGAACCCAGCATGCCGGCCAGGCTCTCATTGAGGCGCACCATCCGACCGGAGAGGGTCAGCGCGGCCATGCCGATGCAGGCGCCCTCGAACGCCGTGCGGAACCGCTCCAGGTGCTCGGCGAACGGGTCAGGACTCGCGGCGGCAGGTCGCGGCTGGATGACCGGGGTGACCTCATCGTCAGCGGTGCGCATCGATCGTCGAGCCTCCGGCACGGCCAGCTGGCGGAGCCGCCCGGGAAGGTCTGCGATCGGCAGCGACTTCTCGATGAAGCCGGAGGCCCCGAGGGCCAGGGCCCGCGGCTCAAGCCCGGAGCGGTCAAACCCCGAGAACATCACGACCCGCGTGGCTGGTGAAGCTTCACGGATAGGGCCGATGGCCTCGAGGCCGTCCATGTCGGGCATGGACACGTCCAGCAGAGCCACATCGGGACGGTGCTTCGAGCTCAGCCGGACCGCGTCCCGGCCGGTCCCTCCCTCGTCGAGGACGACGAATCCGCCGTCGGCCTCGAGCCGGAGGCGGACCAGGGTCCGAAGGTCGGGCGAGTCATCGATGACGACGACCCGGAGCTTGGCGTCGGCCATATCGATTACAGGATAGTCGAAGTGTCAGGTTTCAGCTCTGGCGACTATCAAGATGTACGCTACCGTACCAACAATTGGTTCGCTACCGTACGAACCGACAGTCCCGATGGGCTGGCGGGAAGGGCCGGCGAACGGCGCCTCGGAGGCTCATCAGCCGTGCCTCGAGGAGGCCAGGAGCCAGGGCGGTCGCCCAACAAGACCAGGTCCGCCGGGTGGCGGGCAATCCTTTACATTCCGGACCGAGCCCCCGTAGCTCAGTGGATAGAGCAGAGGTTTCCTAAACCTTGTGCGCAGGTTCAATTCCTGCCGGGGGTACTCCGTGAAAGCCGTCGGAGCGCCGCGCCAGTAGCACCGGCGGGATCATGAAGTGACGAGGCTCCAGCCGTATGGCTGAGTCGTTGCCACGGACGGCGCCCCGACCGGAGGGCCCAAGACGGCCACTTCGGTTGGCTCTGCAACTGCGGCACCACCCAGCGCGCAATAGTTCAGGACTACCACTGCATGGCCTTGGCAGAGCACCCTGCGCCCTCCGGAGCAGGACGGAAAGGAGAGCTCGATGGTCGCGGGCCGCTGACATCGACCGATTCCGCCCATCCAATCGCAAGTCATAACGGAGTTGATTGACCCACAGAAGTCAGCCGACGCACTAGGGCCAAATGGCTCAATAGTCGAGGGACCGAGCGGCACGGCTTGCTGGGGTCGGCGGAGGGCCGGGGACAGGCATTGGGAGAGCGGTGCGAACGCTCCAAGTCGCGGTCGGTCACCATGGGTGGACCGCCCCCGAGGTCCCGGTCGGAGTTCTCTCCGCTCCCCGCTTGACATAAAGGTGCTTCTTGATGACTGCTGAGAGCCAGCACAGGGCCCCTTTCTCCTGGTTTCAGGCCAGACCCCGATGTTGCGGGGTAACCGATGGTGTTCCCACTGTGACTAGCTCGAAGACCCGCTGCTCCGAGGGCTGGCGAACCGAGAGCCGGCGCAGCGCGACAGGCCCCGCTTGCGTCGGCGGGTGGTCAGCCGCGGGATAGTTGTGCGTCCCTGGCGCGAGTTCACAGCTTACGGGCGACTTGCGGTTCGAACTCGATGCGCCCGACCTTTCGCCAAGACCTCGCCGTTGCCCGAGACCTCGAAGATCCGACATCGGAAAGAGCGGCCATCATTCTCAGCGCTCTCTCGGAGTCCGATGATCTGCGACCCACGCAGACCTTGGCCTCAAACCGGTTGATGCGCGGCGCGACCCACGTGCGAGCGGCGCACGACAAAGACTACGCAGTCTCAATCGACGCTCGTCCGACTTGTCCGAGTTGCGGTTCGCCCCCGGCGGGAGGTGGCAGCGATTCCGAGCTCAGTGAGCGTATTTCGGCACGTACGCAGCACACGATGGCCGATAGCCCGCAACGCCACACGAGAGCGAGCCACTCTCTGCCACGATCTCCCACGATGAGCTTCGAGATCAGACCCGCGATCGCAGCGGACATCCCCGCGCTGCTCAACCTCCTCGAGCAGCTCGCCCTGGACAGCGCCTTCCGGACCGCCACCGAGGACCGCGCCCGGGCGGCCCTCGAGGAGATCGCGAACCAATCCGGCCGCGCTCTCCTCGTCGCCATCGACGATGGCCGGGTTGTCGGGACCGTCGACCTCCTGATCATCAGTCCCAACCTGACCCACGAGGGTCGCCCCTGGGCGCTCGTCGAGCACATGGTCGTCGATCACAGCGCCCGACGCCAGGGGGTCGGCCGGCAGCTGATGGAGGAGGCGGAGCGGCGGGCCCGGGAGGCGGGCTGCCACAGGATCTCGCTGTTCTCCGACCGGCGCCGTGGCGAAGCTCATGCGTTCTATGAGGCACTCGGCTTCGAGGCCGGATCCCAGGGGTTCCGGCGCCGGCTTCCCTGAGCCGACCTTTCCCGCGGCGGCCATGGAGGTGCCGCCCCCGCACCGCCTCGGTTCCTGCCAGAATTTCAGCCTCCGCACCGAGATCCAATATCGGGCCGAGCCAACACGGGAGGTCTTCGGGCCATGGCCACTGACGCCAAGCAGCTCATCCTCGGCTGGTGCAGCGTACTCGACGATCTGCAGCTGGCCGGCGAGCGGAGCGAGCCGGACAGCGAATTCGCCCTTCTGCTGACGAGCGGCGGCGCCGAGGTCACCGTGAGCCTCCCCAACGGCTGGGACCGGCTGGTGCTGACCCAGGGCGTCGACCTCGCCGACGGCAGCGGCTCGATCGAGGCTGACCTCCCCCACCTCGAGGAGCAGCGTCCCGGCCCGGTGACGGCGACGGCGTCCAAGGGCCAGGTGGTGGTCAGCACCTGGATCGTCCTCGACGGGCTGACCAAGCACAGCCTGCTGAGCGCGGTCAGCGACCTCAGCCGAACCAGCCGTGCCGTCCTGCGGCTGGCGGGAGCGGCGAGCGGATCGACGGCCACGGCGCAGGCGGCGGCGAGCGACACGTCCGAGGCGTTGTCGAGCCAAGCTGCGGCGTCGGATGGCTTGGATCAATTGCCCTCCGAAGCGGCGGCCACCGAGAGCGCTGCCGGGGAGCCGCAGTGGGCCCCGGCCGCAGAGGCTGCGACCCCGGTGGGGGCAGCCGCTCGGGATGAGTCGCCGTCGCCGGCCCCTGCGGAGGCGGCGGCGGCCGCGGCGGCGAGCACCGGCCCCGCGCCATGGGCGGCCGGAGGCAGTGGCTCCGGGTACCAGCCCAGCCCCGCCTTCCAGCAACCTGCGTATCAGCAGCAGCAACCTGCCCCGGCATATCAGCAGCAGGCGACCCCCACCTACCCGCAGCAGCAGGCCGGCCCCGGCTATCAGCAGGGCTCGGGGCAGGGATACGGTGGGCAGACCTACGCGTCGCCGGCTGCTCAGCCGGCGGCTCCGGCTCAGTCCGCATGGACCCCGGGACACAAGGTGCCGCCCCAGGGAATGCAGGCATGGGCCGCTCCCGACCCGAGCGGCGCCGTGGTCGCCACCCTCGGCGGCCACCTGCCGGTGCAGGTCGCCGAGATGCGGGGCGCCTGGGCCCGGGTGATCTGCTCCAACGGCTGGACCGGGTGGGTGGACGGCCGCCTGCTGGTCGCCGGGCCCTGATCCCCGAGGCCGGCAACACCAGCGCCACGTGGTGGATCTGACCGAGGTCGCCTACGAGGTCGCGGACCGGGTCGCGACCCTCACCATCAACCGTCCGGATCGGCGCAATGCCCTGAGTCCGCCGGTGCTCCGTGAGCTCCTCAGCGCCCTCGGGGCGGCGGCGGAGGACGGCGGGGTGCGTGCGGTGGTGCTCACCGGTGCGGGCGACCGGGCGTTCTCCGCCGGTGCCGACCTCGAGGCCATGTCGGGACCCGCCGCCTCGGAGCTGGATCGCCACCGCGACCGGGGGCTCTTTGCCGACGTCTTCATCGCCTGCTCCCGGCTCGGCAAACCGCTGATCGGCTGCGTCAACGGCGCCGCGCTCGGCGGCGGATTCGGGCTGGCGCTCAGCTGCGACGTCCTGGTGGCGGCTGACAGCGCGACCTTCGGGACCCCGGAGATCCGGGTGGGGTTGTGGCCGATGATGGTGATGGCGGTGGTGATCCGCAACCTCGGCCGCAAGCGGGCGCTGGAGCTCTTCCTCTCCGGGGAGCGGATCGGCGCAGCCCAGGCGCTGGAGTGGGGCTTCGTCAATCGAGTCCTCCCGCTGGCCGAGGTGCGGGACGCGGCCCAGCGGTGGGCCACCGAGCTCGCCGGCTGGAGCCCGGAGGTGGTTCGGATGGGGCGCGACGCCCTCCACCGCATCGACGGGATGGAGCTCGAGGCCGCCCTGCGCCTGCTTCAGGACGAGCTCACCATCGCCTCCCTGAGTGAGGACACGAGGGAGGGGATCGCCGCCTTCCTGGAGAAGCGTCCACCTCATTTTCAGGGCGGCTGAGCGGGGCTGAACCGACGGCTCCCGGGTTGTGGGGCTCAGTACGGCTGCCCAGAATGAAACCCGTGATATCGCGGCTGCTGGCCCGGCTCAAGGGCTCGATGCCCTTCCGGGTGATTACCGAATACGGGAACAGCCAGGCGGGAAATTACTCCTCCATCCTCGCCTTCAACGCCTTCATGTCGATGTTCCCGATGATCCTCGGAGTCCTCGCGATCCTCGGGCTCGTGCTGAATGATCACAGCATCGAGCAGCATGTCCAGAGCAGCATCGTCTCGGCATTTCCGTCGTCGGCGCAGACCGACATCAGCAGCGCGGTGAGCCATCTGCACGACACCGCGGGGATCTTCGGCATCCTCAGCATCCTGGGGCTGCTCTGGACGGGCACCAACTTCTTCGGCTCCCTGGAGTTTGCCCTGGCCCAGATCTTCCGGATCACGCAGCGCGATTTCCTCCGTCAGCGGGCCATGGGCGTGGTGATGATCATGGTCCTCACCGTGTGCCTGGTCATCAGCGTCGGGGCCAACACCCTCATGAACCTGGTGAGCTTCATGGCCGGTCTCGGCCCGCTGCTCGGACTGGTCGACATGGTGGTGCTGATGCTGATCATCTATCGCTGCGTCCCCAACCGGACCTTCCACCTCGCCCGGGTCTGGCCTGGCGCCCTGCTCGCCGGACTTCTCACTGAGGCGATCACCCTGCTGTTCCCGCTGTACGGCAAGCTGGTGCACGGATTCAACGCCTATGGGCAGGGCTTTGCGCTGTTCTTCCTGCTTGCCACCTGGCTGGCCTTCATCTCCCAGTTCATGCTCATCGGCGCGGTGTTCAACAAGGTGCGTCTGGGCGATCGGTTCGAGGCCACCGGCCTGGTGGCGGCGCCGAGCCGGGAACTGGAGAGGCCCGCCAACCGGTCCGCGGCGGGGACGGCGACCCCGGTGACGGTGGCCCGACACGACCCGGTTGCCAGCGGCACCTCCGGCCCCGGAGGTGCCACGATCCGGCCTCAGTGAGAGCCGGCTACGACATCCAACGGGTCAGCACCGCCGACAACGTCGGGCTCAGCTTTCGGGTGGCAGGGCTGGCCACCCGGATCACCGCCGCGCTCATCGACGGCCTGATCCTCATCGTGCTGGTGGTCGTCTCCATCCTGCTGGTCACCAGCGCGACCGCCGGGCTGACCAGCGGGAGCTCGGCGGCCGACCAGGAGAACATGCAGCTGGTCCTGCTCCTGCTGTCGGCGGGCGAGGTGATGATCGTGGTGGCCTACTTCACCGTGGCCGAGACGGTGACTGCCGGGAAGACGCCGGGGAAGGCCGCCATGGGCATCCGGGTGATCCGAGTTCGACGGAGGCACCGCGGGTCTCGGTGCCAACTTCCTGCGCAGCCTGGCCCTGATCGTTGATGTGATCGGCGTCGGGCCCATCCTGATGTTCTTTCACCCGCAGGCCCGCCGGCTCGGCGACCTGCTCGCCGGGACCCTGGTGGTGCGGGAGCGCACCCCGGTGACCCTGACGGCGGCGACCGCCACCGCGCCCGTCTACCTGCGCAGCTTCGAGCCCGGACCGCGCATCGACGGCCTGGCCTCTCTCGGGCAGCGCGAGTTCAACGCCATCCGCACCTTTCTCGGACGGCCCGGCCTCCTCCCCAACCAGCGAGCGGTCCTGGCCGCTCGGCTCAGCGCGCCCCTGCTGGCTAGGATGGCCCTGCCGGCCACGGCTCCGGAGCGGATGTGGCCTCCCGAGCTGCTCCTGGAGCGGCTGTACATTCAGCTTCTGCCGCGGTACGGCCGGTGAGCCCCGGACCCAGGTGAGCGTCGACGCTTTCGCCGCCACCCGGCGGCCCCGCTGGGCAGAGCTCGAGACCAGAACCGCCACGCTGTCGTCGAGCCGGCTCCGCGGGCTGCCCGCCGCGGATCTGGAACGCTTCGCCAGCCTCTACCGACGCACCGCCAGCGACCTGGCCATCGCCCGGCGCGACTACCCCGACCACCCGCTCACCGAGTATCTCAATGGGCTCTGCGGGCGGGCCCACATCGTGCTCAACCGAGCTCGGCCGCCCCGGGGCCGCCGGGCCCTGGGCTTTTTCGCCACCGGCGCCCCCCGGCTCTTTCGCGCCAACGCCGGTTACTTCCTGGCCGCCCTGGCCTGCCTGCTCGCGGGGGTGCTCGCGGGATGGCTGACCTACGACCTGCGCCCTGACCTGCGCGGTGTGCTGGTGCCGGACTCGCTGTTCGGCGAGATGGCCAGCGGGTCTCCCAACGTCTCCATCCCCCAGCCGTTGCTCGCCGCTCCCAGCATCTTTGTCCACAACATGGAGGTGGCTGGGGTCCTGTTCGTGCTCGGCCTCTGCCTGGGAGTGCCCAGCGCCGCTCTGATCTTCTTCAACGGATGGAGTGTGGGCACGCTGGGTGCGGCGGTCCATGCCGGGGGCTACGACTACGCGTTCTGGTCCCTGATCGCCGCCCACGGCGTGCTGGAGCTCAGCATCATCCTGACCGCCGGGGCGGCCGGGCTGCGGCTCGGCGACGCCCTGCTCCGGCCCGGGCTGCACAGCCGCGCTGACGCCCTCGCCCAGGCCGGCCACGACGTCCTCGGGCTGTTCCTGGCCACGGTCATCCTGCTGGTGGTCGCCGGCTGCCTGGAGGCGTTCGTCTCCCCGAGCTCGCTCGCCGGGGCGGCCAAGATAGCGATCGGGCTCAGCGTGGCGGCGGTCTTCTACGGGTGGCTGCTGCTCGCCGGGCGGGAGCACCGGCGGCCCGCGGCCGTGAGCCTGGAGGCAGCCCAAGTACACTGAACCTCGATGGAGGTGGTGCGAATCCGGCCTCGCGGCTACTGCCATGGGGTGGTCGAGGCGATCCGCCTGGCCAAGCAGGTGGGCGCGGAGCGTCAGGGCCAGCCGGTCACCATGCTCGGTTACCTGGTGCACAACGAGCACGCCACCCGGGAGCTGGAGGCGGCGGGGGTGCGGCTGGTGGCCGAGACCGATCGGATGAAGGGGTTGGAGCAGGTCAGAGAGGGGACGGTGATCTTCACCGCCCACGGGATCTCCCCCCAGGTGGTCCAGGCGGCCCGCGAGCGTGGCCTGGAGATCGTCGACGCCACCTGCAGCGACGTCACCCGCACCCATGACCTGGTCCGCGATCTGGTTGCCCAGGGCTTCCATGTCGTGTACATCGGCAAGCGCGGCCATCCCGAGCCGGCGGGGGTGCTCGGGGTCGCTCCTGAGCACACCACCCTGATCGAGACAATCGACGAGGTGGAAGCCCTCGAGCTGCCCGCCGGCTGCCGGCTCGCCGTGACCTGCCAGACCACCCTGTCGATGTGGGACACCCAGGCCATCATCGACCGGCTGGCCGAGCGGTTCCCGCAGATCGAGGTTCACAACGAGATCTGCCGGGCCACCCAGGAACGCCAGGAGGCCGCCGTCCTCGCCGCCCGGGACGTCGACTGCGTGGTGGTGGTGGGGAGCCAGAGGAGCAGCAACAGCAAGCGGTTGGTCCAGGTGGTCGAGGAGCTGGCGGGCAAGCCCGCCCATCTCGTGGACACCGCCGCGGACCTGCGGCCGGAGTGGTTCACGGGCGTGCACCGGGTCGGAGTGACCTCGGGAGCGTCGACCCCCACCCAGATCACCCGCGAGGTGATCGGTGCGCTGGAGGCGATGCCCGACCAGGTGCCCGAGGGGGTCTGAGAGCCCGCACTCCGGCTACGAAGCGGACACGAGGCGGGCGGGTCGGGATCGGCGGACCTAAGCTCGGGCCATGATGTTTGGCCGCCGGCGCTCTCCGGGCCGCCTGCTCGCGGCAAGGTCGGTCGTCTACTTCCAAGCCGGCCTGCTGGTCATCAGCGCCGGAGTGGAGGTCCTGTTTGCCGTCAGCTCGGCCGGCGTCATCGGGGGGGGAGTGGTGCTCGACGGGCTGTTTGCCCATGCCTCGATCGAGGGCGGCGGGCTGATCGCCCTTGCCCTCCTCCAGGCGACGCTGGCTGTGGTCATCGTCTATCTCGCCCGCGAGGCGGAGGGCAACCCGGATGCCTTCCGCAGCACCATGACCGCGGCCCAGGCTGGCTACGCCGTCTACCTGGTGGGCTTCAGCAGCGTCTCGCCGGGTGCCTGGATCACCGGTCCGCTGCTCAGCGGCATCGTCCTCACCCTGCATTGGTGGCCCGAGATCGGCTCGCGGCTGCAGGGCTCGCCGGCGGCTGCGGAGGGCGTCGGGTCAGAGCCGGGTCCGGCCAGGTCAGAGGCCCTGACCGCCTCGGTGGCCGGGGAGCCCTCCTCTCTCGTCGGGTGGATCACCCAGCTGAGCGTGGCCGGGACGAGGGCGGTGACACTGGAGTCTCCTCCCAGGCATGCCTATAGTTCCGGGTACGGCTGAACCCGGCCCGCACCGGGTGGCCGATCGCCCATAGGAGCGCGCCATGAACCGACCTCCGGTCCCGGGAAGCGTGACCCTCGGCCGGGTCCTGCTGATCATCGAGAGCGTCCTCTGGCTGCTCCTGGGCCTGCTCGCCGGATTGGGGGGTGCGCTGTGGTTCGCCGGCGTCAGGGCGCTCAACCTCCAGCAGTACGGGACCGCGGGCAACGGGGTTCGGCTCGCCGCCGACGCGATTGGCGGGGTCCTCATCGGGTTCGGGGTGGTGGTCGCGGTGCTGGCCATCCTGGGCATCTGGTCCGGAGCGGCGATGGGCAGGCTCACCGGCGGACCGCGCGTGACCGGGATCGTCCTCGCCTGCCTGGGAATCGTGATCGGCCTGTTCGGCGCGATCGGTGGATCTCAGACGTTCACCGACACCACCTCGGGATCGACCATCCGCGGTAACCCGATCTTCGGACTGGTGCTGATCGTGCTCAACCTGATCATCGTCTGGGCGCTGGGCTTCGCCGGCAGCGCCCGGGCAGCCTTCCGGCGTCTGCCCCCGCCCGGCTACGCTGCCGCAGGGCCCTACATACCGCCCGGCTATCCGGCGTGGCCCCAGGCACAACCGGGGTGGCCGACGACGCAGCAGGGCGCGCCGCCGCCACCACCGCCCGCGCCTCCTGGGTACCCGCCCCCGCCACCCGCCGCCCCCTAGCCCCGCAGGTGCTGACAACCCACCAACCGCCCCGAGCCAACGTCAGAGGCGGGCTCGGCGCTTGAGCTCCAGGTAGCGGTTGACCAGCCGCGGTGAGAGGCTGCGGGCGTCGGCGTCGAGGGTCTCCACACCGCTCCTGCGCAGCACCTCCAGGCTCTGCTCGCGGTCGGCCACCAGGCCGCCCGCCACCGCCCGGGCATAGGTGGTCTGAGCATCGACAGGCCGGGCCAGGGCGGCGTCCTCGAGGGCGGGGTCGCGGACGGTGATCACCAGCGGGAGGTGGTGGCGGCGCAGCCGGATGCACTGACGGACCAGGGCCTGACCCTGGTCGAGATCGAGGACATCGGTGAAGATCGCGACCAGCGCCCGGCGGCGCTGCCAGTGGCTCAGCTGGGTGAGCGCCTGGTCGTAATCCGCCTCCACCTCACCGGCGCGCAGCGGCCGCACCGCGTCCAGGAACCGCCGCATCTGGAGCCGGCCCGGGCGGGGTGGCAGGGTGGCGGTCACCTGATCGGCGAAGGCGAACAGCCCCACCCGATCACCGGTGGCGAGGGCGACATGGATCAGCAGCAGCGCCGCGTTGACGGCGTGGTCCAGCTTGGTGAGCTGGCCGGCGCCCACTCCCATCAGGCGGCCGTGGTCGAGACACACGATCACCGGCTGGGAGCGCTCGGGGATCAGGTCGGTGGCCATCAGCCTGCCGGTCCTGGCCGTCGCCTTCCAGTTGATGACCCGCTGGGGATCGTCGGGGACGGCCTCGCGGATGCGTTCAAACTCGCTGCCCTCGCCGGGCCGGCGCTGGGTCCGGACGCCGAGCTCGGCCAGCCGGCCGCGACGGGCGAGGGCCTCGTAGACTCGGACCGCGGCAAGATCGGCGTCGACCCGGACGCTCTCACCCTGGCCGGCGGCGGTCTGGCGGAGGCCAAGTCGCCAGGGGCCGGGACAGCGCACGACGGTGGCCCCGAAACGCTCCTCACCACGACTCGCCGGCGTCAGGGTGTAGCGGAAAGCGCCCGGGAGGGACAGCCTCTGCATCGCCGGCGAGGCGGGCACCCGCGCCGGATGCTGGTCGCGGACAGCTGCCGGCAGCAGCCGGCCTCCGGACCAGCCGCGGAGATCGATGCGCACCGTCACCCAGTTGGGCCGGCCCACGGAGAGGGTCTCGTCGTGATCCCGGGTCACCAGCAGCCGGTCCCGGCCCGGTGCGCGCCGTGAGTCGACGATGACCAGCAGGGCGGCGACCGCCCACACGACGATGCCCGGCCCGATCAGATCTGGGGCGGCGGCGCCGGCGGCGAGGGGGATGAGGGCGAGCAGCAGCAGGGCCGCGCCCCAACGGGTCACCGCGGCACGGGCACGCGGTTGATCGCCCGCTCGACCGCGGCCACCTCGGTGACACCCTGGATCTCCGCTTCCGGACGGCGCATCAGGCGGTGGCGCAGCGCCGGGATGCAGATGTCCTTCACGTCCTCGGGAACCACGTAGTCCCTGCCGCGCAGGGCCGCCATGGCCTTGCCCCCGAGGAGCAGCGCGATCGACCCGCGGGGGCTGGCCCCGAGGGTCAGATCAGGGCTCATCCGGGTGGCGGTCACCAGCTGGCCGATGTACCCCACGATCGCATCGCTGACCTGGACGGCATGGACCTCCGCCCGGGCGGCCTCGAGTCCCGCCAGGTCGATGACCGCGGCCACTCCGGCCCGCTCCAGGTCACGGGGGTCGAAGCCGCGGTCGAAACGGCGCAGCATCTCCGCCTCCGCATCCCCGGCCGGCGGGCTCACCTCCAGCTTGAGGAGAAAGCGGTCGAGCTGCGCCTCGGGAAGTGGGTAGGTGCCCTCGTACTCGATGGGGTTCTGGGTGGCGACCACCAGGAAGCGTTGGCCGAGCGGCATCCGGCGACCGTCGCTGGTGACCTGGCGCTCCTCCATGGCCTCGAGCAGCGCCGCCTGGGTCTTGGCGGGAGCGCGGTTGACCTCGTCGGCGAGCAGGGTGTCGGTGAAGATCGGGCCCTGGCGGAACTCGAAGGTGGCGCTGTCGGCTCGGAAGATGTTGGTGCCGATGATGTCCGAGGGGAGCAGGTCGGGGGTGAACTGCACCCGGGTGAAGCGAGCGTCGAGAGAGGCGGCGAGGCAGCGGGCCATCAGCGTCTTGGCAGTGCCCGGCACCCCCTCGAGAAGGACGTGGCCACCGACCAGCACCGCCAGGAAGAGGCCGTCGACCACCTGCTGCTGGCCAACCACCGCGCGCCCGATGGTCTCCTGCAGGGCGTTGCGCAGCTCAGCCGCGGTGGGCATCGGGGGCCAATTGTGCCAGGGCCATCAGCGGATCGCGGCCGCCCCCCACGCCTGCTCGAGCGCATCCACCCGCCGTGCCAGGCCGAGCAGCTCGGTCTCGGTGGGCCGTGCCCCGGCCAGCCGGCGGGCCTCGGAGAGCAGTCGCCCCACCTCCCCGGCCAGGTCCGCTCCAAACCCGGCGAGGCCGGCCACGAAGTCCGAGTCGGCGAGGTGGGGATCCACCCCGCTCACCCTACCCACCCGAAGCTTGAGCTCCTCCGCGTAGCGGTGGGCCACCCCACCGCGCTCTCGGCTGGCCGAGAGCAGGTGCCCGACCGAGGCGACGTGGTCGAGGACGGTCGGCACCTGGGTGGGGTCGCGCCCCGGCAGTGGGCGTCCCAGCCGGCGGGAGCCGGTGACCAGGAGGAGCAGCACCACGATCACGGCGAGCACCACGGCGAGCAGCAGCGGGCCCTGGAAGACCGCGCTCAGGCCATAGTCGTCGATGCCGACCGGGGCGAGGTGGTGGACCTCGTCGAAGGCGATGCTGCGGCCTCGGGCGCTGCCCAGAAGGCTGAGCACCAGGGGGGCCGAATCGCCGCGGCGCAGCCCGTCGTTGCTGAGCGGGTACTCGCTGCCGAGCAGGAAGAGCCGGCCGCTGCCGACCAGCACCTCAGCCACGACCGGCGACCCCCCGGAATCGAGGAGGGGCACCAGGCCGGCACCCCCGCCGCTGAACGACCACACCGAGCTCGCGGCGCCGGGCGCCTCCAGGGGCACGCTGGCCACCCCGGCACTGCCCGGAAACGGCTCGCTGGGGGTGGCGGAGGCGGCCCCGGTGGGCACCGCCTCGATCCCCAGCGGTTGGAGGACGGCGGGGACGGCGGTGGGGTCGCTCACCGCCAGGATGGCCTCGCCCCCGCCTCGGAGGAAGCTCTCCAGGACACGGTCGTCGGCGCCGCTGTACGGGTTCACGTCCAGGGGATCGGCGGAGATCAGGACGTCGCTCCCGGCGAGGTCAAAGGTGGAGTACACCCGGTGGGCCCCATAGCCCAGGTCCTGCAGCCAGTCGTACAGGGCCAGGGTCCCGGCCCTGCCGCTGGCCGTGCTCGACGGGTCCTGATCGTCACTGCCCGCGGGCGCGGCGGCCACGGCGATGAAGGTGAGCACCAGCAGCGACGCCACCAGGATCGCGATCGGGGTCAGCGCGGGGCGCCTCATCGCGGGGTGGCCTCGCGGCCCCGGGCCGCCATCCGGCGCACCGCCTGGCAGTCCTCCCGGATGCCCTCCCAATCGGCCGGGACGACCGCGGCCCCCGAATACCACGCCCGGTCAAATCCTGCGGCGGCGGGGGCGAGCCGATCCACCAGCTCGGGGTCGGCGCGGGCATGGGCGATCAGCTCGGTGGTGGTCCAGGCCGACTGGACGGCCAGGCGTCCTCGCAGCGAGAGGCTCAGCAGGGCGCTGCGGAAGGCGCGGCGCACCGCTTCACGGAACTCGCCGGTCTCGGCCGCGGTCAGTGCCCTGGCCCACTCGGCATCGGGGTCGATGCCCTCCGGCGCGGAGGCGTCCGGGACTCCGGGTTCGCGACCGGAGGCGGTCACCTGGCGCAGCCGCCACGCGGCGAAGGCGAGGACGGCGGCGACGAGGAGGGCGGTGATGGTCAGCACCACCCCAGGCCCGAGCGCGCCGACCGTGCGCGACAGGAAGTTGCCGACGGCATCGATCAGCTGCTGCAGCCAGCTGGGAGACGAGCTCTGGTCGAGGCCGGCGAAGGCCGGCAATCGGTACACCCCGGCGAGCGCCCGGCGCGCCCCGCCGGTGTAGGCGGAGGCGCAGCCCGAGCCGGAGGCTGGTTGGAGAGCGGCGGCGATGGCGCCGAGACGAGCCTGCGCGGCCGCGACCTGACCGCTCTCCAGCTCGGCGATCACCGGGGCCAGGGCCGGCCCGGCCGAGTCCTCGGTACCGAGCTGCTGAAGCTGGCCGACGATGCCGGGGGTGCTGGCGCCGGCGGCGAGCTGCGCCTCGACGCCGCGGAGCTGGGCCACGTACTCGCCGGCGCAGGGCGCCGCCAACACCGAGACGGCGGTGGCGAGCAGCAGGGCGCCGGACGCGGGGAGCGCCGCGGCGATGACGTGAGGGCGGATCCGGATCAAGTCACAGCGATTGGGCCAGCATCTCGAGGTCGAAGGCCTCGCGCCGGATGCGGACGTCGTAGTAGACCAGGGTCAGCAGGATGAGGATCAGGGGGGAGGTCAGGATTCCGATCAGCCCGGAGGCGAGGGTCTGCAGGGAGAGCTGGGTGCTCACCGACGCCGTTCTGATGAGCAGGCTGACCAGGCCATCGAGGAGTGAGCTGACGATGCCGCTGACCACGTTGATCACCAGGTAGAAGAGCACGATCCGCCAGAAGGAGCCGGCGGTGAGCCGCCAGCCCCGGCGCAGGGCGGCGATCGGGGAGAGGTGCTCCAGCACCAGCGCCGGGACGCCGAGGCTCAGCCGGACGACGACGAAGATCAGGTAGACGATCCACCCCAGCAGGCCGGCGATCGCCAGCAGCACACCCCCGGCACCACCCACGAGCCAGGCGAGCAAGGCCACGACCAGCAGCGGAGCGGCGGCGATCAGGATCTGGAGCACGACATAGCCGACCAGGGTGCCGCTGCGGCGCAGCGCCAGGCCGAGCGCCGCGCCCACCCCAGAGGCACGCTCGAGATAGTCATCGCTGACCAGGCGGATCACGGCGGCCTCGGCCAGGGGAAGCAGCACCACCCCGTAGCCGAGCAGGATCAGCAGAGCCACCAGGGAGGCGCCGATGGCCCCCTGGAGCTGCCCCGCCGAGATGCTGCCGGCGGGCTGGCTCACGAAGTTGAGCACCGGGGCCTCAGCCGGGTCGTAGACGAAGTACTGCAGGGCCAGGTAGGGGAGCTGAAACAGGGCCATCACCGCCAGGACCGGCAGGAAGCGGCGGCGATAAACGGTGAACGCCGAGTCCAGAAGCTCGCCAATCGACTGCGGGCGAAATCGCCCCCAGCCGATGACCGGGGCGGCCCAGGCAAAGGCGGGAAAGCCGGGCGGCGGGTACCCCGGTGGGTAGCCGGGCGGTGGGTAGCCGGGTGGCGCATAGCCCGGGGGCGCGTAGCCCGGGGGCGCGAAGCCCGGGGGCGCATAGCCGTAAGGGGGTTGGCCGAGTGGCGGGTATCCGGGTGGGGGATAGCCGGGTGGCAGATGGCCCGGAGGGGGTTGGCCCGGAGGGCCATATCCGGCCGGCGGATAGCCCGGCCGGGGAGGATTGGGGGGCGGCTGGGACGGGAAGCCGGGAGGCGGGAGGCCGGTTGGTGGGGATGGCGGCCCCGGCGTGGGCGGGGAGCCCGGAGGTGGGCTTCCGGCGTCGGGCATCGGCCCATTGTGGGACAGGCTCGGGTGGCTCGCGCGCCACGCAGCCGGGCCGTTGCGCCGCCGCTCAGGACCCGGGGTCGCCCTCCCGGGTGCGCGACTGCCGGTCGTGCCGCCTCCAGGCGAGCGCGGTCATCACCCTGCGCACCCCGGCGTTGTCGACGACCATGCGGGGACGTCGCTTGCGGTCGCGGCGCTCGATGCGGGCGCGCTCGCTATCGCCGAGGGGCTCGGTGTCGTCCGGAGCTGGCACGACTCGACTGTATCGCGCCGCGCCCGTGACTAAACGGCGGCGAGGTGAATCCGGTGGCCGCGCCGGCCCACCACCACGCGCAGGCCGATCGCCGCGGCGACCGCGGTGACCGCGGCGGCACCGCCCAGCAGAGCGGCTTGCCGGCCGGTCAGCCGCCGCCACAGCAACCGGGCGTGCGCTGCTCCCAGGCGATCCAGAACATCGGCGTAGATGCGGTCTCGTTCGGTCGTCGTCAGCGCTGCGGACGCGCAGGCATCGCCGACCTCCATGGCCAGGTCCACCAGATCGCGAAGCGGAGGAGCCACATCGTCGACGCTGGCGCCGATGTGCCGCCGGTTGAGCGCGGCATCGAGCCGCTCGGCGTCGTCGATCATGCCCGGCCCTCGGCTTCGCGCTCGGCCGGAAGCGGCGCTCCCAGCCGCTTGCGCAGGGTGGTGAGGGCTCGGAACGTCAGCAGTTTCACCGCTCCCTCGCTGCGTCCCATGATCTCGGCGATCTCCCGGTTGCGCAGCTCGCCAGCGAAGCGCAGGACCACGGCCTGGCGCTGGTCGTCGGGCAGGGTGCGCACCGCCTCCCGGACGGTCTCGGCACGATCTCGCTCCTCGACGATCTCCAGCGGGGACGCACCGTCGCCGGCCAGCGCCGGGGTCAGCTCGATCCAGCCGGGCATCCGGCGCTGCCGAGCCACCAGGTTGGAGGCGACCCGGTAGAGCCAGGATGAGTAGGGCACTCCGCGCCACTCGAAGCGCGGCAACTCCTCAAGCCCCTTGGCGAAGGTGGCGGCGGTCACGTCCTCGGCAAGCTCCCGGTCCTTGGTCAGGGTCAAAACGTAGGCGAAGATCCTGTCCACATTGCGCTCGTACAGGTACGCGAAGGCGGCTCGGTCGCGCTGCGCGGCCAGGATCAGTTGACGCTCCTCCTCGAGCTCGGCGTCGCTGAGGCGGGGAATCTCAGCGCCTCCCCCGAGGAGGTGTCACCGACCAGAAGCAGCATCCCCGGCGCCGGTTACGCACGAAGCAGCCCGAGCCGGCGCCCGGCGTCGGAGAAGGCCTCCAGGGCTCGGTCCAGCTCCTCGGCGGTGTGGGTCGCGGTCACGATGGTCCGCACTCGGGCCCGGCCCCGGGGCACCGTGGGGAAACCGATTCCCTGGGCAAACACGCCGCGCTCCATGAGCATGTCGGAGAGTCGCATGGCGATCTCCGCTTCGCCGCACATCACCGGGGTGATCGGGGTCTCGCCGGCGCCGGTATCGAATCCGAGCTGGCGAAGGCCGGCGGTGAAGCGGCGGCTGTTCTCCCACAGCCGGCCGATCAGCACGGTGTCGGACTCGAGCACGTCGATGGCGGCGATGCAGGCGAGCACCACCGCGGGGGGGTGGCTGGAGGAGAAGAGAAAGGGGCGAGCCCGGTGGATGAGGTGATCGCGAACCGCCTGACTGGCGGCGACGTAGCCGCCGACCACGCCCACCGCCTTGGAGAGCGTTCCGATGTTGAGCGCTACCCTGCCGTGCAGGCCGAAGTGGTCGGTGGTTCCCCGGCCGTGATCACCCAGCACGCCGGTGGCGTGAGCGTCGTCGACCATCACCGCGGCGCCGTAGTGCTCGGCGCGCTCCACCAATCCGGGAAGCGGAGCGATGTCGCCGTCCATGGAGAAGACCCCATCGGTGACCAGGAGGATGCGGCGATATCCCTTGCCCCTGGCCTCGGAAAGCGCCCTTTCGGCGTCGTCGAGGTCGCGGTGCTCATACAGGATGCGATCCGCCTTGGTGAGCCGGATGCCGTCGATGATCGAGGCATGGTTGAGCTTGTCGCTCACCACCACGTCCCCCTCCTCGAGCATGGCGCCGAGCACGCCGACGTTCACCGTGTAGCCACTCTGGAAGGTGAGCGCGGCCTCGGTCCGCTTGAAGCCGGCGAGCCGCGCCTCGAGCTGCTCGTGGATCGTCTGGGTCCCGGCTATGGTCCTGACCGCGCCGGTGCCCGCACCCCAGGTGCGCGCACCCTCGATCGCCGCTTCGACGAGTCGAGGATGGGTGTTGAGCCCCAGGTAGTTGTTGCTGCTCAGGTTGATCAGCGAACGACCAGCGATGGTCACCTGGTGGCCCTGCGCCGAACTCGAGGACCCGAAGCGGCCGGAACAGTCCCTCCTGGCGAAGCCGATCGAGGTCCTCCGAGAGCGAGCGGTCCAGGGCCTGGACGGCGTCGGAGCGCGGCGGGGTCTTGAGGGTGTCGGTCATGGCAGCAGGGCCACCTTGCCACACTGCCCCGACTTGATGAGCCCCAGTGCCGCCTCGACCTCGGCCATCGGAAACCGGTGGGTGATGAGCGTCGATGCATCGATCGCGCCGTCGCGCAGGTAGCCCGACGTCTCCTCCCAGGTGGCGAAGAGCCGCCGGCCGACCACACCGTGGATGGCCAGGCCCCGCATCACCACGTCCTGGGAGAGGTCGATGCTGGTGGGCTCGTCGCCGATGCCGAGCAGTGAGATCCAGCCCCCGGAGCGCACCACCCGGGTGGCAGCGACCACCGCCGACGGCGCCCCGCTCATCTCGACGGCGCAGTCGACCTCGCCCTGGGCGGCGCGCCGGACCGCCTCCTCTGCTCCGTCCTCCCCGGTCGCGACCAGGGCGTCGGCACCCATCCGCCGGGCCAGCTCCCGGCGGTAGCGGTTGGGCTCGATGGCGACCACCCGGGCAGCTCCCCTCGCCTTGGCCACGGCGACGGCCGCGCAGCCGATCGGCCCGCAGCCGAAGACGGCGACGGTGGCCCCCTTCATCTCCCCGTAGGAACAGGCGTGAACGGCGTTGCCGAAGGGCTCCATCGCTGCCGCCACCTCGGGGGCCACCCGGTCACCGACCGGCCAGGCGTTCTCGGCGGGGACCGCGACGTGACCGGCGAACCCGCCGTCGGTGTCGAAGCCCAGGATCCGGGTGTTCTCGCAGATGTGAAAGTCGCCGCGCAGACAGGCGGGGCAGCGGTGGCAGACGATGTGGGACTCGACCGCCACCCGGTCGCCGACCCGAAGACGGCCGTTGACCCCCTCGCCCAGGGCCTCCACCTCCCCGCAGATCTCGTGGCCCATCACCCGGGGGAGATGCACCCGGGAGCTCGCCCAGGCGTTCCAGTCGTAGAGGTGAACGTCCGAGCCGCAGATGGAGGCGGCGACCACCCGGAGCAGCACCTCACCGGGGCCGGGGGTGGGCTCGGGGACCTCCTGAATCGAGAGGCCGGGCCGGGGGGCGGTCTTGACCACGGCGCGCATGACCGCCGCCTAGGTGCCCGGGGCGGGCCGGGCGCCGCCAACGGGAGAGCCGGGGAGGGGATGGCGGGCCATCAGGCCAGTGTATCGGCGCCTATCGCGCCACCGGCGAGGCGGCGACCCGCTGGCCGAGGGCGCGGAAGTGGAGCAGCGCGGTGGGAACCAGAAGCGGCAGCCCGACCACCGCGTTGGTCAGGGGCACCGGACCTCCGGCGACGTCGACGAGCATGCAGACCGTGAGCACCAGTCCGGTGAGCACCGTGTTGCGCTTGCCCCAATTGGTCCTCACCAGCTCAGGGCGGCGCCGCAGCAGAAAGACGATCGGAGTGAGCAGCAGCGGCGCGAGGTAGCGGACCACGATGAGCGTCGCCAGCCACCAGGTGACGATGCCGAGCAGCAGAAAGCTCAGTGCGGCGACGCTGAAGTAGAGAGCGTCCATCGCCGGATCGATGGCCTTGCCGAGCTCGGTGAGCGGTCCCCAGCGCCGCGCGTACCAGCCGTCGACGGCGTCCAGCATTCCCACCGAGCCCCCGACCGAGACCCACAGGATCAGGCCCAGCCGGTGGGGCAGGGGCCATGCTGCGCAGAGCAGGAGGGGCAGGCAGAGCCAGGCCCTCAGTGCGCTCAGCCCGTTGGGGACACCGTAGCGGTTGACCGGCTGCCCGCCGGAGTCGACGAGCAGGGCCGCTCCGCCCACCATGACCAGCGCGACCACCGCCCACCAACCCAGGGTCAGCAGGGCGGCGACCAGCAGGCCGGCACCGTGGACCCAGGCCACGGCCAGGGAGAAGCCCAGGGAGGCGCTCAGCCCGACTGCCAGCCAGACCAGCAGAGAGCTGCGCAGCTCGGCCCTCTCCTCGAGGCGGCGAAAGGCGCGCCCCAGCAGCCCGGAGAGGCCCACCCCTTGGCCGGTCGCGGGGGTCCCTATTGAACCACCAGGCAGGTGATGGTCTTGAAGACGCCGTCGGCAGCCTGGACCTTCTCGACGATCAGCTTACCGATGCCGGCGATGTCAGCAGCCTCGACCTGGGCGATGACGTCGTACTCCCCGGTGATGGCATCAGCGTGGACCACTCCCTCCTGGGTCTGCAGCTTGGAGACCACCTCCAGAGCCTTGCCGGCGGTGGCGCTGATGAGGACGTACGCGCGAACCATCTTCGTCCCTCCTTGCCTTGTGCGCCGAATTTACCTCTTAGGATGGGGAGATGGCGTGGCTCGTGCGGCTGGTGGTGGGGATGCTCGCCTGGAGATTGGTCCGCGCTCGCCGCACCGGCCAGCCGGTGGTCAACACGTCAGCGTTTCGGCACCGGATGGAGGCGGCGCGCGAACCGGTGGGGATCGCCGGACTCCTGGTGGTGGTGGCGGTCCTGGGGACCTTCAGCGCGGGTCTGCTCGCGGTCGGGGTCACCACCCTGGTGCTCGGCCCCCTCTGGCTGGGCGGGGTGGGTGCCGGGTTGGCGGTGGTATTCGCCCTGGCAACGGTGCCGGAGCTGGTTCGGCTGCGGCGGACGGTGGTGATGCGGCGGCGCCGCCGCCATGATCGCGACCTGAAGAGCGAGCTGGACAGCACCCGGACGTAGGCGGGTCGTGCCGGGGCGCTCCGCGCCGGGGTTGGGGCGTCGGGCCTGGGGCTTCCGGGCCCGGCGACTTGCCGTGAGCTGTGCCTGGCGGACTGCCAGAATCGGGCCGATGGAGACGGGAAGAGCGCGGCTGCTCCGGCGCCTGGCGGGGTTGGCCGCGGCCGTGCTCGGCCCGGCGGCGCTCACCGCGGTGCTGACGCCACTGCCCGGTGCTGAGCAGCGCGACTACGTCTATCTCTACCTCGGGCTGGTGGCCACCATGGGCCTGCTCAGCGGGCTGGGCGCAGCGCTGATCTGCGCGGCGATCAGCTTCCTGCTCGTCGACTACTTCTTCGTCGTGCCCTTCCACACCCTGACCATCGGCGACACCAGCGACGTGGTCAACCTGATGGTCTTCTTCGCAATGGCGCTGGCGGTGGGGGGGCTGGGCTCGCGCCGCCGCCACACCCAGCTCGAGGCCGAACGGCTGACCTCCGAGATCCTGGCCGCCAACACCGAGCTGGAGCGGCTCCGCCGCGAGCAGAACGAGACCGCTGCGGTGGCGGTGAGGCTGGCCCGGGCAGAGCAGCACGTGCAGCTTCTCGAGGCCTCCGACCGGGCGCGCAGCGAGCTGCTCGCCAACGTCTCCCACGAGCTGCGCACCCCGCTCGGCAGCATCCTCACCGGAGCCACCGACCTCCTCGAGAGTCGCCGGCTGCCCGTCGAGGTCCGGGCCGAGTTGGAGGCGCTGGTCAGCGAGGCCCGACGGCTCGGCCGCCTGGTCGCCGACCTGCTCGACATGGCTCGAATCGAGGGCCACGTCCTCACCCTCAACGCCACCGAGATCGACCTCGGCGAGGCGATCGAGGCGGCGACCGCGCGCCTGCACCTGACGGCCCCGGCGCGCGAGGTGGAGGTGAAGCTCCCGCCCTCCGGGCTCGAGGTGCTCGCGGACTGGGACCGGCTGGGCCAGATCCTGGACAACCTGCTCCAGAACGCCGACCGCCATGCGCCCTCGGAGACCCCGATCACCGTGGAGGCGGTGCCGGGGAGGCGGTCGATGGTGGTCACCCGGGTGATCGACCGAGGCCCCGGCGTTGCCGAGCAGGATCGGGAGCGGATCTTCGAGAGATTTGTCCGAGGAGGGGACGGGCAAGGCGACGCGGACCGCGGCTCGTCGCCGGCAGGCACCGGCCTGGGGCTGGCGATCGTGCGCGGGCTGGTGGAGGCTCACGCCGGACGGGTCTGGATCGAGGATTCCGAGCCGGGTCAGGGAGGCAGGTTCGCCTTCACCCTGCCGGCAGCCTGAGGCTCAGTCCCGGCCCGCCACCGCGTGGACGTCGATGTTGGCGACCAGCCGGATCAGCCGGCGCAATGTCTGTGAGCTCTGAGAACGGCCGCTGCGCAGGACCAGGATCTCGGTGATGCGGTGGTCGCGCGCGTAGTCGGCGACGGTGCGGGCGATGTCCCCGCCGTCGACGGTCACGAAGTCGCCGCCGAGCTGGTGGGTGAGGGTCGCATACCCACCGAGCAGCTTCTTCTCCTCCTCACTGCGCGGCCGGCGGCGCACCGAGAGCGCGGTGAGGGCGTCGTCACGGCGAGCGGCGTGCGCCGCGGCTCGGCGGATCACGTCGTCCTGGCCGGGCCGGGGGGCCACCAGCACGAGCACCCGGGGACGGGCCTCCCAGGGCTCTTGGATCCGGGCGGTGCTCATGTAGGTCACCAACCGCCGGTCGCAGTGCTCGGCGACGCGGCGAAACGCCATCTCGCGCAGCGCCGCCAGCACCTCGGGCCGGAACTCACCCTGCAGGGCGTGGAGGGCCTCGCCTGGGGGCATGATCTCCCCCTGACGCAGGCGCTCCTCGAGGGCGCTGGGGGGCACGTCCACCACCTCGACCTCGTCCGCGGCGTCGACTGTGGAGTCGTCCAGGACCGGTCGTCCGGCGGGACGGCGCAGCAGGGTCCCCATCAGCGCCACCGTGCTGCGCAGGTCGGCGAGGTGCACGGTGCCGATGACGGTGATGCCGGCGGAGCGGAGGCGGGGGATGAGGTGGCCGACCAGCTGGCCGGTGGTGGTCAGCCCCGCCAGGTCGTCGACCGCAACCACATCGGGGTTGCGGGTGAGCAGCGCCTCCACGTCAAGAAGGCCGCGCGCAGCCGGGGAGTCGGGACCGCCCAGGAGCTCGAGGTTGCCGAGCCGGGCTGAACCCCCTCCACTCACCGAGCCGACCACCACGTCGGTGCCCCGCGCGGCGCGGCGGCGGGCCTCATCCAGCATGGCGGTGGTCGCCCCGGCGCCTCGGGCGTAGCTGATGTACAGACGCAGGCCCGCGTGATGGCGGGCATCGCTCATGTCGCGGAGCAGCGAGTCCGGGTCGGGACGGCCCTGGGGGAGGGCACGCACCGCGGCGTAGCGCGAGATGACGTGGACGTCTGCATCGGGGAGCCCTTCGAGCACGCGGTCGACGATGTTGGGCCGGAGCCGAGCGATCAGGCTGGGGGGTCTGGGCTCGCCCATGACCACATGGCGGATGCCTCGCTCGCGGGCGATGGCCACCAGGGTGGCGGCGACGTCCGCGGCCTCGGGTTCGAGCAGCGTGGTCTGCAGCTCGGCGGCGAGGCGGCGCCAGCCGGACGGCTCCGCCCCATCCTCCCCATCCTTCTCGGCGAATCCCGGCGCCCGGACGTGAACCACCGTGCAGAAGCCCCGACGTCGCCGGGCCTGGCGCACGCCGCGACGGATCAGCGCCTCCGCCGACGGGCCGCCACTGATCGCCACCATGACGTCCTCAGGAGGCGCCTGGACGCCGCCCCGCTCCTCCTCGACGCGCTCGGCGACCAGGCGCAGCCCGATCTCGCGGAGCGCGGCCAGGTTGCCGGGGCGGAAGAAGTTGCGCAGCGCGGTGTCCACCCGCTCCTGCGGGTAGATGTTGCCGTGGCGCATCCTCTTGCGAAGCGCCTCCGGGGTGATGTCGATGAACTGAACCTCATCGGCCCGGTCGAGCACCGCGTCGGGGACGGTCTCGTGGACGGTGATGCCGGTGATCCGCTCCACCACGTCCTTGACCAACTCGAGGTGCTGGATGTTCATGGTGGTGACGACGTCGATGCCGGCGTCGCGGATGTCCTCGATGTCCTTCCAGCGCTTGCGGTGGCGCACGCCGGGGGCATTGGTGTGAGCCAGCTCATCGACCAGGGCCACCTGTGGGCGACGCCTGATCACCGCCTCGACGTCCATCTCCGAGAGCGTGGTCCCCCGGTAATCGACGGTGATCCGGGGAATCATCTCGAGGTTGCCGATCGCCTCGGCAGTCCTGGCGCGCCCATGGGTCTCGACGAACCCGATGACCACATCCTCGCCGGCGGCGCGGCGGTCACGGCCCTCGCGGAGCATGGCGAAGGTCTTGCCCGAGCCGGGCATGGCTCCGAGGAACGCCTTGAGCCGACCGTGCGGGGCGGCCGGCTGGTCGCCCTCCGGGCGGGCGACCGCCACCGGCACGGCAGCGCCCGGCGGCTGAGCGTGATCGGCGGTGGATGGCTGATCGGTCATCGCGGCGGCCTGTCCGGCCCAGGCAGGGCCTGGGACTGGCGACTCCTTCGCAATCGAGTGTACCTGGCCACCGCGATGCCGAACCAGACCACCTCGACCACCCCGAACGGCCACGCCCCGGAGAGGAACCCGTAGGCGCTCGAAGCCAGGCAGCCCGCGGCGAAAGCGGCGACGAAACCGCTGTGACGCCGCTCCAGCGCGTACATCAGGAGCATGAAACTGAGGGCGACGACCCCGAAGACGGTGACCGGGGTCACGGCTCAGCGGCGGTCACGGCCGGATCCGCTCGGAGGACCGCGGCGGTCCGGTCGGAGGTCGTGCCTGAGACGGCCTGTTCACGCCGAGACGGGGGCCGGGTGGGGCTCACCGAAGCGCCGGCGGCTGGCGGAACTCCTGGTTCACCGCCAGATCGAGCTGAAGGACGTTGACGTATGACTGTCCGAGGATGCCCAGGCTGCGCCCGGTGACGTTGGCCTCGACCAGCTGGGTCAGCTTGGTGGGGTCGATGCCGCGAGCGCCGGCCACCATGTTCACCTGGGCCAGCGCCGCCGCCTCGCTGATGTCGGGATCGAAGCTGGTGAAGTCGCCGGTCACCAGGTCGACGGGGATCGAGGTGGCGTTGCTCACCGCACCGGTGCAGTACTTGGAGGGGTCGGCGGCGACCTGGGCGAGCTGCGACCCGGTGTAGCTCACCGTGCTGTCCACGCCCAGGCAGTGGAGGTACTCGGCGTAGGTGTCGACCCGCTTGATCAAGAGCGGATTGCTCGGCGATAGGTTGCTGCCCTGAGAGTTGCTGGCTTGACAGGGCGGATCGAGTGGGACCACCTCGAGCTGACCGTTGCTCCCGGTGGTCTGGTAGTACGAGGGACGCCCCTGGAAGTACCGGGGGTCGACCACGTAGAAGGTCTCGCCCTGGTACTCGGTCTGGAGGTAGTCGGTCAGCTTCTGGTTGGGCTGGTAGAAGCACTGGCCGATCAGGCTGGAACCGACAACCGTGCCGCTGGAGTTCTTGATCAGACTTCCGTTGGCCTGGCCGGGGAACGCGACCTGAGCGAAACCGGTCATCACCAGCGGGTAGATCAGGCCGCCGACGGCGGCGATCACCAGGGTCACGCGAAGCGCGATCAGCAGCTCACGAGGCAGGTTCTTGAACATCTCAGATCAGGTGGAGGTGGGTGATGATGATGTCGACGAGCTTGATTCCGGGGAAGGGGATGATGATGCCGCCCACACCGTAGATGGCAAGGTTGCGGCGGAGCAGGGACGCGGCGCCCACTGCCCGATACTTCACGCCCTTCAGAGCCAGCGGGATGAGCGCGACGATGATCAGGGCGTTGAAGATGACCGCCGAGAGCACCGCGCTTTCCGGGGTCTGCAGCTGCATGACGTTGAGGGCGCTCAGGGCGCTGAGTGCGGGGATGGTCTGAAACATCGCCGGGATGATGGCGAAGTACTTGGCCACGTCGTTGGCGACGCTGAAGGTGGTGAGCGCGCCTCGGGTGATCAGCATCTGCTTGCCGGTCTCGACGATCTCGATCAGCTTGGTGGGGTCACTGTCCAGGTCCACCAGGTTGCCGGCCTCCTTGGCCGCCTGGGTGCCGCTCTGCATGGCAACACCGACGTCGGCCTGGGCGAGGGCAGGTGCGTCGTTGGTCCCGTCGCCGGTCATCGCCACCAGCTTGCCGCCCGCCTGCTCGCGGCGGATCAGCTCCAGCTTGTTCTCTGGGGTCGCCTCGGCCAGAAAGTCGTCCACCCCCGCCTCGGCGGCGATGGCCTTGGCGGTGAGCGGGTTGTCACCGGTGATCATCACCGTGCGCAGCCCCATCCGGCGAAGATCGGCGAAGCGATCCTTGATGCCCGGCTTGACGATGTCCTTGAGGTGGATGACGCCGAGCACCGTGTGGTTCTCGGCGACCACCAAGGGTGTTCCGCCACCTCGTGCGATGGTCTCCACCTGGTCGCGAACCGAGTCGGGAAGCTCGCGGCTCTTGTCGTCCGAGCACCACAGTGCGATGGCGTCGCCGGCCCCCTTGCGGATGCTGACGCTGTCGCGGTCCACCCCGCTCATCCGGGTCATGGCCGAGAAGGGGACGAAGGTCCAGTCGTCGATGTTGGGGTCCTCGGGGACACCGAAGCGACGCGCCAGGGCGACGATGGAGCGCCCCTCCGGGGTCTCGTCGGCCACACTCGCCAGGTCGGCGGCGCGCACCAGTCGCGGCATCTCCACCCCGGGGGCGGGGATGAACTCGCTGGCCTGCCGATTGCCCAGGGTGATGGTGCCGGTCTTGTCGAGAAGCAGAACGTCGACGTCACCGGAGGCCTCGACCGCCCGTCCTGACATGGCCAGCACGTTCTTCTGCAGCAGGCGGTCGATGCCAGCGATGCCGATGGCCGAGAGCAGCCCGCCGATGGTGGTGGGGATGAGGCAGACCAGCAACGCGATCAGCACCGTCACGGTCACCGCTCCACCCGCATATTCAGCGAAGGGCTGCAGGGTGACCACCGCGAAGATGAAGATGATGGTCAGGCTGGCGAGCAGGATGTTGAGGGCGATCTCATTGGGGGTCTTCTGGCGGGACGCCGACTCGACCAGGCCGATGATCCGATCCAGGAATGTCTCACCCGGGTTCTGGGTGATCTCGATGACGATGCGGTCGCTGAGCACCCGGGTGCCGCCGGTGACTGCGCTGCGGTCACCGCCGGCCTCGCGGATGACCGGGGCCGACTCGCCGGTGATCGCCAACTCGTCGACCGAAGCGATGCCCTCGACGATGGTCCCGTCGCTGGGGATGATCCCGCCCGCCTCGCAGACCACGATGTCCCCCTTGCGCAGCTCGGGAGCAGGGACCTGCTCCTCACGGCCGTTGCGCCCGCCAACCAAGCGGCGGGCGATGGTGTCGGATCGGGTTCGACGCAGGCTGGCGGCCTGGGCCTTGCCCCGTCCCTCGGCCACGGCCTCGGCGAAGTTGGCGAAGAGCACCGTGAACCACAGCCACAGGCAGACCTGGCCGACGAAGCTCTGCTCGCCGTTGTTCCCACCGCTCCAGAAGCCGGTGATGAACGCGTAGGAGGTGATCACCGCGCCCACCTCGACCACGAACATCACCGGGTTGCGGGCCATCCAGCGAGGGTCGAGCTTCCTGAAGCTGGCGGGGATGGCGGGGACCAGGATGGCGGGGTCGTAGAGGCTGCTGCGCTGCCGCCGCTTGCGCAGCTGAGTGCCGCCGGTGCTGGACACGACTGTCATCTCGGGCTCACTGACTTGGATAGAGGGTGGCGAGGTGGCCGGCGTGGAGCTGGAGCTGCTCGAGAATCGGGCCCAGAGCCAGGGCCGGGAAGAAGGTGAGGGCGCCCACGATGATGATGGTGCCGACGATGAGCGCGGTGAAGAGCGGGGTGTCGGTGGGGAAGGTGCCAGCACCGGCGGGCACCACCTTCTTCTTCACCAGCGAGCCCGCCAGTGCCAGCACTGGGATGATGAAGATGAACCGGCCCAGCCACATCGAGACCGAGAGCAGAGTGTTGTAGTAAAGGGTGTTGCCGGAGAGGCCGGCCATGGCACTGCCGTTGTTGCCGGTCACCGAGCTGAAGGCGTAGAGGATCTCGGTGAACCCGTGCGCTCCCGGATTCAATGGCCCGGCCTGACCTGCCGGAACCAGCACCGATATCGCGGTGGGCACCAGGATCGAAAAGGGCAGGATGAGGATGGCGAGCGCCGCGTACTTGACATCGCGTCCTTCGATCTTCTTGCCAAGGTACTCGGGCGTTCGCCCCACCATCAGCCCTGCTAAAAAGACCGCCACGATGGCGAAGGTGACCATCCCGTAGAGACCGGATCCCACCCCTCCGGGGGTGATCTCGCCCAGCTGGATCAGCAGCAGGGGCACCAGGCCGCCCAGCGGAGTCCAGCTGTCATGGGCGGAGTCCACCGAACCGGTGCTGGTGCCGGTGGTGGCGGTCCCGTAGACGGCGGATTGGATGGGCCCGAAGCGAGCCTCCTTGCCCTCCATGTTGCCGCCGGCCTGGACGTCGGTCGACTGCTGGCTGACCAGGGTCGCGCTGAACGCGGGGTTGCCCGACTGCTCCTGCCAGGCGGCGAATGCCGCGCCGCCCACCAGGATGATCGCCATGGCGGCGAAGAGGGCGACGCCCTGCTTGACGTTGCCGACCCACTTGCCGAAGGTGATCGCCAGCCCGAACGGAATGCAGAGACAGAGGACGATCTCCAACGAATTGGTCAGACCGGTGGGGTTCTCGAAGGGGTGGGCGGCGTTGGCGTTGAAGAAGCCGCCACCGTTGGTGCCGAGGTCCTTGATCGCCTCCATGGCCGCCACCGGGCCCTGGGCGATGGTCTGGGTCACCCCCTCCAAGGTGGTCGCCGCCGTATAGCCGTTGAGGTTCTGGATCGAGCCGCTGGCCAGCAGGATGATGGCGGCCATCACCGAGAGGGGGATGAGGACGTAGAGGGTGCAGCGGACGATGTCGACGTAGAAGTTGCCGATGGTCTTGGCGGAGCGCCGGGCCACCCCCCGGATCAGGGCGATTGCCAGGGCGATGCCGGTCGCGGCGGAGAGAAACTGGTGGAACGTGAGGCCCAGCATCTGGGAGAGATAGGTCATGGTCTGTTCGCCGGTGTAGTTCTGCCAGTTGGTGTTGGTGGTGAAGCTGACCGCGGTGTTGAACGCGAGCGCGGGCGGCACGCCGGGGAGGCCCTCTGGGTTGAACACCGACTGCAGGGGCAGCTTGTCCTGGATGCGCAGGATCAGGTAGGTGAAGAGCAGGCTGATGACGGTGACGAAGAGCATCGCCACCAGGTAGCCCTTCCAGCCCTGCTCGTGCTCCTCGTCGATGCCGCTGATCCGGTAGATGCCTCGCTCGACCGGACGGAGCACCGGGTGAAGGAGGGTGCGCTCACCCTGGAACACCCGGACCATGTAGTGACCGACGAACCAGGCGGCGGTGAAGACGGCGATGTAGGTGACGACGGAGCCGATGATGTCCAGCGCCACGGCTCAGTTCCTGTCGGGGCGCGGGCGAACGAGGCCCATCTAGAACTTCTCCGGGAAGAGCATGGCGGCGACCAGGTAGGCGGTCACCAGGATGGAGATGACCAGCGCGATCAGGTACCCGACCTCGGTGCCGTTCATCAGATCTTGTCCAGCCCGGCGACGTAGAGGAAGCTGGCGATGGCCAGGAACGCCAAGATGCCGAGCATCAGGAGATCGAGCATGGGTTGCGCCTCCCGCCCCGGGCTGTGATCGTGCCCACGGCGCGAGTCTCGCTAAGAGAACGTCAACGTTCGGTCAACGAACCCACCGGCTTGGCGAGCACCACAACGCGGCAGAGGCGTCCGGGCCGGTGCCGCCAGAGGACGCCGTCGTCGTCGATCTCGAGGTCGTCGAGCGCCACCTTGAGGACCCGACCCCGTGGGTCATCCTCGCGGACCAGCAGGTCGACACCGCCGTCCAGTCGGAGGGCGGCGGCGGCCACGCTGCCCAGCCGGCTGGGCCCGGGCGCGGTGACGGCCAGCAACACCAGCGCCACCATCTTCCTGAATCACGCCACCGGGGCCTTCGTCATGTCGGTCACCCCGGCCTCCGGATAGCCCTCGGACAGCGTGGAGGCCATCACCGGCCCAGCTCGCCGGGTTCCCCGAAGCGGTAGCCACGCCGACCGACGGTGATCACCACCCGCGGGTCGGCGGGATCCGCCTCCAGCTTGCGGCGCAGGCGCTGCACAAAGGTGCGCAGGTAGTTGCGGTCACCTGCATAGGCGGGGCCCCAGACCCGGGTGAGCAGGGTGCGGTGGTCCATGACCGCGCCAGGATGCCGGGCGAGCTCGGCGAGCAGGACGTACTCGGTCGGGGAGAGGCGCACCTCCTCGCCGGCCCTGGTCACCCGGCGAGCGCCCAAATCCACGACCACCTCGCCACTGCGAACCAACCGAGCCGCCTCGGCCGCCCCCCGAACCCGGCGGAGCACCGCCCGCACCCGGGCCAGCAGCTCCCCGGCCCCGAAGGGCTTGGTCAGGTAGTCGTCGGCGCCCAGGTCCAGGGCCCGCACCTTGTCCCGCTCATCGCCGCGGGCGCTGATCACGATGACCGACGGCTGGCGCCGGCCCTCCAGGGTGTCGAGCAGCTTCCAGCCGTCGATGAAGGGGAGGCCGATGTCGAGGAGCACGACCTCGTAATCGCCGCTGGCAAGCTTCTCGGCTCCGGACAGACCATCGGCGGCCACGTCAACCCGGTGGCCGGCGCGCTCCAGGGCCGCGGTCAGAACCAGGCGCAGGGCGCCATCGTCCTCGACCACCAGCAGGCGACCCGACGGTCCAGCGGAAGCGATCGGCGCAGTGACAGCCATCGCTCGGCATTCTCCGCCAGCAGATGAAGCCAGGGACGGCGCTGAGGCCGACGAGATCAAGGAGCGCCGGCGCTTCAGCCGGCCGCCAGGGACTCCCTGACGGCGGCCACGTCCTTGAGCTGCGAGTACACGACCAGCTCGTCGCCCGCCTCGACGACGGTGTCCGGGGTGGGCGGGAGGGGTTTGCCGGCCCGCACCACGCAGACCACGAAACCGCCGTCGGGGATCGAGATGTCGGCGATCCGCTTGCCCACGTGGCTGGACAGGGAGGGCAGGGCGAGGTCCACCAGGCAGCTTCCCGAGGCCTTGACGGCGACCCCCCGCACCAGCTCCGAGCCCAGCTCGGCCTCGATGAGGCCCATCAGCAGCTCGGTGGCGGAGACCGGCGCGTCGATGCCCAGCTCCTTGAAGACGCTGACGTTGTTGGGGTTGTTGACCCGGGCCACGGTGCGGGGGACGTGGAACTTGGCCTTGGCGAGCTGGCAGGCGATCAGGTTGTCCTCGTCGTCGCCGGTTGCGCCCACCACCACGCCGGCTCGCTCGATGCCGGTGGTGGCGAGAAAGGCCATCTCGTCGCCGTCGCCGACCATGATGCTGACCATGCCCAGCTGGTGCTCGATCCACTCGGCCCGGACCGGGTCCTTCTCCACCAGGGTCACCTCATAGTCGCGCTCGATGAGGTGCTTGGTGAGGTGGAAGCCCACCTTGCCGCCGCCGATGACGATGACGTAGGGCTTCTGAGCGGGGCTCATCAGGAGGCCCGGACCGCGGGATGATCGGGAGCGGCGACATCACCACTGCGGTTGACACCCTCGGTGAAGAAGCCTCGGATGAGGTCGGCTCCCAGGGTGGTGGGACAGAAGGTTTCCAGCCCGAGCTCGCGGTACACCAACTCGCGGATGGGGTCGTAGACGCGGGTGATCACCCGTCTCACCTTGAAGATCCGCTGGGCGATCTGGGCGGCCATCAGGTTGCGGTTGTCGCCGTTGGTGACCGAGACGAAGCAGTCCGCGGACTCGATCCCGGCTCGGCGCAGGACCGATTCGTCGATCCCCGTGCCCACCACCATCTGCCCCTTGAAGCCGCGGCCCAGGCGGTCGAAAGCGGCCACCCGCTCGTCCACCACGGTGACCTGGTGCCCGGCCGCGTCGAGCTGCTGGGCCAGCCGCGCGCCAACTCGGCCACAGCCCACGATGATCGCCTTCATCCGCGAACGATTGTACCGGCCGGCCGGGGCGGCCCACCGATACCCGTCCCGGAGGGCGCGCCGGCCACAGCCGCGACATGGCGGCGGATCTCCGCTCCAGGACACTAGGATTCCGGTCAGATGGCGGGATTCACACCCCACAAGATCCTGGTGGCCGTGAACGGCGCGGCCACCGACGAGGAGGCGGTGCGTTTCGGCTGCCGCCTGTCGCTCCGCTCGCGGGCGGTGGTGCTGGCGGTCACCGTGATCGAGGTCCCCCGCGGGTTTGCCCTGGGAACCATGGACGCCAGCATCGCGGACGCCGCGGAGAAGCTGCTGGCCGGCGCCGAGGTCATCGGCAAGGACTACGAGGTGGCGGTGAAGACCGAGGTGCTCCAGGCCCGGGAGGCGGCCTCGGCCCTGGTGGACGAGATCACCGAACGCCAGGTCGACCTGGCGGTCATCGGGATGACCTACCGAGAGCGGTTCGGCGACTTCTACATGGGGAGGACGGTGCCCCACATCCTTCAGCACGCGCCCTGCCGGGTCCTGCTGCTGCGCGAGACCCCGCCGCGGTAACCCCGCGCCTTCGTCTCGGCGGCTTCCGAGCGAGGCTCAGCGCGGCGCCTAAACTGGCCAGCCATGCCTGACCAGGTGGACTCGCGGCCGCCGAGCCCCGGGGACGCCCAGCCGGCCCAGCCGGTTGTGCAGCTGCCGGAGGCGGAGGTGGCCGCCCTCAAGGAGGCCGGCCGTTCCTGGTCAGCCGCCACGGCCAGAACAGCCGGAGGCCCGGTGGTCACCCCCGGCCTCGATGTGGCGGAGACCCGGGGGCGCCCCGGGGAGAAGTACGTCCGGGTGGTCAGAGCCCAGACCCAGGGCTTTGAGCAGGTGGAGCCCGGCTGGCTCGAGGCCACCGCCCGGGCCACCGCTCCGGACACCGGGTTCGGGCGGGTGCGGCGCGCGCTCCGGAGCACCATCCTGGGGCCGCCGCTGGCCACCCGCCAGCAGGTCCACGAGCGACTCAGCAAGATCAAGGCGCTCGCTGTCCTCTCCTCCGACGCGCTCTCCTCGGTGGCCTACGCGACCGAGGAGATCGTGGTCGTGCTGGCCACCGCCGGGGTGGCGGCGGTCAGCTTCGACCTTCCGATCATGGGGGTCATCGCCCTGCTGCTGCTGGTCGTGGTGTTCAGCTACCGCCAGACCATCAAGGCCTACCCCCAGGGCGGCGGCTCCTACATCGTGGCCAAAGACAACCTGGGACCGGTGCCCGGCCTGATCGCCGCCTCGGCGCTGATGACCGACTACATCCTCACGGTCGCGGTGTCGGTGGCGAGCGGCTACGACCAGATCCAGAGCGTCATCCCCGCCGCGGTCCACTACCGGGTGGTCGCCTGCGTCGCCATGGTGGTGCTGATCGCGCTGGGCAACCTGCGCGGGATACGCGAGGCGGGCACGATCTTCGCCGCCCCCACCTACCTGTTCATCGCAGCCGTGTTCCTCACCGTCGGGGTGACCTTCTTCCGGCTGATGACCGGAGGCCTGCAGCCGGGCCCGACGATGGACAACCTCGCCCACGCGGAGATGGGCACGAGCCTCAACAACCTGGCCGGGTTGGCCCTGATCTTCCTCTACCTCAGGGCCTTCTCCTCGGGGTGCGCGGCGATCACCGGGGTGGAGGCGATCAGCGACGGCATCCTGGCATTCAAGGACCCGCAGTGGCGCAACGCCCGGATCACGCTCACGATCATGGGCTTCCTCAGCGCCTTCATGTTCATCGGCATCACGGTGAGCACCCACATCCTGGGCGCCGACATCCGCGATTCGTCCGATCCCTGCTACCAGTCGGTCATCCTGCAGGTGGCCGCCCACGCCTTCACCGGGCCGCTGCATTGCGTCAGCGGCCATCCGGTATTCCCGGCGGCCAGCGCCCTCGGGCAGGGCCTGTTCGTGTTCACGGGAATCGCCACCACTGCGATCCTCATCCTCGCCGCCAACACCGCGTTCTCCGACTTCCCGCGGCTCTTCTTCTTCCTGGCCCGCGACGATTACGCCCCCCACCAGTTTCGCCGCCTGGGCGATCGGCTGGCCTTCAGCAACGGCATCATCGTGCTCACGGTGCTGGCCTGCACCCTGCTGATCGTCTTCGGCGGCGACGTGAGCCGGCTCATCCCGCTCTATGCGATCGGGGTCTTCCTGGCCTTCACCATGTCGCAGGCAGGCATGGTGGTGCGCTGGCTGAAGCGCCGTGAGCCGGGCTGGCACCACGGCCTGCCGATGAACTTCGCTGGGATGGTGATGACCTTCGTGGTCTTCCTGGTCACCGCCGCCTCCAAGTTCCCCGACAGCCTGATCATCCTGGTGGTGGTGCCGGCTGCGGTCTTCCTCTTCCTCTCCATCCACCGCCACTACGCCGACGTCACCGAGCAGCGCACCACCGAGATCCCGACCTCACCCGACCTGGTGCAACCGGTGTGCGTGGTGCCGATCGACCAGCTGGACAGCATCACCATGCAGAGCATGGCGCTGGCACGCTCGCTCTCCGAGCAGGTGATCGCGGTCCACATCTGCGCCACCCCCGAGCACATGGCTCGGCTCCGAGCCCGCTGGGAAGCATGGGGCAACCAGGTCCCGCTGGTCATCGTGGACTCACCGTATCGCTCGATACTGCGGCCTCTGCTGCACTACATCGACGCCATCGGCAAGCAGATCGGCGACCGCACCCTGGTGGTGGTGCTTCCCGAGCTGGTGGCGACCAGCTGGTGGCATCATCTGCTGCACAACCAGTTCCCGCTGCGGCTGCGGGCGGCGCTGCGGCTGCGGCCCGGCACGGTGGTGGTGAACGTCCCCTATCACCTGCAGAAGCGCCACCGCGGCGTCGAGCAGGAGGCCCTCTGAGCCGCGCCCTCAGCTGAGGTAGGGAGCCAGTCCCTCCGACTGCTCGGCGGCGTCCATGATCACCTCGCTCACCGTGGGATGAGCGTGGATGATGTCGCCCAGCTCATCGGCGGTGAGACCGTCGCTGATGGCGACGCCCACCTCCTGGATGATCTCGACGGCGTGGACGCCCATCACCGTCGCTCCGAGGATCAAACCGCTGGATGCATCCGTGCACAGCTGGGCGAGCCCGTCGGGCTCCCCCTCCCCCAGCGCCTTGCCGTTGCCCAGGAAGCGGGCCTGGCCGAGCTTGACCTCGTGGCCGGCGGCGCGGGCTTCCTGCGGGTTGAGGCCCACCATGGCGATCTCCGGATGGGTGTAGATGCAGGACGGCACCACGGTGCGGTCGATGGGCCGCACCCCGACGCCCAGAGCGTTCTCCACCGCCCTGGCCCCCTCGGCGCTGCCGAGATGGGCGAGCTGCAGCCCACCGATGCAGTCGCCGGCGCCCCAGATCCGGGGGTTGGCGGTGCGGAGGTATTGATCCACCTCCACATGACCCCCCTCGGTGAGCCGCACCCCCGCCTTCTCCAACCCGATGCCGGCGGTCTGGGGGGTGCGCCCCACCGAAACCAGCACCAGGTCGAACTCGACGGTGGTGCCGTCGTCGAGGGTGGCCGTGACCCCGTCCTTGCGGTAGTCGACGGTGTCCACGCGACGGCCGGTGTGAAAGCTGATGCCGTCGCTCTTCTCGACCAGGCGGCGGAACTCCCGGACCACCCGCGAATCGACGCCGGTGAGGATCTCGGGGAGCACCTCGACCACCTCGACGTGCACGCCGAGCGGCGCGAAGAAGGAGGCGAACTCGCAGCCGATCACGCCGCCGCCGATCACCAGCAGGCGCTGGGGCAGCGTCTCCAGGCGCAGCACCCCATTGGAGGTGACCACCCGGGGATGCTCCATGTCGATGCCGCGCAACCCACTCGGCTCGGTGCCGACGCAGAGGATCAATTGATCGTACTCGATGTGCTCATCGCCAACTCGCACGACGTCGCCGTCGAGGACTCCCTGTCCCTGCACCACCCGCACCTTGCGGCGCTTGCAGGCGGCCTCGACGCCGCTGCGCATGGTGGTGACGACCTCCTCCTTGCGGGCCATCATCCGGGTGAAGTCCACTTTGACCTCGCCGACCTCCAGGCCGAGGTCGCCGGCGCGGCGGATGCGGCGCAGCAGGTCACTGGTGGCAAGCAGCGACTTGGTGGGGATGCACCCCCAGTTGAGGCAGGTGCCACCGAGCTGGGCGCGTTCGATCAAAGTCACCTCGGCCCCGCGCTGGGCACCGCGCAGGGCGGCCACGTCGCCGGCGGGACCACCGCCCAGGACGACGACTCGCTGGCTCACGAGCGGGCGGGGCGTGAGCCCGCCGCCGAGCGGCGGGGAAGCTCGGGCTTGGCCGCGGGTGGCGGTGCCCCGTTGGCGACCGGCGCCGCCTCGGTGAGGCGCGGCCGCGTGCCGGCCAGCGCCGCCTGGGCGGCCGGGGAGGTCATCAGCGCGCCGCGGAGCACGCGCTCCTGCTCGATGACGTGGGAGCCGTGGTATCCCTCGGAGGGGCTGGCCCGGCGGGGCCGGCCGACATACTCCCAGCTCACCTCGTAGGGACGGTTTCGTCCGATGCGGCGCTGCAGGTGCATCCATGCCCCCATGTTCTCGGGCTCCTCCTGGACCCAGAAGAGCTTCTCCAGGTTGGGATAACCGCGGACCATGGCGATGATCTCGTCAAGGGGCAGGGGGTCGAGGAGCTCGACCCGGCCGATGGCGAGGTCGGTGGCCCGCTCTCTGAGCTCGTGCCCCTGCAGCTCCCAGTAGATCTTGCCGGTGCAGAGCAGCAGCACCCGCACCCGCTCGGGGTGCTGGGACATCTCGGGGTCGTCGATGACCGTGCGAAACCCGCCGGCGGTGAGGTCGGCCAGGGAGCATCCGGTCTCCGGAGCTCGGAGCAGCGACTTGGGGGTCATCACCACCAGCGGCCGTGCCTCGGCGGCCGTGGCCTGGTTGCGGAGCAGGTGGAAGTACTGGGCCGACGTCGAGCAGTTGGCGACCCGGATGTTGCCGTTGGCGGCCAGCTGGAGAAAGCGCTCCACCCTGGCGCTGGAGTGCTCGGGCCCCTGCCCCTCGTAGCCGTGGGGAAGCAGCATCACCAGGCGCGAGCGCTGCCCCCACTTGGCCTGGGCGGCGACCACGTACTGGTCGATCACCGGCTGGGCGACGTTGGCGAAGTCACCGAACTGCGCCTCCCAGAGCACCAGACAGGCGGGCTCGGCGGCGCTGTAGCCGTACTCGAAGCCGAGCGCCCCCACCTCGCTGAGCGGGCTGTTGTGCACCTCGAGGGTGGCCCTGGCCCCCTCCAGGTGCTGGATCGGCGCCCACGTGGATCCGGTGTGCTCGTCGTGCAGCACCATGTGGCGGTGGCTGAAGGTGCCGCGCTCGGTGTCCTGGCCGGTGAGCCGGACCGGGATGCCCTCGAGCAAAAGCGATCCCAGGGCGAGCGCCTCGGCGTGGCCCCAGTCGATCCCCCCCTGATCGAGGGAGGCCTGGCGACGCTCCAGCTGGCGGGCCAGCTTGGGGATGATCGTGAAGCCGGTGGGGACGGCGAACAGCCCCTGGTTGAGGGTGCGCAGGCGCTCCTCGGCGACCGCGGTGGCCACCCGGTCACCGCTGGGCGGGGGCTTGCCGGCGTGGGCCGCGCCGGAGTCGGCGTCGGTGAGGGTGGTGAGGCCCTCCCGGGTGCGCCGATGGGCGTCGGCGATCTTGGCGAAGACCTCGTCGGACTGGCGCTTGGCCTCCTCGTCGCTGATCAGCCCCTCGGCCATGAGATGGCGGACGAACAGCTCGCGTACCGTGGGGTGCTCGCGGATGCGGGCGTACATCAGCGGCTGGGTGTAGGCGGGCTCGTCGGTCTCGTTGTGCCCAAAGCGGCGGTAGCCGACCATGTCGATGACCACGTCGCGGTGGTACATCTGACGGTAGGCGTGAGCCAGCCGGGCGGCGGCGACGCAGGCCTCGGGGTCGTCGGCGTTGACGTGGACGATGGGGATGTCGAAGCCCTTGGCCAGGTCGCTGGCGTAGCGGGTGGAGCGGGCCTCGGAGGGATCGGTGGTGAAGCCCAGCTGGTTGTCGATGATCACGTGCACGGTGCCGCCGGTCGAGTAGCCCTCCAGGGACTGGAGGTTGAGGACCTCCTGCACGGCGCCCTCGCCGCTGAAGGCGGCGTCGCCGTGGATGAGGATCGGGAAGGCCGCGGCGGGGTCGAGGTGGAGCTGGGAGTCGGAGGTGCGCTGGGACTGGAGGGCGCGAGCCCACCCCTCGACCACGGCGTTGACCGCCTCCAGGTGGGAGGGGTTGGAGAGGAGCCGGACATTGATCCGCTTCTCGTTCTCGGTCACATAGGTGCCGGTCGAGCCGATGTGGTACTTGACGTCGCCGGCGGGGTCGTCGACCCGCAGCTCGCCCTTCTCGAAGGCCCGGAGCAGCTCCTCGTAGGGGCGGTTGACGACGTGGGCGATCACCGCCAGACGTCCCCGGTGAGCCATGCCCATCACCACCTCGGAGATGCCGTCCTCGGCGACCAGGCCGAGCAGCTTCTCCAGCATGGGCACCATCATGTCCACGCCCTCGCCGCTGAATGTCTTCTGGCCGATGAAGCTGCGCCGGAAGTAGCGCTCCATGGCGTCCACCTTGGTGAGCCGCCAGAGCAGGTGCAGCTTCTCCTGGTCAGAGAGGGGTTTCCGGTGGGCGCCGGACTCGATCTGTTCGCGCAGCCAGAGGCGCTGCTCGTGGCTGGAGATGTGCTCGATCTCGTAGGCGATGGTGCCGCAATAGGTGCGGCGCAGGTTGGGCAGCACCTCGGCCAGGGTGGCGCCGGGGACGTAGACCCGAAGCAGGTCGGCGGGGATCCGTTCCATCAGCTCGGGGGTGAGCTGGTAGGTCTCCGGATCCATGGAGGGGTCGCCGGGGGGTGAGCTGCCCAAGGGATCGAGGTGGGCGCCCAGGTGACCGTGGGTGCGGTGGGCCTTGATCAGCGAGGTGGCCGCCTGCATAGCCCCGAGCAGGGCCCGGTCCACCCCGGACGAGACGCGCGGGGAGGTCGCCGCGCTGGCTCCGAGGCGGTCGGTGGCCGGCGCGGCGGCGGACGCCGGCCGAGCGGGGGCCGCGGGGGTCGGCTCCGTCGCTGGGCTCTCGGCGGGCGCCGGCAGCCCGAGGCTGGAGAAGATGGCGGGGTAGAAGCCGTCGGCCCCGGCCAGGAGGGCCTCGATCCGGCCCAGGAACTCGCCGGACTCGGCGCCCTGGATGACCCGGTGGTCGTAGGTGGAGGTGAGGGTCAGCACGCTGCCGACGCCGAGCTCTCGGAGCCTGGCCTCGGGCTGGCCGCGGAACTCGGGGGGGTGGCCGATGGCCCCGGCGGCGATGATGCAGCCCTGCCCGGCCATCAGTCTGGGAATCGAGGCCATGGTGCCGATGCCCCCCGGATTGGTCAGGGTCATGGTGGCGCCGCTCAGGTCGTCGGGAGAGAGCGAGCCGCTGCGGGCGCGCTCGACAAGGTTTTCGTACTCGGTGCGGAAGCCGGCGAAGTCCCTGCTGCCAGCATCCCTGAGCACGGGTACCACCAGGAAGCGGCTGCCGTCGGGCCGCCGGGTGTCGACGGCGAGGCCCAGGTGCACCTCGTCCTGGATGCGCAGCGGCCGGCCGTCCTGGTCGCGGGCGAAGTGCACCCTCATCACCGGCATCTCGGCGGCGGCGCGAGCGAGCGCATGCCCGATGAGGTGGGTGAAGGAGACCTTGATCCCCTGGCCGGCGCTCTCCAGGGCGGCGTTGAGCTGGCGGCGGCGCTGGTCGAGGACGTTCGCCGGGATGGTGCGGATGGAGGTCGCGGTGGGGATCTCGCGGCTGCGCTCCATGGCCTCGACCAGGGCCGCCTGCGGGCCACGCAGGGGGGTGGTCGTCGCCCCCGGGGCCGGGGCGGGGGCCTGACCCCTGGGCTCGGGAGACGGGGGCGGAGAGACGGCGGCGGCGGAGGCGGGCGGCGCCGCGGGACGCGCCGGCGCGGAGGTGGCGGCGGCCACGTCGTCGCGGCGGACCAGGCCGGCCGGGCCGGTGCCGCGCACCCCGGCCAGGTCGATGCCGGCGAGGGCGGCGCGGCGCCGGGCGAGTGGTGTTGCGCCGGCGGTCGGGGCCGCGGAGGCTGCGGGCGCCTCGGCCTGGAGGACGGCGGGCGGGCCGGAGGGCGGCGCGTGGGGGGAGGACGATGACGGACCCCTGGCAGCTGTCGCGGCGGGGGCCGGGGCCTCAGTGGGCGCGGGCGGGGCAGCGGTGTCCGCCGGCTTGACATCCGAATGGCCGTCGGAGGACGGGGCCGGCGGCGTCTCTCCCGGAGCGATGTGCCCCAGGATCCCGCCCACCAGGACGGTGTCACCCTCCTGGGCCTCGACCACCGTCAGGGTGCCGGTTGCCGGGGCGGGCACCTCGATGTCGACCTTGTCGGTGGTCACCTCGACCACCGGCTCACCCTCGACGACGGCGTCGCCCACCCCCTTGACCCACTGGGCGACGACGCCCTCGGTCACCGACTCCCCCATCGCCGGCATGGTGAGCGGGACTGTGTCAGGCACGGTTCTGAGGGTGAAGGGCGGCTCTCATGATCGGCCCGGCCGGGAAGGCGGGCCCGTCAGCAATGGTCGCACCTGGGCGGAGATCGATGACCTCCGCCGAGCGAGTTCGTCGGCGGACGGTGACGCGGGCGATGCGGCGGGTTTCAGCCTCGGCGTGGCGAGGTAACTCGGTTGGTGGGCGCCCCAGCCCGGGGAAGGCCCCACACTTGACGAGATGGCGACCACCTTCAAGGACTACTACGCGACCCTCGGCGTCCCCCGCACGGCGACGGAGAAGGAGATCAAGGCCGCCTTTCGCAAGCTGGCCCGGAAGTATCACCCCGACGTCAACGCGGGGAGCAAGGATGCCGAGGCCAAGTTCAAGGAGGTCACCGAAGCCTACGAGGTGCTCGGCGACCCGGAGAAGCGGCGCAAGTACGACGAGGTGGGGACCCATTCGACCGCCTTCGAGGCCTGGGAGCGGGCTGGGCGGCCGGGGGGCACGCCCTTCAGCTCCGGCGGCGGCCCCCAGGTCGAGTACCGCACCGTCTCCCCCGAGGAGATGGAGGAGCTCTTCGGCACCACCACCAACCCCTTCTCCGACTTCTTCCACGACGTCTTCGGACGGGGCGAGGCGGCATTCCGGGCCGCCGCCACCGGACCCGGTCGGACCGGGCGGACGGCGAGATCGACCACGGCCCCGGCTCCCGGCACCGCGCCGGGGCGAGGACGTCGAGGGCGAGGTGGACATCTCCCTCGAGGAGGCGTATCGCGGCACCACCCGAACCCTGGAGCTGACCGGGGCGTCGGGGAGCCGCCGGGTGGAGGTGCGCATCCCCGCCGGGATCCAGGACGGCGCCCGGGTGCGCGCCGCCGGGCAGGGCAGCTCCGGATCCGCTGGCGGTGCGGCCGGCGACCTGCTGGTCAGGGTGCGGTTGCGGCCGCACCACACATTCGTCCGCGATGGCGACAACCTCCGGGTGAGGGTCCCCGTCCCGCTGCGCGTCGCCCTCCTCGGGGGGAGCGTCGAGGTGCCCACCCCGGCGGGCAAGCGGGTGTCGCTCACCGTTGCCGCCGACACCCAGAATGGAGCCCAGCTCCGGCTCCGCGGCCTGGGAATGCCACGGCTGCGCGGCGAGGGGAGCGGCGACCTGATCGCCGAGGTCGACGTCCGCCTGCCGGTGCCGCTCAGCCCGGAGCAGCGCACGGCGGCCGAGGCCTTCGGTCCGTCCTAGTCGGCCCGGCGCAGTGCCAGGGGGGCCGAGTCCTTCGTCCGTCCTAGGTTGACGCGCTACCACAGATCCGTATAACATCACCCTCCGCCGGCCGCGTGCCGGTGGCCGGAGGGGCGGCCTTCCCAACCGCCGTCGCACCTGGGAGGCCCCTTCGATGGACCAGCTCACCGCGCTCGTCGACAGCTGGGTGTCTCTGGCGCAGGAGATCGTCGGCAGCCTCGGCGCGCTGGCGCTGCTGGGCGCCTTCGTCTACCGGATGGTGGCCGCGGACCCGCGCAGCGCCTACGAGGCCAAGCGTTGGATCGGCCGGATCGTGGTGAGCACTATCGGCGCGGAGATCGCGGGAACGCTGACTCACGCGCTGATCGCGACGATCCCGAGCGGCATGCACTGATGACTGGCGAGATGAGCGCGGTCCTCGCCGCAAGCAGCACCGCTCCGACCGGGCTGGCCGGGCTGATCGGCCAGCTGCTGAGCCAGTTTGTTCAGAGTGGGCGCGACGACGTGCTCAACCTGCTGAGCACCTACCTCGTCGGCACCGTCGACCCCTCGCAGCCGGGTGGGGCCGCTCTGACTGCCGATCCGACACTCGCGGCGCTCAATCACGACGTCAGCCTGGCCGGGGACGCGCTGCTCGCACTGGTGGTCATCGCCCTCGCGGTTCGCAGCATCCTCGACAGGAGCCTTGACTCCCAGCATGACCTCCGTGCTGCTCTGCCACTGGTCCTGGTCGCGCTCGTGCTCATGAACGCATCTCTGACCCTGGCCCAGATGGCGATCGACCTCAACAACGCCATGAGCAGCTTCGCCGGCGGGATGGGGAGCGGGAGCATGCCCTGGAGCGGCCCGCTGGCCCAGTCGGCGCTCAAGAGCTCGAGCCTGGCGAGCGACCTTTTCCAGGTCGTCGTTCTGCTCGCACTGGTGATCGTCGTGGCCATGCTCGGTTTCGCCTACGTGATCCGCATGGCGATCCTTCAGGTGCTGATCGTGACCGCGCCGCTTGCCGCCATGGCGATCATCCTGCCCTCGACACGAGGTCTGGCCCGGGTTTGGGGGCGGCTCTTCGCGGTCGCCCTCTTCATGCAACCGGCCCAGCTGCTGGTGCTCGGGATCGCCGCAGCCACCGGCCTTGCGAGCAGCAGCGGCCTGGCCGCCGACATCTATGCCCTGGCGACTCTCTGGATCACGCTCAAGGTGCCGGGGTTCCTGGCCAGGGCCATCGGCCCCGGAAGCTCGATAGGAGGAATCACTCGCGGCATCGCCGTCCAGGTTCGCCACCTGCCAATTCCGGCGCCGGCCCAGGGGCTGTGACCGGGCTTCGTCAGCTGCTTGGGCGCATGCGCTTCCAGGCCAATCACAAGGAGACTAAGAGATGGTCAACAGGGTGATCTTGATCGGCAACCTCACGCGGGACGCGGAGAGTCTTCCCTCCAGCGGCAAGCCGATGACCCGGCTGCGACTGGCCACCAACACCGGGTGGCGTGACGCCAGTGGCAACCGTCAGGAGGAGACGGAGTACCACTCGGTGATCGCTTTCGGACGCCTGGCGGAAGTGTGCGCGCTCTACTGCACCCGAGGCCGGCGCATCTACGTCGAGGGGCGGCTGAGGACCCATGACTACGTTGGCGGCGACGGCCAGCGGCGCTACAGCACAGAGATCGTCGCCCAGACCGTCAAGCTGCTCACCGCGCGGCGGACAACCCCAGAGTTGAACGGCGAGGAGCCGGAAGAGGTCACCCCGCTTGCCGCCATGGCGGTCGCGAGCTGAGGGCACCTCGGAGTGGCGCCGGCATCGCCGCCGGCGCCACTCCCCCGAGCGGTGCGGTCGGCTGAACATTTCACACTCCTGGACACCCCGATCGCGCTTCTGGAAACCCCGGTAGCCACGTGGGTCCTGCCCCGGAGGGCCCGTCCATCGGCATGTTCCGCCCCGGGACACTAGGATTACGGGGCGATGAGCGATGTTCAGCCGCCGGATGCGGCGGGAGAGCCAGAGCTCCAGGCAGTGGGCGAGGGCGCGGACGAGGCGCCGCCAACCGCTGCGGACGGCGACGAGCCGGCCATCGACGGGGCCGACGCAGAGCCCGGGACGGCCGGCTCGGCCGACGGGGCCGGTGGCCCCTTCGCGGACTGGGCCCCCGGTGTGCACGACCTGATTCCACTGCTGCCCCGCGGGACCGCTCTGTTTGAAGGCCTCCCGGCACGCGCGCTGGTCATCGACGCGCTATCCCCCGCGATCGGTCACGGGGCCGTCATCGTACGCGGGACCGAGGCAGTGGGAATCGTCCTGGTCAAGGATGGCGCCGGCTTCGAGCAGTACGCCTTCGAATCCGGAACAAGTCTGGAAGGCGCACGGGCCCTACAGGCGATCGCCTCGTGGGACGGCGCCGTGGTCGCCGCCTACCGCTTCGACCCCCTGGTGGTCGCTGTGGTACCAGCACTCTTCCGGGGAGCCCCGTGCTACGCGGATCTCCGCCTCGATTGGACGGACTGGCACGGTCTGCTGTCCGATCTTTTTGCTCGCGAGGGCTCCTTTGTGGTCGAGCTGGACACCCCGCTGGGTCGCGGGGTGACCTTGATCGTCGACGGCCGCCAGGTGGCCACCTACACCGAGGGCCACCCGGAGCTGGGCCCGGAGACGCTCCTCGATCCCCTGGCGGAGACCAAGCGGGGGACCATCTGGGTGCGAAGAGAGCCCGCCGGAGCGCAGGACGGCGCCGCTGCACCAGGCTTTGAGGCCCAGGCGGGTGTGGAGATGGGGCCGGCTCCGGCCGCGCAGGGTGATGCGCTGGACTGGTCGGCTGCCCCACCGTGGGGATCCGAGCCTGAGCCGGAGCTTGCAGCGGACTCCTACGTCGCGCCACCTCCTTCCTACGCGTCGCCCCAGCAGCTCCCGGGCAGCCCCTTTGCCCCGTTTGCCCTGGGCGCAAGCTCCGATCCCCTCTGGGGAGCGCCGGGGCCGGATTCGTACTCAGGCGTTGCCGACGCCGGACAGCCCCGGGCTCAGCCCGCCTCAGTGGCAATCCTGGCGCCCCAGCTGAAGCAGGTGGCGCGCGCCCGCCTGCAGCGCTCATCGCCCAAGGTGGAGACCATGGTGGACGAGGCCGCAGCTCGCGACCTTCCGCTCGACGTTCTGCTCACCGACATCCGGGGCTTGGTCATTCGCGGTGTCATGCAGTCCACCCTCGACGAGGTGGCGGACGAGATGGCGGCGATGGTTGCCGCGGGGACCGACTGATACTCTTGGCGTGATATGAGGTGGCGGATCCGGGCCAGATGGGCGGCCCTGGCAGCCGGTGTCGTGCTCATCCTGACCGGTGCCGGCATCATCGTGAGCGGCGCGTATGCCAGCTGGCTTGGCCAGGAGAACGCCACGGCCCGCCAGTACAACGATGAGAACGCCCTGGGCGCCTGGAACGCCGGGGGAAGCCAGGCCCTCGCGGGTGCGGCCTCCGGGGCAACGGCACTGCAGTCCTCCTCGCCGTCGGCCTCCGTCTCTGCCGCCCCGGCGACGGCCAGCGGCTGCGGCGGAGGCAGCGAGCCCGATGCCTTCGCGCTCCTCGAGTTCACCGGGCTTCCTCAATACGGCTACGCGGGGGTGGTGGTGAACGGCAACTGGACACTGCTGGACGACAGCTCGGTGGTGCACTGGTACGGAAGCCCTGCTCCCGGGGGCGAGGGGAACGTGATCATCGCCTTTCATCGCGAGCCGGACTTCCAAAACATCGACGAGCTCACCAGCGGCGACACGGTCAGCCTCCAGGACAGGAGCTGCAACACCTACGTCTACACGGTGACCCAGCGCTGGGACCTCGCCCCCAACGCGGTGACCCAGCTGGTCCCCACCTCCGGTCACCTGCTCACCCTGATCACCTGCACCCCCTGGTGGGTGGACACCCAGCGACTGGTGTGGCGCGCTGAGCTGACCAGCGTCAATGGCACCCCCGTCCCGGCTTCCTGAAAAGCGGGGGACCCGCTTCATCGACCCAGCGGGAACGGGAGAGGGATCACCGAGGCGCCCTGAGGGACCGACACGGTCAGGGTCTGCCCATCACTGCAGCGGCGTGCCCAACCACCCGGGGCGGCGAAACGAAGCACGTCGTCGCAGGTCACCGATTGGTGGCCGATGGCGAACAAGCAACTCTCATCGACCTGGGCCTGGGTGGGTGGACCGAAGCCGCACACCCCCGTGACCTTCGCACCGTCCAGGTAGGTGACAGCCGAGGCGACCACCCGCCGATCGGGAGCGTCGACCAGCCAGAGCGTCGCCGCGCCTTGGTACAGAAGGCCTGAGGCGAGCCCTCCATTGCTGGCCGGATGCGTGAGGGTCACGCCGGCCACGTGGACGGTGTCTCCATCGAGGTACGCGCTGAGCGGCGGTCGGGTGATCGTGACCATGGCAGCGGAAACCAGCAGCAGAACACCAAGCAGCGCCAGAAGCGCGGGGCCGCGCCTTCGCCAACCCCGCATCCGCGAGCCGGGCGGCGGGCGCCGGATCGGGCGGAGATCGCCGATCGGGATCGGCAGATTCCGGGGCTCGCGATCAACCAGGCCGAGGGGCCTGGTGGTCGGAGTCATCGCTTCAGAGACCCAAACGTCGCGGCATGCCGGCGATCGCCTCGGTGAGCTCGCGGTACGCGAGTCCGAGGCGGGGAGATAGCTGCGCGGCGGGAACCCCCTCCATCGCGGCGAGCCGCACCGCGTTTGCCTCATCTGGGATCTCCACAATGCGATGAGCCCTCCGCCGGATGGCGGCCAGGTACTCCACCGTGGTCGGGTTGTCCCGCAGCCTTCGCTCCCCCGAGACGATGTACGGGACCAGGGTCGGAGGAAGCCCGGCCACCTCGAGGTAGTCGAGTGCACCGTTGAAGTCGGCTCGTGCCGAGGTGGTCGGGAGCACCAGCACGTCGGCCACCTCCAGCCAATACGCCGCCACCGCGGCCTCGGGCCCCGCGGTGGGGTCGGGCAGCCGGTTGGACATGTCCACGACGATCAGGGTGTAGCGATGACGCAGGTGGTCGGCGAGATGACGGATGGCGACCCTCGAGTACTCGGTCGCCTCCCGCACCTCGGGGTAGCAGGCGAGGGCCGGGGTCGCGGCGTAGATCGGTGGCGGCGGCTCCCGATTGACAAGCACCGCTGCCACCGTATCCCGAACGGTGGCGGCCTCGGCTGGCAGATGCAGCTCGCCCCAAGCGTCGGGATTGGCGATATTGGCATCGACGATGCAGGCACGGTGTCCGATCTGGTCGAGAACTGTTCCGGCAACGATGGCAATGCCGGCGGCGAAACTGGTCTTTCCGACGCCTCCCTTGCGTGAGCCGGTGACCACGACGGTGGGACCCCGCTCAGCAAGCTGACGGGCGACCTCATCATCGGACCGCGGTTGGAACCGGCGCCGGCGCAAGCGGTCGGTGATCCTGCCGATGGCCGGCTGCCGCGGTCGACGGGCGAGCGCTGGAGCCGGCGTAGGCGCTGAGGCTGGGAGCTGCGGGGCGGCGGGGCCGGACCGACCAGGGGCCAGGGCGGGTGAAGGGGTCGAGAGACCAGTGAGACCCGGGTCGGCCGCAGCGACCTCGGGTCGAAACGGGAAGCGAGGGCTGAGCGCCGCCATTCGGAGGGCCTCCGCCGGATCGAACACCGCACGATCCTCGCCGCGGGCACGGCTCAGCTCGTGCATCGTGATGGCGGCCAGATCCAGCGGACCGGTGCAGGGGAAAGCCGTGATGCGACCCCGTGTCCTCGGGACTGAAGCTGAGTGGCGCGAGGCGTACACCTCGAGTCGCCCAGGTTCAGTCACCCCGACGAATGCATCTCCATCGACCTCGCCCAACCACTCGTCGAGCCCCTCCTCGTCCATCGCCAGGTAAACGGGACGGGCGTCGCGGGGGACCTCGACGGACCACCAGGCGTCGAGCTCGGGCTGACGAGCTGCGTCGGCGAAGAAGCCGAGCCCACGCACCGGCGGGCGTAGAAAGACGGCGCTGATGGACGAGCTCGCGTCCCGCTCCACGGCGAGAAGGTGGGTCAGAGCCAGAGAATCGGCGTCATCCTCGAGGAGGACCAGAATGGCAAGCCCGGCCGGCAGGTCAGCGAGCAAGGGACACCGCCTCGCGGACCTGTTGGGCGCCGCCACCACAGCAGATCCCGGTCCCGGCGTCGATGCGGCTGACAAGGCTCAGGGCGAAGAGGACTGCCCCCACCAGGACCAAGGTCGCGGAGCGCAGACCCCGGCGCTTCTTCCACGCCGGAGCGCCCGTCCTGAGAGCTCCCGCCATGGTGAGACCGGCGGCCACCAACACCACGGCATAGCAGAGGATCGAGCTGATCGCAATCGCGGATTGCACGGTTGGGTACCCGCCGCCCAGGACTTGCCCGGCGAGGCCGAGGCTGGGAATCCCGAGGGCGAGCACGGACGCCGCCAACAGCACCGCGCACATGGCCACTGCGGCGAACGCAGAGCCGAGTCGCGGCCGGATGTCCTCAGCGCTGCCACGGGGATCAGCCACCGCTCAGACCTCCGCTGATGACGGCGAAGACGGGCGCCCCGATCAGGATCAGCAGGGGGATCAGCATGCCGGCCACCGGCAGGGTCACCAGCGTCTTGGCCCGGGCGGCGCGGAAACGGGCCTCCGCGAGCCGCTGTGCGTAGAAGGCGGTGGCCACGCGACTGTAGATCTCGCGCTCGCTGAACCCGACGTTGGCGTTGGCGGCAGCATCGGCGACCACGGTGAACTGGGGGATGCGGAACTCGGAATCGATCGCTCGATACAGCTCGATTGTAGTCGGCGTCGGCTCGCGGACCAATCGCCGCCATCCTCGTCGGTCGACGATCTCCTCGAGAGCGCGGTGGTGGACGCACCGAGAGAGGATCCGGATCGCGTCCCCCACTTGCAACCCTCGGCCATCGGTGATGATGGCCACCACCATCATCATGTCTCCGAGGGCTTGACCGGCTTGATCACGCCGGAGATTCGCCCGACTGCGCAGAAGCTGCACCTGGACCAGGATGGCCAAGGCGCCCACCATCAGGGCTCCCCAGGGAGGGAATGGCCAGGAGCCGGTCTCGAGCAGTCCCACCACCAGCAGGCCTATGAACAGGGCAATCGAGAGCAGGCTGACCGCGACGGTGCGGAGAAGGAATCCGGATGGGGTCTCCGACCAACCGGCAATCGCGAGCTGGCGGTGAAGATCCAGCTCGTCCTGGAGTTGGCGGAGCCACGGGGCGCGGGCCGCGGCGCGCTCCAACCGTCCCATCGGAGCCGAGAATCCCCTGAGCGTGGCCAGCCGGCGCCAGGCCCTGAGGTCCGCAGATGTGAAGAGGTCGAGCCGGGCAAGACCCGCTGCCCACACACCGATCACCAGAGTCTGCAAGAGCCATGCAGAGGACCAGGCGGCCAGCATCAGCCACCGAGGCGCTCCTGCTCCTCAGCCAGGCTATGGAGGTCCCAGCGAGTCCACTCGCGGGGGCGCACGATGAGGCCAAGTGTGACCACCAGAATCGCGAAAACAGCGAAGACGACGAGCAGCCAGACCTGGCCAGCGAAGGTCTGATAGAAGGCGCGCAGGCTGCCAACCCGGAGGATGAGAAAGAGCATGCCTCCGAGCAGTCCAGCCATCGCCACAGTCACTGCGCGCTGTTGGCTCAGCGTCACCAGACCCTCTTCTTGGACGGCAATCTGCGCCTCGCCGACCGGAACCAGCACGGAATCGATGGTCTCGATCAGAAAGTCCGAGCTGCGGGTGCGGGCCCAGACGAGCACGGCCGCCGCCTGTTCCACGATCGGAGAGCGGGCACGCACCCCCATCTCGACCAGGTTGGCAACCGTTGAACCCGTCCGGGCAAGCGGAGCCAGCACCTGGCTCAATTCGGGAGTCGGATTGCGAGCCAATTCCTGCAGCGCAGTGTCGAGCGATTGGTTGGAGACCGCCATGCGATCGCGGAGGTTTCGCAGTTGGCCCAGGAAGCCTCGCTCCATCCTGAGCCGCCGCTTCGCAGCCACGCCGGCGAGCGCAAATCCGGTGCCGATCCAGCCGACGACGGGACCGACGAGGAAGAGCAGAACGATCCCGGTGATCCAGGCGATGATCAGGCCGGCGCAGACGCAGCAGAGGCGCAAGGCCACCCAACGCTTCCAGGACCAACCCAGGCCCGCGGCGATGTCCTTCTGCCGCTCGAGGAGGGGATAGCGCCGATCCCGTGGAGGCCGCACCCGCCGCGGATCCAGATCGAGAATCGCGCCGATCACCCCGCACGCGCAAGCGATGATCACGATCACGCCCAAGATCAGCAGATCAGGCAGCGAAGCGACCACGGCGAGCTGCCTCATAGGGCTGGGACCTCGTCGGTCCAGAGGTGGGCACGCAGTCGAGGTGCGAGACGGTTGAGATCCCCCACGAGCTGGGTCAGGCGTTCCCAGCCCCCACCGGCCTGCTGGCGGTACACCCACTTGTGGTTTCCGCCCCTCTCCACCGTCAAGACTCCGGTGACCCGACGGCGCCCGTCCTGGTTGGCCATATGGATGACCACGTGGATGGCCTGCTCGACGATCCGCCGCGCCATCTTTTCATTGCCGGCAAAACGAGAATTCTCCATGACGTACTGCACCGCCTGGTCCAGAGCCAGGTCGGCATCCTCAGCATGAATGGTGGTCATCGAACCGTCATGGCCCGTCATGAGCGCCTTGCATACCGCGGCCATCTCCTCGCCACGGGATTCGCCGAGGACGAGCCGGTCGGGCTGGAAGCGCAGCGCATGGCGGACCAGGTCAAACATGGTCAGTCTGCGAGCTTCAGCGTCACCGCGGATCGACGGGATGGTCGACACCGCGGAGGTCAGCTCGTGCCACGGTGTGCCGTCTCCGCGATCCTGATCGAGATGAAGCTCGGCACCGTCTTCCACGACGACGATATGGTCTGCGGGCGAGACCATGCCGCAGAGGACGCGCATCAGCGTGGTCTTGCCGGTGCCCGTACCACCGGCGATCAGGATGTTGGCACGGCCGCGAACCAGCGCCTCTACGAATGCGGCCATGGGTTGTGGCATCACCTGCTGCTGAACGTAGTCGGAGAGATCGCGGACCTTGGATCGTGCCGGAATCCGAACCGAAGCCTTGACCGCAGAGCGCCCCGAGATCGCCGGTCGCTTGGCGACCACCAGCCGGATTACGGAGCCGATGTTTGCTTCGCAGATTGGCATCGCGTCGGTGATCGTCTGGTCACCGGTGACGCCGAGGAGGCGGACCAGCCGACGGAAGTATTCGAGCACCTCGTCGTCGTCCTCGAACGGACTTCCGCCCCGGAGATGCGCCTTGCGGCCCACGGTCGACACCATCCAGTGGTCGTGGCCGAAGCAGGCGATGTTCTCGAGCTCGGCACCGTACACCAACAGCGACAGTGGCCAGAGATGGGAGGCGAGGATCATCGAGTTGCGCACCGTCAACGCCCGGTACTGGGGGTCTCCGGCGAGAGCGGAGACGACGGCGAGCGGAAGCCCGCTGCTCTGCGGAGCCTCGACGGCACGGCGGACCACGGTTTCCACGTCTTCTTCGAGGCGCTCCTCCTGGAGCACCGACGGTGGCGCCGATCCGCGCAGAAGGGCGACTCTGGACGCGATGATCTGGGCGATCTCGCGGTCCTCGGCAGGGATGCTCGGCCACTCCCGGACCATCACGGGATCGGCCGGGGTCAGGCGGGTGGCGCGCGACCAAGGCTGCGCGATCATAGGTGCAACTCCTCAGCGATGCCATCGAAGGGCATCGGGGTGCCGGTGTCCACCATCCGGGTCGCTGCTTTTTCATCCCAACGCCACATGACCTCTCGAACCGGAAGGTCCGGAAGCTCTCGTTCGACGGTCTGCGAGATGTGTCGATGCAGGTGCTGGGAGCGCTGACGGCAGATCACGATCTCACCGTGAGGGGGGCGCGCGGCGCGGAGAACGGTGATGCTCCGAGCGACCAGAGCTGGCTCGTCGCGGAGGACGACGAACACCCGGTGGAAAAGCGAGCAGATGGCCTCGGCACTGGACCGTGGCGAACGCAGCCCGGGATGGGCCAGCGGATGGCCGAGATCGGCGATGACGACGTCGTCGCCCAGCCCGGCGAGTGCCGGTCCCAGCCGGCGCAGGCAGTCGGAGATCTCAAAACCGTAGCTTCCCGTCAACCCTGGGATGACGCGCATGCGAGGTCGGTTGGGGACGTCGATGGCCTGTTCCTCGAGCTCGTGTCCCCGCGAGGGGCGATCCCCGAAGCAGTTGGCCAAACTGTGACCGTCGGTGGGCAGGTAGAGGAGGTCCGCGATGGTGCCCCCCTCCATGTCGCAGTCGACCAGGGTCACCTTCCGTTGGGCCGCGAGGCTCCAGGCCAGTGAGACCGCCCAGTAGGTCGACGTCTGGCCAGCCCGGGTGGTGTAAACGCCGATCAGGAGGCTCACGGCACGGGGGTTGAGCCGGGCGACGGGGAAGCGAGGGGCTGGTCAGCGGGCGTGGGTACTGCGAGGACCGAGCACGAACTCGGGGGCGAGCTCACAGATGGCCTGGCCGGCGTCATCGGGGGCGAGTCCGGCGGGGGCGGGCGCAACCGCGGCGAGCGCATACAGCTTCAAACCGGAGCTGCCTGAGTAGGTCATGATCTCCAGCCAGGCCAGCTCGTCCTGGCTGCCCACCAGGACAGTGACGGCGTCGCCATCCACCTGCTCCACACTCAGGTCGTGACCAATCAGCACTTCGGTTCCGGTGTTGGGCAGATTGGCGAACAGGTCCACCGCCTCTCCGGCCTGCAGGGGGGAGGATCGGCCACGGTCAGGGTGATGGCGATCTGGGCCCCACCGCTGATCAGGTCATGGGGCTCCAGCAGGTCGCCGCTCTGCAGCGACACCGTGAACCGGGAACCTGGCTGGACCGAGCCTGGGGCCGCGTAGTTGAGATCGCCGGGCGCCATCCGCAGGGGCACCTGCTCGACGTCGGCAGGGGAGAACAGGGCTCCCTGCTGGACGCCGGTGCGCAGCCGCAGGACCATCACCGACTGGCCACCGCTGACCACCTCGGCACCCACGATGACGCTCAGGACGGCGACCATCACAACACTGAAGAAGATCGCCGCCACCACCCTGTGCCGGTTCACCGGGCCCTCCCCCTTCACAACCGCGAGGGCATAGAGTAGCTAACGCGGCAGGGGGATCGCAAACACCAGTCGCTGCTGGATATGATGGCGGCCGGCAAGAGCGTGTGCGGCGTTCGCCGCGGCGGCGCGACCAATCGAGAGGGACGTGCGAATGGTGGGCGCGAGCCCGACCCCAGGGTTTCTGGCTCCGGCTTCCGACCGCACCCTGCTGGTCCTGGCGGGGAACGGCGAGCTGGCTGTGGCGCTGCGGGAACAGCTCGACGGGGGCCTCATCCTGATCAAGGATGCTCGGCCCGGGGAGGCGGAACCTGCCCTCGCCTCCTGTCGCCCGTGGCCATGGATGCTGGTGGGAGCGCTGCCGGTGCTGCCGGCCCGGGTAGCCGGCAGCCTGCGCCGGCCCGTCCTGGTGATTTGGTATGGACCGTCGCCGCCCGGCCTTCCGACCCACACCCGACGGTTCGCGCGCTTTCCGCAGCTCCTGGATGCCGTCCGAACTGCCCTCGCCGGGGAGGTGGCCGGCATCCGGCTCGCAGCCGGGTCGGGGGTCGATCTGCCGAGCGGGACGCACAGCCGAAGCGCCGAGCTCCAGGCCCTGGTGTCTGCCGGCAGCTCCGGATTCGACCTCCCCCTGGCCACCTTCAGATCAGCGGCTCGGGTGCTGGCCAGGGGTCGGGTCCCGGCCTGCCCCTCGCGCGATCCGCGGACTCGCCACGTCTCTTTGAGGAGCGCCCCTCGATGAAGGCAAACCCGGAGATTCTCATTCTCGAGGACGAGCCGGCCAAGCTGGAGGAGCTCCGTGGGCGCCTGGTGGTCAGGGGCTTCCATGTGCTCGCCCTGCGCGGCGCCGCTCGGGCGATCGCGGTCCTCCGCGACGGCGGTCCGGCGGCCCGACCGGTAGTCGCGATCGTCGACTGGGACCTGAGCATGGCACCGGATCAGTCAGCCACCGCCGCCGACGCGCTGTGCGTCCTCGCCCACCAGACCCCGGACTGTCTCGCCATCGTGTACACGGCCAACGCCGATTCGTTCAGGGTTCGCAGCGAGATCCACCGGGCCCATCCGCGAGCGTGGCTGCACGACAAGCGCGAGGGGGACGCTTCCCTGATGACGCGGATCGACCATATGCTCGATCATGGCGTCGCCGATCTGCGGATCCACAACGGCTCGCTGGTGGTCCACCTCCCGAGCGGGGACGAATACCACCACCGCGAGGCGGTCCGCCTCTTGTTGCGTCACCCGGAGGTGGTCACCCTCCAGTCCGACACCGCCACGCGGGCGGTCAGACGCTTCAGCGCGTGGCTCGAGCACCACGAATCGCCGGTGAGGGTGGTCAGCCACGGAAATCGCCGGTATCGGCTGGCCGTGGGCGCGAACCGCCCGGACCCCACGCCACCCGTCTCTCAGCCGTGAACCTGACCATTGCCGAGGTCCGCGAGCTGCCTGTCGCCGCGGCCCTCCTCGACTCCGACGGTTCGACGATCGCCGCCACTCCGGAATGGAAGGGGGGCGGCCCGGGAACGGTGAGCTACGCCATGCGCGCGACGCGACTTTCGGTGGCGACCACCCCAGCTGATGGAGCCCTGACCAAGCTGCTTGACCTCCTGCTCGAGGCCCTCGGTGAGGCAGCCGGCACCGTCAGTGGTGACTGGAGGCTCCGAGTCAACATGCTCGCCGCCTCCCTCCGGGTGGTGGCGGGTCGGCAGGTGGCGACTCTCGGGACCTCTCATGACGTCATCGACCTGGCCCTGGCCGGTATCAGCGCCCGCACCACCCTCACGGTGCGTGTGGAGGGAAGGCCTGCGTTTCCCGTCCAGGCACCCGAGGTCGTCGCCCTCGGCCTGGTTCAGATCGCCGTCAACGCCGAAAGGCACACTCGGACAAGTTCTCTCACCCTGGTCCAGGAGGACGATGCCTTCCACGTCATCTGGCCCGGGGAGGCAGGTCAGCCTGAGCTGCCGACCTCCCGGCGATATCTCGACAGGCGCGGCTGGGGCCTGGGATTCTGCCGGGTAGCGGCGGACACTCTCGGCGGGGTGCTCCACCCGCCCAGGGGCCGAGGTGATGGGACCGTGGTCGCCACCTTCGAGCTCGGACTCCGCGACCTGGCGCTACCGCTTGCTGCAATACGCGGTCACCGGGTTCTCAAGGCCACCCGCGCGTGGGACGAGGAGACCGGGTTCTTGCCGGGTGCGCCGGTCGAACCCGGATCCCGTCTGGCCGCCTGCCTCGAGGCCGCCACTGCCAGCCCGGGTGCGGCGGTGGTCCGTCATGGCTGGTGCTCACGGCTGGCGAGCGACCGATTCTGGGTTGCGATACCCCCAGACGACGTGATCGACCGAGCTCGCGACGTGCTCGACGGGATGGCTCACGAGCGGGCCCTGTGGGACGGGATCGGCGAGCCTCACCGGAGCCGTGTCCTTGCCCTGGCATCGCTGCTCGCCATCAGGCTGGGGAACCCGCTGCCGCGAGTGCCAGCCGGCGCCTGGAACCGGCGGATGGCGGTCCTGGCGCCGGCTCTTGGGCTGGCGATGCCGATCCCGACATTCCGCGGTCTGGGCGCCCTCGACCCGCAGATCGCCGCCTACCTGGCCGCTGAGCTGGGCTCGGAGATCCTCGTCCGGGGTGACGACCTGGTGCTGCTCCTTCGTCCCGGCGCCGGGGGCGACCCACGACTCACCGACCTGCGACGAGTTGGCTCCCACGTCCGGTTGAGCTGAGGTCGCCCCGGCGAGACCTGCCAGACTCCGGTTGCATGCAGATCGCGGAGCACCTCGCGGCGCTCGAGCGTGAGGGTGAGCTGCTGGCCGTCGCCGCCCAACGGTCTGCTCCCGACACGCCGATCCCCACCTGCCCCGACTGGCGGACACGCGACCTGGTCCGCCACATCGGCATGGTCCATCGCTGGGCCACTGGCCACGTGGCCCAGCCACGCAGCGAGGATTTCGCCGCCGCCGAGGTGGTCGGCCCATATCCGGATGACGCCCAGCTCGTGAGCTGGTTCCGTGACGGCCACCAGCGCCTGCTGCGTACCTTGCGGTCCGCCCCGGACGACCTGGCCTGCTGGACATTCCTGCCGGCTCCCTCAGCGCGTTCCTTTTGGGCGCGGCGTCAGGCCCATGAGACCGCCATCCACCGGGTCGATGCCGAGAGCCCGGGGGCGACGATCGCCGCCGTCCCGCCCGAGTTCGCCGTGGACGGCATCGAGGAGCTCCTCTTCGGTTTCCTCTCCCGGCGGCGCTCGCAGCCGCGGTCCGACGTGGTCCGGACCCTGCACCTGCATGCCACCGACACGGACGGGGAATGGCTGCTGACAGTGGGGCCTGACGCCTTCACCGCGGAGCGCGGGCACGCCAGGGCCGACTGCGCGGTGCGGGCCACCGCCTGCGACCTCTACCTTCTGCTCTGGAACCGGCGCGCCCGGGACGGGCTCGAGGTTCTCGGCGACCCCTCCTTGCTCCAACTCTGGCGGGACCAGGTGGCAATTCGCTGGCTATGAGCGCGGGCCGGTGCCCGACCAATGACGGAGGGTGACCCTGATGTCGAAGCGGAAGGTGCTGTTCGGGGTCGCGCTCGGCGAGTGGTCCGGTGCGGACCTCGCCCAGACGTCGGAGCTGGTCCAGACTGCAGTCCAGGCGGATCGGGAAGGACTCGACATCTTTTCCCTTGCCGATCACCCGTACCGCGTGGATCGGGTGGACGCATACGCCGCTTTGGGGTTCGTGCTCGGCGCGACCACGCGCATCCGCGGTTCGGTGGGGGTCACCAACCTTCCGAGCCGGCCGGCCCCGGTGCTCGCCCACACCATCACCTCACTCTCCGCGCTCTCGGGCGGCCGGGTCGTGTTGGGCATTGGCTCCGGGGGCATCTGGAACTCGATCGTGAAGCTGGGGGTTCCACGGCTCACACCGGGCGAGGCGGTCACCGCCATGGAGGAGGCAATCACGCTGGTGAGAGCTCTGTCCGGCGGAGGTGGGCCGGTCAGCTTCGAGGGCAGGCACTATCGGGTCACGGACCTCGATCCCTCGCCGGTTCCGACGCCGCCGATAATGGACCGGCTCGGTTGGACCCAGATCGCTTGCAGTAACCGGACGGCTGGCCGACGGCTGGATCCCGAGTGGGGGTGCCGACTGGCGCAGCCAGCGCTACCGGGACTCGCGCCCCATCGTCGACAAGGCAGCGGTGGGCTGCCGGACGGGATCCCGCGGAGATCGCCACCATCTTCAACTTCGGTGGCCGGATCACGTCGGAGGCTGAACCGGCCGCCCGCGGCAGCGATGGACGCTGGGTGGGAGGGTCGGTAGCCCAGTGGGTCGAGGAGCTGACCACCGCGGTCCAGGAGCACGGGGCCGGCGGCTTCGTGTACCGAGAGGGCGGGACGCGACCCTCGGAGACTGCGCTTCGGCGCTGGGCCATGGAGATCGTTCCGGCGGTGCGCGAGCGGATCGCCCAGAGCTGAGCCGCCGCGCCCATACTCGGGGCAGCGGCGGGCTGAACGGAGGGGCAGGCCATGGGGCAGATCAGCATCAAGGGCGAGGTCAAGGCGCCGGTGGACCGGATCTTCGGCTTCGTCGACGACCATCGCAACACCACGCGGTACATGAAGGGCCTCACTCGCTGGTCGCCAACCACTGACGTCGTCCACGGCAAGGGCGCCGAGTTCGAGGTGGTGATGAAGGCGGGCCCGGCAAGTCTCCGCTCAGTGGTGCGGATCACCGGATGGAGCGAGAACCGATCCATTGCCTGGCGTGCGATCGAGGGTTTCGCGCAGAGTGGCCGGTGGGCCTTCAGCCCCCGGGGTGATCAGACGACGGTGACCCTGGACATGGAGTACGAGTTCGGTGGCGGCATCGCGGGGCGGATGCTGGGCAGGGCGGCCGAGCCGGCCGTGCGCCACAACCTGGAGCAGTCGGTCGCTACCCTCAAAGAACTGACCGAGAAGCTTCGTCGCGCACCGATCAAGAGCGGGCCGGCGAAACCTTCAGCGGTCCACCCGGCGAAGCCAAAAACCCCCGGTGCGCGATCCGCCGGGGCGGCCAGCAGGGCAGGGGCGGGGAGCAGGCGACCCCCCGCCCGGTAGTAACCGGAAGCGGGCTGTATTCGCGTATTCGTGTATTCGCTTGTATTCGTGTATTCGCGTATTCGCGTCCGCCGGCAAGCATGGTGCCGCCACGGTGTGGGAGCGGACCCCCAAAGTGTTAGCGCGGAGCTCGCGAAACTCAGGCCGGCCTCGCACAGCCGCGGACCGCCGATGCGGTGGAACCTACTCGGGCTCGTACTTGAACGAGAGGTTGAGGCGGGCGCGGAAACGCGCCACCTTGCCGTCCTCGATGGTCATGTCGAGCTTCACCACCTCGGCGACGCGGAGTCCTCGCAGACTGTGCGACGCCGTCTCGACGGCGGACTGGGCCGCCTTCTCCCAGGACTCGGTGCTGGTGCCGACGAGCTCGGTCACACGATAGACGGTTTCAGGCATGCCTTCTCTCCTCGCTTGGCTCGGCTGGATAGGTCGAGTGCCACTCAGCGTAGCCGGGAGGCGTCACCGGAGTCCTCAGATCGCGACCGGCGCGAGGCCGGCGACAGCCACCTCGAGGACGGACAGAGCCCGATCGAGCTCGGGTTCCCCGATGGTGAGTGGCGGCTGGATGCGCACCACGTTGCCACCCTGACCACCCACCCCGACGAGCACTCCGCGCTCGCGGCAGAGCTGGCGCACCAGGCCGGCCGAGGTGGGGTCGGGATCCCGGCGCTCGCGGTCGCCAACCAACTCGAGACCGATCATCAAGCCGGCGCCGCGCACCTCGCCAATGATCTCCTGTTCGAGGGCCAGCCTCCGCATCCGACCCAGAACCGCCTCGCCCAGCCGGGCCGACCGCTCGACCAAGCCCTCCTCGGTGATCACGTCGATGGTGGCGAGGGCGGCCGCGCAGGAGACGGGGTTGCCGCCGAAGGTGCTCATGTGCTCCCCCGGGTGGAACGAGTTGGCGATCTCCTCCGTGGCGATGAAGGCCCCGAGCGGGAAGCCGCTGGCGATGCCCTTGGCCATGGTCATGATGTCGGGTTCGACGTCGTGGTGCTCGACGGCGAAGAGCTTGCCGGTGCGCCCGAAGCCGCTCTGCACCTCGTCCGCGATCAGCAGGATGCCGTAGCGGTCGAGGATCTCCTTGACCCGGGCCAGGTACCCGGGAGGCAGGACAATGATCCCGCCCTCGCCCATCACCGGCTCGACGATGAAGGCGGCGACGTCGCGGCTGGTCTCGTATCTGATGGTGTCCTCGACCGCGTCGGCGCAGGCCAGGGTGCAGCGGCCGGCGCACATCCGGCACCGGTACGGGTTGGGCACCGGCGCAAAGGCCACCCCGGCGGGGTAGGTCTCGCTGCGCAGGCGGCGCAGCGAGTTTCCGGTCACCGCCAGCGCCCCACTGGTTCGCCCGTGGAAGGAGGTCTGCAGGGCGATGACCTCTCGCCGGCCGGTGGCCACCCGGGCCAGACGGAGGGCTCCCTCGACCGCCTCAGCTCCGCTGTTGCCGAAGAAGGACTTGCGCAACCTTCCCGGAGTGATCTCGGAGAGCCGCTCAGCGAGGTCGCCGACCGCGGGGACGTGGTAGACGTAGGAGCAGCAGTGCACCAGTGAGTCGATCTGGCGCTTGGCCGCCTCGGCGACTCGGGGATGGACGTGTCCGGTGCTGACCACCGAGATGCCGGCGAACAAATCGATGTACTCGCTGCCGTCGGTGGCGGTTACCGTGGCGCCGCGAGCGGATCGGACGATGATCGGCTCCATGCTGCCCACCGCGCTGGTGGTCACGTAACGCTGGTACTTCTCGGCTGTATCCATGGTGGCTCCTGACGTGGGGTCAGAACGTGGGTGGGGTGTTGGTCCAGAGCAGGCGGGCGGGCACCGCGGCTGGATTGCTCCAGCGATGACGCTGGGTACTGCGGAAGTAGAGGGTGTCTCCCTTCTCGAGCACATAGCGCTCGTTCTCGTCGAGCCAGATCTCGACCTCGCCCTCGAGCATGTAGATGCACTCCTCGCCCTCATGGGCGTAGTCGCCACCGCTGCCGCCGCCGGGCTCGACGGTGAAGATCTCGATCTCCATCACGGCGCCCGGGAAGCTGACCAGATGCTCCAGCTCGACCCGGTCAAAGCCCCGCAGGTGGCGCCGCTCATCGGAGCGCACCAGCTTTCCGCCATCGGTGCCGCCGGAACCGAAGAACTCGAGAAGAGTCCCGCCGTACGCCTGCGCCACCCTCTGGAGCAGCGCCACCGAAGGCTCGGCGAGGCCGCGCTCCACCAGGCTCAGATATGACGCCGAAACGCCGGCGAGACCCGCCGCATGGCGAAGGGACAGCCCTCGCCGCAGGCGGGCCTGGCGGAGCCGAGGACCGGCCTCCTCGCCGTGATCGCCGTCGGCGGTCATCATGGTGCGCACCGCCGGCGGCCGGTAGCCGCGATCCAGCAGGGCCCGGATCTCGCGAAGGCGGGCGACGTCCTCCAGCGCATACCGGCGGTGCTGACCGCCGCCGCGAGACGGCCGCACCAAACCCTTGCGCTCCCAGGCGCGCACCGTCGAAGGGCTGACCCCAACCTGCAGGGCGACCTCGCCGATGCGGAGCACGGCCTCAGTGCGCTCAGACAGGCTCATCGAGTACCTCAGGAGCAGAGTTCGCGATGGCGCCCGCGACAACCTCTCGGCCGTGCCGCGGTCGACCGTGAGCGCCGCGACTAAGCTAGCCTATCCCTCAAGAACTTGCAACTGTGCTGTAGATTGTCGGAGGCGGCCGCCAGTTGACCAGGATGAGCGCTCCGTACACCCCGGAGTACAGCGAGCAGCCGCTCTGGTGGGACGATGCCGGCCTGCCGAAAGTGCCACGGATCGCGCCACCCGGGGACGTGTCCGTGCTCGTGGTCGGCGCGGGGTACACCGGGCTGGCCGCCGCGCTCGAGCTCCGCCGCCGCAACGTCGACACCGTGGTTGTCGACGCGGGTCAGCTGGGTGCGGGCGCCAGCGGTCGCAACGCCGGCATGATCCACGCCGGCCTGCACCGGGACCTCGGCTGGTTGGAAAAGCGATTCGGGGACCGCGGTCGGGCCCTGCGGGCATCGAGCGTGGCCGCCGTCGATCTGGTCGAGCAGCTCGCCGCCCAGTTCGCGCCCAACGCAGGGTTCCGCCGCTCTGGCTGGCTGCACCTCGCCCATCGCGTTTCTCGGTGGAGGTCTCTTCGCCAGGACCAGGTCGAGCGGCAAAGGGTGGGCGAGTCCACCCGGCTGCTCGCGCCGGAGGAGCTTGGGGAGGAGAGCAGTTGCCGAAGCTTCGCCGGAGGGCTGCTGACCGACAACGGTGCGAGCATCCATCCCGGCCGGTACCTCGCCGGGCTGGCTCGGGCGGCACTCAGCGCCGGAGCGCGGATACATCCCGGGCTGGAGGTGCTCGCGGTGGCGACCCGACCCGGCCCGGGGGTACGGGTGCACACCTCCGAGGGTCCGATCGAAGCCCGCCACCTGCTGATCGCCACCAACGGCTACACCGGATCCCCCTTTCCGGCCGTGCGCCGCCGGATCATTCCGATCGGCAGCTACATCATCGCGACCGAACCTCTGCCGGCCGGTCTCGCCGAACTCGGTGAGCCGCCACGACCGGATGATGACCGACACCCGAGAGTTCCTCCACTACTGGCGTTTGTCCCCGGACCACCGGCTGGTCTTCGGGGGCCGCACCAGCTTCACCCCGGTCACCCTGCAGCAGGCTCGCGACCGTCTCTACGCTGCGATGCTCCAGATCTATCCTGAGCTCGCAGGGATCCGGGTGAGCCATGCCTGGACTGGGACGGTGGGCTTCACGGTGGATCGCCTGCCCCATCTCGGACGCCAGGACGGCATGACGTATGCCCTCGGCTACTGCGGCAGCGGCGTGGCGATGGCGACATGGCTGGGCACCCGTGCCGGAGCCTGGATCGCGGGCGAGTCGCCGGGGCCGTTCGCCGGGCTGCCCTTCCCCACTCTCCCCGGGTACACGGGGCGCCCGTGGTTCCTGCCCGCGGCGGGCTGGTACTACCAGCTGCGCGACCTCATGCCCTGAAGCCGCTTCGCGACGGCAGCGCTGGACGGCCTCGCTCCCTCAGCGCGCGAGCCGAGTGGCGCACCGGTGACCGCGGGCCGAAGCCGCGCCGGGCGCAGAGGCCGGATCAGCTGTCGAAGCCGAGCCCGACCCGGTCGAGGGCGCGAAGCCAGAGGTTGCGCCTCCCCGAGTTGCGGTCGGCGCGGGCCAGCGACCAGCGGGTCAGCTGGATCCCGGCGAAGCGGGCTGGCTCCGGCGGGAACGGCAGGGGCTGGGTGCGCACCATGCGCAGCCGGGTGCGTTCGGTGTCGGCGCCGTCCAAGAGATCCAGCATCACCTCCGCCCCGAAGCGGGAGGCGCCCACCCCGAGGCCGGTGTAGCCGAGACAGTGGACGGCCCGACCACCGAGCGAGCGGCCCCAGAAGGCGCAGAAGCGGCTGCAGGTGTCGATGGCCCCGCCCCAGCGGTGGGTGAACCGGACGCCCTCGAGCTGGGGAAAGGTCTGGAAGAACTGCTCGGCGAGCAGCGCGAACGAGGCGGCCCGCTGATCGAGGCTGTCGTCCACCCGGCTGGCGTAGTGGTAGATGGCGTCATATCCGCCCCAGAGCACCCGGGAATCAGCGGTGAGCCGGTAGTAGTGGAACTGGTTGCCGGAGTCCGTCAATCCCTGGCGGTGCCGCCAGCCGATCTCGGCGAGCTGGGCGTCGCTCAGCGGCTCGGTGACCAGGACGTAGTCGTACACCGGAACCATCCGGAAGCGGAGGCGGCGCAGCAGCGGCGGGAAGGCGTTGGTGGCCAGCGCCAATCGCCGGGCGCGAAGCCGGCCCCGCCGGGTGCGGACCACCACCCCGCCGCGATCGGAGCCGACGTCGAGGACCCGGGTGTGCTCGAAGATCCGGACCCCCATCTCCAGGCAGGCCCGGCGAAGCCCCCAGGCCAGCCGCGCCGGGTGGACCATCGCAGTGCGCCCGTGCACCCAGAGCCCGCCCCGATAGGTGGGCGAATCCACCTCCGCCCTCAACGCCTCAGTCCCGAGCAGCCGCAGGTCGTATCCGTGCTGCTGCATCAACGGGGCCCGACCCTCGAGCTCCTCGAGCTGCCACGGCGCCGTGGCCGCATCGATGGTGCCGCCACCGCGCTCCCAGTGGCAGTCGATCTCCCAGCGGCGCACCGCTGTCTCGATCGCATCCAGGTTCTCCAGCCCGAGCCGCTCGAGCGTTCCCAGCTCATCAGGAAACCGGGTGAGCCCGTTGGCGAAGCCGTGGGTGAGGCTGGCGTCGCAGAAGCCGCCGTTGCGGCCGGAGGCGGCCCAGCCGGCGTTTCGCAACTCCAGGACGACGACATCCAGCGCCGGGTTTCGCTCGCGGGCGAGCAGGGCAGTCCAGAGTCCAGTGAAGCCGCCGCCGACCACCGCGAGGTCGCAACTCGAGGTCCCCGAGAGGGCCGGTTCCGGCGACGGAGCGGTGGGATCGTCGAGCCAGAAGACCCGAGGGGCGGCGCCTTCCAGCGCCCGAAGGTGTGGCCCCCGGTTCACACCTCGATGTTCGACATCACGTGCTTGATCCGGGTGTAGTCCTCGAAGCCATAGACGGAGAGGTCCTTGCCGTACCCGGAGTGCTTGAAGCCTCCATGGGGCATCTCCGACACCAGGGGAATGTGGGTATTGATCCACACGCACCCGAAATCGAGATGCTTGGCCATGCGCATCGCCCGTCCGTGGTCGCGGGTCCAGACGCTCGCCGCCAGCCCGTATTCGACGCCGTTGGCCCACTCCAGAGCGGTCGCCTCGTCGTCGAAGCGCTGCACCGTGATCACCGGACCGAAGACCTCCTGCTGGACGATCTCGTCCGACTGCTCCACCCCGGCAACCACCGTGGGTTCGTGGAAAAAGCCGCTGCGGTCCAGTCGATGCCCACCGGTGACCACCCGGCCGTGGTTGGGGAGCCGTTCCAGGAAGCCGGTCACCCGGCTCAGCTGGCCGGCGTTGTTGAGCGGACCGAAGGCAACATCGGGGTCCTCAGGATCGCCGGTCATGGTCTGCTCCGCCTGAGCCTGCAGGGCCGCAACCAGGTCGTCATGGACCCGCGGCGCGGCCAGCACCCGGGTGGCGGCGGTGCAATCCTGGCCCGCGTTGAAATACCCGGCCATGGCCACGGCCCCAGCGGTGGCGGCCACGTCGACGTCGTCGAAGACGATCACCGGCGCCTTGCCGCCCAGCTCGAGGTGCACCCGCTTGAGATCGGCGGAGGCGGCGGCGGCGACCTCGCGACCGGCTCGGACGCTGCCGGTGATCGAGGCCATCGCCGGGATGGGATGGGAGATCAGCGCGGCTCCGGTGTCGCGGTCGCCGCAGATGACGTTGAACACCCCGGGAGGCAGGTGCTCGGACATGATCTCGGCCATCAGCAGCGTGGTCATCGGGGTGGTGTCCGAGGGTTTGAGGACCACCGTGTTGCCGGCGGCGATGGCCGGCGCCCACTTCCACACCGCCATCAGCATCGGGTAGTTCCAGGGGGTCACCTGGGCGCAGACCCCGATGGGCTCGCGTCGGATCATCGAGGTGTGCCCGGCCATGTACTCGCCGGCGCTGCTGCCCTCGAGCAGGCGCGCGCAGCCGGCGAAGAAGCGGATGTGGTCGATCAGCGGAGGGATCTCCTCGCTGCGGGTCAACGCCAGGGGCTTGCCGGTGTTCTCGCACTCCAGGCGCACGAATTCCTCGGCCCGGGCCTCGAAGGCATCGGCGATGTGGAGCAGAGCCAGGCTTCGCTCCTTGGGGGTGGTCTCGCGCCACGAGCGGAAGGCGCGCAGGGCGGCGGCGCAGGCCGCTTCGACATCCGCGGCCGACGACAAGGGTGCCCGGGCGTACTCCTCGGCGGTCGCAGGATTGATGATCGGCGCGGTCCGCCCGCCGGTGAACTCGCGGGGCTCCCCGTCGATGAAGTTGCGCAGGGTGCTCACAGCCAGTGTGCTCATGAGGTCAGCTCGCCGGCCAGGGCCCGGAAGTTGTCGACATAGCGGCGCACGTCCTCCAGCGAATGCTGCACTGAGAGCGTCCAGTTCTCCTCGGCGCCCGGGGCCATCAGGACCCCCCGGTTGGACTGGTACAGCCATGAGAGGTAGGCCATCGACGGGTCGATCTGGACGTAGTCGCGATAGCTGCGCACCGGCTCTGGGCGGTAGGTGATGCAGCCGCGCGACGCGGCGGTGATCACGTGGTAGGGCAGCCGGTGGTCGCTGATGACCGCGCCGAGCCCGCCGCCGAGCTCCTCCGCCAGAGCATCGAAATGGCTGTAGGCGGAGGGGGTGAGCACCTCGTACAGGGTGGCCCGGGAAGCGGCCATGGTCAGGGGGTTGCCGTTGAAGGTTCCGAGCTGGGCGACCCGCCCGTCAGTGATGGTCTGCATCACGTCGGCTCTCCCGCCAACAGCGCCGCAGGGCAGGCCCCCGCCGATCGCCTTGGCCAGGCAGATCAGGTCGGGGACCACTCCGAAGCGCTGGGTGGCACCGCCGGGAGCGATGGTGACACCGGTCTTCACCTCGTCGAAGATGACCAGCGCCCCATGGCGGTGGGCCAGCTCCACCACCCCGGCCAGATAGCCGGGGTCGGGGAAGACGATGCCGATGTTCATCATCACCGGCTCGAGGATGACCGCGGCGACATCGTCGTGGCCGGCGAGGAGCCGCTCCAGGGCGCCCAGGTCGTTGAAGGTCACCACGCTGGTCAGCTCCACCGTCGAGCTCGGAATCCCGCCGGACATGGGCACCGATACCGGCGCCTCCACCGGACCCATGAGCTCGGGCGGCGGCTCCACCGACACCAGCACCGCGTCGTGGTGCCCGTGGTACGAGGACTCGATCTTGACCAGGCGGTCCCGACCGGTGAAGCCGCGGGCGATCCGCACTGCGTCCAGGGTGGATTCGGTGCCGCTGTTGGTGAACCGCCACTGCGGCTGACCGAAGCGGCGGCTGAGCTCCTCGGCGACCACAGCGTCGTCGGCCACCGGCTGGGCGAAATGGGTGCCCCGCAGCAGTTGCTTCTGCACCGCGGCGACCACCGCCGGGTGGGCGTGGCCCACCAGCATCACCCCGAAGCCGTTGTGGAAGTCGACATACTCGTTGCCGTCCACGTCCCACACCCGGCTGCCCTGGCCGCGCTCGATGAACACCGGCTGGGGAGGCTTGTCCTGGAAGGAGCTGGCCACCCCACCCGGGATGTGCTCGGCGGCGTGGCGCCACAGCTCATGCGAACGGGTGCGGTGCTCGCGGAATGCCGCCTCCTCTCGGTCGATCAGCTCACGAATCCGGGACGCCGACGGCGCGGATGGGGATGCCAGCATGTCGCCTGCCTCCTGGCGCCAGGCGCCGGCGCCACAGCTCTCTGCAGCCGTTGCAGGTATGGAGCTGGAAAAGCTACCGAACACCTGCAAGATTACCCCGGGAAGGGTAGTGGAGCCTGCGGGTCGCGTCAAGAACCGGCGACCGCTTGACACCCCCCCTGGCGTCCGCTACCGTTGCCACAATCTTGCACTTGTGCAGTAGTTATGCACGCAAGCGGGAGCACTGCTCATGAGAGCCGACAGGGCAGTTCAGCGCGATGCCGCCGGGTGCCCATCGGCGCTCGGGAGCTCTGACGGTGCGTCGAGGAGGAGGACCCAATGGCCGGGATGACTCTCACCGCTCCGAGCCTGCCCCAGGCGCCGAAGCAGGGCCTCAAGGTGGGCGAGCTCAGCCTCCTGGACACCACGGCGATCGCCACCGCCAGCGTGGCCCCCGCCTACAGCCTGGGCACCACGCTCTTCCTGGTGGTGGCTGCCACCGGGGTCGGCCTGGCTGCGCCCGCGGCGATCATGGTGAGCTTCTTCCCGGTCTTCTTCATCGCCATGGCCTACAGCTACCTGAACCGCAGGGACCCCAACTGCGGGGCCTCCTACAGCTGGATCGCGCGGAGCCTCAGCCCCTACGTCGGCTGGTTCAGCGGCTGGGTCCAGCTGGCCTGCAACGTGATCTTCTGCATCTCGGCGCCCCTCTTCGCCGCGACGGTGCTGCTCGCCCTGCTGGGCCCGGGGCAGTTCGGCTGGATCGGCGCGGGGCCGGTCGGCAACACCGGGCTGATCGCGCTGGTGGGCTTTGCGCTGCTGGCCTTCGTGACCTGGATGGTGGCGCGCGGGATCCGGATCACCGCCAACGCCCAGTGGGTGATGGTCACCATCGAGTACCTGGTGGTCCTTCTCTTCTCCATCCTCGCCTTCATCAAGGTGCTGACCTCGCACCCGGCGGGGTCGACCGGGGTGAGCGGGGCGTGGTTCAATCCCTTCTCGCTCCAGGGCTTCACCGGGCTGGCCGCGGGGGCGGTGCTCGGCGTCTTCTTCTTCTGGGGCTGGGACACCGCGGCCAACCTCAACGAGGAGGGCAGCAACAACCGGGAGAACCCTGGAAAGGCCGGGATGATCAGCATGGTCATCCTGCTGGTCCTGTTCCTGATCGCGGCCACCGCCATGCAGTCGCTGCTCGGCGAGGCGCAGATCAACAACCAGGGGGCCAACGCCCTGGTGTACTTCGCCACCCGGCTGGCGCCGGCGCCGATCAGCTTCCTGATGGCCATCGCCATCCTCAGCTCCAGCCTGGCCACCACCCAGACCACCCTGCTGCCATCGAGCCGGCTCAGCTACTCGATGGCCCGCGACGGGGTGTTCCCGGGGGTGTTCGCCATCGTCCACAAGAGCTGGCAGACGCCCTGGGTGGGGACCATCATGACCTTCCTGATCTGCAGCCTGGGCATCCTGCTCACCACCCTCAACTCCAACGTCAACAACACCTTCGCCAACATGATCTCGGACATCGGGATCCTGGTCGCCTTCTACTACGGAGCGACCGGCATCGCCTGCACGTGGGCATTCCGGCGGGTGCTGCTGCGCAACCCCAGGAACCTGATCCTCGTCGGGATCCTGCCCCTGATCGGTGGCCTCTTCCTGTTCTGGATCGGCTACCAGGTGATCGTCTCCGGGGTGGGCGCGGCCATCCCGGTGCTGATCACCCTGGGCCTCGGCATCCCCCTGACCTTCGTTGCCGCGATGGTCAATAAGAACGGATTCTTCACCCAGGGGACGGTCGCCTACAACGAGGTGGGGGCCGGCGAGGACCTGGCGCTGATGGGATCGCCACCGGTGGTGGGACAGGCGGCGGGAGTGTAGCCGCCGCGGCCGGCGCCACCGGGCACAGGGGATCCGGGCCGCCCCGAGAGGAGGGACGAGCCGCCACCGAGAGGGTCAGCCGGTCGGGGCCACCGCCTCCGGAGCGCGGGCAGCGCGCCGGATGGTCAACTGGCCCTGGTCGACGTCCACCTCGATGGTGTCGCCCTCGCTGAACCGCCCCTCCAGGATGGCCATGGCGATGGGGTCCTGGAGGCGCCGCTGAATCACCCGCTTGAGCGGCCTGGCCCCATAGGTGGGGTCGTAGCCCTCGGCGGCCACCAGGTCGATGGCCGCCGCCGAGACGCGGAGCTCCAGCCGGCGGGCGGCGAGGCGGTCTCGGAGCCCCCCAAGTTGGATCTCGACGATCTGGCGGAGCTGGGCCTGGTCGAGGCGGGAGAAGACGATCACCTCGTCGATGCGGTTGAGGAACTCGGGCCGGAAGCTCAGCCGGACCGCCTCCATGACCTGGGCGCGGACCCGCTCCACCGCCGACGCCGAAGCGTCGTGGGGCAGCTCCGCGATCACCTCCGAACCGATGTTGCTGGTCATGATCACGACCGCGTTCTTGAAGTCCACGGTCCGGCCCTGACCATCGGTGAGCCGGCCATCCTCGAGGAGCTGGAGCAGGATGTTGAAGACCTCCGGATGCGCCTTCTCGATCTCGTCGAGGAGGAGCACGCAGTAGGGGCGACGGCGCACCGCCTCGGTGAGCTGGCCGCCCTCCTCGTAGCCGACGTACCCGGGCGGAGCCCCGACCAGGCGGGAGACGGTGTGCTTCTCCATGTATTCGGACATGTCGAGGCGGACCATCGCCTGCTCGTCGTCGAAGAGGAACTGGGCAAGCGCCCGAGCCAGCTCGGTCTTGCCCACCCCCGTGGGTCCCAGGAAGATGAAGGAGCCGATCGGCCGGTTGGGGTCGGCAAGCCCTGCCCGGGCCCGGCGGATGGCGTTGGCGACGGCATTGATGGCGTCGTCCTGGCCGACCACCCGGTCGTGGAGGCGGTCCTCGATGTGGAGCAGCTTCTGGACCTCACCCTCCAGCATCCGGGTCACCGGCACACCCGTCCACTTCGAGACAACCTCGGCAATATCCTCGGCATCCACCTCCTCCTTGAGCAGGGGATGATCACCGCGGACCTCGCTGAGCCGTTTCTCCTCGGCACCGAGGGCGCGCTCCAACTCGGCGAGCTGGCCGTACTTCAGCTCTGCCGCACGTCCGAAGTCGGCGGCGCGCTCGGCCCTCTCGGCCTCGTGCTTGACCTGCTCGATCCGCTCCTTGATGTCGCGGATGGCGTTCATCGCCCCCTTCTCCTGATCCCAGCGGGCCCGCAGACCCCGTGCCGTCTCCTGGAGGTCGGCGAGCTCTCGCTCCAGGGCGCGCAGGCGCTCCGCCGAGGCCGCGTCGGACTCCTTGCGCAGGGCCTCGCGCTCGATCTCCAGCTGACGGATCTCCCGTTCCACCACGTCGAGCTCGGTGGGCAGCGAGTCGATCTCGATGCGCAGCCGGGAGGCGGCCTCGTCGATGAGGTCGATGGCCTTGTCGGGCAGGAAACGGTCGGTGATGTAACGCTGCGAGAGGGTGGCCGCGGCGACGATCGCCGAATCGGTGATGCGCACCCCGTGGTGGACCTCGTAGCGCTCCTTGAGGCCTCGCAGGATGGAGATGGTGTCCGCGACCGATGGCTGGTCGACGATGATCGGTTGAAACCGCCGCTCCAGCGCAGCGTCCTTCTCGATGTGCTTGCGGTACTCATCGAGAGTGGTGGCCCCGATGCAGCGCAGCTCCCCGCGGGCGAGCGCCGGCTTGAGCATGTTGCCGGCGTCCATCGCCCCCTCGGCGGCGCCGGCGCCGACCAGGGTGTGGAGCTCGTCGATGAACAGGATCACCCTGCCCTCGGAGGAGGTCACCTCCTTGAGCACCGCCTTGAGCCGATCCTCGAACTCGCCGCGGTACTTGGACCCGGCGACCATGGCGCCCAGGTCGAGTGCGACCACGCGTCGGTCGCGCAGCCCCTCGGGGACGTCGCCGCTGGCGATCCTCTGGGCCAGGCCCTCGGCGATCGCGGTCTTGCCCACCCCGGGCTCGCCGATCAGCACCGGGTTGTTCTTGGTCCGGCGAGAGAGCACCTGAATGACCCGGCGGATCTCCTCGTCGCGCCCGATCACCGGGTCCAGCTGGCCGCGGCGGGCGGCCTCGGTGAGGTCGCGCCCGTACTTGGTCAGGGCGTCGTACTTGGCCTCGGGATTGGGGTCGGTGACCCGCTGGGCACCGCGCACCGCTTCCAGGGTGGAATAGACCTTCTCGGGAGTCACTCCGGCCTGCTGCAGCATCCGGGCGGCCTCGCCCTGCTGCTGGCGGGTGATGGCGAGCAGCAGGTGCTCGGTGGAGACGTACTCGTCCTTGAGCCTGGCCATCTCGTCGAAGGCGGCCATGAGCACGGTGCGCAGGCCGGTCCCCACCGTGGGCTCGGCGACCCCGATCTGCTTGGGCCGGGCGTCGAGAATCGACTGGAGGCGGGCGGCGAGGGTCTCGGGCTGGACCTCCAGGCGGCGCAGCAGAGCGGGCACCAGTCCCTCTTCCTGGTTGAGCAGGGCGAGGAGGAGATGCTCCGGCTCCACGGTGGGGTGCTGAAGGCTGGAGGCCGCGCTCTGCGCTGCCTGGAGAGCCTCCTGGGAGCGTTCAGTGAAGCGGTCGAGGCGCATACCGTGTGGATACCCCGCTGCCGGCTGGCCCAATCCAGTCCCCGAGCTCATGATGGGGGCGGCGCACCGGCGCGTGCATCCTCCATTCGACGCCGGGCGCCACTACGATTCGGCTGCTCGTCTCAATGGCCGTTCATCCCCCGCGTGCCGCCCTCGCCGCCCTCATCGCAGTGGTGGCGGGCATCGCCACGGCCTCTGCGGGAACGGTCGGGCCGGCCCCTGCAGGACCCACCCCGGTGGCTGCGGCCAGGGCCGCGCCGGCCACCCCCCGCCCCGCCTCCCACCCCTGGTACGACCTGAAGGTGGCGAGCGCCGACGTCAGTTTCTCAGAGCCAGCGGTGATGCCCGGCGGGGCACCGAACCCGCGTGCCGAGGCGGGGATCCTGGTGGACATGGACACCGGCGAGATCCTCTGGGAGAAGCAGCCGGTGCTCGCCCTGCCGCCAGCGAGCCTGACCAAGGTGCTCACCGCCCTGGTGGCCCTGGAGAACCTCGACCCCACCGAGGAGGTGACGATCACCCCGAGCGCCCTTGGTCAGGCCGCCGACGACACCGTGATGGGGCTCAAGGCGGGCCAGGTGCTCAGCGTGCAGGAGCTGCTCGAGGGCATGCTGCTGCCGAGCGGTGACGACGCCGCCTCGGCGATCGCCGTCGACACGGTCGGCGAGACCCGCTTCGTGGCAGCGATGAACGCGCAAGCGGCTGCCCTCGGCCTGGTCGAGGCCCATTTCACCAACACCTCGGGCCTCGACGACCCCGGCCTCGACGTCTCCGCATATGACCTGGCGGTGATCGCGACCTACACCTACGACCATTTCCCGCTCTTTGACCGCATCGTCGCCACCCGCAACCTGGTGCTCCCCGCCGCCGCCGGGCACCCCGCCTTTTACCTCCACAACCTCGACCAGCTGCTCGAGGATTACCCCGCCGCGGTGGGGATCAAGCCGGGTTGGACCGGCGATGCCGGCGCCTGCCTGATCGGGATGGCGGTGCGCGGCGGCCACCGGCTGATGGCGGTGCTGTTGAACGCCGACTACCCGGCGCAGCTGGAGTCACGGCTGCTCGACTGGGGCTTCGCGGTGGAGGGCCTGCCACCGCTTCTGCCACCGCCTCCGACCCCCAAGCCGGTCCCCGTCCGGCGCTAGGCGCGATGTCCTGGCCTCGGTTCCAGGACGCTCGGCCTGCTCACTCCGTAGTCTTGCGGCAGTGAAGCTCTCCATCCTCGGCAGCGGCAGCGCCTTCAGCGGCTGCGGCGGCAACGCCTGCGCGGTTCTGGACGAGCGGGTGATGGTCGACGTCGGCTCCCCGCCCCACGTCCTGCTGCCCCGGATCGGGTTGAGCCCCCACGACCTGGAGCTGGTGCTGCTCACCCACTTCCACCTCGATCACCTGGGGATGCTGCCGCTGCTGCTCGGAGCTCTCGCCTATGACGACGTTCCCGCGGAGCCAGGACATCTCAAGATCGGCGGCCCGGTGGGCACCCGCGAGCTGATACGCCGGCTGGTCATCACCGGTTTCGGAAGCTTCATTCAGCGCCGCATCGACGAGGTGGTGGCTCCCGAGTACGTCGTGCTCCAGGATGGCGACGACATCGAGATCGCCGGCAGCCGGGTGCGCAGCCATGCGGTGGTGCACAGCACCGGACCGTCACTCGCCTACTCGGTGGCCCGCGATGGCGTTCGGGTCGGGTTCAGCGGCGACTCCACCCTCTGCCCTGGGATCCGCCGCCTGGCCTCCGAGGTCGACGTGCTGGTCTGCGAATGCACCTCGATGGATGGACCGGCGGAGGGAGGCCACATGTGGCGCGGCGAGGTCGAGGCGCTGATCGCCGACAACCCCGATGCCCGTTTTGTGCTCAACCACCTGGGGGGTCGGGCAACGGTGCCGGGGGCGCTGGTGGCCCACGACCTCCTGACCCTCGAGCTCTCCGGGTAGGCCCGGGATCAGACCGCCGGCGGGCGCCGCAGCAGGCGGCGGCGGAGCAGCCGGGTGAGTCCCGGGGCGATCCGCGACCAGGCCCCGGACCAGAGCTCGCGGTCCACGGCTTCGAGACCCTGGGCGGCAAACTCCGCCTTGCTGCTGACCGCGGCGACGATCGTGAGCTCGGAGGCGAGCAGCGGCGGGCCACCGCCCCCCAGCGCCCGGGCCAGCCGGCCGGCGTAGGCAGGCCGGGTCTCCGCCGGGTCGCGGACCGCCCCGGCGAGGTGGCCGGCCAGGTCCAGGCGGCGCCAGGCCCCGCCCAGGGTGCGGGGTCGCCGCCACCACTGTGCGGCCAGCAGGCCCAGGATGGCCAGCAGCACCAGCCCGGCGGGGAAGCCGAGCAGCCACCACGCGGGCGTGGCCCTTCCGGTGGCGCCGCGGCCGGAGCTGACCGCACCGGGGGTGGGGGTCCCCGGCTGCTTGGGGTGGGCGCGGGCGCTGGCGGCTGAGCTCACCACCGGCGCAGTCGCCCCACCGCGCGGGAAGGGTGCGTAGACGCCCACGGTGGAAGCCGGAGTGGGTTCGAAGGGGACCCAGCCGTAACCCGGGAAGTAGGCCTCCACCCAGACGTGAGCGTCACTGGTGGTCACCGTGAACACGTGCTGACCGGAGCCGGTGACCGCCCCGGCGATCGTGGTTCCGGGGCCGTAGCCGGTGACCAGCCGGGCCGGTATGCCCAGGCTGCGGAGCATCGCTCCCATGGCGTCGGCGAAGTACTGGCAGTAGCCCTCATGGCTCACCTGCAGGAAGTAGTCGACGGGCCATTCACCCTGGGGGGTGGCCGGGGGGGTGAGGGTATAGGCGAATGCCGCGCTGCGCAGCTGGCCCTCGATGGCGCTCGCCTGGTCGTAGGGGTCGCCCGGCACCCCCTGGACCCACTGTTTGGCGAGGTTCTCGATGATCGCGGCCTCGGCCTTGGACTGAGCGGAGGCCTTGCTCGCGACCAGTGGCGGGTCGTAGAGCTGGGTGACCCAGGCCGGGTACGCGGTTCCTGCAGCGGCCAGCTGGGCCGCCGTGGCGGTGCTCACCAGACCCACCGATTGCAGGCTGCTCGGCCTTCCTGTCCCGCTGAGGTTGACCGCGTCGATGCTGACAACTCCGGTGCTCGCGGTGACCGTGGCCCCATCCGGGCAGAGGTTGCCGACGCAGTAGTAGCCTGCCGAGTTCGGCGACGGGCTGGTGATCGAGGCGGCTGCGGCGGTGGTGGGGGTGGTGCCCGAGATCGTGGTTGCCGCCTGGCCGGTCACCACCCCTGGAGCGGCCATCGATTCCGGCTCACCGGGGAAGAGGCCGAGGGACGACGGCCCGGTGGCGGCGCCGGTGAAGCTGATCTGGACGGTGACCGGCGACCGGTCGGCTCCCACCGCCGCCGTCGTCTCAGGGAAGGTCTGGCCGGCGCTCACCTGGATCGCCGACCTGCTGGCCCTCGAAGCCCTGGAGCCAGTTCCCGTCGACGAAGGTGTCGTCGGTGGCCACCTGGAGGTAGCTTGGCTGCCCGCTGCTCGTGTAGTACCTGAGCACCGTCTTGGGGTTGTTGATCAGCGCCTGACCCGGCACCACGTTGAGGCTGAAACCGATCTGGGCTGGCCCGGAGCCACCGATCCCGGGACCGCTCGCGCCCCGACCCCCCAGCCCGGCAAAGAGGTTGACGATGTCGGTGCGGGTGAGCGGGGGCAGCAGCAGGCTGAGCACCACCACCAGCATCGAGGCCAGCACAAAGGAGGTGGTGAACCGGGTCCGCAGGCCCTCCATCGCCGGGACCCGGCGCCAGCGCCAGCCGGCGGCGAGGCCGCCCAGCTCGGCCAGTCCGACCACCAGCAGGGCGGCGAAGAGGGCGAGGGTCTCGGAGAGCCCCACCGACGAACCCGCCCCGGAGCTGAGGGTGATCGACGGGGCGTTGAGGGCGTTGACCGCCAGGATGACCATGACCGGCAGCACCGCCAGGATCCCGCGGCGCTCCCGGAACGCCACCCATCCCAGCCAGTAACCGCAGGCCCACACCACCGCGCCCAGCCCGACCATGAAGGCCCAGACCACGAACTGGCTGGAGCCGCTGGAGAGCAGCCCGACCAGGGCCTGGAGAACGTATTCGCCGACCATGTGGTACCAGGGCGACGGGCTCAACGAGGCGGGAAGCAGGCCGATGGTGGTCGGGACCACGACCGCGGCGCAGAGGGGCAGCCCGAGCGCCACCGCGCCCAGCCGGCCGATCCCGGCACGGCCCAGGAGGATGGCCTCGACGACCCCCACCACGCCGACCAGGAGGGTCGCCTGGGCGCCTCCGATCCAACCACCGGCCAGGATGGCCCCGGTGGTGGCGAGGATCAGCACCACCGCCAGGACGTAGCTGCCGATCCCCGGGGGAGCCACCGCCTCGGCGCTGAGCTCGTACAGGGGACGGGCGCGCCGGGGCGGCGGCGGAGATCCGGTGAAGCCGGGCGACCGCGCCGGGGAGCTCCGGCTCTGCGGCGGGGAGAAGCCCTGGAGCCCGCCCCCGCGGGGCGACCGGGAGCCCGACGGCGACGGGGGGGGACCTGACCCGCGGGAGAGCATCGGGGCGGTCAGCCTGCAACTCAGAGACCGGCGACCCGGCCGTGGCGGGGAGCGGAGAGCACGTCGCCGCGCCGGACGACCCACCAGTCGAGGGCGAGGCGCCAGGCGGCGGCGATCCGCATCGGCGGTCCGGGCGCGCCGAAGCTGGTCGGATCCACGAAGACCGCCAGGTGCCGACGACCCCGGGCCCCCACCTCGACCAGCGCTTCCACCCATCCGGATCGCGGTCGCTGGTCACCACGATCAGGCCCCCGCGCCCCTGCCAGCCCCGACCGTGCCGGGTGATCGCCGAGGCGACGGGCTGGCGTCCGTTGTCCTGGGCGACCGCGAGGAACTCCAGAAGACGGATGCGCTGGCTCTCTCCGCGACCGGGGCCGATGGCGGTGCCGGCCCGGTCGTTGGCGATCAGCCCGACCGCCTGGCCGCGGGCGAGGGCGGTGTGGCAGATCGAGGCCGCCAGCGAGACCGCGTACTCGAGGCTGGACTCCGGTGCCTCGCCGACATGGATGCCCGCGCAGAGGTCGAGGATGACCAGCAGGTCGACGCTCTGCCTGGCCTCGTATTGGCGGCTCATCAGCCGCCCGGTGCGGGCCGTCGACGCCCAGTGGATCCGGTTCAGACCATCCTCGGGGGCGTATTCGCGGATCGACGACACCTCGGGGGGCAGGTCCAGAACACGTCCGTGCTGGAGCTCGCCCAGCGAACCACCCATCCACAGCGGCCCGAGCACGGCCTCGACGGGGTGGATGGCCGGGTAGACCAGGACCGAGCCGCCCTCCCTGACCCGAAGGGTGCGGGGGAACAGTCCAAACGGATCACCGAGACGCACGTCGAGAGGCCCGAAGGCGACCTTCCCGCGGCGGCTGAACACACCCCGCGCGGTCCAGGTCACCGAGCCGCCGGGGTTGAGCGAGCAGGCCCGCCCGGGTGCATAGCCGGGCAGCCGGGTCGGTCGTGAACCTCGCAGTAGGGCAGGGTGAGCACGCTGCGGTTGCGCACCGTGAATCGCTCGGAGAACCCCTCCCCCACCATGTGCGCCCCCTCGGGCGGCTGGCGGCTCACCTCGAGCCGGCGGGCCAGCCACCAGGTCCATATCGCCGCCACGATCAGCAGCAGCAGGAGCGCGTAGGCGAGGGTGTAGGCGAGATGGACCCCGGTGAGGCCGGCGAAGAAGCTGAGGACGACGATGACCGCCAGCAGGGGGGCCCGAGCGCTCATCCGAGCAGCGCTCCGACGGCCGGCCGCCGCACAGCGGGGCTCATGCGAGGCGGCGAGCTGCGGTCGGCACCGCCTCGGCGGCAAGGATCTCGTCGAGGACTGCGCCCGCGGTGAGGCCGCGCAGCTCGGCGTTGGGGCGGAGGATCAGCCGGTGGGTGAGCACCCCAGCGGCCAGGTACTTGAGGTCGTCGGGCAGTGACGAAGTCGCGTCCCTGTGCGGCCGCCCGGGCCTGGGCGGCGTGGAGCAGCCCGAGGCTGCCCCGCGGCGAGGCTCCCAGGGCCACGTCGGGGTGCTCGCGGGTCCGCTGGACCAGCCGGACGCAGTACGCCTTGAGGGCCGGGTCGCAGTACACCTCGGCGCACGCCGCCTGGCCCTCGAGCAGCTCTGAGGGAGAGGTGACCGGGGTGAGATCGGTGAGCGGCGAGGAGGTCTGGAAGCGATCCAGCATGGCCACCTCCTCGTCAGCGGGCAGGTAACCGAGGTCGACCTTGAAGAGGAAGCGGTCGACCTGAGCCTCGGGCAGAGGGAAGGTCCCGCCCAGCTCGATGGGGTTCTGGGTGGCCAAGACCATGAACGGCTCCGGCAGCGGGTGGGTCTGCCCGTCGACCGTGACCTGGCTCTCCTCCATCGCTTCGAGCAGCGCCGACTGGCTCTTGGGGGTACCTCTGTTGATCTCGTCGGCGAGGAGCATCTGGGCGAACACGGGACCGCGTCGGAACTGGAAGGCGGTGGTGCGGGGGTCGAACACCGAGACCCCGGTGACGTCGCCGGGCAGCAGGTCGGGGGTGAACTGGATGCGCTCGAAGGAGCAGCCGCTGGCCCGGGCCAGGGCCTTGGCGAGCATCGTCTTGCCCACCCCGGGGACGTCCTCGATGAGCACGTGGCCGCGGCAGAGCAGGGCGAGGACGCAGAGCTCGACCTCGGCGTCCTTGCCGACGATGACAGTCCCGACGCACTGGGTCAGCCGGCTGACGAGGTCACGGACACCCGCCGACATCCGCCTTCTCCTCCTGTGCGTGGACCACCACCACGTTCGGTCAGTATACGAGCGCTCAGCGGGTTCCCCCCCCGTCGGAAGCGGCGAGCGATCTCTCCGGGGGGAACGAGACAAGCGCTCCAAAGTCCCTGTACACTGGTAAACAACCGACGAGGCCAAGTCGCCGGGGGTCAGCGGGACCGGCTGGCTCGGAATGGGAGGAAAACGTCGATGGCTCAGAACGAGGATCAGATCCTGACGACCGGGGAGGCCGCCTCCCTCTGCGGGGTCTCGCGCTCGACGCTTCGGCGCGCGGTGGCGCAGGGGCACCTCCAGGCCTGGCACACCCCCGGCAAGCACCTCCGGTTCACCCGCTCCGCATGTCTCGACTTCGCCCGGTCGCTGGGACGGGTCGACCTGGTCGGCCAGGCCTACGTCCAGCGCACAGGAGCCGATCACCCGCTAGTTCGGCTGCCGGCGGCGGCGCTTCGGGCCGATCGTGCGCCGAGCGCCAATCCGCAGGTCAGCGGCTGGGGAGCGAGCTGGGCCGGCGGCGGGCCAGCAGGCCGCCCACCGAGCCTCCGAACAGGGCGATCAGGTCGTTGCCCATGAGGCCGCCCATATCCATGTCCCCGAGGTTGACCGGGGAGTGGGAGCCGATGACGAGCGCCAGACGTGGACGGTGATCGCCTCCTGGGAGAATTGGTACAGCGCACCCACGACGATGAAGCCGATGGCCACCACAATGCCCTGGTACAGCTCCCACCGCTTGGCCAGCCGGGCCGCCAGATAGGCGCCGATGATCACCGCGACCAGGCTGGACACCCCGACCAGGCCACCATCCACCGCCTCGTTGCCCAGCCCCGCGGTGCCGAAGAAGAAGTTGGTGACGATGACCGAGCCGTTGAGAACCACCAGCAGGATGGCCTCGCCGACCAGCAGGCCGATGAGGCAGTGGCGCCAGGAGATGGTTCGCTGACGGGGTGCGTCGTCCTGGCTGGGACGGCTCGGCAGCACAGCGGATGAACGGGGCGCCACAGCGGCCCGCCGGCGGTTCTCCCGGGACATCGTCCTCGGAGTATAGGGAGGGCCCGGATCCGAACGGCGACGGCCCGGCACCGGTGATCGGCCTCACCGGCGGGATCGCCACCGGCAAGTCGACCGTGGCCGCGCATGCTGGCTCGCCGCGGGGCCCGGGTGGTCGCATCGGACCACATCGCCCGCGAGGTGGTCGAGCCGGGGACCCCCGGCCTGGCCGCCGTGGTCGGGGCCATGGGCACCGGCTTCCTCACCGCCGACGGGTCCCTGGACCGCCAGCGCCTGGGGGCGGCGATCTTTGCGGACCCGGCGCTTCGCCGCCGGCTCGAGGAGATCACCCATCCGCTGATCCGGGCCCGGTCGGCGGAGCTGGTGGCCGAGGCCGCCGCGAGCCGTCCCCCGCTCATCGCCGTCGACGTGCCGCTGCTCTTCGAGACCGGCGCCGAAGCGCGCTTTCCCGACGGGGTGATGCTGGTCTACGCCGACCCCGCGACTCAGCTCCGCCGCCTGCAGGAGCGCGAGCAGCTGAGCCCCGAGGCGGCGGCGCAGCGCCTGGCGGCACAGCTTCCGATCGATGCCAAGCGCTCCCTCGCCACCTGGGTGATCGACAACCGGGGCAGCCTGGAGGAAACCGAGGCCCAGGTCGACAGCTGGTGGCGAGCGAACGTGATAGCCGCCGGACCCTAGCGGTCGGACAGCGCCTCTTCAGCGTCGGTGGCGGGACCGGTCTGCAGGGCCGGGGCCGCCAGACCGCGGAGGAGCATGTCGATGATCTGCTCCTCGTCCCTCGTCCATTCAACCTCCTGAGTCCGGGGCAGCGTGCCCAGGACGTAGCCACTCAACACCATCTCCGCAGTGCCGAGCACGACGTAGGTGGCGAGCCTGGCATCGACCTCAGGCCGCACCTCACCGTTGGCGATCCCCTCCTCGACGATCACCTGGATGGCGTCGAAGGCCACCATGACCGTGGCGATGTCGTGCGACTCCATGAACTCGTAGGAGCGGGTGATCTCGTTGATGATCACGGTCATCAGATCGGGGTCCTGGCGAAACGTGCGCACCCAGAAGTGGACCAGCTTCGCCATCCTCTCGGCAAAACCCAGGGGGCGCCGGCTCAGCTCCACGAGATAGGCGATGTACTCCCCCCACTTCTCCGCATAGATGGCGGCGAGGATCTCGTCCTTGTTGCGGAAGTGGTGGTAGACCAGGCCATACGCGATGCCCGCCTCGTCGGCGATGTCGCTGACCCGGCTGCCGTGGAAGCCACGACGGGCGAAAACCCGGGTGGCGGCGGTGAGGATCCGCTCCCGGGTTCGGGTGCTGCGCCGGCGCCCTGGTGCGCACGGGCACGTCCTTCTGAACCATCGAGCTCACGGCAATCGGTCGCTGCTCCTGGGGCACGGCGTCGCGTCCACCATAGCCGATCCGGCTCGGGTGCTCCGAGCCGGTGACCGTTGGTAGATCGAGCTGATGCCGCGATTGGCGCGCACATCCGTGCTAGATTGAGGATGCCGGGCTGACCCCTGCTTCCATATCGATGAGTGCACTCCAGAGATCCGCCTCCCCTCCCGCGGAGGGGAGCGTCGTGCGGGCGGGGCGAGGCTGAGCGATGGACGAATTGGTCCTCAAGGTTCCAGCGCCCTTTCCTGGAATCGAAGACCTCGGCTTCACCGCCCGTTATCCAGCCCAGGGGTGGGATGAACGGCTGCGTGACGTTCCCATCGTCGTCGAGGGTCCGGCGCGGCCGATGCGCCTGCTGGTCGACCGGCTGGCGCTCTTCCCGGAGCGCGAGCGCCTGGTCGACGTCAGCGCCGACGACCAGGCCTATTCGTGGACTCCTCCAGTCCAGCTGAGCGATGAGATCTGCGTGCTCGCCTTCCGGGACCTGAGCATGGCCACCCGCCCCGAGCAGAGCCCGGCGATCCGAGGCTACGTCTGGAACCTGGTGCGCCCGCTCGCCTTCACCTTCCTGCGCGATTGCGTGCGCATCGGCGGGCTGCGTCTCGCCGAACAGATCGCGGTGATCATCGATCCGGGGAGGCCGCCGCTCGTGGACCTCGAGCTTCGCCGCCAGAGCATCGTCGCCGAGAACGGCAGCCTGGTGCTCTGGGGCAGCGGGGCCTAGCCGGCTCGACCTGGGGGTGGGGTCGGGCTGGGGGGCTTCGAGGCCGTGGGCGCGGCCCCGGCGGTGGCCGGTCAGGGAGAGGCCGACGCTGTGGCCGTTGGGGCGGGTGAGGCGCTGGACTTGGGCGTGGCGGTGGGTGAGGCGGTGGCCTTGGCCGTGGCGGTGGCCGACGGCGACGGGGTGGGGCTGATGCTCGGCGGCGGGGCGGTCGGCGGGGTCGGGCAGTAGGGGATCAGCGACTGCGACGGGGTGGGGCTCGGTGTCGCGGTGCGAGGTGGGGGTCGGGGTCGGAGCTCGAGGACACGCTCGGATTGGCGCTGGAGCTGGAGGTCGGCGAGATCGTCGGGCTGGGGGTGACCACGTAGGGGGTGTAGCTCGGGCAGGGTGGCGGGGTGGCAGGCGCCTGAGCCCTGCCCGAGGCCACCGCGAAGGAGATGGCCACCGCGATGGCGCCGATCAGGACCGTGCCCACGAAGGCAACCGCACCCCACTCCCGGCGAAAGAGGTTCAACGCAGGCCGGCCTCCACCGCTGCGCCCCTGCCCAGCTCACGGGCCAGCCGGACGTTGGTGGTCAACCATCCGTCCGGCGTGCCCACGTCGAGCAGCTCACCCTCGAACTCGAGCCCCCACACCTCGCCCTCATCGAGCAGAGCGGCGATGCCGTCGGTGAGCTGGAGCTCTCCGCCGGCCCCGGGGGTGACCCTGCGCAGCGCCGAGAAGATCGAGGCGGGCAGCACGTAGCGGCCCATGATGGCGAGGTCGGAGCGGGCCTCCTCAGCCGCCGGCTTCTCGACCATCCCGGTGACGCGATGGAGCCGGCCGCGGCTCTCCCCCACGGTGGCGCAGCCATAGCGCGAGATCTGGTCCTTGGGGACGCGCATCAGGGCGAGCACCGGCGCCTGGACCTCCTCCCAGGCGTCGCGCAGCTGGGCGAGGATGGGCGGGTTGGCGTGGGACAGGTCGTCGGGGAGCATGCAGAGGAAGGGATTGTCGCCCACCGCGTCGGCGGCGCACAGCACCGCGTGACCGAGTCCGAGGGGGCGTTCCTGGAGGACGTAGGTGATCTGGGCGAGCTCCTGGGAGTGCCGGACCGCGGCCAGCTCGGCCAGCTTGCCCCGCTCCTCGAGGACTCGCTCGAGCTCGGGCTGCGGCTCGAAGTGAGCCTGGATCAGCTCCTTGCCGGTCGCGATGACCAGGGCGATCTGGGCGGCGCCGGCCGCCATCGCCTCCTCGATCGCCCATTCGATCAGGGGGCGGTCGACGACGGGCAGCATCTCCTTGGGCAGCACCTTCGTGGCCGGGAGGAAGCGGGTACCCAGTCCCGCGGCGGGGACCACGCAGTGACGAATCGTGCCCATCGGGGGGGATTGTCCCGATTCGGCACCCTCCCCCGCATGGTTGCGATCTGTCGGGAGGCCCGCCGGCGCCGGTTCCACCAGGGCGGCGATTGCCCCGGATGGCGCGTGATGGTGACGGACGGCGGCTCCGGGACACTACGATCCGAGCCCATGCTCGACGTCCGCACCGAGCTGACCGCGGCGCTGCGGGACGTGCTCGGCGATTGGGGGATCGCGGACCGCGTGGAGGCGCTGGTCGAGCGGTCGGCACGGCCTGAGTTCGGCGATCTCTCCACCCCGGCTGCGCTGCGCGCCGCGCCGGTGCTTCGCCGCGCCCCGATGCAGATCGCCGCCGACCTGCGGGATCGGTTGCAGGCGCTGGGCCTGCCCTGGGTCCGCGAATGGACCACCAGTCCTCCCGGGTACGTGAACTGCCGGTTCGACGACGCGGTCTGGGCCCCGGCGGTCATCGAGCAGGGCCTGAGCCTCGACCCGGCGATGCCGATCCCGGCGCCGGGGCAGCCGCCGCCGGCCGGCCGGACCCTGGTCGAGCACACCGCCACCAACCCCAACAAGTCGGCCCACGTCGGCCACCTGCGCAACGCCTGCATCGGCGACAGCGTGGCGCGGATCCTGCGCCGGCTCGGCCATGAGGTCGAGGTCCAGAACTACATCGACGACACCGGGGTCCAGGTGGCTGACGTCGCGATCGGGGTGCGTCATCTGGACATCGAGGCGCTGCCCGACGAGCCCTTTGACCGCTACTGCTCGCGGGTGTACGTGGAGGTCGGCCGCCGCTACGAGGAGGACCCGTCGCTGCTCGAGCTTCGCGCCCAGACCCTGCGCGAGGTCGAGCAGGGTGACGGCGAGACGGCGCGCTTCGTCAAGCAGCTGGCCTCCCGGGTGGTGGACCGTCACCTTGCCACCATGCAGCGCTTCGACATCGCCTATGACCTGCTCACCTGGGAGTCGGACATCATCGCTCTCGGCTTCTGGCGCCAGGCATTTGAGCTGCTGCGTGAGTTCGGGCGCCATCGTCTTCGCCGCCGAGGGCCGTCACAAGGGCTGCTGGGTGATGCCCTTCGGTGAGGGCGACGCCAGCGAGGATGACGCCAAGGTGCTGGTCAAGTCGGACGGCGTCGCCACCTACACGGCCAAGGACATCGCCTACCAGCTCTGGAAGTTCGGGCTGCTCGGCCTCGACTTCCGCTACCGGAGCTGGCACCCCGAGGACCCTCGCTCGCCGGCGACCACCACCATCGGAGAGGGCACTCTGCCCGCGTCCCGCTTCGGCCGCGCCTGGCGGGTGATCAACGTCATCGACGCCCGCCAGGCCTATCCCCAGCAGGTGGTCAAGCAGGGGTTGGTGCGCACCGGGCACCCCCGAGGAGGCCGAGCGATCGGTCCACCTCGCCTACGAGGTGGTGGCCCTGTCCGCGGCCGCCGCCGAGGCCCTGGGTGTTCCTGTCGAAGCTGGCAAGAAGGAGTACGCCCTGTCGGGCCGGCAGGGCATCGAGGTGCGGGCCGACGACCTGCTCGACCGCAGCGTGGAGCGGGTGGGCGTCAAGGCGGCGACGCCCGGAGGTCGCCGCCCAGCTGGCAGCCGGGGCGGTCCGCTATTACCTCGAGAAGTTCTCGCTCAGCCAGATCATCGGCTTCGATTTCGATGAGGCGCTGCGGGTGACCGGCGACACCGGGATCTACCTCATGTACAGCCACGCCCGCGCCGCCGGCATCCTGCGCAGGGTCGAGCCGTCGCCCGGGCCGCTGCGGGTGCCAGAGCTCGAGGGGGTGGAGCGCGAGCTGCTTCACTCGCTCGACGGCTACCGGCACGCGCTCGCCGACGCCGGAGCCGGGCTCTCCCCCTCCAGCCTCTGCACCTACGCATTCGGGCTCGCCTCTGCCCTCACCGACTTCTACGAGCACACCGAGGCGGTGGTCCGTGAGCAGGACCCGGTCCGCCGAGCCTTTCGCCGCCAGCTGGTCGCGGCCACCCGAGCCACCCTGGCCGACTGCCTCGCCTGCCTGGGGATGGCCGCACCCGAACGGGTGTGACCGGCGCCGGTGGCTCGCCGGGGCGACGCCGCCGAGCAACCGCGGCCTGGCGTCGCGCGTAAACTCCGGGCTCAGCCTCTCGCCCCGTTCGTCTAGAGGCCCAGGACACCGCCCTCTCAAGGCGGAGATCGGCGGTTCGAATCCGCCACGGGGTACCAGGTGAGGCAGGGCTGTGAGCCGCCCGGTGAGGGCGGTGTCAATCCCGGAGTGAGCGTTCGCGGCTCCGCCGCGGACGCGAGAGGGCGAAGCCCTCTGTTCTCGGGGTCCCCCACGCGGCTTGCCGCGTGGGGCCACCGCCCTCTCAAGGCGGAGATCGGCGGTTCGAATCCGCCACGGGGTACCAGGTGAGGCAGGGCTGTGAGCCGCCCGGTGAGGGCGGTGTCAATCCCGGAGTGAGCGTTCGCGGCTCGCCGCGGACGCGAGAGGGCGCAGCCCTCTGTTCGGGGTCCCCCACGCGGCTCGCCGCGTGGGGCCACCGCCCTCTCAAGGCGGGATCGGCGGTTCGAATCCGCCACGGGGTACCGGTGAGGCCGTGGCCGCCCGACGGCCGGCGGGCCGGGGCCGGGGGCCTCGGGGGGCACGGGGATTCCACCGTCTGCGCCCCGGATCTCGGCCGTGCCGGAGGCGATGCGGCCTCCCACACCACCTCGCGGACGCGGCCGAACGAGCCCCTGGCCTTGTGATGCACAACCGGCTCGTAGCCGAGCTCCCGCAGCCGCGGCCCGTCGGTGAGGATCGATCGCGTCCCCCGGTAGACGCGCTCGACCTTCGCGGGGAACTGGTCGGCCTCCAGCCAGCCCCGCTCCTCGGCAGCCAGCCGCCGGTCCTCTCTGACAGCGCGAATGGGACCAACGACGATCAGCCCGAGGAGGAGCAGGGTCACCGCCACCAGCAGCGCGGTGGTGACTGCACTCATCCGGCGCTCACCGCGCCGCTCTCGACCAGGGTGCCATCACCGGCCCGCCATCAGACCATGAATTATTCGCCAGGGTATTGGCACGTACCCGGGTCCTCCGCTCGCAGACGTTGCCCGTACGCCGGGTCCTTCCGCTCGGGGCGATCGACCTGCGGTCGTCGCCCCTCACTCCGTCGCCGGCGGTATTCGTTGCACGTACCCCGGTCCTCCGCTCGGGGCGATCGACCTGCGGTCGTCGCCCCTCACTCCGTCGCCGGCGGTATTCGTTACACGTACCCCGGGTCCTCCGCTCGGGGCGATCGACCTGCGGTCGTCGCCCCTCACTCCGTCGCCGGCGGTAAACTGCGGACGATGCTCGGCGTCGACGCACCGGCTCCCAACCTCATCTTCGTACTGCTCATTCCCATCGCCGGTCTCATGTGCTGTGTGGCGATCGGCACCCTGATCTTCAGCACCTGGACCCGACTCCGGCGTCGCTGATCAGCGGATACAATCAGGGACAGCCCATCCCCCAGGAGCATTGACCCATGGCCAACACTATCAAGGAATCCAAGGGTGTCCTCTCCCAGAAGGACATCGTCACCGGCCACCGCTGCCCGGTCTGCCATCAGCTGATGCGGCAGAACGAGATCAGCGTCGAGATCGCCTTCCGCCACGCACGCAAACCCGGCGAACCCAAGCGCGAGCGGATCGTCAAGCACACCAAGAACTGCAAGGCGGCATAGCCGGACGCCCGCACCCGCCCCGGCTCAGCCGCCGGGCCGGGAAGCTTCGCCGCCCTCGCCCAGGCGCGGGCCGCCGGGAGGGCGATTTCGCATGCGGGTACGGCCGGCGTAGAGCGCGGCGTCGGCCCGGCTGATCAGATCGTCGAGAGCGTCGGCCTCGCGCAGCTCAGCCAGTCCGAAGCTGATCGAGATCCCAGCGGAGGACAACCTGGCCTGGATACCAGCCATCCGGCGCCGGGCCTGGGGCTTGGCAGCGCCGCCCAGAACGCACAGGAATTCGTCTCCGCCGAAGCGGATCAGGACGTCGTAGCCGCGCATGGCCGCGGCCAGCTCGCCGGCCACCCGGCGCAGCACCCGGTCACCGAACAGGTGGCCGGAGTGGTCGTTGATCCGCTTGAGGCCGTCGACATCGACCACCACCAGGGTCAGGGGAAGTCCGGTTCGGCGCGCCCGCTCAATGTCGGCGCGCGCGGCAGAGTACCCGGCGCCGCGCCTCAGAGCGCCGGTGAGGTCATCGGTGGCCGCCCGGTCGGCGAGGCGGCGGACCAGCTCGTTGAGTCGGGCCAGCGCGGTGACTGCGCCATCCGCCGAGACGCCGCGCAGCTCGGAGGCATCGATGCCGAGCGAGGCGGCAAGGATCGCCTTGACCTCCTCGGACCTGGGCGGACGGTCGGTGTGGCGGGGCTCGTCGAGGGGGTGGGACCGCAGCCCTCCGGGGGTGCCGACCAGATCACTGGTCGGCCCGAGCCTCGAGGGGTCGGGCTCAGTTCGCGTTCTCACCGACACGCCAGCCAGCTCACCGAGCGTTCAGAGCAGCACGGCAGCGTGGCCACCGCGGGAACCCCGAGATCCACTGCTGATCATCCGCCGGCCTTCCTCTGCGCCGTCGCCGTGGACGGCTCCAAGAGACACGGTAGCGGGCAGTGCCGCTCTCGGAAAGGCCGGAGTCCAATCTGCGACAAGCCCTTGGGGCTGCGGGCGAGGCCCGCGGTCGTCAGCCCAGGTCGAAGTACATGAGCGGCGAGGGGTCGGAGGAGTATCCAGTGGCGGTGAATCCCCAACCCTTCACCGTGGCGGGGCGCGAGAGGGTGAGCTGAAAGGCGGCTTGAGAGCCGCCGATCGGAACCATCGACGTCACCACCCCGCCGCTGAGCGAGGCTGTGGAACCCGAGATGGTGACCCCGCTGAAGTTGATCACCATGGTCGTCGCATTCGGATACGTCACGGTGGCCGTGGGCGCCTGTCCCTTGTCCGCATTGAAGTCAAAGACCACTCTGGTGTAGCCAACCGCCTGGCCGGCCTTGGGCGGCTGGACCTTGCAGCACTGGATGTGCTGGATCTGCCAACCGGAGCCCCCGGCCCCAAAGGTCTGTGCCGGGCTCGCCGCGGAAGGAACCGCGGTCGCGCCGGCGGTCGCGGATACCGCCCCCGAGGGGCCGGCCGAGGCTGGCGCGGTCGCCTGTTGCGAGGGGGCGCCGCTGGACCGACCCGCCGAGGTGGGGGTGGACCGAGGCAGGTTGCCGCCGGCGACGCCCGGCGAGCTGACCCCCGCGTGGGTGGCGAGGAGCACGATGACGACCAGAAGAATGGCTGCCACCGCCACGGCGACCCAGCGAGGATGGAGCCGGATGGGTGAGCCCGCCATCCGGCTCTGCATCCCGGAGTAGAGCCCCCGGGTATGGCGGCCCGGGCCCCGCCGCGGCTCGGCGGCGGGGGGGAGGGGGGCATCGCTTGGGACGCGTCGGGGCGGACCGGGCAGCTCCTCAGCGGTGGTGGGCTGCCGAAGCGGTGGCGAGACGCCGTGATCACTCTGGCCGAGGGGGATCCAGGCCCCGGCGGCGACGGGCGCGGCGGCGGCGGGCTCACCCCACACCCCGGGACGGGGCGGCCCAGGCCGCTGCTGATCATCGGCAGGCTGCGCCGCCGGCTCCGACACCAACCCGGGCCAGCTCTCGGCGGTCAGCCGTGCGCCGGCTCCGGGCAGTGACTGCTGCGGAACCGGGGGCGGCGCGACCATGTCGCCGGCCTCCTCCTCAGCATCGATGGGCTCAGTCCTCCTCATCAGCGCCAAACGAAGCGCCACCCGGTCGCGAAGGCGAGAGAGCGCGTTGGGACGGACCAACGCGGGTGGGGCGGCGGGCGGGATTCGAGCGAGAACGGGGTCGACCAAGGGGTCGGGCAGCGGCTCCCCACCCGGCGCTTCGGCCGTGGGTGCGGGGGGAGGAGGTGGAGGCGGCCCGGCGGACCACGCGCGCCACTGCGGGGGCTCGATTGCAGGCGTGCCGGGAGCAGGCAGGTCCTGCTCGGCGCGCCTCGCGATGCCATCCGTGGGGGGGCGATCCTGGATTTCCCAGCTCCATGGATCCTCTGTCTCGGCGTCAGAACGCTGGTTCTCCGGCTCTTTCCCGATAGGGCGGTCCTGCACCGCCCAACTCCATGGGTCGTCGGACGAGCTCTCGGAGAGGTCAGCGCCGCCGCCACCACCACGGGCGTCGCCGAGTACGGGTCGCTCGTGAACGACCCGGCTCCACGGATCGTCGGAGGGGCTCTCGGGCACCTTGGGCGCCGGGGGCTCAGGTTGACCCTCCACCTGCTCCACGTCAGGAAGCCGGGAGACCTCCCGAAGATGTCCCGTGACGCGGTCATCGTTGTCCTCAGCGGCCGCGGTCGGGGTCTCGCCCTCCACTCGCAGAACCCCGACCCCCATCGGCCGGGGGAGGTGCAGCGGTGGTGAGATGGGGGATCCGGTCGTCGAGCTCTGGGTGGTGACGCTCAGCTGGGTCGGCCGGCCGCTGAGATGCAGCTCGGTGTCCATTGCGGCTGGATCGGCGCGGACGGGATCGGACCGACGTCCCAGGGAGGCCGAACTGTTGAAGGGCAACGAGGGCTGGTCGGGAGGCGCCTGGTCCGGCTCGGCATCCCGGCGTGGGTTCCAGGGCAGGGTCCGGCCCGACGGATTCCCGGTCAGCCATGGCGGGGCATCCCCCGGAGGCGCCGAGGGACGCGGGGGCCGAGGCGGGAGCTCGTCGTCAGGGCCGATCAGGCCCAGCTGGTCGAGCAGGGCGCGGGCCCCTTCGTCCGGGATGTGAATCCGGGCCAGGGAGCCGATGCGCGACACCTCCTCGCGGAGGTACTCAAGCCCCTTGTGGCATCGTTCGCACCCCAGAAGATGAGCCTCCACCTCGGCGCGGTGAGCCGCGTCCAGCTCGTCGTCGAGATAGCTGCTCAGCGTGAGCAGGCTGCATCTCACAGGACGATCTCGCGATAGATGCTGTCGAACTCTCGCCGCGCCGCCGCGATCAGGCGGGCTGCGGCCTCGGGTGAGCACTCCAACGCCCGGGCGATCTCCGCGTAACGGAGCTGACCGACGCCGCGAAGCAGCAGCGCAGCACGGCGCTCGAACGGCAGCGTCATCAGGGCGCGCTTGACGGTGTTCATCCGGGTGGCGACGTCGGCACCCTCGAAGTCGACGTCGAACGGCGGGCGACCCCGGTGCCAGAGCCGGGCCGGGCCACGGGGGCGTGGGGGAAACCGCTGGCCGGTGCGGCAGGCTCTGGTCACCGCCCGGTACAGCGCGGCCCGACCGTCCAGCTGCAGCCGCGCGGGCGGGTACCGGGCCGCGTGATGGATGCCCCCGGCGGTCAGCTCGACGGCCGAGCCGGCGTCACCGACCAGGTGCGCGGCATAGCTGATCAGTTGATCGAGATGCTCGGAGACAAGCTCCGCGAACTCGCCACTGACGGGAGGGACGTTGAGTGCGGCGTTGATCATGGCTCCACCCAAAGGGCGGGCGGTGGCGTCCGCGCCAGGATACACGTGGGTGTCGCCACGGTCAAGACGCTGGCGTCGCGGGCTCACGTTTCGGTCGTCACCGGCAGCAACTGGTGGGCACCGGGAGCAGCCGGCCGCCCCTGACCAGGGCCGGAGGACTCAGTCCGATCGCGGTCCAGGCGGCGACCGGCATCCCGATGTCGGCGACTGTGAGCTCACCGGCGTGGTCGCGACCGGCAGCAGACCACAATCCAGCCTTCATGCCGGTGAGGGTGCAGGTTCTGACCGCGCGGGCAGTGGGGATCCCCGGCACCCCGCTGGTGGCGTCGAGACCGCTGGGCACGTCGATGGCCACGGTCCGTCCGACGGGGAGGCGGGAGATCGCCTCAGCGTGGCTGGAGCGCGGGTCGCCGCGCACTCCGGTCCCGAGGAGGGCATCGACGACCAGCGCCGCGCCGTCGGTGGCGGCGGTGGGCACCGCGCCGTCCGGGAACGCGTGGATCGGGACGCCGACGGCCCGGGCCATCTCCAGCTGGTCGGCACGGATCCCGGCGAGCCGCTCGGGCTCCGCGACCAAGGCCACGGCGACCGGAAAGCCCCAGGTGCTGAGGTGCCGCGCGGCGACCAGACCGTCCCCGCCGTTGTTGCCGGAGCCGGCCACCACCAGAATGGGCGCCGGCTCGCCACCGAGGCTCTCGAAGATCCAGCGGGCCACCTGCCAGCCGGCGACCTCCATCAGCTGCACGACGTTGAGACCGAGATCGCCGGCGGCCCGGTCGAGGCGCGCCTGCTGCTCGCCGGTGAGCTCGCCGTAGTCCCGCATGGCCGGCTCCGCCCCCGTCATCGAAGCTCGACCTCGACGGGGGAGCCAACCCTGAGCCCTGCCCGCCGCGCCGCGGAGTCCTCCTGTGCGGCGAGTTCGAGATGGTCGGCGCTGTTCCAGAGAACGGCCAACCCTGAGCCGATATCCGAGTAGGTCGCCACGGTGCGGGTGGCCTGCACCTCCGGCGAGCGCAGCTTCGCGACCCGCCGGCCACCCAGGTCAGCACGGCGGATGCCGGTGACGCAGTTGCCGAAGTGGTCCACGGACACGACCAGGGAGCGGATCCGGCCTCCCTCGGCAACCGGGAACAGCTCGGAGCGCAACCGAGGCGCGTCGATGGGCTCTCCGACTTCCCGAATCGGCCTTCCCGCCGCCAGGTGAGCCGCCAGCGGGGCGAACACATCGCGGCCGTGGAAGGTGGCGGACCGAGACGCTGGAGACGGAAGCCGGACCGCGCTTCGCTCTCGCGCCTCCAGCCACATGTAGGAGAGCAACCCCGTGTCAGGGGCGACCCCGAACACCCCGTCGCACTCGACCGCGACGGCCTGGCGGTCGCCGCCCACTCCTGGGTCCACCACCGTGCAGATCACGCTGCCGGGGCCGAACGCTCGCGCCAACCGCTTGGAGAGATAGGCGGCGGTGAGCACATCTCCGGGGGGCACGAGGTGGCTGCCGTCCACGCAGGAGGCCGTTCGCTCCACACGCCACACTGAGGCCCGCAGCTCTGCTGCGTAACCGTCCTCCAGACCGAAATCGGTGATGAACACCACCGTCTGGTTCACGCGGTCGGGTAGGTTACCAGGCTGTGACCGGAGATCCGGAAGGCCCGACTGGACCGGGAGGCGGGGTCAGCGTGCCCACCTCGGTGGTTGACGATCCGGAAACCGCGGCCGAATCGCCCAATCCGCTGCGTTCGCGCTGGGGCATGGCGTTGATCCCGATCGCCGGGGTGGTGGTGATCGCCGGCGCCGTCTTCGGAATCCGGGGGCTCCTGGCGAACCCCGTGGTATCGGTCTCGGCAGGCGGGGTCACCACCATCTCGGGGAGCTTCGAGCCGGTCACCTGCTCCGATGGCTGCATCCAGGGTTATGTCCAGGCCGGGGCACGCTCGGTCTTTGTGCTTCTCCCCTCCGGCTGCCCGCAGCCGTCCACGGATCACCAGGTCACCCTCACCGCGAGGCGCGACCCGACGCTGGGAGGCGAAGCCTACCGGGCCACCGGCTGCGCTTCAGGCTGAGAACGAGGCGACCCGGCGCTCGGGCCGGGCCGCCTCGTCTCTGGTTCAGTGTCGGGGACTCAGTATTCGTTTCACGTACTGAGACGTCGTCGTTCGGAGGGGGGAGCCTCCGGCTCCCCCTCCTCACTTCCTAGTCTCAGTAGTCGGGCATGGGCGGCGTGCCCGCGCCCTTGTTCTTCTCCGGGATATCGGTGACCAGGGCCTCGGTGGTGAGCAGCAGCCCGGCGATGGACGCCGCATTCTGCACCGCCGACCGGGTCACCTTGGTCGGATCGATGATCCCCTTCGCCACCATGTCGACGTACTCGCCGGTGGAGGCGTCCAGACCCTGGCCCTTGGGCAGGGTCTTGACCTTCTGAACCACCACCGAGCCCTCGAGCCCAGCGTTCAGTGAGATCTGGCGGAGTGGCTCCTCGAGCGCGCGACGGAGGATGTTCACCCCGGAGAGCTCGTCGCCCTCGGCCTTGACCTTGTCGAGTGCCGAGATCGAGTTGATGAGAACCACCCCGCCTCCGGGCACGATGCCCTCCTCGACGGCCGCGCGGGTGGCCGAGACGGCGTCCTCCATGCGGTGCTTCTTCTCCTTGAGCTCGGTCTCGGTGGCGGCGCCGACCTTGATGACGGCCACCCCGCCGGAGAGCTTGGCGAGACGCTCCTGGAGCTTCTCCTTGTCCCAGTCGGAGGTCGATTTGTCAATCTCCGCCTTGATCTGCTCGATACGGCCCTTGATGGCGTCCTGGCTGCCGGCACCTTCGACGATGGTGGTGTCGTCCTTGGTGATCGTCACCCGGCGGGCTCGTCCCAGCTGATTCAGCGTCGCCGAATCGAGCTTGATGCCGATCTCCTCGCTCACCACGGTGCCGTCAGTGAGGATCGCGATGTCCTGGAGCATCGCCTTGCGCCGATCACCGAAGCCGGGCGCCTTGACGGCGACGGCGCTGAAGGTGCCGCGGAGCTTGTTGACGATGATCGTGGCCAGGGCCTCGCCCTCGAGATCCTCGGCGATGATCAAGAGCGGCTTGCTCATCTGGACGACCTTCTCCAAGATCGGGAGCAGGTCGGCGACCGCCGAAACCTTGCGGTCGGTGATCAGGATGTACGGCTCCTCGAGCACCGCCTCCATCCGCTGGGCGTTGGTGACCATGTAGGCGGAGATGTAGCCCTTGTCGAACTGCATCCCCTCGACCAGCTCGAGCTCGGTCTCCAGGCCCTTGGACTCCTCGACGGTGATGACCCCGTCCTTGCCCACCTTCTCCATGGCGTTGGCCACGGTCTCGCCGATCGCCGGATCGGCCGCGGAGATCGAGGCCACCTGGGCGATCTTCTCGCGCTCGGTCACCGGGATCGACTGGGCCTTGATGGCCTCCACGATGGCCTCCACGCCCTTGTCGAGGCCCCGCTTGAGCATGATCGGGTTGGCGCCGGTCCCGACCTGGCGCAGGCCGGCCTCGATGAGCGCCTGGGCGAGCACCGTCGCGGTGGTGGTCCCATCGCCGGCGATGTCGTTGGTCTTGGACGCGACCTCCTTGAGCAGCTGGGCGCCCATGTTTTCGAAGGGCTGCTCCAGCTCGATCTCCTTGGCGATCGTCACCCCGTCGTTGGTGATGGTCGGCGACCCGAACTTCTTGTCCAGGACCACATTGCGGCCCTTGGGCCCGAGGGTGATCCTCACCGAGTTGGCGACGGCGTCCACGCCCCGCTTGAGCGCGGCCCGGGCATCGACGTCATACAGCAGCTGTTTGGCCATGAACCTCCTCCACCCCCTGCCGGGCGGGCAGGGCTCCTTGGAATCGACGAATGTGTCGGGCGCTATCTTAGCACTCGGGGTGCGAGAGTGCTAGCGAGCCCGACCCTCGAGTGCCAGACCACCGGGGTTCGGCGGGGAGCGCCTATGATCGGACGATGCCGGCAAGCCGCGGCCCCATCATCCGGCGATCGCTGACGGTGGCGGCGGTCGCGGGGGCGGCGGTATCGGTGCGGGCCCTGACCCGATCGCATCAACCGTCCCGCGCCGGCCAAGCAGGCACCGAGCCAGGGCTCATGGACTGGGACGCGGTGCGCCGCACCGCCTGGGCCCGGTCGGGGGGAAGGCGGCGCATCGGCAGCGAGAGGGCGGCCCGGCTCGCCGCTGTCTACGACGAGCATGCCGCCGGCCTCGCCCCTCTGATGGCCGAGGTCTGCGGGCCCATGCCCGAGACGCTTCCCCGCTTCACGGTGCTCGACAGGACCGGGTTCATCGACGCCAACCTGGTCATCGTCCGGCGCCTGGTCGAACCGGTGGAGCGGATCCGAGCCGGCCTCCCGGAGTCCGCCCTCACCGCCATCGGGCGGCGCCTGACCAGTCGCTACATGGGCGAGCTTCTCGGCCTGATGTCCCAGCGGGTGCTCGGCCAGTTCGATCCTGTCTTGACCCTCCCCGGCCCGATGGCCGGTGATCGCGAACCCCGCTCCCTCTACCTGGTCGAGCCCAATGTCGAGCAGTTTCAGCGTGCCCACCAGATCCCGGACGAGCCGCTGCGGCGATGGCTCATCCTTCATGAGGCCACCCACGCGTGGCAGTTCGAGGCCCACCCCTGGCTCGCGCCCCACATCGGCGAGCTGATGAACGGCCTGGTGATGAGCGGGCTGGTCGCCGAAGCGAGCCGGTCGGAGCGGGTGGCTCTCGACCTCGACACGCTGCGCCGCCTGGGCGGCACCCTGTCCGGCCAGCTCCGCGGGCTGGCCCGGGTCCAGGCCCTGATGAGCGTACTCGAGGGCTACAGCAACTTCGTGATGCACCGGGTCGGGCGACGCCACATCCCCGAGTTCGCGGAGCTGGAAGCCGCCTTCGCGCGCCGCCAGACCGAGCGCAACCTGGTCGAGCGCCTGGTCCTGGCGCTCAGCGGCATCGCGGTCAAGCTGCGCCAGTACCAGCTCGGCGAGAGCTTCTGCGACGCGGTTGCGATGGAGGGCGGGACCGGCTTGCTCAACCGGGTGTGGGAGGGACCTGAGACCATGCCCACCATGGCCGAGCTCAGGACACCGGCGCGATGGGTGGCTCGGGTCGTAAGAACCGGCTGACCGAGCCGCCACCGGAGCCGCTCTCCGAACCCGGCGCCGAGTACGACCTGGTCTACGTTCGCGCCCACCCCTGGGGATCGGACCCCCCGCGCACCGCCTCTCTTCTCGACCTCGCCTTCGAGTTCCAGGGAGAGTCTCTGAGCCTCGAGATCGCCCGATCGCGGCGGCGGAGCCTGGATCGACACGGCATCACCGCGCTGATCGTGCCCATCCGCTATCGAGAGCCGGCGCTGAGCGTCAGCGAAGCCGGTCACCGTGCCGAGGAGGTGCCGCGTTCCGGGAGATCGGACCGCAAGCGGGGCCGCGCTGGGCAGGCGCGGCTCCTCGGAGAGCACCCGATGTTCTACACCTTCAAGGTCCCGGACTCGGGGGCGGACCGCGACGGAGACCCCACCGCGGGAACCGTCGTCGCGGTCGACAGGTGCGACGGCCATGTGTGGACCGACCAGGAGATGGACGGCTACTTCACCCTGATCGGACCGAGGTAGGCGTCGGAGGCGAGCAGGACAGCGGGCGCGACCTGGTCCGCCGCGCTACTCTCGTGGTGCGACCACGACGTCCCGGAGGCGGTCCGGCCTCCTCGGCTTGCCATCGGCCGCTCTTCGACCAGGTGGGGTTGGCTTGAGCATCACGGATGCGGTGGGCGATCTCCGACCGCCCGACATCGCCCTCATCGACTCCTACCGTCGCGGAGACGCCAGCGCCTTCGATCTGCTCTTTCGCCGCCACGGGGGCCGGGTGCGGCTCATCTGTCTGCGCTACGTGAGCGACGACGTGGTCGCCGATGACCTCGTGCAAGACACCTTCTTCCACCTTCTCCGCTCCCTCGACCGCATCGATCACAGCTTCAACGTCGCCGGCTGGATCAACCGGATCGCGGCCAACGTCTGCCAGGACGAGCTTCGGCGCCGCAGCCGGCGGGCCGCTCACCAGGACAACGGTGACCCCGACGAGCAGATGCTCCACCTGGCCGACCCCGATACCCGCGGCCAGCCGGAACACGCCCTCGAGCTTGCCCACCTCCGCCAGCTGGTGTGGGAGGTGGCCAAGAAGCTTCCCGAGCGCCAGCGGATGGTGCTCACGCTGCGCGAGCTGCAGGGCCTCTCATACGCCTCGATCGCCAGGGTGATGAACATCTCCGAGGCCGCTGTCGAGACCCTGCTGCACCGGGCCAGACGCCGCTTCCGCGAGGAGTACCTGCACCTCGAGAGCCCCCCGGAGGATACCGGGGCGTGCGCGAGGGTGGCGGAGCTCCTCGGGGTCGCCGGTACCGGTCATCTGCGCACGCTGCAGCGTGACTTCGTCACCGAGCACCTCGGTGCCTGCGCCTGGTGCCGCGAGCAGCACGGGGGCCCCAACCGGCTCGTCGACCGAGAGCCGGCGGCGCAGGGGGGCGGCACCATCCGGCTGGGTGGACGAGGACCCCGAGCGCAGCCTGTCGCCGCCGCCCGATGAGGCCGCGGGTGATCTGCGCCCCCAATGCCTTCCGGGGGACGCTCGGCGCGGCCGAAGCCGCCCGAGCGCTGTCGCTGGGCGTGGCGGACTCGGATGGGGACGGCGTCCGCACCCCGATGGCAGACGGTGGAGACGGGACCCTCGAGATCCTGCTCGGGGCAGCCCCGCTCTCCCGGACTGAAACCCTTCGGGTGCACGGGCCCCTGGGAGGTCGGGTGCTGGCCCGGCTGGGGTGGATCGAACCGGGGATCGCCGTGGTGGAGCTGGCCGAGGCCGCAGGCCTGAGGCGGCTCAGCAGGCCCAACCAGCCCCTGCTCGCGAGCTCTCGCGGAGCCGGCGAGCTGATCGCCGGCGCCCTCGACCGCGGAGCTCGGAGGATCGTCGTCGGGGTGGGTGGATCGGCGTGTACGGACGGCGGCGCGGGGCTGCTGATGGCTCTGGGTGCACGGTTGATCGACGCGCGCGGCCGGCCGATCGGTTGGGGTGGCGGCGCGCTGCTGGACCTCCACAGCGCGGACCTCGCCCAGCTCGACGCCCGCCTTCAAGGGGTTCGCATCGAGGTGGCGACCGACGTCATCAGTCCACTGCTCGGAAAGGAGGGTGCGGCCACCGTCTTCGGCCCCCAGAAGGGGGCCACTCCTGCCGAGCTTGGCCAGCTGGAACTTGGCCTCGAGCGCCTCTGCTGCACCCTGGAGCGCGACGCCGGGGTAGCGGCGTCGCTGCGCCTCGTGGCGGGGGCCGGAGCCGGCGGAGGTAGTGGCTACGGTCTGTGCGCAATCGGCGGCGAGCTGGTGCGTGGCGCGGCCCTGGTCGCCGACGCCATCCACCTCGACCACGCGATCCAATCAGCAGATCTGGTCATCACCGGGGAGGGCCGTCTCGACCTCCAGACCGCCGCGGGCAAGGCGCCCATGGAGGTGGCCCGGCGCGCCGCCCAGCAGGGCGTTCCCTGCGTTGCCGTGGCCGGGAGCGTGGAGGGAATCCCCGAGGGCTTTGCCGGTGCCATCTCGCTCACCGACCTGGCCGGGGCCGGAGAGGACCCCCGCCGGATGCCTCGCCGGCTGCTGCGCCGGGCGGCGGCGAACCTCACCAGACGGTGGTCAACCACTCCGCGTACTTGGGGTTTCCCCCGGTGACGATTCCCTGGTACAGGTCCTGCACCCGCAGGGTCAGCGGTCCCGGCTCGCCATCACCAACGGTCCGGCGGTCGACCTCCACCACCGGCGCGACCTGGGCACCGGTACCGCACATGAAGACCTCGTCGGCGACGTAGAGCTCGCTGCGGTCGATCGACCTCTCCTGCACGTCGAGGCCCATCTCTTCGCGGAAGAGGTGGATGAGGCCCTGCCGGGTGATCCCCTCCAGGATGTTGTCGGACAGCGGGGGGGTGGATACCACTCCGTGGCGGACCATGAAGATGTTCTCGCCGCTTCCCTCGGAGACATGTCCAGCATCGGTGAGCATGATGGCTTCGTCGAAACCGGCCTGCACCGCCTCGGATTTGGCGAGGGCGCTGTTGATGTAGATGCCCGTGCACTTGGTCCGGGCAGGCGCCATGGTGTCCTCGATGCGGCGCCACGACGACACCATGCAGCGCATTCCGTGGGTGGGCACGTAGTCGCCCATCGGGGAGGTGATGATGGCGAAGCTGTCGCCGATGTCGTGGAGCCGGACGCCGATCACCTCGTCCGACTTGAAGACCAGCGGACGGACGTAGATGTTCTCACGGTACGCGTTGCGATGGAGCAGCTCAAGAGTGATCGAGCACAGCTCATCGACCGAGTGCGGGAGGCGCATCTGCAGGGCACGGGCGCTCTGGTGAAGGCGGCGGTAGTGCTCGGGAAACCACAGCCCGTACAGCTGGCTGCGCTCCTCGCTCCAGTAGGCGCGGATTCCTTCGAAGCAGCCGGTTCCGTAATGGAGGCCGTGAGTCATCAGCCCCACCCGCGCGTCGGCGTATCTGCGGTACTCGCCGTTGAAGAAGACCCAGGACTGGTCGCGGCGAGCCGCCGCGTCACGCGCCGGAGCCGAGGCGGTCTGGGTCACCACGGCAGCGTACCCCACGCCGTGGGCGGCGCGGGGACCCTTCATCCTGATAGGGGGGCTTCGCGCCTCCCTCGCCCGGTGACAGGGCCACTCAGGGCTCACCCCCCGCTCGGCGGGACTCCCCGCCGGCCGCGGCCGCCGCGGGACCGTGCCCGGTCAGCGCGCCAGCCGGGGAAGCAGCGCGGCGGCAGCGGCAACCCCAGCCACCACCGCTGCCAGCAGAACCCCAAAGTCCAGGAAGAGATTGCTGGGGGTGCCGATGAGCATCGCGCGCAGGGCGTCGACCTCGTAGGTCATCGGGTTGGCCGCGCTCAGGCCCTGAAGCCAGCCCGGCATCACCGAGACCGGGTAGAGGGCGTTGGAGGCGAAGAAGAGGGGCATGGTGATCGCCTGACCCACACCCATGAGGCGTTCGCGGTGCAGAACCACCCCGGCGATGCTCATCGAGAGACAGGAGAAGAAGGCGGCGCCCAGACACACCACCGCTGCGACCCCGACGAGATGCAGGGGGTTCCAGTCGAAGTGAATCTGGAGGATCGCCGAGAGCACCAGGATCACCACCACCTGGGAGACCGACCGCACCCCTGCGGCGAAGGCCTTGCCGCTGATCAGTGCCAGCCGGGGGGTTGGGGTGGCCATCAGCTTGGTGAGGATCCCCGAGTCCCGCTCCCAGATGATCTGGATGCCGAAGAAGATGGCGATGAAGAGGGCCGACTGGGCCATGATCCCTGGCGAGAGGTAGGCGAGATAGCTCACCCCGGGAGGCGTCGGGATGGCCCGGATCCGGCTGAACGTCTCCCCGAAGATGAGCAGCCAGAGCACCGGCTGGATCGCTCGGGTGTAGAGCTCGGTCCGGTCGTGCCGGATCTTGCGCAGCTCGACCAGCCAGAAGGTCAGGATCCGGCTCGGATACAGACTCCACCAGGCGGGCAGGCGGGTGAGCGGAGCCTCGGCCTCAGCCGAGACGCTGCGCGGTGCGACGCGTACGGCGGACATCGCGGCCTCCTCCTGACAACTCCTCATCCTCGATGGCGGCGCCGACGAAGTGGCGGAAGACGTCGTCGAGAGTGCTGCCAGGACCCAGGGCGGCCTTGAGCTCCTCGGGAGTGCCCTCGGCTCGAATCCGGCCTCCGTGCATCAGCGCCAACCGGTCGCACAGGGTGTCCGCCTCCTCCATGTAGTGGGTGGTGAGCAGCACCGTCATTCCGGTCTCGCGGCGCAGCTCCTCCACCCGCTCCCAGACGTCGCCACGCGCCAGGGGATCGAGGCCGATGGTCGGCTCGTCGAGGACCAGCAGGGCGGGCCGGTTGACCAGCGCCTGGGCGAGCTCGAGGCGACGGATCATGCCCCCGGAGTAGGTCCCGGCGAGACGGTCGCGGACATCGTCCAACCCCATCGCAGCCAGCACCTCCCGGGCGCGGCGCTCCCGCTGCCCGCGGGGCAGATCAAACAGCCGGGTGAAGAGCCAGACGTTCTCGTAGCCGCTGAGCTGGAAGTCGGCCGACAGCTGCTGAGGGAGGTAGCCGATCAGATGGCGCACCAGCATCGCCTCACTGCGGACATCGTGGCCGAATACGCTCACTGTCCCGGAATCGGCGCGGATCAGAGTGGTCAGCACGCGGATGGTGGTGGTCTTGCCGGCCCCGTTGGGGCCGAGCAGGGCGAAGACCTGGCCGCGGTCGATGCCGAAGGAGATGCCCGCGACCGCCTGGACGGCGCCGAAGCTGACCCGCAGCTGGGAGATCTCCACCGGCCGGCCCGCGACGGCTGCCGGTGGGGCCGCGGCGGCGGCCGTCTCAAGCGTCATCGGCGTCGCCCTGCTCGAGGGGAACGAGCACGGAACGGGCCGGCGGCCACGCCGATTCCAGGGAGCCCACCACCCGCTCGAGCACCGGTATCGCAAGCGATAGAGCCCGCCGATCGGAGGCTGCGAGGGCGGCAAGGTGGGACTCCAGGATCTCGTGACGCTGGTCACGCCAGCGGCGGAGCCGATCATCGGCGGCGGCGGTGAGACGAAGCCGCGCCACCCGTCCGTCGAGAAGGTCGGGCTCGCGCTCCAGCAACCCGGCGTCGACCAGGCGATGGACGAGGGTGCTCAGGGTGTTCGGGGCCAAGCCGAGCTCGAGGGCAGCACGGTGAACGCTGGTGCCCGGACGCCTCTCCACATGGCGCAGCACCTCGGACTGGGCCTCGGGAAGCGGGGAGGCGCCGATCTCGGCTCGCACCGCGCGGTTGAGGGAGCGGCGGAAGCGCCCCAGGAGCCGGGCCAGGTCGGAGCCGTCACGAGCGGTGGGGATGGAGGTCACCATTGCGGATCATCATGATAACACCTCTGTCCCAGACAGATATTTAGTCGCGGGCGGGACAGCAGGCTGCGTGCATCCCTGTCCTTCCCCGACAACCGGCCGGTCGGCGGGCGCAAGATGCGCGGGGCGCTGCCCCCCTTGACGGCCCATCCACCCGATGGAAAGCTGGTGCCTGCGGCGTGTCTGACCGATGATCCCCAAGCTGATAGCCGATTCACGGACGTCCCCGGTGGGCGAGCGTCTCCCCGTGTCCCGATGGTGAGCGACGCAGCCGGTGGCGCTCGCGTGGCTCAGGCCGGCAGACCCGAGTCCACGGCGGCCACCATGAGCAGCGAGGAGATCGCCCGGCTGGCCAAGCAGCACACCCTGTTCTCATGGTCGATGCAGGGGTCGGTCGACCCGATCGCCATCGACCGGGCCGAGGGGGTGTGGTTGTTCACTCCCGAGGGCAGGCGGATCCTCGACTTCAACAGCCAGCTGATGTCCGTCAACATCGGCCACGGCGACCGGCGCGTGGTCGAGGCAATCACCCGGCAGGCCACCCGCCTCCAGTTTGTGCAACCCGCGTTCGTCACCGAGGTTCGGGCGCAGCTCGGCCGCAAGCTGGCCGAGATCATGCCCGGGGACCTGGACAAGGTCCTGTTCACCCTCGGTGGCGCCGAGGCCGTGGAGAACGCGCTGCGGATCGCCCGCCACGTCACCGGGCGCTACAAGGTGCTGGCCCGCTATCGCGCGTATCACGGCGCCACCTTTGGGGCCATGAGCCTGACCGGTGATCCGCGCCGCTGGGCCAACGAGCCCGGCCTGGTCGGCGTGATCCGATACCCGGATACCCACCGCTTCGGGGAGCGTGACCCGCGTCCCGTCGCGGAGAGCCTGCAGGGGCTCGAGGACGTGGTGCGGTACGAGGGGCCACACACCATCGCCGCCGTTTTCCTGGAGACGATCGTCGGCACCAACGGGGTGCTCATCCCACCCGATGGCTACATCCAGGGCGTCCGCCAGATCTGCGACCGCCACGGAATCCTGATGGTTGCCGACGAGGTCATGGCGGGCTTCGGCCGCAGCGGCCGCTGGTTCGCAATCCAGCACTGGGACACCGTCCCCGATCTGATGACCATGGCCAAGGGTCTGACCTCGTCCTACCTGCCCCTGGGCGCGGTGGCGATGCGCCGGCACATCGCCGAGAAGCTCGACACCATGGTCTTCCAGGGCGGGCTCACCTACTCGAGCCACCCGGTGTCACTGGCCGCCGCGCTGGCCACGATCGCGGTGTACGAGGAGGACGGCCTGATCGAGCGGGCCGCGGCCATGGATCCGGTGATGCGCTCCCACCACCAGCGTCTTGCCGCCCGTCATCCGAGTGTTGGAGCCCACCGCAACCTCGGGCTCTTCGGGATCATCGACCTGGTTCGCAGCCGGGAGCCGTACATGCCGATGACCGAGTTCAACGGGACCAGCCCCGAGATGGCGGCGATCGGCCGGCAGCTCCGCGAGCGCGGCCTCTACACGATGATCAGCGCCAACTCCATCCACACCAACCCGCCGCTCTGCATCAGCGAGAGCGAGCTCGCTCAGGGCTTCGAGATCCTGGATGGTGCCCTGGAGATCGCTGACCGGGCAGTGACCGGCTAGCTCACCACCCCACACCCCGCGCCGAGTCGGGCGGACCCAGCTGCTCGGCTCGCGGGGCGACCTTCTCGATGACCCCGAAGATGTCGTCGGGCGCGGAACCCTTGATCAGGTAGCCGACGGCGCCGGCCCGGCGCATGCGGTACACCGTGTCGCGGTCGTCCCAGGCGGAGAGAGCGACGATGCGGGTCTCGGGAGAGGCGGCGCGAATCCCCTGAGCGGCCCGAAAGCCTCCGCCGCCGGGCATCTTGACATCCAGGATGGCGACGTCGGGGCGATGGGTGCCGGCGAGGTCGATGGCGGTCTCGGGATCGGCGGCCAGGCCGACCACCTCGTAACCCGGCTCGCTGTCCACCATCTCTCCGAGCGCGCTGCGCATCGAGGGGTCGTCGTCGGCGATCAGGACGCGCAGCGTCATCGCATCACCGCCATGGGGTATTCGGAAGGTGGCTCCGGGGTGCGCAGAGCCCGGCTGCCAACGCAGTAGCGGACCGTGGTGCCGTGGTCGGTCAGGCTCTCGACCACGCACCATCCCCCGCTCTGCTCAGCCCGCTCGCGCATCACCGCCAAGCCCAGGTGCCCCGGCGCGGTTGGAGCCGGCCGATTGGCGTCGAAGCCGACGCCGTTGTCCCTGATGGTCACCAGCACCCCGCCGTCGGCCTCGTCCAGGATCACCTCGATCCGGGTTGCCCGGGCGTGCTTGCAGACGTTGGCGACCGCTTCCTGGGCGATCCGGTAGACAACGATCCTGGCCTCGGTCTCCGGCTCGATTCGCAGCCGGTCCTCGAGCGAATAGCTCAGTCCCGCCTCCTCGGTCACCAGGGCCAGGAAGGCCTGGAGCGCCGCAGCGATCCCCTGGTTCTCCAGGGCCGGAGGACGCAGCACGAACATCAGATGGCGGAGGCGGGTGATCGACTGCCGCACGTCGTGCTCGAGGTTGGTCATCAGCGGGTCCAGCCGGTCTTCACCGAGGCGGCGACGGAGGGTCGCCAGACGCAGGGCGACCGCGGTCATCACCTGGACCGAGTTGTCGTGGATGTCATCGGCGATCCGCCGCCGTTCCTCCTCCTGGGCCTGGACGACGTGGGCCAGGAGGTGCTGGCGGTCCTCGGCGCTCTTGCGAAGCTCCTCCACCGAAAGGCGCAGCTGAGCCTGCACCCTGGCCCTCTCCGCGGCGAGGGCGACGACGTTGGCCAGCGCCTGGACGAAGGTGACGTCGTCGGCTCCGTAGGCATTCCTGGTCCGAGACACCACGGTCACCGTGCCGATCGGTCGCCGCCCACTCTGGATGGGCACGACCAAGAGGCTTCCGCTGCCGAGCAGACGGGTGAGAATCGCCTTGCGAGACATGGCATCTCCAGCGATGTCCGCCACCAGCAGGGGCTCGCCGGTGCGCATCACCGTCTCCGAGAAGGTCTGATCGCTGCGCAGCTCGCGCCCCACGGCAATCTCGTCAGTCAGGCCGATTCCGGCCCGGACGGCGAAGCCGTCGCCACTCCTCTCCAGGACTCCGACGATCGCGGCGGGGAGGTTCGCGGCGATAGCCTCGGACGCAGCCTGGGCGAGGGCGGTGACGTCATCGCCGCCGAGTGCAGACTGGCCGAGCGCGGCCACCGCCGCCTGACGGCGCAGACGTGTCTCGGCAAGCTCGGAGAGCCGGTGCTGAGCGTCGGCACGCGCGAGGACAGCCGCGAGCTCATTGAGGATCGGCCCGGCCGAGGTGCCGAATCGTCCCCGGGCGCGCCCCGCGACCAGGAGCTGGTCCACACCATGCCGACCGAGCCCAGCGACCATCCCGGTCCTGAGGCCGTTGCTGCGCAGCAGCTCGGTGATGGCGCCTCCGCCGCCCCCGGGGGTCGAGGACAGCCTGGCCTCGGTGTTGCCGAGCAGCAGGGCGACATCCGCGGCGGTGGCGGTGAGGTCGCCGGTGACCGGCAGGCCGTGCTGGGCGACGACGGTGATGTGCAGGTCGGCCGCGCCGACGTCGAGAAGGACCACGACGTCCGCGCCGGTCCGCTCCACGGCGATCTCCACCACGCGTTCGCGAAGCTCGCCAAGCTCAGAGCCGGCCAGGGCCAGGAGTGCCGCCTCCACCGTCGCCGGCGGGCGCGGTGCCGGGGGGTCCAGCGAGCTCGGCTCCAGGGCGATCACCGCATCGTTCACCAGCCGAGGAGCAGGTGGAGATTCCACCCCGCGGCGGCAAACCCGACGCAGCCGGCGGCGAGTCCGAGAGCCCAGGCGCTGCGGCCCCGGAGCCGGGCCATGTTCCAGATGACGACCCCAGTGATCACGGTCTTCTCGAATAGGAGACCGGGCAGCCCCCAACGCTCGATCACCGTGGCAGTGAGCAGGTTCCCCTCCGCCGCATTATTGGCGAGCGCAAGCAGGGTGGTCAGCGCGTCAGCAAGCTGTGACACCAGCACCGCGACCGCCAGGTACCAGGCCACCGAATCGACGGCAAGAGCGCGGAGGTCGGCCAGGCGGGCAGCGCGGTAAGCGCCGAGGTCGGCGGCGACACCGCGGATGAGTCGGGGCATGACGCCGGATCGCCGACTGGGAAGGCTGACGGTGCTGATCACTGGAGGGCCTCAGGTGTTGGCTGGTTCACCACCATCGTGGTCGCCGGGCGGCGCGTCCACCAGAGGCGGACGATCGGATTTCGGCTGATGCTCCTGCACTAGTGCCGGGTGCAGGGGGTGACGGGGTTGCAACACCGGGCCTCAGCGGATACGCGATCGTCACAGACCCACGAAGGGCGCACCCCGGATGCGACATCCACTCCGACAATGGCTCAAGAGCGGCAAGCGCTGACCGCCGATGAATCTCCAAGGAGAGCGCCGTGCCCGGTGCGCCGTCCCGACCCATCCGAGTCTTCGTGGTCGATGACCATCGGATGTTCAGGCAGGCCGTGGCCGCCGCCCTCGACGAGGAGGCCGACATGGAGGTGGTGGACAGCGTGGGCACCCTCGCCGACGCGCGCCGGCTTCTCCAGGTGACCGAGGTGGATGTGGTACTGCTCGACCAGCGCCTTCCCGACGGTCAGGGCACCCATGCCGCCGCTGAGCTGCGGGCCCTCCGGCCCGGCGCCAGGGTCGTCCTGGTGACCGCGGCCGCCGAATCCAGCGTCCTGAGCGAGGCTCTCGCGGCGGGATGCGCCGGCTTCGTGACCAAGGGCGACAGCATCGAGGAGCTCGCCGCCGCGGTCCGTGCCGCGGCCACCGGAGCGACCGCGGTGTCGCCGGGCATGCTGGGACGCCTCACCGGAGCTGACGGGCGCTCGGAGTCGTCGCTGCTCGAGCCGCTGACTCCGCGCGAAACCTCGGTCCTGCTCTGCTTGGCCGACGGCCTCGCCAACGAGGAGATCAGCCGGCGGCTCTTCATCAGCATCCACACCCTGCGCAACCACATTCAGAGCATCATCGGCAAGCTGGGCGCCCACTCCAAGCTGGAGGCGGTTTCCATCGCCATCCGGGAGGGTCTGATCACCGCCCCGAGCATGGAGCTCTGAGCCGGCGGCGATCATCGTCGCCGGTCCCCGGCGATAACCGGCGGCAGCAACGCTGCGCTAGACGGCGACGAAGGTCCGGTCCAGGGCAGGGGCACCGGGGGGCAGGGTCACCTCGGCAAGGGTGCCTCGGCCAGGAGCGGTCTCGATGCGCAGCTCGCCGCCAGCATCACGGATGCGCTGGTCCAGCAGGCGCAGCCCGAGGTGGCCCAGGTGGCGACGCTCATCGAGCCCCCGGGGATCGAACCCGCGACCGTCGTCCTGGAAGCGCAGCCTGACGCCGCCGGCATCCTGGCTGACCGAGACCACCACCCGCTTGGCCGCGGCATGCTTGGCAGCATTGCGGATCAGCTCCTGCGCCCCCCGGTGGACGAGGGTTCGCACCGCAGAGTCGCAGGCGAGCTCCCCCACCGACAGGTCCACACGCACGCCACTCTCAGCGAGGGGGAGGAGCAGCGCGCTGAGGGCTCCGTTGAGTCCATCGCTCTCGATCTCATCCCCGGCCAGCGCCCCCATCAGGGTGCGCAGATCGGCGGTGACGGCCTGCAGGTCGACGGTGATCCGATCGAGGCTGGCCGCGGCATCCATCGCGTGCTCCGGCGACTTCGCAGAGTCGCGGTGGAGGCTGCGAGCCACGGTGGCGCAGCGAAGGGTCACCGCGCTGACCAGCTGGATGACGCCATCGTGCAGATCGGCGGCGAGCCGCTGACGCTCTCGGTCCGCGGCTTCGAGGGCTAGGTGGACCAGGGCCTCGCGCTCCGCGGTGAGCTCGAGCTCGCGGTTCTCGTCGACCCGACGGTCCCGGGCCAGCCGGCGCAGGCGGAGCTGGAGGCCGGCGATCCCCGCCACCATGGCCACCAGTGCTGCGCAGAGCAGAGCGAGCACCCAGGGATCGTGTGACCCGGGCGCGCCCATCAGGGCGCCCGCCGCGCCCGCTCCCACCAGCAGCAGCAGCCCCAGCGCCCATCCGCCAATGAGCAGCGGCCGCATCGGGACCCGGGCAGGCTGATGGGTGCGTGCCCCGGCCGGCGCCGGCACGAAGGAAGCTGCTCCCCGCCTCGGCGCGGTGACGTGCATCGCCGGGGCCCAGCCTAGAGCGCACCGGTGACGAATCGAGAATGAAGGCGTTCCGAAGCGAGCGCTAAGCGGTGCCGACCACGGCGCTACCGCGGGTGCCGGTGAGAGGTGCGGTGGCAACCGGCATGCTCAGGTCGGCAAGCATCGCCAGGTCCAGCTCGGCATTTCGCCCCAGCGTGGTCAGGTAGTCGCCCACGATCAGGCCATTGGCCCCGGCCAGCATGGCGTAGGCCTGGAGGTCGCGAAGCACCAGCTCCCGTCCACCGGCGTAGCGGATCACCGCCTCCGGGTTGACCAGCCGCATCATCGCCGTGCAGCGCAGCGCGTCGAGCGGCGGCAGAGGGGCGCGGTCAGCGAGCGGCGTTCCCGGCCGCGGGTCGAGGAAGTTGCAGGGTATCTCGCGCGCTCCCAGCTCACGCAGCGCGAATCCGAGGTCCAGCCGGTCGTCCCAGGTCTCCCCCATTCCGAAGATCCCCCCGCTGCAGAGCTCCATCCCCGCCGCGATGACCATCCGGCATGTCTGCCGACGATCCTCGAAGGTGTGGGTTGTGCAGATCCGGGGGAAGAAGCCGGGCCCGGCCTCGAGATTGTGGTTGTAGCGATGAACTCCTGCGGCGGCGAGCCGCTCGGCCTGGCCCGCTCGGAGCAACCCCAGTGACGCGGCGACCTCGATGTCCACCTCGGCACGGATGGCGCGCGCCGCCTCGCACACCTGGTCGAGAAGACGCTGATCTGGTCCCCTGACCGCCACCACGATGCAGAACTCGGTGGCCCCCGACCTCCGCGCCCGGCGGGCCAGCTCGACGAGCTGGCCGGCGGGAAGCATGGGATGGCGGACGACGCCGGTGGTGTAGCGCGCCGACTGGGAACAGAAGCTGCAGTCCTCGGGGCAGCCCCCGGTCTTCGCGGAGATGATCGATTCGACCTCGACGGCCGGACCCATGCGCTCCACACGCACCCGATGCGCGAGGCCGATCAGGAGCGGAAGGTCCGCGTCCGGGAGGGCGATCAGCTGTCCGGCGAGGTCGCGATCGATGTCCCCTCCCGGATCGAGGAGCCGGACTGCGGCGGCCTCGAGCGGAACCGGGAGGCTGGGCATCGGCCGGAGGATAACCCACCGCCGAGGGGGGTGGACAGCGACCTCTCCACCGCGTTGGACAGCCGCGGGCGGAGATGACCGAAACAGCCTCATCCGAAGAGCCGCCGGCTCCTCCGGCATCGGGTCACGAAATGGATAAGGCCGGCTGGTTTTGCACCAAACGGGCCTAAGCTTTCAGCAACCCACAGATGGGGACGACCACGAGAGGACGGATGGACAGATGGTGCTTGCCGAGGCGGTCTTTCCCGAGCTAGAGGGCGTCGACCGGCCCGAGGAGCCCGAAGCCGAGATCGGGCCCTGCACCGAGCGGGGCTGCCGCTCGGGAGCATCGATCCACTGCGCGTACGTCGACAGCCAGGGTCGCTCCTGCCAGACGATCTGGTGCCTGCGCCACTCGCGAGCGGCCGGTGGTGGTCGCTACTGCCGCCGTCACGCTGCCACCTTGGTCGCCCTCGGCGCCAGGGCCTCCGATCCGCGGACGCTGCCCCCGGTCAATCACCGCGGCGCCTCCCTGGTGAGCTGGGTCTTCACCGAGGGCTTCGCCACCCTCAACGAGGCGGTGCTCTCCGGACTCCTGCCCGGCGAGCTGGCCTTCGACGACCGCTCGGTCAACGTCAGCCGTGCCCCCGACGGGGGCAGGAGATGGGAGCGGGGCTGGCGGATCGCCAATCGGGAAGGCATCGTGTGCAGGGTGGCGCTCCGGGTGGAGGAGCGCGACGATGCGCTGGTCTCCCTGGTCCTCGGAGAGCGGGTGCTGGCCCAGGGGGTCCCGCCCTGGATCTCGAGACGCCGGAACCCCGGCTCGGAGGCGCCCGGGCATGAGGCGAGCGAGAGGGCCCGCTTCTACGCCTTCCTCGAGAGCTTCGTCCGTCGCGGGCTGGTGCGCCGAACCGTCACCCCCTCGAGCTAGTTCTCACAGCCGGCGGTACATTGGGCCGGTGACCACGGCGGGCGGGGACGGCGATCGAGTTCTCTGGACCGACGTCGCCCCGAGGGACGGCTTGCAGAGCTGGTCTGGTGGGATGGTTGCCCCCGAGATCAAGGTCCGGCTGATCCAGGGTCTCCTCGACGCCGGGGCCCCGCGGGTGGAGGCCACCGCCCTGGTCTCATCTCGGGCGGTGCCCCAGATGGCGGACGCTGCCGAGGTGCTCACCGCGCTGGGGCAGGAGCCGCTGCCCCGGCTGCGGGTGCTGATCCCCAATCTTCGCGGACTCGAGAGGGCCCTGGAGCACGGCCTTGGCAACGTGGTGGTCACGGTGGGAGCCACCGAGAGCTTCAACCGCCGCAACGTCAACCGCAGCGTTCAGCAGTCTCTGGACGAGATCGGCAAGATTGCCGAGCTTGCCCGACCCGCCGGCTGCCGTGTCGACGTCGCCCTCTCGGTCTCCTTCGGATGTCCCTATGAGGGGTGGGTCGATCCGGACCGGGTCGCGAAGCTCTGCGGCCGCCTTCTCGAGCTCGGCGCCGACGAGATCGGCGTCGCCGACACCATCGGAGTGGCCACACCGACGGGGGTGGCCGATCTGCTCCACCGGGTGCGACGCCTGGTGCCCGGACCGCGCCTGAGCTGCCATTTCCACGACACCCGCGGCCTGGGGGTGGCCAACGTTCTCGCCGCCTTCGCCGCGGGGGTCCGCCGGTTCGACGGCTCCGCGGGAGGAATCGGGGGATGCCCCTTCGCTCCCCGTTCCACCGGCAATGTCTGCAGCGAGGACGCCCTTCTCGGCCTGACCGCCCAGGGGGCCCGGATCGACGCGGACCTCCGTGCCTACTGCGCGGTGAGCGCCCGCCTCGCCGAGGACCTCGGCGTTGCTGAGCTGCCCGGTCGCCTGTACCGGGCGGGGCTCTGGGACCCCGACCTGAGCGCCACCCCCAGCGCCGGCCCTCAGCCGGCGGCCGAAGGTACCTGAGGCGCTCGCTTCCCGCGCCCGCGCGAAGCCGGGCCGGCCCCACTCGCTGCCGTGAGGACCATGGCGACCACGTCCGGCGGGCCCAGGGTGGCCAGCTCGAGGCGCCGGCCGCTCAGCAGCCAGCCGATCTGCTCGGGGGTGAGGTCGGCCTCGATGCCGGCGGGGGTCCGGGCCGGGGCTCCCTCGATCACCTGGAGGCCGGTGTCGGTGGCGGGGGGCAGCAGCCCGGCGTCATCGACCCCGGCGGCACCGGCCAGACGCAGGCGGGAGGCGAGGCCGCAGCCGGCGGGGTCGGCGTCGTGCAGGGCCACCACCCGGCGCCGGCGCACCGACAGGGCCGGCGCCGGCCCACCGTCGATGCCAAGGCCCGAGCCGTCGATGACCTGCGTTCCTGCCGGTAGCTGCTCGAGGTTGGAGGTCATCAGCAGGGCCGTCTCGGGCCGATCGCAGACGACCAGCATCCGCCGGCCGCGCCGTGCCCCCGGCGGAGCCCCGCCAGGGGCCGGGCTGCGACCTGGGGCTGGGGCGACCCGGTCGGAGGGTCGGGGCTCAGTTCCGTCCGCGGAGGCGTCCGGGAAACCAACCAGGCCGCGCAGGCCCTCCGACCGGTCGCGCAGGGCACGGCTGAGCGGCCCGGCGGCGAACGCGTCGAAGCTCACCGCCAGCGGGCGGGAGGCGAGCGCCCGCTCCCGCGCCTGGCCTCGCTCGACGTGGGCGTTGAGAAGCGCGAGGAGCAGGCCGGCAGCGCCGATCAGAGCGAGGATCGGCGACACCGGCGGCGTGGTCTGGACACGGACCAAGGCGGCGGCGAGGAGGATGAGCAGAGCGGAGGTGCCGATGATGCCGCCGGTGGCGGACCGAGGGGGCTGCTCGACCGCCCGGCAGCAGGCGTAGTACAGCTGGCGCGCGCTGAAGCGAAGGCCGTCCTGCCCCAACCGCCCCGCCTGCTCGACGAGCAGCTCGGTGGTCATGGGTGCGGCCATCGCCCGAGTGTCGCACAGGCTCCCGCATCGCACCCATTCGAGGTCACAGGAGGCCATGGCCTCGGTGCCCATCGACTCCCTGACAGCCCTGTGGCGCCAACGGTTTTCACGCACGCGACGGCGGCGACGAAGCCCCTCCATCGGCGATCTTCTCCAAGCTCAGCATCGAGGAGACCGCCGCTGGTCAGCAGGGCCGGCCCGGCGTCCGGAGCGCTGGAGCCATCACCATGTGCCCATGCGAGAGCATGTGGGTCGGAGGTACGGAAGGCTGCCCGTCTCCGCAAAGCTGGCGCTCAGCGGCCTCTTTGCCGTGGGGCTGCTGCTGGCAATCTTCTTCGGGGTGCTCTGGCCGCTGCTCGACAACACCGGGCCGACCACGGCCGAGATCGACGGATCCCTGCCCACCCACGCAACCGTCAACCAGCCGCTGATCATGGACCTGGAGATCACCAGCGACGGCGACCAGACCATCAACCCGACCTGCGTGAAGGCGACCTTCAGCAAACCGGTCGATTTCGTGAGCGTCAACTTCCAGGGCATCGAGACCTTCGGCGCGGTGAACGGGATAGCCTGCGGGGGGATGCTGGCGACGCAGGAGAGCGTCAGCATCGAGGTGGACGTGGTCCCCAAGGCCACCGGCAGCATCGACGCGAGCCTGGTGCCCACCCAGCGCAATCAGGTCATCGGCGTCCCGCTGACCGGGACGATCCAGGTCGGGTCACCTTGACCGGTGCCGTGGACAGCCCCGGGGCAGGGCTTCGGGGAGGGGCGGCTGGCGTACTCTCTCCGGATGGGACCAGGCGGAGAGCGCGCGCCGGCGTGAGGGAGTTCCGCTCCTACCAGGAGTTCTTTCCCTTCTACGTCGGCCAGCATAGCCAGCCGGCCACCCGCCGGCTTCACTTCGCCGGCACCCACCTGGGCGCCCTGGCGGCGTCGGCTGCGCTGATCGCACGGCGCCCGGTCGGGGTTCTCGCCTTCCCGGTGATCGCCTACGGACTCGCCTGGTACAGCCACTTCGCAATCGAGAAGAACCGGCCCGCCACCTTCGGCCACCCGCTGTGGAGCCTGCGCGGCGACTTTCAGATGCTGGCCATGATGTGGCAGGGGCGGGACGACGAGCTCACCCGCATCGCCCGCGACCAGCACTCGATCGTGCTGCCCGTGGCCCGCCACGCCGCCTGATCGGCGCGGCTCGTCTCCGCCCAGCGCTCAACCTCCGCCGGGGATGTTCCCCGCTGGAGCGCTCAGTCGGCTCCGGGGCTTTCCACCGCTCCGGCGGCGGCCAGCTCCCACTCGCTGACCTCGCCCGGGCGGCCGTCGCGAACCTCGATCCCGCACCCCGTGAGCAGGTCGCGAAGCAGGTCGGCATCGGCGAAACGGCGCTCGTCGCGGAAGCGACGGCGCAATTGGAGGATCCCCTCGACCAGCGGTGCGATCCGCTCCCGGGGATCGGCCGCGCCCTGGAGGGCGACCTCGCCAAGCCGGGTCACCATCCGCCGCAGCAGGGCCCGGGCCCGGTCGCGCTCGTCGCCGGAGAAGGTCTCGCCAGCCCATTGGGCCAGGTCGGTGTCGACGGCCAGGATGGCGGCGACCATCGCCTGCGCGTCTCTGTTTCCCTGGGCGCGGTTGAATTGATCCTGACGGAGGCCCACCACCTCCATGAACGGCGTCTGCTCCGCGGGGGGCTCGGCCGGGCCTTCCAGGTGGCGGGCGCGGGGCGAGGCGATGAGCGAGGAGCCGGCGAGCAGCGCCTGCAGCTCCGCGAGCGTTGTCTCAGTGCCTGAACTCGAGCACGGTCTCGGCCCCGGCGCGGCGCACCACCGCCCGCCCCCGGCCTCGCACCCACACCCGCTCCTCTCCCAGATCGAGGATCAGGGCGGTGTGCTCATCGACCCCGAGGATGGCGGCGCCCTCGGGAAGCAGGGTTTCGAGGCGAGCGAGCCGGGTCGCGCCCATGTAGCAGTAGCGGGTGTCGTGGGTCCCTCCCTCGGCGTTGTCCCAGTGGGTGACCAGGGCGGCTCGGATGCCCGCGACCGAGAGCAGGTCGAGGCCCTCGAGCCAGTGAACCGGCGCCCCCACCTTGTAGATCTCGTACACCGGGAGGGCGGCGATCCCGAGGCTGATGGCGGCGGCCGAGGCGAAGGTGACGCACCCCCCGGCGGTCAGCTTCTCGCGGAGCAGCCGCGGGACCTCGGAACCCTGCCAGTTGACCAGCGCGTAGCTGGGGCTTCCCGGGCCGGCGAATATGTACTCGGCCTCCTGGATGCGGCTGTAGGCGGCCTCCTTCTCGACCTCGGAGGCAGTCTCGGCGCTGCGCAGGCTGGCCAGCTCCAGGGGGTGTCCGATGCTGCGCTGAAAATGCTCCTGGGCGCGGGCCACCAGCTCGTCAGCGTTCTCCTGGAAGCCGAAGGGGGTGTCGATCAGCACGGCCCGGGCGGAGGCGCCGCCAAGCCGCTCGATCAGCTCGCGATGGACGCCGGCCATGGTCGGGGCGGTCTCGCCCGATCCCATGACGCAGAGGATGCGAGTGGCGGCGGTCACAGTACTCGAAGGGTACCGAGGCTGCGGCGGCCGCCGAGCTCAGGGGCGCGACGGAGGGCCCGCGTAGCGGCGTTCGATCTCCGCCAGCCGGTCGATGTTGCCGGCCTCCGCCGGGTCGACCTCAGCGGTCGCCAGGAAGGCGTCGACGATCCCCACCGCCAGCTCCGGGGTGGAGGAGCCCAGGCTGAGGGCGAGGACGTTGGCGTCGTTCCAGCGCCGGGCGCCCCGGGCGGTCTCGGCATCGCCGCAGAGGGCGGCTCGGATGCCGGGGACCTTGTTGGCGGCGATGCTCACCCCGGTCCCGGTCCAGCAGCAGACCACGCCGGAATCGGCGGCTCCCTGGGCGACGAGGCGGGCAACCTGTTGGGCCGCATCGGGCCAGGGGGTGTCCGGTCCGCCAACGGCTCCGCAGCGGATCACCGCCATCCCGGCGATCTCCAGGTGCTCGGCCACCGCCTCCGCCACCGGATGGCGCATATCGCTGCCAACGGCGATGCGGCGCTGATGCTCCACGATCGGTCATCGTACGCGGGGGCACCCTGCTAGATTTCGCCGATTGTGGGCGAGCGCCAGTACCACCTCCAGGTGGGGCCCGGCGAGGTCGGGAGCTACCTTCTGCTCCCGGGCGACCCGGGGCGCTGCGCGCCCATCGCTGAGCGCCTCGAGGGGGCGCGGCAGGTCGCTGCCAACCGCGAGTTCACCACCTACACCGGCAGCCTGGACGGAGCCCTGGTGAGCGTCACCTCGACCGGCATCGGCGGTCCATCCACTGCGATCGCGGTCGAGGAGCTGATCAAGCTCGGCGCCCAGACCCTGGTGCGGGTGGGGACCTGCGGGGCCCTCGATCCCGAGCTCGGCCTGGGTGATGTGGTGGTGGCTCAGGCGGCGGCCCGGGGGGAGGGCACCTCGGCGCACTACGCTCCGGAGGGCTTCCCCGCGGTCGCCGACCTGGAGGTGGTGGTGGCGCTGCGGGAGGCCGCCGAGGCGGCCGGCCACCGCTGCCGGGTCGGGGTGGTGCTGAGCAACGACGCCTTCTACGCCGAGATGGAGCCGGAGCGCTTCCCGCTGGAGGGTGAGATCCGGGCGCGTTGGTCCGCCTGGGCGAGAGCCGGCTGCCTGGCGGTGGAGATGGAGACCGCGACCCTGCTCACCGTCGCCCGGGTCCGGCGGGTCCGGGCCGGGGCGGTGCTCGCCGTCATCGACCGGGTGGCCGGGGGCCTGAGCGGGCTGCCCGACCCCGGCCGCCTGCCCATCGACTCCGCGATCGACACCGCCGTCTCCGGGTTGCGCCGGCTGATCGCCCGGGATCGCGCGACCAGCCGGCGAGCTGAGGAGGAGGGCTAGGAGGCTCGTTCGCGGCGGGCGGAGCCGGTCACCTCGAACTGTGCCTCCTCGGTCGAGCCGGCCAGGGCCAGGGTGGACGAGTGGCCGCGACTGACGGTCGCCATGACGTCGTCGAAGTAGCCGGCGCCGACCTCGCGCTGGTGGCGGGTGGCGGTGTAGCCCTGGTCCTCGATGTCGAACTCGCGCTCCTGCAACTCCACGTAGGCGCTCATGCCGCGCTGCGCGTAGCCGCGGGCCAGGCTGAAGGTCGAACTCGTTGAGCACGTGCCAGCCGGCCAGGGTGACGAACTGGAACGCGTAACCCATGGATGCCAGCTCCTTCTGGAAACAGGCGATGGTCCGGTCATCCAGGTGCTTCTTCCAGTTGAAGGACGGCGAGCAGTTGTAGGCGAGCAGCTTGTCGGGATATTCCGCCCGTATCCGCTCGGCGAAGACGCTGGCCTCCTCGAGGTCGGGGGTCGAGGTCTCGCACCAGATCAGGTCGGCGTAGGGCGCGTAGGCGAGGCCCCGTGCGACCGCGCTGTCCATGCCCGGTCGCACAGCGTAGAAGCCCTCGGCCGAGCGCTCCCCGGTGCAGAACTCGCGATCGCGCGCATCCACGTCGCTGGTGAGCAGGTTGGCGCTCAGCGAGTCGGTGCGGGCGACGATCAGGGTGGGGACATCGCACACGTCGGCGGCAAGCCGGGCCGCGACCAGGGTGCGGATGTGCTGCGCGGTGGGGATGAGGACCTTGCCACCCATGTGCCCGCACTTCTTCTCCGATGACAACTGGTCTTCCCAGTGCACACCGGCGGCACCGGCCTCGACCATGCTCTTCATCAGCTCGAAGGCGTTGAGAGCGCCCCCGAACCCGGCCTCGGCGTCGGCCACGATGGGGACCAGCCACTCGCGATGGCCGTCGGTGTCGCCCCTGGATGCGGCCTCCGCCCATTCGATCTGGTCGGCTCGGAGGAGCGCGTTGTTGATACGGCGCACCACGGCCGGGACGCTGTTGACCGCGTACAGGCTCTGATCCGGGTAGACCTGCTCGGAGAGGTTGGCATCGGCGGCCACCTGCCAACCGGAGAGATAGATGGCCCTGAGTCCGGCCTTGACCATCTCCACCGCCTGCGCGCCGGTCATGGCTCCGAGGCTGCTGATGTGGTCCTCGCCGTGCAGCATGTCCCAGAGGCGCTGGGCACCCTGACGGGCCAGGGTGTGCTCGATCGCCACCGAGCCGCGCAGCCGGAGGACGTCATCGGCGTCGTAGGGACGCTCGACCCCGATCCAGCGCGGATTGACCCGCCATTCCTGGTCCAGCCTCGCGGCGCTGTTTCGAAAGTTGAGATTCATGATGGGTGATCCTTTGTGGGAGGAGATCCTCTCTCTCTGGTGTCCTGCCTAGGGGAGGAGCTCGTAGGCGGGAAGCGTGAGGAACGCCGGGAAGTCGTCGGCCAGCGCCACGGTTTCGAACACACCTCGGGCCCGGGTGACGAGGGCGGGATCGTGGCCGCTGGCGATCAGACCCCGCTCGGTGTCGTCGAGAAGCCGGCGCACCAATTCCTCGGTGACCGGTGACCTTCGGCCGTCGTTCTCGGCCATGCTCAGGCGGTGATGGACCCACTGCCAGACCTGGGCGCGGCTGATCTCGGCGGTGGCGGCGTCCTCCATGAGGTCGTCGATGGCCGCCGCACCGGTTCCCGACAGCCAGGCCACCAGGTAGCGCAGGCCGACTGAGATGTTGGTATCGAGGCCGCTGCGGGTGATGCCGTCCGCGGTGCGCTCGACGGTGAGCAGACGATCCGGACCGACGTGAACCTCGGTGCGCCGTCGGTCCAGCTGGTTGGGCCGATCGCCGAGCACCGCGTCGAACTCCGCCATGGCCGTCGGCACCAGGTCGGGATGAGCCACCCAGGTCCCATCGAAACCATCGCCGGCCTCGCGGCGCTTGTCCTCGCGGACCTTGGCCAGGGCGGCCTCGGTGACCCGCGGTCTCGTGGCGGTTGGGGATGAAGGCCGACATGCCGCCGATGGCGTGGGCGCCGCGGCGGTGACAGGTATCGACCAACAGCTCGGTGTAGGCCCGCATGAACGGTGAGGTCATGGTCACCCGCGACCGGTCGGGCAGGACAAACTCCGGATCCCTGTGGAAGCGCTTGGCAACGCTGAAGATGTAGTCCCACCGTCCGGCGTTGAGTCCGCAGATGTGCGGGCGCAGCTCGTAGAGGATCTCGTCCATCTCGAACGCTGCGGTGATGGTCTCGATCAGCACCGTGGCCCGGATCGAGCCGGGCGGCAGCCCCAGGGTGTCCTCGGCCGCAATCATCACGTCGTTCCAGAGCCGGGCCTCGAGGTGGTTCTCGAGCTTGGGCAGGTAGAAGTACGGTCCGAAGCCCAGCGACAGGCTCTCGTGCCCGTTGTGGAACAGGTAGAGCCCGAAGTCGAAGAGGGTGGCCGAGATGCGCTCGCCGGCGATGGTGAAGTGCTTCTCAGTGAGATGCCACCCGCGGGGCCGGACCATCAGGGTGGCGGTCGCTTGGTCGAGCCGGTAGGTCCTGTCGGGGGTGACCAGCTCGATGGTGCCGCGAACTGCGTCCTGCAGGTTGAGCTGGCCGGCGATGATGTTGTCCCAGGTCGGGGAGTTGGCGTCCTCGAAGTCCGCCATGAAGACGCTCGCCCCCGAGTTGAGGGCGTTGATCATCATCTTTCGCTCCACCGGGCCGGTGATCTCCACCCGGCGGTCGCGGAGAGGCCGAGGAGCTTCGGGCACCAGCCACTCGCTGTCGCGGATGTGGGCCGTCTCGGGTAGGAAGTCAGGGCGCTCGCCGGCGTCGAAGCGTGCCTGGCACTCGGCACGACGGGCCAGAAGGTCGAGCCGCCGACCCTGGAACGTCCGATGCAGACCCACCACGAAGTCGACGGCGTCGGGGGTCAGGACACGCTGCGCGTCCGGATGGGATGTGTAGCTCAACTCAACTGGCACAAGTCCGAGTATTTCCATAGTGTGCAGATTTTGTCGAGACTCAGAATCATCATTACTTGAGTATTTTGTGAACTTATGGCAAAGTTGTTCCTCGAAATGCCATCCGATACCCTCGATCCGCTGGTCTTCGGTCGCCGGCTCCGCCACCTCCGCCGTCAGGCGGGCATGACCCTGGGGAACCTGGGTCACCAGGTCGGCCGGCCGCCCTCCTATCTGTCACAGCTCGAGAACGGTCACCGCGAGCCCCGCCTCTCCACCGTCAACCAGCTGGCCACCGCGCTGGGCTGCCGGCCCGCCGATCTCCTCTCGACGGCGGCCCCCAACCGGCGGGCCGAGCTGGAGGTGGCTCTGGCCCGCATCCAGGAGGATCCGCTCGCACCGGAGCCTGCACCTGCCCCACCTCAGGGCGAGTGCCCGGCTCGATGACGCGGCCCTCGAGCAGATCGTCGTCCTCTTCGAACGCCTTCGGGAATTGTCAGTCCAGCCCGCGGGCGGCCCGGGCAGCCTCGCTCACTCGTCGGGAATCGGGGCCCGAGCCGCCAACGCCGCGATGCGCCACGAGATGCGCACCAGGGACAACTACTTCGAGGAGATCGAGAGGGTTGCGACAACGGCCCTGACCTCGGTGGGCTACGGCGGCCCGGGAGCGGTCTCGGAGCGCGCCCTCAACGACGTTGCGGCCTATTTCGGTTTCACCATCGCCAGGGTCCAGGACCTTCCCCCGTCGACTCGCTCGGTCACCGATCTCCGCCACCGGGTGGTCTATGTGCCGCAGCGGACCGCCAGCGCCGGCATGCGCTCGTCGCGGTCGGTGGTGGCCCAGACCCTCGGGCACTTCGCCCTGGGTCACAAGGACCCGGTCGACTTCGAGGGATATGTTCGCCAGCGCGTGGAGGCCAACTACTTCGCGGGCGCCCTGCTGGCACCGGAGCCGGCATTCGTCCAGGTCCTGGGTGGCGCCAAGGCTCGTGAGGACATCTCAGTCGAGGACCTGGGCGAGATGTTCTACATCTCCTACGAGATGGCGGCGCACCGGCTGACCAACCTGATCACCCATCACTTCGGTATCCCCATCCACTTTCAACGCTCCGATCCCGAGGGCCTGCTCTGGAAGGCTTACGAGAACGACGGGGTCCTGCTCCCCGCCGACGAGGACGGCACCATCGAGGGTCAGCGTCTGTGCCGCTGGTGGAGCTCCCGCCAGGCCTTCCAGTCCGAGGACGCCTACGCGCTTCACTACCAGTACACCGAGACCGTGGCCGGCACCTACTGGTGCGCAACCCACATCGACCTGGACCGGGAGTCTCGGCGACGCCATCACCGTCGGCACCGTGGAGTCCGCTGCCCATTGGTTCAGGGGTTCGGACACGACCAAGCGCTCGGTCTCGAGGTGTCCCGACCCTGGCTGCTGCCGCCGACCCAGCGAGGTCGCCATCCGGCGCTGGGAAGGCGTGGCCTGGCCCTCGGCGCGAGACCACAGCCACTTCGTCTCCGGCCTGCCCAGCGACACGGTGGTCTTCAGCCCCCACCCCGGAGTGGACCTCACCGACGTGTATTCGTTCCTCGACCGCCGCGCCAGCTCGGATGCCCGGCACCGCCGGGCCGGGGCATAGAACTACGAACCAAGCTGAGAATTAGGCGGTCGCCTGCCCCGGGCTGGGCCGCTGTACTCGCAGGCCGGCTCGAGCCCCTCGGGGGGACACCATCTGATCCAGGCGCCGACCGACCTCGGTCGGGGTGCGGAGCACCACAACCCCGTCAGAGGAAGGCGGCGACAGGCACCACGCGGCTCTCCAGACGGTCACGCCGGCTCGGCGGCCGGCCTCGAGGTCGAGGAGGTTGTCCCCGACGTAGAGGGTGCGCTCGGGGCGGGCGTCCAATCCCTCCATGGCCTGGAACAACCCCTCCGGGCTGGGCTTCGGCTCAGTCACGTCCTCGAGGCCCACCACCAGCCGGAAGTAATGGCGCAGCCCGGTGGCGGCGAGGCCGGACTCCAGAGCGGCGCAGCGCCGGGAGGAGACAACGGCCATCGGCAGCCCCCGGCGATGCAGGCCGCGAAGCATCGGCTGCACCCCCGGACAGCTGCGCTGCCCCGCCTGCCGCTCAAACAGGGGCAGGATCTCCGCCGCCCGCCCTGGCCAGGCAAGCTCGATGCGCACCTGGAGCGGCTCGCCGTCGTGGTCCCAGAAGACCGGCGCAGAGGCGGCTGCTGACGGGTCGGCGGCGATCAGCTCGGCAACCGCCGCCTCGTCAGCGAAGCGCGTCGCCACCAAGGTGCCGTCGTAGTCGAAGATCACCGCGTCGACGGCGGCGGTGGGGGGTCGGAGGAGGTGCGGGGTGGGATCGGCTGCCATGGCGTGGGACCTCCGGGGAGCACCCGGGAATCGAGACTAGCACCGAGGCACCGGACCATCGCGTCGCACGGCGGTTGCGCGGACGGTACGAAACGCCCCAAGCTCACCCGGACAGCAGCGCGACCTCAGCTGCGACGGTCTGATCGCCGCAGGCCCCGCAGGGGCCGGCCTGGGCGCCCAGGGCGGCGATCAGCGGAAGAGGAGCATCGCGACGCCCGCGCCGGCCAGAAGCGGAGCTCCGAGGCAGGCGGCGATCATCGGCACTGCGTCGCTCTCATGCGGCCACCACTGGTGAGGGACCGCGCGGTTGATCGGTACCCGGGCCCGGCGGCGCCGTGCCGGCTGGCCAAGTACCACGGTTGCAGCGAGGCAGGCCAGGCCACCGAGGACGGCGTAGTCGGCGGTGGTCGCGGCCGCCTCGGTCGCCCCCGCATGCCAGAGCAGTCCGGCGATGGTGAGGGTCAGCAGGCCGAGCGCGGTGCCGGCCAGGAAGGCGACCACCGTGGTGGGCAGCCCGAGCCGGTTCTGGCGGGGAAGCGGCATGACCTCCCCAGAATATCACCGGCGCCGCGCCCAGGTGGACCAGGATGACGGGGGGGACCGACCGCCGCCGGCGCCACCACAGAGCAACCGTTCGGAGTGACCTTCCGCAACGAAGCTGCAACATCGTTGACCGAATCGTTGCAACCGCCTTACCCTAAGGTGGCGCCTCTGCGCGCGGGCTCCGACTCCCACCGATCCCACCCAACGTCTCAGCAGGTGATCCCGATGCCCACAGCCTCCCGCCTCGCCCTTGCGCTCGGCGCCACCGCGATGGCAGCCGCGCCCGCCGCGGTGATGGCCTCCACCTATGTGGTCCGGCCAGGCGACACCCTCACCTCGATCGCGCTGAGGCATGGCTCGTCGGTTCAGGCCATCGCTGACGCAAACCGCATCGCCGCCTCACAGCAGGTCAGGGTCGGGCAGCTCCTGGAGATCCCCGACCCGTCGCGCAGCCTCCCCCGCTACACCACGGGGGGGATCGACCTCGACGTCCACTCGGTGCGCGCCGGCGACAACCTGTGGGCCATCGCCCGCCACTACGGTGTGGACCCGACGGCTCTCGCTCGTACCAACGGACTCAACGTCAACGCCGTCCTGCCCGCCGGCGCAACCCTCCAGGTCCCGGGAAGGCTGGTCCGGGTCAGCGCGCTGATTGCCTACGTGGCCCATGAGGTCGACGTCGACCCCTCCCTGGTCAAGGCGGTGGCGTGGATGGAGTCGCAATGGCGCCAGGACCTGGTCTCCCCCACCGGGGCGGTGGGCCTGATGCAGATCGAGCCCTACACGGGTGAGTGGGTTTCAGAGTTCCTGGTCCACCGCTCGCTCGATATCCACGTGGCCCAGGACAACGTGACCGCCGGAGCCGCTCTGCTCCGCCACCTCGTCTGGATGCACCACGGCGACACCGGCCGCGCCCTCGCCGCCTACTACCAGGGCGACGAGAGCATCGCCGCCCACGGCCTCTTCCTCGACACCGCGCGCTATCAGCGCACAGTCCTCGACTTGCTGGCGGGCGACACCGAGGAGTAGCCGGCCGGGCTCGGCCCGGCTCAGACCCCCATGACCGCGTCGACCTGGCTGCCGCTCGCCACGTAGAGCCAGCCCGCCGCTGCCGACGGGGTGGTGAAGTGCTGGACTGAACCGAGGGGAAGCGAGAAGAGCTGCGACCCGTTGGCCGGAGACAGAGCGACGAGGTCAGCGCTCGACCGGGTCACCGCCCAGATGGCTCCACCGGCGACGATCGGGGGCCACGTCGCCGGCCCGCTCCAGGCGAGGCTGAGCGCCGGCCCCGGGACGTTCACACTGACCGCGTCCAGGTGCGTCACGGTGGGTACCAGCACCGTCTGACCATCCAGGGCAAACCCGCCGAAGGAGCCGCTGCCCAGAGCCAGGCTCGCTGACTGGCTGCCTATGCCGCCGAGGGCGGCGGAGTTGAGGAGGTAGAGGATGCCGTCCTTGCCGGCGATCAGGATGTCGTTGCCGTCCAGCATCGGGCCGGTCGAGCCGAGGTCGAGGTCCGCCTCGCTCAGGTGGCGCCAATCGCTCGGGGCGAAGTACCCCAGCACGCTGAGCGTGGGGGTCAGGGCGATGACGCTGTCGCTCATGTCGAAGGAGGTGGTGGCGGCGGCCGCTCCCTCCTCGCTGTTGCCGTCGGCGACGAAGACCTCGCCCGAGGAGGTCACCGCCGGTCCGGAAGGTTCCCAGATCCCGGCGCCATTGATCACCGGGACGATGTAGGTGTCGACGGGACCGCCGCCCTGCTCGGGGACGCTGACCACGTAGCCCCGGTAGGTCGCGCAATCTCCGTCGAGCCCGCCGAGACCCACCAGGACCCTCCCCCCGGCCAGTGCGAGCGCCGCTCGCTGCTGCTGATCGCGCGCGACGGTCCCATGTGGATCGATGAGCTGCCGCCAGAGGATGCTGCCGGTGGCAACCGACAGAGCCACCAGCTCGTGGGCGCCGTCGGTCTGCTCGGCGACCGCGAAGAGCGTCTGCGTGGCGGGGTCGATGACCGGCGTTCCCAGGATGCCGAGCGGGCTCACGTCCCCACAGGGCAGGCCGCTGCGGGGCATCGGATCGTCGACGTGGGTGCGCCAGGTGACCGCTCCGCTGGTCGCGTCCAGCGCATAGACGGAGCCACCCTCAGTGACCACCAGCACCTTGTCACCGTCGATCAAGGGCTCAGCCCAGATCGGTCCGTCCAGCTGCGGGCTCCGCCAGCCGAGCGCAGGCGAGCTGAGCGGAGGGCTGCTGGTGTCGAGCCCGGTACGGGCAAGGTTGCCGTGGTAGGTGAGCCATGCCGCCGCTGGGACGGGCGTCGGGGTGGGGGTGGTCGTGGGGCTCGGCGACGTGGACGAAGTCGGCGTGGCGGCATGGCTGGCCGGAGGGGTCACCGCGGTCGAGCCCGAGCAGGCCGAGCCCAGCAGGGCCAGGCAGGCGGTCAGCAGGCTCGCGGCGCGCCCCACCGCCGGCCGCCTCGGCGGCGGAGGTGTCACTGCCTGGGGACGGCGACGACGGTCATCCACAGGTTGTGCACACAACGAACCATTGACACTATCACCTTATCCACCGCGCCTGAAGTTGCTTTCAGGGGTGGGACCGACCTGCAGACCCGGCTGGGCCGCGACCCTGGCGAGCGGGAGGGAGAGACAGCGGACGCCTCCACCAGCCTTCATGAACTCGGTCATCGGTAGGCCCACCACCCGGTATCCCGCCTCGGCGAGCGGCTCCGCCAGGGCCTCGGCGGCGGTCGATGAGACCACCGTCCGGTCCAGCGCCAGCGCGTTGCAGGCGAAGCCCTCGGCCACCCCCGGGGGGACCTCGATAACCCGCGCGGCCAGCCGCCGGACCACGTCGGCCGATTGCGGAGAGAACGCCGAGGGGGCGAGCAGGACGGTGCGATCGTCCAGGGGGCAGAAGCAGGTGTCCAGGTGATAGAAGCGGGGATCGACAAGCTCCAGGGCGACGGCCTCGACGTCCAGCGCCTGCGCGACCAGGGGGATCGCTTCGGGGTCGGTGCGAAACCCGTGACCGCACACCAGGGTGTCGCCCAGGAAGAGGGCGTCGCCCGCCCCCTCGAAGGCGAGGCCGCCGGTGTCGGAGACCCGCATGCCCCAGCTCTCGAGGAAGGCACGCCAGAGGCCCTCCTCGCCTTGCCGCTCCGGGTGCCGGAAACGGCTCAGCACCGCCTGATCGCCGCGGACCACGGCGGCGTTGGCGGTGAACACCATGTCGGGCAGGCCGGGCCGGGGATCGGCGAGGACCACCTCGACGCCCATGTCCTGGTAGGTGGATCGGAGCGCATCCCACTGACGCCGGGCTCGCTCGCGGTCCACCGGGACCTCGACGTGCATCCAGGGGTTGATCTCGTAATCAACCCCGAAGTGGGCGGGGGGGCACATGAGCACGGGCATCGCCGATGCCTCGCCGGGACAGGCCGATCGCTGCTGCGCGGGGAGCTCCCGTCAACCGGTGAACCGATGATCGCACGCCGGACGCCACGCGCGAACTCGATTCCGGTCAGAGCGAGGGGGCGACGTCCAGGGGAAGGGCGGCGAGCACGGTGGGGCGGAAGCCGTGTGCGGTCACCGCCCGGCTCGGGGGCGGCGCGACCGGTTCGCGCCGTATGCACCAGCGCGGATCGATGTCATCGCGGAGGGTGAGCAGGGTGGGACGCCGCAGCCGGCCTTCGGGGGTCCGGCCCCGATGCTCCACGGTGGCGATGAGCGGAGAGCGGAGCCGGCCGCCCGGTGCCGCCCACCGCCACAGCGTCGAGCTCTCCGGGATCTCCACGGTCGCGCATTCCTCCATCCGAGCGCCGTGGTGCTCCGCCAGGTGGAGGCCGCGGCGGCGCACCCCGGCGAAGAGCACCCTCTCGGCAGCAACCACCACGCAGTTGGCGCGCGGACGAAGCTGGATGCGCAGGCGGTCACGAGAGGCGAGCCCGGGGTGGTAGCGGGCTCCCGAGCGGCGCGCCAGCAACGCCGGAAGGTGGCGCGCCGCGGCGGCCTCCCCCAGAGCCTCCCCCTCTCCGCCGACCCAGTCGGGCACCTGGATCCGCGGGGTGGCGCGGCCCAACCCCTGGAGCAGCTGGAGGCGCTGCTCGAGGGGGAAGGTCATGGTGGCCTGGCCGTCGAGATGGAGGAGGTCGGTGGCCAGGAACACCGTGGGCAGCCGCTGCTGGCTGGCCGGACCCAGTGCCATCCGATCCCCGAGAGCGGCCAGGTCTGGGCAGCCGTAGGGATCGAGGACGGCGATGATCCCGTCGAGCACCGCCGCGCTCTGGGTCATCACCTGGGCGGCCGCGACGATCTCCGGATAGGCGTCGCTGACATCGGCAAGGGTTTCGGACTGGAGGCGGACACCCTGAACTCGAGGTGAAGAGCAGGCAGCGCGAGCCGTCCCAATCGATCGAGAACTGGAAGTCAGGGTGATCGAAGGGCCCCATGCAGGGGACGGCGAACTCGGGGAGGATGCGGCCGGGGAGGGCGGGAGGGACGGGCAGGCTGAGGGGGAGCGCAGCGTTCTCGGCACCTTGCGACTGGCGGCCCCGGCTTGGGGAGGAGGACACCGGGAAGGGCTGCTAGGATGCCCGGCGGCGGCGGCCTGAGCCACTCGCCGCCGCGCGAGTGGTTTCCGCCTCCGTCTCCTCATCGGGCACGCGGCGGGAAGCCTCCACCGAGGCCTTGAGCGCCGCCATGAGATCGGTGACCTGCGCGGCCGCCGGCACTGGGGCGCGCTCCACGGGCTGGTTGGCCAGCTTGGCCTCCACCAGTCTCACCACGGCGTCGCGGTATTCGTCGCGGTGCCGTTCGGGGTCGAAGCGGGCGGAGAGGTTGTCGATCAGCATCACCGCCATCTCCAGCTCGCGCGCATGGACCTCGGCCTCGGCGTCGGGCAGGGAGAGCTCGCCCGCGTCGCGGATCTCGTCGGGCCAGTGCAGGGTGTTGAGCAGGATGGCGCGCTCGTGGAGGGCGAGGCGGCACAGCTGCTCACGCTCGCGCATCGCCACCTTGCCGACCGCCACCTTCCCGCTCTTCTCCAGAGCCTGCCGGAGAAGCTGATAGGGCTTGACCCCCACCGGCTCGGGCTCGAGGTAGTAGGCGCCCTTGACGTAAACCCCGGCATCGATCTCGGAGTTGTTGCAGAACTCCAGGATGTCGATGGTGTGAGCGGTCTTGAGGGGGAGGTTGTCGAGCTCCTCATCCTCGATCCGGACGTACTCGTCCTTGGCCACCTCGTAGCCGCGCACCGCGTCATTCCACCCCACCTCGCGGTCCTCGACGGGACACCAACGCCGGTTCTTCAACGGGGCTCCGTCCCGGGGGCAGAGAAGGCGAAAGGAGACCCCCTTGGACTCGGTGGCGAGGTACATCCGCACCGGGATGGCCACCATGCCGAAGCTGATCGCCCCCCGCCACATCGACCTGGGCATTGGCGGAGTATAGGCGGGCGTCCGCGACAGTGGCGAGCATTCCCGCATGCTCTGGCCCGCGCGGTCGGAGGACACTAGTGTCCGGTGAGCGAGCAGCAGCCTCCGCGGCCCGAGATCTACGTGAGCACCGACGTGGAGGCGGATGGCCCCATCCCCGGGCCGCATTCGATGGTGTCGCTGGGTTCGGCCGCCTTCCAGCCGGACGGCGCTCTGGTGGGCACCTGGACCGCCAATCTCCTTCCCCTGGAGGGCGCCACCCCCGACCGGGACACCGAGCGCTGGTGGGCGCAGCACCCCAAGGCCCTGGCCGCCACCCTGGTGGATCGGCGCGACCCGGCGGAGGCGATGGCGGATTACGTCACGTGGGTGGAGGCTCTGCCCGGGGCTCCCGTCTTCGTCGCCTATCCGGCCGGCTTCGATTTCACCTTCGTCTACTGGTACCTGGTCCGTTTCACGGGCGGGAGCGTGTTCGGGCAGGCCGGCCTGGATATGCGCTCCTTCGCCATGGCGCTGCTGCGTCGCAAGTACCGGCATTCTGGGAAGCGGGCCTGGCCGTCTCACTGGCATTCCGCCGAGCTGCCCCACACCCACGTGGCTCTGGACGACGCTCTGGAGCAGGGGCGACAGTTCTGCGCGATGTTGGCCGAAATGCGGGGGGCGGGCGCGCCGCCGGCGACGGGATGAGCTGCCGTAACCTCGAGCGTGGGATGGTGGCCCCTCCCGGCGCCACCGACGGCGCGGCCATCCTGGCTCTCCCGCCAGCCACGGCTCCGATCACGCCCGATAGGATGTCGCTGTGCCCCGGGCCCACAGCACCGCCGCTCGTGAAGTGACCCGGATGCCGGTGAGATCCCAGGCCCCCGCAGCTTCCCCACGCGGGCTCGCCAAGGCCACCGCGCCTCCTGCTCAGCCCCTGCCCGCCGAGCGGGTGGTGATCGAGACCGCCCGCCCGGCCGTGGAGTGCGGCACGCTGCCTGCCAAGGCGACCGCCGGGCTGCCGCTCACCGTGAGCGCCACCTGCTTCACCGACGGCCACGGCCTGGTAATGGCCTGGATCGGCCACGGTCCCGCGGACAGCGTCCCACACGGCGGGGCCGAGGGTTCGGCCAACCACTCCCTGGGGCCCGAGCGTCATACGGCGCCGGGCTGGGAGGAGGTGCCGATGCAGCCGGCCGGGAACGACCGGTTCTCCGCCACCTTCACGCCGCCACGGGTCGCAGCCTGGGCCTACTGGGTGAGCGCGATGCCGGACGAATTCGGCACCTGGCTACGCGACCTCCGGGTCAGGGTGGGGGCCGGCCAGGACGTGGCCCTCGAGCTGGAGGACGGCGCCCGGATGGCCGAGCGCAACGCCGCCGGCCTCGCACCCGATAGTCGCGACCGCCAGGCGCTCGCCCGCCTGGCCGGCAGGCTGAGGGACCGCGCCGCACCCCGGCCCAACGGCTCGGCGATGCGGCCCGGGACGATGCGGTAGAACTGATGCGACGGTCTGCCGACCGGAGTACCGCCAGTCACTCCGGCCCGTGGCCCCTGAACGTCGAGCGCGAGCTCGCCGGCTTCTCGGCATGGTACGAGATGTTCCCGAGGTCAGAGGGGGCTCGGCCACCCCGGAGCGGGAACTTCCGAACCGCCTCCAAGCGGCTGGGGGCGATCGCCTCCATGGGCTTCGACGTCGTCTACCTCCCGCCCATCCATCCCATCGGTCGCAGCTTCCGCAGAGGGCCCAACAACACTCCCGACCCGGGTCCCCACGACGTCGGCTCGCCATGGGCAATCGGCGGCCCCGAGGGCGGGCACACCGCTGTCCACCCCGACCTGGGCAACCTCGAGGACTTTCGGCGCTTCCTGGATGAAGCCGAAGCACAGGGGATCGAGGTGGCTCTGGACTATGCCCTGAACTGCAGTCCGGACCATCCCTGGGTGAAGCAGCACCCTGAGTGGTTCCGGCATCGAGCCGATGGCAGCATTCGCTATGCGGAGAACCCTCCCAAGCAGTATCGGGACATCTATCCCCTCGACTTCGAGACCGCCGACCGGGCCGGGTTGTGGGCGGCACTGCGCGACGTGATGCTGTTCTGGGTCGACCAGGGAGTGCGCGTCTTCCGAGTGGACAATCCCCACACCAAGCCGTTCGCCTTCTGGGAGTGGCTGATCACCGAGGTGCGCGGACGGCATCCCGAGGTCGTGTTCCTGGCAGAGGCTTTCACCCGCCCGCCGGTGATGCAGCGGCTGGCCAAGATCGGCTTCAGCCAGTCGTACACCTACTTCACGTGGCGGAACACCAAGTCGGAGCTCAGCGAGTACCTGACCGAGCTCTCCCGTTCCGAATGCGTGGATTGGTTCCGACCCAACTTCTGGGTCAATACCCCGGACATCCTGCACGCCTACCTGCAGCAGGGAGGCCCGGCGGCCTTCCGGGTGCGGGCCACCCTTGCGGCGATCACCGCACCGTCATGGGGGATGTACAGCGGGTACGAGCTGTTCGAGCACGTGGCGGCGAGCGAGGGCAGCGAGGAGTACCTGGATTCCGAGAAGTACCAGCTCAGGCCTCGGGACTGGAACCGCCCCGACAGCCTGGCGCCCTACATCACCGAGCTCAACCGGATCCGCCGGCGCCACCGGGAGGCTATCGCCCTGCTCCCCAACCTCCGGATTCACGAGGTGAAGAACGAGAACATGCTCTGTGTCAGCCGGATGAGCCAGGCTCGCGACGACGTCCTGCTCCTGGTGCTGAACCTGGACCCGCACCACCCCCAGGAGGCCACCACCTGGCTCGACCTGGAGAACCTCGGCATCCCGGCGAGCGCGCCCTTCGAGGCCGAGGATGAGCTGACCGGGGCCACCTACACCTGGCGGGGACCCGAGAACTACGTGCGCCTGGACCCCGCTAACCAATCGGCCCACGTGCTCAGCCTGCGACTGCGATGAGCGACGCAGCACCGGCGCGAGCGCGCCAGCGGATGGCCGGTCCAGCGGCTCCGTCGCGGGCCCCGGCCGGTGCCGCCGCCCCAGCTGCGCCCACCCCCGTCGGGTCCCCGCCCTCACCGGAGCTGCGCCGCCAGCCCGAGCCCGAGCCTCCCGCAGCCCGACAGGACCCGCTGTGGTTCAAGCGCGCCGTCTTCTACGAGCTCCTGGTGCGCGGTTTCGCCGACAGCAACGACGACGGAGTCGGCGACTTCCGCGGGCTCATCCAGCACCTCGACCACCTGCACTGGCTCGGGGTCGACTGCATCTGGTTGCTTCCCTTCAACAACTCGCCGCTGCGCGACGGCGGCTATGACATCAAGGACTACTACTCGGTCCTGCCCGCGTACGGGACCGTCGACGAGGTGCGTGAGCTGGTGGGGCTGGTCCACGGCATGGGGATGCGGGTGATGATGGACCTGGTGGTCAACCACACCTCGGACCAGCACCCGTGGTTCCAGTCGGCACGCTCATCGCCCGACTCCCCCTATCGCGATTACTACATGTGGTCGGACACCAAGAACAAGTTCGCCAGCGCCCGGATCATCTTCGTCGACACCGAGACCTCCAACTGGACCTGGGACGACTTCGCTCAGGCCTACTACTGGCACCGGTTCTTCAGCCATCAGCCGGACCTGAACTACGACAACCCCAAGGTGCGCGAGGAGGTCTTCAACATCTGCCGGTTCTGGCTCGACCTGGGGATGGACGGGCTTCGTCTCGATGCGGTGCCGTATCTCTATGCGCGCGAGGGAACGACCTGCGAGAACCTCCCCGAGACCCATGCCTTCTTAGCCGACCTGCGGGCCACCATCGACCGTGAGTACGGCGGTGACCGGGTGCTGCTGGCCGAGGCCAACCAGTGGCCCGAGGACGTGGTCTCATACTTCGGCACCGAGGAGCGCCCTGAGTGCCACATGTGCTTCCACTTCCCGCTGATGCCGCGGATGTTCATGGGATTGCGCCAGGAGCAGCGCTATCCGATCACCGAGATCCTCAAGCGCACCCCGCCACTTCCCAACAAGACATCGCAGTGGGGGATCTTCCTGCGCAACCACGACGAGCTGACCCTGGAGATGGTGACCGACGAGGAGCGGGACTACATGTGGCAGGAGTACGCCCGAGATCCGCGAATGAAACTCAACCTGGGCATCCGCCGCCGCCTGGCCCCGCTGCTGGGCAACGGACGGCGCCAGATGGAGCTGTTCTACGGTCTGCTGCTCTCCCTCCCGGGGAGTCCGATCCTGTACTACGGTGACGAGATCGGAATGGGTGACAACGTTTACCTGGGTGATCGCGATGGGGTGCGCACCCCCATGCAGTGGAGCGACGATCGCAACGGCGGCTTCAGCCGTGCCGACTTCGCCCAGCTCTACCTGCCGCCCCTGATGGACCCGGTCTACGGGTACCAGGCGGTCAATGTTGAGGCCCAGCGACGCAGCAAGTCATCGCTACTGCACTGGCTGCGTCGGTTCGTCGGGGTGCGCCAGCGCTGGCCGGTCTTCGGGATGGGGGGCTTCGAAGCGCTCAATGCCGCCAATCCATCCGTATTTGCGTATCTCAGGACCCACGAGGATCATGTGGTTCTATGCGTCAACAACCTGTCCCGCTTCGCCCAGCCGGTGGAGCTTGACCTGCGCCGCTATCGCGGCATGGTCCCGGTCGAGATGCTTGGCAAGGTGCACTTTCCGAAGATAGGTGAGCTGCCCTACCTGCTCACCCTGGCGCCGCATGGCTTCTACTGGTTCACCATCGAGCAGGTCCAGTGAGCTCGAGACGCTGAGCATGAGCGTGAGCGTCGACCCCACCGCCCTGGCCCTGCGGCCGTTCGGCATCGCCAACTCGGCCGAGATGATCCGGTCATGGCTGCTCCGGGCCCGGTGGTTCGGCGGCAAGGAGCACCGGGTGCTGCGGGTGGAGCTGGACGACCTGGGCAGCATCCGAACCGAGGATCCGACCCTGCTCCTCACCCTCTGGCGGGTCGACTACGCCGAAGCGCCCACCGAGGTCTACAGCGTGCCCCTGGGGATCCGAACGGCTCCTCACGCCGTCTCCGAGCTCGGCCCTGACCATCTCATCACCGCCATCCGGGGCATCGACGGCCCCCTGCTGGTCTACGACGCCCTCGCCGACCCCGAGACCGCGGCGGAGCTCTGGCGCCTGCTCGCCACCGGAACCTCCACCGCCACCTCCGCCGGACGCCTCCTGGTCAGCCGCCTGACCGAGATCGAACTCGGAGACCGCTGAGCTGCCTCACCTGCTCGGAGTCCAGCAGAGCAACTCGGCCCTGGTGCGTGGCCAGCGCGATTTCCTCAAGTGGAGTCGTCGCATCGAGGCGGGGCCGAACGCCGAGCTGGAGATGATCGAGGCGCTCGCCTCACGGGGGTTTCGCCACATCCCTGCGCTGCGCGCCTATCTCAGCTACCAGCGCGGTGGCGAGCCGCCCGCCCTTCAGGCCATCCTCCAGGACTTCCTGCACAACGGCACCGAGGGTTGGGCGATGGCCCTGACCTCGCTTCGCGACCTCTATGCCGCCGCCGAGGAGGCTGAGGTCGAACTCCTCCCGCGAGCGTCGCGAGCTGGTGGACGAGCAGCACGCCTCCTTCCAGGGCGAGGCGGCCCGGCTCGGCGAGGTCACCGCCGAGCTCCACCTGGCGCTGGCGGATCCCGCTCTGCCAGGCTGGCTGGCTCCGACCCGCGCCGGCCCGGCGCTGCTCGACCGTTGGGCGACCCAGATGATCTCTGCGCTCGACGGCCTGCTGGCGACCGACCATCCCAGCGTGGCCCCGCTGCGCCAGAAACGGGAGGTGGTGGTGGCTCGATTCGAAGCGCTCCGGCATCTCGAAGACGGCGGTGTGGCCATCCGCACCCACGGCGACTACCACCTCGGCCAGGTGCTGCGCACCGATGACGGCTGGAATGTCATCGACTTCGGCGGGGAGCCCGCCCGCGGGGCCCAGGAGCGGCGGGAGCTCTCCTCGCCCCTTCGCGATGTCGCCGGGATGCTCCGCTCCTTCGACTACGCCGCGGCCGCCGCCCTGGCGGAGCGGATGCAGCCGTCCGACCCGCTCTGGCCGCGGCTGCTCGCCGCCGGGCACACCTGGGCCAACACCAATCGCGACGCATTCTGGGCCGCCTACCTGGAGCGAGCCTCGGGGTCCGGGCTGCTTCCTGAGGGCGGGTCCAGCCTCACCGTGCTGCGCGCCTTCGAGCTGAACAAGGCGGTCTACGAGGTCGGATACGAGCTGGGCCACCGTCCCGACTGGGCGGGAATCCCCCTCAGCTTCCTGCTGGCGGGAGTGCCGTGACCACCACCCAGAAGGCGCCGTCCCTGGCCGCGGAGTGCGACCTGCTGGCCTCCGGGACCCACCACGATCCCCACCAGGTCCTCGGCCCCCATCCCATCGACGGCGGGGTGGTGGTCCGGCTCTGGCAGCCCTCGGTGACGGAGGCTTCGGTGGCCCACTCCGGGGGCGTCGTCCCGATGCAGCGCGTCGACGACCGCGGCCTGTTCGAGGCCGTTGTCCCCGTCCCGGAGCTGGCGGGCTACCGGTTTCGCTGTCGCGGCCCTGCCGGCAGCTGGGAGATGGACGACCCTTACCGTTTCTGGCCCACCCTGGGAGACCTCGACCTTCACCTGATCAGCGAGGGCAGCCACCGCGAGCTGTGGCGCCGGCTGGGGGCGAGGGTCATGGAGCACCAGGGGGTCTGGGGGGTGGCCTTTGGGGTCTGGGCCCCCAACGCCCGCGGCATCTGCCTGGTCAGCGACGCCAACGGCTGGGACGACTGCGTCCAGCCGATGCGCTCCCTCGGATCGAGCGGGGTGTGGGAGCTCTTCGTCCCCGGGATCGGCGCCGGCACCAGGTACAAGTTCCGGGTCACCCGGGCCGACGGGGGCCGGATCGACAAGGCCGACCCGCTCGCCCGCTGGACCGAGCCGCCGCCGCTCACCGCCAGCATCGTGGAGCAGAGCCAGCACGAGTGGGCGGACCACGATTGGCTGAAGCGGCGCGCCCAGGGCCCGCTCATCGATCGCCCTCTCTCCATCTACGAGGTCCACCTGGGCTCCTGGCGGAGAACCGCCGAGGGCGAGGTGCTCAGCTACCGCGAGCTGGCGGTGCAGCTCGCCGCCTACTGCCTCCAGATGGGGTTCACCCACGTGGAGCTGCTCCCGATCAGCGAGCATCCCTTCGACGGCTCGTGGGGTTACCAGGTCTCCAGCTACTACGCTCCGACCTCACGGTTCGGCAACCCCGACGACTTCCGCAACTTCGTCGACCACCTCCATCAGCAGGGGCTGGGGGTGATCGTCGACTGGGTGCCCGCCCACTTCCCGCGCGACGAATGGGCGCTGGCACGCTTCGACGGCACCGGACTGTACGAGCACATCGATCCCCGCCGCGGCGAGCAGCCCGATTGGGGAACCCTGGTGTTCAACTTCGGTCGCAACGAGGTGCGCAACTTCCTGATCGCCAATGCCCGCTACTGGGTCGAGGAGTTCCACATCGACGGGCTCAGGGTCGACGCGGTGGCCTCGATGCTCTATCTGGATTACTCGCGCAAGCCCGGACAGTGGCTGCCGAACAGATACGGTGGTCGGGAGAATCTCGAGGCGATCGCCTTTCTCCGCGAGTTCAACGAGATGATCCATGGCGACTACCGGGGGGTGATCACCGCCGCTGAGGAGTTCGACCGCGTGGCCAGGCGTGTCGCGCCCCACCGTCGGCGGGGGCCTGGGCTTCACCTTCAAGTGGAACATGGGGTGGATGCACGACACCCTGGAGTACATCAGCAAGGACCCGGTCTTCCGGCGCTTCCACCATCACCAGCTCACCTTCGCCTTCCTCTACGCGTGGTCGGAGAACTTCATCCTTCCCCTGTCCCATGACGAGGTGGTGCACGGCAAGGCTGCGCTATTGAGCAAGATGCCCGGGGACCGCTGGCAGCAATTTGCCAACCTGCGCGCCCTGTTCGGCTGGATGTGGGCGCATCCCGGCAAGAAACTGCTTTTCATGTCGGCCGAATTGGGTCAGTGGTCGGAGTGGGCCCATGACCGCTCCCTCGAATGGCATCTGGTCGACTACCCCGAGCACCGCGGGGTGCAGCGCCTGGTCCAGGACCTGGGTGCCCGCTACCGCGAGACCGCGGCGCTGTGGGAGCGTGATAACGACCCCGAGGGCTTCCACTGGATCGATGCCGGGAATGCCGACCAGAACGTGCTCAGCTTTGTGCGCTTCGACGGACACGGCCGTCCCGGGCTGGTGTGTGTCGCCAACTTCAGCCCCAACACCTACGTCGGTTTCCGAGTCGGGGTGCCGGTCGCGGGTCGCTGGCGCGAGGTCCTGAACACCAACTCCGAGCTCTATGGGGGGAGCAACCAGGGCAACCTCGGAGGGGTCGAGGCCGGGCCCGACGGATGGCACGGACAGCCCTGCTCGGTCACCATGACGGTGCCTCCGCTCGGCGTGGTCTGGCTGGTCCCGGAAGGTCTGTAGCCGGGCGCTGGAGGACCCGCGGCGGGCCGGCACTATCCCAAGCGGCCTCGCAGCGTTAGGGTTTGTGCAGCATGAACAGCGACGCGGCCCGCGTTCGCCTGCAGGGCGAGAGGGATCGGCTCCAGGGCGTGCTCTCGGCAGCCGGTCGAGGCTCCGCCGAGGGCGGGGGAGTGAAACCCGACCAGCTCCCGGCGGAGCAGGCGGCGGACACCCTCAACCGGGAGCTGGACACCTCAGTGGAGCAGCGGGTTCGCGCCGAGCTCGCCGAGGTGGAATCGGCCCTCAACCGGCTGGAGATCGGCCGCTACGGGCTCTGCCAGGTCTGCGGGCAGGAGATTGCCGAGGCCAGGCTCGAGGCCATGCCTGCGGCCCGCTATTGCGTCGCCGACCAGGCCCGGGCTGAGCGTGATCCCCGGCTGCGAGCCGGCCGCTGAGGAGGGCGGCCGGCCCAGTCGGCTCAGCGGGGAACGACCGGCGGGTTCGGGCCCGCCGCCACCGGCTGCTCCACCACGGGCTGCTCGGCCAGCGGCTGCTGCGCCACCGGCGGAGGCGGCGCGGCGGGAGCGTACCGCTTCCCGGGCACCGCCATGGCCCGCTCGTCCATGGCGTAACGCCAGACCCCGAGCATGGCCAGGGCCCCCATCCCGTAGGCGGCAAGGGCCACGATCAGCACCCCGGTGCCGTAGAAGAGGCCCAGCCCTTCCAGCGAGGTCATCGCCGTCGCGCTCAGGTGGCCGATCTGGGTGCCGGGGAGAAAGCCGACGGGACGGGCGCCCCAGAGGGGGGTGAAGAGCGGTCCCACCACGAACCACATCCCCGCCACGGAGGCCATCAGGCCGCCGAAGCTCTGGACCCGCCGGGCCCCCGCGATGAGCAGGAGCAGGCCCCCGAACATGGCGATGACCCCGGGCCCGACGCTCAGCTCAGCTCGCGCGGTGCTCCAGGTCCAGGCCCCCTGCAGGTCCATCCGGTAGCTGAACAGCGGCCCAACGAACGGGGCGATCGCGCCCCACACCCCCAGCAGCATGATCAGCGCACCGCAGGTGCGTGCCGAAGAACGGCCGTACGTCATGCGCTCACCTCCTTTCCTACAGGGGAGGATATCACTTTCTCTGTTAGCAACGCTAGCATGCTGTGATCCTGTCGCCCATCTCGGGTTTCCCGGAGGGCCCGCGGGTGGGCCGGCTCAGCTCGCCGTCTGGGCCCGGGTCGCCGCCGCCGCGAGCAAGAGCCGGACTGTGAAGGTTGAGCCCTTCCCCTCAACCGACGCGGCGGTGACATCACCGCCGAGACGGCGGACCATCTCCCGGCAGAGGTAGAGCCCGAGTCCGGTCCCGGCAATCCCCTCATTCGCCGGCGTGACTATCCGGCCAAACCTGGTGAACAGCCGCTCCAACCCGCTGGCGGCGATGCCGACGCCGTGGTCGGTGACGTCGACGGTGACCTGGGAACGGTGGCGCCGCAGGCTGACCCTGACCTCGCCACCCTGAGGCGAGTACTTCACCGCGTTGTCGACAAGGTTGGCAAACACCCGGAGGAGCTGGCCGCGATCCCCGAGCACCGGCACCGGGCCGGAGCCCAGCTCCAGGCGGAGCTGATGACGCTCAGAGCTGTCCACCCGCACCGCCGCCTCGGCCACGATCTCCACCAGGTCCACCGATTCCCTGGTGGTCTCGGCGAGGCGGGGCTCCTCCAGACGGGCCATCTCCACCAGCTCAGTGACCAGCTGCATCATCAGCTCGACGCTCTGCACCGAGGCCTTCACCGCCTCCTGCACCTCAATGGAGGGCTCGCCGAGCACCCCGGAATCGATCATGCACAGGTACCCGTAGACGATCGCCAACGGTGAGCGCAGCTCGTGGGTGGTCAGGTTCATGAAGTCGGACTTCAGCTTGTCCAGCGCTGCCATGCGGTCCAATCGCAGGTGCAGCTCCTCGAGCTCGATGCGGCGCTCCTCCAGCTCCAGGCGCCGCTCCTCGGCGAGGCGACCCACCCCGGCGAGGCGCTCGCGACTGCGCACCCGCTCGGTGACGTCGGTGACCAACTGCAGCACGTGGGTGACCCGCCCGTTCCGGTCGCGCAGCGGATAGGCATCAACGTCCCAGAACGCGGAGGCCTCGGCAGACGGGGCCTCGGCGCCGCGCCGGGGCGCCGCCTGCAGGCCGGCCAGATGCTGGGGACGGCTGGTTGCCGCGGCCGCCGCCACCAGGGCCGTGATCTCCCCCGCCATACTGCCTCCGAGCGCGTCGGCCGCGATCACACTCAGCATCCACACCTGGAAGCGCTCGGTGGCGGCCTCGACGGGAAAACCCGGCCCCACCCGGCAGATCGCGATGGCGAGGGGTAGGGCTGAGAGCAGCTCGGAGAGCAGGGGCGGACCGTCGGGCGACGAGATCCGACCCTCGATGACCTCGGCGATGGCGTCCAGTTCGGCCTCGGCTGCCTCCGCACGCCCTCGGCCGGCGGTTCCCGGCATCAGCAGGGGACCGCGCCGTCCACAAAGGTCACCGTCATCTCCTCCGACATGCGTACGACTGGCATCGGTGAGACCTCGCGCAAAAACAGAGTGGTGGTTGGGGACGTCGGTGACGAGGAGGCTTGATCATAGGCCCGTCACCCTGCTCACCCTCCGCGTGACAGGATCGCGACCGGAGCGTCGGACTTCTCGTCACACCGAGTGCTCCTGGCGCGCCATCGCGACGGGCGCTCGGGCCGGCCTCAGTGGCGGAAGTGGCGCGCGCCGGTGAGCACCAACGCCATGCCGAGAGAGTCGGCGGCGGCGGTCACGTCGGCGTCGTTCCTGGAGCCGCCGGGGTGGATGATCGCGGTCACCCCGGACCGTCCCAGCGTCTCCAGCCCGTCCGGCAGCGGGAAGAACGCGTCGCTGGCGGCCACCGATCCGCTGAGCCGCTCCCCGGCGCGTGCCACCGCCAGCTCGGCAGCCTCCACCCGGGACATCTGGCCGGCTCCCACACCGACTGCCATCCGGTCGTGCACGATCACGATGGCGTTGGACTTGACGTGCCTGCAGACCCGCCAGGCAACCAGCAGGTCGGCCCACTCCGCCCCGGTGGGCGCCCGCTGGGACGCCACCTGCATTCCGGCGCGGTCGACACTGACGTGATCACGACTCTGCACCAGCAGGCCACCGCTCACACTGCGAACGTCGTAGCCGGTGGGTGCCGGAGCCTGCAGGATCAGCACCCGCAACCTCTCCTTGCGAGCCAGCCGAGCCGCAGCGTCGGCATCGATGCCTGGGCAGACCACGATCTCCAGGAAGGTCCGGGCCAGCTCCTGAGCGGTTGCAAGATCGATCCGCCGGTTGAGTCCCACGATCCCCCCGTAGGCGGAGCGCGGGTCGCAGGCGAAGGCGCGGCGATAGGCGTCCACCGCCGAGTCGCCGGTGGCGAAGCCACAGGGGTTGGTGTGCTTGATGACCGCCGAGGCGGGCTCTTCGAACTCGGCGACCAGGGCGGCTGCGGCATCGGCATCGAGCCAGTTGGTGAAGGAGAGGGACGGACCCTGGAGCTGCTGCGAATGCGCGACCCCGCCCGGAGCTCCGGGGACGTCATAGAGCGCGCCACGCTGGTGCGGGTTCTCGCCGTAGCGGAGCTCGGAGATCAGCTCGCCTCCGGTGGTGAAATCGGGGCGCATCCCCTCGGCCGGTGACCGGCCGGCGAGCCAGTCCGCCACCGCGGTGTCGTAGGCCGCGACGTGGGCAAACGCCTCAGCGGCGAGCCGGGCCCGCGTCGCCCCGCCGATCTCGCCCTTGGCTGCGATCTCCTCCAGCACCTGCTGATACTGGGACGGCGAGACCAGCACCGCCACCGCCTGGCTGTTCTTGGCCGCCGCCCGGATCATGGTGGGCCCGCCAATATCGATGTTCTCCACCACGGTCTCCGGGTCCGCTCCCGACGCGACGGTGGCGGCAAACGGATAGAGGCTCACCACCACCAGGTCGATCGGCTGGTAGCCGTGCTCCTGGAGTGCTCGCATGTGGTCGGGCCGATCGCGCCTGGCCAGGATTCCGGCGTGGATGGCGGGGTGCAGGGTCTTGACCCGGCCGTCCAGCATCTCTGGAGCCCCGGTCACCTCGCTGACCTGGCGAACCGGCAGGCCCGCCTCGGCGATCACCCGGGCGGTGTTGCCGGTGGCGATCAGGTCCACACCGTGCTCGTGAAGACCCCGAGCCAGCTCGACCAGCCCGGTCTTGTCGCTGACCCCGAGCAGCGCCCTCACGGCGCCACCACCCCACGCCGCGGGCGGCGCGGGGACCCCTGCAAATTCGCAGGGGCTCGCCGCCCCTCGGCGGCGCGGCCCAGCCGCGCTCGCCTCACCCCGCCCCAGATGCGCGCTGCGCGCGCTTCGCATCTCACGGCGCCACTCGCTGCGCCGGCGGGACGATCCTCACCACCCTGCCCTCGCGGCGAATCTGACCCTCGCACCACAGCCGGACGGCCTCGGGCAGGGCGATCCACTCCTGCTCGTGGATGCGCCGGCGCAGCGCCGGGACGTCGTCGCCCTCGAGGACGGGCACCGGGCGCTGCAGGATGATCGGGCCGCCGTCGGGGATCCCCGGCTCCAGCAGCTGCACGGTGCAGCCACTGACCTTGACCCCGTATTCCAAGGCGGCCTCGACGGCTCGCATCCCACCCCCGAACGCCGGGAGCAGCGAGGGATGGACGTTGAGGATGGCGTCCGGGAAACCGGCCAGGAACTCGTCGGTCAGGAGACGGTCGTAGCCGGCGCAGACCACCAGCTCCACGTCGGAGAGCCGGAGCCGGTCGCGCATGGCGCGGTCGCGAGCCCGGCCGTCGTCGTAGTGGCTGAGCGGCATCACCTCGGCCGGGACGCCCCAGCGCGCAGCGACCTGCACGGCCCCGGCGTGGCGGCGGTTGCTGATGGCGAGCACCACCCGGGCCGGGTACCCGGGGGATGCCGCGGCGGCGCAGAGCGCGTCGAGGTTGCTTCCCAGGCCGGAGACGAGGACGCCGACCCGCACCCCCTGGTCCAGCCTCGAGCTCACCGAAGCAACACCCGATGCCCCTCGCCGGCATCGACGATCTCGCCGATCCGGAACACCGGCAGGCCGGCGGCCGACTTGCCCGCGCCGTCTGCGGCGCCGGCGGGAACCACCACCACCATCCCGATCCCCATGTTGAAGGTGCGCCACATCTCGTCGGCCTGCACCCCGCCCGCCGCCTCCAGCGCGCGGAAGATCGGGGGGACCGGCCAGCTGTCGCGATCCAACCGCGCTCCCATCCCAGCGGGAAGGCTGCGCGGGACGTTGCCGAGCAGGCCCCCACCGGTGATGTGCGCCAGGCCGCGCACCTCGACCCGGGTGCGCAGCTCGCGGACCGCCCTCAGGTACGAGCGATGGGGCTCCAGGAGCAGGTCGGCGACCGGTGCGGAGGTCTCGGGAAGGACCGCGTCCCAGCCGATCTCGCGGTCGGCGAGGATGTGCCGGGCGAGCGAATACCCGTTGGTGTGCAACCCGCTGCTGGGCAGACCGAGGATGGTGTCACCCACCTCGATCCGGCCCCCGTCGATCACCTCATCTCGTTCGACGCAGCCGACGATGAAGCCGGCGATGTCGTAGTCGCCAAGCGCGTAGAGGCCCGGCATCTCCGCCGTCTCCCCGCCGACCAGCGCACAACCGGCATCACGGCAGGCGGCGGCGACGCCCTCCACCACCTCGGCGAGGTGCTCCGGCGAGAGCCTGCCGGTCGCGTAGTAGTCGAGGAAGAAGAGCGGTTCGGCGCCGCAGCAGAGGATGTCGTTGACGCAGTGGTTGACCAGGTCGGTGCCGATACCGCGATGGCGCCCGGCGGCGATGGCCACCTTCACCTTGGTGCCCACGGAATCGGTGCTCGCCGACAGCACCGGATGCCGCCATCGGGAGGTGTCGAAGGCGAAGAGGCCGCTGAAGGCGCCGATCCCACTGAGCACCTCGGGACCGTGAGTTGCGTCGACAGTCCGCTTGATCAGGGCGACGGCGCGATCAGCCTCGTCGATGTCGACCCCAGCGTCGGCGTAACGGAGATCACCCATCCGCCCGGGAGTGTACAGGTGGCGGGCCTGCCTCCCACCGCCCCGATGCCCAGGCCAAGGATCACGGCGATGACGCCTCGCCACTAGGATTGGCGGCAGCCGTGAGCACCATCGACATCGCGATCCTGGTAATCCTCGGCCTGGCCCTGCTGACCGGCTGGTGGCGCGGACTCTTCCGGCCCCTGATCGTGTGGGCGTTCATCGTCGCCGGGGTGGTGATCGGCTTCGGGCATCCGTCGATCGCCGATCGCCTGGCGCCGACCCATGGCTGGGCGCCCGTCATGGGAGTGCTGGTGGTGGTCGCGTCCGCGGTGGCCGGGATGGTGGTCGCCCGCCTCCTGGGTGGGCTCCTCTACCGGCGCCTGCGCATCCTCGGCACGGTCGACCACCTGGGCGGCGCGGTGGTGAGCGGCGGACTGGCGCTGGTCGCCATATTCATCCTGTTGAGCGGCCTCGTTGCCGGCCAGGACCAGGCTCCGCTCGGCTTCCTCCGCAGCCTCAACGGCGAGATGGCTCAGAGCCGGGTCGCGCCGGTCATCTTCGACCTGGGCCAGCGCCTGCCCTACCTCGGCGACGGTCAACAGTGGCCCTCGAGCTGGCAGCCGGGCGAGGATCCCTAGCCGCTAGACAGGGCCTCCCGGACTCGGCGTGGGAGTGGGAGTGGGGCTCGGAGCCGGGGTCGAGCTGCTCCCCTGACCAGGCGCGCCCCCGCTCCCGTAGCCGCCGGGCGGCTCGGAGGTGGACAGTGTGGACCAGGCCTGGGAGCTCGAGGGTGCGGACACCGAGGGTGCCTTGCCCCAGGCGCTGAAGGTGGTGGTGAGCGTCCCCACACCGGTGGTGTCCTGGTAGTACGTGGTGGGGAGGTGGGAGCCGGGGGGCAGTTCGAAGTAGGCGGAGCCGCCCTCGGGAGCCTCCTGCCCGGCGGGCACGGTGCCGCTGACCTTGGTCAGGGCGGCTCCTCCACTGCCCTGCACGGTCGCAGTCGCGGTGGGCACGAAGGTGTCCTCCTGCAACTGCGAGGTGGTGGTGATGCCCACCTCCAGCTGGGCGTAGGGGCCGTCACCGAGAGAGACCAGGATCCATTTCCCATCCAGCGCCGCGGCGGAGCCGGCCACGACTCCCAGCTGATCCTCGAGAGCGGGAGTGTTGCCCTGGAAGTAGACGTTCTGGTCGGGGGTCAGGACCAGCGAGAACTGCTCGCTGCCGTAGTCGGTGGTCTCGGTGATCTGCTGGGTGCCGTCCTTCTGGCCGGAGTTGCCGCTGATCGTCTGGTTGCCCCCCCCGCCCGGGAGGCTCGAGACCGCAACGTAGTGGAACCCCGCCGATTGCTCGGAGGCGGTCAGCACCTGCCGGTACTGGGCCTGGGCCTGGGCGGTGGTGGGGCCGGGTGTCGGGCTGGCCCGGGGGGTCGTGCTCCCACCGTTCGTCGACGACGGGCTGCCGCGGGTGAGCAGGGCGGCGGGGACGCCGACGGCTGCCGCGATGACCAGCGCACCGACCACCAGGGCGATGACCGCCAGCGGGTTTCGCCGCCTCGGACCCCCGGGGCCGAGATATCCGGGCGGTGGAGCGGACCACGGGGGTGGCGACTGCGGTCCCTGGCCCCACCCCGGAGGGGCCCAGCCAGTGTCACTCGGCGCCGGCGGTGGCCAGCCCGCAGCAGGGGCGCCTGGGGCGGACGTCCCCCAGCCCGAGGGGGTCCAGCCCCAGGCCGGAGGGGATTCACCCGGCGATGTGGACCGGGAGCCGCCGGCGTCAGGGGTGTCGGGCACGAGCGAGCCACGTCCGCCGGCGTCGGGAACGTCGGTGGAGGCGGGTTGGTCCGCGGGGCGGTCACCGGCCATCGGGTCTGGCTCTCCCAGGTTGGTAGGTCAGAGGGTCCGCGCCTTCGGGCCCTGGCTCGGGCGGCGCAATGTGCTCACCCCTCCCGTTCGATGTTAGCGCCGCTCTGGGGAGGGCGACGCCACCGCATCTGGGAAACCGTGGCCCACGGCCCGATCGCGTCGGCTCGAGCCGCCGCCGACGATCTGGTTCAGAACCTGCTCGGGACCGCCCCCGCGGGCTCTTCGAGGGCCAGCTTGTCCATCTCGAGCTGGAGCGGAACCGATACCGGGTAGCTCCCTGTGAAGCACGCGAAGCAGAAGCCCCGCCCCTCAGGGTCGCCCATCGAGCGACGCAGCCCCTCAATGCTCAGGTAGCGGAGGGTGTCGGCCCCGACCAGACGTCCGACCTCCTCCTCGCTGTGGCTGGCGGCGATCAGCTCGTTGCGGGAGGCGATGTCGATGCCCATGAAACACGGCCACATGATCGGCGGCGAGGCGATGCGCATGTGCACCTCCGCCGCCCCCGCCCGGCGGAGCTCATCGACGATCCGCCGGCTGGTCGTTCCGCGAACGATCGAGTCGTCGACCAGCACCACCCGCTTGCCCTCGAGGACATGGCGCATGGGGTTGAACTTGAGCCGGATGCCCGCCTCGCGGAGGCGCTGCGAGGGTTGGATAAAGGTCCGGGTGATGTAACGGGACTTGATCATCCCCTCGGCAAAGGCGATGCCGGACTCCTCGGCGAAACCGATGGCGGCCGGGGTTCCCGAGTCGGGGAGGGTGATCACCACATCAGCCTCGACCAGCGCCTCGCGGGCCAGCTCTCGGCCCATCTGCCGGCGCGCCTCGTACAGCGAGCGCCCCTGCATCACCGAGTCGGGCCGGGCGAAGTAGATGAACTCAAACGAGCACATCGCCCGCTTGGGCTGCTCCGCGGGGATCTTGTTGCTGCGCATCCCCGCCGAGTCGATGGTGACGATCTCGCCCGGGTCGACCTCGCAGATGAAGTTGGCCCCCACCACGTCGAGGGCACAGGTTTCGCTGGTGATGATGTGGCCGGCCCCGCCCGGAGCCTCGGGATCGCCGTAGCGTCCCAGACAGAGCGGCCGGATGCCGAGCGGGTCGCGAGCGGCCACCAGCGAGTCCCGGGTCAGGAAGAGCAGGCAATAGGCGCCGTGGACTCGGGGCAAGGCACGGCGCAGCACCGCCTCCAGGGTGCGTCCCGGAGTCCGCACCAGCAGACGGCCCAGCACCTCGGTGTCACTGGTCGAGACGAACTCCACGCCGTCGGCGGCGAGCTCGGCGCGGATCTCGCCGGCGTTGATGAGGTTGCCGTTATGGGCCAACACCACCGGGCCGAGCTGGGCGTGCTCGAAGCGCATCGGCTGGGCGTTGGGGAGCCGGGGGCTGCCGGTGGTGCTGTAGCGGGTGTGACCGATCGCGATGTCGCCCACCAGGCTCCCCATCGCCTCGGTGTCGAACACCTGGGAGACCAGACCCATCTCCTTGTGCATCAGGATGTCGAGACCGTTGCTCACCGCGATGCCGGCCAACTCCTGGCCGCGGTGCTGGAGTGCGTACAGCCCAAAGTAGGTCAGGTTGGCGACGTCCTCGCCCGGAGCAAAGACCCCGAAGAGCCCGCACTCCTCGTGCATCCGCTCGGCGTCCATGAGGCGGTCGCGCAGATGAACGGGGCGGAGGGGACGCGGCCTGGCCGCGACGTGAGCTGACGCCGCCGTCTCCGGCCCGGCGGGCCGGCCGGCAGGCCTCACCACGAGGGAATCCGGCAGCTCAACGTTCCGCTTCGGGTCACCGCTCTCCGCACGTCCGACGCTCCGGGTCACAGAGTGGGTCCGGAGTCGAGGTCAGTATACCGGCGGCCGGCCGCCGCCACTCGGTTGACGCCGGCACAGGCCGGTGACTTGGGGCATTCAGCCAGCGCTCAGAGATCCCGAGGTGTGGCTTCAGCGGCGGTCGGGACCCTCGCTTGGACGGGCGCGAGGTCGCCCACCAGTGGAGAAGCACCGATGGAGATGCACACCGTCGCGATCGCAGACGGGCTTGATGCGAGTGGCGACGCCCGCATCGCGCTCGAAGCAGCCGTCCATGACTACGGGCCGCAGGTCCTCGGCAACCCGCGGCTGCTCTGCAACCTGTTCAAGGACCTGATGCCGGATTCGCCGCGTGAGGCGAGCCTGCTGGTCACCGCGACCGAGGCGGGAGCGGTGGCGATGGTCGATCAGCGAGTTGCCAGCGTCGGATTGGAGTCGGCGGTTCGGATGACCGCTGACGACCTGGCCCGGAACCGGGCCCTCGACCCGCAGGCGTGCATCTGGGCGGTCGGCGAGCTGGCCCGGGCCCTCGGCCACCCGGTCGGCAGCGGGACCCCGTCGTTGGCGGGACTGGAGGCGACCGTGCCGCTGCATGGAGTCGCGGGCACCGGTCCGCCGTCTGCCTCATGGCTGAAGGCGGTTCGCCCCCGGCAGCAGCTTCTGCCGCCGCCTCCAGCGCCGCCCATCTTTTCCGGGATGGCGTGGGCGGAGGGCGACGCCATGGAGGCGATCGGCGCCGGCCCCCATCACGTTCCACCCCCGGTTCGCGGTTCTGGCGGCCGTGGTCGGCTGCTGATCGCCGGCCTGGCCGGGGCGGCGGTGCTGGTCCTGGGCGGGTTGGGGGTCGCCAGGTTGATCATCCCCGCCCCCGACCACCAGGCCGCCGGTGGCTACGGGGATACCGCGACCAACCCCGACACGCCGAGCTACGACTGCGGATTCGACGGGCTCTCCGACAACGGAACGGTGGTTGTGTACATGACCGTCGCCGGTGGTGACACGGCCTCGCTCTGCACCACCTATGACGAGCCAGGGGTCTTCGACGAGGTGACCACCCTGACCACCGCCTCCTCCTCAGACTGCTGGGTCACCTCTGCCGGCGGCGGAGCGACGATCCGGCTCTACACCGCGCCGGACGGGAGCACGAGCGACACCGACCAGATCTGCTCCACCCTCTTCGAGAGCTACAACCTCACATCCATCTCACCGCCTGTCCAGTGACGGTGGGGTCGGTAACGGGACCGCTCTCCCATCGTGCGATAGGAGGGCGGGTCGGTGTCCCGCGCTCCGGACCGCGTCCGGAGCAGCGGGGTACTCTCACCTGCACAGAAGATGATCGCTTCCCTCCCCATCCGCGAGGTCACGGTCTTCGGCGATCGAGCCGAGGTGGTCCGCCGCGGCGAGCTCCGGGTCGACGCGGGCGTCCAGGAGGTGGTGGTCGAGGACCTGCCGGCGAGCCTGGTTGAGGGCACGGTCCGCGCCGGAGCCCGGAGCACGGTGAGCGTCCGGCTTCTCTCCACCGACGTGAGAACCGTCTTCCTCGAGGAGTCCCAGAACCCTGAGGTGCTGAGGCTGACGGTTCAGCTGGAGGAGCTCGAGGCCGAGACCGTCGCCCGCGCCCGGCGCCGGGATGCGATCAACCTGCGGCGGTCGTTCCTGGCCTCGCTGTCGAACAACGGCGGCAGGGCGGTGGCCCGAGCGCTGGCCCACGGGGAGGCCGACTTGACCGCCGCAACCGCGATCGCGGGGCTGCTGAGCGCGCAGTCGGGGGAGCTGGACGGTCAGGAGGCCCAGCTCGATGCCCGGGAGCGCGAGGCTGCGAAGCAGAGAGATGCGCTGGGGCGACGGATCGCGGCCATCAGCGAGGCCGGCGCCACTCGCCGCCGCCAGGTGGCGGTCGGGATGGAGATGACCGGGCCGGGCGATGTCGAGCTGGAGGTCCGCTACAACGTCCTCCGATGTCGTTGGGCGCCGATCTACGACATCCGCCTGACCTCTGCCGATGGGCCCACCGACCTGAGGCTGACCTACCTGGCCGAGGTGACCCAGAGCACCGGCGAGGACTGGGACGGCGTCGCCCTGCTGCTCAGCACCGCCCGCACCACCGGCGGCACCCGGGTCCCTGAGCTCGAGCCCTGGCTCCTGCAGCCATACCAGCCGCCACGACCGATGATGAGCGCGGCGGGCGCGCCGATTGGAGCGCCGGCTCCCAGTGTCGACGAACGGACCCTGGTCGGCGGTGACCTCATGCTGCGGGCGCACATGGCAAAGTCACTGCGGGCGGAGCCGATGCAGAGCGCGGAGATGGCGAGCGCGGCAGTCGAGGCAGATGGCCCGGCGGTGACCTTCCGGGTCGGTGGCGCCTCCCGAGTTCCGTCCGACGGCTCGCCGCACAAGGTGCTGGTCGGGGAGTTCCCGGTCGAGCACCGCATCGACTACGTCACCGCCCCCAAGCTGGCCGCGGAGGCGTGCCGGCGGGCCACGGTCACCAACACCTCGCCGGTGCCGCTTCTCCCCGGACTGGGCCGGCTGTTCACCGACTCGCAGATGCTCGGCGTGACCCGGGTGCCGCTGGTCGCTCCGCGCGACGAGTTTGAGCTGTCCCTCGGTGTCGACGATCGAATCAAGGTCGAGCGTGAGATGGTGTCGGGCGCGGCGGAGAAGAAGGTGCTCCAGGACCGCCGGGTGCTGAGCCAGGGTTTCCGGATCGAGATCACCAACCTCACCGGTCGCCGGCAGCGCGTGGTGGTCCGCGATCAGCTCCCCATCTCCCACGACGACCGGATCCGGGTTCGTGACCCGCGCCTCTCGCCTGCGCCGACCGATCAGGACGAGATGGGGCGTCTTGAGTGGGAGCTGGACATCGACGACGGGGTGAAGCGTGAGATCGGGATCCGCTACACCATCGAGCACCCCCGCGACCTGCGCATCCTCAACCTGCCCCCGGTCAGCGGCTGAATAGGCGCCGGAGACGGGCCGATCGGCCACCCAGCGTCAGCGCTGTCGGGCCACCACGGCGTTGCCACCCGTCGCCCTCGACCATGCAGCTTCGAAGGCAAGACCGACGACCAGGACGACGACGAACACCAGCTGCTCGTCGCCGCCTATGAGGGACTGTCCGAGGCCGGCCTCTAGGAAGGCGAAGCCACCAAGGGCGAGCCAGCCGAAGCCGGTGACCACGCAGTGGGCGTGACGACAGCGCCAGAAGTTGATCGAGCACCAGCTGCCCCCGGCAAGCGCGGCCAGTCCGTCGAAAATCAGGGCGGGTCGCAGCGGAAGGTGCGCTGCCATTCCGAGCAGGGCGGCGACCGAAAGGAGATAGACGCACGCCGCCATTCCGGTGCGGGGCACGAGGAGATCGACCCTGCGCTTCGACCTGGTGTCAGCCGGCAGCGGCGGCGGCGACCACCCCCACAGGCTGCGCCCGTCGCCGCAGTCGAGCTCCAAGCAGCCGCGGTCGCTCCTGCAACTCTCGGACGGGCGGCCGGAAGTGACGGCGGGATGCTGGAGCGCGGGGTCCCGGGGTTGCTCGCCGGCGGAAACGATCATCTCTGCAGCGAGCTTGGGGTCTCACCCCGGGGGGAGAGTCAACCACCGGCTTCGGGCGCACCGCGCGGATCCTGGGCGCGGAAGTCCGCAGCTCCGGAAAGCTCGGCGGCGTAGGTCACTGAGAACTCGCGGATGCGCTGGACTCGAACCCGAAGCTCGTCGATGCGTCGCTCAGTGCGAACCTGGACGGACTCGAGCAGGCTGGCGAGCCGCGGTCCGAGGGGTTCTGGGCTGGGACGCAGGTAGGCGGTCCCAAGCTCCTCGATCTCCGCGAGGGTCAGCCCCAGCTCCCGCAGCCCGGTGATCAGCCCCACGCACCACAGAGCCTCGTCCCCGAAGAGTCGGTAGTTTCCCGAGCTCCGCCCCACCGTGTAGATGAGACCCATCCCCTCGTAGGTCCGGAGCTGCTTGACCGGGACCCCGGTGCGGCGAGAGAGGCGTCCGATGGTCATGACCACCGGTGGGTCGGAGGCGCCCGGAGCGGGCGGCCCCCCTTCCCGCTGAGCGGCCCGGCCCATGCGCAGCAGCATGACAGGAAGGGTCCCCGAAGGCGTTGGGGGTCACCCCGGGGGCAGCAGCGCGGCGGCATATGCCCCGGCAACCTCCTCCAGGGGAAGCTCCAACACGCCGGTGACCGCGACCCGATCGCCACCGGTCGTCCCCAGATCACGCAGCTCCACCTCATGGCGTTCGGCGATGGCACGCAGTGCCTCGACATCCGCGGGGTCGGCGCTGAGCAGGAAGCGCGATTGAGATTCTCCGAAGAGGAGCCCGATGCGCACCATCGGCGCACCCAGAACCAGGAAGCGCTTGTTCAGCTCGGCGCCGCGCCCGCCGAGGATGCAGCACTCCGCCAGGGCGATGGCGAGCCCGCCCTCGGCCAGGTCGTGGCACGAGTGGACCCGACCCGCCTGGATGCTCTCCAGGGCCGCGGCCTGAACTCTCCTCTCCAAATCCAGGTCGAGGGTGGGACGCGGGCCGGCATTCACCCCGTGGGCGAGCCGCTGGTACTCGCTGCCCCCGAGGTCCATGCCCACCGGGCCGAGCAGCAGCACGGCATCACCGTCGCGAGCGAACCCAGCCTGGCAGCGCCGCTCCAAGGCGTCGAGGAGGCCCACCATCCCGATCACGATGGTCGGGTCGATGCTCACGCCCTGGGTGTCGTTGTAGAGCGAGACGTTGCCGCTGACCACCGGGATCCCCAGCGCCAGGCAGGCGTCGCGCATCCCCTCCACCGCCTCCGAGAGCTGCCAGAAGATCTCCTCCTTCTCGGGATTGCCGAAGTTGAGGCAGTTGGTCAGCGCGATGGGCCGGGCCCCCACCGCCACCACGTTGCGGGCGGCCTCGCACACTGCGATCGCGGCTCCGCGCCGGGGGTCCAGGGCAGCGTAGCGCCCGTTGCCGTCGGTGGAGAGCGCGATCGCCGCGCCGGTATCGCGCACCCGAAGCAGGGCGGCGTCGCCGCCGGGCTTGATGACTGTGTCGTCGCCGACCTGGTGGTCGTAGCGGCGGAAGACGGGCCGGCGGCTGCCGATGTTGGGGCTGCGCAGCAGCCGGAGCAGAGCTTCTTCGGCGGGCCAGGGTGGCGGGTCGGCGAGGGGGTCGGCGCTGAGGGTGCGGTCCAGCTCCGCCGGCCGGCGGGCCTGAGGGTGACGCAGCGGCACCTCGTCGATGAGCAGGCCGAGGGGAAGGTCGCAGACCGTCTCGCCGGCGTCGGCGACCACCAATCGGCGGGTGTCGGTGATCCGGCCGATCACATCGGAGTGCAGGTCCCAGCGATCAAACTCGGCCCGCACCGATGCCTCGTCCTCCGGTCGCACGACCAGCAGCATTCGCTCCTGGGATTCGCTGAGCATCACCTCGTACGCGGTCATCCCACGCTCGCGCCGGGAGACGTGGGCGACCTCGACCTCGATACCGCAGCCCCCGCGGTGGGCGAGCTCTGCCGTCGAGCTGGTGAGCCCGGCCGCGCCCAGGTCCTGCATGGCGACGATGCGGGGATCTCCCGCCAGCGCCACGCAAACCTCCATGAGGCACTTCTCCAGGAAGGGGTTGCCCACCTGAACCGCCGGGCGCCGCTCGCTGGAGGCCTCGTTGAGCTCCACCGACGCGAAGGTGGCCCCGTGGATCCCGTCGCGACCGGTGTCGGCCCCGACCAGGAGGACGAGGTTGCCGGGCCCGGCAGCCGCCGCACGGGTCAGCCTCGCCTGCTCGATGACTCCCACGCACATGGCATTGACCAGGCAGTTGTGGCGGTAGGACTCGTCGAAGTACAGCTCACCTCCCACTGTGGGCACGCCGATGCAGTTGCCGTAGCCGCCGATACCGGCCACCACCCCGTCCAAAAGGTGACGTTGGGCGGGCTCCTCGAAGGGCCCGAAGCGCAGCGAGTTGAGCAGCGCGACCGGCCGCGCGCCCATGGTGAAGACGTCGCGGAGGATGCCGCCCACCCCGGTGGCCGCGCCCTGGTAGGGCTCGATCGCCGACGGGTGGTTGTGGGACTCGATCTTGAAGACGCAGGCGAGCCCGCCGCCGATGTCGACGGCGCCCGCATTCTCCCCGGGCCCCTGGAGCACCCGCATCCCCTCGGTGGGAAGCCGCTTCAGCAGCGACTTGCTGGTCTTGTAGCCGCAGTGCTCGCTCCACAGCGCGCCGATCACCCCGAGCTCGACCGGTGTCGGGGCTCGATCGAGCCTGCTCACGGCGAATTCGTACTCCTCGCGGGTCAACGCCACCTCCGCGAGCTGCGCCGCGGAGATCGAGAGAACGTCGGTCATGGCGCCGTCACCGCGGCGGTCGTTGTGCGATCCGGTCTCGCGAGCACGGGGCATGTCGTCGCAGAGAGGGCCTGCGCAGGCGCCCGTGCAAGTCCGCCGAGCACGAGGCGCGGACGGCGAAGCCGTCTGACGCCGGTCCCCCCGAAGACGGCTCGTCCCCTGCTCGCCATCCGGCGCTCATCCCACCGCCGAGAAGGCGGTGCTCGCCTCCACCGCCTGGACGACGCTGCGGAAGAGGCGCAACCCGTCCTCGGAGCCGAGCAGCGGCTCGCAGGCGCGCTCCGGGTGGGGCATCATCCCCAGCACGTTGCCGGTCTCGTTGACGATGCCGGCGATGTCGTGCATCGAACCGTTGGGGGAGGCGGATCCGACCGGTGACCCGTCGGCGGCGACGTAGCGAAGGGCCACCCTGCCCTCGGCCTCGAGCCGGTCCAGGGTCTCGCGGTCGGCGACGTAGCGGCCCTCGCCGTGGCTGACCGGGACGGCCAGGATGTCACCGGCAGCGCACCCGCGGGTGAAAGGCGTCTGCGCCGACTCCACCCTCAACCAGGAGGTCTCGCAGCGGAACTCGAGCGAGGCGTTGCGGGTCAGTGCACCCGGGAGCAGATGCGCCTCACAGAGGATCTGAAAGCCATTGCAGACCCCCCACACCAGCCCGCCCGAGGCGGCGAACTCCTGCACCGACTCCATCAGCGGGGCGAAGCGGGCGACCGCGCCGGTGCGCAGGTGGTCGCCGTAGGAGAAGCCCCCGGGCAGGATGACGCAGTCAGCACCGCGCAGGTCCCGGTCGCGGTGCCAGAGGAAGACGGATTCTTGGCCCAGCACCTCCACCGCCCGAGCACAGTCGCGGTCGCTCCAGGTGCCCGGGAAGACGGCGATCCCGAACTTCACAGAGCCGGCGCCGCCTCCGCCTGGTCAGAGGCCCGCAGCTGGATGGCGTAGTCCTCGATCACCGGGTTGCGCAGCAGCCGCTCACACATCTCGGCGACCCTGCGGTGCGCCGCGTCCTCGCCGTCCGCCTCCAGCTCCAGGCTGATGTACTTGCCCATCCGCACATCGGAGACCTCGGCGAAGCCGAGCTGGTGGAGTCCGGCCCCGACCGTCAGACCCTGGGGATCGTTGACCAGCGGTTTCAGCACCACCACCACCTCGGCGGTGAAACGCACCGTCACACCTCCAGGTCGCAGATGCGGCGCGCCGCCTCGCGGTAGCGTGTGGTGGTTGCCGCTATCACATCGGAGGGCAGCTCCGGGGCGGGGGGTTTCCTGTCCCAGTTCAGCCCGTCCAACCAATCGCGGATCGGCTGCTTGTCGAAGGAGACCGCTGGCTGACCCTCGCGCCACTGCGACGCCTCCCAGAACCGGGAGGAGTTGGGGGTGAGGATCTCGTCGATGAGGTGGAGCCGTCCGCCGATCATGCCCATCTCGAACTTGGTGTCGGCGAGGATGATCCTCCGCTCGGCGCAGTGCTCGGCGGCGTGGCGAAAGAGGCGGAGCGACACCCCCTCGAGCTGGGCCGCGAGCTCGGCGCCCACCAGCTCGGCCAGCTCGGCACGGCTGATGTTGACGTCGTGGCCGGTGTCGCTCTTGGTCGCTGGGGTGAAGCGCAGCTCGGGGAGCTGCGAGGATTCCCTGAGGCCCGCCGGCAGCGGCTCTCCGGCAAGGGTCCCGTGCTCGCGGTACTCCTTCCAGCCCGAACCGGAGAGGTAGGCGCGAACCACGCACTCGATGTCGATGCGCTCGGCCCGGGCGCAGCGCATCGAGCGCTCTTTCCATTCAGCCCAGACATCAGCAGGCACGACGTTGTCGCGGTCCGGAAGCAGGTGATTGGGCACGATGTCGGCGGTGCGGGCAAACCACCAACGCGATATCTGAGTCAGCACCCGCCCCTTCTCGGGGATGGGGTTGGGCAGGACGACATCGAAGGCTGACAGCCGGTCGGTGGCCACCATCAGCAGGGTCCCGTCGTCGAGGACAAAGGTGTCGCGCACCTTGCCACGCCGGAACACCTCCAGACCCACGTCATCAGCCGCCGTCATCACCTGACTCATGCGATCCCTCCACCGATCCCCGCCTCGATGGCGAGCCGGGGTCTCTCCTCCTGCGCAATCGCCCCCTCCTCAGCATCGACGATGGCCAGGCCGAGCCGCCTGTAGGTGTGATCGATGCCACCCAGGTAGGCCCGCAGGTCGAAGCAGGTCTCGAGCGTCTCCGCGGACAGCGCCGAGGCAAGCTCCGACCTCACCAGGGTGGCAAAACCGGCCTCTCCCGCGTGGGCCCGCTCCGCCAGTCCCTGGACCACACGGTAGGCCCGCTCCCGCGACCAGCCGGAGGAGATCAGGGCGTCGAGCACCCGCGGCGAACAGGTGATCCGCCCGTATAGCTCAAGGTCCGTCAACATCTTGACAGGATTGACCTTAACCTGGGCGACCAGCCGGGCGCAGAGCCGCAGCATGTAATCGAGAAGGGCGCAGGCGTCGGGGAGCAGCACCCGCTCGGCGGACGAATGGGAGATGTCGCGCTCGTGCCACAGCGCCACGTCCTCCATGGCCGTCATCGCGTACCCGCGGAGCAGACGGGCCATGCCGCAGATCCGTTCGGAGAGCACCGGATTGTGCTTGTGGGGCATCGCGGACGACCCTTTCTGCCGCTGCGCGAAGGGCTCCTCCAGCTCCGCCACCTCGGTCTGCTGAAGCAGCCGGATGGTGGTGGCGAGCCGCTCCAGGGTGGCACCCAGGATGGCGATCGCAGAGACGAAGGCCGCGTGACGATCACGGGCCACCACCTGGGTGGCGACCTCCGCGACCCCCAGCTCCAGCCCGCGGCAGACGTGCTCCTCGACCTCGGGCGGCACCGAGGTGTGGGTGCCGACCGGTCCGCACACCCGGCCCACCGACACCTCCCGGGCGGCGGCGGCGAGCCGAGCGCGTCCCCGGCGCAGCTCGTCGAGGTGGTTGGCGAGCTTGACGCCGAGGGTCAGCGGCTCGGCGTGGATCCCGTGGGTGCGCCCCGGCATCATGGTGAGGCGGTGTCGCACCGCCTGGGCGGTGACCGCATCCTCCAGCGTCGCCGCATCCTCGTCCAGCTGCCGCGCCGCATCCCGAAGCTGGGTGGCCAGGGCGGTGTCGACGATGTCCGAAGAGGTGAGCCCGAGATGGAGGAAGCGACCCTCCTCACCGGTCGTCTCCTGCACGGCCTGGACGAAGGCGGCCATGTCGTGGCCCTGCTCCGCCTCCAGCTCGGCGACCCGGGCCGGATCGACGCGAGCGGTCTGGCGCAGACTGCTCGCCGCCGCCACCGGAACGCGGCCGGCTGCCGCCCACCCCTCGACGGCGAGCAGCTCCACCTCCAGCCACCTCCGGAGCCGGGACTCGTCGCTGAAAATCTCGGCGATCGGGGCCGGGGTGTAACGGGGGATCACGCAGGGCAATTCTAGGTGGTGTGGGTTGTCCGCCTCCCGGGCGCCGTCCGTTGCAGTTGCGGTCGCCGCGCTACCCTGACCCGCTGATGCGTTGGGACCTGACGACGCGCCCAAACGTAACCGTCCCCCCCGCCCCTCCGTTGCCCAAGTGCACACGCCCTGAGAGAGCGGTCGAATGACCCTGTCTCGGGCTCACGAGGACGACCTTGTCGAGCGGGCCAAAACGGACGCCGACGCATTCGGGGAGCTGTACGACCACTATTTCGGTCAGATCTACAGATTCACCTACAGCCGGGTCCGCGACCAGGACGCGGCCGAGGAGGTGACCCAGGAGGTCTTCATGAAGGCGCTCCGGGCCATGCCGCGCTATCGGCCGACCGGACATCCCTTCAGCGCCTGGCTCTACCAGATCAGTTCCAATGCGATTGCCGACCACTTCCGCCAGCGCCGCCCCCACTCCAGCCTCGACGCCGCCGTCGAGGTCGCTGATCCGGCACGCCCGGTGGCGGATCGGGTGGTCGAGTTGGCCGAGGCGGCGCGGATCTGGGCGGCGATCGACTCCCTCCCCGAGCAGCAGCGTGTCGCCATGACGCTGAAGCTGGGAGAGGACCTCAAGCTCGCCCAGATCGGGGTGATCATGGGCAAGAGCGAGGGCGCGGTCAAGCTCCTCATCCACCGCGGGATGTTGGGCGTGAGGCAGCGGCTGGGGACGACCGTGGCCGCCGAGGAGCCGACGTGAGCGACAGCTGGACGCCGCCGCCTTTCGATCCTGAGCTCGATGAGCTCTTCGCCTCCGATCCCGAGCTGCTCCAGCTCGCCCGCAGGGTCCGCGACAGCCGCCCGGAGCCGGTGCTCGACCCGAGGTTCAGGGCGGTGCTCCGCGCCCGTTTGGTGCGCGAGGCGCACACCGCGCTCGCGCCGCGGCGATCGAGGTTCCAGCTCCGCGGGTTCCGGATCGGGGCGTGGGCGACCTTCGGTGTGGGCGCGGCGCTCGCCGCCGCGGCGATCTTCACCTGGGCCATTCGGCAGGAGGCCCCAGGCGCTCAACCGGCCCTGGCCGTGGTCACAACCAACGTGGGCCAGCACGCCCGAGTCGACCCCCACCAGGCCATCACCGTCAGCTTCAACCAGCCCATGGACACCAGCGACACCACTCCGCTGGTGACCCAGCTCAAGATCCAGCCTGCCACCGCGTTCACCGTGGCCTGGAAGAGCGCCAGCACCCTGGTGGTGATCCCCACCCACCCCCTTGCCACCGATACCGTCTACCGGGTCACCATCCCCAAGGCGGCGGTGCGCAGCCAGTCGGGCGCGGTCCTCAAGAGTGGGGTCACCATCACTTTCGGGACCAGCCCCACCCCCACCCCAAGCCCCACCCCCTCGCCCCTCCCGACGCTGCCCACCACCGTGGTGGGCCCGGCAGCCCCGGGCGGGGTCGCCTTCTGGGCTCAGGGGGGCGCGGTCGGGGTGAGCTCGACCACGGCAGGCCAACCGAGTCCCACACCGACCGCGACGCCGGCCCCGACGGCCTCGCCAAACCCCGGGTCCACCGCCTCACCGGCCAGCACACCGGCGGCCTCTCCGTTCCCCTCCCCGGCGGCCGGGACCTCCACGCGGCCGGGCGACGGCGCCGCGACCTTCCCGACAGGTCAGGCACCGCTTGCCCTCAGCGACCTTCCCGCCAGCGCGGTCTCCGTCTCCCCGAACGGCTTCTCGGTCGCCCTGGCCCTGACCCAGCCCAACGGCACCAGCGTCATCGAGGTCGAGAGCGCTCAGAGCACCGACCCCGTCAGCACCGCCGAGAAGCTCTGGCCGGTGGGCAACGAGGTCGGCGCTCAGGTGACCGCCCTCGCCTGGGCGAGCAACTACCAGATCAACTTCGTAACCCCCGCGGGCATCGAGACGGTCAACCTGAGCAGGGTGGGAGCAACGCTGTATCCCTTTGAGCCTGGCGCCTCGGCCGATGGAGTGGTGCTGGCTCCGAATGGCCGCTACGCCTTCATCCCTGCCGACGACAAGGCCCTCACCTCCTCCACCACGACGCCGACCTCGGGCACCTCCGGAGCCGGCGCGTCGGCCTCGCCGGCGCCCTCACTCAACCCGCCCTCGGCGAGCCCGGACGATGGCTGGCTGATCGGTCTCCCCGGCCAGGCCGGCGACGCCGCGGCCGCCACCCAGCTCCCCGGCAGCGCCGGCGGGGTGGTGGCGTTCAGTGGCAACAGCGAGGTGGTGGCCTGGTCAGTGGGCGGTGATTCCGGGAGCGCCACCGTGGTCGAGGTGCCCGCCGCGACCCCGGGGGCGGCGCCAAAGGCCATCCCCGGCGTCGCCACCCCGGGGATCGAGGACCTGGCCCTCAACCAGACTGGCGGTGACCTCGCCTACACCCTGGACCCCGGAGGGCTGACGGTCACCGCTGCGACCGGAGGGATTCCGGTCGGCACCTCGCCGGACCTGGCGAGCTCGCTGGCGTTCTCTCCCGACGGCAGCCAGCTGGCCTACGTCGCTGACGGCAGCCTGAAGCTGGCTTCCCTGACGCCACCACCCCTCACCACCCCTTCACTCTGCTCGGGAGCCGATCAGGTTTTGAGCCAGTTTGTCACCGCCCAGGTCAGCGGCCAGCTGAGCGAGCTGGGCGCGCTGAGCGGCCCGGGTGTCGCCGCCGCGGCCCAGACACCCGGGGATCTCAGTCGGGGCTACGTGATCAGCGCCAGCTGCGCGGCCGGAAGCGGAAGCAGCGGCGCCGCGCTGACCGCCTCCGCCCGTCTGATCGTCGATCCCTCGCCCTCCGTCAGCGGTGAGGTGACCGATGAAACGGTGGTGCTCGGCCAATCGCAGGGAGGCTGGTTGGTCAGCTCACTCCAGATCCCGCCGCTGCACTCGCCCACCCAGGGGCCGTCCGTGCTCAGCGTCAGCGTGACCCCGCCGAGCCCGGGGGGCGAGACCCCCGAGAGCGTGGTCACGGTGACCTTCGACTCCGATCTGAACGGGGCGGACATCGACACCGCCTCGATCTGGCTGGAAAGCGACCAGGGCACTCCGATCACCCTGCTCGGACCTCCCAGCTACGACCCGGACACCCGTCAGGTGTCCCTGGTCGTTTCCGGCACCGTACCCGCCGGGGCGGAGGTGGTGGTCGAGGCCACGATCACCGACATCGACGGCGACCAACCGGCGGCGGCGGCCTCCTATCCGGTCGGCGGCTGACCTCGGTTTCGCCGGTCAGGAGGCCGGAGAGCGGGGCAGCGAGGCGACCAGGTCGTCACGCACCCAGACGATCTCGTTGCCGTCGTCGGAATGATCCATCTCCTGATAGTCAGCGCTGAGCACCCCGTTGATCGACGGCCACGCGGAGCGAGCGTGCCCCTCGGTGACGATCAGGTCGGGGGTGAGCGCGGCGACCATCGGAGCGAGGTCCGACCCGAGCAGCACGTTGTCGTTGTAGATCGGGGCGGTGGGCAGCACCAGCTGCAGGTCGTTGGTTTCGTAGAGCCAGGCATCCGACGACCAGACCACCGCAGAGCTGCCGTCCAGGCCGTTGGCGCTGATCCACGCGCCCACCTCGGCGTCCTCGGGCACCCGGTAGTCGAACGGGTCCTGATACGCCGAGAGCGAGCTCTGCCGAGACATCACCGAGATGGCTCCGCCGTAATAGGTGACCATGCTGTGGTTGCCCGGAGCACGGATCGGCCACCAGTCGGTTCCCGCACCGGTGCCACCAGCCAGAGCCAGCACGGCGCCGGCCACCACGCCAACCCCGGCCAGCCGCGGCGCCCGACGACCGAGGAGCCGAGGGGCTGCCGGCGCGCGGCGTGATTCTCTGCGGCGCCGCCACCCCAGCCCCAGGCTGCTCAGCGCCATGACGCCAGGGGCGATCGACGGGACCAGGTAATGGGCATAGGGCTGGCGGGCCACGGTGGGCACGAGCAGCGCCGCGGCCGCCCAAACCCAAAACCCCAGGGTCAGGTCGTGCTCCCGGCGCCTCAGCCAGGCCGACACCACGATGAGCGCCAGGATTGCCACCGGAAGCAGAAGTTCGAGGGCCGTGGCCGCTTCGCTCTGCGCGTACCGTGACTGGGTGAAGGCGAGATAGAAGCCGACCAGCGCATATGCGACGGCGCTGGCTCCGGCGGTGAGCAGCGCGGGGACAAGCCACAGAGCGGTGAGGCTCACCACCGCAGCCGCGTAGACGGCCAGGCGGCGAGCCCGGCTCGCACCCGACGGGGCAACCAGCGCCAGGATGAGGCCGAAGGCGCAGGTCTCCGCGAGCGCGGTCTGCTGATAACCGAAGGCCAGCCCCGCCAGGACCCCCACCCCGGCCGGCCACAGCGGCCACCGCCTGCTGTCAGCATTGTTCACCCGAATGAGCAGGAGCACCCCGGCCCACGTAACCGGAGCGATGAGCAGGCACTCGGGCAGCAAGAGCTCGGCATCGAAGAGGGGACTTCCGAGCAGCGCCGCGGTGATCAGCAGGGCGATGAGAGTGCGGCGCCGGCCGAGCAGTCGCTTCCCTCCGTAGGCGATCGCGGCGAGGGTCACCAACCCGGAGAGGAAGGTCATGACGTGCAGGGCCGCCTCGCTGTCACCGAGGACTGAGATGCCGAGGGCGACGGTCCAGAGATGGATGGGTGGCTTGTTGTTCCAGACCTGCGTGTAGAGGACCTTGCCCTGGAGCAGGGAGCGCGCTGTGGTCACGTAGCCCGCCTCGTCGGTGTACCAATGCGGCTCCAGAAAGGACGGCACGCGCAGAAGGACGAAGACCATCAGCGGACCCGCCAGCAAGCGATCGCCGGGACGCCACCGCCATCCCCGGGGGGCGTCACCCGGCCCCTGGCTCACTGCTCCGTCCACCTCGCGTCGAAGTGCTGACCGCCGCCCTGTCTCGTGGCCGCGTGGCGATGGCCGCCCGGCTGAGGGTCGCGCCGCCAGATGGCCGGCAATCCTGGCCGGACCTCCCGGAAATGGCCGGCGATGTAGGCACGCAGCGGGGCTGCCCAGGCACCTCCCAACCACCGCGCCGGGCTGGTGTCGAGCACCAGGTAACCGGCGGAGGCGAGGGCTGCGCCGAACACCGCAACTGTCTCGCTCCGATCGCTGCCGTAGGCGAGTTCGGTGCCGAAGGGATCGACGAGCGCCGAGCACCCCGGAACGCTCGAGATGAAGCGATCACTCATGACCAGGAACTGGGTGTGGGCAGCGAGAGCACAGGCGCCCTGCGGCACCATCGAGTCCACGATCGGTGCGGGGTCGCGCCCGGAGACGCCCTCGATGGCGACCACCTGGCTCACCAGCACCACGCCCAGCGCGACCACCGCCACCGAAGGGACCAGCCGGCCGCCCCAACGGAATGAGCGTCGCCGGCCCGCCGCGACCCCCAGAAGGACGGCGAGAAACGGGGCGAGCATCGCCGGGTAATGCGGATAGTAGACGGCGACTGCGAATTGAGCCGCGGTCATCGCCACCGTGCTGCCGATGGCGAACCAGCCGAGGGGGCTGGGCCGCCGGAGAGCCGGCCGGAAGGTCACGATGGCGAGAATGACGAGGACCGCCACGGCGGCTCCCACCTCCACAGGGGCCCTCGAAAAGGTCATGTCAAAGAGCCGGACCGGCAGCGGGGTGCGTTGCCCGCCGGGAACCCGATGCAGCAGCGTCAGCAGGCTTTCGTTGACTGTGCTACTGGGCGCGATGACGAGGAACGGAAGGTTGGGGGCCGCGAAGCCGATCACAAGAGAGCCTGCGAAAAGCAACAGCCGCTTGGGCTGCCGTGCGCAGATTGCGGCGATCACCAGAGCGGGAACGAAAGCGGCAACGAGGACGGAGGCGGCAAACCCGAGGACAGCGCCTCCCGCGGCCAGCCGTCGGCCTCCGGCAAGGAGGTCGCCGCGAAACGCCAGGGTCAGTCCGATCAGGACGAAGAGGTCCATGAGCGGCTCGAGCTGGCCGTCCCCCAGAGCCACATAGGTCGCGGGATACACAGCCATGAAGCCGCATGCGACCAGGACGGCCGGCCATCCCCGGTGGCGGACAAGCCGCCCCACCAGCACCACGTTCGCGGCCGCCAGGAGCGGCGTGCAAGCGGTGAGCAGGATCAGGGCGCCACGAGCGCCGGCTGCGTAGGAGAAGAGGGCCAGCGGCGTCAACGCCAGAGGCAGGCCGGGCGGCTGCACGAGCACAAAATCCCGGTACGGCCAGATTCCGTGCACCAGTCGTATCGCGCTACCCAACCAGACGCTGGTGTCGTAGGAACCGCCGCTGAGCAACCCCGCTGGACGGCTGATCTCCAGTGCGCGGATGGCGACCGAGAACAGGGCAGTCGCGGCGATGATCCAGCGGACGCGCGGGTCGCGAGGGATCGCCCCGGAAAAGGGCCCTTCGGCTGTCCCTCCGGGGCGATCCGGGCTGATCTCGTAGGGTTGCGCGAAAACTGTTGCTCCCATGCCCCATCGTCATCGGCCGGCGGCTGCCGTTGCACACGCGGCCAGACACCGCGCTGGAATCACACGATACCGGTGGGTGCGACCAGAAGGCGGGCGGTGATCGGGACCAGCAGGGTGCCGTCGGCCCTGGTGCACGGGGCGAGCGCGACCATTGCTTGCTCGCGCACCGCATCGACAAGGTCGCCGGGAAGGCAGGCGAGCTCGGCCGCGAGGGCGCCCTCCTCGGCCAGTGCGTGCCATAGCTGGGCGGCACTGTCGAAGCGGCCGACATCGCGAAGCGTGGTCACCGCATGGTCGCGGTCCAGCGCGGCTCCCAGCGCGAGCTCCGACATCAGTGAGCGGAACCAGCGCGAGTTGTGCCCATGTTCCCGGAGCACCCGATCCACCACCCCCTCGACGAGCGGTGGAGAGGACGGTGAGAACATCACGTGGGCGGCCACCCCGGTGACCCCGATCGCCTCGCCGATGGCATCCAGGACCCGCGGGGTGTCGGTGAGGCCAAGCGCCAGCAGCGACACCACGACATCGCATTCGGGCGCGCGCCCGACCCCGTCCCAGACGAGCACCGCGGCACCGCGGGCCCGGATCAGCCCGCCGAGGATCTCGCCATCGTCGAGCAGGGTGGCAACCCGGGCACCCGGTTGCGGGCTTACGGCCTCCACAAGCTGGACCGCCAGAGGTTGGGCGACCCTGGTCGCATAGCCCAATCCGAGGCGCCGTGGAATGGACGCCGTCGCGCTTACCCGGACACCGCCACCGCCGCGGCGATGGCGGCGACGTGGAGAGGATCGCGGAGCACGCGGTCAAAGCGCCGCCGCCTCTCCTCCCACTCCCGCGCCTCGCCCACCATCTCCGGGTGGTCCGCGATGAAGTGGGTCGTGTAATCGCCCCGCTGGAAATCCGCCGAATCGAGGATGGCGAGGTGGTAGGCGATGTTGGTTCGGATGCCGGTGATCGCGTACTCCATCAGGGCACGCCGCATCCTGCCGATGGCCATGCTCACGGGTCGGGCCCCAGACGATCAGTTTGGCGATCATCGGGTCATAGCTGGGCGAGACCACTCCCGGGCCGATCAGCGACGAGTCCACCCGGACCCCGGGCCCGGACGGTTCGTGGTAGCCGGACACCCGGCCCGGAGAGGGCAGGAAGCCCCGCTCGAAGTCCTCCGCGTTGATCCGGCACTCGATGGCGTGACCCCGGGGGACGATATCCTCCTGGCGCAGCCCCAGTGGCTCGCCGGCTGCGACCCTGAGCTGCTCTGCGACCAGGTCGAGCGAATACACGGCTTCGGTGACGGGGTGCTCGACCTGGAGCCGGGTGTTCATCTCCAGGAAGTAGAAGTCTCCCTTGGAGTAGATGAACTCCACGGTCCCGGCGTTCACGTAGCCGACCGCTCGTGCTGCGGTGACCGCGGCCTCCCCCATCCTGGCCCTGGTCTCGGAGTCGACCACCACCGAGGGAGCTTCCTCGAGGATCTTCTGGTGGCGGCGCTGGATCGAGCACTCACGCTCTCCCAGGTGCACGACCGTACCGTGGGCGTCGGCCAGCACCTGGATCTCGATGTGCCGAGGCTCGTCCACATAGCGCTCCAGGAATACGGTGGCGTCACCGAAGGCGCGTTCGGCCGTCGAACGGGCCGCCTCGAGGCCGCTTCGGAGCTCCGCCGGATCGCGGATCACGCGCATGCCGATGCCGCCACCTCCGGCCGAGGCCTTGATCAGCACCGGGTAGCCGATCTGGGCGGCGACCCGGAGCGCCTCACCAGGGTCCGTCAGGGCTCCCGAGCCGGGCACGATCGGCACTCCCGAGCTGCGCATCCGCTCTCGGGCCGGGACCTTCTCGCCCATCGCCGCCATGGCTTCCGGGGGCGGACCGATGAAGACGATCCCCGCATCCGCGCAGGCGCGTGCAAAGGCCTGGTTCTCGCTGAGGAACCCGTAGCCGGGGTGGATGGCCTCGGCTCCGGTCGAATGCGCCGCCCGGATGATCCGGTCGATGTTCAGGTAGGACTCGGCAGGAGCGGCCGGACCGAGCTCCACCGCCTCGTCCGCCAGCAGGGTGAAGGCGGCTCCCCGGTCCGCCTCGCTGTGCGCCGCAACGGAGCGGATGCCGAGGTCCCGGCAGCAGCGGATGACCCGCAGAGCGATCTCGCCCCGATTGGCGACCAGCACCTTGGTGAACACCGACCGCGATGGTGCCACGAGGCGGTGGCCGAGCGCCGCGCCCTCAGCTGAGGGCGACGAGGACACCGCTGCGACCTGGGAGGGCGAGTGGGGCGAGGATGGACTCGCCGGATCGTCCGGGGTCGGTCGCGACCAGGATGCGTCCGGTCAGCCCGGCGACGTCCGCCGGCCGGTCGCCGAGGTTGACGGCGACGGCGTGGCCGCTGCCGCGCCGCCAGACCAGAACGCCGGAGGGCGACGGCAGCCAGGTCATGCTGCCGCGACGCAGCTCCTCGCGCCGGCGGCGAGCGGCCACCAGGTCGCGGCAGAAACGGAGGGTCGATCCCGGCTCATCGCGTTGCCCGCCAACGTTGCTGCGAGCGAAGTCGCCGAGGGGAAGCCACGGTTCGACGCCGGGTCGGGTGAATCCGGCGCCGGGCTCTCCCGACCACGGCATCGGGGTGCGTCCCCGGTCGCGTTCACCGCCACGGTCGTGGCGGCGATCACGCGGGACGTCCACCTCGGTCATCCCGATCTCGTCGCCGTAGTAGAGAAGCGGCGTCCCGCGCAGGGTGAGCAGAAGCAGAAGGGCGCAGCGGACCAGCCCCTGGTCACCGGCGCACCAGCGGGTGGCGAAGCGGCCGTCGTCGTGACTCGAACCGCACCACAGCGGCCAGGCTGTATCAGGCAGCGCGGCCCGGGTCATGTCGATGGTGGCCCGCATGTCCGTGGCGGTGAGCCCGGCCCACAGGAAGGGAATGTTGAGGGCGAGATGCAGCTCGTCCCCGGCTCCGTAGAAGGGGGCGAGCCGTTGCGGGTCGCCCACGTAGGTCTCGCCGAGCAGCAGCCGCTGAGGGTCGAGGGAGCCGGCGAGATCGCGCCAGGAACGGAGGATGTCGTGGACCTCGGGGAGCTCGGCGTTCATCAGCTGGAGCTGACCTCGGAGGCGGCTCACCGGGTCGTCGGCCTCGCCCGGCGGCGGGTTGTCGCGCAGCCGGTCGTCGACCACGAGCTTGTGGGCGACGTCGATGCGCACCCCGTCGACACCGCGTCCGAACCAGCTGGCGAGGATGTCGAGGAACTCCGCTCGGACCTCGGGATTGCGCCAGTTGAGGTCCACCTGCTCGGGGAGGAAGGAGCAGAGGTACCACTGGCCGCTGACCGGATCCAGGGTCCAGGCGCTGCGCGGCACACCATCCTGGCGGAAGTCGCTGAGCCAGTTGTTGGGTGGCCCACCGTTCCTTTCGTCCGCCCACACGTACCAATTGCGCCGTGGCGAGGCTGGTCCCCGACGCGCCTCGATGAACCAGGGGTGCTCGGTGCTGGTGTGGTTGGGGACGAGGTCGAGGAGCACCCGGATGCCGATCCCGTGGGCGGCGGCGATCAGCTCTTCCAGGGCGGCGTCTCCACCCAGAGAGGGCTGAACATGCCGGTAGTCGCTGACGTCGTAGCCGAAGTCGGCGTCGGGGCTGACCGAGGTCGGAGACAGCCAGATGGCGTCCACCCCGAGCCAGCTCAGGTGGTCGAGCCGGCTCGCCACCCCACCGAGGTCGCCGACCCCGTCGCCGTCGGAGTCGGCGAAGCTGCGCACGTAGATGTGGTAGAGGAGGGCGTCACGCCACCAGTCGGCGCGCATCATTCAGATGAGGCCGAGTTGAGCGAGGAGACGGAAGGATGCCGCGAGAGAGCACCGACGCGTGGATGGAGGTGGCCCGCAGCGTCACCGATCTCGGCGCCCAGATCCGGGAGCACTTCCGGAATCGGGTCGAGGACCAGGGTGAGTCCTCCGAGACGTCCGGGCGTGACCTGGCGGATGCCGTCGAGGTCATGGCACGGCAGGTCGGCAGCGCCTTCGAGACCATGGGTGAGGCGTTTCACGACCGTATCGTCCGTGAGCAGGCGGTGCGGGCGTCGCGGGCGTTCGCCGACGCCGTGGAGGCGTCGATGTCCGACCTGGGCGACGAGGTGAAGCAGGCGCGCGAGCGCATCCGCCACCGCCGGGACGAGTAGCCACCGCTCGTGCGCGCCCTCTTCGCCCAGGGTGGCCCCACCGCCGGCCGGTCCGGGCCGCCCTTCTCCCGGCCCTCGCCACGGCTCTGGTTCGCCCGCCAGACCGTGCTCGGGCTGAGCGCCCTCCTGCTGCTCCTGCTGCTCATCGCCGGCGGAGCTGGGCTCGCCGGCGCTCCCGGCGCGTCCATCGGCGCCGCCGCCGCCCTGGTGCTGGCCCTCGGCTCCTGGTTGGTCGAGCGCGGCCGTTACCGCTCCTGGGGTTACCTGGAGCGCGAGGATGACCTGGTGGTGCGCCGGGGGTTGCTCTTCCGCAGGCTCACCGTGGTCCCATTCGGCCGCATGCAGTTCGTCGACGTCACCGCCGGACCGGTCGATCGCCTCTTTGACCTTGCGACGGTCCAGCTGCACACTGCGGCCGCCGCCACCGACGCGCGGATACCCGGGCTGCGCACCGTCGAGGCCAGCCGGCTCCGTGACCGTCTGGCGGCGCTCGGCGAGGCCCGCGCCTCAGGCATCTGACATGGCGCTCACCCCCCAGGCGGCCGCGGGAGCCCTGGCCGGCAGGTGGTCCCGGCTCCATCCGCTGTCGCCGATTCCCAAGTTCGCCGCCGCCATCGCCGTCCTCGTGGCGGTGCTGGCGACCACGCTGCTGAGCACGACGTCGCCGGTCGGCTCCTCGGGCCCGCCGGGCCGCGACGGTGGCGGGCACGTGGCCCAACTGGTCGATGCCATCCTGGTGGTGACCCTGGCGGCCTTCACCCTGGCCGCTGCCGTGGTCTCATGGCTGGTGACCCGCTGGCGGGTGGTCGGGGGCGAGCTCCAGATCGACACCGGCCTGATCGTGCGGCAGTCGCTGCGCTTCCCCCTGCGACGCGTCCAGGCGGTGGACATCGTGGCCCCGCTCACCGCCCGGCTCCTCGGCCTGGCGGAGGTGAGGGTGGTCTCGGCCGGGGTCGGACACCGTCAGCAGGGCCGCCTCGCCTACATGCGTGATCAGGAGGCCGCGGCAGTCCGGGCACAGCTCCTCGCCCTGGCCCACGGCCTGGCCGCAGAGACCCCGGAACCGCCGGCAATGCCACTGTTCCAAGTTCGAAACGGCCGGCTGGTGGCGGCCAGCCTGCTGCGCGGCCCGCTGTGGGTGGTGCTGGCCGCAGTGATCGTCGCCCTGGCCCTGGCTGCCGCCAACCCGGCGGCGGCCGGCTCGGACGCCGTCGCCTCGCTGTTCAGCGCCGGGCTGACCGCCCTGTTCGGGGTGGGAGTGGAGGCCGCCCGGTTCGTCAACACCGACTTCGACTTCACCATCGGCGAGGCGCCCGACGGTCTGCGCCTCCACCGAGGCCTGCTCCAGAAGCGCCACGAGACCGTCCCCTACGCGCGGGTCCAGGCATTGCGCCTGGTGCGGCCCCTGCTGTGGCGGCCGTTCGGATGGGCCCGCGTGGAGCTGGACGTCGCCCGCCAGCCCGGGCCGCGCCGTCAGGGGGAGTCCCGGCAGGTCTCGCGCCTGCTGGCTCCGGTGGCCACCCTCGCCGAGGCCACCTGGCTGATCTCACGGGTCATGCCGGGAGCGCCCACGGTGCTGGGGGGCCATCGGCTCACCGCCGCGGCGGTCGGTGCTGCGAGTCCCTCTGTCGTACCACCTTCTTCGCGTCTGGCATGACCAGCGCTACGTGGTCACCCAGACCGGACGGGTGCGACCGGCGGTGGTGGTCATCCCCCTGGCCAAGGTGCAGAGCATCCGCTGGCAGAGCGGCCCACTGCTGCGGGCGCTGCGGCTCGCCGACGTGCGCATCGACACCGCCGGGCGGCGCTGGGTGGGTGAGGCGGTCTGCCGCGATCAGGATGAGGCGGCGGCACTGCTCGAGGAGCTGAGCCTGCTCGCCCGGCGAGCCCGCCAGAGCCCCATGCCGGTCAGCTCGTGATGATCACCGGGGTGCCATACGGGGTCCAGCTGTAGAGCCACGGCATCAGCGCCGTGGGCACGTGGACACAACCGTGGCTGGCGTAGTCCTGGGCGACCTCGTACTCGCTGCCCGGACCGAAGGCACTCTGATTCTCCCAGTACGCATCATGGATGAAGTAGCCGCCACCGGCGAACTCCATCACCCACTGGACCCAGGTGTCGGGGTACCAGCCCGGTGAGCCCTTCGGGTACATCGAGATCATCTCGAATGGAGAGGTCTTGTAGAAGACATGGAAATCGCCGGTGGGGGTTGGGAAGGCCGGCCGTCCGGTGGTGACGGGGGTGGCTTTGGCCACACAACCGTTGTCGTACATCACCATCTCCTGCAGGCTGATGCTGATGGTGATCACCTTGCCGGAGCCCACCGAATGGCCGCACTGGTTGGCGTCGAGATCGGACTGGACCGCGGCGTTGAGGCCGGAGACCTCACTCTGCAGAGGGTCGAGCTGCTCGTAGGTGGTGCCCGACAGGTAGGCCTTGTCGAGCGCCTTGTACTGGGACATCAGGGTGGACGAATTGGGGGTCCGCTCGGCCGCGGCCTGGTCCGCGAGCAGCTCGAGCGGCCGCAGCTCACCGTTCAACTGGTCGTTCAGGGTGAACAGCTGGTTGAGCTGGTCGAGCGCCGCGTAGAGCTGCCCGGCGGTGGGATTGACCGTGGCCCCGGCTGCGACCTCGCCCTTCAGCTGAGCCAGCAAGCTGGAGGTCTCACCGGGATCGAGATTGTCGTTGCTCGCCCGGGCGAGCGCCGTCTGAGCCTTTGACATCAAGCCCGACGGGCCGCCCACCGCGGCGAGATCCGCCTGGATCTTCGCCTGCTGCTGGGCGGCGAGGACCTCGGTACGGGTGGTGTCGAGCTGGGTCTGCCAGCTGGAGCTGAGGGCAGCGACCCGGTCCGGGGTGGTGGCCGCCGCAAGCTGCGCCGGCCAAGCCTGGGCCGCGGAGAGCTGGGCCGCGGGCACGAACCTCTGGTCCTCGGTCACCTCCTGCTGCCAGGCAGAGAGGACCGCCTCCGCTCTGGCCCTCTGGCTGGCCAGGGCAGCGGCCAAGGCGGAGCTGGTGGCGCTCTGCAAGCGGCTGAGCAGAGCGCTGCCATCGGTCGACAGCCACACCGGCGCATACCAATTGTTCTGGGGGCGCTGAGAACGCAGCTCACTCTGCAGCGGCTGGATGCTCGCCTCCGGCACCCCGACCGAGAGATCGCGGGTCCAGGTCCGCTGCAGGCTGGATGCCGCGGTGTCGAACTCCGACTGCCGGTGGGCGGCGACCAGCGCGGCACCGAGCCCACCGGCGACGACGCCGAACAGGAGGACAGCGGCGGCTACACGCAGGAAGCGCATCTGGTCTCTGGCTGAAGAACGGTGGAACCGAGATCGACGTTACGGCTTCGGACGCGCCCCGGACCACAACTCTGTGACGGTGCGGTCACTGACCGATGTCGATTATGGGCGCCTGGGGACCAACCACCTCACCCGCCCGAACGTGGACCGCCACCACCGTTCCGGAGCGGGTCGCGGTCACGTCGTTCTGCATCTTCATGGCCTCGAGGACGGCGACCACGTCACCGATCTCGACCCGGTCGCCCATGTTCACCGTCACCCTGAGGATCAGGCCCTGCATGGGCGCGGTGACCGTGCCGTCCTTGATGCGCACCGGGGCGTCCGCCGCTGGGGCCGGCGGGGGGGCGCCCGTGGCGGCGGCGGCCCCGGCCCCGAACACCCGAACCTCGTAGCTCTGCCCGTCGACCTCGACGCGCAGGTCGCGGACCTCCTCGAGGGGTCCCGCGGCCGGCTCGCCGGCCTCGGCGTCGGCGGTTTCCGCCGCCCCGGACGATGGGGGCTCGCCGGGACCGGATGGAGGCTCGATCTCGTCGGGCAGCCGCTCCACCACGGCTTCGCCGCGGGCCAGGGCGACGAACTCGGCGCCGAAGAGAGCGTGGGTGACGACCGCCTCAGGGTCGTCCCGCACTCCCTCCCTGGCGAGCTCCCGGGCGGCCGCGGGAAGCCCGGGCTCCAGAAGGTCGGCGGGACGGCAGGTGATCGGTTCCTCGCGGCCGTTGACCAGGCGGCGGACCTCGGGGTCGATCGGCTCGGGGGGAGTGCCGAAGAGGCCCAGGCAGTAGTCCTTGATCTCCTGGCTGAGGGTGGCGTAGCGGTCGCCCTCGAAGACGTTGTAGACCGACTGGGTGGTGATCAGCTCGGGGAACGGTGAGATCAGCGGGGGATCGCCCAGCTCCCGGCGCACCCGGGCGATCTCCGCCTCCACGTCGGGGAGGCGATCGATGGCGCCGCGCTCGCGCAGCTCGGCGAGGCCGTGACCCATCGCCGATACCGGAAGCCGGCCGCGCAGCGCCGCGCCATCAAAACGGAAGAGGGCCGGCTCCAGAAGGTCGGTGTAGAGCGGCGCCACCTCCTCGATGAGATGGGTGACCCGGATCACCGCCTCGAGCTCCACGGCGGTGGCCGAGGCGGTGCCCTCCAGGCCGGCGATCAGCGACTCCGCCGTGGGCAGTGAGGCCCCACCGCCCAGCGGCGAGACGCAGACGTCGGCGCGGACCGCCCCGGCAAGGTGGGCGGCCTGGTAGGCGAGCGAGGCCTGGCTGGTCTGGGCACTGAAGCTCACCGCGACCGGAAGGCCGGTGGCCGAGGTCATCGCTTCGACGAGCTCGGCTGCCCGGGCGGCGCCCACCGCTCCGACCGGGTCGTGAAGGCAGATCGAATCAGATCCGAGCCGGGCCAGCGCGGCGCCGAGTGCGGCCAGCGCCGGAGCGGGAGCGGCGGTGCATACCACCACGCCCTCCACCTTGGCGCCGGCGGCCTTGGCCGCTCGCACGGCCACCTCCAAGTTGGCGGCGTCGTTCAGCGGGTCGAGCAGGCGAAAGATGTCGATGCCACTTTCGGCGGCCAGCCGGATGAATGACCCGACCACGTCGTCGGGCATGTGGCGGTGGGCGACCAGCATCTGCCCGGCCAGGGTGGCCATCAGCGGAGTGCCCGGCGCAGCCGCGCGCAGAGCGCGGAGGCGCTCGAATGGATCCTCGCCGAGGAAGCGCAGCTGGGCTTCGAAGGTTGCGCCCCCGAACACCTCGAGGGCGGCGAAGCCGCAGGAGTCGAGCAGCTCGGCGGCCCGCACCGCGTGCCGCTGCCGGAGGCGGCTGAGCAGGAGGGCCTGCTGCCCGTACCGGAGCGAGGCCTCGACGAGCTCCAGACGCGGCATGACCGCCCGATTGTAGGGTCGGCTCGATGGCATTCAGCGATCTCGCCGAGCTCGGGCCGGCCGCCGACCTCCTGGTCCACGAGCAGGGATGGCAGTCGTGGAGCCCGACCGGGTCCTATCTGGCCACCGCCACATCTCCCCGGCCCGCCGATCGGCGCCGTCAGATCATGGGTTTCCGACCCGACCGCCGGCTGCCCGACGGCGGTTTCCAGGGCGAGGGGCTGCTGGCCGTGTCCCGCCGAGACGGGGGCCCGGTCCGCATCTGGCACGCGATCGACCCCACCCGCGAGGTGCCCTCGATTCGGGCGCGCGCGGCCGACGGTCGCCTGCTGGTCAGCGCTGACGGCGAGGTGGCGGAGACCGAGATCGACGCGGGCTCGATGGAGTCGGGATTGGCCCGCTGGGCGGATGACCTGGCCCGCGCTCACCGGTTGCCGGCGGTGGGCTCGATCCCCGCCGTCTGGTGCAGCTGGTACCAGTACCTCGGCTCGGTCACGGCCGCCGACGTCATCGAGAATCTGGAGGCAGCCGGCACCCTCCAGCTCCCCGTGGGCGTGGTCCAGATCGACGACGGGTACGAAGCGGGGATCGGTGACTGGCTGCTCGCCTCGGGGCGGTTCGGCGGCTCGCTCGGCGACATCGCCGCGGCCATCCGCGGCTCAGGCCGCCGCGCCGGAATCTGGACCGCTCCGCTGCTGGTCGGGGAGAGGAGCCGTCTAGCCTCGGAGCATCCCGACTGGATGGTGCTCGGCGCCGATCCCGGACGTAACTGGGATCAGGGCCTGAGGGTCCTGGACGTCACCCACCCCGATGCGGCCGATTGGCTCGGCGACGTCTTCCGCCGCCTCGCAGGGTGGGGTTTCGACTATTTCAAGCTCGACTTCCTCTACGCGGGTGCCCTACCGGGCGCGCGCCACCAGGACGCCTCGGCGATCGACTGCTATCGCGCCGCCCTGCGGCTGATCCGCGAGGCGGTGGGAGCGCCGGCCACCCTCGTCGGCTGCGGCGCTCCGATCCTGCCGTCCATCGGGCTGGTCGATGCGATGCGGGTCGGCCCGGACATCGCCCTTCACTTCGAGCCCGCCGGCGGCGAGGACCTGAGCGGCCCCTCCCAGCGGGGTGCCGCTCTGGCGGTGCGAGCCCGCGCCTTCCTCCACGGACGCCTGTGGGTCAACGACCCGGACTGCCTGATCGCCCGACCGGCGATGGAGCGGCGCGAGGAGTGGGCTGAGGTGGTCGGCCGGTACGGGGGGCTTCGTGCTTCTGGAGACCGGCTGGCGGCGCTGGACGGCTGGGGCCTGGAGGTCACCCGGCGGCTGCTCACCCCCTCCGCCTCGCGCCCTCTGGTCGAGTGATCGGGGATCCGAGCAGGCGCGATGCTAAGGTGCTGGCGATGGCCGACCTCTACGATCCGCAGGTCTCATGGCGCGACGTCCGGCCCCACGAGCCGGTCCTCGCCAGCGACGGCCAGGAGGTGGGACGGGTCGTGGAGGTCGCCGCGCTGTCCGAGGAGGACATCTTCCACGGCATCGTCTTCGAGCACCGGGCTCATGGCACCCACCTGCTGGCCCCAGCGTCCGACGTCGCCAAGATCACCGAGCGGGCGGTGCACCTGTCAGTCGACAGCGGCGTCGCGGCCGCCTACCAGCCGTTCCAGCAACTGCACGTCTCCCGGCTCGGTCTCCGCGGGGTCTTCCGGTGGAAGCACCTCGGCTGGAAGGACGCGCCCGAGTAAGCCGCGGATCTCATCACCCGCCCGGTGACGGGTCGAAGCCCTCGGGCAGCTGCACCCGCCCGGCCATCCTCTCTCGGTTCGCACGGACACGCAGGGCGACCTCGGGATCGGAGAGCGCCAGGATCTCGGCAGCGAGGTGACCGGCGTTGCGGGCCCCCATCTCGCCGACCGCGACGGTGGCCACCGGCACTCCGGGGGGCATCTGGACGACGCTGAGCAGCGCGTCGAAGCCCTGGAGGGGCGTTCCCGCGAGGGGCACGCCGATGACCGGAAGGATGGTGAGCGAGGCCAGCACCCCGGGGAGGTGGGCCGCGGCTCCCGCGCCGGCCACGAGGACCTGCAGCCCACGCTGCGCGGCCTGACCGGCGTAGGCGCGGACTGCCTCGGGGGCACGATGGGCCGACATCACCCCGATCTCCCAGGCAATCCCGTACTCGTCGAGCACCTCGCCACAGCGGCGCATCACCTCCATGTCGGACTCGCTGCCCATCACGATGCCGACTCGAGGGACACTCATCGCCGGGCTCCGACGGCGTCGGCGGCGATGTCCATGCGCCACCACGCCCCTGGGTAGCGGACCCGGTTGAGGTTGTCGTAGACGCGGCGTCGCGCCGATCCGAGGTCACCACCTCTCCCCACCAGTCCCAGCACTCGCCCGCCGGCGGTGACCAGGCGTCCTCGCGCGTCGCGGGCGGTCCCGGCGTGGAAGCAGAGCACGTCCCGGTCGATGCTCTCCAGACCGGCGATCGGGTCCCCGGTGCGGGGCTGGGCGGGGTAGCCCTGGGCCGCCACGACCACCATGACCGCAGCTTGGGGGCCGGCCCCATCAGCACTCGAAACCGGAGCGCCGGCCAGCTCACCGTGGGCGGCGGCGAGCAGGAGGTCGAGGAAGCCATCGCCGGCCAGGGGCGCCACCACCTGGGTCTCGGGGTCACCGAACCTGGCGTTGAACTCCAGAACCCGGGGGCCGCCGGAGGTCAGCATCAGGCCAGCATAGAGGCAGCCGACGAAGGGGGTCCCCGCTTCGTCCAGGGCCCCCAGCGTCGGCCGGACAACTCGCTCGGCGACCTCGGCAAGCAGCGTCGGCCCGGTTTCGGCGGGCGCGTAGGAGCCCATGCCCCCGGTGTTCGGACCGCGGTCCCAATCGTGGGCGCGCTTGTAATCGCGGGCCGGCGCCAGCAGCTGGAAGCGGTTGCCGTCGCAGACCGCGAACACCGACATCTCAGCGCCTTTCAAGCACTCCTCGACCAGCACCACATCGCCGGCCGCGCCGAAGCGCCGCTCGTTGAAGCACTCGCTGAGCGCCGCTATCGCCTCATCACGGGTGTCGCAGACGGTGACTCCCTTGCCGGCGGCGAGACCATCGGCCTTCACCACGCAGCGTCCGTCCAGCTCCAGCACAAAGTCGAACAGGTCGCTGCGGTCGTCACGCCCGCCCGAGCGCCAGCGCGCGGTGGGCACGCCGGCTCGGTCCATCATCTGCTTGGCGTAGGACTTGCTCCATTCGATCTTGGCGGCCGCAGCGGAGGGACCGAAGACCGCCACCCCGGCGGCACGGCAGGCGTCGGCCACCCCGGCGGCGACAGCGGCATCCGGTCCCACGATCACCAGATCGACCTCTCGTTCATGCGCCAGCCGGGCGATGCCCGGGCCATCGGTGACCGCCACGGCGACATTGGCGCCGAGCTGCGCGGTCCCGGCGTTGCCGGGGGCGCAGAGGATCTCAGGACGTGCGGGATGCCGGGAGCATGCCCATGCCAAGGCGTGCTCCCTACCCCCGGAACCGACGACCAGCACCCGCATGGCCGCGATTGTGGGCGTTGGAGGGGGCCTGCCGCGACTGGCCGCGAGATGGAATCGGCCATCATGCACAGGGTTGAAGCCGCCGCCCTTCGAGTACCGCGCCCCGGCCTCGCTCGACGAGGCGCTGACCCTCCTCGCCCAGCACGGCGACGAGGCCCGGCTCCTGGCCGGAGGCCAGAGCCTGGTGCCGCTTCTCGCCTTCCGACTGGCCCGGCCCAGGCTGCTCATCGATCTCAACCGGCTGACCGAGCTCACCACGGTCGAGGTCGACGGCGGCCTGGTGCTCGGCGCGATGGTCCGCGATCGCGTCGCCGAGCGCTCGGAACTGGTCCGCTCGCACGCTCCGCTCCTCGCCGAGGCGCTGCCCCTGATCGGCCACCCGGCCATCCGCACGCGGGGCACGGTCGGGGGGAGCCTCGCCCATGCCGACCCGGCGGCCGAGCTGCCGGCGGTGGTGGTCGCACTGGGCGCGGAGCTGCTGGCCCGGAGCGCCCCCCACGGTGCGCGCAGCATCGCCGCCTCCGACTTCTTCATGGGGTACTTCACGACCGCCCTCGAGCCGGATGAGATCCTGACGGCGATCCGCTTCCCCAAGCCGCCGGCGAGTGCCGGAGCGTGCTTCGCCGAAGTTTCCCGCCGCCACGGCGACTTCGCGATGGTCGGAGCCGCCGCCGTGCTGAGCCTCGATGGCGGACGGGTCTCCGAGGCCCGCCTGGCGCTGACCGGTGTCGCCGGCGCCCCGGTCCGCCCTCGCGATGCCGAACAGATCGTGGTGGGCGCCGAGCCGGGCGCGGAGGTCTTCGAGGAGGCCGCCGACATCGCCACCCAAGGCCTGACGCCGCCGTCCGACGTTCACGCCACGTCGGCGTACCGCCGCCGGCTGGCCCGGGTCCTGGTCCGGCGCGCGCTGGACGCCGCGGCCCGCCGGGCTGGTGCCCCGGGGTGAGCGGCGAGCTGCAGGTCGTGCTGACCGTCAACGGCGTGCTCCGCCGCGCCGCCGCGGAGCCGCGGCGCACCCTCGGCGAGTTCCTGCGCGACGACCTGGGGCTGACCGGCACCCACCTCGGCTGCGAGCACGGCGTCTGCGGGGCCTGCACCGTGCTCATGGACGGCGAACCGGTTCGCTCCTGTCTCATGCTGGCGGTGCAGGCCGGCGGCCGTGACGTGCTCACCATCGAGGGCGTCGGTCGCGACGGTGGGCTCAACCCGCTGCAGCACGCGCTCTGGGAGAGCCACAGCTTCCAGTGCGGCTTCTGCACCCCGGGATTCGTCATGCAGATCACCGCGCTCCTGGCCGAGATCCCCGATCCCACCGAGCTGCAGATCCGCGAGGCGCTCTCGGGAAATCTCTGCCGGTGCACCGGTTACCAGAGCATCATCGATGGCGTGCTGATGGCGGCGGGACAGCGCGCGGAGACCGAGGGATGAGGGGAGAGGCGATGGCGGATCAGGTCGCGGTGCGGTTCACCGGGGCTCGAGTGCGCCGCTCCGAGGATCCTCGCATTCTCAGCGGACGGGGTCGCTACGTCGACGATGTTCAGTTGCCCGGCATGCTCCACGCGGCGTTCCTGCGCAGCCCGTTCGCGCATGCGCGGATCACTCGCATCGACGTCGCCGGAGCTCGAGACGCGCCGGGGGTGGCCGCCGTCTTCACCGGTGAGGAGATGGCCGCCCTGGTCTCGCCCGGAGGCGGGCCGATGGCGGTGCTGACCGGGACTCAGAACCCGTCACCCAGCTTCGGCGCTCTGGCAACGGACCGGGTGCGCTTGGTCGGCGACCCGGTGGCCCTGGTGGTGGCTGAGACCCGTCATCTGGCCGAGGACGCCTGCGAGCAGATTGAGGTCGAGTACCAGGAGCTCCCGGCGGTGGCGGCGGCGGAGATGGCCCTCGATCCCTCCAGCCCACCGATCTTCGAAGAGCTTGGCAGCAACGTCCTCTCCGGTCCCACCACGAGCCGCTTCGGCGACGTCGACCAGGCTTTTGCCAGGGCTGACCGGGTGGTTCGGGCCCGGCTCCGGCAGCACCGCCATCAGAACGTCCCCATGGAGTGCCGGGGTGTGGTTGCCAGCTTCGATCCGGAGGCCGAGGAGCTCACGGTGCACGCCTCGACCCAGGGCGTCCATATCCACCGGCTGATGCTGGCCGGCCAGCTCGGATTGCCCCAGGAGAAGGTGCGGGTGCTGGCGGGTGATGTGGGCGGATCCTTCGGGCTGAAGTTCGGTGCCGCCCGCGAGGAGCTCGCCTGCGCCGCGGCCTCGCGCGAGCTCGGCCGTCCGGTCAAGTGGACCGAGGATCGAAGCGAGAACCTGATCGCGTCCGGGCAGGCGCGCGAAGAGAGTTTCGAGGTCGAGGCAGCGGTGACCGACTCCGGCGACATCCTCGGGCTGCGGGTGAGCATGCTCATGGACGCCGGCTCCTACCCCGGCATCGGCGGGATGCTCGGAACCATGATCCGGGACCTTCTCCCCGGGCCCTACCGGATCGGCGCCCTGGCTTTCGAGGCGACGGCGGTGGTCACCAACAAGGCCAGCTACATCGCCTACCGCGGTCCCTGGGCGGCGGAGACCTGGGTGCGCGAGCGGACCATCGACCTCGTCGCTCGCGAGCTCGGCCGTGAGCCTCTCGAGATCCGGCTGCGCAACGTGGTCACCCGCGACCAGCCACCCCTGACCATGGTGACCGGCCGCAGCCTCGCCGGCGTCACCGCCCGCGAATCCCTCGAGCGGATGGCCGCGCTGGTGGACCTCCCCGGTTTCCGGCGCCGGCAGCAGGCCGCCCGAGAACGGGGCCGCCACCTGGGGATCGGCATCGCCACCTACATCGAGGCGGCGCCCGGGCCCCGGGCGGGCGCGACGGAGCCGCTCGGCGCCGAGCGGGTGCGGATGCGGCTCGAGCAGGACGGCACCGTCTTGCTCTTCACGCCCCAGATGCCCCACGGCCAGGGGCACGAAACCACTCTGGCTCAGGTCGCGGCCGACCAGCTGGGCGTCGCCTTCGAGGACGTCAGGGTGGTCACCGGCGATAGCAGCCGCGTCCCCTTCGGCTTTGGGACCGGTGGGAGCCAGTCGGCGACCATGGCCGGCGGAGCCTCTCTCCACACCGCTCGGGCGTTGCGGCGCCGCGTCCAGGAGGTCGCCGCCCAGCTTCTCGAGGCCGCCCCCGAGGACCTGGTGGTGTCGGGCGGGCGGGTGATGGTGCGCGGCGCGCCGATGAGCGGAATGAGCCTCGCCGAGGTGGCAGCCGCGGCCGCAGAGCCCGGCCGCCTCGCCGACGGGATCGACCCCACCCTGGAGGTCGAGGAGGTCTTCGACGGTGGTCAGGGTGGCTGGTCGGGCGGCACCCACTGCGCCGAGGTCGAGGTGGACGTCGACACCGGCCTGGTGAAGGTGGAGCGCTACCTGGTGGTGGAGGACTGCGGCGAGCCGATCAACCCGGCGATCGTCGAGGGTCAGATCCGTGGCGGAGTGGCCCAGGGGATCGGCGCCGTGCTTCTCGAGCGGTCGGTGTACGACGAGCACGGTCAGTGCCTGTCGGGCTCGCTGATGGACTACCTGCTGCCCACCGCGATGGAGATTCCCCGCATCCAGATCGAACACCTGCGCACCGTGCCGCTCGACCCGGACGTCAACTTCCGTGGGGTCGGCGAGGGCGGGATGATCGTGGCTCCCGCGACGGTGTGCAACGCCATCGAGGATGCACTGGCCCCCTTCGGCGTGCGCGTGCACCAACAGCATCTGCCGCCGTGGCGCATCCTCGAGCTCATCGGGGCCATCGAACCGGAGCAGCGGGTCTGACGCGGCGCCGATCGGCACTGACCCTGGTCTTGGACAGCCTTCCTCCCAGGGTGTTGAACTCCACCACGCGCTGGGCGGGTGGCGGCGTTGATGTGGTTGGGCGAGCGTCCTGAGGGCGGATCCGACTACTCTCAGCGCCTCATCAACAGTTCTTGATAACCGCTCAGAGCCATGACCCTGGCCTGTCAGGCCAGCTGGGCGCCCAGAGCGGCTATTCGAATCACGTTGTCGACGCCAGCGTCCACCAGAAACCACAAACGGTTGCTCCCCAACCCCGACTGGCGTTGGTGCTCGCGCACGGTTGACGCGCCGACCCCTGAGGGGCCTCAGCCTGCCACTGCGCGGGGCAGGGTGATCCGGAACGTGGCTCCCCGGCCCTCGGCGCTGTCCACGGTGACGGTGCCGCCGTGTGCTTCCACGAGGTCACGGACGATCGCCAGGCCCAGACCGGAGCCGGTCGAGCCGGGCCCCTTGACGAAGCGGTCGAACACCCGTGGCAGCAGCGCCGCAGGAATCCCCTCACCGTCATCGCTGACCTCGATGCGCACCGTGCCGTCCTCCCCGCGCGCGGTGCAGGTGATGGTGCCGCCCCGCAGAGTGTGAGCGAGGGCGTTGCTGAGCAGGTTGCCGAGGATGCGGCGCAGCCGGGCCGGATCCCCGTCGACAGCCGGGGTGTCCGGGACCACCCTCCCGAGCAGCTGGACACCGGCGGCGCCGGCGTCGGCTCGGAAGGCATCGAGGGTCTCGCTGACCAGGACGCTGACCTCCACCGGCTCACGCTCGAGCCGGAGGCCGCCGGCCTCGGTGAGCGTCAGGGTGCGGAGATCGTCGGCGAGCGCTTCAAGAGCCCGGGTGGCGGTGACGATGGGGGCGATGTGCTCGGGATCGGCGGGGTTGACACCGTCGGCGATGGCCTCGGCCTGGCTGCGGATGATGGTGAGCGGGGTCCGCAGCTCGTGGGCGATGTCGGCGAGGACCGAGCGCCGCCGGGTCTGGTCGGCTTCCAGGCGAGCGCTCATGGCGTTGAAGGCGCGGGCCAGGGAGCGCACCTGACCCGGACCTCGGATCGGGACCCGGGAGGAGTAATCACCGGACTCGACCCGGCGCGCGGCATCGACCAGCCCGCCGACCGGAGCGGCCACGGTGCTCAGCACCCTCACCAGTGCCAGCAGGGCGAGCACCCCGAGCAGAACGACGGCACCCAGGACGCCGGTCAGCACCGGTGACGACCTGACCGTCCCCAGGGCGCTGAGCAGCAGCCAGACCACCGCGGTCACCGCGGCCACCAGGAAGAGCAGGGCGCATCCGGCGAAGCAGCCCAACCGCCGCACCCAAGCCGGCGGCCCACCCCGCCCTCCGGCTGGTCGCGGGGGCCACGGCGCCTGCTCCGGCCACCAGGCCGGGCGCCGGCCACCGCGTCCCCACGGTGGCCCTCCCCCGCCCGGGGACGGGCTCACGAGGCGCCGTCCGACAGCCGGTAGCCAACGCCGAACACGGTCTGGATCAGCCGCGGTTCTCGGGGATCACGCTCCACCTTGCGCCGGAGGTTCTTGATGTGGGCGTCGATGGCGCGTTCATACGATTCCACGGCCACGCCGTGAATGGCGTCCAGAAGCTGCGACCTGGTGAAGACGCGCCCGGGCTCGCGGGCCAGGTGGAGCAGCAGCTGGAACTCGGTGGCGGTCAACGTCACCCGGCGCCCGTCGATCAATGTCTCCATGCGGGGCACGTCGAGAGTGACGGTGTCGCCGACCCGCACCAGGTCCTCCTGGAGCCGAGCCGCTTGGGTGCGGCGGAGCACCGCCCTCACCCGGGCCACCATCTCGCGCGCGCTGAACGGCTTGGTCACGTAGTCGTCGGCGCCGAGCTCCAGCCCCGCGACCCGGTCGGATTCCTCAGTGCGCGCGGTGAGCATGATGATCGGGACATTCCCGTCCCGGCGCAGGGAGCGGGCCACGTCCAGACCGTCGAGGCGGGGCAGGGAGAGGTCGAGGATGACCAGGTCCGGACGGGCCTGCCGGGCGGCGCGCAGCGCCGCCTCACCGTCGCCGGCGGTGACGACCTCGAAGCCGGCTCGCTCCAGATAGTCGCGGACCAGCCGGACTATGTCCGGCTGGTCATCGACGACGAGCACCGTGGTCATCGGTGGGTAATCCTAGGCGCGCCCGTTTGAGCTGGCCGGCGGCGAAGCGTCAGGCAGCCTGCACCGGCGGGGCTGCCGGTGCGGCCTCGTGGGCCTGACGGTGCCAGTCTTCCCAGCGCTGGCTGCGCCAGCCACCCCGCCCCCCTCCAGAGCAGCCACCCTGCCAGCCACCGGGTCCGAAGCCGCCGCCCCCCGCCGGGCCCATGGCCAGGCGCCGGGCACGGCCCAGCGGGCCAGGTCCGGCAAGACCGAGCATGCGGGGGACGATCAGACCACCGACAAAGGTGATGGCGGTGAACCCGGCGTCATGGGTTGTGATCCCCACGGCGACGGCGCCGCCCACCGCGGCGAGGCCCCAGAAAGTTCGAAGCAGACGGTACATGGCAGTTCTCCTGAACCGGTGCGCCCGAGGCAGTCCCTGCGCGGCGTCCGGTGGTGATCGATCCATGACACGAGCATCGACCCGCCATGTGCGCGCGATGTGAACGCCGGCCGGAGAGACTGTGAGGAGTTGCAGCGGCGCTCGTCGATCAGGCCGCAGAGCCCGCGACGATCGAGGTGACCCCGTCGACCACCAGCTGCACCGCGATCGCCGCGAGCAGGAGGCCGAGGATCCGGGTGAGCATGTGAACCAGTGCAGGGCGGAGCCAGCGGGCGATCGCGTCCGCGGCGAGGAGGGTGACGCCGATCGCGACAATGCTGACCAGGATCCCGACGAGCAGCCCCACCCGACCCGGCTCGTCGTCGAACCGCCCCGACAGCACCATGATGGCCGCGATCGCTCCGGGTCCGGCGAGCAGCGGAGTGGCCAGGGGGACGAGGGCGACATTGCCCTGCTCATTGGCGTCCGCCTGCTCCCCGCGCAGCATCTGCAGGGAAACGAGGAGGAGGAGCAGCCCGCCGGCGATGGTCAGGCTGGGCACCGACACGTGCAGCGCGGCGAGCAGGGCGCGGCCGAAGACCGCGAAACCGACGATGACCCCGCCCGCAGCTCCGGCCGCCTGCAGGGCGGAGACCCGGCGCCGGGTCTGGGACTGCGCCGCGGTGAGGGCGACGAAAAGAGGGGCGGTACCGATCGGGTCCATGATCACCAGGAGGGTGACCAGGGTGTCGGCGAAGGCGGTGACGTTCACCGAGGTCGTGGCCGGGTTGGAGCTTGACTCACCTGGCGGTTGAGGCGGTCCTCCTGCGGGCTCTCACTCCCACTCGATGGTGGAGGGCGGCTTGCTGGAGATGTCGTAGACGACGCGGTTCACCCCGGGGACCTCGTTGACGATGCGGCGGCTGATCAGGCTCAGCACGTCGTACGGCACCCGGGCCCAGTCGGCGGTCATGGCGTCGTCCGACTCCACGATGCGAATCGCCACCACGTTGGCGTAGGTGCGCCCGTCCCCCATCACCCCCACCGACGAGACCGGGGTGAGGATGGCGAACGACTGCCACACCTTGCGGTAGAGACCAGAGCGCTTCACCTCGTCGATCACGATCCAATCAGCCGCTCGCAGCACCTCCAGGCGCTCCGGGGTGACCTCGCCGATCACCCGGATCGCCAGCCCCGGGCCGGGGAAGGGCTGGCGCCACACCATGTCCTCCGGAAGCCCCAGCTCCAGGCCCACCCGGCGCACCTCGTCCTTGAACAGGTATCGGAGGGGCTCGACCAACTGGAACCTCAGATCTGCAGGCAGCCCGCCCACGTTGTGGTGGGTCTTGATGGTGCGGGCGTGATGGGTGTCGTGGGAGGTCGATTCGATGACGTCGGGGTAGACAGTCCCCTGGGCCAGGAAGTCGATGTCGCCGAGCCGGCGGGCCTCGGTCTCGAAGACCTCGATGAAGGTGCGGCCGATGCGCCGCCGCTTGTCCTCGGGATCGGTGATCCCGGCCAGGGCGGCGAGGAAGCGGTCGCCGGCGTCGACGTGCACCAGCCGGATGTGGCGCTGCCGGGACATGACATCCACGACCCGCTCGCCTTCGTCGCGGCGCAGCAGGCCGTTGTCGACGAACACGCAGGTGAGCTGGTCCCCCACCGCCCGGTGCACCAGGGTGGCCGCCACCGCGGAGTCCACGCCCCCGGAGAGAGCGCAGATCACCCGTCCGGACCCGACTTCGCGCCTGGATTCCGGCGACCGCCATCTGGACGAATGACGACGGCTCCCAGGTCTGCGCGCAGCCGCAGACCCGGGTGAGGAAGTTGGCCAGCACCTGCTTTCCGGCCGGGGTGTGCACCACCTCGGGGTGGAATTGGATGCCGAAGCGCCCCTCGGGGCCGGCGAAAGCGGCGCACGGCGAGTTGAGCGAATGGGCGATGGGCCGGAAGCCGTCGGGGAGCCCGGTTATCACGTCACCGTGGGACATCCAGACCCCGGTCTCGGCGGGGACTCCCTCGAAGAGCCCGGCGGGATCGTCGATCTCCAGCTGGGCGGCGCCGTACTCACGGCGGCTGGCCGGGGCCACGTCACCTCCCAGGTCGTGGGCGAGGAGCTGCATGCCGTAGCAGATGCCCAGTATCGGCAGGCCGAGCTGGTAGAGGGCCGGATCCGGGTGGGGTGCGCCAGGCTCGTAGACCGACGCCGGCCCTCCGCTGAAGATCAGCCCCCGCGGTGAGCGGGACCGGACCTCCTCGGCTGAGATGGTGCCCGGGACCAGCTCGCAGTACACCCGAGCTTCCCGGACCCGGCGGGCGATCAGCTGAGCGTACTGGCTGCCGAAGTCGAGCACCAGAACGCTGTCCTGGGCCGCCCCCAGGGGCAGCAGACCGGAGCCGGCCGGCGCCCCGCGGGTCAGCCCCGCGGCGGCGGCGTCGACCACGCTGGAAGCCAAGCTCAGAGCCCCATCCCGACGCGCTGCTCGCGCTGCTGCGTCTTGCCCTCGGTCTTGATCGACGGAGCGATCACCATCTCGGTCTCCTGGAACTCGGTGATGGTGCGCGCGCCGCAGACGCCCATGGCGCTCTTCAGCGCGCCCACCAGGTTCATGGACCCGTCGTCGACGTGGGCCGGGCCAAACAGGATCTCGCTCAGCGACCCCTTGGTGCCGGTGCGGATCCTGGTGCCGCGGGGAAGGTTGGGGTCGGGTGTCGCCATCCCCCAGTGGTTGCCCCGACCGGCCGCCTCGCGCGCGGCGGCGAACACCGAACCGATCATCACCGCGTCGGCCCCGGAGGCGAACGCCTTGGCGACATCGCCGCCCAGGCGCATCCCGCCGTCGGTGATCACCGCGACCCGCTCCCCGCTGCGGCGCAGGTGGTCGTCGCGGGCGGCGGCGCAATCGGAGGTCGCGGTCACCTGAGGCACGCCGACACCGAGCACGGCGCGAGTGGTGCAGGCTGCGCCGGGACCGACACCGACCAGGAGGCCCTTGATCCCGGTGTCCATCAGCTCGAGGGCGGTTGCGTAGTCGACGCAGTTGCCGACCACCACAGGGATGGAGAGCTGAGAGGTGAGCTCCCGGAAGGAGAGCTGCTTGTAGGCCCGGCTGATGTGCCGGGCGGTGAGCACCGTCCCCTGGACCACCAGGCAGTCGGCACCCGCCTCCTGGACGATCCCGGCGCGGCGCTCAGCTCGAGCCGGAACCGTTGACACGGCGCAGGGCGCGCCCTCCTTCTTGATCTCCTCGATCCGCTGGCCGATGAGCCCATCCTGGACGGGGGCGTGGTAGATCCTCTGGAGCAGGACGTTGACCTCCTCGACCGGAGCCGCGGCGATGGTCTGGAGCACCTCCGAGGGGTCCTCATAGCGGCACTGCACGCCGTCCAGGTTGAGGACGGCGAGGCCCCCAAGCCTGCCCATCTCGACGGCGAAGGGGACGTCGACAACCCCGTCCATGGCGGCGGCGAGAAAGGGGATCTGGAGGTGGGTGCCGTCGAGGGCAAAGCTGACATCGATCTCGTCGGGATCGATGGTCACCCGGCCCGGCACCAGGGCGACCTCGTCGAAGCCATAGGCCCGGCGCGCTCGCTTGGCGCGCCCCAGCTCAAACTCCATCGCGCCGCGATCTCCCGCCGCCGCGGGCGTCCAGATCCTCCATTCGCGAATGGTAGCAGAGCCCCCAAGCGGAACGCCCTTCATCTTGTGCCCACTGAGCAGCCCAGGCACAAGATCTGGTGTTGCTGGTGTCCGAAAACCGCGGCGAGAGGTTCTCGGGTTCGGCCACCGGCGGCGATCTTGATACAATCGCTGTCACATTAGGGGTGGGGCTGGCCTCGAGAGGCCGCCCGGCCGCATCAGCCGACGGACAGGAAGGGCCGCCTGGCGATGAGAGTTTCTCCGCATGACCGATCCGCCCTGGTGGCGGCGCGCGATCGCAGGCGACGCCGTCTGACGGCGCTGCACCGCCGGCTCGCGGGGCTGCAGCGTGCTCCGGACCGGGGCGGCCTCCGGATCAGGCGGGCCGGCCGCCGGGCGGCCCTGGCCACCGCGGCCGGAGTGGTCGTCGCCGCGGCATTCGGTGTGACGCTGGTCGCCGGCGGGCTGCCGGCCCTGGAAGCGCTCGCCGGTCCGCCGCCGCAGCCCCGGGTCCTGCCCGCGGACACCCTGATCAGCGACGCCGCCGGCAATCTCATCGCCGACGTCCACGAGCCCGGTGTCAACCGGTTGCCGGTCCCCCTCTCCCAGATATCAGCGTATTTCCGCGAGGCGATCGTGGCGGTCGAGGACCGCAACTTCTGGAGCGAGGGGGCTGTCGATCCGCTGCGACTGGCGGAGGCCGCCTGGAGCGATCTGAGCTCGGGGAGCGGGTCCCAGGGGGCGAGCACCATCCCCATGCAGCTGGCCAAGCTCCTCTATCTGAGCGACAACCGCAGCCTGAGCTACAAGGTCCGGGAGATCGCCTACGCCAATGACCTGATGAAGCAGATGTCGCACGCCCAGATCCTTGAGGACTACGTGAACGACGTCCCCTTCGGCAACGGAGCGGTCGGGGTGCAGGCGGCGGCGGAGAGGTACTTCGGCATCCCCGCATCCCAGCTCGACCTGACCCAATCCGCACTGCTCGCCGGCCTGCCTCAGGCACCGGGAGTGGACGACCCCCGCACCGATCCGCAGGCCGCGCACAACCGAGAGCTCGCGGTGCTCGGCGCCATGGAGCGAGCCGGCGACATCAGCCCGGATCGGGTTGCCGCCGCCGCCGCCGAGCCGCTTCACCTCGGCTCCGCTGACATCGGCAGCTACGACCTCTATCCCGCCCTCACCGCCCGAGTCCTCGAGGAGGTCCAGACGAAGCTGCACCTCAACCCGGTCACCGCCGGGCTGCGCATCACGGCCACCCTCGACCCCCGTCTGGAGAAGCTCGCCCAGGGCACCGTCAGCCAGCAGATCGCGGCCCTCGCAGGCAAGCACGTGACCGACGGCGCGCTGGTGAGCATCGACCCCACCACCGGGGATGTGCTCGCCTACGTCGGCAACGCCGGGTCCGACGTTCCCGGCGCCGACTACGACATGGCGGCGGTGCCGCGGCAGATGGGGTCCTCATTCAAACTCTTCACCTACCCCACCGCGCTCGCCCAGCGGCAGATCAGCATGCTGACTCCCGTCCTCGACGGTCCGATCTCGATCCCGCTCGGCAACGGTCAGACCTATCAGCCGACGGACTACGACCACACCTGGCATGGCATCGTGCCCATCGAGCTGGCGCTGGGCAACTCACTCAATGTTCCGGCCATCAGAGTGGAGCTGCTGGCGGGAATCCCCAACGTGGTGGCCACGGCGCGGAGGATGGGGGTGACCACCCTCACCCAGCCCGCGTCGAGCTACGGGCCCAGCATGACCCTGGGCACCTATCCAGTGCCGCTCTGGCAGATGGCTCAGGCGGCAACCGCGTATGCCGACCAGGGGGTGATGCACGACGCCGAGTTTGTCCGAGAGGTGGCCACCGAGACGGGACGGGTGCTCTACCGGGGGAGCAGCGCGGGCAAGCCGGTGATGGATCCCGGTGTGGCCTTCATCATGAACCAGATTCTGAGCACGGATGCCAACCGGGTGATGGAGTTCGGGGCCGGCTCCGACCTCACCCTCGCCGGCCACGTGGTCGCGGCCAAGACCGGGACGACCCAGGATTTCCGCGACAACATCACCGTCGGCTGGACCCCCCATCTGGTCACCGCCACCTGGGTTGGCAACGCCGACGACTCGCCGATGCAGGGCACCACCGGGATCACCGGGGCAGCCCCCATCTGGCACGACTTCATGACCGCGGCGCTGCGGGGCACGAGCGACGCCTGGCCGGGGCCGCCGTCCGACGTCGTCCAGGAGGCAGCGGGAGGCGGCGCCCCCAATGGGCAGTTCCAGCCGGATGTCGCCAGTGGGCAGGCCGGATGGTTCCTGACCGGCACCGACTGGACCACCGGTGCCCAACAGCTCAGCGGGCAGGCCGGCTCCGGGTCGGGCACGACCAACGTCTCCTACCAGGGCGACTGCCGGTATTGGACCTATCAGGGGGGCAACTACTGGTACTGCGGGAGCGGGATGTCCAACCTGCCCGGTGACCCCGGGCCGCAACCCGGTGGCGGGGGGCCTTCTCCGCCTGCTCCGCCGCCGGGACCCGGGGGCGGCCACAAGCACCATCACGGCTGACCGCCGCACGCGGCTCAGGTCAACAGGGAACGGAGCGCGGCGCTTGCCTCTCCGGTGGTCTTGGCCTTCTCGCGGAGCGCCGAGATGAGCAGCCGCATCCAGACGTCGAACTCGATCTCCACCGACATGCCGTTGAGGAGCCGGAGCTCCCGGCAGATCAGACCGTCCCGAGTCAGCTCAGCCTCGAGGATGTCGTCGTCGAGCCGGACGGTGATCCTGCGGACCGGTCGACGCCGTGCGAAGAGAGGGCCCTCCCGTTCCAGCTCCACCGCATCCGGGAGTGCATCGGCCAGCTTGGCCGCGAGCACCGGGAAGAACACCCGGAGGTCCCGGGAGTCCGCCCTCAGGGCGCCCATGACGTTGTCGATCTCATGCTGCAGCGGGTCGTCCAGCGCGTCCACGGTTAGAAATGAGTATAGGGGCGGTTCCGCGACCTCCCGGCGGCGCGCAGCAGGGTGATTCCGCGGCAGCGACGCCTCGGGCACCAAGGGCCAGCAGCGCGACGCACCCCGGCCCACCTCGACCTCGCGGGGATGACACGGCCTCCTGTTCCGCGGCCCCAGCTTCCCGAGAAGCTGTTGTGACCAGTTCGGAGCGGTCCGGCGAATTATCCCCGCCCGCGGCCGGATGGAGGACGGGCAGGCCTCTGCAATCATGGGCCGGCACGGACGGAAACGGCTGGGGGTACGAGCCGCTACAGGAGGAGGCCCGACGATGCGAGCGGACATGGTGCCGGGGGCGACGTTCCCCGATTACGAGCTGACAGGTCACGATCGCCAGCGCCACCGGTTGGGCGAGGTGCAGGGCGGCGACCCGATGATCCTCGTGCTGTCCCGTGGCCACTACTGCCCCAAGGACTTCCAGCAGCACCAGCTGCTGGTCGAGATGCACCCCAGGATCGCGGTCGCCTACACCCAGATCGTCACCATCTCGACCTCGAACCTGATCGAGACCAACGAGTGGAGGGACTCGCTGGGGGCGCAGTGGCTGTTCCTCTCCGATCCCGGGCGGACGGTGCAGAAGGACCTCGACATCAAGGAGTACACCGATCCCCACCACGACCCGATGGTGCCCCACACCCTGGTGCTGAAGCCGGGTCTCGAGATCCACAGCATCTACAACGGGTACTGGTTTTGGGGGCGGCCCTCCGAGACCGACCTGTGGCGGGACCTCCGCGAGGTGACCCGGCAGATCCGCCCCGACTGGGACCTCGGCGATCCCGCGATCCGAGCCAGCTGGGAGGGCGACAAGCTGCTCCACCACCCGTACCGCGCGGCCCAGCCCGCCTCCTGAGCAATCGGAGGCGGGCCGAGCGCCGGAAGGTCAGGCCGCTTCGCCGGTCTCCGCTCGCGGCGGCTCGAGGGCCGCCGCCAGCACGTCCGGGACCCGGCTCACCAGGTGGAAGGTCATCGCATTGCGCACCGACTCGGGGACATCGTCGAGGTCCTTCTCATTGCGCCGGGGAAGGACCACCTCGGTCAGCCCCATGCGGTGGGCGGCCAGCACCTTCTGCTTGACGCCGCCGATGGGAAGCACCAGGCCCTGGAGGGTCACCTCACCGGTCATGCCCACGCTGCTGCGCACCGGGCGCCCGGTGAGCAGGCTCACCATCGCCGTGGTCATGGTGACCCCGGCCGAGGGGCCGTCCTTGGGCACCGCGCCCTCGGGGACATGGATGTGGAATCCCTTGCCGGTCGCCGCCGGATCGATGCCCAGCCGCTCCGCGTTCGAACGCACGTAGGAGAGCGCGATCTGCGCCGACTCCTTCATCACGTCACCGAGCTGGCCGGTGAGGGTCAGGGTGCCGTCGGCACCGCCGGTGGTGGCCTCGACGAAGAGGACGTCTCCGCCCACCCCGGTGACCGCGAGCCCGGTGGCGACGCCGGGTACCGCGGTGCGCTCCTCGACCTCGTTGTCGAACTTGGGCTTGCCCAGGTACTCTCTGATCTGGTCAGGACCGACCACAACAGGGGTCTCGGCGGCACCGGTGGCGATCCGTGTGGCCACCTTGCGGGTGATCCGGCCCAGCTCGCGCTCGAGGTTGCGCACCCCGGCCTCGCGAGTTTGATCGGTGACCACCTTGAGGATGGCCTCATCGGAGATCTGCAGCTCGTCACCGGTCAGTCCGGCCTGGGCCACCTGACGGGGGAGGAGGTGGTCGCGGGCGATGGCCAGCTTCTCCTGCTCGGTGTAGCCGTCGAGGCGGACCACCTCCATGCGGTCGAGCAGCGGCGCCGGGATGGTGTCCGAGACATTCCCGGTGGGGATGAACAGCACCTCGGAGAGGTCGAGGTCCACCTCCAGGTAGTGGTCACGGAAGGTGCTGTTCTGAGCCGGATCGAGCACCTCGAGGAGTGCGGCCGACGGATCGCCGCGCCAGTCGGCGCCGATCTTGTCGATCTCGTCCAGCATGATCACCGGGTTCTTGGTCCCCGCCTCCTTGAGGGCGCGGACGATCCGCCCCGGCTGAGCGCCGACATAGGTGCGGCGGAAGCCGCGAATGTCAGCCTCGTCGCGGATACCGCCGAGCGACATCCGGGCGAACTTGCGACCCAGGGCGCGGGCGACCGATTCGCCGAGGGAGGTCTTGCCGACCCCGGGTGGGCCGACCAGGGTGATGATCGCCCCCGAGCCGCGGCCACCGACGATCTCCAGTCCGCGCTCCTTGCGGAGCTTGCGCACCGCGAGGAACTCGATGATGCGGTCCTTCACGTCCTCCAGGCCGGTGTGGTCCTGATCCAGGACCTCACGGGCTGCCTTCAGATCGAAGTTGTCGTCGGAGCGCGCATTCCACGGGATGTCGAACATCCAGTCGAGGTAGGTGCGGATCCAGCCGTGCTCAGGGCTCTGCTCGCTGGTGCGCTCCAACCGGTCGATCTCGTGCGCCACCTCGGCAGCCACCTTCTCGGGCATCTGCGCCTCGGCGAGGCGCTGGCGATAACCGGAGACGACGTCGTCGCCGCCCTCACCCAGCTCCTTCTTGATGGCCTCCAGCTGCTGGCGGAGGATGTACTCGCGCTGGTTCTTCTGCATCCCCTCGGCGACCTCGGTGCGGATGCGGTCCTTGAGGTCCGCCTCGCCCAGGGTCTCCTTCATCCACTCGATGAGCCGGCGCAGACGCTGCTCGACATCGACGCTCTCCAGGATCTCCAGCTTCTGGCTCAGCGAGAGGTCCGGCGAGTATCCGGCAAGGTCGGCCAGATGGCCGGGGGTGCGAGCTTCGCGGAGAAACTGCACCGCCCCGCTCATCCCCCGGATCTCCAGCAGGTTCTCGACCAGGGCACGGTACTCGCGGGCCAGTTCGAGCGCAGCCTCGGACGGCTCGTCGCTGTCCGGGACGGGGTCGACCTGCACCCACAGGGCGCCGCCCACGTCCGCCTGCCCGGCGCCCAGGCGGGCTCGGTACTGGCCGGTGATCATCCACACGTCGGTGCCGGTTGGCAGCTTGCCCGATTCCTGGAGGCGGGCGACGGTGCCGACGGCCGCGAACTTTCCCTCGATGCGCGGGACGAGCAGCACCAGCCGGTTGCCCTGGCTGGCCGCGTCGATGGCGGTGCGCTGTTCGCCGTGGACCGGGATGGTCACGGTCATGTGGGGGAAGACGACCACGTCGTCCAGGGGCAGGATGGGCAGCAGCTCGGTGGTGGGCTCGGTCATGGGGTTGTTTGTACCCCCGTCCGGAGATCTCACACCTGGGGGACCAGGACCGCGGTGCCGTGCACCCGGCCGGTCCGAAGCCGGTCCAGGGCGGTGCCGGCCTCCGAGAGGGGCAGGACCTCGGTGTCGATCTCGAGGTGGGCCTCCTCGGCGACCCGCATGAACTCGAGCCCGTCCTCCCGCGTGAGGTTGGCCACCGAGCGCAGCGAGCGCTCCTCCCAGAGCAGGGAGTAGGGAAAGCCGGGGATGTCGCTCATGTGGATCCCGGCGCAGACCACCGTGCTCCCGGGAGCGACCGCGGCGAGGGCGAGGGGGACCAGCTCACCCACCGGCGCGAAGATGATGGCCGCGTCCAGCGGCTGCGGAGCCGGAGCACCGCTGTCCCCGGCCCAGACGGCTCCCATGCGCATGGCGAACTGCTGGGCGGAAAGGTCGCCGGCTCGGGTGAACGCGTACACCTCGGCCCCCTGGTGACGGGCCACCTGGACGATCATGTGGGCCGCGCTGCCGAAGCCGTAGAGGCCGAGCCGCCGAGTGGGGCCGGCCATGCGCAGGGCGCGGTAACCGATCAGCCCCCCGCAGAGCAGCGGGGCGGTGTGGACGTCGTCGTAGCCGGCCGGGAGATGAAGGCAGAAGCGGGAGTCAGCCACGGTCAGCTCGGCGTAGCCGCCGTCCACGTCGCACCCGGTGAACCGAGCGCTGACGCAGAGGTTTTCCCGGCCGGCCCGGCACCGCTCACAGGTGCCGTCGGTCCAGCCCAGCCAGGGCACGCCCACCCTCTCTCCGGCGGTAATGGTGGAGTCGGGGCCCGCCGCCACCACGGTGCCGACGATCTGGTGGCCGGGAACCACCGGGAGAATGCCGCGGTTCAGCTCCCCGTCCACCACGTGCAGGTCGGTGCGGCAGACCGCGCAGGCTGACACCCGGATCAGCACCTCGTATCCCCGCGGCTCGGGCACCGCCCGGTGCTCGGCTGCGAGCGGGGTGCGCCGATCCCGGAGAACCATCGCTCGGTACGAGGTTGGCAGCTCGCCGGCCATGAAAACGATGATGCGCTCGCACGCAGCAGGCCCGACGCGGCATGGGGGCGCGCTACCCTTCAGCGGTGAGCGCGATGCTGGAGCCCCTGCCCGAGGGACGGTCCGAGGTGACCATCCGCCGCCTCGATGCCCTCTCGGCCCGGCGCCATCTCGACGAGCTCGCCGACCTCCTGGTGGACGCGGTCCAGGGGGGAGCCTCGGTGAGCTTCGTGGCCCCGCTCGCTCACTATGAGGCCCGCGACTGGTTCGCCGGCGTGCTGCACGAGATGGAGCTCGGCCGGCGGGTGGTGCTCGCCGCGTTCATGGGCGGACGAGTGGTGGGATGCGCCCAGTTGGTCCTCGCCTGGCAGTCGAATGCCAGCCATCGCGCCGAGGTCCAGAAGATGCTCGTCCATCGCAGTGCTCGGCGACGGGGCATCGGCGCCCGGCTCATGCGCCGGCTGGAGGCCGAGGCTCGGGCCCTGGGACGCACGCTCCTGACCCTCGACACCGAGACCGGCAGCGATGCCGAGCACCTCTACTCACACCTGGGCTGGACCAAGGTGGGGGTCATCCCGGACTACGCGCTGCGCCCCGACAGCTCCGGTCTCCGGTCCACCTCGCTCTGGTACAGGAAGCTGGACTGATCTGAACCAGGCAGACCCGCTGATGCTCGGTGGGCGCGGCCCCCGGTGGTTGGCGGGCATCCTGCTGGTGCTGCTGGCCGCCTGCGGCTCTGGCTACTCGACCTCGCCGACCGCATTCGTCCTTCCCCGGCTGAGCGGTGGCGGCACGGTGAGACTGGTTGCCTTTCGCGGCGAGCCCACCGTGGTTGCGCTCTTCTCCTCCAGCTGCCGGCTGTGCGCATCCGAGCTTCCGCTGCTTGCCGGCGCGGCCCAGGAGCTCCACGGTCAGGTGGCCTTCATCGGCGTCGACAGCGACGACCCCGGGGACGGTCTGGTGACCGCCCGCCAGGGCGGCATCGGCTCATGGCCCCTGGCCCGGGACGTCGGCGGAGCCCACGGGACCGGCCTCCTCGATGCTCTGGAGAGCTCCGGAGTGCTGCCGCTCACCGCCTTCTACGACCGGGACGGAGGGCTGCTCAGCGTCCAGTCCGGGGAGCTCAGCGCCGCCGGCCTGGGAACCACCCTCTACCAGCTGTATGGCGCGCGGGTCCAGCTCTGATCGGCCGCCCCGCGATGTCGTCCCTGCTCCGCGCCTTCCCGGGGGCTCGTGTCGCCGGTACTCTGGTCGAATGAGTCGCCCGAGCCCGGCCGGGAGGGTGCTGCGCGGGGCCCTCGCCGGGGCCGCCGGCACCGCCGCCATGGACCTCTTCTGGCGCGCCCGCGTCGGAGCGCGGGGCGACACCGACGATCCGCGAGCGGGTGACGTGCCCGCCGCCGCCTCGCGGGTCTCCCGCCCGGCGCCGCCCGGTGACGACGAGGAGGAGAGCTGGACCGGCGAGGACGAGACCGGTGAGTGGAGCCTGGCACCGGCTCCGGCCCAGGTGGGGAGGCAGTTCTACGAAGGAGTCACCCAGAGGACCCTGGAGGCCCGCTTCGCCCGGGTGACCGGCGCCCTGGTGCATTGGGGGTACGGGATGTGGTGGGGAGGCCTTTTCGGCCTGGTGGCGACCTCCGGCCGGCGCTCACGAGTCGCTTGGGGGCCGGTCTTCGGGGCCACGGTCTGGGGGACGAGCTACCTGCTCCTGCCGCTCACCGGCCTGTACCGGCCGGTGTGGGAGTACCGTGCCGCCGAGCTGGCCCCCGATCTCGCCGCCCATCTCATCTATGGGACGGGGGTGGCGGCGGTCTTCGCCGTGCTCGACCGCGATCTCCGAGGGGACCGGTGAGAGCTGCGATGACAGGGGTGGGCCGGATCAGCCGAAGAGCGGAGGCACCCGGGCCTCGATCAGGTGGGGCCCCGGCTCGGCGAGGCTCCGCTCCAGCTGGACGCAGAGGTCGTCGGCGGTCGTCGCGGTGAACGCCGGCACTCCCAGGCCACGCGCCAGGCTGGCGAAGTCGATCGCGGGGCGGTCGAGGTCCAGCAGCGAGCGTCCCCGTGGACCGAGGGCATCACCACCCAACCTGCTGATCTCCGCGAGGAGGATGGCGTAGCGGCGATTGCTGAGCACCACCACGGTGATGTCCAGGCTCTCGCGGGCCATGGTCCAGAGGGCCTGGAGGGTGTAGAGGGCTGAGCCGTCCGCCTCCAGCGTCACCACCGGGCGCTCGGGGGCGGCCACCGCTGCTCCCACGGCGAGGGGAAGGCCCTGGCCGATGGCGCCCCCGGTGAGGCCGAGCCAGTCGTGCCGGGGGGCGCCGGCCGTCTCGCTGAACATGAACACCCGGTTGGTCACCGCTTCGTCGACGACGATGGCACCCTCGGGCAGCAGCGCCCCGACGGCCTCGGCGGCGCTCACCGCGGTCAGCGGGCCGGCGGGGCGTGGGGGACGAGACCCACCGGGCGCGGGGACCCCTGAGGGGCTGGTGCCAGGCCCGGTGGCCACCAGGTCGGCGAGGCGCTCCAGGGCGTCCACGGCGTCCTCGCCGGGGCCGGCCAGGCTGTGGACGAGGCAATCCGGGGGCAGCGGTGAGCCTGGCCTCCCGGGCTGGGCGAAGAAAGCCACGGGCGGGCGGGCCCCGGCGCAGACCAGGAGGCTCAGTCCTTCCAGCTGACCCTGGGCCATCTCCAGCCCGTAGGCGACGGGCTCGGTCCGGGGGAGGCCTCCGCCCCGTTCGAGTCGGGCCGTGAAGGTCTCGGAGAGGAATCGAGCGCGGCACGCCGAAGCCACCCTCGCTCCGGCGTTGAGGCCCGGTTCCCTGAGCGCGCTCCCTCCCAGCAGCACGGCCGCCGGCTGATCCCGGCGGAGAAGCGTGGCTGCCTCAGTCACCCGGGCCTCCGGGACCGGGGTGGCCCGGAGAGTGTTGTGAGGCCGGGGGCTCGGGGCCGGTGACGGCGCCTCCGACCAGAGGACATCGGCGGGGAGGACCAGGGTGGCCACCCGCCCCGGCGGGCCGAGGGCGGCCACGACGGCCGCGTCGGCATCGGCACCGGCGTCCTCCGCCCTGACGGCCCCGCGAACCCACCCCGAAACGCTGCCTGCCAGGGCCTCGATGTCCGATTCGAGCGGTGGGTCGAGCACCCTGTGCTGTCCGGGGTGGTCGCCGACCAGGACCACCAGCGGCGTCTGCGCACGGCGCGCGTTGTGGAGGTTGGCCAGACCATTGGCGAGGCCGGGACCGAGGTGAAGCAGGGCCGCAGCCGGATGCTCGGCGATCCGTGCGTAGCCGTCGGCGGCACCGGTGGCCACTCCCTCGAACGCGCAGAGCACCGGCCGGATCTCGGAAACCGCATCCAGTGCTCTGACCAGGGTCAGCTCGGTGGTTCCCGGGTTGGCAAAACAGACCCTGATGCCAGATGCGGCCAGGCTGCGGAGCACCGACTCGGCCCCGTTCATGAGTCGCCGATGCCGCCGCGGGCGGGCGCCTCGAAGAGCACTCCCGGGTTGAGGATCCCATCGGGGTCGAACGCCGCCTTGATGCGGCGCATCAGCGCCAACCGAGCGGGTGGCTCCAGCTCCAGAAAGTGGGCGCGCTTCTCGGTGCCGATGCCGTGCTCTCCGGAGATCGCCCCGCCCAATCGCGCCGACTCCGCATAGATCGCATGCAGGAGCAGCCACCGCTTCTCGGAGTCGGACTGGAACACCGAGAGGTGAACGTTGCCGTCACCGGCATGGCCGCAGCCGGCAACCAACGCTCCGTGTCCGGCAGCAATCTCAGCGACCGAGGCGAGGAAGAGCGGGAGCTGGGCTCGAGGCACCACCGTGTCCACGATGTCGTCCGCCCCGGCCGCCTTGGCGGCCCAGAACATGCGCTCACGGGCACGGATCAGCGCCTGCGCGGCATGCCCAGGAAGCACGTAAGCGTCCAGCGCACCCCCCTCCATGAGCATTACTCCGAGGCGGTGAACATTGGCCTCGAGGCGTCCCTCGTCATCCTCCTCGAGCACCACCAGCAGGTAGGCCAGGGCTGTCTCCTGGACCGCGGACGGAATGCCGAGGTCGAGCCCGGCATGAGTGGACATGCCCACCATCGAGAGTCGATCGAGATACTCGAGGACCGAGGGTGCCAGACCCTGGCGCACGATCCGCGGCACCGCCGCACTGACCTGCGCGAGGGTGGGAAAGGGAGCGAGCAGGGTTGCGGAGTGAGCGATCCGCGGATGCAGGCGCAGGGTCACCTCGGTGACCACCGCCAGGGTTCCCTCGGAGCCGACGATGAGCTGGGTCAGGTCATAGCCGCTGGTCGACTTGACGAACCGTCCACCGGTGCGAATCAGCTCACCGGTGCCGATGACGGCCTCCAAGCCCAGCACCTGATGACGGGTGACCCCGTACCTGACCGCGCGCATCCCACCCGCGTTGGTGGCAACGTTGCCACCAAGGCTGCCGCCCATCTCGCCGGGAAAGACCGGGTACACCAGCCCTCGGGCGGCAGTCTCCGCCTCCAGGCGCTCGAGGGTCACCCCGGGCTGAACCACCGCTACCAGGTTCTCCTCGTCGATCTCGAGCACCCGATCCATTCGCCGAAAGGCGATCACGATTCCGCCGGCACGCGGGACGCAGGCGCCGGACAGCCCGGTGCCTGAGCCCCTGGCGGTGACCGGAGCACCGGCGGCTCGGGCGAGCTGCACCACCTCCGCAACTTCGGCGACGGTCTCGGGAAGCACCACCGCGTCGGGCCGTCGCCAGGTTGCGGTCAGCGACTTGTCGTGGCAGTCGTCGTCCGTGACGCTCGCGCCACTCAGGACCCGGGAAGGTCCGAGAGCGCCGGTCAGCCGATCGACGAGGTCACTCAACGAATCACCTCACAGTCAGTTCAGCTCGGGGAAGCATGGAAGCCAACCAATCGAGCGACCGGTCACCTTTCCGATGGTATCAGCGGCGGGCTGCATCGCCGGGCCGAGCGACAAGACGCGGCGCGATGTGGACAGCCAGTCCGAGGTCCTGTGGAGCACCGAGCTCGTCAGCGGCGGGTTGATCGTCCACCGTGGAGTGTCAACAGGGCCAATCCGGAGCATTTCACGACGCCGGACGTGGAGCACGCCGCTACCACTTATCCACAACACGTTGACATCCTTGTGTTCAGGCCGCATGCTATGCGGCGATTACTGGCGGGGATTCTTCACTCCCTGTCCAAAACCGACGGCGGGTCACTCCCCCTGTCGAACAACGGAGGCTCTCAACCTATGGCCAGGACCAGACGAGGCAAAGGCAGCGGCGCGGCGCGTGCTGTCAAAGGCGCGGCCCGCCGCGCCCGGACCACGGCACGGCGCGCAGGTGCCGGCGGCGATCTCCTGAGGGCCGTGCAAGGCCTGGTGAAGGCGCTGCCGGTTGGTGAACTCGAGAAGCGGCTCGCCGGGCTCGAGAAGTCGGTGGAGCGCATCGACAGCGAGCTCCGCAGGGCACTGACTTAGGTTGCCGCCGCAGTGCGCGGAGGTGGCGCCAAGCGGGCCACCACCCGGCGTCGCGCGGCATCGGCGGGAACTGGAGCGGCCAAGCGCACCGCCAAGCGGCGCACCGCCAAGCGCGCTGCCCCCGCCGCCAAGCGGGCGACCGCGAAGCGGAGCACGGCCAAGCGCACCACGCCAAGCGCACCACGGCCAAGCGCACCACCGCCAAGCGGACCGCGGCCAAGCGGACCGCGGCCAAGCGGACGACTGCGAAGCGGACCACTGCCAAGCGGACCGCCGCGCCAAGCGGACCACCGCCAAGCGCGCACCCGCCAAGCGGGCTGCGGTCAAGCGGACCACCGCCAAGCGCGCACCCGCGAAGCGCACCGCGGTCAAGCGGACCACCGCCAAGCGCGCGGCTCCGGCGGCGGCGGCCAAGCGGACCACCGCCAAGCGCGCACCCGCGAAGCGCACCGCGGTCAAGCGCACCGCGGTCAGGCGCACCACCTCGCCGGCCGCCCCGGCGGCACCCGCGGCGCCGCCCGCTCCCTGAGCCGGCAGCACCAGGATCCACGGCCCTCGGGAGCCCCACTCCCGGGGGCCTTTTTCGTCCCGTCCAGCTGGAACTTCTGGCCGGAGTAGTCCATAACCCATCGACACCGGAGCCACCAGGCTCCCTCCAGGGTGCCCGCAGGGCGTTGAGCACCGACCCAGCCGGCGGGCGCCGCCCGCGCCGCCGGAATCGAGGAGCCAGACGATCGAGCGCCGGGAGCTGAGGTGCCTCGGTCCGCCTCACAATGTCGTACCCTTCGCCGATGCCACGGGTCCTGATTCGCTTCCTCGACGGAGAGATCCTCCACGCTGAGGTCGAGGATCTGAGCCTCGAAAGCGCCGTCCTCGAGGCAGAGATGCGAGGGGCCGATCCCAACAACGAGCGGGCCCTGCTTCCTCTCAGTGCCATCCGCCAGGTCGTGATCGGCAAAGCGGAGCCGGTCCCGGACGGCCTGGCAAGCTGGGACCGAGCCGCCTTCCACTTCATCGACGGTCAGGTCATGCGCGCCTCGATAGCCCCCGACAGCCGGCTCGCCCGCTTTGGAGGGGTGTGGCGCACGGTCGAGCCGGGTGCATCCGAGATGCAGGTCCTGGGAATCCCCTACACCTCGCTCAAGGGAGTGTTCAAGCTTCGCCAGTGGGACAGCCGGCCAGTGTCGGCACGGTCCGGGTCGGACGGGCGCCTCGAGCAGGTCGTCCGCATCTTGGCCGAGCGCGACGGCGGCGACCCCGCGCCCCCGGTTCGGCGCTCGCTGGTGGGCCGCTCCCGGCGCTGACGGTGGGAACGAGACGCCGCGGGGGGATTCGCATCGCCCCCAGTTCGGCGGCCTCGTCCGTGGGACCGTCGCCACATTGCCGCGGCGAGAGCGTCATCACAGCCGTGATAGGGTGCTTGACAGCGTGAGCATCGCCCCATCGGCGGTCGAGGAGATGGAGCCGGGGCAGGCTCCGGCTCTCGCCAGCCGCCTGCTGAGCAAGCGCACCGTGATCTCGATTGCTGCGGCCGTGGCGATCGTGGCGGTGGCCGTATGGCGTGCCAACATCCCCTGGCCCGCGGTCTGGGACCAGATGCGCCGCGCCAACCTCGCCCTCTATCTCCTCGCCATCTGCGTGTACTACCTCTCGTTCGTCTTCCGGGGAGCTCGCTGGCAGGTCCTGCTGGCCAACGCCGGAGAGGTGCGCAAGCGGCGGCGGCTCGCTCCACTGATCCTGGCGTCATTCTTTGTGAACTGCGTCGTCCCCGCCAAGATGGGGGACGTCTATCGCGCCTATCTCGGTCGGGTCAGGGAGCGCATCCCCGCCAGCAAGGCCTTCGGGACCGTGGTCAGTGAGCGCCTCCTCGACCTCTGCGTCCTGATGGCGCTGCTGCTGGTGTCGGGCGGTTACGTCTTCCACAAGCGCTCGTCTTCGGCGCTGATCCCCTACGTGGTCGGCGGCACCCTGCTGGCTGCGGCCGGCATCGGTCTCATCCTCGTGATGAGGGCCGGTCGGGGCAGGCGCGTCCTGCGGCTGCTGCCCGAGGCGATCTTCCACCGCTACGAAGTCCTTCCGAAGCGGTGCGGTGACCTCACTGGGCCGATGGCCGACGCTGCTGGCGCTGACCCTCGCGGTCTGGATGTGTGAGGCGGGCCGGCTCGGACTGGTCATCGCTGCGCTTGGTCTCAGCGGCCAGGTCGGCCCGTCACAGTTTGTCCTGGTGGCGCTGGTGGCGGCACTGCTCACCACCGTTCCCTTCACTCCCGGTGGGGTGGGCCTGGTCCAGGGCGGCGTCACCTACACCCTGGTGTGGGTCGCCGGTCTGACCAGCACCACCGCTCTGTCGGTTGCGCTGGTCGACGGCAGCATCAGCTACGGAAGCCTGCTGGTGATCGGTTTCATGGTTCTTCGCCGCCGTCAATCTGCGAACCCAACGGCAACGAATGCCCGTGCCGGAGACGGTGGCGCATGAGCCCGAGCTCGAGCTCACCTCCAGTGGTCAGGCCGAGGCCGCCGCGTCCGCAGCCGGCGGAGTGGGCCAGGGATCAGGCATATGAGGGCGCTGGTCACCGGAGGAGCTGGTTTCATCGGCTCCTACCTCGCCGACGCGCTGATCGCCGCCGGCCATCAGGTCACGGTGCTCGACGACCTGTCGCGCGGCCGCCGGTCCCAGGTGCCGGATGGCGCGGACTTCGTCGAGGCCGACGTCAATGACGACCTGACCATGGTGGTGAGCACCATGCGGCCAGAGGTCGTCTTCCACCACGCTGCCCAGATCGATGTGCGCCGCTCGGTCTCCGAGCCGTTGGTGGATACGCGGATCAACGTTCTGGGGATGGTCAACCTCCTCCAGGCCTGTGCTGGATCAGGGGTGCGACGGGTCGTATTCGCGAGCAGTGGAGGCGCCATCTACGGGGACACCGCCGTGGTGCCCACCGCCGAGGACCATCCACTGCGCCCGGCGTCCCCTTATGGAGCTGCCAAGGCGGCGGCCGAGCTGTACGGGGGCGTCTACGCCCAGCTGACCGGCCTCGAGTTCGTCGCGCTGCGCTATGCCAATGTGTACGGTCCACGCCAGGATCCCCACGGCGAGGCCGGGGTGGTCGCGATCTTCAGCCGCCAGCTTCTCCAGGACCAGGTGGTCACCATCAATGGCGACGGCACCCAGACCCGTGACTACGTGTATGTCGGTGACGTGGTGACGGCCAACCTCGAGGCGATCACCGCCGCACCGGGCACCTACAACGTGGGCACCGGGGTCGAGACCGACGTCAATGAGCTGTACCGGCGTCTCGAGGCCGTCGCCGGGATCACCGCGCCCGCCCTTCACGGCCCGGCCAAGGCGGGGGAGCAGCGACGGTCCTGCCTGGATCCCTCGCGGGCGGCCTCCGCGCTCGGATGGCGGCCGCGGATCTCGCTGGAGGCCGGCCTGCAGGCGACCGTCACCTACTTCCGCGAGATGCTCAGCTCCCCGGAGGAGGAGGCTCAGCCGGCCTGACCTCTTCGAGACAGCGGCGGGCGTGGTCGAATAGCGCGCCGGCGGCAGCTCGCAGTCCCGGGTTGTCGGCGTAGCCGGAGGTCTCCGCCATCCGGGCGGCCCAGCCGCAGTCCTCGGCGGCAGCACCGATCAGGGCTGACGCCGAGGCCCTGTCGGGGTTCGGGTTGACGGCAGCCTGAGCAACCGCCAAGGCGACGCCAGCAGCCAGCCTGCGCGCCTGATGCGCCGCGGTCTCGGTGGGCGGCACGTCGCCATCGAGCAGGGCGATCACCTCGTCGAGGATCCTGGTCAGCGCCGCCACATCGATTGGGGCTGGCGCCCGAGCGGCGGACGACCCGATCGAGCGATAGGCGAGCACCAGCCCGACGTGACAACCACGGCAAAGACGACGATGTAGACCACCACTACAAGGCCGACCGTCCAGTCGCCGATGGGGCACGTCGTCGCAGAGGGGGCTTGCGCAGGCGGCCATGCAAGGCCGCCGAGCACGAGGCGCGGACGGCATGGCCGTCCGACGCCGATCCCCCCGAAGACGATGTGCCCCGTCGGCGGCCGATCGCCTCGCCCCTCTACTTGTAGCGGAAGGTGATCCGGCCTCGGCTCAGGTCGTAGGGGCTCAGCTCCACCCGAACCTTGTCCCCGATGAGGATGCGGATGTAGAACTTGCGCATCTTGCCGGAGGTGTAGGCGAGGACGTCCTGGCCGGTCGCCAGCTTCACCTTGAACATCGCGTTGGGCAGCGGCTCGACCACCGTGGCGTCCATCTCGATCGTCTCCTCCTTGACCTCGGCGGCGGTGCCGTCGGAGGGCGCATCGCGGCGCCGGGTCGGGGGACGGCGGCGGACGACACCGGGGCGGGGACGACGTGCCAAGCAGCTTCTCCTCGTATAGTGGCCGGAACGGATCAACCAGTACGGCCGGACTGTCGAGGGTAGCACGCGCTGCCCCAGGCGGCAGGCTGCGGGGGCACCCCGCCCCCGGCGACCCGGACAGCCGGGCTCGCCTCACCCTCCCCAAGGACCCTCGATGACAACGACCCCGGAACGCAGCCCCTACCTCGAAGCTCTGGCTCAGCGCGTCCTGGTCTTCGACGGTCCGAAGGGCACCAACCTGCAGGCGATGGATCCCACCGCCGAGCAGTTCGGCGGTCCGGCGCTGGAGGGCTGGATCGATGGCCTGGTGCTGCACGGCGCCGACCTGGTCCAGCGGGTCCACCGCTCGTTCCTCGAGGTCGGCTCTGACGTCATCGAGACCTGCACCTTCCAGAGCACGCCGCTGCGGCTTGCGGAGTGGGGTGCTCGGGACCAGGCCTTCGAGCTCAACGAGACCGCCGCGCGGCTGGCGCGGCGCCTGGCCGACGAGCACTCGACCGGCGAGCGGCCCCGTTTCGTAGCCGGTGGCATGGGGCCCTCAGGACTGCTGCCGTCCAGCAGCGACCCGACCCTGGGGGCGATCAGCTTCGCCGCATTGGTCGACGCGTTCCGGGTCCAGGCCGAGGGGCTCCTGGCCGGGGGAGTGGACCTGCTCCTGATCCAGACCGGTCAGGACATCCTGGAGATGAAGGCCGCCGTGTTCGGCGTCCGGGAGGCGATGGCGAGAGCCGGTCGGGTCGTCCCCATCCAGGCCCAGGCGACGCTGGACGTCTCTGGTCGGATGCTGCTCGGCACCGACGTGGCCGCGATGCTCGCGATCCTCGAGAGCCTGCAGGTGGACGTCGTGGAACTCAACTGCAGCACCGGCCCGGATTACATGAGCGAGCCGATCCGCTACCTCGCCGAGCACACCCTGCTGCCCATCTCCTGCATCCCCAACGCCGGGCTGCCCATCAACGTCGGCGGTCGTGCCCACTACCCGCTTCAGCCGGTGCCCATGGCGGACCAGCTGGAGAGGTTCGTCCGCGAGATGGGGGTCAACGTCGTCGGGGGCTGCTGCGGGAGCACGCCCGCGCACCTTGCCGAGATCGTCGCCCGAGTGAGCGGGATGCCCGCGCCGTGCGCGCTCGCCCGATGTCCGGCCGCGACTCGCCTCGAGCATCCGCGCGGTTGAATTGAATCAGGAGCCGAAACCGCTGCTCATCGGTGAGAGGGTCAACTCGCAGGGCTCCCGAAAGATCAAGGAGCTGCTGCTCGACGACGACTACGAGGGCATCGTGCGAGTCGCCCGCGGCCAGGTTGAGGGTGGCGCTCACGCTCTCGACGTCTGCGTGGCGCTCACCGAGCGCAGTGACGAGGCAGAGCAGATGGCCACCGCCGTCAAGGCCCTGCAGCAGGCGGTCGAGGCTCCGCTGGTCATCAACTCGACGGACGCGGAGGTCATCCGGCGGGCGCTGGAAGCCCTGCCCGGGCGCGGCATCGTGAACTCCGTCAACCTGGAGAACGGCCGGGCCCGCTGCGAGGCGGTGCTGCCTCTGGTCCGCGACCACGGTCAGGCGGTGATCGCGCTGACCATCGACGAGCAGGGGATGGCCAAGACCCGCGAGCGCAAGCTGGAGGTTGCCCGGCGAATCCGGGACATCGCCTGTGGGGAATACGGCCTGGCCCCGCATCAGCTCATCTTCGATGCTCTGACATTCACCCTCGCGACCGGCGACGCCGAGTGGGTGGACTCGGGGGTGGAGACCATCGAGGGCATCCGGCTGATCAAGCGCGAGCTGCCTGGGGTGCTGACATCGCTGGGGGTGAGCAACGTCTCCTTCGGGCTCACCCTGCCGGCGCGCGCGGTGCTCAACTCGGTCTTCCTGTACCACTGCGTCGAGGCGGGGCTGGACGCGGCCATCGTCAACCCCGCCCACACCGTGCCCTACGCCGAGGTGAGCGATGAGCGGCGGCGGCTTGCCGAGGACCTCATCTTCAACCGCCGTGAGGACGCGCTGAGCCGGTACATCGAGCACTTCTCGGGGGTGACCGAGCGGGTGGGTGCCGAGAAGGTGGACCCCTTCGCCGGCATGGCCGCCCCGGAGCGGATCCACGCCCAGATCCTGCACCGCCGCCGGGAGGGCATCGAGGCCCTGATCGACGAAGTGCTGCGGGAGCGCGACCCGGTGTCGGTCCTCAACGAGATCCTGCTGCCGGCGATGAAGGACGTCGGTGACCGCTTCGGCGCCGGCGAGCTGATCCTTCCCTTTGTCCTCCAGAGCGCCGAGGTGATGAAGCGTGCCGTGGCCCACCTGGAGCAGTTCCTGGACCGTACCGAGGGACATGCGAAAGGTCAGGTGGTGCTCGCCACCGTCTTCGGCGACGTCCACGACATCGGCAAGAACCTGGTCAAGACCATCCTCAGCAACAACGGCTACACGGTCCACGACCTGGGCAAGCAGGTGCCGCTCAACACCATCATCGACAAGGCCGAGGAGGTCAAGGCCGATGTCATCGGGCTCTCGGCACTGCTCGTCTCGACCAGCAAGCAGATGCCGATGATGGTGGCCGAACTGGAGCGGCGCGGGCTGCAGTACCCCGTGATCATCGGCGGCGCCGCCATCAACCGCGGCTTCGGCCGGCGGATCATCTACCTCGACGAGCGGCGGGTGTACGAGCCCGGCGTCTTCTACTGCAAGGACGCCTTCGAGGGGCTGGAGACCTGCGACCAGCTGATCGATCCGGCACGCCGCGGCTCGCTTCTGGAGCGGGTCCGCGAGGAGGCGCAGGTATTCCGGGAGCGCGAACGGGCCAAGGCGAGCGCCACCGCCGCGGCCCCGGCGATCGCGGTTCCGGCCCGCAGCGACACGCGCACCGACGTGCCCATTCCGGCCCCGCCCTTCTGGGGGTCGCAGGTGGTGACCG
>CAVQTJ010000004.1:0-187076 GCA_963716555.1 uncultured bacterium | reverse complement strand
ATCAGGGTTCCTCCCCGGAGATGGAGGACGCGCTCCGCGACCGGATCGCCCAGCGCCGCTCCGGCGAGGAGGACCGCTGACATGCGGGGGGCTCTGCCTTCCCCAGCCCCGCCGAGTGGGTCGAAGAGGGGGGCGCTCCCCGCAGGTACTCGGCGCCGGTGAGGGCCGTCCTCTTCACCGGTGACGGCGTCGTCGTGGACGAGGTCCCGTCACCGTCTCTGAGCGAGCCGGGCGATGCCCTGGTCAGGGTCACCACCACCGCCATCTGCGGCAGCGACCTGCACGTGATCCACGGCCGCATCCCCGGGATGAGCCCGGGCAGCGTCCTCGGGCACGAGTTCGTGGGGGTGGTCGAGGCGGTGTCGCCCGAGGTCAAGAGGTTCCGGCCGGGCGACCGGGTGCTCGGCTCCTTCACGGTGCCCTGCGGGGAATGCTGGTACTGCGGACGCAGGCTTTTCAGTCGCTGCATCGAGCAGCGGGTCTTCGGCTACGGCGCCTTCTTCGGCGACCTCGCCGGGGCGCAGGCCGATTGCGTCCGCGTTCCCAATGCCGACCTCGCCCTCCACGTGCTCGAACCCCAGCTCGGTGACGAGCAGGCGCTCTTCGCCGGAGACATCTTCACAACTGGTTTGGAGGTTGCCGCCGAGGGGCGGATCGAGGCCGGCGACACCGTCGCCGTGATCGGCTGCGGCCCGGTCGGGCTGATGGCGATCCAGGCTGCCGCCGCCTATCGCCCCGACCTGATCCTCGGCGTCGACACCGTGGCCGCGCGGCTCGGGATGGCTCGGACCCTGGGCGCCGAGCCGGTCGACGCTGCCGGGGTCAACGTGCCCACATTGGTCCACGAGCGGACCGGGGATCGTGGCGCGGATGTGGTGCTGGAGTGCGTCGGGTCGGTCCCGGCGCTGAACACCGCGCTCGAACTCGGTACGGCGCGGCGGCCGGATCAGCGTGATCGGGGTCCACGCCGACCCCGAATGGACGGTCGAGCTCAACATCGTTTTCGTCAAAGCTGTCGATATCAAGTTCTGCGGCACCGCCAACATCGTGGGCCGCTGGGATCGGGCCCTGGAGCTGATCCGGGAGGGCGTCGCCGACCCCCGGGCGATCATCTCCCATCGCCTGCCTCTGGAGGAGGCGGTGAGGGGTTACGAGCTCTTCGAGTCCCGCCAGGCGCTCAAGGTGGTGCTGACCCCCTGAGGCGAGCCTCGGGAACTTCCTGCGCGGACGGCGCGTACTCCGGTGCGCCAGATACGCCAAGGAGTTCTTCCTGATGTCCGATCCCGCCAGCCCACGTTGGTCGTGGGGCAGTCGCTCTCACCTCGCGCTTGCCGCCTACCTCCTCGGCGCCGCCGCCATCGTCGCGGCGCTCCTGTTCACTCGCACAACGCCTGGCGCCTCGCCGGCCACGCTGGACATCCGCACCACCAGCAGCGGTACCGCCGTCGACCCGCCGGAGATCACCGTCACCGGGATCGGACTGGTGACCGGCACTCCGGACACCCTGACCGTCACCTTTGACGTCGACACCCAGGCGGCGCATGCCAGTGACGCCCTGAGCAAGAACGAGACCGAGACCTCACAGCTCCTCGGCACGCTGACCGGGAACGGGGTGAGCCAGAGCGACATCCAGACCGTCGGGATGTCCATCCAGCCCAGCTACGGGGACGACGGTTCCATCACCGGCTACGAGGTCGACGAGACCCTGACTGTCACTCTTCACGACCTCACCACCGCCGGCGCGATCATCGACGCCGCCTCGCGGTCGGTGGGTGACGACGTGCGCATCGACGACATGTCACTCTCCATCGCCGACAGCAGTTCGCTGATGGCCCAGGCGCGCCAGGCGGCGATGGCGGACGCTCAGTCCCAGGCGAGCGAGCTCGCTTCGGGGGCGGGGACCAGCCTCGGCCCCATCGTGAGCGTGAGCGAGCAGAGCACTCCGACGCAGACCCCCATCCCCTTCGGCCTCGCCGCGCCCGCAGCATCGTCCGCGGTTCCGGTGCAGCCGGGCTCCCAGCAGCTGAGCGTCGACGTCACCGTGGTCTACCAGCTGGGGAGCTGACCCGAGCCGAGGACCTGGGCGGAAGGCCCTGGAGGCCCTCGAGATTTCCCAGTGCGGTCCGGTCAGCGCTGTCCGGTCAGTGCTGTCCGGTGAGCGCCTCCACCTCGGCGAGAGCTGCGGCCCTATCCGGGTCGGCGAAGTACCGGCGCGCCGGTTCCAGGCGCTCGACCAGGCGTTCGGCCAGCGCGGTCTTGGCGTCCATGGGGTGGAGTGCGCCCGACGCGTACGCCTCGCGGACCTCACTCATGTTGCTGAACGCCATCGGGCCTCCGTGATCCTGGGTGCGCTCGACCAGGAACTCGTCGTCGCCGAGGCCGAAGCAGAGCTGGTCGATCCAATCCAGGACGGGGTTGAGCTCCACCTCCCCCGGGGGGCAGAACGCGCCCTGTACCTTGGCGCGAATCTCGTCGGGGGTGTCGTGGACGAAGACCGCCGACCGCGGTTTCGACTTGCTCATCTTCATGGCCGCCAGGACCTCGGCACGCTCCTCCGGTGGCACCGGCCAGCGGTCCGGCTTGAGCAGGCCGGTCAACAGGCGGTGATGCGCGGCCACGGGCTTCAGCGGATGGCCGGCGGCGTCGAGAAGCGGGTTGATCCGCAACTTGGTGGCGACGTCGCGAGCGACCACGTGGGCCTTGCGCTGGTCCATTCCGGCGTGAGCGATGTGGGCTCCGAGGGCGAAGATATCGGCCGCCTGCATCGCCGGGTAGAGGAGCTTGGCGAAGTCGACCTGCTCGCCCTCGCCGCGACCCATGATGGTGATGCTGCGCTGCATTCGGGCCAGCGAGGTGTGCTTGGCGACCTCGATGACGGTGGCCCAGTAGTCGTCGGACCGGTCGTGGTAGAGGTCAGAGGCGAGGACCACGCGCACCGCGATCGGGTCGCCTCCGACGCAGATGCAGTCCGGCCTTGAGCGCCTCTCCGAAGTAGCCCAGCGCCACCCGCCGGATCCGGTCGCGGTCCCCGCCCAGCTTGTCGTTGATCCAGGTGTGCCAATCGGCCAGAAAGAGGGTGCAGTCGATCCCCGCCTCCTGGAAGTCGCGCACCTTGGCCATGGCGACCAGGCCGCCGCCGAGGTGGACCCGCCCCGAGATCTCATATCCGATGTAGTGGCGGATGGGCTGGCCGCCGGCCAGAAGGGCCCGGAGCTCGGCGCCGGTCAGGAGCTCGGCGAGGCGCCGCTCCACCAGCGCGGCACGGCGGAGCACATCCTCGTCGATCGGGGTCTGCATCGGTCCCGGCATGGTACCGGGGCCGGCTCAGGCGCGGCTGGTCCCAGGGGCTGGACTCGAACCAGCGATACACGGTTTTACAGACCGTTGCCTTAACCAGCTTGGCTACCCTGGGATCGATCCCAAGAATACCCAAGGGAAGCTTGGGCAAGCCGAAAGGCGGGTCGCAACTCGAGCATGGGGCTCCCCAGCCGGGCGTATTCGCGTATTCGTGTATTCGCGGGTGTATTCGCGTATTCGCGCATTCGCGTGTATTCGTGTATTCGCGTATTCGGGTCCCCAAGCGCGAGGGCATGGTGGGAGGCAGGGGCATGGTGGAAGCAATGAACGTCAGCTCCTCCCGCCTGCTCGCTCACCGAGGGGTGCCAGCCAGTCGCGAGGTAGATGTGGCGGTCCGGTGGGTACCGAGAGCCGCTCCACCGCCCAGAGGACGCACACGTAGGGCTGGAGGTAACGGCCACCGTGGTCCTCGATGGCCCGGCCGACCGCCGCGAGGAGGGCTTCGCGCCGATCCTCGGCCAGCATCCGGTGGTCCGACTGGGTGCGCAGGTAGTCGAGCCACTCGGCCGCCGCGAAGGTGCGAGACCAACGGTAGCTGCGCATGTGGGCCTGGCCGAAGGCAACCCCGTCGGGGATCGTGCCGGGGTAGGCGGTCGGTTCCGCCTCGAGCGGGGGCCCGAACGCGTGGCTGGCCAGATCGGGCTCGTGGGCCGCATACACAGCCTCGATGGCACGCTGGATCGGGTCCTCAGCAGCCGCTGGGCGGTTCCACCAGAGGGCCAGCCAGCCTCCCGGCTGGAGCAGCCGGTGGGCGGTCCCGAAGCGCTGCTCCGGATCGAACCAGTGCCAGGCCTGGGCGGAGACGATCAGGTCGACGGGCGGGTCGCCAGCTGATGGGGTCCACGTCTCGAAGGGAGTGACGTCCACTCGCCACCCGGGGCCGAGGCGGCGGCGGGCGACCTCGGCCATCGCCGGGTCGGGCTCGACGCCCACGCCGGCCACACCGGCGGCGGCGAAGAGGGTTGCGGCCTTGCCGGTGCCGCATCCCGCGTCCACCATCCAGGCCGGCGGCCGGTCAGGAAGGTTGAGCACCTCCTCGACCAGCTCGGCCGGGTAGGACGGGCGAGCCCGGTCGTAGAGCTCGGCAGCCTCGCCGAAGACCAGCCGCTGCACCCTGGCCATGGCCGGATGCTAGCGCCCGCCTCCCCACCCGGGACGGGCCCGGCAGAACCGCACCGCCGGCTGGCTCCATTCTCGGAGACCGTCGTTTGTACGGGTTCCACGGCCGCGTCCCCCGCAACCCGGTAGGATGAATCCCGGCACCCTCCGGCAGCCCCACCGGCGCCGCCCAGCGGGGGCGCGCCCTGTCTGTTGGGTCGATCGACGAAATGGCCAAGCCTCCCACCTCCACCCGAACGTCCTCCCGCAGCCCCACGGGGGGTCGGCCCCCTGCGGGCCGGCCAACCGCCGGCCGGCCGCCGGCCGGTCGGCCCACCGCGGTCCGCCCCGACTCCGGGCGGCGCACGCCCACCAAGAAGCAGCGCAACCGGGGAAGCACTCCGCTCGACCGGATGCTGCGGCCGTGGTGGCAGGCTCCCTGGGTCCTGGTGGGGGGCGGCATCGGAGCGGTGGCCGCGATGGTCCTGATCATCGTCCTGATCGTCAGCGCCGTCGCCCCGGCCGCCATCAAGCTGGGCCCGGTTCCGGCCTCGGTGCTCTCGGCGGTCACCGATCCCTCGGCCAGCGTGGTCAGCACTGTGGGTGGCGGCGGCAGCTACGTGGGCGGCCAGAGCCAGCCCCCCGGCGACCTGGTCCGCATCGACCCTCCCCAGCTCCTCACCAACTCCGCCGGCAAGCCGGAGATCGTCTTCGTGGGCGCCGAGTACTGCCCCTACTGCGCAGCCGAGCGCTGGCCGATGACGATGGCTCTGTCACGCTTCGGCACCTTCTCCGGCTTGCAGGAGATGACCTCGAGCGCCACCGACGTCTATCCCAGCACCCACACTTTCACCTTCCATGACAGCAGCTACTCCAGCCAGTACGTGGACTTCATGCCCAACGAGGTGGCGAACCAGGCCGGAGCCGCCCTCGAGACCCCGACCTCCGCGGTCGAGTCGCTCTTCACGACCTATGGCGAGCCCCCCTATCAGGCCGCGGGAAACAACCCCGGCTACCCATTCCTGGACATCGGCGGCCGCTTCACCATCTACACCGAGCAGTACTCACCGGCCATCCTCGAGGACTCGGGAGGCAATCCGCTCACCTGGCAGCAGATCGCCTCTGATCTCTCCAACGCTCAGAGCCCGGTCACCCAGGCCATCGTGGGCGCCGCCAACTACCTGACCGCGGCGATCTGCGTCGCGACCGGGAACCAGCCGTCCGGGGTCTGCTCCAGCTCCACAATCAAGACCCTGGAGACCACGATCCAGAGCCAGACCTCGAACCCCTCAGTGGCGCCTCCCTCCTCCAGCTGAATGCTCGACAACGTCGCCACCGCGCTCGCGGTGCTGGCCCTGGCGGCCAATGCTCTGGTGCTGGCGGCGCTCGGGGGATTTCTCCTCAGCCGGACCTCGGCCCCGATGCGCGACAAGTGGGAGCGTGCCCGCGATGTGGTGGCCCCGTATGCCCTCCCGGGCGCCCTCGTGGTGGCCGTCATCGCCACCGGCGGCAGCCTCTGGTTCCAGTTCGGTGCGCTGCTCACCCCCTGCGATCTCTGCTGGTTCCAGCGGATCTGCATGTACCCGCAGACCCTTCTGCTCGGCATCGCGGTGGCCCGCCGCGACCTCTACACCGCTCGCCGCTACATGGCCACACTCGCGGCCTGCGGCGCGCTCATCTCCGCCTACCACTACCAGCTGGAGCGGTTCCCCTCCCAGGCAACCTTCAACTGCGGTACCAGCGGCCCGGTCTGCTCGGTGGCCTACTTCAACATCTTCAGGTTCGTCTCCATCTCCTACATGGCGCTCTCCGCCTTCCTGCTGATCGTCACCCTGCTGCTGATGGCCCGCGAGCCTCAGGGGGAGTGGGACGAGGAGGAGGCACCCGCGACCTCCAGGGCCGAGGACAGGGTGGGCTCCGCCGCCAGGGCCGCCAAGCGCTGATCGCGGAGCCAGTGGGAAGTGAGCTGCTGACGTGACCGCGCCGAGCGTGAGCTTCACCGACTGGGATTGGGAGCCCACCATCCTCGCCGGCATCGCCGCGGCCTGCCTGCTCTACGCCCTGGCGATGCGACGGGGCTGGCTGCGCGGTGACGACGACCTGAGGCCGTGGAGCCTGACCCCCGCCACCCGGGCGCTTCTTTTCTACACCGGGGTGCTGATCTGCTTCCTCGCCCTGTGCTCGCCGATCGACCCCATCAGCGACCAGTACCTGCTGTCGGTTCACATGCTCCAGCACATGCTGCTGATGATGGTCGCGCCGCCGCTGCTGGTCCTCGGCGTGGCTGGAGCGCCCTCGCCTCCTCCGGGCTTCGCGCCCCGGCTTCGCCGCTTCTGGACCGCGGTGACCCGACCGCTCCCAGCCTTCTTCCTCTTCAACCTCGACCTGGTCGTCTGGCACTGGCCGGCCTTCTACGACGCCACCCTCTACAACGAGGGGCTCCACGCCTGTGAGCACATCACCTTCATGGCGGTGGGTCTGGTGCTCTGGTGGCCGGTCGTCGACCCCATCCGGGGCGAGGGGATCATCCCGGTGGCACCGATGCGCAAGATCGTGCTGCTCGCCCTCTCGGGACTTCCCTCGACCGTCCTCGGTCTGCTCTTCGCCCTGGCACCCGACCCCGTCTACAGCTTCTACGCACAGGCCCCACGGCTGTGGGGAATCTCGGCGCTCACCGACCAGCAGATCGCCGGAGTGGTGATGCTGGTGGCGGGCACGGTGGTCGGCTTCCTGGGCATCTCCGCGGTCTTCCTGCGGATGCTCAACAGTCCGGAGGAGGACGAGCGGAACCTCGAGGCCGAGCGCGCAGCTCCCGCGGTCGCCGCCCGGGACCCCGGCTGACCGGTCGGCTCGCGAACCCTCACTGGCGCCGGACCGAGGGCAGGCCGGCTCGCAGCGAGGGATCGGAGAGGTGCACCGAGACCGCCTGCAGCACCTCCTCGGGGCGGCCGGTCAGCGAGTCCACGAAGAAGCCGCCGTCGTAGGGACGGTCGGCGGCTCGGAGCAGGGCCGCAGCCGGCTGGTGCCGGGGTGCGGGGATGCCCGGCACCAGCCGGTAACCCAGGATGACCCGGTTGCCCGCCCGGGTGAGGCCAACGGACTCGATGACCTCCCACTTGGTCAGGCTGGAGAACGGGTATTGCCGGAGGCGGACACCCTCACGGGTCAGCTCCAGACGGGGGCGAAACAGGATCCCGGTGACGAGCAAGGCGCCGACCGGCGCCGCCAGCACAAACCAGCCGATCTGGGCGTGGGTGACCACCAGGATGACCACGCCCGCCGCCTCGGTGAACAGACCGAGCGGCAGCACCAGGGCGGTCGGGCGGCGAGCCGGGAAACTGGTCCGGTCCGAGAGCGGGGGGATCGGGCCGGCGGCGGAATCGGTCACGGCCCGTGGATCATCTCAGCCTGCCGGGCCACCCCAGCTCATGCCCGACCCTCGGCGGATGCCGCCGCGAGGTTGCAGAGCGGGCACGTATAAGCTACCCTTTATTCAACCTCTCTTTATGAAAGATTCCGTTATGCGTCACCGCCCCCCTCGGAGAGCCGTGCCAGGCGCCATCGCGGCTGGGACCTTCGACCTCTCCGTCTACTTCGAGGGCCTCGCCAACCCCACCCGGCTCGCCATCGTCGAGGTCGCTCGCCGCCTCTGGTGAGGTCCGGGTCTCCGAGCTGGCCGAGGTCTGCATGGTCAGCCAGCCGCGGATGAGCTGGCACCTGCGCATCCTCCGCCACGCCCAGGTGATCTCGACCCGCCGCGACGGTCGCGAGGTCTTCTGCCGCTTGGACCGCGAGGCGATCGCCCGTCATCTTCAGAGCTTCGTCCAGATCCTCGGAGCGGAACCCGACCGGGGCTCCGCCGCCGCGCGTCAGCCGCCACATCGAGGCGCAGCGCGCGCCCGTCAATGAGGGAGTCTCGTGAGCAACAAGGTTCGTGTCGCCATCGTCGGAGTGGGCAACTGCGCCTCGTCCCTGGTCCAGGGCGTCGAGTACTACCGTCATGCGGAGCCCGGCGAGCAGGTCCCCGGGCTGATGCACGTCGACCTGGGCGGCTACCACATCTCCGACATCGAGTTCTCGGCCGCCATCGACATCGACAAGGAGAAGGTGGGCAAGGACCTCTCCGAAGCGATCTTCAGCGGTCAGAACAACACCGTCAAATTCTCCGACGTGCCCGAGACCGGGGTGAAGGTGGTCCGCGGGATGACCCACGACGGACTCGGCAAGTACCTGAGCGAGGTGATCACCAAGGCACCGGGCTCCACGGCCGACATCGTCCAGGTGCTCAAGGACACCGGGACCGATGTGGTGGTCAACTACCTGCCGGTGGGCAGCGAGGAGGCCACCAAGTGGTACACCGAGCAGATCCTCGCCGCCGGCTGCGCGATGGTCAACTGCATGCCCGTCTTCATCGCCCGTGAGGACTACTGGCAGGGCCGTTTCCGCAAGGCGGGAGTGCCGGTCATCGGCGACGACATCAAGTCGCAGGTCGGTGCCACCATCATCCATCGGGTGCTCACCCGGCTCTTCCAGGAGCGCGGGGTGCGCATCGAGAACACCTACCAGCTCAACTTCGGCGGCAACACCGACTTCCTCAACATGCTGGAACGCGAGCGGCTGATCAGCAAGAAGATCAGCAAGACCAACAGCGTTCGCTCCCAGCTCGACCAGACCCTCGAGGACCGCAACATCCACATCGGACCGTCCGACTACGTGCGTTGGCTCGACGATCGCAAGTGGGCCTACATCCGACTCGAGGGGCGGTCCTTCGGTGACGTTCCCCTGAACGTCGAGTTGAAGCTCGAGGTGGTGGACTCGCCGAACAGCGCCGGCATTGTCATCGACGCGGTCCGCTGCTGCAAGCTGGGCCTGGACCGCGGCCTCTCCGGCACCCTGGAGGGCCCTTCGTCCTACTTCATGAAGTCGCCGCCCAAGCAGTACTCCGACGGGAGGGCGCGCGAGCTCACCGAGGCCTTCATCGCCGGGTCTGCGGCGGGCAACGGCCACCACCCGGCCGTCTCCGAGGTCCTGGTCGCCCCTGCCACCTCCGAGCCGTGATGTTGGCTACAGCCTGGTATTCCGCCTGGTATTCGCTCCGCGTACCCGGCCGTCCCTCGCTCGGCACGGAAGCCTGCGGCTCCCGTGCCTCACTCCGTCGGGCCTGATAGCCTCTCACCCGTGGTCTCGCCACGACTGACCGAACTGCGGTGCGGGATGTCGGCGGAGGCCGGCTGGTGAGCACTGCCAGCGGCCCGATCGACCAGGGGCCGAGCCGCAAGGTCACGGCAGCGCCCGGCGCCGGGCTCGGGGTTGGGAGCCCCGGGGAGTCGATGCTCCCCTACTACTCCTACCGGGTCGCCGAGGCGCTGGTCTGGGCCCTGCCCCGCCGCGCCGCCTACGGCCTCGCCGTGGCCTGCGTGGAGGTGCTCCGGCTGGCTCGCCCGGGGGCGGTCCAGGGCCTGCGGTCCAATCTCGCCCGCGTCCTCCCCGAGAGCAGCTCACGAGCAGCTCGGCAGGGTGGTCCGGCGCAACCTGCGCGACCTGGCCCGCACCTGGGTCGACGTGATGGCGATGCGCTTCGAGGGCGATCGGATCAGCGACGGTCTGGTGGTCCGGGACTTGGAGCGCTACACCGAGGCGGTCGAGCGGGGCAAGGGCGTCGCCGTCATCTCCCTCCACCTCGGCTCCTGGGAGCGGGGGCTGGCCGCCGGCAACAGCCTCGGTTTTCCCATGGCGCTGCTCGCCGAGTACCTCAGGCCGCGCCAGCTGTTCGAACGCGTCGTCGGAGCCCGGGTCGCCCAGGGGGTACGGGTGGTCCCCATCGACATCGCCGCCATCCGGGGCGGGGACAGCGCCACCGCTCGGCGGCTGGGCGCCGCGGCCATGCGCGACGTCCTGCGCATCCTCAGGGGCGGGGGGGCGATCGCCCTGGCCATGGACCGCGACCTGATCGGCAACGGCGAGCCCTTCACCTTCTTCGGCGCCGAGGCCCGCATCCCGGTCGGCGTCATCGACGTGGCGATGCGGGCGGGGTCGGTGATCCTCCCGGTCACCCTGCCCCGGATCCCCTCCGGCACCGCGGTGACCGTGCACCCCGAGATCGCCTACGACCCCTCTGCACCCCGGGCTGAGGAGATCCGGCGGGTGGTGTGCGAGATCCTCGCCCTCTTCGAGCGGGTCGATCCGCGAGTACCCCGAGCAGTGGCACGTGCTCGAGCCGCTGTGGGAACAGTAGGGGGACCGCCCCGCGGATGAAGGTCTGCCTGGTCTCTCCCTACGACTTCGTCTTTCCCGGCGGGGTCACCGAGCATGTCCGCCACCTCGCCGACGAGCTCCGCTCGCGTGGCCACGAGGTCACCATCCTGGCCCCGTCGTCGCGGGTTCCCGACGAGCACGGCATACCCGGGTACGTCCGCATCGGCCGGTCGGTGCCGGTCCGAGGCAACGGCTCGGTGGCCCGGATCGCCCTCTCCTTTCATCTGGTGCGGCGGGTCCGGTCGCTGCTCAACCGAGAAGCCTTCGACGTGGTCCATTACCACGAGCCGCTGGTGCCGGGACTTCCCATCACCACCCTGCGCCTCCACCGCGGGGCCAATGTCGGCACCTTCCACGCCACCATGCGACGCAACCTCGGCTATTACTACGGACGCCCGGTGCTGGCCCGTTATTTCCGCAGGCTGCACGGCCTGATCTGCGTCAGCGAGCCGGCCCGGGAGTTCGTCAGCCGCTACTTCGAGGGCGATTACCGGATCGTTCCCAACGGCATCGACGGGACCCGCTTCAACCCCGACCTTCCGCTGGTGCCCGAGCTGCGCAGCGAGGGCCAGGCGACCATCCTCTTCGTGGGCAGGATGGAGCAGCGCAAGGGCCTTCCCACCCTGCTCGACGCCTATGGACGGCTGCGCCAGCGCCGCTCCGACGCTCGCCTGGTGGTGGTCGGGGACGGGCCGATGCGCTGGGCCTATGAGCGCCAATGCGAGGCCAAGGGCGTGCCCGACATCGCCTTCCTCGGCCACGTCCCCCCGCCGGTGCTGCCCCGCATCTACGCCAGCGCCGACATCTTCTGCTCGCCTGCCATACGCGGGGAGAGCTTCGGGATCGTGCTTCTGGAGGCGATGGCCAGTGGGGTGCCGGTGATCGCATCGGCGATTCCGGGCTTCAGCCAGGTGGTCGAATCTGGCCGCGACGGTCTCCTGGTGCCGCCGCGCCAGCCCGATGCGTGGAGCCAGGCCCTGGAGTCACTGCTGGGGGAGCCTGGCCGGCGCACCAGCATGGGCCGGCGCGGGATCGAGAAGGCGAGGCGCTACGACTGGCGGGTGGTGGTGCCGCACATCCTGGACGTCTACTCCGAGGCTCGCGAGCGGGCCGCCTCCCAGCTCGCCGGCGTCTCCGGCTGAGCCGCCGCCCGTGTTCACCAACCGGCTGCAGGAGTGGGTCCGCGCCAGGGCTCGCCGGCTGGTCACCGTCACTGCACCTGCGCGGGGTCACGCCCAACCTGCTGACCCTGACCGGACTGGTCGTCACCGCGGTGGCGGCGGTCCTGGTCAGCCTGGGCTGGCTGCTCGCCGGAGGGCTGGTGCTGCTCTTCGCCGGCCTCTTCGACATCCTGGACGGCGCCGTCGCCCGCGTGGCCGGAAGGGTGCGTCCCTACGGCGCGTTCCTGGATTCGACCACCGACCGGTATGCCGAGGTGATCACCTACGCGGCGCTCCTCTATCACTACGCCTCCAAGCCCGGCAACACCCTGCCGGCGATGCTGGTGGTGCTGGCGCTGGGCGGGTCGCTGCTGGTCTCCTACGTCCGGGCCCGGGCCCAGTCGCTCGGCTTCACCTGCGACGGCGGCCTGCTGGCGCGGCCCGAGAGGGTGGTGATCACCGCGGCGGGGCTGGTCATCTCCCCGCTTCTCATCTGGGCCCTCTGGGTGCTCGCGGTGCTGACCAACGTCACCGCGGTGCAGCGCATCCTCACGGTCTGGCGCCAGGCGCGAGGGGTGGCGGCCGCCGACCTGCCCTCCCCGTCCGGCCGCTTAGTCAGAACTCCGCGGGGTTAGACTGCCCCGCAGTTTGAGCGCCAGCAACACCCCGTCGCCGGCCGTCCGCATCCTCGATCTGTTTCCGGGCCTGGGCGGCATCAGCCGGGCGACCCTGCTCACCGACGTGGTCGCCGGAGCGACCCTCGCCGCCGTCGCCATCCCCGAGTCGATGGGCTACACCAAGATCGCCGGGATGCCGGTGATCACCGGGATCTACACGCTGGCCCTGCCCGTGATCGTGTTTGCCCTCATCGGATCCTCGCGCCACCTGGTCGTCGGCGCCGACTCGGCGAGCGCCGCCATCATGTTCGCGGCGCTGACCGCGCTGGGCATCAAGGGGCTCACGCCGGGGAGCCCGGAATGGGTGGGGCTCGCCGGGGTGATCGCCCTGCTCGCCGCCCTCTACCTGCTGGTCGCCCGGCTGCTCCGGCTCGGATTTCTCGCCAACTTCCTCTCTCGCACCGCGCTGGTCGGCTTCCTGACCGGAGTCGGCATTCAGGTCGCGCTCACCCAGCTCCCCGCCATGCTCGGCATCCACGCCTCGGGGAGCGTCATCTCCCAGGTGGGGACGGTGATCGGCCACCTCGGCCAGACGGTGGCTCCGACCCTGCTCCTGGCGACCGCGGCGGTCGTCCTCATCTTTGCTGCTGGGTGCCGTATCCGAGCGGATCCCGGCCGCACTCCTGGTGGTCGCCGCCTCGATCGCTCTGAGCTCGGCCCTGCGGCTGGACCTTCACGGCGTCGCGGTCGTCGGATCGGTCTCGCCGGGGTTCCCGCCGCTCGGGCGTGCCCCAGCACGTCACCTGGTCGCAGGTTCTCGACGTGGCCGGTGTCGCCGCCTCGATCTTCGTGGTCATCCTGGCCCAGAGCGCCGCCACCGCCCGCAGCTTCGCCCAGAAGCACGGCGAGGAGCTGAAGGAGAACCGCGACCTGGTGGGGCTGGCGGTGGCCAACCTGGCCGCCGGCTTCAGCGGCACCTTCGTGCATCAACGGAAGCCCGACCAAGACCGCGGTGGTCGACACCGCCGGCGGCCGGACCCAGGTGGCCCAGCTGGTGATGGCGGTCCTCGCCATCCTCGTCCTGGTGGTGGCGACCGGCCTGCTCCATTTCCTGCCCGACGCCACGCTCGCCGCGGTGGTCTTCGTCATCGGTGTCCGCCTGATCGACGTCGGCCACCTCCGGGATCTCTGGAGGGTCCGGCGCGACGAGCTCGCGGTCGCCCTGCTCACCGGTCTGGTGGTGGTGCTGATCGGAGTCGAGCAGGGGATCATCCTCGCCGTCGCCCTCTCGGTGCTCGACTTCGTCCGTCGCGCCTACCGACCCCGCGACACCGTGATCGTCCAGGTGTCGGAGCCCGTGCCGGGCTTCATCCCCCACCCCGCCCGGCCCGGGATGGAGACGGCCCCCGGGGGTCTCGCCTACCGCTTCGACGGCACCCTCTTCTTCGCCAACTCCGACTACTTCCGGCAGCGGCTGCTGACCCTGGTGGCGGCGGCGCCTCACCCGGTGCGCTGGGTGGTGCTCGACCTCTCAGCGGTGGCCGACATCGACTACAGCGCCGGGCAGATGCTGGCCACCCTGCTGCACGACCTGCGAGGCCGTGGGATCAGCATCCACCTGGCCCACCCCGAGGACATCACCGACATGCTGCAGCGCTACGGCGTCCTCCAGCTGGTGGGCGCGGACCACGTGCACCATGGCGTTCGCGACGCGGTGGCGGCGGCCACCGCCGCCGCGCCCCCGGTGGTTCAATCCGGCGCTCCCAGCCCGTCGACCTGAGCGTGGTGGCTCAGAGGATGGCGATGATCTCCACCAGGTTGAACAGGGCGTGGACGACCATCCCCGGCAGCAGCGACCCGGAGTATTCGTAGAGCAGCGCCAGCACCACTCCGAGCACCGCCAGGGGCACGAAGATCACCGGCTGGAAGTGGACGAGCGCAAAGAAGCAGCCCGACAGCACCGCGGCTGCCGGCACATTGAGCTGGCGGCGCATCCAGCCGTACACGAAGCCCCGAAAGAATGTCTCCTCCACGATCGGCGCCACCACCGACACCGCTGGGAGTGCGAAGTCGAGATTGGTGCCGTATTCCCCCTGCACCTCGTGGATCTGACCGTTGGTTGCGGTCGGATCGAGGGCATGAATCCCGTTGGCAATCAGGGTGAGCAGCTCGTAGCTGCCCGCGGCGACCAGGACCGCGATCGGCAGCCACCACCAGCGCGGCAGGCGCCAGCCGAGGTCCGCCACGCGAGCGTGCTCCCGTGCAAGGGCCAGAACCAGGACGATGGCGAGGGCCATGGCGTAGACGGCGGTCTGCAGGGCCAGGCTTCCCACCGCCGTCTGCTCGGCCGCAGGCATTCCCCGGAGCAGGCCGCGACCAAGACCCTGAAAGGCTCCTGAGTCCGCCAGCTCACCCAGGATCGCCGACCCGGTGATGTAGAGGAGCAGGAAGATCGCAATGTCGCTCCAATCCCAGGGAACCCGGGAACGGGGCCGCCCACGGCCAGGATCGGGGCGAAGCCGGGCGCCGGCGCGATGCACCCAGCCCGAGGCATCCTGGAGCACCCGGCCATTGTGGCGTGGGGAGTATGGGGCTCACCCGTAGACTGCGGGGGTGGCTCCACGCCGGAGGTCGACCCGCGCGCGCGCCGAACCACCCTCCGTTGCTGCCCGCGCCTGGCCGTCGCTCGACGACCTGGTCGGCCATGTTGAAGCGATCGCCCGGCTGCGCAGCGCCACGCTCACCGGCCGTCTCGGGCACGCCATGCTCATCACCGGTCCTGACCGGCTGGGCAAGACCGCGCTGGCACTCGCCCTGGCCGGTGAGCTGCTGCCTCGCTCGTCATGGCCCGCCGACCTGGCCACTCATCCGGATGTGTGGCTCGAGGACTCGGAGGAGGAGGCGATCCGGATCGACAGGGTGCGGGCCGGTCGAGAGCCGGGCAGCCTCCAGGAGTTCCTCAGCCTTCGCGCCTACGCCGGCGGCCGCCGGGTGGCCGTGCTGGCCCGGACCGAGCGGCTCACCGAACAGGCCGCCAACTCGCTGCTGAAGACCATCGAGGAGCCCCCTCCCGACAGCCATCTCCTGCTCACTGCGCGGACTCCGGAGACGCTGCCCGACACCATCGTCTCCCGGTGCCAGCGGGTCACCCTCGCCCCGGTGGCGAGCAGCGCCATCGAGACTTGGCTGCGCGACCGCCACGGCATTCCCGCTCCCACCGCCGCGGAGGCGGCGGAGCTTTCCGCCGGCCGGCCCGGCCGAGCCCTGCACCTGGCCCGCGAAACCGACGCCCGGGCGGCGGAGCTGGCCGTGCTCGATCGCTTCCTGGCGATTGGCGGGGCCGGCGGAGCGGCCGCTGCCCTGGCGGCTGCCGCCGAGCTGGCTCCCCCGGCTGGGGCGGAGGGCCGTGAGCGTCTTCTCCTCGACCTGTCGATCTGGGCCTCGTTCGTCCGAGATGCCGCGGCCGCCGGGGCGGGGGCTCCCGAGCTGGTCCGCTGGCACAGCCGGCGCGCGGCTATCGAGAGCTGGGCCAAGACGATGCCTCCAGACCGCGCCGGGACGATCCTGGACGCGCTGGTCCGGGCGGCACCAGCGGTGGCGGCCAACGCCCACCCGCGCCTGCTTCTCGAGGTCCTCCTCCTGGAGATCTTCGGCGGCGAGGGGCTGGCACCCGCGGCCAGCTGACCGAGCAGTCCGGCGCGCAACGGCCGGCGGCCTCATTGGCGGCGGCCTCTTGACGTGGCGAGAGAAGCCCCCTAGAGTGTGGGAGCGCTTTCACGGTCGGCTCCGACCGGTGAGGCGACGGAGTTTGTCCCAGCCGGGGAGGGCAGAGCGGCGACCCAGCCCTTGTCCGCTCGAGCCCTCCCATAGGCGGGGAACTCCTGGGCCCCGGGGCTTGTTGGTCGGCACCCCTGGTCGAGCCTGTCCCGCGCCGCGCCACGGTGACGAACCCATGGCAGTGCAGATCGGGATGTCACAGATGGCCCGCAGCCGTCAACCGCTGTCACCCATCCTCCGCAAGGCGCATCGCCGCTGTCACCGACCCGGCGGGATGATGCCGCGGTCAGGCCTCGGTCCCGAGTGCCTCGTGCTCGCTCACCGGAGACGATCGACCTCAAGGTGGACATCCTCAAGAGAGCGGTTTCGGGATTTGACCGGATTCGCGCCGGCTACTTCGCGCGATTCCTGGCCGGGATCCTGATCATCGGCGTCCCCCTGATGGGGATGATGGTGCTGGTCCTCGGCAACATCGCCGCGGGCAGCCTCACCAACTCCACCTCCGTGGGCGTCCAGGACCTTGCCAACGAGATCGCCAGCAAGGTGGACAACTTTGTCCAGGAGCGCGAGACCGACATCACCCAGCTGGCCCACGTGGTCAGTGACTCGGACGCGCCCAGCGGGGCGGCGGCCGCGCGGCTGCTGGCCCAGGCGACCTTCAACAATCCCTTTGGGACCCTCGAGCTGGCCGCCGATGACGGCAGCATCTACACCAACAATTCCGAAGCGCAGGCGGTGCCGGTGGCCGGGGACCAGTGGTTCACCGCCATCGAGGAGAGCCAGCTGGCGTACGTGGGGGACATTCAGCTCAACGCCTCCCGGACCGGCATCGATTGGGTCTTCGCGGCGCCGGCTGGGACCGGCAGCTTCAACGGAGTGCTGGTGGGAACGGTCGCACTGCAGAACTGGTCGGGACAGGGCAACGAGCTCGCCGGCCTGCTGTCCTCGATCGGCTCGGGCCTCGCCTCCTCGACCACCATCGAGGCGGTCAACAGCAACCACCGGCTGGTCTACAGCTCTGCGATGGGCGACCCCTCGCCCAGCCAGATGATCTCCGACGGTGCCCTGAGCACAACCATCTCGAACTCGGCGGTGAGCGCCGCCCTGGGGGGCAGGGCTGGTTGGACACAGCTGAGCGTCGCCGGGGCCAACACCATAACCGGCTATGCCGAGGTCTCGGCGATCCCCACTCCCTGGGCGGTGCTGGTGAGCGAGAATGCCGGCCAGGCCCTGTCCGGGGTGACCACCCTGCGCAACTGGGGGCTCACGGTTCTCGGGGTGGGCGTGCTCTTCCTGGTGGGCTTCGCCTGGCTGATGGCCAAGGTCGAGGTGAGGCCGATCCTGGCGCTGGCACGAGCCGCCCGCCGCGTTTCCGGCGGTGACCTGAGTGCCCGGGTGGTTCCCTCCGGCGCCGACGAGGTGGCCACCCTCGGTGAATCCTTCAACGCCATGGTCGATCGCCTGGAGGGTCTGATCACCCGCGTGAGCGGCACCAGCACCGACCTCTCCGACTCCGCGACCCGGCTGGCGGCAGCCTCCAACCAGCTCGCCGCCAGCACCGCCCGGCAGAGCTCGAGCGCGACCCAGACGTCGGCGAGCATGGAGGAGCTGGCCCGGACATCGGCGCAGATCGCCGAGACCGTGGAGCGGGTGGCTGCCCAGGCGGGGGAGACCAGGGACAAGCTGGAGCACGCTCGCGAGGACATCCTGGCCTCCACCGAGAGGACCCTCAACCTCACCGAGCGAGTTCGCGACATCACCAGGATCCTCGCCCTCATCAACGACCTCGCCGACCAGACCAACCTGCTCGCCCTCAACGCCGCCATCGAGGCGGCCCGGGCTGGGGAGTCGGGTCGCGGCTTCGCGGTGGTCGCCGACGAGGTGCGCCGCCTCGCCGACCGCTCCAAGTCACTGGCATCCGACATCGCCTCGATCACCGACAGCGTCCAGCACGAGACCAGCGCCACGGTGATGGCGATGGACAAGGGCGCCGAGCAGCTGGGCGCCAGTCTCAGCCTGATGGAGCACGTCGCCGAGGCCAGCTCGGGAATCCGCCTGGCCACCCAGCAGCAGCGATCGGCCACCGAGCAGGTGGTCGAGGCGATGGAGCAGGTGAGGGTGGCGAGCCAGCAGGTGTCGAGCACGGCTCAGGAGCTGGCCACCGCCTCGGGCAGCCAGGCGCACATGGCCGGCGAGCTGAAGCGTGCCTCGAGCGTGGAGAGGGCGGTCGCCCCCGGCGCCAACGGCCACGTCACTCCGGGTCCTCGCCGCCGGCCCTGAAGGCTCTCGCGCCACGGACCGGGAGGCGGTCGCCCCTGGCCAACTCACTCCGCCGGGTGATTGACAGCCGGGCGGGGCCCGACCAAGCTGGCAACCTCTCGGCCGGAGATCGGTGACCCCACTCACCGCTGGATGAGTGTCGCCGCCAATCACCCGTTGGGGTGATTGACACCCCCTCGGCGCCGAACCTAGAGTGTGGAACCGCTCTCATGAAGGAACCTCACCCCACAAAGGTGACGCTTGAGATGGTGGCTCAGCTGGCAGGCGTGTCCCGGGCGACCGCGTCCCGCGTGCTGACCGGTCACCCTCGAGTGAGCCCGGACGCCCGGCGCGCGGTGGAGCGGGCGGCGCAGAAGCTCGGCTACGTGCCCAACCAGGCCGGGCGGGCCCTGGCCACCGGGCGCAGCGACGCGGTGGCCCTGGTCATCTTCGAGCCCACCACCTTTCTCTTCGGAGACCCCTTCCTCGCCCGGCTGGTTCGCGGGATCGACGATGTCCTGGCCCAGCGCGAGCGGCAGCTGGTGCTGCTGACCCCCCACGCCGGGTCCGACCTCGGCCGCCTGGAGAGGTACCTGGCCGCTGGACACAGCGAGGGCGTGCTGATGGTCTCCCTGCACGGGTCCCATCCCCTCCCTGGACGGCTCTCGGCGCGGGAGATCCCGGTCGTCTTCGGCGGCCGGCCACCTGAGCCGGACCGCTTCAGCTACATCGACGCCGACAATCTCGGAGGGGCCTTCGCCGCCGTCTCCCACCTGGCCGATGGGGGCCGGCGCACCATCGCCACCATCACCGGGCCCCACGACATGCCGGCGGGCTACGACCGCCTGCTCGGCTGGCGATCGGCTCTCGAGGCCGCTGACCTGATCGCCGCTGACGACCTGGTCGAGCCCGGCGACTTCACCCGCGAGGGGGGCGTCCGGGCGATGCGCGCCCTGCTCCAGCGCCGGCCCCGGCTCGATGCCGTGTTCGTTGCCTCCGACATGATGGCTGGCGGCGCGTTGCAGGTCCTGAGGGATGCCGGGCGGCGCGTCCCCGAGGATGTGGCGGTGGTGGGTTTCGACGATGACCCACTGGCGGAGATCACCAACCCGCCGCTCAGCAGCGTGAGGCAGCCGGTCGAAGAGATGGGCAGGGAGATGGCCCGGCTGCTCCTGGACGTCATCCGCACTCCCCACCGCGCCCGCACCCGGGTGCTGCTCAGCACCCAGTTGCAGGTCCGGCTCTCCTCCTCCCCTCGGCCGGTGATGAAGGTCCCGGCATGATCCCTCGAGGTCGCGTCCCGCGGTTCCTCGGCGCACCGGCGGGCCCCCGTCTGGGTCGGGAGGGCTGACGGGTGCGCCTGCTGATCCGGCGCTTCGGCTTCTACATCGTCGCCGCTTGGGCAGCCCTCAGCTTCGCCTTCCTCATCCCTCGGGTGATACCCGGAAACCCCATCGCCGCCGCCATCATCCGGGCCGAGACGTCGGGCACGTGCAATTCCATATGCGTCCATGCGATCGAGCTGCAGCTCGGGTTCGACGTGCACACCACGCTGTGGACCCAGTACCTCCAATACTGGGGCAACCTGTTCCACGGCAACCTCGGGTTCTCCTGGTCCGAGAACTCTCAGGTGGGCAGCCTCATCCTCTCCTACCTGCCGTGGACGCTGGGGCTGCTCGGGGTCTCGACGGTGCTGGCCTTCCTCGCCGGCACCCTGATCGGCGCTGTGATGGCCTGGCGGCGCGGCTCCTGGGTCGAGTGGGTGATGCCGGCTGCGGCATTCTTCCAGGCCATCCCCTACTTCTTCCTCGGTTTGGTGCTGGTCCTCATCTTCGGGCAGACCGGGACCATGCTCAAGTGGTTCCCGAGCCTCTTCGGATACGACATCTACGGCGCCAACCCGGGCATGAACTGGCCCTACATCTCGAGCATCATCGAGCACGCGTTCCTGCCGGCGCTCACGGTGGTGCTCGCCTCGATCGCCGGCTTCATCCTGACCATGCGCAACAACATGCTCAGCACCATGGACGAGGACTTCGTGCTGGTGGCCCGGGCCAAGGGCCTGCCCAATCGCAGGGTGGTGTGGTACGCGGCCCGCAACGCCATGCTCCCGGTGGTCTCCAACTTCACCATCGCCCTCAGCCTGGTGGTGGCCGGCCAGATTCTGGTCGAGATCGTCTTCAACTATCCGGGGATCGGCTACCACCTCTTCCAGGCGCTGGGCGAGCTCGACTACACCCTGGTGCAGGGCATCTTCGTGGTCATCGTCCTGGTGGTGCTGGCCGCGAATCTGCTGGCCGACGTGGTCTACGTGCTGATCGACCCGCGGGCGAGGCAGGAGGCGTGATCCGATGAGCATCGGCGGCAGCGTCATCACCTCCGCGAGCGCTCTGTCAACCCAGGCGCCTGGACTCCTGCCCGAGCCGGAGCCGGGCGGCCGGCGCGTTCGGGCGCTGCGCATCCCCCGCTCCCCGAAGGTGATCGCCGGTGCGGCGTTCCTCGTGATCTTCGTCGTGATCGCCGTCCTGGGCAGGTGGATGTCCCCCTACTCCCCCGACACCGTCAACGTGATCTCCTGGGTCAGGCACGTGGTGGTCCCGGGCACCGGTCCCGGCACCGGCATCCCCGCCCAGTACTACCCGCTTCCGCTGGCGCCGGGGTCGGGTCACCTGCTCGGAACCACCTCGTTCGCCCAGGACGTGCTTTCCCAGCTGCTGTCGGCCACAGCGGCCACCCTGTTCGTCGGGATGCTCGCCGCCGCCATCGCCACCGTCATCTCGGTGGTGGTGGGGATCACCGCCGGCTACCTCGGCGGTGTTGCCGACGAGGGGCTCTCGCTGCTGGCCAACGTCTTCCTGGCGATCCCCGGGCTGCCGCTGCTCATCGTCCTGGCCAGCTACCTGCCCTCCGCGGGTTCGAGCATCTTCGTCGTCGCCGTCATCATCGCGGTGACGGCCTGGCCCTACACCGCCCGAGTGCTGCGCGCTCAGACCCTGTCACTGCGCAACCGGGACTTCGTCGAGGCCGCTCGGATCTCGGGTGAGGGGCGGATGCGGATCATCCTGGTCGAGGTGTTCCCCAACCTGGTCCCGATCGTGGCCGCGTCCTATCTCTTCACCACCCTGTACGCCCTCGGCGCCTACGTGGCCATCGCCTTCCTGGGCCTGGCAGGAAGCCCCACCTCGTCTCCCCCAGGGCTCTGGAACTGGGGCGAGATGCTGCGCGAGGCTTTTTCTCAGAATGCGGTGCGGGCCGGCTGGTGGTGGTGGTGGGCGCCTCCGGGAATCTTCATCGCCCTGCTCGGCACCTCCCTCGCACTTCTCAACTTCGGCATCGACGAGTTCATCAACCCGCGGCTGCGCGTCTCCGGCCTCTCTCGCAAGGCGGCGCGGAAGGCAGGGGTGCACGCAAGCCTCGCTCTGGGGATCACTCCGGTGGCACGAGGCGTCGTCCGGCGCAAGGCCGCACCCGAAGGCGTGGCTGCTGCAGACAGCGCGGCGGCAGCGCCATGAGGCTGCGCGGCGCAAGCCCTGTCCCCATCTCGACACTCTCCGGCGTCCCGGACGGCGCCGCGGCCCACCCCAACGGGGCATCGGATCCGGTGCTGGAGATCCGGGGTCTCTGCGTGGACTACGGCTTCGGCGCCGAGGCCGTCCATCCGGTCGTGGACTGCGACCTGGTGCTGCGGCGTGGACACGTGCTGGGTCTCGCCGGTGAGAGCGGAAGCGGCAAGTCGACCCTGGCTATGGCCGCAATCCGTCTGCTCCGGTGGCCGGGGGTCATCACCGGCGGGGAGGTCCTCTTCCACTCCAGACCAATCTCCGGGGCCGGACCTGTCCGGACCGTCGACATCCTCGCCTCCAACCAGGCGGAGTTGCGAACGCTGCGCTGGTCCGAGATTTCAGTGGTCCTGCAGAGCGCCCTGAACGCTCTCAACCCGGTGGCCACCGTCCACGCCCAGTTCGACGACATGCTCAGGGTGCACCGGCCCCACCTCTCCCCGGATGACCGCCGGGACCGAACCGTGGAGTTGCTCGAGATGGTGGGATTGACCGCCGACCGCTTGCGCAGCTACCCCCACGAGCTCTCCGGCGGCCAGCGGCAGCGGGTCATGATCGCCATGGCACTGGCCCTCGATCCGCAGGTCATGATCCTGGACGAGCCCACCACCGCCCTCGATGTGGTGACCCAGCGCGAGATCCTCGAGGAGCTCATGAGCTTGCGCGATCGATTGGGCTTCGCCGCGCTCTTCATCACTCACGACCTCTCTCTGCTCGTCGAGCTCGCCGACGAGATCGCGGTCATGTACGCGGGTCGAATCATGGAGAGGGCATCGGCGACGTCGCTCTTCCGTTCCCCCCGGGTGCCGTACACCCATGGCCTGCTGCACTGCTTTCCTCCGATGCACGGGGAGCGCGTCCCCATGGAGGGCATCCCGGGCTCCCCACCCGACCTGCGCGCGCTGCCCCGTGGCTGCGCCTTCCACCCCCGTTGCCCGTGGGCGATGGAGCGGTGCCGCTCCGAGACGCCCGAGCTCCTACCCCTCGAGGGGGCTGACCGCGCCGCGGCGTGCTGGCTGCAGACGGGTGATGTCTCCGTGCCCGAGGAGCTGGGGCTGCCCGACCCCCTGGTGCGGGCCACCGGACCGGCGATCGCCGGCGATCTGAGACCCAACGGGGGCACCCGATGAGCCTCACCGCCCCGCCCCCGCCGGCCTCGATGGTGGCCGCTCCCCCAGCCCTCGAGGGCCGGAACCTGGCAAAGTACTTCTCCGTCAAGCGGGGCCGCGGGGTGTTCTCGCGGCGGGCGCCTCTCTACGCTGTCGAGGACGTCTCGGTGATCCTCGCCGCCGGCACGGTCACCGGGCTGGTGGGCGAGAGTGGGTCAGGGAAGACGACGGTCGCCCGGCTTCTCGCCAAGGTCATCCCCCCCAACCGGGGCGAGCTGCTCATCGAGGGCAAGCCGGCGCCGAGCGGGCGGCCCCGCTCCTACACGGCGAGGGTGCAGATGGTCCTGCAGGACCCCTTCTCCTCGCTGAACCCCGTGTACCGCGTCCGGCATGATCTGGCGCGGCCCCTCCGGATCCATCACATCGTCCACGACGTCGAGGCCGGGATGATGGACCTGCTGACCCGAGTGGCCCTCACCCCGGCCGACCAGTTCATCGACAAGTTCCCCCACGAGCTGTCCGGAGGGCAGCGGCAGCGGGTGGCCATCGCTCGGGCCCTGGCCGTCCGGCCGCGGGTGCTGCTCGCCGACGAGCCGGTCTCCATGCTCGACGTCTCGGTGCGCCTGGGCCTGCTCAACCTTCTGGCCGACCTGCGCGACCGCGATCGCCTGGCCATCCTCTATGTGACCCACGACATCGCATCGGCTCGTTATCTAGCCGACACGATCATGGTGATGTACGCCGGGAAGGTGGTTGAGGTCGCGCCGAGTGCGGTGCTCACCGACAGCCCTGCCCATCCGTACACCCAGCTGCTGCTCTCTGCCGCGCCGGACCCAGACCGCCTGGAGCCACCCAGCCTGGCCGGCAGCGGGGCGCCACCCAGCCTGATCGCGCCTCCCAGCGGCTGCCGCTTTCATCCCCGCTGCCCGCACGCCATGCCGATCTGCAGTCGGAGGGTGCCGCCGAGCGTCCCGATCTCGTCCGGGCACACCGCCGACTGCTGGCTCCACGTGGACGCTGCGGAGCGAAGGGCCCTCGACAGCGGCGATGCCGTCGCGCCGGGCTCCGCCCAGCTGGCGGGCGCGACAGCCGCGCCCTCTGACCATCAGCACCACCCAGAGGAGGACTGAGGAGGATGGACCACGGACTGGCGTTCCGGGCCCCACCGGTGCCTGGGGGCACCCGGAAAGGGGCGCGCGCCCTGGCCGAGGGTGAGGCCAGGCGCGACCGCCCCCCGTAGCCGTAACCCGGCTCGGAACCTATCGGAGACAGACCCATCGGAAGACGTGCACTGACCAGTGCGGGCAGTGCCTCACGGAGACAAGGAATCGATGAATCGAAGAGCAGTCACAGGCCTGCTTGGGGCCGCGGTGCTGGCGGTTGCCGCCTGCGGCTCGAGCAGCACCACCTCCTCCTCGTCGTCCTCGGGAAAGACCGCCGGCCCTCCGCTGATCGCGGAGCCGACCACCGGCGTCACCTTCTCAGACGACTTCAACCCCTATGACGGCAACTCGGTGGCGGCCCAGATGGGCACCCGGACGATGGTCAACGAGCCCCTGATCGAGTACGACGTGCTCGACCCGACCTCGTCGGGCACCCACTACTGGCTGGCCTCCGCCTACAGCTTCAGCAACGGTGGCAAGACCCTGGCGGTCACCATCAAGAGTGGGATCAAGTTCAACAACGGCAAGGCCTTCACCCCCGCTGACGTGGTCGCCACCTACACCATGCTGATGAACGCGAAGGCCAACGTCAACGGTGTGCCCCCACAGTCGTCGGCACCGACCGCCTCGGGCAACGTTGTCACCCTCAACTTCACCAATTCACAGTACACCGCGCTGTACACCATCCTCGGCAACACGTACATCCTTCCGGCGGCCGAGGCCAACCAGATCGCCTCGAATCCGACCGTGACGATCACCGACCCGATCGGCACCGGCCCCTTCATGCTCAAGAGCTACACCAGCTCCTTGATCACCTGGAAGCCGAACCCGTACTACTGGGACGGGACACCGCCGGAGTCGGAGATCGAGACCCCGTCCATCGCCACCAACTCCGCAGCCAGCGACGCGCTGGTGAGCGGCCAGCTGGACTGGGCGGGTAACGACATCCCCAACGTCTACGCCAACTACGTCAACCTCGACCCGGAGACCAACCACGCTTGGTTCGCCGCCGGGAGCACGGTGACCCTGTGGTTCAACCTGAACCCGGGCAACGGGGGGGCCACGGGGATCTCCGATGCTCAGGTGCGCAGGGCGGTCAGCTACGGCATCGACCGCAACGCGCTGGGGCTTCTTGGTGAATCCGGCTACGAGGAGCCGGCCTCCTCGTCGTCCGGCCTGATCCTGCCTGCGCAGAAGTCCTACCTGCCCGCGAGCGGCAGCCTCACCAACGACCTGTCGACCGCCGGCAACGTGCCCGACGCGGCCACGGCCAAGACCGACAAGCTGCCCACGGGTGACGACGTCTACGACATCCTGAAGGCCGACGGATACACCCCGCCAACCAGCTCCAGCTTCAACAGCAGCAGCGGGACCTACACTGGTGGAGGCAACTGCACCAGCAACAACCCTGCGGACTGCTGGGAGAAGGGCGGCCAGGACATCAGCTTCTCGGTCTACGACCCGATCGCCTTCTCCGACTATTGGGAGGACGCCGCGCTCATCTCGTCTGAGCTTCAGGCGCTGGGCATGGACGTGACCACCAAGCCTGCCCAGGGCTACTCCGACTGGTTCGGCGACTACTCCACCAACCCCAGTGGCTGGCAGACCCTGATCCACTGGGGCAACGGCGGCAGCATCCCTTACATCCAGTTCGAGGACTGGTTCGACGCCTCCAGCTCCACCAACTCCGCCTTCTACGCGGGGATGAAGAACTTCTCCGGAGACGCTCAGGCGGAGACCGACCTCGCGACCTACGCCAGCACCGACCCGAGTGACACCTCGACCGTGGACACGACTGTCCAGTCACTCGAGAACATCATGTCCACCGAAGCCCCCTACGCTCCTCTGCTGTACGGCGCCGACTGGAACGTCTACAGCAGTGCCCAGTACACCGGCTGGGCGGACCAGGATCACCCCTACATGAACCCGTCCCCGAGTGATCCTCAGATGCCCTACATCCTGATGCAGCTCAAGCCGGTGGCCGGCGCCTGAACAACCTCAGCCGCTCCGGCACTGAAGCGGAGCTGACCACACTCCAATAGGACCCCCGCCCCACTGGGGGTGGGGACGGGCCCGGCCGGCGATGCGCCGGTCGGGCCCGACTCGCTCTTGGGGTCAGCGCCCGGGAGGGCCGGGCGCGGTCAGCGAACCCGAACCGGACGACTGAGCCGCAGATCCCGCGAGGACCGACCGGCTCGGAGCGACCAGGCGCCGGCCGGCCAGACCCAGCCCTGCTCGGCTTCGTCGAATCGGGCGAAACACCGCGCGGGCACCGTCAGGCGAGCGCTCACCTGATCACCTGGCTCTGCGACGACTGGCTGGAAGGCCGCCAGCGTACGCACCGGGCGGCCGTTCTCCAGCGCAGCCGTGGGTGACGGGCCGTCGCTGTCGCCGCTGGGCTCGAGATAGAGCTGGATCACCTCGCGGCCGCTGCGCACCCCGATGTTGCGCACGGTCACCGTGACCTCGAGGTCGTCCCCCGCTGCCAGCTCGGTTGCGCCCGCGCCCAGGGTGACGTACTCCCAATCGGTGTAGCCGAGGCCATGGCCGAAGCAGAAGAGAGGGTCGACCCCGCGGCGGTCGTAACCCCGATAGCCGATGAGGAGCCCCTCGGAATAGATGAGAGCGCCGAAGCTCGGCTCGGTCACCAGCACCGGACAATCCTCCTCACGGCGAGGCAGGCTGATCGGCAGCCTGCCACCAGGTTCAGCGGCTCCGAGCAGGACGTCGGCGAGAGCGTCGGGCATGGCCTGCCCGGGCAGCCAGGCCAGGACTATGCCGGCCACGCTGTCCGACCACGGCATCAAGGCGGGACCTCCACCGTTGACCACGACCACCGTCCGTGGGTTGGCGGCGGCGACTCGCCGTACCAGCTCATCCTGCCTGCCGGGAAGCGCCAGGGAGTCACGGTCAAACCCTTCGCTGTCCGCGTCCTCGCCCAGCCCCACCACCACCACCGCGACCGCTGCCCGCCGTGCCGCCGCCTCCGCCTCGGCGATCATCGACTCCTCGTCGGGTGCGGCGTCGATCCCGAGGCCAGACATGACCAGGCGCGGGCCGGCCTCGCGGCGAGCGGAGGCGTGCTCCCCGATCCTGACCTCCACCTCCCGGCCCGCCTCGAGCTTGGCGGGCAGCTGGTTGACCATGCGGACCTCCACCTCCCGGCCGCGCTCGAACCGCACCGGCACGCGCAGCTCCGGGGGCCGGGACAGCACCCCGACCAGCTCCGGTGGAGTCACCGCGGTGGCCTCAGCCAGCCGCTCGCCGTCCACCTCGATGGCCAGACGCCCGAGACCGGTGGCGCCGATCAGGTGCGGACCGTCCACCTCAGCTCGGTACCGGCTGCGGATCACGATGGTCGCGGCCTCGGCGTGAACGGCGTCGGGGAGGTCAGCCCACCAATTGATCGTGCTCCGATGCTGGAGGGCGTCGTGGATGACCCGACCGTCGTCGGCGTGAACCTCGAGACGCACCCCCTCGGCGCCGGTCACCGGATCGCGCGAGGTGCCCGGTGCCGGTGCGGGGACCGGCCCAGCCGGCCGGCAACCGGCGACCAGGTCGACCTCACCCTCTCCACCGACCCCGGCAGTGAGGGTCTGGAGCAGACTGGGTCCCTCCGCCGCCAGCACCATGGCGCTGCCGCCCCCCTGGGTCCGTGGCCAGACCGCGCCCGGGCCGATGAGGGCGATCCGGCGCCGCGCACCGCCGCTCAGGGGAAGAAGGCCGTCACGGTTGCGCAGCAGCACAAAGGAGCTGGCTGCCGCCCGGCGCAGCAGCGCTGGGTCGATATTCTCGGGTGTTGTCGGTGGCGAGGATGCGAAGGCGATATCCGGACCCGACCCCGGAACCACCAGCGTCCCCACGGCTCGTGCCATTCGCAGGATCCGGAGCACCTTGTCGTCGATCTCCGCCATGGGAACGCGCCCCCGCTCGACCGCGGCCACCAGACGCGCGCCCCACGGACCATGCGGGCCGGGCATCACCAGATCCAGGCCGGCCAGCGCCGATTCGTCGGTGCTCCAGGTCGCCGTCCAGTCCGAGATCACCACGCCATCGAAGCCCCATTCGTCCTTCAGGATCTCCCGGAGCAGGCGCCGGTTCGCGGTCATCCGGTGCCCATTCACGGCGTTGTAGGCGGCCATCACACTGGCCGGGCGGGCCTCGGCGACGCACATCTCGAAGGGCACCAGATACAGCTCGCGCAGCACCGACTCGCTGATCTGGGCGTCGTAGAGCTTGCGCTCGGTCTCGGAGTCGTTGGCCACGAAGTGCTTGATGCAGGTCCCGACACCAGCCCCCTGAACCCCGGCGACATAGGCCGTGCCGACCCGAGCGGCGAGCCAGGGATCCTCAGAGAAGAACTCGAAGACGCGTCCGCCCAGGGGGCTGCGAACCAGGTTCAGGGTCGGAGCCAGCAGGATGTCCACCCCGCGGGAACGGGCCTCGCGACCCAGGGCCCGGGCCAGCTCGCCGACCAGCTCCACGTCCCAGGTGGCGCCCAGCCCGATGGGTGCGGGAAGCGAAGAGGCGGGCCGGCTGGGCTCGAATCGTACCCCGCGCACCCCTGCGGGGCCATCCGAGACCACCATCGGGCGCAGGCCGATCTCCGGGATGCCCCTGAGCTGCCAGTGACTCATTCCGGTCAGCAGCGAGACCTTCTGCTCGAGGCTCAGCTCGGCGACCAGGGAGCGCAACATGCGGCTGTCGGCGTCGGAGACCGGGGTGGCCATGGACCGCGCGATTCTAACCTGCCGGCACAAACAGGCCCCCATCCCCACCGCCGTCACCGCAGGGCTCCGAGGGCGTCTAGGATGGGGGCACCAGTATCGGTGGGGGCATCTGCACATGGTGGAGACCCGGAAACCCAGAACGGCGCTCACCATCTACGACGTTGCCCGTCACGCCGGTCTGTCCATCGCCTCGGTCTCTCGCGTGCTCAACGGCAGCGGAAACCCTCGGTCCGAAACACGCGAGAGGGTGATGCTCGCGGTGCACGAGCTGAGCTACATCCGAGACGGGGCGGCGCGGGCGCTGTCCAACGGATTGAAGGAGGTGGTGGGAGTCGTCTTTCGCCGCGGTGACGACCTCGGCTTCGAGGACGAGGGCGAGAGCCCGCTGTTCGATGAGGTGGTGACGCGCGGCATCGAGGCTTCCGCGCAGCGCACCGGCTTCGATGTGCTGATCTCGATGATCGGGACCGCCGACGCCCCGACCCGGCTTCCGGCGCTGGCGGGCAAGACCGACGGCCTGATCCTCCACGACCGGCTCATCTCCAACACCGCCCTGACCCGGCTCGCCGCCCAGGTCCCGCTGGTGACCCTGGTGGGCAGGCCCTCTCCAGAGACGATGAGCGTGCGCAGTGACAACGAGTCCGGGGTGCGCGCCCTGGTCCGCCATCTGGCCGCCGACCACGGATACCGGACCATCGCCTACCTGTCCGGTCACGCTGACAGCCCGGACAGCGTCGACAGAGCTCAGGCCGTGGAGTGTGAGGCGGCGGACAGCGGCGCTCGGGCCATCGGTGGACCACGTTGGACCGGCGACTACAGCGCGAGGGGCGGAGCCAGGGTGATCACCGCGCTGCTTCAGGCCCGCCGCAGGCTTCCACGGGCAATCGTCTGCGCCAACGACCAGACCGCCATCGGCGTGATGCACGCCCTGGCCCAGAAGGGCATCCGGGTCCCCGAGGACGTGGCGGTCACGGGTTTCGACGACGTCGCGGTGGCGCGGCACCTCCATCCCACCCTGACCACGGTGCGCCAGCCGCTCCGGGAGATGGGGGTGGTGGCCTTCGATCTGCTCTATGCGGGGATCACCGGCCAGCCGGTTGGTCAGCGGGATGTCGTCCTTCCCGTCGAGCTGGTGGTTCGCGAGAGCTGCGGCTGCGTCCCCCAGGGCGGCCGCTGATCTCAGGGGACGGGCGTGGTGTGGGGGTCGGGCTCCACCTCGGCGTCGACATCGACGCGGGTGCCGGCGGGAACGGCCGGCAGCAGGTTTCCCTCGATGAGGCGCCCATCGATGCGGAGACGGCGCACCCGACCCGTGGCACCGGCCGGCTTGCGCACCCTCACTCGGTAGGTGGCGCCGCGAAACCGCCGGGTCACCGTGAAGCCCTCCCATGAGCCGGGCAGCACGGGGTCGATGCGCAGCCCCTCGATCTCAGGCCGGATCCCCAGGATCCATTGGGTGATCGCCGCGTAATTCCAGGCCGCTGTTCCTGTCAGCCACGAGTTCTTGGCCTCGCCGTGGGTGGGAGCATCGCGCCCGGCGATCATCTGCGCGTAGACGAACGGTTCACAGCGGTGGAGGTCGCTGATCTCCTCGCGGGCCGATGGATTGATCCTCCGGTAACAGGCGAAGGCCGCATCGCCATCACCGAGGATCGACTCGGCGATCATGATCCATGGATTGGTGTGGCAGAAGACGCCCGCATTCTCCTTGTACCCAGGCGGATAGGAGGAGATCTCGCCGAGCTCCAGGTGGTATCGGGTGTACGCGGGCTGCTGCAGCATGATCCCGTGCTCGGTGAGCAACCGCCGCCGGACGCTCTCCAGGGCCTGGTGGGCCCGGCCGTCGGCGATTCCCACCCCGGCCATCACGCAGATGCCCTGAGGCTCGATGAAGATCTGCCCCTCCTCGCACTCTGCGGAGCCGACCGGGTTGCCGAAGTGGTCGTAGGCGCGCCGGAACCACTCTCCGTCCCAGCCGTGCTCGGCGATGGCGACCTCCATTGCCGCCGCTCGATCGAGGTGTCCCTTCGCGTCGGTCACATCGCCCCGCAACCGGGCGATTCCCGCCATCTCCTGAGCTGCGAGCATGAACAGCCCGGCGATGAACACCGACTCCGCGACCCCGCCCGCCCGGTTCTCGGTGGTCTGGAATGACTCACCGGGCGCCTCGGAGAAGCAGTTGAGGTTGAGACAGTCGTTCCAGTCGGCCCGCCCGATCAGGGGCAGGCCGTGCGGGCCGAGACGGTCCAGGGTGTAGGCGATGCTGCGTTGCAGGTGGTCGAGAAGGGGAGGAGCACTGGCCGGGTCGTTGTCGTAGGGGACGGGCTCGTCCAGGATGGCGATGTCCCCGGTCTCCTTGAGGTAGGCGGCAACGCCCAGCACCAGCCACAGCGGGTCGTCGTTGAAACCCGATCCGATGGCATCGTTGCCCCGCTTGGTGAGCGGCTGGTACTGGTGGTAGGCGCCGCCATTGGGAAGCTGGGTGGCGGCGATGTCGAGAATCCGCTCCCGGGCCCGTTCCGGGATGAGATGCACAAAGCCGAGCAGATCCTGGTTCGAGTCCCGGAAACCCATTCCGCGGCCGATGCCTGAACTCGTAGAGGGACGCGGATCGGCTGAGGTTGAAGGTGACCATGCACTGGTAGGCGTTCCAGATGTTCACCATCCGGTTGGTGTGCTGGTCGGGGGTCTCCACCTGGAGGCACTCGAGAAGCTCGTTCCAGCGCTCGGAGAGCCGGGTCAGGCCGGACTCCACCGTCTCGGGGGCGAGCCAGGTCTCGATGATCGATCGCGCCCGCTGCTTGTTGAGGATCTGGCTTCCCGGCGGGTCGAACTTCTCCTGCACTGGGTTCTCGGCGTAGCCGAGCACGAAGACGATCTCGCGCTCCTCATGGGGGCCAAGCTCCAGGCGCACGTGGTGCGAGCCGTGAGGGGACCAGCCGTGCGCGATCGAGCCGCCCGCCTGGCCTTGCTCCACCGCCAACGGACGGTCCCAGCTGCGGTACGGGCCGAGGAAGGCGTCGCGGTCGGTGTCGAAGCCGGCGAGCTCGGCGGAGCAGGCGAAGAAGGCAAAGTGGTTGCGCCGCTCGCGGTACTCGGTCCTGTGGTAGATGACGCTGCCGTCCACCTCCACCTCGCCGGTCGAGAAGTTGCGTTGAAAATTGGTGGCGTCGTCCTGGGCGTCCCACAGGCAGAACTCCACCGAGGAGAAGACCGACAGAGGACGGTGAACGTCACCCAGGTTGGACAGCCGGAGCCTCCAGACCTCGAGGGTCTCACCGAGGGGGACGTAGTACAGGGTCTCGGCCCGGATGCCCCGGTGGCTCGAGGTGATCACGGTGTACGAGAGGCCATGACGGCACTCGTAGTCGTCGAGGACTGGCTGGGTGGGCTGCCATGACGGTGACCAGTAGTCGCCGCTCTGGTCGTCGCGGAGGTAGAGGTAGCGTCCGCCCGAGTCGGCGGGGACGGCGTTGTACCGGTAGCGGGTCATCCGCCGCAGCCGGGCGTCCCGGAAGAAGGAGTAGCCGCCCGCGGTGTTGGAGATGATCCCGAAGTAGTCCTCCATCCCCAGGTAGTTGATCCAGGGGAGGGGGGTGTCGGGTCGGCTGATGACGTACTCGCGCCGCTGGTCGTCGAACCGCCCGTACCGCAAGCGACATCTCCCTGAGGGGCATCACCCGGCATCACCGGGCCCGCCGGAGCCCCGCCCCGAGGGGCGGGGTCCGACGTGCCAAGGATAGCCGTCAGGAGATGGGTCGGTTGGCTAAGGCAGAGTTGCGACCCCGTTCGCGTACGAGTCGACGTCCACGACGTCGGTCAGGTTGGCATCCGTGGCAGGACCACCGACACCATCGATGACCGAATTGAGACCTCCGGACTGGCTCGGGGTCGGGCAGGTGCCGTTCACCTGGCAGGTGCTGTCGATGAACAGGTCCATGGCGTCCGTGAACACGACGCCAGGAGCGTTGGGAGCCTCGTAGGTCATGGCGTCCCAGAGGATGGCGGGGGTGTAGATGAACACGACGTAGCTACCCATGCCATACCCGTGGAAGCTCTGGACGTTGTTGGTCACCAGGAAGGAGGGATAGCCCGGCTGGATCGGCGACGCTTCCCAGGCCGTCTGGCTGGGCGGGTCGTAGGGCAGCTCGTTCTGGAAGAAGATCATCCGTGCCGTTGTTGCCGCTCCAGATGACCTCGTTCTTCTGGTAGTGCTCGACGGCGAGGCCGTAAGCAGTCACGTTGTCGCCGGTGACCTCGACCCCGGTGGCACCCTGGTTGTAGGTCCAGCCCGCGCCCACCTGCCCTTCGGGGCCGGTGACCGAGGTGTTGGCGCCGTGGTCGGCGCGCCAGGCCCAGACGTCGTCGATGATCGAGTTGTCGGCGTTGTCGAGCAAGCTGATCGTGGCCGATACCGGGGTGGTCTCGGCACCGCCGATACGGAAGAAGACGTCCTGGATCGAGGTCCGGGTCATTGGCGCTAGTTGCTACCGACCAGCAGCCGTCCCCAGTTGACCTGGCCGAGCCGTGCCGCACGAGAGCAGCACCGGCGAGTTGACCGGCCCGGCGTCGAAGATCATGCCGGAGAGCTTCGACCCCGTTGTTGCGGGACCACGACCATGGTCGCGTTGCCCCGCTGGGGGACAAGCACGGGGAAGCCGAGGCCCAGGACGATCGTGTCGGAATGGCTGACCACGATGGGCGGAGTTCAGGTCGTAGACGCCGGGGGTGAGGACGAGGTTCGTGCCCCCGTTCGAGAGCAGCCTGGATCTGGGACTCCGGAGTGGTCGGGTTGGCGATGAAGAAGTCTGACAGGGGAACGGAGGTCCCCGCCTCGGTCCCGCTGAGGAAGTTCGGGCCCGCCGAATTGTGCTGCACCGCGGGCACGAAGGCGTCCCAGGACCCGGTCGAGGTGGTGTAGAGGAACGGCTCCTCCTGGGTCACGGGGCTCTGCGGCAGTTCCGTGACCTGGTCGAGGCCGATGATCCCGTCCGTGCCGCCCCCGATGTAACCCGGCTGGGATGCATTGGAGAGGCCATCGAAGGCGTCGACGGTGGGTGAGCACGCCGTTGCGGGTGCGACAGGGGTGTAGCCGGGAGGGCACCCGTCACCGGAATAGACGTAGTTCCAGACGTAGCCGGCCGCGCTCTCAAAGTCGCTGTTGCGGGCTATGCCCTGCTGGTTGCCCGACCAGTCGAGCTGGCCATTGATCTCGCTGTTGGCCACGTAGCTTCCGCTGCCGTAGTCGTTGCTGCCATAGCCCGTCTGGGAGCAGTACGCCTGGAAGTTGAGCGTGCCGTTGATGATGACGCTGCGGACCGGCGTCGCTTGGGACACCGACCACATGTCCGTGGAGCCTCCGTAGCAGTCAGCGGAGTCGCCGATGGGCGGCAGCTGGGTAATCGGCTGCGGCACGTAGTTGTTCGCCGTGTCCGTCACGTTGAGGGTGAGGTTGGACAGCGACCGCCAGAAGTTCACGGTCGAGTTGGCCCAGCAGTCGGTCTGGGCAGCACTCGTGCAATCCAGGGCGTTGGGGAAGACCTCGATCTGGCCGTTGATGACCGTGTCCTGGGGCACGGCTCCCAGTCCCGCCACCTCGGTGTAGTAGCCCACCTCGAACACCAGCGGCGTCGTGGCCGAACCGTAGGTCCCCGGCTCGAAGAGCAGGGCGTAGCCCTCGTCGTTGAACTGGGATGAGAGCGGGACCTGTTGGATCGCGATGTTGTTGACCACCGTCTGGATTGCCGCCAGCTCGGTGGCGGCGTTCGCCCCGCTGGGAGGCGTGAAGACGCACACGTTGGGGCCGAACTGCGCGGACGCGTACGTTCCGCACAGCGATGGATCCGTCCCGTCGAGGCGGGCCGCCGAGCCAGAGCCCGTCGCGGTGGCGCCGGCACTTGCGAGGCTCGCGGTCGAGCCGAAGCCAGTCGCGGCGGCGCCGGCCATGATGGCCCCGGCCAGCAGCATCGAGCTGAGCCGCCGCCGCCCACCTTCGCCGCGCCGCGCCGGCCGGGTGGCCGACGGGGCAATCTGGTTCTCAGTCATCGGTCGTGCCTCCTCATGGACCAAACAAAAAGCCGTCGACCGGCGCCCCAGATAGGACGTGTCACGTGCCTGCCCTCCTTTGCCACAGAGCACCCAATCCGCCGCCGCGAACCTCCGGCGCGACGAAGACCCTGCCTGCCAAGCCTGCTGAGAAAGCGCTTACCGCGGTTCACCGACGCCACCAAACGGGTCGCCAACCGGCGCCTTCCTGTCTCGTCCTCCCGCTTGCCGGCGCAAGCCTCCGCCATTCGGGCTGCGCTCGCAGCGGCCGCAATGCTAGGTGCCGGGGACGCGATTGTCAAGTTGGTGTAAGCGCTTACCGGCGCCTCTGGCAGGGTCGTCAGAACGGAGGTCTCGGGCACATCGCCGCCCTCACAACGAGGGTCCCCGATCGCATCCCGGCGGCGGCTTGTGCCCACGCTCGCTCAGAATCGCGCGGTGTCCCGCTATCGCCGCAGCTCCCTCGGCCCCGGGTTCGGCTACGTGCCCGGAGAGCAGCCTCCGGACGACGCCGGATGGATCAAGTTGAACACCAATGAGTCCCCGCTCCCCCCGTCGCCGCGCGTGGCTGGGGCGGTTGCCGCGGCGGTGGGATCGCTGCGCCACTATCCCGACCCGCAAGGCGAGCCACTGCGCTCGGCGCTCGCCGCCCATCACCGGCTCCGCCCTGAGCAGGTGGTGCTGGGCAACGGTGCCGATCAGGTGCTGGAGGCGTGCTTCCGTGCCTTCGCCGGGCCGGGCGACCAGGTGGTGCTGACCCGCCCGAGCTACTCGCTGCTGCCCCTGCTCGCTCAGATCGGCGGGGCCCGCGTCGAGACCATGCACCTCGGTCCCCACGGAGCGATCCCGGACGCCCTGGCCACCACCCCAGGAGTGCTCCGGGTGCTCTGCAACCCCAACTCGCCCACCGGCACCTGGATACCCCCCTCGGCCGTGGAGGAGCGGCTCGGGTCACTCAGCTCGGTGCTGGTGATCGACGAGGCCTACAGCGACTTCGCGCCGGCCTCCTGCGTACCGCTCCTCGATCGGCACCCCAGCTGGCTGGTGGTGTGCACCTTCGCCAAGAGCCATGCCCTGGCGGGCCTTCGAGTCGGCTATGCCCTCGGCCACGCCGAGCTGATCGCGGACCTGGCCGCGGTGCTGGAGTCGTATCCGGTGGACCGGCTGGCCCTCGCCGCGGCGGCGGCCGCGCTGTCCGACACCGAGCACCACCGCCGCATCGTCAACTCGGTGGTGGCCGAGAGGGAGCGGCTCAGTGCGGCTCTCCGTGCGGCCGGCTGGGACGCGGGCGACTCGCAGGCGAACTTCATCCTGGCTCGGCCTCCCGGGGGTGACGCGGTCGGGATCGCCGCGGAGCTCAGATCGGCCCGCATCCTGGTGCGCCACTTCGCCGACGGCGAGCATCACGATCGGCTCCGGATCACGGTGGGGAGCCCGGAGGAGAACGCCGCCCTGCTGACGGCGCTGGGGATCTGATCCCGGCGGGCTCCCCTGACCGGCCCGCACTCCTCGAGCGACTACGTGGGGTCCGCCTGCCTGCGGCGCCGCCCGATCCTCCTCGGCCCTCCGCGCAGAAGCAGGAGCGCGATGACCGCGAGCAGCACCGCGGGCACCAGCAGGGGGCGCCTCACCAGGAATTCCTCGACCCGGGCCCTGGGGCCGTCCTGCCGGGGGAGGACGATCGGCCGCTCGGTCACCAGCTCGACGCGGCCGCCGATCCGGCCCTCCTGGTCTGGCGGGCTCACCGCCGCTGCCATCGTGTCCATGGTTCACCTCCACGCCCTGCGGGTCGCGAAAGGCTACACCCCGCGCGGCGGGCCGTGTGGGGACCCCTCGGTCGCCGCATCCCCGGACCGTACACTCCCCGACCATGTCCCCTCCCCGCGTGGATCTCGCGAGCGCCGAAGAGGAGTGCGGCGACAACGCCATGGGCCGGGTGCTGCGAGCCTACGAGCAGCTCGCGCCCGGGGACCAGCTCGAGGTGCTCACCGACGTCGCCGAGCAGGCGTTCGCGGTGCGGACCTGGGCCCGACGGTCGGGTATCGAGGTGCTGGACGACAGCCGGGCGTCGGGTCGCTTCCGGCTGATGGTCAGCCGACCGGCCGGGTGAGCCCGGTGCTCGCCCTGCCCGAGGGGTTTCTCCTTGGCACTGCGAGCGCCGCCCATCAGGTCGAGGGCGGGCTCTGGAACGACTGGATGCGGATGGAGCGGGACCAGCCCTGGCGGATCAAGGATGGCTCCTCCGCCGCGGTCGGCATCGATCATTTCCGCCGCTACCGCCAGGACCTCCAGATGCTCGCGGAGATGGGGCACACCGCCCACCGCTTCTCGGTCGAATGGGCACGGGTGGAGCCCGAGCCGGGTAGCTTCGACGTGGCCGCCCTGCGCCACTATGCCGATGTCGCCAGCACCTGCCGATCCATGGGCATGGAGCCGGTGGTGACCCTCCACCATTTCACCCTCCCGGTGTGGCTGGCCGATCGGGGAGGTGTCCTCCACCCGGAGGCACCGCGCCTCTTCGCCCGTTATGCGGCAGCCTGCGCGGTGGCCTTGGGGGCGGAGGTCCGCTGGTGGGTCACCCTCAACGAGCCCAGCGTCCTGGCGGTGCTCGCCTACGCCCAGGGCGACTGGCCGCCTCATCGCCGTTCACTCTGGCTGGCTCTGCGCTCCGGGGTGGCGATGCTGAGGATGCATGCCGCCGCCGCCGCCGCCCTGCGCCAGGCGGGAGCCTCCCGAGGCCACCGTCCCCTGATCTCGATCGCTCACCACGAGCGGCCCCTGGTGCCCCGGCCGGGCTCTCTCGGTGCGCGTCTGGCAGCACCGGTCGCATCTCAGGTCTTCAACCGCTGGTTCCTGCGCTGCTGCCACAGCGGCCATGTCCTGCCTCCGGCCGGGGCCGGCGGGACGCTGCCCGGCCTGCGCGGGTCGCTCGACTACATCGGGCTCAACTACTACACCGAGGAGCGCGTCCGTTTCGATCCGGCGGCCGCACTCCGCCTCTTCGTCAGTCCCGACCCCGACCCGACCCTGCCGCGCAGCAGTCTGGGTTGGGGCATCGACCCGGGCGGCCTGCGCCGGGCGCTGATCAACCTCTGGCAGGAGTTCCACCTGCCCCTGCTGGTGACCGAGAACGGGGTGGCCGACGAGCACGACGAGCTCCGCCCGGACTATCTCGTCGACCATCTGCGTGCAGCGATCGAGGCATTGTCCGCCGGTGTGGACGTCCGGGGCTACCTGATGTGGACTGGGTTCGACAACTTCGAGTGGTTGGAGGGCTATTCCGCCCACTTCGGGTTGATCGAGGTGGACCGAGCCACCCTCGAGCGGCGGCCCAAGCCGAGTGCCGCGCTCTTCTCCGAGATCTGCGCCGCTCGGACGCTCCCCGACTCCGCCCCCGTGCGCCCGAGGGCGGCCGGATGAGCTCGAGCATGCCCTCCATCTCCGCGAAGGCGGTCGCGGCTCGGCGGCTCTCGTTCCCCCTCTCCGTTGCCCCCTTTGGGGCGCCGGCTTCGTGATCGCCGTCCCGGTCTCAGAGCCAACTGGCGGGACGGCCGTTCCACCCCGACCGCCCCCATGATCTGTCAGTTGGGTGCGACGAGCATCGCGACGCGGGTCGTCGCTTCTCCGGTCAGCTCCTCGACTGCGCCGGCGATCGCCTCGGGCCGGCCGTAGAGGAAGCCCTGGCCCCGGTCGACCCCCAATCGGGTCAGCTCCGCCGCGACGCTGACGCGGTCCACACCTTCGGCGACCACCTCGGAACCGATCTGCTCGGCGAGGAAGATGCACTCGAGGATGAGCCGTTGCGCCTCCGCCTCGTGGCAGCGGCTGACCACGCTGCTGTGGATCTTGACGACGTCGGGCCGCACCGCCTGGATGAGCCTGACTCCCACCCCTGGGCGGCCGAGGTCGTCGATGCCGATCTTGAAGCCGGCACGCCGGTACGCGTCGATGCGAGCTGCAAGCTGACCGAGATTGGTGAAACGGTCGGCGTCGACCACCTCCAGCACCACGGTACGGGGCGGCCGGCCAACCCAGCGAAGCAGGTTGACCATCTGGTCGACGTCCTCATCGACGTCGGCGACCGTCGAGAGGTCGATGTTCACGAACAGCAGGGCATCCTTGCGGATGCCTTCGGCCCCCTTGACCACCGCCCGGCGGCAGATCCAGTCCAGCTCGTTGGTGACCCCCAGACGATGCGCCGTGTTGAAGAACTCCTCCACGCTGTCGGCACCGTCGAGGTTGATGGGGCGGGCCAGCCCCTCGTACGCGACGATCCGCGCATCGGGGAGGGCAACGATCGGCTGGTAGACGGGGTTGATCTGCTGAGAGGCGAGGGTTCGGCTGAGGAGGGTCGTCCAGCCCCTGCCCGGCGCGGCCGCCGGGTGGCCGGTGATGGAACCGGCCACGCGGTTGCGCCCCTCGCGTTTCGCCCGGTTGAGGGCTTCGCCGGCGCGAGCCCACACCTCAGCCGGCGCCTCGCCGGTGGCGCCCACCGCCCAGCCGACGCTGACCCTGACCGGGAAGGCCCCCCCGGCGAGCTCCGAGACCTGGGAGCGCACCCGCTCGGCGACGCTGCCCACCACGGCTGTGGCCGATCCGATGGCGAGGATGGTGAACTCGTCGTCCCCGGTGCGGCACACCGTGTCGCGCTCACGGATCGAGGACTGCAGGCTGCGGGCGACGGAGAGCAGAGCGGCGTCTCCGGCCGGTCGGCCCAATGCGCCGTTCAGCTGCTCCAGGTGGTCGACATCGACGGCGATGATCGCGAAGGGCTCGCTCAGCGAGCGCATGCGGCTCTCGAGGGCGGCCCGGCCGGGGAGGCCGGTCAGGGCGTCCACCGGGTCGGGGGCCGGCGCCGGTACCGATCGTGTGCGGACCAGGTTGGTGATGGCCAGCGTGGCGATGCCCCCCACCCCCTCCACGAGGCTGACCTCGGCGTCGCGGAACGACCGCCGGCGCTCCACCAGGAGCACGGCATGGATGGTCGCGCCCGCGTGGATCGGGCAGGCGATCCGCCGAGGCGATGAGCCCGCCTCGGCGAGGGGTTGGTCCCCGGTGACCGCAGCCTCGATGAGCGGATCGGCGCTCAGGGGAATGCTCTCCCCGGACGGGGCACCGGCGGCTGCGCCGTGCTCGCTGGCGACCACCATCGTGTCGCGCTCGATCCTGAACACCCGGGCGATCACCGGGGACGCTGTGCGGGTCGTGAGCAGATCGACGGCGGCTGCGCCTGCGGCGGTCAGCACGGAGTTCGATGTCCTCCCCGGAGCTGATCCGGGTCATGATCTCGACGAACAGGTCGGGGCAGCGGTTGCCGCGTCCGAGCCGGGGCAGGTGGAGGTGTAGATTTGCCGCCCGGGCGCGCCCTGATCTGATCGGGCGCGCCGCGGGCGGAGAGAGTGGGGGACTGATGACGGTTGGAGTGGTCGGGTCACGTCTCTCATCTCATCGCGGGTGAACTGGGGCTGAGGCCATTCTCTCCGGGCGGGTCAACTGGCCCCAGATCAACAGGCGCCAACTTTTGCTAGTGCATCTGCACCTATTGGTGCGTTCCGGGCACAATGCCGGCGACCCAGCGGCACCCTCTGGCGACCCACGGGAAGAGGTCCGGGGATCACCCGCCACAGCGACGTCGTTCGTATTGTGCGCAGCGCACTGGGAAGTCGGGTGTCCGGGGCCTCGGGACGCCGTATCGCCTGGACAGCTCGTCAATCTGCCAGCTATGCTCATGCATTGAGTACGAACCATCGCTCCAAGCGAGGTGTCCATGGCCTCCCCCCGCCTCCGCGCCGCCCGCCCTGACGTCGTCGCCGCCGCTGAGGCCGCCGGCATCCGCCATCTCGACCTGCAGTTCACCGATGTCACCGGCTCCGTCAAGACCGTGACCATCCCCGCCGACCAGCTGCCGGCGGCGCTCGAGCACGGGGTGTGGTTCGACGGCTCCTCGGTCGAGTCGGTGGCCCGGACCGCGGAGTCCGACATGTACCTGGTCCCCGACCCCGCCACCTTCGCGGTGCTCCCCTGGGCCGAGGCCCCGACCGGACGGATGATCTGCTGGGTCACCACCCCCGAGGGCGAGGCCTACCCCGGGGACCCGCGGGGGGCCCTGCGCCGGGCGATCGAACGCGCCTCCGGGCTCGGCTTCACCTACCGGGTCGGCCCGGAGATCGAGTTCTACCTCCTGGAGCGCGACGCCCTGGGGCACCCGATACCGCCGCCCCACGATCGCGGCGGCTACTTCGACTTCGCCACCGACCCGAGCGTCGCCGTCCGCCAGTCGATGGCCGAGCAGCTTCGGGCCATGGGTCTGGAGGTCAACACCATCCACCACGAGGTGGCGAGCGGCCAGCACGAGATCGACGTCAGCGCCCAGGAGGCGCTCAAGGCCGCCGACGACGTCATCACCTTCCGCTACACCCTCAAGGCGATCGCCCAGCAGCACGCGCTCACCGCCACCTTCATGCCCAAGCCGTTCCACGGTCAGCCGGGAAGCGGGATGCACGTCCACCAGTCGCTGAGCCGGCTCAGCGACGGGGTCAACGCCTTCGCCGGCAACGACGACTACGGGCTGAGCGAGATCGCCAAGCACTTCATCGCCGGACAGCTCCATCACGCCTCCGGGATGTGCCTGGTGCTCGCCCCGCTGATCAACTCCTACAAGCGCCTGGTGCGCGGCTTCGAGGCACCCGTCTTCGTCTCCTGGGCTCGAACCAATCGGGGGGCGCTGGTCCGCGTGCCCCACGTCGGCCGCCAGGAGGTGACCCGGATCGAGCTGCGCAGCCCCGACCCCTCCTGCAACCCGTACCTCGCCTTCGCCGTGATGCTGCGCTGCGGGCTCGATGGCATCGAGCGCCGGCTGGCCCTCCCCCCGCCGGTGGAGGAGGCCCTCTACGGCTTCGACGAGGTGGAGCTGGAGCGTCGCAACGTCGGCCTGCTTCCCGACAACCTCAAGGACGCCATCGCTGCGATGGAGGCCGACGAGGTGGTGCTCGACACCCTCGGCGACACCCTGGCCGAGCGCTTCGTCGAGGTCAAGCAGCTGGAGTGGAAGGAGTACCGCGCCCAGGTCACCCCCTGGGAGATCGAGCAGTACCTGGAGCGGGCGTGATGTCGTGCGTCGGCTCCGCTGGACAGAAGCGCGTGATCACGGTCAAGGACGTCTGGCGCGGCGCCCTTCCCGCCGGGACCGAGCTTCTGGGAGGCGAGGCGGGGCTCGACCGTCAGGTCGACTGGGCCACCTCGCTGCGCACCCGTCCCCCCGCCTTCGAGGCCATCAAGGGCGGCGAGCTCGCCTTCATCGCGGTGCGGTCGATCCGGCTGCTCGACGAGCGTCTGGATCTCAGCCGGGTCCTGGAGAGCTTCGCGGACAAGGGGGGCGTGGCCGCGGCGGTGGTCGGCGAGGTGACCGGCGAAGCAGTCGAGCTCGCCGACCGGCTGATGCTGCCCCTGCTCCAGCTTCCCGAGCAGAGCCACGTCAGCGATGTCCAGCAGGCGACCACCCGGTTCATCCTGGATCAGCGCACCGCCCTCCACGACCGCGCTCAGGAGCTCCAGGCCGAGCTCATGGAGCTGGCGCTCAACGGCGCCGGTCCCGCCGGGATCGTCGAGCGGCTGGCCGGCATCCTCGGCCTGGCCACCGCCTGGCAGGCCGACTCTGGGGAGCTTCGTCACGCGGCCGGCGACGCTTCCTGCGGACGTTCGCCACGACCCCTGGGCGCAGGAGATGGCGGCGGTGCGCCGCTTCGCCGATTCCACGGTGGTGCTGGCGGCCAATCCCGCCGGTGCGGGAATTCCCGCGCGGGAGCCGCCGGGATCGCGCGGCTGGTGGCTCCGATCCCGCTGCGCGATGGCATCGGCGGCTTCGTGTCGGTCCTGGGGCCGGAGGCGGAGCTCGGTCAGCTGGCCCGGCTCGGCTGCGCCCGCGCCGCCTCGGCCTGCGCCATCGAGCTGGACCGAGAGCGCGCCGTGCTCGCCGCCCGCGACGACCTCGAGGGAGAGTTCGCCACCGCCCTGCTCACCGGTGCCTACAGCTCGGAGGCCTCGATGCTCGAGCGCGCCCGACGGGTGGGGGCGTCGCTCGGCGACGAGTCGCTGGTCCTGGTGGTGCGGGTGCCCGCTCCGGCCCCTCAGGGCTGGCCCGAGAGCGGGGTCAGGGCCTCCCAGCGATGGGCCCAGCGCCGGGAGATGCCGGCCCTGGCGGCCGCCCACCAGGGAGCGGTGGTGGTGATTGCGGGCTCATCGCTGAGTGACGCGCGGCGGGCGGCCGTCGAGCTGGCGGCCGACTGTCGCGGTGCCGCCGGGGTTCCGGTGGCGGTCGGGATCGGTCGTCCCAAGCACGGGCTCGGGCGGCATTCGGACCTCGCACCGCGAGGCCGAGCAGGCGATCGGCATGGGGGTGAAGCTGAACGCCGCCTCGCCGGTGGTCAGCTTCGCCGACCTCGGTCTGCACCGTCTCCTCTATGCCATGGCGCAGCACCCGGAGCTGCACGATTTCTACCGGGACTCGCTGGCCAGCCTGGTCGCCTACGACGAGAAGGGAGGAGGCGACCTGCTCCGCACCCTGGACGCCTTTTTCCGCTGCCACGGTTCCCCCACGGAGACCGCGCAGCGGCTCAAGCTGCACCGCAACACCGTGCTCTATCGACTGCGCCGAATCGAGGAGGTGGGGCGGCTGAGCCTCAGCGATCCCGACACCCGCCTGAACCTCCAGCTGTGTCTGCGGATCCGCGAGGTCCTCCAAGCCGCGGGATAGGCGGCTTGGGCGCGGCGCCCAAGAGGCCCGAAGCACCCTGGGACCGTCTGACCCTTGGTGTTGGCCACCGATTGGGAGATGGCCCGCTACCTCTGTGAGGGCCTGATCTCGCCGAGGCGAGCCCGATGCGCTCCAGGCAAGACTGGCTCAGCTCGACTTGTGCTTCGGCGCACACGATTCTCCCAGCGGATTGTTATCGCCGGCGCAGGGAGGGTGGCCCAGCGGCCCCTCGTACGCTCCCTGTACGCTCGGCCCGAGGCGGACCGCGAGATCGACTGGAGGGCAACGGGTGGCAGTCGAGGCGGGCCTCTTCACTAGCTGGGAGCCCGCCTCGTGATCGGCGCAGCCCTTGGTAAACTGGTGGCCCGATGACCTACATCGTGACCGAGACCTGCGTCGACCTGAAGGACAAGTCCTGCATCGAGGTCTGCCCGGTCGACTGCATCCACGAGACCGACGACGACCGGATGGTCTACATCGATCCTGAGGAGTGCATCGACTGCGGCGCGTGCGTTGACCCGTGCCCGGTCGACGCGATCTTCGCCGAGGAGGATGTCCCGGCGGCTCAGACTCCCTACATCGAGATCAACAAGCTCTACTTCAAGGATGGGGACGCGGCTCGGGGCAAGCTCGACGAGCTGAAGCCGCGGGCCCCCGCCTGAGGCGCCGCGCACCAGTTCGGTGGCCCGGGGAGGGGAGTGGCGGCCTGAGCCCAACCGAGTCGCTTGGACCTTCACCCAGCGAATGGGGGCGACCCTGTGCGCGGCGGCCGTATTTTCCGGGCCGGGCTTTGTGCGGCGCGCACAAGGTCAGGCCGTCAGCTCTCGGCCTCGGCGTCCATGGCAAATGGATGTGGGAAGCCGGTAGGCTCACCCGCACAGGGATCTCAGGCTGAGCCACGGCCGGATGGACCGGGCCAGCGGCGGGGTGTTGCAAGGGGAAGCGCATGGCAATCGATGAGACCGTGGCCAGACCAGGGGCGGCCACCGCGGCCACTCCGCAGGAGGTGATCTACCGGGCCAAAGAGGCCGGGGTCAAGATCGTCGATCTGCGCTTCACCGACCTCCCCGGAACCTAGCAGCACTTCAGCATCCCGGTGAAGCGAGCTCACCGAGGACCTCTTCGAGGAGGGGATCGGCTTCGACGGCTCCTCCATCCGCGGTTTCCAGAAGATCCACGAGAGCGACATGCTCCTCTTCCTGGATCCCGGCGCGGGCGTTCGTGGACCCCTGCCTCGAGGTGCCCACCATGGCGGTGGTCTGCGACATCCGCGACCCGCTGACCAGGCAGCCGTACTCCCGAGACCCTCGCTTCGTCGCCCACAAGGCGGAGGCTCACCTGGCCAGGTCCGGAGTGGCCGACACCTCATTCTGGGGACCGGAGGTGGAGTTCTACATCTTCAACTCGGTCCGCTTCGACCAGAACGCCCACGAGGGCTACTACTACGTCGATTCGGACGAGGGGATCTGGAACAGCGGCAGCAACGGCACCGCCAACCTGGGATGGCGGCCCCGGCACAAGGAGGGGTACTTCCCGCTTCCCGCCGAGTCGACCAGCTTCAGGACCTGCGCAGCCGCATCATCCTGGCCATGGGCGAGGCCGGCATCGACATCGAGATCCACCACCACGAGGTCGGCACCGCCGGCCAGACCGAGATCGACATGCGCTTCACGCACCACTGGTCAAGATGGCCGACCACGTGCTGCTCTACAAGTACATCGTCCGGAACATCTGCAAGCGCACGGCTACACCGCGACCTTCATGCCCAAGCCGCTCTTCGGTGACAACGGCAGCGGCATGCACACCCACCAGTCGCTCTGGAAGGACGGCGTGCCCCTCTTCTACGACAAGGACGGATACGCGCTGTTCAGCGACCTGGGGCGCTGGTACATCGGTGGTCTGCTCAAGCACGCTCCGGCGGTTCTCGCTTTCGCGGCGCCGACCACCAACTCCTACCGGCGGCTGGTGCCGGGCTACGAGGCGCCGATCAAGCTCGCCTACAGCGCCCGCAACCGCAGCGCCTGCGTGCGGATCCCGACCTACAGCGATTCGCCCAAGGCGCGTCGCCTGGAGTTCCGCTCCCCCGACCCGACCTGCAACCCCTATCTCGCCTTCAGTGCCATGCTGATGGCGGGCCTGGATGGCATCGCCAACAAGATCGAGCCGCCGGCTCCCATCGAGATGGACCTCTACGAGCTGGAGGGAGAGCAGGCTGACCAGGTCAAGGACCTTCCGGGCTCGCTGCCCGAGGTCCTGGACGCACTGGAGGACGACCACAGCTTCCTGCTCAAGGGCGGCGTCTTCACCCGCGACCTGATCGACAACTACATCTCCTACAAGCGCGAGCGCGAGGTCGACCCGGTGGCCCTGCGCCCGCACCCCTACGAGTTCTTCCTGTATTACGACGCGTGACGGAGCGAGGAGCGAGAGCCGCAGGCTCTCGCTCCGAGCGGTGGAGCCGTCGTACCGCTTCGTGCACGACGCGCCCATCTCGCGCTGACCCCGGGTGCCGCGCACAGCGCGAGCGCCCGGATGCGGCGGGGGCCGAGTACGAGGCGTAGCGCCGAGGGGCCAGACCGCTCAGACGATCCGGCAGGGGATGTCGGCGTCCTCATCGAGGTGGTAGCTGGCGCAGATGCGGTGGTACCCGTCGGCCACGATGAGCGGGACGTCGGTCTCCATGTCACCTCTCAGGAGCAGGACCGGTGAGAGCAGCTGGCCGCCGTCGACCTTGGCCAGATCCTTCCTGACGTGGAGGTTGTCAGGCGGAAGCGGTGGCAGCCGGCTGGCTCGGAGCAGGTCCTTGGCCTTGCGATGGGTGAGTGGCGCTGCCTGGAGCGCGGCCACCTTGGCGCTCACCGCCCTGGGTTCGAGCACCAGGCTCAGGTAGTCGGCGGCGGCGGGGAAGTCGTGCTCGTCGGGCTGGTCCTTCCAGTGCTCTCTGGCTGGCATGGGTTGGGTCCCCCTGGTATGGGCGGGCCAATCTCACCTGCCCGCCGGAGCCGTATGGTACGGAGGCCGTAGTCGTCGGTCTGCCCGCTGTCTGCCCGCACTCGTGCGCCCGCGTCCGATGGCTTGAGAGCCTCGGCGACGCTTGGCATGGCCCGGAGCGTGGACCTCTGGGCGCTGGTCAATCCTCAGGTCGCGATGGCGTATCCCTGATGGAGAAGCGCTCGGGTGGCGGCGATGCGCCACGCCAGCATCTCGAGAATCTCGTCGAGCCGCTCCACCAGGTCGGGTGGCAGCTCGATGGGATGGTTGTCGATCTCCCGCAGCAGCGCCGACAGCCGGAGCGCCTTCTGGTCGATCTTCGCAACAGCCTCCTGCGGCCTACCGGCCGTTGCGGTTCCCTGGCTCGGCTCCATACGGTGACCTCCGTGCAAGCGGCCAATGGGTGACCCGGCGGTTGGAGGCCGGGCTGTCTCCAAGCCTATGGGTCCGGGGCCGCGATGTCCAGGGCTTGACGTCACAACTTGGGATCGGTCGTCTGGGCAGGTCCGGCACCACCGGCAGCGGCCCCTTCGAGCTGCCCAAATGCGCGGTGCTACACTCGGCGGCGGCCGTACACACAACGCCGGGCGCGGGTGGCGGAACCGGTAGACGCGCGGGACTTAGGATCCCGTGGGGCAACCCGTCCGAGTTCGACTCTCGGTCCGCGCACCAGCCAGCCGACCCGGCGAGCGTGGCTCGCAGCAGGAGGATTGACGCCCGTGATCGCCGCTACCCTGAGGCGAGGCCATGACCACGGCGTCGCCTGAGCTGTCCGTATTCGTCGAGCGCAAGCCGGGCTGGATCGTCGAGCTGAGCGTGGAGGCTCCGGCCGGCGAGCTGGACAGGGCGGTGGGCGATGCCAGCCGGCGCCTGGGAGCGCGCCTGCGGATCCCGGGCTTCCGGCCGGGGCGAGCTCCGGCGGCACTGGTCGAGCGAGCCGTCGGCTGGGAGGCGCTGCGGCGTGAGGCGGCCGAGAGCCTGATACCGCAGCTGTACGCCCGAGCTCTGGAGCAGGCCGGCGTCGACCCTGTGGGTGATCCCGAGCTGACCCTGGGGACCATGGAACGCGGCCTGAGCGTGACCTTCACCGCCCAGGTCCCGGTCCGCCCGGAGGTCGATCTGGGCGACTACCTCTCCATGCGTGTCGAGCCGCCTCGCACCGAGGTCACCGAGGCCGACCTGGATGCCGCGCTGGAGGAGGTCCGGCGGCGATTCTCGGACCTCGAGGAGGTGAGCCGCCCGAGCCAGGCCGGCGACGTCCTGCGCTCCGTCCTGGTCATGCGTCGTGGTGAGGAGGTCCTCTCCGGGGGTGATGAACGGGACCTCGAGCTCGATCGGGAGCGGCTCGTGCCGGGCCTGGTCGACGCCCTGCTCGGCCTCGAGGCAGGCGCGGAGCGCAGCTTCCCGCTCACCCTCCCCAACGATTACCAGCGAGAGGAGCTGAGAGGGGTGACGGTCCAGGCCGATGCCCGGGTGGTCGCCGTGCGCGAGCGCAAGCTTCCCCCGCTCGACGATGATCTGGCCCGCCGCGACCAGAGCGGCGACACCGTGGATGAGATGCGCCGGCGCTACCGAGAGCTGCTGGCCGAATCCGCCACCCGAGCCGACGAGGATCGCCACCGTTCGGACGTGCTCGCCGCGCTCCGCCAGCGGGTCAAGGTGGATGTGCCCAGCCAGATGGTCGAGCGAGAGCTCGATGCCGAGATGGCGGCCATGGAGCAGAGGCTCGGCGACCTGGGTCTCCGATTCGATCGCTATCTCGAGTACACGGGATCAACTGCGCAGAAGTTTCGTGAAGAACGCAGGGAGGCAGCCGCCAACCAGGTCCGACTGGAGCTCGCGCTGGGCGCCCTTGCGGCTGCCGAGCAGCTCGAGGTCGACGAATCACAGGTCGACCGCGAGGTCGAGCGGGTTGCGGCGGGGCGCCGGCTGACTGCCGAGCAACGCCGCCGGCTCCACACCCTGACCCACCAGGACCTGTTGCGACGGGCCGCCATCGACCGGGCGGTCGAGATCGCCCGGGGTCAGGCCTGACCGCAGGAGCGCCGCTGCTCAGCCGAAGCGGACTGCCGCCGCTGGCCGGTAGAAGCGCACCCGGCAGCGCTCGCAGCGGAAGACCAGACGCAGACCGAGTCGGCCGATGACGCCGGAGTTGCGGTCCTCGCACACCGGACAGCGGGCGCGCTCCTCGGCGAGGGTCATGGGCACCTCACGCAGTGGCAGCTCCACGGGCTTGTATTTCCGGGCCATCGCTCAGGACCTCCTCCCATCCATCCCCGTTGCGAGAGTATCAGGATACGTGACAATGTGACTATAAGTAAAAAACCCCCGGGGGTAAAGGGGGGCGGTCTGCCGGGGGCTTGGGGGACCGTGGTTTCCCCCTCGGCCCAGCCCGCCCCCGGCCCGGGAGGGGACGCAACCTGGGTCGGAAGTCACCTTCCCGCCCGGCGAGGGGAGTTGCCGCCGGCACCGCGCCGCCGGCTTCCGCGCAGCTCTGAACCGGTCTCGCCGGCGGGGTCGCGACGGCAGGCCGTGGGTATACTGGCCTGGCAATGACCCTCATCCCCTACGTCATCGAGACCACCAACCGGGGTGAGCGCGGGATGGACATCTACTCCCGCCTGCTCAAGGACCGGATCATCTTCATCGGTACTCCCATCGACGACCAGGTCGCCAACGTGGTGATGGCTCAGCTCCTGTTCCTCGCCGGGGAGGATCCCGAGAAGGACATCTGGCTCTACATCAACTCGCCGGGTGGGTCGGTGTACGCCGGGCTTGCCGTCTACGACACCATGCAGTATGTCGAGCCCCGAGTGGGGACCATCTGCATGGGCATGGCGGCGTCCATGGCGGCGGTGCTGCTGGCCGGGGGAGCTCCCGGGCTCAGGTACTCGCTGCCGAACACCCGCATCCTGATCCACCAGCCCAGTGGGGGATTCAGCGGCCAGGCCGCGGACATCCAGATCCACGCCCAGGAGGTGCTCAGGGTTCGGCGCCGCCTCGACGAGATTCTCGCCCACCACACCGGAAAACCGATCGACGTCATCACCCGCGACTCCGACCGCGACTTCTTCATGAGCCCCGAGGAAGGCAAGGACTACGGACTGATCGACGAGATCATCCAGGCCCGCTCCAAGAGTGGCGGGGACGGCTCGTCACCCCGGATCAGCAGCAACGGCGGAGGCCTTCCCCGTGGAGATACGACCGGCGGACCCGAGGTCGGCGGCGGCGCCGCCACCCGGTAGTCGGGGAGTTCCATGACCGACCGCGAGGACCGCCGCCGGCACACCCGCTGCTCCTTCTGCGGCAAGGGGCAGGAGCAGGTGCGCAAGCTGGTCGCCGGCCCTGGCGTGTACATCTGTGACCAGTGCATCGACCTCTGTCAGGAGGTGCTCGAGGAGGACAACCGCTCCGCCTCGCAGAAGCGCGGCAAGGCGGGGATGATGCCCACCCCGCAGGTGATCATGGCCTCCCTGGACCAGCACGTGGTCGGCCAGGAGCATGCCAAGAAGGTCCTCTCCGTCGCCGTGTACAACCACTTCCGGCGCATCGCCAACAACAAGGCGAACGGGGACGTCGAGCTGCAGAAGTCCAACGTCCTCCTGGTTGGGCCCACTGGGTGTGGCAAGACCCTGCTGGCTCAGACCCTGGCCAAGATTATCGACGTCCCCTTCAGCATTGCTGACGCCACCAGTCTCACCGAGGCGGGTTATGTCGGCGAGGACGTCGAGAACATCCTGCTGCGGCTCATCCAGGCCGCCGACTTCGACATCGCCCGTGCCGAGCGCGGGATCATCTACATCGACGAGATCGACAAGATAGCCCGCAAGGCGGACAACCCCTCGATCACTCGCGATGTCAGCGGCGAGGGAGTGCAGCAGGCGCTGCTCAAGATCCTGGAGGGAACCGTGGCCAACGTCCCCCCCCAGGGCGGGCGCAAGCATCCCCACCAGGACTTCATCCAGATCAACACCACCAACGTCCTCTTCGTCTGCGGCGGCGCCTTCGACGGACTGGAGAAGATCATCGAGCACCGGATCGGCCGTCGTTCCATCGGTTTCACCAGCGAGCCCCTCAAGAAGGGCCGGACCAAGGAGTTGGCCAAGCTCCTGCGCGAGCTCCAGCCCGAGGACCTTCTCCGCTACGGGCTGATCCCGGAGTTCGTCGGCCGGCTTCCCATCGTTGTCCCGCTGGACTACCTCGACGAGGAGGACGTGGTCCGGATCCTCACCGAGCCCAAGAACGCTTTCGTCAAGCAGTACCAGAAGTTCTTCGCGCTCGACGACGTGGAGCTGTCCTTCCATGAGGGCGCGCTCAGGGCCATTGCCAAGCGGGCGCTGGCCCGGGGGACCGGGGCCCGGGGGCTCAAGTCGATCATCGAGGACGTGCTGCTCAACAGCATGTTCGAGGTGCCCAGCCGGCCGGACATCAAGCGGTGCGTGATCACCGAGCAATCGATCCTCGAAGGGGTGGAGCCACTGCTGCTGACCGAGCAGCCCCAGCGGGCGGCTGAGGAAGAGGTCGTCGCCGACCAGACCGCCTGACGGCGGCGGCCAGGACGTCCATCTCTGCGTCAGCCACGCTGCTCGCTCGGTCACGCACCACGGTGCGCTCCCTCCCTGCGCCGCTCGCTTCCTTGGTCTGAACGCCCTGGCCGCCAGCGAACGGCGACTCGCTGGCGGCCCAGCACCCCTCCGCATTTGCGCCGGCCGGCGGGCCGGACCCGCCCATATACTCGGGGCCACCCATGGATTCCAAGTTCGACCCGGCCGCCGTCGAGCCCCGCTGGCGGCAGCGCTGGGAGGAGCTGGAGATCGGTCGAGCCGACCCCGCATCGGTGCGTCCGGCTTTCTCCATCGCCCTGCCTCCGCCCAACATCACCGGGGTCCTGCACATGGGCCACGCCATGGGCTTCTCGGTGCAGGACGCCATCGCCCGGCACCGGCGGATGAAGGGGTACGAGGTTGAGTGGTGCCCCGGCACCGACCACGCCGCCATCGCCACCAACGCTGTGATCGAGCGCCAGCTCGCCGCCGAAGGGACCACCAAGGAAGCCATCGGCCGGGTGGCGTTCGAGGCCCGGGTCGACGCCTGGTACCAGGAGTATGGCGGCCGCATCTACGATCAGATGCGCCGGCTGGGCTTCACCTGCGACTGGTCGCGGTCACGCTTCACCCTCGACGACGCCTACGTTCGGGCCATCCGGGTCGCCTTCAAGGCGCTCTTCGACGACGGTCTGATCTACCGTGGGCCGCGCATCGTGAACTGGTGCCCGCATGACCGTAGCGCCATCAGCGACGAGGAGGTGGAGTGGGTCGAGCACCACGACACGCTCGTCCATCTCCGCTATCCGCTCGAGGGCGGGGGCGAGGTGGTGGTGGCCACGGTGCGTCCCGAGACCATGCTCGGTGACACTGCGGTGGCGGTCAACCCCGATGACCCGCGCCACCGCCATCTGGTCGGACGCCACGTGATACTCCCCCTGACCGGCCGGCGCGTGCCGGTGGTCGCCGACCAGGCTGTGGAGATCGGTTTCGGTACCGGGGCGCTGAAGGTCACCCCGGGTCACGACCTCACCGACTACGAGATCGGGGCCCGCCATGGGCTGCCCATCATCACCGTGGTGGCTCCGGACGGGACCATGGATGTGCCCGACCTCCCCCGCTTCCATGGCCTCACCGTGGAGGCTGCTCGCGCTGAGGTTACCGCGGCCCTTCGCGAGCAGGGAGCGGTGGTCGCCGAGGAACCCTATGACCATATGGTCGGCCATTGCGAACGTTGCCACTACGTGCTCGAACCCCTGGTGAGCGAGCAGTGGTGGGTGCGGATGGCCGGCCTGGCGGCGCCCGCCATCGACGTCGTGCAGAAGGGCGAGGTCAGCTTCCACCCGGAACGGTATCGAGACCAGTACCTGACCTGGATGCGGGGAATCCGTGACTGGTGCATCAGCCGCCAGCTCTGGCTCGGTCATGCCATTCCGGTGAGCAGCTGCGCGGGCGGGCATCGATTCGCCTGGGTCGAACCTCCTGATCGGTGTCCCGAGTGCGGTGGCACCGAGCTGATCAATGACCCGGATGTGCTCGACACCTGGTTCTCCAGCGCTCTGTGGCCATTCGCGATCTTCGGCTGGCCCGATGAGACCGTTGATCTGCTCCGTTTCTACCCCACCGCCGTGCTGGTCACGGCCCGCGAGATCCTGTTTCTCTGGGTGGCCCGGATGATCATGACGGGGCTTCGGTTCACCGGTCAGAAGCCCTTCTCCGACGTGCTCATCACCTCGACCATCCTGGCCCGCGACGGGAGCCGGATGTCGAAGTCAAAGGGCAACGTCGTCGATCCCCTGGAGATGATCGACCGCTATGGTGCCGACGCGGTCAGAGCTTGGTCGGGGGCGGTCGGCACCAGCGGCCAGGACCAGCGATTCGACGACGAGCGGGTGGCCAGCTACCAGCGGTTCGCCAACAAGCTCTGGAACGTCACCCGCCTGTTGGTGAGGCTCCTGGGCGATGGCGAGCGCATCGCGGTGATCCCGCCAGCCCCCGCCATCGACGCCCTCCTCCCCGAGGATCACTGGATCCTCGGCCGGCTCGCCGAACTCGGTGCGCACCGTCGACCAGGCCCTCACCCAGCACCGTTTCCACGATGCCATGGAACGGTTGTATAGCCTTATCTGGCAGGATTTCTGCTCCGACTACATGGAGATCGTGAAGATGGTGCGGGTGGGCGCCGGCGCGGACCCATCGGGACGGGCAGCGGCCGCAGCCACCGCCGTGGGCACCCTGGATGCCCTGCTCCGGATTCTCCACCCGTTCATGCCCTTCGTCACCGAGGAGTGCGCCCAGCGCTTGCCGGAGCCGGCCTCGAGCCTGCAGCACCGGTCCTGGCCCATGGTCGATCCGGCCTGGAACGACCCCGCCCGGGCCGCCACGCGAGCCGGCGTCGACGAGCTCCTCGATCTGGTCCGGTTGCTTCGTGCCCGGCGTCAGGAGGCGGGGATCAGCGCCTCGGACCGGACCCGCCATGAGGTGGTCGTCCGCGGTGGGGCTGCGGCCCTGAGCCCCAAGGATCGGCGTCGGATCCTGGAGGCCCTGGTCCAGGTCACCGTGGTCGCCCAGGGAGATGATCAGCCCGCCCAGCTGCTGGTGGCAGGCACGCTCGAGGCCGAGCTTCGCCTCGAGGGAGCTGGGGACCAGGAGCGTCTCCGGCGTCAGATCGCAGAGCTCGACGCTCGCATCGCTCAGCTTCGCCAGGAGCTCGCCAACCGGGTGTTCCTGGAGCGTGCTCCCGGGCATGTGGTCGAGTTCAGGCGTGCCCGGCTCGGCGAGCTGGAGCTCCAGGTCGAGACCCTCCGCCGCCGTCTGGGGCCGGCAGGATGACGCTGCTTGCCGTGACCGGCTCCGGCTGGATCTACCTTGGCATCGTCCTCGCCGTCACCTACGTCCTGGTCCTGCTGGTGGCCCTGGCCTACAACGTGGTCCGCGATGCCAGGCGCCGATCCACGTCGATCTTCTTCGCCATGTTCGCCTTCCTGCTTGCCTTCATCCCCCCGTTTCTGGGCGCGCTCATCTACCAGGTGATCAAGCCTCCCCGGACCCTCGACGAAGAGCGGGCCCTGGCGCTGGAGGAGCAGATCCTCAGCGAGCCGGCCAGCACTGGACCGGAGACCCGCCCCTGTCCGACGTGTGGCCGGGACATCGAGACCGAGTTCGTGATCTGCCCCTACTGCCGCACCCAGTTCTCGCGCCGGTGCGGGGTCTGCGAGCGCATTCTGCGACTGGGTTGGCCGGTCTGTCCCTACTGCGCCACCGAGGTCGGCGTCCAGAGCCTGCCGCAGGCCCACCCCCGGGCCGTACCTCGCTAGCCGCCCGTCTCTGTGATGGGCTCCCCATCGGCTGCCTTTCGGTGATGGCGCCGGTGGAACCAGCACGACACCCGAGCCGTCGGGGCCGGTGGCGGTGAGCGTCGAGGCTCGCCCCCTGCTCATCCCCGGTTTGCTTGTGGCGGGGGCGCTGATCACCTCCCTGCTGCCCGAGGGCTGGCGCCGAACCAGGCTGCTGGTCGCTGCCGTGGCCAGCGCGCTGACCCTGGCGGTGGTCGCCAACCTCGCGGCGCTGACCTCCACCGGGCCTGTGACCGGTTCCCTGGGGGAGGCCGTGCCCGGAGTGTCGCTCAGCCTGAGGGCTGATCAGCTGGGGCTCGCCCTGGTGGTCGCGGTGGTGATTGCCACTCTTCTCGCGCTCGCCGCCACCGAGCCGAGGTCGGCCCACGAAGGCGCCATCCTGCTCACCGCCGCCGGAGCGGCGGTCGCCGCCCTGGCCGGCAATGCCGTGGTTCTCTTCGGGGGGCTCGAGCTCGCCAACCTCGGCGGTCTCCTGCTCAACCGGGCGGCTCGCGGTCGGGTCAGTCGGGGATCCCTGGCCGTCTTTGCCATCCAGCACGCCTTTGGTCTGGGACTGCTCACCGCCGCGGTCCTGCTGATCGTCGCCACCGGGACCAGCGACCCATATGCCCTGCCGCCGTCCGCCCTCGGGCTGGCGGTGGCCATCCCCTGGGGCCTGGCCGGCGTATCGCGCCTGCTCGCCCCAGCATGGTGGCCGGGGACTGCGGCTGGCAATGACGCCGCCTGGCTCAGCGTGGGCGCGATCCCCTGTGGAGGAGCCGTCCTGCTTCGCCTGGTGGCCGGGCTCGACGGTGCCGCCGAGCCGGAGCTCATCGGCCTGCTGGGTGCTATCGGGGTGGCGGCTGCGCTGGGAGGCGGAATGATGGCTTGGAGATGGCAGCGAGAGCCGCGCCGCGCCGGTCGAGCCCTGCTGGTCGGTGCCGCCGGCCCGGTGGTTGCCCTGGCGGTGGTCCCGGGAGGGACCGGGGCCTTCTCCGCCGGGCTGCTCGCCCTGGAGCTCGCCGTGCTGGCGGCCCCAGCCTGGAGCCAGGGGGTGGGGCCGGCTCGGTCGGCTCGGGCGACCGCCGCACTCGCCCTGGCCGCCGCCGCCGGCCTTCCGATCGGCTTCGGAACCACCGCGCTGGTGGTCGAGCTCGGCACCCTCGCCGCTGCTGGCCGCGGCTACGCGGCCCTGTTGCTCGGCCTCGGCGCCGCCGCGCTGGTGGTCATGGCGGCCGGTCTTGGAACCGCTCAGCATGCCCTCAGCAGCCCGCTCGCCCACCGGTCGGCGACCCGGACATTGCCAGCTGCGGCGCTCGCTCTGATCGTCGGCGCGGTGGCGGCGCTGCTCCCCGGCGCGGCCACGCACCTGGCGCTGCTCCCCATCGCCGGCAGCGAGGCCCCGACCGCGGTGGACCTGGCCAGCCTGAGCGGCCCCGGCGGGGCATGGCCGGGCGGCTACCTGAGCCTCGGGCTGCTCGCCGTCCTGCTCACCGTGGCCAGCGCCGCCGCCCTCCTCGGTCGGTCCCTCCCCAACCCCCTCCGGGGGGACACGGGTCCCCGCCCCCGGCCAGCCTGGATCGGCCTCATCAGGGCTCGTCGAGCCGCGGCTCCCACCCTGCGGGCTCTGGGCGCGGCGCTCGGTGCTGTGGACGCATGGCTGGTCACCCAACCGGGCCTGATCTTCGCGGTCGTCGCCGCCATTGCCGCCATCTACATCTTCCGATGAGCCAGCCCCGATGAGCCAACCCCTGCTCGACGTCATCGCGGTCGCCGGCGGCGTCGTCGCAGTGCTGGTGGACGGGCGCTGGGCTGTGGTGGTCGCCTCCCTGGCAGTCGCCGCGGGCCTGGCGCCGACCGCCTCCACATTCGGGGGAGGCTGGGCCGCGGTGATGCTGCTGGGCGCCGGGGTGGTCTGCGCGGCCACCGGTCGGTTGGGAGACCGGTTCGGCGCTCGGCTTGGAAGCCGGGGCCCCGATCCTCGCCGGCCGGTGGTCCGGCCGCCGGAGGCCCTCTTCGGTCCTCGCTCGGTTCGGGTCGCCGCGGCCGCGGTCGCCGTTCCCGCGGCCTCCTGGGTCAGCTTCTATGTCCCGGTCGGCTCGGTCGCCGCGGTCGAGGGCCGCCTGTTCCCGGTCGCCATTGTCTTCACATTCGGGATCGTCCGCCTGCTGCTCGCTCGCAGCGTCGCCGACCTGGGGGTGGGCGTGGCGGTGGTGGCCCTGGCGGTCAGCGTCGCCTGGTTCCTGCGCGGTGGTCTCGATCCGATGCCGGCGGCCCTCGGAGTTGCCGCTCTCGCCCCCGCCGCCGCGGGGGTTCAGGCGTGGCTGGTGGCGAGCCGCGTCGAACGACCTGCGGGGGCCCATACGTGAGCGTTGCGTGGCTGGCCGGAGCGTGGCTGGCGGTGGCCGTGGGAGCGGCTCTGGCGTCGCGCCGCCCCTCGCTGCGCCGGCCGGCGGCCCTCGCCGGACCCGCGATCCTGGTCGTTCTCTGTCTCCTCGCCGCCCGGGCGGGGACTTCTCCGCATCCCTTGGCCGAGGCGCCTCCGGCCCTCAGCCGGGAGGGCGTCGGTCTCCTGGTGGCCGCCGCGGCAGCCATCTGGGTCTGCCTGCTCTTCAGCGAGAGCCTGGACGGACGTGAGCTGCTCGGCGTCGCTGCGGTCGGGGGGGCCACCACCGTCCTGCTCGGGGCTCGGTCACCGCTTCTGTTCGGGGTCGCCGCTCTCGTCGGCGTCGCCGCGCTCACACTCTCCTGGGTCCGAGCTTCCCCTGGTCGGGGCACCCTCGCCGCCGGAAGGGTGGCCGGCAGCGGGGCAGCCGCTCTGATCGGGGCCAGCATCTTCTTGCCGGTCACCGCCCAGGGCGATGCGGGGGCCGAGATCGCCGGCATGGCCGCAGGTCTGCTTGCGGTTGGGCTGATCGCCATGGTGGCTCTCGTTCCCCTGGGCGGTTGGGCCGCCGGCTCCCTGGCAACGCTGCGACCTTCCCAAGCCGCCATCTGGCTGCTGCTGCTGGCACCGGCGGTGCTGCTCTGCGCCACCGCCATCCCCAGCGGATTGCCCGCGTCGGGACGTCTGGCCCTGCAGCACACCCTGCTCGTCTGCGGGCTCATCAGCAGCGGTTGGGCTGGAGCCCTGGCCGTTCGAGCTCCGGGGCGGCGCCGAGGTGACCCGGGGTCGGGGGTGGGCGCACCGGCGCCGGGCGCGCTCCGTTATCGACGGATCGCCCTTGGCGACCTCGCGCTCGTGGCAGTGGGGATCGGTACCGGCCAGCCCGTCGCGGTCCCGGCCACCCTGCTCATCATCCTCAGCCACCTGGTTGTCGGGCCGCTCCTCCTCCAGGACCCCCGTGCCGGCCTCGAGCTGCCTCGCCGAGGGCTCTGGCTGGCGCTGAGCGGGGTCCCTCCCTCTCCGTCCTTCTGGGGACGGTTTCTGGTGCTCCAGGCCTGCGCCGGTTTCGGGGGTCTGATCGTCGTCGCCTGCGTGTTCGCCGAAGGTCTGCTGACCCTGGCCGGAGTTCTCGCCATCACTCGTGGGGCAGTGAGCGGCGGTCAAGCGGCTGCCCGCCACCAAGTCGCCGCCGCCTGGGCGCTCACCCTGGCCGCCGCGGCCGTGAGCCTGGTCCCGATGGCCGCCATCCAGCTCGTCTTCGGAGCCGGCGGTTGAATCCGCTCGCCGCCCTCAGCGCCGTCCTCGCCCTGGCCCTCTTTCCGGGCGCCGCCTATGCGGGAGCGACGGCCCTGGTCGTGACCTGGGTCGGACGGGTCCCACGGGGGCTCGGGCCCGCCCGCCTCGAGGAGCTGGCGGTGGCAGCCGGGGTCGTCGCCGGAGCGGGTCTCCTCGCCCTGCCCGCATCTCCTCTCTATGATCTGCCCACCGGTACCAGTCTCGCCGGCATCCTCACCGCGCTCGCCGCAGGGGTCGCCTTGGGCACTTCGAGGGCGTGGCCCTGGCACCGGGTGATGGCGGCAGCCGCCGCACTCCTGCCCCTCATCGGGCTGGCCGCCTCGGCCCGGACGCTGGACATGCGGACCGTCGCGGTCATCCCCGCGGAGGCGGCACGGCTGTGGGCGGCCTCAGCCGCGCTGTTGGCGATTCCGGCGGTCGTTCGCCCCTTCGATCCCGCTCCCTCGCGGCTGAGCCGGTCGGCGTTGCTCGCCACCGCGTCCCTGCTGGTCACCACCATCGCGACGTACTCGCAACTCACCGGGCTGCCTGCGCCCGGGGTGGCGGCGATCTGCGCTCTGCTGAGCGTGAGCTATGCGGCCCTGGTCGGGCTCCTCTGGCGCCCACTTGCGTTCCTGGGTCCGGTTCTCGGCGTGCTCGCGGTGCTGCCCGCCGGGTTCGCTCTGGTCATGACCCTCGGTTGAGGGGAGGAAATTCTCCCAAAAATGGCTCAATAGCGTCAGACAGCGCCCACGATCGCTGAATGGCTCCGGCGGGGTGGTAGCATCAATTCGCTTGTCGGAGTTCCCCCATCAGCCGGGGGACCGGAGGGGGGATGGAGTGCGACGCAACGTGACGCTCTGGGGCGCATGGTCGAAGGGGAGGTAGCGCTGACCGCGGCTCCGACCGTGCCCGCGGCTCATCCGCCGATGGCGCGGCGGGGATCGGCGTCTCGCATCGTGCTCGCTTCGTCGAGCCCTCGTCGCCGTGAGTTGCTGACCCGGGCCGGCATCCGGTTCGACGTCGTCGAACCGCCCCCTGACTCCGCCCCTCCCACCGGGGATGTGCGTGGATCTGGGCTGCCAGCTCATCGCCCGCGGGAAAGGCGGTCGCGGTGGCTGAGCGGGTCGGGCCCGGCTGCTTCGTGATCGCTGCCGACACCGTGGTCGTCGGACCTCGCGGTCCGCTCGGCAAGCCGGGAACTCCCGAGATCGCGTTGCGAATGCTGGCCCAGCTGCGCGGCGGCCGCCACAGCGTGCTGACCGGTGTATGCGTCCTGGCGACGGGTTCCAGCGCGGAGGCGCTGGGGGTCTCCCGCTCACTGGTCCGGATGCGGGATTTCTCCGACGAGGAGCTGGTTGCCTACGTTGCCGGCGGTGAGCCGCTCGACAAGGCCGGGGCGTATGCCGTCCAGGGCGGGGGGGCCGACCTCGTCGAGGCGGTGAATGGCCGGGTGGACAACGTGGTCGGGCTGGACGTGGCGCTCGCTCTCCGCCTCCTCGCCGAGGCCGGTTACCCGAGCCCGCTCCCCAAGGCCACCGACGTCGCTCTCCAGCCACCCCGCCGGGAGCGGCGCCCGCTGGCACCGATGCGTGCCGTCCAGAGGGTGTGATCCGGTCGAATCGGTCGGGGGACCGTCGGGCTGGAGGACATCCGGGTGCCACCGGGCGGCCCGTCATCTGGGCGGCGGCGCTGATGTGCCCTGATCGGCAGCCTCGGAGCGGCGGGGTGCGGGGCGGCCCAACCACGCTGGGAGTGAGCCTCGCCCTGGCCTCTGGGCAGAGCGCGCAGGTGGCCCCGGGGGAGACGGCGGGGTTCGTGGTCACGGTCACGGACACCGGTCCTGCAGGAACCTCGGGGGTGACGGTCAGCGTCGACCTCCCCGCCGGCTTCCGTTACGACAGCACCTCCTCGCTCGGCGCCGGTACCGGGGTGCGGACCAAGCCCGGTCGATGCCGAGGGCGGCAGCAGCCAGCCCGAGTGGGGGGTGTGGGAGCTGGGCGGTCACGGTGACACCGTGCGGATTCAGTTCGCCGCCATCGCCGGCGGGCAGCCCGGCGCCTACACGGTGTTGGCAAGCGCCTCGGGGTCGAGCACCGGCAGCACTCAGAGCCAGGGGCTGGCGATCCAGCTGCTCTCCGCCCCCGAGCTCTCAGCATCGATGTCGGTCACTCCCAACCAGGCCCAGCCGGGCCAGGACGTCACCTACACGGTGAGCGTCCTCAACCAGGGGACCGGCGTGGCCTCAGGGGTCGACGTGCTGGTGACCCTTCCTCCGGTGTTCAGCTACGCCGGTGACAACCAGATCTCCGGCGACTTCAGCCGCAGTGGCGGCACCGACCCGGTCGCCGGCACCGAGCTCCCCTACTTCGACGGCTTCGACATACCGCCCCGCAGCGGCTCCACCCCGGGGCAGCTGATCCTCCGCTTCCAGGCGCAGGTGCTCCCCGACGCGGGAGCCTTGGGGCACCTACCCGGTCGGCCTTCAGGTCCTCTCCAACAACGCCCGCTACAAGGTCGAGCTGGCCGCCACCGCACCGGTGCAGGTGAGCGACACCTGACCGGGCCGGGATCGTGGACGAGCCCGGCTCAGGCGCTGGGCTGGCTGGTCACCTCCAGGTCCAGGAGCTGGCGGCAGTGGCAGTCGGCGATCAGCCGCAGGGTCACCCGCTGGCACAGACCCACGCCGGTTGGCCGGGGCTGACCGGCCGGGTATCCACGTGTGGCCCGCGCCGATAGCTCGGTGAAGCGTCGCGACCGCGGTGACGGGAGCGCCGGCGTCGGCATGCCAGTGCACCACCAGTGCCAGGTCGGAGAGCGCGCGGTCCGCCGGGTTGGTCGAGCGGTGGAGGGGCCAGCCCGCGCAGCCGCCTCCGGACCACCGCCGACGCATAGTCCAGCAGCGGGTTGTGGCCCTGGCGGATCTTCAAGATATCGTCGACGGTCCGCTCCACCAGGTCGACGATATCGCTTACGGCGGACACTGCGCCGGGGGTCGCTCGTCTCCGTCCTAGCCGGCCACCCCGGGTCTGACGAGCGCGGTGCCGATCCGGCAACTGCGCTCGCGTCCGGGCCGTCGCCCACCATGTCGCGGAGCTGGAGCTCGCACCCGTCCACCACCCCCAGCTCCGCCAGGCATCGCGAGGGCGGGAAGGGCCCGTCGTCCGGGGCTCCTAGGGCCCATCGGCTCCACGGGCGAGGCTCGGCCTCGCAGCGGCGCCACCAGGGCGGGAATCAGGGCGGCAATCGCCACATCGTCGGGAAGGGCCAGGTCCACCCGTGTGCGCAGCCCGCTCACCGTGACCAGCGCGGTCCCCATCTCCGGGTGCTCGCCTCAGGCGGCGGGAGCTCGGTCTCGAGTTGCGGAGGCGAGGAGCTCGCGCGCCGAGCTGGCGATGCCCTCCGCGTCCAGTCCCAGCTCAGCTGAGCAGGAGCGCCTGAGCGCCGTGTTCGACGAAGCGATCCGGGACGCCCAGCCTCCGGAGCGGCACCGCGACGCCAGCATCCGCGAGCAGCTCGGCAACCGCGCTTCCAAAGCCGCCCACCCGGGTGCCGTCCTCGACCGTGAGCACCCCCCGATGGCGGGCGGCGATGTCCCAAGGCGGGGGTCGAGCGGCTTGACGAACCGGGCGTCGACCACGGTGGCGCTGATCCCGTCGGCCTCGCAGCCGGTCGGTGCCTCCAGAGCCGCCGCCACCATCTTGCCGACCGCGAGGACGGCGACGTCGTCCCCTCCCGGCGGACGACCGCCTCGACCGAGCTGAATGGCTCGAGCGGGGCGTCGCCGTGCTCGGAGCGGCGCCGCGCGGGTAACGGAAGGCGAACGGTCCCGTCATGGGCCAGCGCCGTCGCCAGCATCCGACGCATCTCGTCGGGGCTGCTCGGTGCCGCGACCACCATGTCCGGGATGCAGCGCAGGTAGGCGAGGTCGAGCAGTCCGTGGTGCGACGGCCCGTCGTCCCCGGTGATGCCGGCGCGGTCGATGACGAAGGTCACCGGCAACCGGTGCAGCGAGGCGTCGCAGGCGACCTGATCGAAGGCCCGTTGGAGGAACGACGGAGTAAATGCAGACCACCGGCCGCAGTCCCTTCATCGCCAGACCGCTGGCGAAGGTCACCGCGTGCTGCTCGGCGATCCCGACGTCGAAGAAGCGATCCGGGAATCGCTCGGCGAACCCGAGCAGTCCGGTGGACGAGGCCATCGCCGCGGTGATCGCGACTATCCGCGGGTCCTGCCTCCGCCGCCTCGAGCAGCGCGTCCCCGAAGAGATCGGTCCAGGAGGCGGCCTTGATCGCGAAGCTGCCGTCTTCAGGGTTGAAGGTCGAGACCCCATGATATTTGTCGACCTCGTCCTGAACTGCGGGGGCGTAACCATTGCCCTTGTTGGTGACCACGTGGATCACCACCGGCCCCCGGTACGCGGCGGCATCGCGGAGCGCTCGCTCCACAGCAGCGATGTCGTGACCGTCGATGGGTCCTCCGTACTTGAGCCCCAGGGTCTCGAAGATGGAGGTGGTGGCCACCAGCTGCTTCAGCGATTCCTTGACCCGTTTGGCCGCCTGATACGCCGAATCGCCGACCAGAGGGAGGTGCCGAAGGGTGCGTCCGGTCGCATCCTTGGCGGCCTCGTAGGTGGGGGATAGACGCAGCTGGCCGAGATTCTCCGCGATGCCGCCCACCGTGGGCGCGTAGGAGCGTCCGTTGTCGTTGAGGATGATGATCAGCTCGGGTCGTAGGTGACCGATGTTGTTGAGTGCCTCGTAGGCCATGCCCCCGGTCAGGGCCCCGTCGCCGATGACGCACACCACCTTGCCGGGCTCGCCGCTCAGCTGTCTCGCGGTGGCCAGGGCGAGCGCATAGCTGAGCCCCGTGGACGCATGGGAGTTCTCGACGACGTCGTGCTGGGACTCGGCGCGGGACGGGTAGCCGGACAGGCCACCGCGCTGGCGCAGCGTGTCGAACTGCCCCAGGCGTCCGGTCAGCATTTTGTGCACATAAGCCTGATGCCCGGTATCGAAGACCAGGGCGTCGCGCGGCGAGTCGAACACCCGGTGGAGGGCGATCGAGAGCTCCACCACCCCGAGGTTGGGCCCCAGATGTCCCCCGGTCCGCGATACCGCCTCGACCAGGAACTCTCGGATCTCGGCGCAGAGCCGGCTCAGGTCCTGGGGTCCGAGACCGCGGAGGTCCTCAGGGCCCCTGATCTCCTCGAGAAGCATCCTGTGGTCAGTGTAGCCAGGCGGCTGGCTCAACCCACGGTCTGGTAGTTGCGACCCGAATTCCCCACTGAGGGGGCGCGCCGCGTGCGCCGCTCTCCGGTCGGGGCCGGGAGCGCCCCGAGCCGGCGGGTCGGCATCATACCCGGCCATGGCCCACGACCCCCGGGGCCGGCTGCTCGCCGCCGCCGCCGATCCTGCCGCCGATATCGCCGAGGCCGCCCTCTGGATGGCCGTCGAGGATCTTCCCGCCGTCGATCCAGGACGATGGCTCCGAGTGCTCGACGATCTCGCCGGCCACCTCGAAACTCACACCACCGATCGTCCATCGACGGCGCTCGCCGCCCTGCTCCGCGATCGCCTCAATCTGCGCGGGGCAGGCGGCGGCGATCCGCGCACCCATTACCTGAGCTCGGTGATGGAGCGGGGGGCCGGAACCCCGCTGGCTTGGGGTGCGATCTGGATGGCGGTGGGCAGGCGGGCGGGGATCGAGGTCGAGGGAATTGCTCTCCCTGGCCACTTCGCGGTGAGGGTGGCGGGCCTGGTCGTCGACTCCTTCTCCGGCGAGCCCCTCGACCATGCCGAGCTCCGTCAGATCGCGGGCAGGCACCTCGGCCACCGACCAGAACGGGTCGAGCCACGGTGGTTGGAGCCCGCCTCTACGCGCCGGATCCTGGCGCGCATGTCGCGCAACCTGCGCGGCTGCTACGCCTGCCTGGAGAACTGGACGCTGGCGCTCCAGGCTGCGGATCGGTGCGTCGACCTGCTTCCCGAGGAACCCGGCGAACGGCGGGACCGAGGGCTCCTTCTCTGGAGGATGGGACAGCCGCAGAGGGCCCTCTCGGACCTCAACCATTACCTCACCTCGGCGCCCGCGGATGCTCCGGACCGCGCCCATGTGCACGAGGTGGTGGGCAGGCTCCGCTCCTTCCTGAACTGAACCGCGGCTCCGTAGCCGGGGCCCTCGGCCTGGCGGGGGCCGCCGACCCGGCCCGCGCCCGGCTGTCACACGATCAGCAGGGAGAGCACCCACACCGCTCCCACCAGGAGCAGGACCGCGAAGGGGATGACCGCGAAGACGACGAACGAAAAGACCAGTCGCTCGTCACTGACCCGCTCCGGGGCGCGGGAGCGCCGGCGGAGGTCGCGGGCGTACCAGGCCAGCCCCCCGACGATGAATCCGACCAGGAAGGAGACGACCCCTGCCAGCGAGCTGCCGACCCCGACCCGGGCCGGCGCCACCGTGAAGCGCCAGGCGAATCCGCCGCCAACACCAAGAGCCCCGCAGGTGATGAACCGCAGCAGCACGCCGAGAACCGCCCGCCGCTGCGCGGCTGCGGGAAGGGCCGCCGCCGTCGATGCGGCGAGCGAGGCGCCTTCGGGTGCTCTTCTGGACCTGGGGGGCGACTTGGCCACGCCGCCGAGTATAGGTTCGGCGTGGCCGGCGGCTCGCCGTCTCAGCCCTCGTACACTTGGCTGAGAAACGGTTCCGCGGGGGTCTCTGCATGGCTGAGCTGACGACGCTTCCTGACTTCGACCTGAGCGTGACCGGGGGCGGCCGGCTCCGCCGCGCCGATCTCCGTGGCCACCGCACCCTCCTCTACTTCTACCCGAAGGACGACACCCCGGGCTGCACCCTGGAGGGACAGGAGTTCACTCGCCTGCGCGGCGAGTTCGAGAGCGCTGGAGTTGATGTGTACGGCGTGTCTCCGGACTCGGAGCAGAGCCACGATCAGTTCGCCGCCAAGTGTGAGTTGGGCATTCCGCTGGTCAGTGACCCCGAGCGCCGGCTGATCGAAGCTCTCGGGTTGTGGATCGAGAAGTCGTTTGCCGGCCGCACCTACATGGGCGTGGAGCGCTCGAGCTTCCTGGTTGGGCCCGACCTCGAGATCGAGCAGGCCTGGCACGGAGTGCGCCCCCAGGGGCACGCTGCCGAGGTGCTCGCCACCGTCTCCAGCAGCGCATCTCGGAGCTGAGCACCTCTCGTCCTCTCCCGCGCGGGCAACCGGTCGTTTCCGCCTCGATGAGCTGCTCCGCAAGCGTGTCCTCTTCATCGCCGGGAAGGGGGGCACGGGCAAGACCACCATCACCGCCGCACTCGCCCTCATCGCGGCCCGCCGCGGCATGAAGGTGCTCGCCGTCGAGGTCGATGCCAAGGGTGATCTCCCCGAGGCGCTCGGCCACCCTCCGGTCGGGTTTCGCCCGGTTGTTGTCCAGCGCAACCTCTCGGTGATCGCCCTGCAGCCCGAGGAGTCGTTCCAGGAATACCTGGCCATCTTCTTCCGGGTCCCCCGATTCACCCGGCTGACTCCGCTGGCCAGCGTCTTCGACTTCGTGGCCACCGGGGTCCCCGGCCCGCGGGACATGCTGATGGTCGGGAAGATCGCCTACGAGGAGAGGCGCAGGGAGAGCGACGGGCGTCCAACCTGGGACCTGATCGTCGTGGACTCCACGTCCAGCGGCCACGTGCTTCCGCAGCTCACCGCTGCGCGCGCGATGCGCCGCGTGGTGCGCGGCGGGATGCTGCGCTCGCAGGTCGATTTCGTGGACGCGATGGTCACCGACCACCGCGCCACCGCCCTCTGCATCACCGCACTCGCCGAGGAGATGCCGGTCGCGGAGGCCCTGGAGCTGCACGATCGGGTGGTGAGCGAGACCGAGATCGGTGCTGGGTCCATGTTTCCTCAACCGCAGCGTGGTACCGGCGGGGACGCGGCAGCGCCGCCTGCTCGACCTCCTCTCCGACCCCGACGGCGCTCGTGCCGCGGTCGCCGCAATGGGAGCCGGCATGGAGGGGGTGATAGCCGGGGCACAGCTGGCGGACAACCTGGCCCGCGACGCTCAGGTCTACGCTCGCCGGCTGGCGGCGGGCATGTCGGTGCCGGTGGTTCCGATCCCGCTGGTCGCCACGCGACCGGGGTTGGCGGCCACCCGGGCGATCGTCGCCGCGCTGGAGCCCTCGGCGTGAGCCGCTCCGCGCCAGCCGCGGTGCGCCGAGGACCGCTCGGCCGGCACGCCCGCCGGCCGCGAGGGCGTGGCCGGCATCGCTCGGCAAGCTCGAGGTGGTCATCTGCTGCGGCAGCGGCGGGGTGGGGAAGACCACCGTCAGCGCCTCCTTGGCGGCCGCCATCGCGTCGGTCTACTCCAAGCGGGTGCTCGTGCTCACCATCGACCCGGCCCGTCGGCTCGCCACCGCCCTGGGCATGACCGGGATCGGCTCGGACCCCGTGGCGATCTCCGCGTCGCGGCTGCGCCGGGCCGGTCTGCCGCTGCGTGGCGAGCTGGCGGCGGCGATGTTGGACCAGAAGTCGGCGTGGGACCGGATGATCGAGCGCTATGCACCCAGCCGTGAGGTCGCCCGCCGGATCATGGCCAACCGCTTCTACCAGGGGATCAGCGACTCCTTCGTGGGCAGTCACGAATACATGGCGATGGAGTTGCTGTACGAGCTTCACGAAGCCGGGAGTACGACTGCCTGGTCGTGGATACCCCGCCGTCCCGCAATGCTCTGGACTTCCTCGAGGCTCCCGCCCGTCTCTCGGACTTCGTGGGCGCACGGCTGCTCACCTGGCTGTCCCGGCCCTCTCGGTTCGGCTTCCATGCCATGAACCTGGCCGCCTCACCTCTGCTGCGGATCGCGGACCGGTTGTTGGGAGGTGAGGTGCTGGGCGAGCTGGGCGAGTTCGTCGAGGACCTTCAGACGCTCTACAGCGGTGTGCAGCAGCGGGCTCGCGCGGTCAGCAAATTGCTGCGCAGCCCGCGGGTCGGGGTGGTCGTGGTGACCACGCTGGAGCCCGCGGCGTTCGCCGAGGCTGAGTTCTTCATCTCCAAGCTGCGCGATTACTCGATGACGGTCCGTGCCGTGGTGGTCAACCGCGTGCTTCCCGACTACCTCAGTGACGACGGGTCACGTCGGGTTGCCGAGGCCTTGATCGAGAACCGCGGGGCGGCTGCTGACCTGGGCCGAGCTCTTGGAACCTCGGTGGACGCCGCTTCGGTGGCCGGGATCGCTCGGGCGTTCACCCTGCTCTCCGAGCTGGCTCGGCGCGACGCACGTCAGCTGCCGCGGCTCAGCAAGATGACCACCGCGCCGACGGTCCAGCTGCCGCTCATCCCCGAGCGTGTCAGCGATCTCGAGGGACTGGCCCGGATGGCCCTGATGCTGTGATCGGCGAGGCGACCTCGGCCGGGGCCGCCGCGATCTCCCTCTCCAGGTCGATGAGGCGCACCTGCTTGGTCCCCATCAGCGCAGTCAAGCTGACCGCCAGGCCGGGGTCGCTCGAGGTGACCACCAGTTGATTGGTCGCCGACAGCTGGGTCAGGAAGTCGCTGAGCCCGGACCGCCGCCAGGGGTCGGAGGAGGCCATCGGCTCGTCGAGGAGCAGCGGCATCGCTTCGCCTCCCTCACCAAGAGCTCGCAGAGGCCGAGCCGGAGGAGCAGGGACACCTGATCCCGCGTGCCGTGGGAGACCAGCTCGAGCGGCACCAGCTGGTCCCGCTCGAATGAAGCCAGCGAGACCGCGAAGTGCTCGACGTCGACGTTGACCTCCCGGTACCGGTCATCGGTCAGCAGCGCCAGGCGTTGCGACACCGCGGAAGCCAGCCTGGGTGCGACCTGCGAGTGGACCTCGCGACCGGCACCCTCGATGAGCTCGACGGCGCGCTGCAGAGCAGCCTGCTGGTGGAGGGCGCGATCGCGGGCCGCGGTGACCGCCAGCCGGTCGTCCTCCAGGTCGGCCAGGGAGGGAAGGCTGCCGGTCATCCCCTCGAGACGGGCTCGGAGCGTCTCCCGGCCGATGTCCGCGGCCGAGGCGCGTTGCTGAGTCGCGCCGGCGTCACGCTCCAGCGCGGCGAGCTGAGCGGCGCCGGGTGGTGCCATTCGCGCGGCGTCGGCGGGATCTCCACCGAGCTGGCGCAGCTCCGCTGCCAACTCTGACCGTCGGCGCCCGCTCTGCCCCGGATCCATGCTGCCCATCGACTGCCGGCGCCGCGCCTCCACCAGCCGGGTGGCCAGCGCATCGTGCTCGCCGGCGTTGTTCGCAGACCTTCCGGAAGGCAGCCACCGCAGCCAGCGGGGGCAGTGAGGGATCGATGCCCGCCGGGCCCACGAGCCTGCGGATCGCTGCCTCGATGGCGAGGGCGACGTGCCGGCGGCGCTCGGCTTCGACACCGAGCTCGGCCAGCTGAACCTCCTGAGCGGCGAGACCCCCCTCCTCGGAGATCAACTCCTGGCGCCGCGCCGCCTGGCGCGCCGCCTCGTCCACCGCGGTCAGGGCGACCTCAGTCCAGTTGAGAAGGATGCTGGAGGGCGACCCGCGAGGCGGTCGCGCCGGGGTCGCGACCCGCGGCTTCGCGAGCCAGCTCGGCGCACTCCTCCGCCACCGCCTCCAGATCCGCCGTAACCCGAGCAAGCTCGGCTCGTCCCGCGTCCGCGACCGCGGCCTGGCGCTCGCGCTCCAGGTGCAGGCGTCGCGCCGCCGGTAGAGCGGAGGCCAGCTGTGCCATCCCGGCCGCTCCCAGGTCGGCAGCCGGAAACCGGCCGGCAAGCTCGCGGCGCGCCCGCGTCGCTGCGGCGGAGGCCAGCCATCCCGCCACCGCCAGTCCGCACAAGATCACCCCCACCGCCACCGCCACCGCCATGGAGGGAGTGCGATGACCCGCGACCCACAGCGCCGCGGCGAGGGAGCCGCCCAAACCAGCCAGGCCGGCGCCGGCCCCGATGAGGACCCGCACCCGCCGGCGATCGGAATATGCCGCGGTGACCAGAGGCGCCACCGCCTCGAGGTCGGCGCTCGCAACCCGCCGAGGCCGGTCACGGCAATCTCCCGGCGCAGCGCCTGGTCCCGCGCCGTGGCGGCGCTCAGCTCCTCTCCCCAGGTCGCGGCGGCCTGGGAGACAGCAAGGCGCCGGCGCAGCTCGTGAGCCCTCTCCACGCTCGGGCCGCTCACTGTCGAAGACGGCATCACCCGGAGCCCGGCGGCGATCGCGGAGCGGCGTCCCCGGATGTCGGCGAGAGGTCCGGCTGCCGACCTCCAGCGCAGCTCGGCTTCAGCGGCGGCGCGCTCCACCTGATGCAGCTCGCCGCCCAGGGCGATCACCTGCGCCTCGTCCCCCACCGGGAAGCCTCGAGGCGGGTCCTCAGCGCCGAGTGTGGCCTCGAGGGCGGAGATCTCGGTGGCGATTGCCAGTGATGCATCAGCCTCGGCGTCGATCTGGACGATCCGACCGAGCAGCCAGGCACGCTGCGCCGCCCGGGCGGACTCGGTTGCCGCCGCCGCCTCGCCCTCCAGCTGCCGCAGCCGCTCCTCGTCGTCAGCGAATGCGGCCAGCCGGCGCCTGGCGGAGTCGATCTCTGCCTCCAGTCGCCGCGCCTGGGCGATGGCAACGCCGAGCGGAGTTCCGCTGCGACGCTCCGAACCGACCCGGCGCAGCCCCTCACGAAGCCGCTCGAGAGCCGTCGCCGCGGTGGCCCCCTCCGGCCCACTGTCCACCAGCCTCTCCAGCGCCTCGCGGACCCGGGCTGCCTGAACGCCAGGAGCATCGGGGGCCAGGGGGTGGAGCCCCTCCTCGCCAAGCCACCCGGCGGCGCAGAACACCGCCTCGTCGATCCCCAGGTGGACGCGAGCGGGGCTCACCGACCTTCCCGAGCGGAAGAGCTGGGTGACGTCCCCCCCGCCCAGCTCCTGCACCTGAGCGGAGAGCTTGCCGCGGTCGAAGCTCTGGGCGATTCGAAATCGAGCTCCCGAGTCGAGACGGTAGGTGAGCACGACGCCATAGCGTTCTCCCCGCCAGGGCAGCCAGCGCGCCCAGTCGCTGCGCTCCCGGGGGCGGCCCGGCCCTCCGGCCTCCAATCCGTAGAGGGCGGCGCGGATGGCACGGTGGAGCGTCGATTTCCCGAACTCGTTGGGCCCCAGCACCACGGTGATCCGTTCCCCGAAGTCGAAACTGCATTGCTGGAGCCGGCCGAACCCCGTCACCTCCAGGCGTTCCAGCCTCACCTCAGGCCCACCTCGCCGCCCGAGAAGGCCTCCAAGCCGTAGCGCAGGGCATCTCCCATCACGGCGCGCTCCTCGGCGCTGGTCGCCGAAGCCAGCGCCGCCGTGGACAGCCGGACAAAAGCTCCTCGGGTGGTCGGTTCCCGGGCCAGGGCCTCCAGGTCGAGCGCCGGGGCGGTCAGGTCGCGGATTCGGAGACCGGCAACCCCGGTGGTCTCGCGCACCGCCGCCTCCCAGTCGAAGAGGTCGATACCGAGGCCGGGGGGTACGCTGCCCGCGAGGTCGACGCGCAGCGTGGTCCGCTCCAGGGGCAACCCGGCGGTGGCGGCCAGGACCTCGGCGCTCACCCGGTCCACCGCCGCCGTCAGGGTGATCGCACCCTCGAGGTCGCACTCGACTGTGCCGGTGTGCCACTGGTTGGTGTCGAGGCCGGTGCAGCGGAGCTTCCCCTGACTCTCGACCTCCACCAGGACCGGTCCTCTGGGCCCACCCTCGTCGTAGGCGAGTGGCTCCGGGCTTCCCGGATACACCAGCCCGGCGGACAGGTCGATGCGGCGGGAGTGGTAGTGGCCGCAGAGCGCGAGGTCGAAGCCCTGTGCTCGGATCTCAGAGGCGGCAAAGGGGCCGTGGATCTGCCTTGTCGGGCGGGCGGCTGCCGACCTCCGCGCCATGGAACAGCGCGATGTGAACGCCTCCGGCGCTGCGCCCCGGGGTGCTCCCACCGTCCTCGCCGGCCTCCGGGCTCGCCGCAAACGGGTTGCCGGTCCATGCCGGCTCCCGGTGACCCAGACCCCAGATGTTCAGCCCCCCGTCCAGCGCCAGGGGCTCGAGGTGCTGGCTGCGGAACAGGTGGACGTTCTCCGGCCAGGGGGTCCGCAGGTACAGGCTTGCCGGGACCAGGGGGTCGTGGTTGCCCGGGGCAAGCAGCACCCGCATCGGCGCCCAGCTGCTGAAGGTGTCGACGAGGAACTGGCCGGTCTCGCTGCTCGCCCGCTCTCCCTCGAAGAGGTCGCCCCCTATGGTCACCGCCTGGCAGCCCTGCTCGCGGGCTGCGACGCCGGCCCGTCGCAGCGCTTCGCGGAGTCCCTGGCGGCGTCGCCGGGCCAGCTCCCCGAAGCAGCCCATCTGGGCGAAGGAGCGCTCGAGGTGGAGGTCGGCGAGATGGAGGATGCGGTAGGCCATCAGAGCTCGAACGTCAGTTCGCAAGGACGTTAGCAGGGAACGGGCGTGCGGGTCAACCCGCGGCACCGTGGCGGCTTGCCGGCAACCGAGCAGCGCTCGCCGTCTACGCCGGGGCATCGATGCTCGACGCAGGCCTGGCCGAGCGGATGCAGCGGATTAGCGTCCCCACCCTGGTGCTCTCGGGCGATGCCGACCGGATCGTCGACTCGGACTATGGCCGCGCCTTCGCCGCCGCCATCCCCGGCGCCCGCTTCCAGCTGCTGACTGCGACCGGGCACGTGCCCGGAGCTGGAGACCCCGGACCAGCTGCGTGAGGTCGTCTGGAAGTTCGTGGACCTCAACGCGCGTCGGGGAGTGAGCGGCTGAGCCAGCGGATCGTCGGAGGCGGTGCGGGGCGGCGGCGCACGGCTTCAGGAACCTGCCGACCCGTCGTTCGGCGGGCTCAGCAGCTTGACGAGGATCGTATCCAAGTTCTCGAGCTGCGCCGGGGTCAGAGCGGCGAATGAACGCCTGAGGACGCTGCCCACCACCTGGTCGCGAGTCCGATGTCGTGAACGCTTCTGGTCAACGCGGCCACTCTAGCGTCACGCCGCGGCTCCACCCACCGACCTGGAGCGACGCCCGGACCGCCCCGCCGCTCGCCTCACCCGGCGTTCCGCCCAGTCGTGCGCCGGCGAGACCCGCATTCGCCGGGGTAGGCCCGGATGCGCGGCGCGCAACCCCGAGCAGAGAGCGTGATGACCGGCATCGTGGAGCGGGGTCCAGGGGATGCGATACCCGGCGCGCAGCTCGGCGGGAAGCAGTCCGAGGGTCACGAAGGTCACCAGGCGCCATGCCGGCACGGCCATCACGCTCGGGAGCGGCGGCGCGAGCACCGTGTCGGCCACCTCCCGGGAGCCCCGACCCGGAGCGATCCAGCCGGAGCGGATCTCACGCGCCACGTAGTCGCCGAGCGCCACACGACTGGGAAACCGCTGACCGCGGGGGACCCCCATCAGCGCCGCGACGTCATTCCACTCACGGACAAACTGGTCGCGGTCCTCGTCGTCGAGGCCGCCCACCAGGGCGTCGTGCGCCACCAACATGGTGTCCACGAGGGTCGCGTGTACCCAGCAGAGGAGCTCGCGGGTCGCGGGCTGAGTAGGGCCGACCGGAGCGATGGGCTGCAGTGCCGTTGCCGCGGGGGAGTCGTCCCTGGACGCTCCCGTGAAGTCGGTTGACCTCCCGACAGCCGGCTCGGGCTTCGGCGGTCGTGCCGAAGGCGCAGGTCGCCACCCACTCCAGGGTGCGCAGCAGCCGCCCGAACGGGTCGGTCCGATAGGTGCTGTGGTCAATCGCCCCTTGGGCGACCAGCGGATGGGCGGCCTGCATCAGCAGCGCGCGGCCCCCGGCGAGGACCAGGAGCGGTTCCCGCACCACCCTCCAGGTGACCGAACCCGGCCCGAAGAGACCGGGGTCTGGGGAGCTGTCCCCGAGGGGCATCGGCAGGATGTGCCCGGACGAGACCGGGTTCAGCCGGGCCCTCAGATCGTCCAGCCGAGGAATCGGGATCACCCCTCCAGGGTAGCCGGGGATGACCGCTCGGGCCCCTTCACATCGGCGCTGAAGGGCGGGGTCAGCATCGCCAGCGCCTCGGACAGGCTGACCGCCACCGGTGCGCCGGCAGCGGCGATCGCCGCCGACTCGTGCAGGCCGGCACCACCGTCGAGGAGGATGCAGCCGATCCCGGCGCCGCGCGCCGCGACGGCGTCGTCGACGGTGTCACCGATGAGCACGGTCCGCGACGGCGGCACCCCCAGCTGTTCCACATGGCGGGCCAGGTGCTCCAGCTTGGCCCCGCCCCGCTCCCCGCCGCGCAGCCCGTCGACGCGGACGAAATACTCGGCGATCCCATGCAGCTCCACCGCCGGCCCCAGGTACTCCTCCGGAAGCATCGAGCAGACCGATTGGGTCCAGCCTCTTCGGCGGATCTCCTCGAGCACGGCGACGCTGCCCGGCGCCAGCTGGCAGGTCTCGCGCAGGCGCCCATAGTGGCAGGTGGAAGGCGTGGTCCATGCGGATCCACTCGTCGGTTTCGACGGCCCTGCCCAGCAGCCGCTCGTAGAAGAGCTGGATCGGGCGCGTGAAGTGGCGCCGGTAGACCTCCGCCGTCACCGTCACCGGCAGCCCCGCCTCGCGGAAGGCAGCGGTGGTCGCCTCGATGACGGTGCTCGCATCGTCGAGCAGCGTGCCGTTCCAGTCCCAGATGACGTGAGCCGGCTCGCCGGTCGGATCCGCCGGCCCCACCGTCGCCATGGACGCGATCCTACCGGGCGCTCGCGATGCCGCAGCGAGGGCTACCTGGAGGTCGGCCGAGCACCCTTGCCGGTCTGCCCGCCATCCCCCTTCGAGAAGCGGCTCAGGGGAGCCGGCCCTCAGCCGCCGGCTCGGCGGTAGCGCTCCACCCGGCGCCGCAGCAGGGTATCGATGGGGACCGTGCGCAGCGCATCCAGATGACGGACCAATGCTCCGCGCAGCGCTCCCATCACCACCTGGGGATGGGCGTGGGCACCGGGTGATGGCTCGGGGATCAGCTCGTCGACCAGGCCCAGCGCGTGGGCGGTGCTCACCCACGGCCGTTGGGCGGCGGCGGCCCGGGCCTTCTGGGCGGCGTCGCGGTAGAGGATCGCGGCCACCGTCTCCGGCGGGGCGACGCAGTAGACGGCGTTCTCCAGGGCCAGCACGGTGTCGGCGATGCCCAGCGCCAGCGCTCCTCCCGAGCCACCCTCGGAGAGCACGCAGGAGACCACCGGGGTTCGCAGGCGCAGCAGGGTGAGCAGCGAGTCCGCGATCGCCCAGGCCTGGCCACGCTCCTCGGCGCCCACGCCGGGAGCGGCCGCCGGGGTGTCGACGAGACAGACCACGGGCAGCGCGAACTTCTCCGCCAGGCGCATCAGCCGGACCGCTTTGCGATAGCCCTCGGGGTGGGGCATGCCGAAGTTGTGGATGGCCCGGGAGGCCGCATCCGTGCCCTTCTCCTGGCCGATCACCATGACCCACCGGTCCTCGTCGGGGGTGGCGCCGGAGCCCCTCAGACGGGCCGGCCCGCCGACCACGGCCCGGTCGTCCCCGAACAGGCGGTCCCCCCGCAGCTCGGTGAAGTCGTGGAAGAGACGGTCGATCAGCTGCAGGGCGCGGGGACGGCCTGGATGGCGGGCCAATTCGACCGCCGCAAAGGCCCGACGCTCCCGCTCCGCGGTGGAGACGCTCGCGTCGCGGTCCCCCGGCGGGTCGACGCGGGACAGCCGGGTGCGGTCGGGGGCGCTCGCGTGCGGCGCCGGTGATGTCGAGCCCCGCCGAATCGATCTCGGGCGCCAACCTGGCCGGCGCGACGAGGGCGAGCAGCAGCCTGCCCACCATCGCTCGCAGCTCGCGGCGATCCACAACCCGGTCGACCATCCCGTGGCTGAGCAGGAACTCGGAGGTCTGGAACCCCTCGGGCAGGGCCTCGTGGGCGGCCTGCTCGATCACCCGGCCGCCGGCGAAGCCGATCCGGGCGCCGGGCTCGGCGAGGATCACGTCGGCCTGGACCGCGAACGACGCGGTCACCCCTCCGAAGCAGGGGTCGGCGAGGATCGAGATGTACGGCAGGCCGGCGTCGGCGACCAGGCTGACCCCCGCGGTGCAGCGCGCCATCTGAGCGAGGGAGGCGATCCCCTCCTGCATCGCGCGCGCCGCCACTCGACGCCACCACGATCAACGCCCTCTGCTCGGCGGTGGCGAGCTCGCAGCCCTGGGCGAACAGCTCTCCGGCGGCCGAACCGAGCGACCCTCCGAGGAAGCCGAAGTCCATGCAGGCGAGGACGACCGGGATCCCGCGAGATCTCGGCCCGGCTGATCAGGAAAGCCTCGCTGAGCCCGGTGCGCTCCCGCGCCTCGGCGACTCGGGCCGGGTAGGGATGGCCGTCGTCGAACCCCAGTGGATCGCGATCGGGCAGCTCGATGGTGAGCGGCGCCAGGCTCTCCGGATCGGCCAGCTGAGCCGCCCGCGCCGCCGCCGGCACCCGGCCGTGATGGCCGCACCAGGGACAGACCCGCAGGGCACGCTCGTAGCGCTCGAGAACGAAGCGGCGGCCGCAGCCGCTGCAGGCGACGCTCTCCTCGTGGGCGACGGGCTGGAGCCGAGGAGGTCCGGGCGCCGGAACCGGCCGCTCCGGCGAGCGACCCGGGAGCGGTGAAGCGTCCCAGCATCAGGGTCCGCCCCACTCCCACGCGACCGCACCCCAGGTGGCCCCTGCGCCGAAGGCAGCCGCCACCAGCCGGTCGCCGGGCTGGAAGCGTCCCTGGGCCTCCGCGGCGGCGAGCGCCAGGGGTATGGAGGCGGCGCTGGTGTTCCCGGTATCCCGAACGTTCATCACCACCCGCTCCATGGGCAGGCCCAGGCGCTTGGCGGTGGCCTCGATGATCCGCTGGTTGGCCTGGTGGGGGACGAAGTGGTCGATCCCTGCCGGATCCCAGCCGGCGTCGGCGCAGACCTGGGTGGTCACCTCGCAGAAGCGTTCGACCGCCATGCGGAAGGTGCCCTTGCCCGCCATCCGGATCCGGTCTGGGCTCTCCGGATCATCCGGCTTGGGACCGTAGTAGATCAGGTGGCCGTCATCGCCCTCGGCGCCCCAGCGCCGCCCGGCGATGCCCCCCTCGGAGACGGCGCCGATCAGCACGGCCCCGGCGCCGTCGCCGAAGAGCACGCAGGTGGAACGGTCGCCGAAGTCCACCAGGGAGGTCATCAACTCGGCGGCGACCAGGAGGACGTTGTCGGCGACGCCCGAGCGGATCAGCCCCTCGCTGACGGTGAGTCCGTAGATGAAGCCGCTGCAGGCGGCGTTGAGGTCAAAGGCCGGGACGCCGTGCAGGCCCAGCTTGCGCTGGACCAGGCATGCCGCCGAGGGGAAGAGTGTGTCAGGGGTCACCGTGGCCACCACCAGGGCATCCGGGGTTCGCCTCCCCACTTCTCGAGAACTCGGCGGGCTGCGATCGCAGCCATCTCCGAGGTGGTCTCGCCGGCTCCCGCCCGGTGACGGAGGCGGATCCCGGTCCGCTCCAGGATCCACGTGTCCGAGGTGTCGACCAGGGCCTCGAGGTCGCCGTTGGTGAGCACGGCCTCGGGGAGGTGGGCGGCGACGGCCAGGATCCCCGCCCGGCGCTGCCCTGCGGCGGACTCGGTGGATCCCAGCGCGGCGGGAAGTGTCACAGAACTGCTCATTATCGTCGGCCGAGCGGTCCACACCCGGGTGGCTGTCCGACCAGAAGCGCCCTGGCGCTCAGCCGGTTACGGTCGGAGGCCCGAGGTCGCCGCCGACCGAGGTACCATCGCCGACCGATGGAAGTCAACGGCCTGACCGGCATGACCTGGCCGGAGCCGATCTCCCTGCTGCTCAGCTTCCTCTTCTTCGGAGCCTACGTCACCGCCGAGGCGGGAGTGCTGGCCCTCTTCTTCATGAGCCAGCCGGCCGCGGCACGGGCGGGTCCGGACCGCTGCGGTCTGGCACTTCGCGGCCGCCGTCTGCTTCATGGTATCGATCATCGCCCTGGGGGTCTGGGCATCTCCTGCGGAGAAGTCGTTCGTGGACGACCCCACCCTGTCCCACCTCTTCCCATTCGCTCCGTTCAACCTCGCGTGGCGATTCGACAAGGTCGAGATCAGCTTCGTGTTTTTCGTGGTCGGGGCCGCCTGCACCGCGGTCGGGGTCGTCCGCGGTGGCCGGCAACGGCGGATCTGGCAGCGGGCCTCCGTCCCCGCAGTCTGAGGGAGAGACGGCAATCAGCGGGTGGGCGCAGGTCGAGCTCTACGCCACCTTCATGAAGCTCACCGGCGAGATGGAGGTGGTCAAGCCGGACCGTCTCAGCGATAGCGTCAATCACCCGGATCGCTTCCTGTCGCTGCGCAACACCCGGGCTGAGCCGCTCTCCGTCAACTACCCGGTCCTGAGCCGGGTCGAGCCCCACACCACCATCACCAAGTCGGCGGTGATCCTGCTCTGCCCGCTGGACGAGCCGCCCGAGGCCTCCAGCAGGGGACAGCGCCGCTACAAGCTCGCCCACCAGGCAGCCTTCAACACCATCGCCTTCACCCTGGTTGGGGACATCCACCTCGACCCCGGGCAGACGCTCCGCGACCACCTGGAGGCTCACCCCGCCGACTTCCTTCCCCTCACCAACGTCTCGGCGCTCTGGGTCACCGCGCTCTCCAGCGAGACCCACGCCGTCCAGCGCCGCTTCGCGCTGCTGAACCCGGCGGCCATCCTCAGCTTCTCCGACCGTTGAGGGGGCGGCCAGAGTTGGTGGCGACGTCAACTCCCCGGTCCGTCGTATGCTTCGGGCGCTTCCCTTGGCGAGGTCCAGCCGCCGTCATACCAGATGCTCGAACGCTTCATCCTCAGCCTGCGAAACGACTTCGGGTGCCTGTGCATCATCGTCGGCTTCCTCATCCTCATGATCGCGTCGATCGCGTTCGCCGACTTCATCACCCCGCCGGCCGCCACCCCCTTCACATGAGACGGGATGGGATGCGCTCTCCAGTGTGGCTGAGCCATGGCGCTTAGCCCCTTCGAGACCCGCACCGCCCGGCAGCATCGCCTGGTCGACATGACCCGGCGCCACTTCCTGTTGCTGATGGGCAGTTTGGCGGCTCTGGGAGCGACCCTGGTCGGCAGCATCGAGGTGACCAAGTACCTCTTCGCGCTGGCCCCCAACCAGCTGCCCCCCCAGTTCAAGACCACCTTCCCGATCACCGCCCTCACCCCGGCGACCCCCGTTCAGGCCGACTACACCCACCGCGTCATCGTCATCCTCGACAATGCCGGGGTCTACGCCATGCTCGACATCTGCACCCATCTCGGCTGCACCCCCAACTACTCCACCGACGTGGGGGTCAACCTCGCCCCCTCGCTGGGGGCTTCGGTCGACAAGCGCGCGCTCACCTACGGCCAGAGGGGCAGCCGCGACCTCAAGCCCGGGGCCACGCCGGTGGCGGCGACATCCAACGGCTTCATCTGCCCGTGCCACGGCTCGCGCTACTTCATCGAACTCGACCAACTTCTACGGGCCGGCGCCCCGACCGATGGACTGGGTATCCATCGAGACCACGACTGACGGATACTTCTTCGTTGACACCAGCAAGCTGGTGGCCTACAGGAGCCCCGGCCAGACCACCCCGGTGCTGTGGCGCCTGGATCCCAAAACCGGCAAGAACAACGGACTCACCGTCGGTGTGTAGCCGGCCAACCAGGGAGCGGAGATCATGAGTGAGGCGGAGCGGTGAGCGCTGAGCCCGGCGGTCAGGCCGAGAACCCGATCACCGCGCTGGGTCGCCAGGTGTGGGGCTCGATCTTCCGCCACGGCCTGCCGGTGAGCGACAAGGTGGCGGCGCGGACCGCGCTCACCAACTTCTTCCTCCACATCCACCCGGTCCGGGTCAAGCGTTCGGCGATCCGGGTCAGCTACACCCTCTGCCTGGGCGGTCTCAGCTTCTTCCTCTTCATCCTGCTCACCGTCAGCGGGCTCTTCCTGATGTTCTATTACGTCCCCTCGACGAACCAGGCCTACCAGAACATTCAGGATCTCCAGTTCGTGGCCACCTTCGGCCTGCTGATGCGCAACATCCATCGGTGGGCCGCGGACGCCATGGTGATCACGGTCTGGCTGCACATGGCAAGGGTCTTCTACCAGGGCGCCTACAAGCCGCCCCGGGAGTTCAACTGGGCGATCGGGACGGTGCTGCTCCTGATCACCCTGCTCCTCTCCTTCTCCGGGTATCTGCTCCCCTGGGACCAGCTGGCGATCTGGGCGATCACGGTGGGCACCAACATGGCCAAGTACGCACCCATCGTCGGCCCCTTCACCCGTTACATCCTTCTGGGCGGCACCACGGTGTCCCAGGGAGCGCTGATCCGGTTCTATGTCTTACATGTGATCGCCTTACCCCTGGTGGGATTCGTGCTGATGGTCATACACTTTTGGCGCGTCCGCAAAGACGGGTTCACGGGCGGGTTATAAGTGTCCAGCCTCGGAGGTTCCTCGGCATATCCCGGCTCTGGGCGCCGACGCCGGCCTCAGCGGGCCCGGCACTGCGTCGTCGCGCACCTCAAGTGCGCTTCTCCTCGTGCGACCCCCTCCTTGGCCTCGGCGCCCGGATCGGCCCCCTTTGGGAGCCTGCCACGATCTGCTCGACTACCCTCCGAGGCGGGACACTGATGGCAACGGTCACCGGGCCGCAGGGCCCGGGAAGCGGTCCCTCCACCCCGGATGGCGACGGGGAGCAGCGCGCGCGCGCCGCCGTGGAGGCCAGGCTGCGCACCGACGGAGCCGCCCTCCGAGCCCGCGTCAGCGGCCCCGAGCTGGCGGTCACGCCGCTGGTCGTGCGCCGGGTGGAGGAGGAGGAGACCGTGGTCACCTTCCCCACCCTGGTGTGGAAGGAGTTCCTGGCCGGCCTGGCGTGTCTCATCTTCCTGATCGCGGTGTCGGTGCAGGTCAACGCCCCGCTCCTGCAGATCGCCAATCCCGCGATCACCCCGAACCCGGCCAAGGCGCCCTGGTACTTCGTTGGGCTGCAGGAGCTGCTCGAGCACTTCCCGCCGGTGATGGCCGGGGTCATGTTCCCCACCTTCGTGATCATCGGGATGATCGCGACCCCCTACCTGGACCGCAACCCCAGCCGGCGGCCGCAGGACCGCAAGGTCGCCATCGTCATGTTCACCGTCTACATCTGTATGGCGGTGGCATTCGTGCTCGCCGGCCAGCTGTTCCGCGGCCTCGGCTTCAACTGGAACTGGACCCAGATCTTCGGCTACCCGGGCCTCCAATCGCCTTACTGAGATGGACATCACCTCCGTCATCGTCGGCAGCATCCTCGGGGTGATGGCGATCGTCGCCATCGTGCTGGCGCTTCGCGGTCGGCTCAACGCGCTCTTCCTGGCTCTCTCGGCGCTGGTCCTGGTGGTGATCGGGATCGCGGTGATCCGAGACACCCAGGCCCGTTCGTACGTCGCCATCCAGGAGGCGTATGCGGCGGAGTACCACAGCAACGCTGCCAACTCCAACGAGAGTTTCAACGTCGGGATCCAGCAGCTCTTCCCCGACATTGACGGCAGCTTCGAGGGTGGGGTCTACAAGGTCGAGCGCTGCATCTCCTGCCACGTCCCCAACATCGAGGAGCTCAGCCCCCAGCAGGCTGCCGAGCGGATCGCCTGCGACTTCTTCACCTCTCAGCCGTACACGCAGGCTGAGCAGATAGCCTCGCAGTACGGGCTCAAGTCCACCTACGACCCCTCGACCGGGCAGTGCGTCTCAGCTCACCCCACCATGATCGTCGAGGACCAGAAGGACTGCCCCAAGGACAACATCTGCGTAGCCTATGATCAGGACGGGCCCAACGGCAGCGTCATCGACCCGACCACCGGCACCTCAATCCTGAGCGGTGGATTCCTTTCCACCAACGTCGACCCGACCTCCACCGCCAACTCCGGGCTGAGCGGCCAGGAGACCCTCCTGGAAACGGGCTGCATCATCTGTCACAACGGCAACCGACTCGCGCTCACCGAGTTCGAGCGCTCACGAGAACCTGGTGATCAACCCGGTCTACTCGTGGCAGCAGGGGGCCGAGCTCTACGCCGAGAACTGCGCCCGGTGCCATGGCAATGTCGGACAGGGCAACATCGGGCCCCCGCTCAACAACCAGGATGAGCTCGGCTTCTACAACCAGGACTTCTACTACCGGTGCATCGAGTACGGGATGACCGGGTTCGAGCACTACGGCAGCATCATGCCCAATTGGGGGTCGATCGCTCCCGGCTACAGCGAGTCCGCCGACCCGCCCGGCCCAGGCGGCGTCGTCAACCAGACGCGCATTCTCAGCGAGACCCAGATCAACATCCTGATTCAGTTCATCCGGCAGTGGGAGCAGTACGACACCCTGCCATGAGACGGCGCAGCTTCGCCCGCAACCTGATCGGCACCCTGTCCATGTTCGTGGTCGTGCTAGCCTTCGTCGTGGTCATCCTGCTGCTCGACAACTGGACCTGGGCAAACTTCTCGGCGCACTGATGCGATGAGCCCCGCCCCCCTGCACCTGCTCGCCGTCCCCTACCCCGGTGACGCCGGCTGGGGAGACGTTCTCTTCGTCATCCTCTGGGCGCTCGGCTCGCTGCTGCTCGCGTCGTACTACCTGTACAAGGCCTTCTTCACTCCACGGTAGCCGCTGATGGTGGTTCCCACGGCCGCGCTCCGCTCGCCTCGCCCCCGGCTCAGCGCCGGCCTCTCCGTGATCCCCGGCCTGGGACAGCTGGTGACCGGCCAGCCGGGGAAGGCCCTCCATTACTTCCTCTGGACGCTCGTGCCCATCGCCGGATCGCTGGCGCTGCTGATCGTGGCTGTGCGGCTTTGGTCACGGCCTGATCGCGGGCGGAGCGGTGTGGCTCGCCATGCTTCTCGCCGGGCTTGTGATCCTGGTCTTCCTCGGCCTCTTCGTGCTCGGCCTCTTCGTCTGGGCCAGCGCCGCCGTCGACGCCCACCAATCCGCTCGCGAGATCCGGGCGGGCTCGCCGCCCGCTCGGGAGCGCCGCTACTTCCACTGGTGAGGGCATCCCGTGCGCCTTCCCCGCCTCCGCTCCCCCGACTCCACTGCTCAGCCCGACGCCGAGCGGCGCCTTCCCGATCCCTCTCTGCCGCCCGCCAACCGCGGCAGCTGGGAGGACGCCGCGCTGACCAACGTGGAGATCACCGAGCTCGTCAAACGGAACATCCGCACGGTGACCCGGCCGTGGAACAAGTAGCGAAGTCCCTGTGCGATGATCTCGGCCGCCAGCCGGCGGCAGCTTCCGGGCTCGTGACGGGCTCTTCCGTGCGCCGGCTGCGGTCCACACCCAAGCACACGGAGAACGCCCGGTGAACCTGCTCGCCGCCTGCCAGTCGCCGTTCTGCGGCTCCGGGCCGGTGAACAACTCCGAGCTCACCGTCTACACCGCTGTCTTCTGGGCCTCGGTGGCCCTGGGCGCCTTCGTGGCTGGAATGCTTGTCTTCGCCTTCTTCCGCTTCCGCCGCAAGGCCGACGACGAGGAGCCGATCCAGGTCCATGGCAACAGCCGGCTGGAGCTCAGCTGGACCGCCGTGCCCCTGGTCGTCCTGCTCGGTCTTTTCATCCTGAGCGCGGTGAGCCTGATCTATGTCAACAACGTGAGCGCATCGCCCAACGCCGCCAACCAGGTCGATGACAAGGTTCTCGGAGAGCAGTTCGCCTGGGTGGTCACCTATCCCGATGGGCAGCAGACCGTGGGCACCTTCTACGTCCCGGTGGGCCGGCCGGTGAGCCTCGCAATCACCTCCAAGGATGTGATCCACAGCCTCTTCATCCCCGAGCTGATGGGCCAGAAGAACGCCGTCCCCGGCCAGACCAACACCGACTGGTTGGAGGCCGACCAGCCGGGAATCTGGTACGGGCAGTGCACCGAGCTCTGCGGCGCCGGCCACTACTCCATGACGATCAAGGTGGTCGCCCTCACTCCCACCGCCTACAACGCGTGCGTCAACACCGGTAAGGCGATCGACTCGTCCAGCTCGGCATGTCAACAGAGCGGAGGTCCAGGAGCCTGATGGCGGTCAGTGACGCGACCCTGCCCCGCACCGTCTCCCCGCCCCGGATCGACAAGACCAAGGGCCTGATGGGCTGGCTGACCACCGTCGACCACAAGCGCATCGCCATCATGTACCTCTACACCACCGTCTTCTTCTTCCTGGTGGGTGGGGTGCTCGCGCTGCTGATCCGGGTCCAGCTGGCTGAGCCCGACAACAGCTTCTTCAGCTCCAACCCGGTCACCAACGCGGAGATCTACAACGAAGTCTTCACCATGCACGGGACCACCATGATCTTTCTCTGGATCATCCCGGTGTGGGCCGGCTTCGGCAACTATTTCGTGCCGCTCATGATCGGTGCACGCGACATGGCCTTTCCGCGGATCAATGCACTCTCCTTCTGGCTGATCCCGGCGGGTGGCCTGGTGATGTACTCCGGCTTCCTGTTCGGTGGCACCGGGGACGCCGGCTGGACCGGCTACGTCCCGCTCACCGAGAAGCTCTACAGCCCCCAGGTGGGGCAGGACCTCTGGATCCTGGGTCTCCACCTGCTGGGCACGAGCTCGATTCTCGGCGGGATCAACTTCTTGGTCACCATCTTCAACATGCGGGCGCCCGGGATGACCTGGTTTCGCCTGCCCCTGTTCGTCTGGTCGATGTTGGTGACCTCTGCGCTGGTGGTGCTGGCCTCGCCATTCCTGGCGGGCGCGCTGCTGATGGTGCTGCTGGACCGGCAGGTCGGGACCTGCTTCTTCGAGCCCTCCTGCGGTGGCAACGCCCTGCTCTACCAGCTGCTCTTCTGGTTCTACTCCCATCCCGCCGTCTACATCATGATCCTGCCCGCATTTGGCCTGATCAGCGAGGTGATACCGGTCTTCTCGCGCAAGCCCATCTTCGGTTACCGGGCCATGGCCTACTCGATGGCGGCGATCGCGGTACTGGGTTTCCTGGTCTTCATCCATCACATGTTCGCCACCGGGGTTCCCACCGCGGTCCAGCTGGTCTTCAGCGGCACCTCGATGATCATCGGGGTGCCCACGGGGGTGAAGATATTCAACTGGCTGGCCACGATGTGGGGTGGAAGCATCCGCTTCGACACGCCCATGCTCTTCGCCGCCGGGTTCCTGGTCATGTTCCTGATCGGCGGCATCGATGGTGTCTACCTGGGGGCGGTGCCGGTCGACTACTTCCTCCACGGCACCTACTGGGTGGTGTCGCACATCCACTACGTGCTCTTCGGCGGCTCGGTGTTCGCCGTGTTCTCCGGCATGTACTACTGGTTCCCCAAGGTCAGCGGCCGCTTCCTGGACGAGCGGCTCGGCAAGCTCCACTTCTGGCTGATGCTGATCGGGATGAACCTCACCTTCATGCCCATGCACATCCTCGGACTGATGGGAATGCCACGCCGGATCGCCACCTACTCCGGTGGCTACGGGTGGGGGCCCTGGAACTCGGTGGCCACCTTCGGGGCGTTTGTGATCGCGATCTCGATCACCGTCTTCCTGATCAATTTCGTGGTGACCATGCGCTCGCCCAAGACGGCTCCCGACGATCCCTGGGAGGCCAACAGCCTGGAATGGGCGACCACCTCGCCGCCCCCGCCCTACAACTTCGACGTGGTCCCAGAGGTGCGCAGCCTCAGGCCGACACGCGATCTCCGCCGCGCTCGCGTCACCGCCGAGGCCGGAGCCACGGGCTAGCGGTGGATCGTCCGGCAGCCCCAGACTTCCCGCCCGGCCACCGCTTGATCCGGCGTCTCACCGCCGTCACCGCGGTGGCGACCTTCCTGCTGATCGTCGCCGGCGGCGTGGTGCGGGTCACCGGCAGCGGACTCGGCTGCGGGGCGCCGATCGCCGCGGAGCCTGGGCAGAACTGGCCGCTGTGTGCCGGCCACCTGGTGCCTCCGCCTGACATCCCGACCCTGATCGAGTTCAGCCACCGGCTCCTGGCGCTGATCGCCACGGTGCTGATGGCCGTGACCCTCGTGGTGGTGCTGGCCCGGCACCGGTCCGAGCGCCGGCTTGTGGTCGCCGCCGTCGCCGCGGCGGTGCTGCTGGCGATCCAGATCCTACTGGGGTTCGTGGTGGTGGAGACCGGGCTTCTTGGCAGCACCATCATGATCCACCTCGCCAACGCCGAGCTGCTTCTCAGCGTCCTGGTGTATCTCGCCTACGCTGCCAGGGTCACCGGCACCGCCCGCGACCGCCGGCAGCTGGCGCCCCAGGGGCTGCGTCGCCTGCTCTGGGCGGCCGCAATCTCGGTCTACCTCCTGGTGCTGAGCGGCGCGCTGGTGGTCGACACCGGAGCCAGCTCCGACTGCCTGGGCTGGCCGCTCTGCGGCAACGGCTTCGAGCTGCCCGCCTCCTGGCTCGGCGCCGTCAGCCTCCTTCACCGCGTGCTCGTTGCCCTGGTCGCGCTTCTGGTCGGTTTCGCCATGGGCATGGCGTTGCGCAGAAGCAGCGATCGCGGCCTGCGCCTGGCGGCGATGTTCGTCAACCTTTTGCTGCTCGCTCAGATCGCCGCCGGAGCGGTGATGGTGGACACCGACCTGGAGACCGCCGCACGCTCCAGCCACGAGGCCCTGGCCAGCGCCTTCTGGGCCATGACCGTCCTGGTCGCTGTGCTCGGCCACCGCACGGCGCTGAGGTCCCCTGAACCGGGGCGCCGGATCGCCGAACGGCGGCAGGTCACCGCGCCGGGGGTGAGCTCGGGATGAGCGTCGCAGTTCGCGCCGACGCCGTCGTCCCCGCGCCCCGCAGCATCCGCGGCGCGCTGCGCGACCTGAACAGCCTGACCAAGCCTCGGATCATCGTCCTGCTCGAGCTGACCACCCTGGCGACGATGGTGGTGGCTGCCCGAGGGATGCCCGCGTGGTCGACGGTCCTGCCCACCCTGGCCGGCGGATGGCTGATGGCGGCCGGCGCCAACACCATCAACTGCTGGTTCGACCGCGACATCGACCTGGCCATGGGCCGCACCCGGCTGCGCCCGATCCCGGACGGCCGCGTCGATCCGGCAACCGCACTGTCAATGGGAGTCGCTCTCGGGCTCAGCGCATTCGTGCTGCTCGCGCTGTTCGTGAACCTGCTCGCAGCGCTTCTCGCCGCCGCCGGCCTGCTCTTCTACGTCTTCGTGTACACGATCTGGCTCAAACGCCGGACCAGCCACAACATCGTGATCGGCGGGGCGGCCGGAGCCATCCCCCCGCTGGTGGGCTGGGCCGCCGTCGCCGGCCATCTCGATCTCACCGCCGTGCTCCTCTTCGCCATCGTGTTCTGCTGGACTCCTCCCCACTTCTGGGCTCTGGCCCTGCTGATCCGGGCCGACTACCAGCGGGCCGGGGTGCCGATGCTGCCGGTGGTGGCGGGAGCGCGTCACACCCGCGAGCAGATCGTCGTGTACACCCTGATCCTGGTGGTCGTCACCGCCCTCCCGCTGCTCGGTGGCTCCTTCGGCCTGGTCTACGCAGGGGGAACCGGGCTGCTCGACGCCGGCCTCCTCGGGCAGTCGCTGGTGGCGTTGCGGGGTGGCAGCGCCCGAGGCGCACGGCGCCTCTACTACTATTCGATCGCCTATCTCGCCCTGCTCTTCGCGGTGATGGCGGCGGACCGGGTGCTGGGCCTTGGAGGGTAAGGATGGACCGTAAGCTGGCGCGGCGCAACATTGTGATGGGCGTCTCCATGTTTCTGGTGGCGCTGGGCCTCTTGGGCTTCACCTTTGTGTGGGCCGGCCTCTACCTCTCCTTCATCCATTAGCCGTTCTGGGACTCGCATGCCGGAGCACGATCAGCCGTCCGACCACACCGAGCACAGCGGAGAGGAGGAGCACATCCACCTCCCCCCGAACAGCATTGTCCCGCTCTGCACCGCGGCGTCGATGACGCTGACCTTCGCCGGCCTCCTGCTCCCGGTAAAGCCGCGGATCGGCCCGGTCATCATCCCGGTGATCGCCATCCTCGGTCTTGTCCTGCTGCTGGCCAGCGGCCTGGCCTGGCTGCGCAGCGCCCGCCGCGAGTACCGGGACCTGCCGGAGTGAGTCCGCTCCGGCTTCTCTCGCTCGGCGTCATGGTGCTCGCGGGCCTCACAGTCGCGGCCTGCGGTGACGGGCTGCCGAGCCCGTCCGCCGGTGTCAGCAGCAGCGGTACCTCGTCTGGCGGCTGTGATGACTGCGGCGTCGTGGTCAACGGGGCCACCCCCACCGTCACTGTCGCTGCCAACGATCAGCTGACGTTCAGCCCCAAGACGGTGAGCATCAAGGTCGGTGACGTCGTGAAATGGGTCAACACCGGCATCAGCACGCACTCGGTGACCTTCAACTCCGACAGCGCGATCACCAAGAGCATCCTGAGCGCGGGCCAGACCTGGGAGGTCAAGTTCACCAAGGCGGGGAGCTTCCCCTACGTGTGCACCTTCCACCAAGCCCTGGGGATGGTCGGAACCGTCAACGTCGCCGCGGGTTGAGCGGCAGGGCTGTGCTCAAGCCGGCCCGAGCAGGTGCACGTCACCGGCTATCAGCCGGAGCTGACCCTCGGGCGTGGTCACCAGCAGCGCCCCCTGGTCGTCGATGCCCCGTGCCGTCCCCACCACGGTCCGGCCTCCGATCTCGGCCCTGATCTGCTCGCCCAGCCCAGCTGCGCGGCCGGTCCAGTCGTCCTGCAGGGCCGGGATGCCGCCGGCCTCAAGGGTGGCGATGCGGCCAGCCAGGCGGGTCAGGATCTCAGCGAGCAGGGCGTCCCAGGTCACCGCTGCTCGAGACAGCCGGTGGAGGCTGGCTCCCGCGACCCCGGGGGGAAACTCGGTGACGGCGAGGTTGACTCCCACTCCCAGCACCGTCCCGCCCCCCGGCTCGACCTCGGTCAGGATGCCGGCCAGCTTGCCTCCGCCCGCCAGCACGTCGTTCGGCCACTTGAGATGGCACTCGACCCCGGCCAGCCGCTCGACCGACTCGGCGACCGCCAGGCCGGCGGCCAGCGGCACCCCAACGGCCACCCCGGCGTCGCGGCGCAACAGGAGGCTGGCGAGGAGCGAAGTCCCGGCAGCTGCGACCCAGCGCCGGCCGTTGCGCCCCCGACCGGCCGTCTGCTCGGCGACGGCGCAGCAGAAGCCCTCCGGCGCGCCGGAGGCGGCGGCGGCGCGGACCACGTCCTGGCTGCTCGCCGTTCTGGCCAGCCGGACCAGTCGGAAGCCGGGGAAGGCGGCCGTTCCCGCCCGCCGGACAACCGCCTCCTGCTCCGCCGGGCTGGCCACGTCACCCATCTTGACCGACCTCGCATCTCCCCTTAGCATGTTCCCGCGGTTGCCGGGAGCGGCTGGGGCCCCTGGAAGGTGTCTGGCAAGCCTTGGTGGCAAGGGGGCAATCATGTTGATCGAGCAGACCTGCGTGACCATCAGCGAGCTCCAGGTGCAGGCTCGGGCGGACCGCGGGGCCCGCTACGCGCGCCGCAACAAGATCCGGGCCATCGATCGGCTCATCGACGAGTTCGAGCTGCTGAACCTCGCCGAGGAGGTGGCCGTACCCGGTGAGCTGAGGCACCGCGCCACCCGGGTGATCTCCGGCGCCGCGCACCCGCTGGTGAACCGGCCCACCCAGGAGATCGCCATCTCAGACTGGATGGAGGCCCTCTACGACCTCCAGGACACGCTGATGCTGCCCGGCGAGGACGACCTCGACTGAACGGCACCACTTCGCTCACTCGATCTGCGCGCCACGATGCCCCCGAACTTGAGCGCCAACTGAGGTCGGGGCTGCATGAACGATGACAGCGTCGACCAGGCCCGCCCTCGGGGACCCGGCTGGCGCGAGCTGCCCGAGCCGGTGGAGGTGCGCTGCTTCCTGAACAACATCTGGGTCGACGCCCTGGCTCTCGACGTCAACGAGGACACCCGGGAGATCCGTATCCGCTGGCCCCCGGCGGGGTCCGCCGCTGCCGGGTTGACCCCCCATCATGAGGTGCTGGACGCCTCGCATTACCGACCGGCACCGGGCCTGTTCAGCGGGTGACCGCCGCGGCGACCGCGGCGACCAGCTCCTGGGCAGATGTCTCAGGGTCGTTGGCGGCCATCACAGCTCCCATCACCGCCACCCCTGCGGCCCCGGCGGCCAGGCAGGCGGCGGCGGACGAGGCGTCGACTCCCCCCAGCGCATAGAGGGAGAGGCCTGGAACCGCCAAGACCATCCGGCTGAGACCGGCGAAGCCGAGGGGGGGACCGTAGCCCGGCTTGGACCGGGTGGGGAAGACCGGCGAGATGGTGACGTAGTCGTCGCCCTCGGCGGCTGCCCGGCGCACCGCCGCACCGTCGTGGCAGGAGCGTCCCACCAGCTTCCCGGCCAGCTCCGGGGGCCGCTGGTCGCTCGCGGCCAGATGAACTCCGCGAGCGCCCAGGGCTGCCGCCAGGGCGGGGTCGGAGGCGACGATCAGGGTGCCGGTCACCGGCTCCAGCAGTGACCCCAGCTCCGCGCCGAGGCGGCGCCGCTGGTCCTCGGCGAGGTCCTTCTCACGCAGCACCACCGCGCGCACTCCACCCGCCACCGCGGACCGGACGGTGTCCATCAGCGTGCGTCCGCGAGCCTCGCAGGCGTGGCGGTCGGTGAGCAGAAGCAGTCGCGGCAACCTACTGTCCGTGTGCCCCCAGCGCCTCCCGTTTGCGGATGGCATTGCGCTCATTGGCGTTGAGGACTCTCTTGCGCAGCCGGAGAGACGCCGGTGTCACCTCCACCAGCTCGTCATCCTGGATAAAGTCCAGCGCCTCCTCCAGGGAGAGCTGGCGTGGGGGGGTCAACACCACTGTGAAGTCGGATGTGGAGGATCGGATGTTGGTCTTCTGCTTCTGCTTGGCCACGTTGACGGCCAGGTCTCCGGGGCGGCGGTTCATGCCGACGATCATGCCTTCGTACACCGGCGTACCCGGACCGATGAAGGGCTGTCCGCGCTCCTGGAGCGTCAGCAGTCCGTAGGCGACCGCCATCCCGGGCTGGCTGGCGGTGAGCACTCCGCTGCGATGGGCCCTGGGTACGAACCGCCACGGTTCCCATCCCAACACCCTGGTGGCCATCACCCCGGTGCCCCGGGTCAGGGTGAGCAGGGCGCTGCGCACCCCGATGAGGGCCCGGGTGGGGGCGTGGTAGGTGAGGCGCATACCTCCCCCGGCGTCGGTGCGCAGTGATTGCATCACGGCCCCACGGGCACCGAGCAGTTCGGTGACCGCGCCCAGGTGCAGCTGCTGGACATCGATCACGCACTCCTCGACGGGCTCGAGGGTGGTTCCCGATTCCTCTCGGGTGATGACCTGCGGCCGGGACACCTCGAACTCATAACCCTCTCGACGCATGGTCTCGATGAGCACTGCCAGGTGCAGCTCGCCACGCCCCGAGACCTCGAAGCTGTCCGCGGTGGCCCCCGGCGCAACCCGCAGGGCGACGTTGGTGCGGAGCTCCTTGTCGAGCCGGGCGCGAAGTTGGCGGGAGGTGCTGCTGACCTGCTGCTCGCGCCCGGCAAAGGGCGAGCTGTTGACCGAGAACTGCATCCGCAGGGTCGGCTCTCCGACCTCGATCCTGGGCAACGCCTCGGGCTCCTCGGGGTCGCAGATCGAGTCCCCAATGTTCACCTCGGGGAGGCCGAAGACGGCCACGATGTCTCCGACCGTGGCCTCGGGGACCTCGACCTGGTGGAGGCCGCGCCAAACCAGGATGCCGGTGATGGGCTGCCGTGGGGTCCAGCCAGTGGTGGTGGAGACCACGACCTGCTGCGCTCCTCGCAGCGTTCCCCTCCGGACCCGACCGAGGGCCAGCCGTCCGCGGTACGGGTCGTCGTCCAGCGAGCTGACCAGCAGCTGGAGGCCCAGCGATGGGTCTCCGCGGGGGGCGGGAACATGGACGACGATGGCATCCAGCAGCGGTTCGAGGTTGATCCCCGGGATGGTGAGATCGGTGGTCGCGGTTCCCTGGCGCCCGTTGGCGAAGACCACCGGGGCATCGAGCTGGCCGGGGTCGGTGGCCACGTCGAGGAGGAGGTCGTGGGTGGCCTCCAGAGCCCAGCCGGCGTCGGCGTTGGTCCGGTCCAGCTTGTTGATGACGATCAGCGGCCGCAGCCCGAGCTGAAGGGCCTGGCGGAGCACCACTCGCGTCTGCGGCATCGGACCTTCGGCTGCGTCCACCAGCAGCAGGCAGCCGTCCGCCATCGACAGGACCCGTTCGACCTCGCCACCAAAGTCGGCATGGCCCGGAGTGTCGATGAGGTTCACGGTGATGTCCCGGTACTGGATGGAGGTGTTCTTGGCGAGGATGGTGATGCCCTTTTCCCGCTCCAGGTCAGTGGAGTCGAGGATCAGCTCGCCCACCTGCTCGTGCTTGCTCAGGCTGTGGGTCTGCTTCAACAGTGAGTCGACCAGCGTGGTCTTGCCATGGTCGACGTGGGCGATGATCGCCACGTTGCGGATGTCGCTGCGCTCCAGGACCGGCATGGCTGGATGGGATCGGGCCGGCTAGCCGGTCACGGCCAACTCGGGGCGGTCATGCGTGCTCACACGCCGCCGAAGTCGGCGAGTCCCAGGTCGCTGGTCGAGGCCACCGCGTGATAACGGCGCGGGATCCGGCCGGCGAGGCGGGCCAGCCGGCCGCCCTCCACCGCCCGCCGCATGGCCAGCGCCATCCGGGCCGGGTCTTGGGCTCGGGTCACCGATGACGCCAGCAGGACCCCGGCGCAACCCAGCTCCATGGCGATGGCCGCGTCGGATGCGGTTCCCAGGCCGGCGTCCAGGATCACCGGCAGCGTGGACTGCTCGACGATCAACGAGATGGCGTGGGGGTTGCGAATGCCCAGGCCGCTGCCGATCGGGGAGCCGAGAGGCATCACCGCGGCGCAGCCGACCTGCTCCAGACGGCGGGCGACGATCGGGTCATCGCCGCAGTAGGGCAGCACCGTGAAACCCTCGCGGACCAGGACCTCGGCGGCCTCCAGCAGCTCCACCGAGTTCGGGAAGGAGGGTGCGGTCATCACCGATGACCTCGAGCTTGATCCACGTGGTGCCGAACGCCTCGCGGGCAAGCCGTGCGGTCAGCACCGCCTCGCGGCTGGTGTAGCAGCCCGCGGTGTTGGGGAGCATTCTCACCCCGGCGCGGCGGAGCACCTCGGCCAGAGCCCCACCGCCGCTCACCTCCACCCGGCGCAGCGCCACGGTGGCCAGCTCCGCGCCCGAGGCCCGCAGCGCAGTCTCCAGCGACTCGAGAGAGGCCGCGCCGCCGGTGCCCAGGATCAGCCGGGAGGTGAAGCGCTCGCCGGCGATGAGCAGCGGATCTGCCCCGGGATCCTCCGGATGCCCCGGCGCGGGATGCGAGCCGGCCATCCTCAGCCTCCCTGTGCCGCGGTCATGATCTCCACCCGGTCGCCGTCGCCCAGGCGGGTCTCGGACCAGCGGCTGCGGCTGACCACCTCGAGGTTGACGGCCACCGCGATGCCCTCACTCCCCCTCCCCAAGCTCTCGACCAGGTCGGCCACGGAGCTCCCCGGGGCCACCCGGCGGGTCGAGCCGTTGACGACGACAGCGGGGGAGGGGCCGGCGCCGGAGCTCACCGGGCGGTCACCGCGACGCCGAAGCGCTCAGGGGCGAACGGCGCGATCAACCGGTCCACCTGGCCGGTCGCCACCTGGGATGCGATCGCCGAAGCGGTGACCGGGGTCAGCAGGACCCCGTTGCGGTGGTGTCCCGTGGCCAGCACCAGGCCCGTGATCTCGGTTGCTCCGAGGATCGGGGCGTTGTCGGGGCTGCCCGGCCGCAGCCCCGCCCGACACTCGATGAGGTTGGCCTCGGTGATGCCGGGGAGAACCCGGTACGCGTCTCGGAGCAGCTCGTAGACCGCCCCGGCGGTGACCTCGGTGTCGAAGCCGCGCTCTTCGGAGGTGGCCCCGAGCACCAGCTCGCCATCAAGCCGCGGCACCAGGTAGCCCGGCGAGCCGTGGGCCAGCCAGCGCAGCGTCCGGCCCAGCAGGGGTTGCTCGGCGGGGACGTGAAGCCGAAGGACCTGGCCCTTGACCGGCCGGACCGGAGGCCGGGCTGCCTCGGGAAGACCGGGCAGCTCGCGCGACCAGCAGCCGGCGGCGACCACCACGGTCGGCGCCGAGATCGTCCGTCCGTCGTCGAGGCGAACCCCCAGCACGCGTTCACCGGCGATGAGGACCTGGCTGGCGCGCTGGCGCACCACCTCCGCCCGGCGGGTCACCGCGGCGATGAGGGCTCGGACCATGCGGCGGCTGTCCACCTGGTGGTCGGAGGCGACGTGGAGGCCGCCCCCCACGCTCGGAACCAGCATCGGCTCCATCTCGCGGCACTCCCGGCCGCTCAGCCTCTCCACCTCCAGCCCCAGTGTCCGCTGAAAGCCGGCCAGCTCATCGAGCGCCCGGATGTCGTCGGCGTCCAGCCCCACCGCCAGGGTGCCGCAGCGGCGGTAGCCACACTCGACTCCCGACTCCGCCTCCAGCTCCGCAATGAACGAGGGGTAGGCGGCTGCGGAGGCGACATTGAGCCGGATCAGCGGCTCCTCGCCGAAGTGGGCCTCGGTCACCGGAGCCAGCATTCCGGCCGCCGCCCACGAGGCTCCCTCCCCCGGTCGAGGATCCACCACGACGACCCGGCAGCCGAGCGCCGCGGCACGCCAGGTGATCGCCATGCCGATCAAGCCGCCTCCCACCACGACGGCATCCGGGCTCTCCGACACGGCCCCATTATCCGGTTCGAGGCAACAGCGCCCGTCCCTATACTCGATCCGAGATGAGCGACGCCCAGCCCCCGGACCCGGACCTGGACAGCGTCGCCGCCTCGCTGCACCTGGACGCCGCCGACATCGCCGTCTTCTTTCAGGTGTTCTGCGCGAAGCTGCTGGCCACCGTGCCCAGCCTGGTCGAGGTCCAGCGCGAGGGTGGGCTGTTCAAGAAGGAGCACCCGATCCGCAAGATCACCGTGCGTGTCGGCGAGGACGTCTTCGATGCGGAGATGAAGGGTGGCTCAGTTGCCTGCCGGCATGCTCATGCGGTCCGCGGTATCGTTCTCCGTTCGGAGGATCTGGGTTTCGACGCCTGGCGAAGGGCCCTGATCCAGGTGCTGAGCAGCCAGGCTCAGGTCAGCGCCGAGGCCGTTCAGGGACTGCGCTCCGAGGTGACTTGACCGCGCTCGCCGTTCGTCCATCTCCACAGGAGGCGCCCCCCAGATGACCGAGGTACCGTCCCCGCCGGCTGAGGCTCCGCCGGCTCCACTCGAGGGCCTGCCCAAGGACGCTCTGCGCCGCCTCGCCGAGCTTCAGGGCAAGGACGCCCTCTTCACCAGCGACCTCTCGGTCAACGAATTCCTCCTGGTCAAGGAGGCGGGCTTCCACCCCCGGGGGTTGGTGGTCGGCAGCAGCATTTATCACATCGGCTTCAGCGCCAAGGGATGGAGCACCAGCCGCGAGGTGCAGAACCTCACCCAGGCCATGTACGCGGCGAGGGAGCTGGCGATGAGCCGGATGGAGGAGGAGGCAGCGGTGCTCGGCGCCGACGGCATCCTCGGGGTCCGCCTCGATGTCGGGTTCTACGAATGGGGTCGCGGAACCGCCGAGTTCATCGCCATCGGCACCGCGGTCAGCGCCGAGGATGGGGGCAATTGGAAGACCCCTGAGGGCAAACCGTTCACCTCCGACCTCTCCGGGCAGGACTTCTGGACCCTGCTTCAGTCCGGGCATGCCCCCATCAGCCTGGTGCTCGGCACCTGCGTCTATCACGTCGCCCACCAGGGGATGTTCAAGGCCATGGGCAACATCGGCCAGAACAAGGAGATGCCGAACTTCACCCAGGCCCTCTACGAGGCGCGGGAGCTGGCCATGGAGCGGATGCAGGACGAGGCTCGCAAGGTGAGCGCCGAGGGCATCGTCGGGGTCCAGATCCAGGAGAAGTCCCACGTCTGGGGCAGCCACACCATCGAGTTCTTCGCGGTGGGAACGGCGGTCCGCAGGCTGCCCGATCGCCAGATCACCACCCCCCGCATGGTCCTCTCCCTGGACCGCTGATGCCCCGCGAGGACGCCGCCGAGCTCGAGCGGCAGCAGGCCAGCATCGCCTCTCTGGAGCGCGGCGGCCTGCCCGTCGCAGCCCAGGAACGGATCGACGAGCTGCGCGAGGGCAAGACGGCCTGGACCAGCGACCTGTCGGTCTCGGAGATGGCCGCGATCCAGCACGCCGGTTTCGAGCCGATCGGGATGGTCATGGGATCGAGCGTCTTCCGGATCGCGGCCCAATGGGGTTACACCTCAGTCTTCGGGACAGCCGGCACGGCCGGGGGTCGGGTGCGCACCTACCCCTGCACCCATGGCTTCTACGGGGGCTACGGCGGCTATGGCGGCTATGGAATGGGCGGCGGTCGGGGCATGGGCATGGGGGTCGGGTTGACCGGCGGCGGCGAACACCGCACCGGGTACAACTGGGAGCACCGCTATTACGAGGCGGGGATCACCGAGACCCGCAACACGGCCCTTCGCCGGATCCTCGAGGAGGCGCGCGGGCTCAGCGCCCACGGGGTGGTTGGGGTCCGCATTCTCCGTCGCCACCTGGAGGGGGTCGGCAACTCCCTCGAGTTCACCTGCATCGGCACCGCGATCCGACGCCCCGGCGCCCCGCCGCTCGGCCGAGATCCCTTCATGTCCCACCTCGACGGCAACGCCTTCAGCAAGCTCCTCCACGGCGGCTACGTCCCGATCGCCCTGGTGATGGGCATCGGGGCGATGGAGATCGATCCCGGCTGCAGCACCGAGTGGCAGCTGCGCTCCTGGGCCAACGCCCGCGTGCCCCAGGTGTCCGACGGCATCGAGGAGGCGCGGATGCTCGGCATCAACCACCTGGAGGCGGAGATCGCCGCGGTTGATGCGGATGGCGCGGTGGGGGTCTCGACCGACTTCGCCAGCTACGAGCTGGGCGGGGAGTCCACGCTGGTCGAGCTCTTCCTGCTCGGCACCGCGGTCCGCCGCTACGCCAAGGACCCCCTCGACGAGGCTCCCATCCCGATCATGAGGTTGCGCTGATGGCGGTCATGCCCCACCCCCGCGCCGACGCCGCCCTCGCCTGCCTCGCCGGCAAGGGCGGGGAGCGCCACCAGGGCCGGAGCTTCAGCAGCGACCTCTCGGTGGACGAGGCCGTGCTGCTCAAGGAGATCGGTTACGAGCCCCGCGGCCTGGTGGTGGGCAGCGCCGTCTACCACCTGGGGATCCAGTACGCCAACTGGAACGACAACCAGGAGATGAGCCAGCTCACCCAGGCCATGTACCAGGCGCGCCAGGAGGCGGTCGCTTCCATGGAGCGGCACGCTCAGCAGGTCGGAGGCCAGGGAGTCGTGGGCCTCCGGCTCGACGTCAGAGTCCATCAGGGCGGACACGGTCTTGCCGAGTTCGTGGCAATGGGGACTGCGGTGGCCAACCCCCAGGTTCGCTCCGACGGGGTCTGGGTGAGCGACCTTTCGGGGCAGGACCTCTACCTGCTGATACGGGCCGGATACATGCCGATCGGGCTCGCCTTCGGGGCCTGCGTGTACCACGTCGCCCATCAGCGGATGGGTCAATGGCTGGGCCAGCAGAGCCAGAACATCGAGCTCTCCAACTACACGTCAGCCCTCTACGAGGCGCGGGAGCTGGCCATGTCCCGAATGCAGGAGGAGGCCCAGCGCACCCGGGCGCAGGGCATCGTGGCGATGCGAATCGAGCAGAAGTCGCACGTTTGGGGCAGCCACGTCATCGAGTTCCTGGCGATCGGCACCGCCGTTCGCCTGGTGGCGGCACAGCACCAGGCGATCGCACCCGAGCTCACCGTCAGCCTGGACGACGAGGCTGTCGAGGCGGGGGGCGTGGACAGCTCGGTGGCGACCCCCTCCGAGTTCAGCGAGGGCTGAGCGGAGCTCGTTAGGCGGGCGTCCCGGCTGCGGGCTGCAGGCCCTCCTGCTCGAGGATTCCGGTGACCTCGTCCAGGGGTATGTCGTCGCTGGGCAGGATGATGTCGCTGCTGGTGATGTCGGAGTTGCCCAGGACGACTCCTCGGGCCTTGACGAAGGCGATCACGTCGCGCAGCACCGTGTGGTAGGCGGCGTCGTCCTTGGCCCTCACGGCGGCGACCAGACGCTGGTCGTACTGATCCAGGTCCGGCCGCAGCGAGGCGTCGAGCCGGTACTGGTCCTCGCCGTGGATGCGGACCACGATCCCCTGCGCGGTCAGGGCGGGCGTGGCCGCGGCAGCCGGTGCCGGCAGAGCCGCCTGCTGCTTGAGCGCTGCCAGCTTGGCCTGGACGCTGCTGTCGACCACGGTGGCGGTGATCTGGTCCTCCAGAGTTGTGGACCCGCCGGTGAGCAGTGGAGTGTCGAGGGTGCCGCTATCCAGCAGGGCGTCGACGGCGTCGGCGTGGGCCTGGGTGTGGGCGATCTTGTCCTGGGCCCGCTGCATCATCATGGCCGCGTCGGAGGTGTGCTCGCCGATGCCGGCCAGGGTGTCCCCGGCGGCGCTGACCGCCTTGCCGGCCTCGTACGATGCCTTCAACGATTCCCGCTGGGTGGCGAACGCCTGGACCTTGGCCTGGTACTTCTGGAGCGATTGCTCCAGCCTCTGGACCTGAGCGGTGATCGACTCGATCTGCGGGTCCAGCCCCTGGCGCTGCTGGGTCATCACCTCGGCCTGGGTGAGCGCCTGGGTGGCGAGGTCCTCCTTGCCGGCGTTCACCGCCTGGCGGGCGGCATCGTTGAGCTTGGCGATCCGATCGTCCATCTGCTTGGCCTGGTTCTGGAGCCGCTTCTGACCGGTGGTCGCCTCGACCAGTGCCGCCCGCAGCTTCTGCTGCTGCTCGAGGAGTTGCTGGTAGGACAGGTCGATCGCCTGCGATGGGTCCTCCATTCTGTCCAGAGCCGCGTTGGACTTCTGCTGGACGACGTTTTTGAAGCGCCGGAACACGCTCATCGGGGTCTCCTTCGCCTGATGCCTGGGGACGCGGCTGACGCCGCGCCAGCCCAACGCTCTGGAATTCTACGGAGCGGGCGGGGCAGGGCGGGGCCCAGCGAAGCCGGCGGCCGCCGGGTCGTGCCCTCAGGCCATCAGCGCCCCCATCGGCAGGGCGTCGACCAGCACCGCCTGGGTCTGGGTCATCTGGGCGACCGGACGCCCGTCGTCGTCTCGGATATCGGTCTGGACCACCAGCGTCCGCCGGCCGACGTGGATCGGTCGGGTCGTCGCATGGGCGTCACCGCCGCGAATGCCGCGGAAGAACTGGCTCGAGCAGCCCAGGGTCGTGGTCCCGGCCCCGGGCGGGAGGTTGAGCAGAGCGCAGATCTGGCCGAGGCTGTCGGCGAGGGTGAGCAGTGCGCTGCCGTGGAGGTCGCCGCCGGCGGTGGTTCGCTCCGGCGACCACCTGATCCGGCCGGTCACCAGGTCGGCCCGGGCCTCGTCGACCATCACCCCGTTGACACGGCTGTAGGGCATGGCCGCCACCAGCTCCTGAGGATCTGTCGGGGTGTCCATCTCATTCGCCTCCTTCCCGCCGTCCGTGGGCGGGCTCCCCCGGTGTGGTCCCCCTGCGCTCCAGAGTAGCCTCGCGGTACCGGTCAGCGGTCCGGTGGTGCGGCCAGGATCTCGGCCAGGAAGCGAAGGGCCATCGGGTACCGGTATTCGATCCGGCCATGCCCCCCGTCGAAGAGCTCGAAGCTGATATTGGTCACGCCCATCTCCTCGAGCACCCGCCGCACCGCGTCGGTGCCGAGATCGAGGAACCATTCGTCCGAACGGCCGGCGTCGAGATACACGCCACGGAGCGAGCGCAGCGCCTCGGAGTGGCGTGGAGCCATCCGCACCGGGTCCCATTCCAGCCAGCGCTCCCAAACGTCGGGGATCAGCTGCCCGGTGGCGGTTTCGAAGGGGAGTCGCACGGTCCCGTCCGGGTCGGCGGAGTAAGCCGCCGCCATCGCCCAGGCGTTGACCAGCTCGCTGTCGCCGTCACGGCTCAGCGCCGGCCGGGAGCGGAAGTCGGCCCAGAAATTCGCATAGGAGCCGTCGTAGTGGTCGCGCAGCACCCGGGCGCAGCGCCGGAAGTCGGGCAGATAGCAGTTCTCGAACAGGGCGTCGCCGGCGTGGTCGGCCAGCGCCCCGAAGAGGTCGGGGCGGAGCATGCAGGTGATCAACGCTCCGTAACCTCCGCTCGACTTGCCCGCGACGCCGCGATGGGCGGCGCTGGCCAGGGTGCGGTAGCGGGCGTCGACCCATGGCACCACCTCAGTGCAGAGATGGCTGTGGTAGCGGCCGATGGCCGGAGAATCCAGGAACTGGCTGCCGCCCAGCGAGGTCCAGCAGTCGACGAAGACCACGATGGTGGCTGGCGGGGGGTCCGTGTCGCTCATCAGCGCGTCCACCAGCTCGGGAACGGTCGGCCGGAAGGCGCTCCGGTTTTGCCACATGTCGACCTGGCCGCTGAAGCCCTGGATCATGAACACCGCGGGGTAATGCCGGGAAGGCTCGTCGTCGTAGCCCGGGGGGAGGTAGACCACGATCGGCCTGACCCAGGGGTCGCCCAGCGGGTTGTCGCGCAAAGCCTCGCTGTCGATGACCGATTCCTCGAAGCGCCCGCGCGGCGCGCGTCGCCAGGGAGGGCCGAGACCGGGCGGTTCGCTGGTCATGCGGTGATCAGTTTCCCACCGGAAGCCCCGCGACCGATGCGCACACCCCGACCGCCGCGGCGCCGACCAGACCGATCACCACGTTGCGACGCAGGCCCAGTATCCAGATCAGAGCGGCGCCCAGGACTCCCACCTGCCAGGCGCTGGTCAGGGCGAGGCCGAGGGGTATCGCCGACCCGGCGATGGCGCCGATCGCCGCCGGGCCGGCGCCGGTCAGGAAGGCGCGAACGCCCGGACTGCCGCGGATCTTGTCGAAATGCCGGCCGCCCAGGAGGATGAAAGCGAAGGACGGAGCGAAGGCGAACAGGGCGGCGAGCAGGGCGCCCCCGAGCCCGGCCGCCGCGAAGCCCACCACTGCGACCGTCTGCACCACCGGGCCGGGGGTCACCTGGCCGAGGGCCACGGCGTTCAAGAATTGGCCGCCGGTCATCCAGTGGTAGGCGTGCACCACGTCGGCCTGCATCAGCGGGACGATCACAAACCCACCGCCGTACGACAGCGCCCCCACCTTGAATGCCTCCCAGGCCAGAGCGCCGATGCCCGCCACCGAGGTTGCTGCGGCTGCCAGCAGGGGCAGCACGCCGAGCGAGTGGAGAGCCCCCGGGGGCCGGGCGAGCAGCCGCCGGATGGTCACCTCGGTCAATCCCGCAGCCAGCAGCACCAGCACCAGGAACGAGCCGATGGTGGCCGCGGCCGTGGCCCCGCACAGGGCGTAGGCGGTCCAGCGCCAGTGATCCGCCTTGGAGATGCCGATCCGGCGCCAACTCGGTGGGACGAGCCCCAGGGCGGCGTTCAGGGCCACGGCGGCGACCGCCGCACCGGCCCCGGCGGCGGCTCCGAGGATCAGCCTCGGTGGGTGGCTGGCCAGGAAGAGCGCCGAGAGCCCGATGATCAGGGTGAGCCCGGGGAGGATGAAGCAGAGCCCGCCCACCAGCGCGCCCGCCGCGCCGCGCAACCGCCAGGCGCAGAAGATGGCGAGCTGGGTGGAGGCCGGGCCGGGGAGGAGATTGGTGGCGGCGATGCCGTCCTCGAACTCGTGGGAGCTGAGCCACCTCCTCTGGACCACGCAGAGCTGCCGGAGCAGGGCGATGTGGGTGGGTGGACCGCCGAAGCCGATGCAGCCGATGCGGCCCCACTCCCGAGCGATCACCGGCAGGGAGACGCGGTCGGAGATCGGCCGGACCTCCGTCCCCGTCGACCCGGTCATCTCCTCCGCCTCGGTCACGGTGGCTGAGCGACGCCGCGGAGATGCTCCCACAGCAGCTCCACCGCCGGCGTGTGCACCCCCTGCCGGCGTGACGCCGTGGACACCTGGAGGACCCTGGGACCGGGGTGGTGCAGGACCGCCAGGCGCCCTCCGGCCAGGTCGTTCTCGACCAGGGCGCGCGGCATCACCGCGAAGCCCAGCCCGGCCATGAGAGCCGGCACCAGTGCGCCCTCCTCGAGCTCGACCGGCTCGGCGTCACGCAGATGATCGCCGAGCAGCTGGGCGGCGAGCAGGTTGGTGGCCGTCCCGCGCTCGTGCTCGAGATGCCGGTGCAGGTGCAGCTCGCGCAGCGGCGCCCGGCTGCGCGCGAGGGGGTGGCCGGGCGCGGCGACCAGCACCATCTCGGTTCGCTCCATGGTGATCGACTCCACGCCGGCCACGTCCACGGCCGAGCTGGTGAAGATGACGTCCACCTCTCCATCCACAAGCATCTCGACGGTGACCCGAAACGGCGCGATGCTGAGGTGCAGGCCGATCTTCGGATGCGCCGCGACGAAGGCCGCGAGCCAGCCGGGGACCCGGTGCGTCCCGACCACGTGTCCCGCGGCGACCGAGATCTCGCCGCGTTCCGCAGCCAGATAGCTGGCCCGAAGCTCGTCGACGAGGCTGAGGTCGTCGAGCACGCGGGTGGCGATGGGTCGCAGCGCACGGCCCACGTCGGTGAGCCGGATGTTGCGCCCGACCCTGTTGAAAAGCGGCAGTCCCAGGCTTCTCTCCAGACGCCGGACCACGGTGCTCACCGACCCCTGCGAGATGCGCAGGGCGGCGGCCGCGGCGCTCACGTGCTGCCGCTCGGCAACCGCGAGGAAGGTGCGCAGCTGATCGAGGGTGATCTCGGGCCGGGGCCGGGCCGGCGCGTGCGTCGGCACCCTGCGGCGGCCCGGCCGCCCCTCGGCTGGGGGGTGAAGAGCAACTCGCATCGTTCTTGTAGAGAGAATGAAATTATATCGTCTGATGGCTTGATCCGATGGTTAGGTCAGTGCCATAGTCCTGGTGACCGCCGTTTGGCGCCGGGATCGCCCAACCGATCGGCGCCGCAGGGGCGGCGGAGATGCCCCCCTGGGCCTTCACCACGAGGAGATCGCGATGCACCTCCGACGTCTTGCCGCCACGGCCGCACTCGCCACCGTGGGGCTCCTCGCCGGATGCGGCACCACCTCCACCACCCCGTCCACTGGGGGAACCTCTGACCCCACCTGCCCGTCGAGCACCCAGCTCAGCGCTGCCTGCGACATCACGACCGATGGCTCCGAGACCCTGAACGGTGCGGGGGCCAACTCTATCGAGCCCTTCTTCACCAAGGTCTTCTACGAGTACCACCAGGCCGATCCCAAGACCGTCGTCAACTACTCACCCGCCGGAAGCAGCGTGGGCATCAGCGACATCGAGCAGGAGATCGTCGACTTCGGTGACACCGAGATCCCCATGGCAGCATCGGACCTGGCCAAGGCGCCGGGCGCGGTTCTCCAGGTCCCGGTGGACCTCGGCGGCGTGGCCATCAGCTACAACATCCCGGGTGCGCCCCGGAACCTCAAGCTCGACGCCCCCACGCTCGCCGGAATTTTCGACGGGACCATCACCCAATGGAACGATCCGCGGATCGCGCGGGTCTCCGGGGACTCCAACCTGCCCGATCTGGCCATCGTCCCGGTCCATCGGGCGGACTCCTCCGGTCCCGGCTGGGATCTGGATGACTACCTGATCCTCAACTCTCCGGCGTGGGTCGCCAAGATCGGCACCTCCAAGCCGTCCAAGACCTGGCCGCTCGCCACGGTGGGGATCGGCGAGCAGCTCAATACCGGAGTCGCCAGCTATGTCCACCAGACCGTCGGGGCGATCGGTTTCGTGGAGTACGGCTACGCCCTCCAGGCCGGCTTCGTCAACGCTGCGCTCCAGAATCGGTCGGGGTCCTTCGTGGCGCCCTCACTGCAATCGGTGGCGGCGGCCGGCGCTGAGGCCACGACGCTCAGCGCCAGCAACTTCTCCATCATCGATGAGCCCGGAGCCGGCAGCTACCCGCTGGCGAACTTCAGCTGGACCCTCCTGTACCAGCGGCAGCCGGATCAGCTCAAGGGCATCGCGCTCGGGAAGCTCTTCGACTGGGTGGTGACCGCCGGGCAGCAGCAGTCGTCCGCCCTCGGCTTCGCTCCCCTGCCCGCCAACGTGGCGCAGCTCGCGGTCCAGACCCTCGAGCAGCTGCAGTCCTCTGCCGGATCACCGCTCTTCAGCCCGTGACCGATCCCGCCGGCAGCATCCTTCCCGGCGATCGCGGAGCTCCAATCCCTGGCGCTCCGGCTGCCGGCCGGATGCGTGAGACGCTCCGACGCCGGTCCGGTAACCCGCGCCGCGGGACCGCCTATGCGGCGCTGCGCTGGACCGGGGCGGGCATCTTCGCTGCGGTTCTGGCCGGTCTTGTGATCACTTTGATCATCGAGTCGGCGCCGGCACTGGGGCACTCGGGCCTCGGCTTCTTCTTTTCGGGCACCTGGAACCCAGCTGATCAGGAATACGGCGCCGGAATCCTGGTGGTGGGCACGGTGGTCACCACGGGGCTTGCCATGGTGATGTCGGTACCCGTGGGACTCGGGGTCGCCATCTTCATCTCCGAGCTGGCGCCGCGATGGCTCGCCGCCCCGCTCTCCGCTGCCATCGACTTCCTGGCCGCGGTTCCCAGCATCGTGGTGGGGCTCTGGGCGCTGCTCGTGCTCTCGCCGATCTTCGCTGCGGGGGTGGAGCCTTTCCTGGAGCACCTGCCCGTGCTGGGCGCGCTGTTCACCGGGCCGGCGTATGGACCGAGCATCCTGCTCGCCGCGGTCGTGCTGGCGGTGATGACCCTGCCCACCGTGGTCGCCCTGAGCCGGACCGCTCTGCGCGGCGTGGCGGCGAGCGATCGCGAGGCGGCGATGGCGCTGGGAGCAACCCGGTGGCAGGTGATTCGTCGCGCCGTCTTTCCGGGGGCCCGTGCCGGCATAGCTGCCGCGGTCACATTGGCGATGGGCCGAGCCCTGGGGGAGAGCATCGCCGTGGTGATGGTCATCGGCAACAACCCGTCGATCCCGCATTCGCTGCTCTCACCGGGCGCGACCCTCGGATCCGCGATCATCAATCAGTTTGCCGAGGCCACTCCCGGCCTTGCCACCAGCTCGATCATCGGTCTGGCCGCCGTGCTGCTGGTGCTCACCGTGCTGGTCAATATCGGCGGGCAAGTGCTGCTGCGACGGCGCTCCCACCCGCCACCGGCTCGTGGTGCTCCACTCGGCACCGGGGCTCCGGCCGCTGATCACAGCGTTGACGGCGACGCGGAGCGGGAATCGAGCCATGCCGCGGCGATCCGGCGCCGTCAGCTCCTCCGCGCTCGGGCCCGTGCCTCACTGGGACGCCGCCACCTCACCGGCGGTGCCATGGAGATCCTCTGCGCCACCGCTGCTCTCGCCGCCGCGGCCCCCCTGGGCGCCCTCGTCGTCTACACGGTGAGCCGGGGGGCCGCAATGGTCTCCACCTCCTTCATAACCGATGCGCCGACCCCAGCCGGAGTTCCCGGTGGCGGCATCTCCACCGCCATCGTGGGCAGCGCCGAGATCATGGGCCTGGCGCTGGCGATGTCGGTGCCGCTGGGCCTGCTGGCTGCGCTCTTCCTCTACGAGCGGCCGCGCCGCGCGGGCAGTGCAATTCGCTTCGGCGCGGACGTGCTCACCGGGGTGCCGTCGATAGTCATCGGGATCTTCGCGTATGCTTTGATCGTCGTCCCCACGCACGTTTTCTCCAACCTGGCCGCCAGCTTTGCCCTGGCTGTGCTCATGGTGCCGATCATGATTCGTGCCAACGAGGAGGCGATGCGAGCGGTCCCCACCGATCTGTGGGAGGCGGGTATGGCGCTCGGGGCGTCGCGCTCGCGGGTGGCCCGCAACGTCGTCATCCGTGGCGCGCTTCCTGGGATTGTCACCGGCAACCTGCTCGCCGCCGCCCGCGGCGTCGGCGAGACCGCCCCGCTGCTGTTCACCGTCGCCGCCCCGACCATGGCGATGACCCTGTACATCTTCAGTCAGGGCACACAACCCTTTGCCTCAGCTCAGCAGACGGCATGGGGGACAGCTCTGGTGCTGCTCACCCTGGTGCTGGTCCTGAGCGTGGCGGCGCGGACTGCCGCCTGGGGCTTCAGCCGGAGGGCTCACTGAGCATGGACGCCGTGGAGAGAGAAGTGACCATCGGCGCAGCGACGGCTCCGCCGGCGACGCCACCGAGCGAGCGCACGCGTCCAGTCACGGCCATCACCTGTGAGGGTGTGAGCGTCACCTTCGCGGATCACGTCGCGGTGCGCAACGTGACCCTCGAGCTGCCGGCCCGCCAGGTCACCGCACTGGTCGGCCCCTCGGGATGCGGAAAGACCACGCTGCTGCGAGCCATGAACCGGATGCACGATCACACCGGCGGTCGTGTGCATGGGCGCATCCTCCTCGGAGACACGGATATCTACGCTCCGGGTGTTCGGCCCGAGTTGATCCGTAGCCGGGTCGGCATGGTGTTCCAGCGACCCAACCCCTTCCCCACCATGAGCATTCTCGGCAACGCGGTCTCCGGGCTGCGGCTCAACGGGATCCGCAACCACCGTCTGCTCCACGAAGCGGCCGAGTCCGCACTTCGTCACGCGGACCTGTGGGAGATCGTCAAGGATCGGCTCCACCAGCCGGCGGTGCGGCTCTCCGGGGGGCAGCAGCAGCGACTGTGCATCGCCCGCGCCCTGGCCGTGGAGCCCGACGTCCTGCTGATGGACGAGCCATGCTCCTCGCTCGACCCCGTCGCCACCGCCAAGATCGAGGCCCTGATCACCCGACTCGCCCAAGAGGTCACCATCGTGCTCGTGACCCACAACATGTTCCAGGCGGCGCGGGTCTCGGACCGGGCCGCGGTGTTCCTGCTGGGTGAGGACCGAGTTGGCGAGCTGGTCGAGGCAGGGCCGACCTCGGAGCTGCTGCACGCACCCCGGGATCCGCGCACCCGGGAGTACGTGACCGGCCACGTCGGCTGAGGGCACCGTGGCGGCGGTGCGCAATCTGGCATCGTGACCGACCGGCCCTCGGCTGCTGATCTAGGGATAGATGCCGCGCACCGCGGTGGCGTCGGCCACTCGCTTCACCGCCACCAGGTAGGCGCCCAGGCGGAGAGACACGCCGCGCTCATCGGCTTGTTCCACCATCTGCCCGAAGGCACCGCGCATTATCTTCTCCAGCTTGGCGTTGATCTCCCCTTCGTCCCAGAAGAACGATTGCAGGTCCTGGACCCATTCGAAGTAGGAGACGGTCACCCCACCGGCGTTGGCCAGGATGTCCGGCACAACCACGATTCCGCGATGCTCCAGGATGTCATCGGCGTCGGGGGTGGTCGGTCCATTGGCCCCCTCGACCACGAGCCGCGCCTGGATCCGTCCGGCATTTCGGCTGGTGATGACATTCTCCAGCGCAGCCGGTACCAGGAGGTCGACTGGCAGCTCGAGGAGCTCCGAATTGGACACCGCCCGCGCACCGGGGAATCCGGCGATCGCGCCGGTGTTCCGCCGGTGCGCCTCCAGCTCCTCGAGGTCGAGCCCGTCCGGATTGTGGATGCCACCGTGGACATCCGACACCGCGGTGACTCGGAAGCCGCGCGAAGCGAGCAGTCGCGCGCTCACCGCGCCGACGTTGCCATATCCCTGGACCGCGACACTGCTCTCGACGGGATCCATGCCGAGGCGCCGGCAGGCCTCGACCGCGATGATCGCCACGCCCCGACCGGTCGCTTCGGCGCGGCCCTCCGAGCCGCCGATGTCGAGGGGCTTGCCGGTCACCACGGCGGGGATCGAATAGCCTGCCTCCATCGAGAGCGTGTCCATGATCCAGGCCATGATCTGGGCCGAGGTGTTGACGTCGGGTGCCGGGATGTCGGAATCCGGTCCGATCAGGATCGCGATCTCGCTGGCGAAGCGGCGGGTCAGTCGCTCCAGCTCGCGCCGGCTCAGCAGCGCGGGGTCCACGGCTACGCCACCCTTGGCCCCACCGAAGGGGATGTTGGCCAGGGCACACTTCCAGGTCATCCACATCGCCAGCGCCTTGACCTCGTCCAGGTTGGTGTCGGGGTGGAAGCGGAGCCCGCCCTTGGCCGGACCTCGGGTCAGGTTGTGCTGGACTCGGTAACCTTCGTACATCACCACCCGCCGGTCGTCCATCTTCACCGGAAATCGGACCACGAGCTCGCGCCGGACCTCGCGCAGCACGGCTCGAAGCGAGGGTGCGAGGTCGAGGATCACGGCGGCCTGATCGAACTGCCGTTGGGCGTTGAGCCAGGGGTTCTCGGCCACCATCGGGGCGGTGCGGGAGGCCAGCGTCATCGGAACCCAACATAGCATCGACGTCCGGGATGCGACACCTCGGCGAAGCGGATCGTCTCCTGGTCACTCATGGGTAGATGCCGCGCACCTCGGTGGCTCTCGCCACCTTCTCGACCGCGATCTCCCAGGCTGCGAGTCGCATCGTCACCCGGTCATGAGCGGCCCGTGCCCGCACGCGCTCGTATGCGGAGATCATCAGCTCGCGCTGGCGGGCGTCCACGTCGCCCGCGTTCCAGAAGAACGCCTGCAGATCCTGGACCCACTCGAAGTAGGAGACAACCACACCGCCCACGTTCGCCAGGATGTCGGGCACGACCAGCACCCCGCGGTCGCTGAGCGCGTCATCTCCATCTGGGGTTATCGCCGCGTTGGCTCCCTCGGCGATGACCCGAGCTCGCACCGACTGGTGATTTCGCCTGCTGATCTGCGATTCGACCGCGGCCAGGACCAGCAGATCCACGTCGAGCCCGATCAGGTCGGCATTGCTGATCCTCTCCGCACCGGCGAGGTCACCCACCGCCCCACCGCGGTGCTTGATCTCGAGCAGGGTTTCGAGATCCAGACCGCCCTCGCGGTGCGTCCCCCCACCACTGTCGGATACCGCCACCACGCGCACCCCGGCCTCCGCCAGCTGGGTCGCCGTGGTAGCGCCCACATATCCGAAGCCCTGAACCGCCGCGGTGGCGCCACCGAGGTCGATGCCCGCCTCGCGCAGCGCCTGCACGCCGAGCACGGCGAGGCCCTTGCCGGGTGCGCTGTGACGACCCTCCGAGCCGCCGATCTCCACCGGCTTGCCGGTGACCGCTGCCGGGATGGAGTAGCCCGCGTGCATCGACAGGGTGTCCATGATCCAGGCCATCACCTGCGCGTCGGTGCCCAGGTCGGGCGCCGGGATGTCCTTCTCAGGACCGAGAAGCGGAGCGATCTCGGTGGTGTAACGCCGGGTCAGACGCTCCAGCTCATCGCGGCTCAGCACCTTGGGATTGCAGATCACCCCGCCCTTGGCACCCCCGAAGGGAAGGTCCATGACCGCGGATTTCCAGGTCATGTACATGGCCAGCGCCCGCGCGTCATCCAGGGTCATCTGCGGGTGATAACGGATACCTCCCTTGGTGGGGCCGCGGGAGGCGTCATGCTGCACCCGGAATCCGGTGAAGACCTGGAAGGAGCCGTCATCCATCTCCACCGGGAAGTGAACGACCAGCTCGCGCTTGACCTCGTGAAGGACGTCGCGCACCGAGTCGTCGATGCCGGCTGCGGCGGCAGCCCGGTCCAGCAGCGCGCAGGCGGTGGCGTAGGAGAGATGGGCCCCTTCGACCACGGTCATGCCGGCACCATGCCAGGCCGCCCGGCCGGCCGCACCGGTTCGCGCGCCACCCCTTCCCGGGTCGCGGCCTCGCGCACCGCCGCTGCCACCGCCGGTGCCACATCACGGTTGAAAACGGAGGGCACGACGTGCTCCGGATGCAGCGCTGAGCCCGCCGCCAGGTCGGCGATTGCCCGTGCGGCAGCGAGCTTCATCGCGTCGGTGACCCGGCGGGCGCCGCAGTCCAGCAGGCCACGGAAGAACCCCGGGAAGCAGAGCACGTTGTTGATCTGGTTGGGGTAGTCGCTGCGCCCGGTAGCGATCACCGCAGCGATACCGTCGGCATCCTCGGGGGCGATCTCGGGATCGGGATTGGCCAGGGCGAAGACGATCGGCCGAGGGCCCATCAGCTCGAGATCCGAGCGCACCACCAGCCCCCCGATGCTGGCCCCGATCAGCACATCGGCCCCGGTCAGCGCGTCGCGCAGCGTGCCCTGAAGGCACCGCGGGTTGGAGATCTCGGCGAGTTTGTGGAGGTAGGGGTGGAGGTCGGGGTCATCGGGATTGAGGATGCCGCCGCGATCGACACCGACCACATCGCGAGCGCCGGCGGCGAGCAGCAGACGGATCACTGCGCTGCCTGCCGCGCCGCAGCCCAGCACGACCACCCGTGCGTCCTCGAGCTGCTTGCGGACCACCCGAAGCGCATTGAGGAGTGCGGCGAGCACCACGACCGCGGTTCCGTGCTGGTCGTCGTGAAAGACCGGGATGTCGAGCCGCTCGGTGAGCTGCCGCTCCACCTCGAAGCAGCGAGGGGCCGCCACATCCTCGAGATTGATCCCTCCGAACACTGGGGCGATCGCCTGCACCGTGGCGACGATCGAGCCGGTCTCCTGACTCGCCAGGGCGATGGGGAAGGCATCCACCCCGGCCAGCTCCTTGAACAGCATGGCCTTGCCCTCGAGCACCGGCAGAGACGCTGCAGCGCCGAGGTTGCCGAGGCCCAGGACCGCGCTCCCGTCGCTCACGATGGCCACACAGTTCGATTTGATGGTGAGGTCGCGCACCCGCTCCGGGTTGGCCGCGATGGCCTTACTGATCCGGGCGACACCGGGTGTGTACACCATCGAGAGGTCGTCGCGGGTCTTCACCGGTACCTTCGGAGTGATCTCGATCTTGCCACCGCGGTGCGCGGCGAAGACCCGGTCGGAGTACTCGAGGAGCTCGACGCCCTCGACTGCGGCGATGGCCTGCACCAGCTGCTCGACGTGCTCTGTGCTGGCGGCGAGGATGGTGATGTCGCGGACGATGCTGTGGTGATCCACCCCGACGATGTCGATCGCCCGGAGGTCGCCGCCGACTCGTCCGATCTCGGATGTCAGCCTGCCCAAGGTCCCCGGTGTGTTGTTGAGGCGGCAGCGTGCGGTGAAGGCGTAACTCGGTGACGCATGGGGGAGCATGCCCGGCCCAGCATAGCCGACCCACAGCCGGAAAACCCCCGCATTCGCACCTGACCATTAGTACCATGGTAGAATGGTACCATGATCCAGGTCGACCGGGTCCAGACCGGCGTCCGGCTGGAGAGGCGTCTGCTCAAAGTCCTCAAGGGCCTGGCTGAATATCTCGACGTTTCCCTCGGGGGCCTCCTCGAGGGCATTGCCCTGCACGCCTTCGAGCGGAAGATGCCCTTCGACGAACGGACGGTGGCGGTCATCGACCGGCTGAAAGAGGTCTACGGGCTCGACCTCACGGCGGCGGCCAGCCACCGACTGAGCAGCCCTGACCAGGAGGATGCCAATGACCCGGTGTGAACGGGTGCGGCTCCACGGGACCATTCAGGTGGCCCTGGCTCCGGACCGGGCCTTCGCCCTCTTCACGCCGCGGGGTGAGCGGGTGTGGGCTGAGGACTGGGACCCGGAGTTCCCCAGCCCCTGCGCCCACGACGCCGAGCCGGGGACCGTCTTCACAACCTCGCACGGTCAGCACCTGAGGCTCTGGACTGTCATCCGGCGTGAGGGTGACTCGGCCATCGCGTACAGCGTGACTTCCCCTGGCGACCGCGCCGGTCTGATCGGCGTGGTCCTGGAGCGGTCATCTTCGGGCTCTTCGGTCACGGTCAGTCACGATTTCACCGCGCTCGTGCCCCAGGCCAACCCCGGGCTCCGGGACCTCGCGGCCAACTACGGCCGCGTGCTGCGCCACTGGGAGGAGTCGATCGCCCGCGCGCTCGCCATCAAGGCCTGACCGCCCGGCGATCCGGGCGGGACGGCGGTCATGAGGCAGGGAGGTCTGAGGCGCCGGTTCCGAGAGGGCGCTGGCTCGCTCCTCGATGTCTTGGTCGGTGGCGGTGTAGCGCTCGCGGTGCTGACGCAGGTGCTCCTCCCACGAGGCGACGACGAACGTCTCCACGAACCGGTGCTCCACCTCCGTGTCCTGATACAGGCTCCAGCGGCGTGAAGGCTCAGCCGTCGCTCTCGCTGGGCCCGGTCAGGCGGCGCAGCCTTTCCAGGAGCGCGTGCCGCGGCGGACTGAAGATGCGGCACCCAGGCGGGGATGACGGCCAGCTGCCCACCGTGCAGGGTCCGGACATCGCCATCGATACCATCTCCAGGTCACCCTCCACCACGATAGCGATCTGCTCCCCTTCGTGGACATGGGTCGGAGCCTCGGTGTGCGGCGCGAACGAGACGAAGTTGACCATCGCGCGCCGGCGGACCACCGGCCGCACGCCCAGGCCGGGCAGGACCTCGACGGGGTCCATGGCTTCGACATCGACGTATCGGCCGGGCTTGGTCGGTGCGGCCGCCGCACGCATGGTGAAGTAGTCATCCGTCTTCATCATCGAGGCTCCAGGAATGCGCGACACCGGCCTCCTCAGGAGGGCCCGCCGCCATTGGGCGCCTCGTGGCCATGAGGCAACGCCGGGCGGGTGGGGGTGACGGTCGTCGGGTGCGGCGGGAGAGGAACTCGGGCGACCCGCGCTGGTGAGGTCTGGGCGGCCGGCTCATTCACCTGAATGGTTCCACCGGGCGGCGGGCCGGGCGAAAGGAGAAGGTCACCACCTAGACTGCTCGTTTCAGCCCGCCACTGCCGCACCAGCGCTGAGGGGAGGCTCAAGCGTGACCAACCGACCTTCGCCCACTGCGGCCGCCGCCCGTCCATCCCGCTGGCTCACGCCGCCTGAGGCGGCGGAGGCCCCTGAGGAGTACGCCGCCTTTCGGCTGGAGCGTCGCGGCATCGAGCTCATCCCCGAATCGGAACGGTCGATGCGCCCCTCGGGACTCTTCTGGTTGTGGGCCGGAGCGGTGTGGAACGTCGAGTTCCTGGTCTACGGAGCTCTGATCGTCTCCTTCGGCCTGTCCTTCGCACAGGCGGTCCTGGCCATCCTGATCGGCAACCTGGCCTACCTGTTCCTGGGATTCGCCAGCCTCTGGGGGTCCGAGACGGGCACCACCGCCTTCATGGTCAGCCGAGCCCCCTTCGGCCGCAACGGCAACCGCCTGCCCGCGCTCTTCAACTGGATCACCCAGGTCGGATTCGAGATCGAGGGGATCGTCGTCGTGGTCCTGGTGGTGGTGGCGATGTTCGCCCGAGAGGGTTCCAACCTCGGTCCCGCCGCCAAGGCCGGGGTGATCGTCGCCGCCGTGGCGGTCCAGCTCGTGGTCCCCTTGCTCGGACACGCCACCATCAAAACGGTGCTGCGCTGGCTCTCCCTGCTGTTCATCGTGCTCTTCGCGATCATGGCGGTGCTGGTCCTGCCCCACGTTCGACTGAGCAGCGGCGCCCAGGGCACGTCCTGGTGGCTCTGGACCACAGCGGTGGTTCTCATCGTCTCGGCGGGCGGCCTGGGTTGGACGGAGAACGCTGCGGACTACTCCCGGTACCTGCCCCGCACGACCGGCCAGGGGAGGACCTTCTGGGCCGCGACCCTGGGTGCGGCGATCCCCTCCATTCTGCTCGAGCTTCTCGGAGCTGCCGCGTACCTGGTCAGCCCCAGTGTCACCGCGGTCACCGGCATTCCCTCGGCGTTCGCCGCCTGGTTTTTCTGGCCCTTCATGGTGGTGGCCCTGCTCCAACTGTTCGCGATCAACACCATCGACATGTACTCTTCCAGCGTCACGCTGCAGGCCATCGGCATTCCCCTCAAACGGTGGGGTTGCATTCTCATCGACACGGTGGTCAGCGGTGGCATCACCGCGCTGGTCATCTACAAGGGAAACTTCTACACCGATCTCTCCGGGTTCCTCGACTACATCGTGGTCTGGCTGGCGCCCTGGTTCGGCATCATGGCGGTGGACTGGCTGCTGCGGCGGGGTCACTACGATCGGCTGTCGCTTGCCGCCAGGGGTGGGGGAGTCTACTGGCGAAACGGCGGGTTCAATTGGAGAGCACTGCTGGCGCTGGCCGTAGGGCATGGTCGCCGCCATGCTGTGGATCGATGCTCAGTACTACTTCCCTGCATATGAATCGCCGCTCTCCACCGCCACCCACGGGGCGGACCTGAGCTGGCTGATCGCACTGGTGGTCGGCGCCGGCCTCTACTGGGCGCTGTCGCGGAGGAGCATCCCCCGCGAGCGTGCCTCCATCCAGCTCACAGAAGCCGAAGCATAGGCTGGTCCGAGGCGATCGGCGTCTCAGACCAGGGCGTGGATGGAGAAGTCGCGATGGACCCCCTTGGCCCATTTGTGGTCGAGCATCTCGTCCATCACCCTGTTGACCAGGTCGCCAAACTCCGGATCGAGGATGTGATGGTCGGTGGCGAGCAGATCGAGATTCTGGTTGGATGGGTCGAAACCATCGCGCAGAATCCCCAGCATCACACCGGCGCGCCGAGACCATTCCGGATGAGCCGGATCAGGCTCCCAAACCGGGCCGTCGCCGTTGCCCCTCGCCCAACCCCTTTCCCGGGTGGCCAGCGCCTCACTCTGGTCATAAGTGGACCAGCCACGCATCGGCAGGATGAACATGGTGGGTCCTGTGGTCCGGTTGAGCCTCTCCACGATGCACCGGGAGACGATCTCCACGTCCTCGAGGGTGGGCACGACGATGGTGATGCCTTCGTTGTGCTGGTAATCCCAGCACAGACGATGGTGGGCTTCTTCATCCGCAGATCACCTGGTCTGTGGGAAGCCGAGGTCCACTCGGCTGGTGCTCGGATCCGGCCATCGCGAGGTCACCACCTTGGTTCGGGTGTAGAAGCTGACCCCCTCCGGACCGTAGACGTGGAGGTCCCCGAACAGCGACGCCTTCCAGCCACCGAAGCTGTAATAGGAGACCGGCACCGGGATCGGCACGTTGATGCCCACCATGCCCACCTGGATCTCGAACTGGAAGCGCCGGGCGGCTCCGCCATCCCGGGTGAAGATGGCCACGCCGTTCGCCCAGGGATTGGAGTTGACCAGTCTCACAGCCTCGTCATAGCTATCGACGCGGGTCACCGAGAGCACCGGACCGAAGATCTCATCGTCATACACCGGTGATCCGGGTCGCACCCCGTCGACCAGCGACGGGTTGATGAAGAACCCGCCGTTCCGAGCCTCGCGACGCCCGTCGACGACGACCCTCGCGCCACCGAGCGCCGCCGCGTCGAGGTAGGAGGCTACCCGGTCACGATGCAGGGCTGTGACCAGGGGTCCCATCTCGGACTCCGGGTCATCCCCGGGGCCGACCTTCACCTTCGCCATGCGCTCGGCGATGGCATCGACCAACCGGTCAGCAATGCCGCCCACTGCGACGACCACCGAAACGGCCATGCAGCGTTCTCCGGCGGAGCCGTAGGCGGCTGAGACGGCGGCGTCCGCCGCGACATCCAGGTCGGCGTCCGGCAGCACCACCATGTGGTTCTTGGCCCCGGCCAGGGCTTGGACTCGTTTGCCATGGCTGGTTCCCGTCTCGTAGATGTGTCGGGCCACCGGGGTGGAGCCCACAAAGGAGATCGCGGCGATGTCTGGATGCTCGAGGATGCGCTCGACCGCCTCTCGATCGCCCTGGATCACCGTGAACACCCCATCGGGGAGACCCGCCTCATGCCACATCTCGGCGAACAGCAGCGATGGGGACGGGTCCTTCTCGCTGGGCTTGAGCACAAAGCAGTTGCCACATGCGATGGCGTTGGCGCACATCCACATCGGTACCATCGCGGGGAAGTTGAAGGGGGTGATCCCGGCCACCACCCCGAGGGGCTGACGGATCGAGTAGACGTCCACACCGTGTGAGGCCTGCTCCGAAAAGGCGCCCTTGAGGAGGTGCGGAATGCCGCAGGCGAACTCCACATTCTCGAGGCCTCGCGCGACCTCACCGGCGGCGTCCGAGAGCACCTTGCCGTGCTCTGCGGTGACCAGATGGGCGACCTCGTCGCGACGGCGGTGGAGGAGCTCGCGAAACCTGAACACGATCTCCGCCCGCTGGGAGAGAGACGCCGAGCGCCACGCCGGCGCCGCTCCGGAGGCGCTCTCCACCGCCGCATCGACCTCAGCGGCGCTGGCGAAGTCCACCGTGGCGGTCTGCTCTCCGGTGGCAGGGTTGAAAACCGCGCCGCTCCGTCCCGACGTGCCGGCGATGAGAGCGCCCCCGATGTAGTGGACAATGCGTTTCATGATCTATCCAACCTTGTCAAGTCCTGAGAGACGGGTGATCCAGGGCGTTCGCGGTGTCCGCCGGGTGACCAGCGCGTGGACGTCTTCAGCAATCTTGCTCGCCGAGAGGCGGTGCTTGTCGAGGAGTGCGGGGTTGGGCCCACTCTCCCCGTAGGCATCGCGGATGCCGAGCCGTATGACCGAAACCGGGTGGCGCTTCGAGAGCACCTCCGCCACCGCCCCTCCCAGACCTCCGAGCACGTTCTGCTCCTCGACCACAATCACCAGACCGGTTGCGCGGGCCGCCTCGACCAATGCGAGCTCGTCGATAGGCTTGATGGTCGGAAGGTGGAGCACCGTCGCCTGGATGCCGCGCCGGGAAAGAATCTCGGACGCTTCAAACACCCTGGTCGTCTGAGGGCCGGTGCTCACCAGGCTGACATCTCCACCCTCGCACAACCTCACTCCCCGGCCGATCTGGAATCGATGGTCGGAGTCGAAGAGCACGGGGACGCTTCACGGGTCACCTGCAGGTAGAACGGCCCGTCAGCGGCCATCATCGCCCGAATGGCCTGAGCGGCCTCCACCTCGTCAGCCGGTGCAAGGATTCTCACGTTGGTGAGAGACCGCATGATTGCAACGTCGTTGAAGATCTCGTGTGTCTTCCCCGGTGTTGCCGGCTTCTTCGGAGCCTCCAGCATCGAGCGCCTGCCCACCGAGCGAGGGATCAAGGGGCAGGTCGAGGGGTTCAAGCGGCTGGGACTGGCCCAGCTGGCCGGGGTCGGCGTCTAGCCGCCAACGGATCGACCACCGTCATCGGGCCGGCGCTCGTCGTGGGCGCCCACCCGACCTCTCATGGTCCCGCCCAGAGGCCGGACGCTCCGACGACCTCGGCGACTCGGGGCGCGGAATACAGTAAGGCCATGGGCGACGACCGCTGAACGGCGCCGCTCTCCACCGGGAGGACCGGAGATGGCGTCTGGACCGCATTCGAGAGATCAAACTCAACCCAGCCGGAGGGGCTGCCACCGGGGAGCCCACGGTGCCCGACCCCGACGAGGGGAAGATCCCACGCTACAAGTGCCACAACTGCGGAGCGACCTCCGGTTGCATCTGAGCTCCCGATCCGCGCCACCGGTGGGACGAGCGGCCCGGTGACCGCACGCACCAGGCTCGGCCTCTGTCTGGCCGTTGGACTTGCCGCCTCCATCCCCGCCATCATCCTCACCCCCTGGCAGGTGGCGGAGCTGGTCGGCTGGGATGCCAGCGCCGCCGCCTTCATCGCCTCGGTGTACCTGACCACGCGCGGCAAGGACCCGGCGAAGACCAGGGCGATGGCCACCCGTGAGGACGACTCCCGTTTTGCGGCTGAGCTCATCCTGGTCTGCTCCTGTCTCGCCAGCCTGGTCGGCGTGGGCCTTGCCCTGCTCAGGGCGGCCAATGAGCGGGGACCGGCCCACATCCTCACCATCGGGCTCGCCTTCTTGAGCGTGGTGCTCTCTTGGGCATCAATCCACACCGTGTTCACCCTGCACTACGCCCGGGTCTACCACCGAGAGGGCGGTGGGATCAACTGGCACTCCCACGAGCCGCCCGACTACGGGGACTTCGCATACCTTGCCCTCACCCTGGGCATGACCTTTCAGGTCTCCGACACCGACATCAACTCCCGCGCCATCCGCAAGCTGGTCATCCGCCACGCGCTCCTGTCCTATCTCTTCGGTGTGGTCGTCCTGGCCACCTTGATCAACGTGATCGCGAGCCTGCTCTCCGGGTAGGCACCGGCATGGAGGGTTCCGTCGCGGTGGCGCAGGGTCACCGTCTGCGTTCACCCGCCGACTACGCCCTCATGGTCCAGTGCCATCCGGTAGGCGAACCTGCCCCCGCGGTTGTGACCAACCACGGAGAATCGCCGGTGGCCCAGCTGCGCAATGAGCTGGACGAGCTGTGCCGCCATTCCCCGTTTCGAGGCCGGCGGCAATCCATCTGCCGGCGGTGGCGGCAGCGCGCTCTCACCGTACCCGGGAAGGTCGGGGAGGATCAAAGTGTGGGTGCGGGCAAGGGCGGGGGCGACCAGATGCCACATGACATGGGTCTGCGGATGGCCGTGCAAGAGAAGGACGGGATCGCCCGTGCCACCGGAGCGGACCCTGAGCCGGCTCCCACCCACCTCCACCCTGAATACTTCAAAACCCTCGAACATCACAGGATTCTCCTTTTCGGATCCACCTCTGACAACCGCTTCATCAAGGTGCCGCCGAGAGTCACGAACGGCTTGAAGGTCCCGTGAGCACTGCGCCCATCGCCTCGGCCCGCGCGCGGGTCCGCCGCCGCCGCGCACCCCGCCTGAGCGTTCGAGGTTGTCACGGGGCAGCCTCAATCGGTTCCCGACGAGCGATCCCGCTGTTGAGAAACAGTACGTCGAGCGTACCGAATCGGTCCCGGATCGCTTCGGCAAGCCGACGGCTCACCGCCCGGGTTCCACGGCGTTTGGGCTCTGACCACCCGGCCCGGCCGGCGCGCGCGGTCTGCCAGACTTCCTTTTGATGAAGCAGGACCATGAGACAGCCGAGGTCACATTTACCCACCTCGATGAGCCACTGTTCGCAGAGGCGGGGGCGACCAAGCGGGACCTGGTGGATTACCTCTCCGCAGTGAGCGATCGGATGATCACCGAGCTCCGCGACCGGCCGCTCTCGGTGGTCCGTGTTCTCCGCGGCGAGGCGCCCTTCATGCAGAAGAACGCCCCCTCGTACACCCCGTCGTGGGTGCGTACGGTGAAGCTATGGGCAGAGACGTCGAAGCGCGAGGTGTCCTACGTGCTCTGCGACGACCGGCGAACCCTGCTCTGGTTCGCCAATCAGCGCGCGCTGGAGTACCATCCCGCGCTGGTCCGCGCCGACCACCTGACGAAACCGATGTACCTCGTTCTCGACCTCGACCCACCATCGACGGCCGGCTTCCCGGCGGCGGTGCAGGCTGCTCTCCTGGTCCGGCAGGTGTTGTCTGATGCCGGTCTCATCGGCGCCGTCAAGACCAGTGGTGCCAAGGGCGTGCACGTCTTCGTCCCGGTCGCGAACTCGGCTTTTGAGGATGTGGCCGCTGCGACGCGGGCGATCGCGGCGCGCGCGGAGCGGCTCGACCCCGCGCTCGGCACCACGGCGTTCATGAAAGAGGAACGCCGGGGCAGGGTGTTCATCGATGCGACCCGCGTAGGCTGGGCCACGGTGGTGTGTGCGTACAGCCCACGGGCGCGTCCCGGGGTACCCGTGTCCTTTCCGGTGGCGTGGTCTGACCTCGATAGGGTCACGCCGACCGACTTCACCATCCACACCGCCGCGCGCTTGGTGGCCGAGACCGACCTGTGGGCCGATCGGCTGCCCCAACCCCAGGTCCTGGCTGCCGGCCTGGTCGACGAGGGCCGCGCCATCCCCGTGGGCCGGGTCCAGGCGATGCACGAGGGCCGGCGGCGGGCTCGCGCCCGGCGCGCCGGCAGCGGTTGAGGGCGGAAGACCGCTCGGCCTCAGTGACGGGCTCTGAACCCGACCTTTGCCGATGATAAATTAGTTGACGCTTGAGGCGGCCGCCATGATGATGTCAGCGTGGCCAACCGCCCCGCTCCCGCTATCGCCCTCGACGAAGCCAGCCGTGCCGCCTTGAGCACCTGGGCGCGCAGTCGCGCCCTACCACGTCGGCAGGTCCTGAGGGCTCAGATCGTGCTCTGCGCGGGGGAGGGGCTCGCCAACCGGGCCATTGCCGAGAGGCTCCGCTGCTCGGTCCCCACCGTCCTGCTGTGGCGCCGACGCTTCGCCCAGTCCGGGGTGGCCGGCCTCGAGCAGGACGCTCCGCGGCCCGGTCGTCCCCCGATCCGCGATCGGCGGCAGACGGCCAGGGTCACGACCGCCGCCCCTGGAGCACGCGCCGGCAGCGCCCTCCCCTGGAGCCGATCCAGGCCCAGCGTTGGCGCTCGCCTGGCCTCCCGCCCAGCAGCGACGCCCTCGAGGCCCCCGCTCTTCGAGTTCAGGAGGTCAAGCGCCGCCTTCACCATCTACGACGTTGCCCGCCATGCCCGGCTCTCCACCGCCACGGTGTCTCGAGTGCTCAACGGGAGTGGCAAGCCGCGAGCGGAGACGAGGGAGCGGGTCCTCCTGGCGGTGCGTGATCTGAGCTACGTCCGCGACGGCGCCGCCCGGGCGCTCTCCAGCGGGTTGAAGGAGGTGGTGGGCGTCGTCTTTCGAATCGGCGGCAGCGCCGGCGACCCGGATGAGGAGGATGAGGGGGAGAGCCCGATCTTCGACGAGGTGGTGACCCGCGGCATCGAGGCCTCGGCTCGCCGGACCAGCTTCGATGTGCTCGTTTCCATGATTCGCATCGGCGACGCCCCGAGCCGGCTCCCCGCTCTGGCGGGCAAGACCGACGGCCTCATCCTCCACGACCGGCTCCTCTCCGGGGCCGCCCTCGCCGAGCTCGCCGCCCAGGTGCCGGTGGTGACCCTGGTTGGCCGGCCCTCGCCTCGGACCATGAGCGTGCGCACCGACAACGCGGCGGGGGCGCGGGCGCTGGTTCGCCACTTGGCCGTCGATCACGGCTATCGGTCCATCGCCTACCTGTCCGGCTACGCTGATAGCCCGGACAGCCTGGCCAGGGGCCAAGCCGTTCAGCGCGAGGCCGGGGCGGCCGGAGCTTGGGCCATCGGCGGGCCGGCGTGGACCGGCGACTACAGCGCCCGTGGCGGGGCGGGTGTGATCACCCGGCTGCTCGAGGCTGACCAGAGACTTCCCCGGGCGATCGTCTGCGCCAACGACCTCACCGCCATCGGCGTTCTTCACACCCTCGCCCAGCACGGCATCAGAGCGCCGGACGAGGTCGCGGTCACCGGATTCGACGACGTCGCCGTGGCTCGGCATCTCCACCCCACCCTGACCACGGTGCGCCAGCCGCTCCGCAGGATGGGGGCGGTCGCCTTCGATCTGTTGCACGCCGCGGTCACCGGCGTTGGAGTGACCCAGCGCGACATCGTCCTCCCTGTCGAGCTGGTGATTCGCCAGAGCTGCGGCTGCGCCGTGGTTGGGCGCGAGTAGCGGACCTCCAGACGCCGCCCCCGCCGAACCCCGCCCCGCGGGTGACCCGCCACTCGAGCCGGAGTGCCGCGCTCGCGACGGCGTCGTCTCCTTGACTCAACTGTCTCCGGCTGCTACGTTTGATCCCTCATGTAAGCGGTTAACTAAGCCGAGGTGTGCTACCCCGGGGCCCCAAGAAGACTGCCAGCGGCGATGGAGCCGAGGACGGCAGAGTGGTGAGGTCAGACGACCGGCGGAAGAGTGAGGAGGCAAGGGAATGTGGCGTCGGATCACGCACGGCATCACCTTGTCGGCGTCGTTTGCCATCGCCGTGGGCGCCGTGGGGACGGCGGTGCTCACGGTGTCAGCCGCGCCCACCACAGCTGACGGGCACAGCCTGCCGGCCCACACGCGCTTCTACGTCCCTCCGCCGGCGCAGGGCTCGATCGAGCAGATCCTCCAGCTGATCAAGAGTGGTCAGTTCCACAACGCCGGGCTGATCGCCGCCATGGAGTCGATACCGTCCGCGGTCTGGCTCGACGGTGAGACCCCGGCGCAGGCGGCCGAGCCCGGCAACTTGGGCTGGGAGCAGGCGGACTTCGACGTCGCTCAGCAGGTCCGGCAGACCATGTTCGCGGCCCGCCTTGAGAACGCGGTGCCGATCTTCGTCGCCTACAACATTCCGGGCCGTGACTGCTCGGAGTACTCGGCGGGTGGGGCGCCGTCCGACGCCGCATACGACGCCTGGATCGACTCCATCGGCAACGCTCTCGGCGACGCCAACGCGGTCGTGCTGGAGGAGCCGGACGCTCTCGCCAACCTTCCCGGATACTGTGGCTCGGCCTACGTGACCGAGTTCCCAAACATCACTAACACGACGCGGATCGGCGACATCCGCTTCGCGGTCACCACGCTCGAAAACGACCCCAACATCAGCCTCTACCTCGATGGGGGGAACAGCGATTGGCAGAACGTCGGCGGTATGGCCGAAACCCTCGTCGCCGCCGGTGTGCAGCAGAGCCAGGGCTTCTTCCTCAACGTCTCCAACTACCAATACGACGTCAACGGTGACTTCTTCGGCACCTGGGTCTCAGCGTGCATCGCCTATGCGACGGTGAATGAGGGTGAGACCCCGGCCTACGCGCTGGCCAACGTGGCCTCCTTCGCGGGAACGTCCACTCCCACGGGCGCCTTCGCCGGCCCCGCCTATCCTCCCACCTCTCCGCCCGGCGGCTGCGCCAGCCAGTATTGGAACGGCGGCGCGCCGGGAACCGACATCGCCTCGCTGGTCGGCCCTTACAACGGCGTGGTGCTGAGCCCGTTCGGCGTCTGGAGTGACACTACCACCCTCGCGGAGGCGGACCTTAACACCTCCGGTATCGACGATAGCTACGCCACCTACCTGGCGGGCACCGTCCCGACCACCCACTTCATCGTCGACACCAGCCGTAACGGCACCGGACCCAACAGCATGCAGAGCTACGCTGGCGCGCCCTACGATCAACCGAGCGGCGTCATCAGCACCCTGGTGGCCGGCGGCTGGTGCAACCCCACCGACGAGGGCCTCGGGCTCACGCCGACCGCTGACACCGGCGTCGCGCTGAGCTCGTTGGACACGTACCTGCCTGGCAACCCGCCGCTGCTCGACGCCTACCTTTGGATCAAGACGCCGGGGCAGTCGGACGGTCAATGTGACGCCGCGGGCGGGGTGCGCACCTGGGATGACGCCGCGTCCACCCCGCCCATACCCGGTTGGCCGAGCTCCTCGAACCCGACCTTCCAGACCTTCGACCCGCTCTGGAGCCTGCAGACCCAGTCGGTGTTCACCGACCCTGCTGCAGGGGCCTGGTTCTCCCAGCAGGCGCTCATGCTGGCGCAGGACGCTTCCCCCGCGCTGACGCCGCCCTTCCCATGATCGGGTCCTAACCCGGCTGCGGAGAGCCTACGCGTCACAATCGACCAGCCGCCCGAAGCGGATCGCACTCACCCGCCGGGCCAGGTCCCGGGCGTCGGCGGCGCGCTCACCGGGCTATGGGAGCGCCGTCAAGCCGTTGGAGGTCGCGGACGGCACCGTGCTGGGCGTAGCCGCGGCGCGCGGCGGCGAGGAGACCATCGCGCTCGGAGCCCCCGCAGCGGGCGAGGAGCTCCCGGCTGCGGGCCACCTGGAGGGGGAAGCTCAGGCGCTCGAATCCCTCGACCGCCCGCCCCAGCAGGCTCGCCGCCTTGGTGGCGTTCCCCGCGGCCAGGAGCATCACCGCCTCGGCGCGGTCGCAGGTCGCGGCCATCGGCGCCAGGTAGCCGCTCTTGCCGCGAGCGACGGGCAGGTAGGCGGCCAGCTCGGTCCAGCTCTCCTCGGCCCGGAGCAGCTCCACCATGACCAGCGACTCCGGGGGATCTCCTCCGGGCCGGGGCCGCGACCCATGGCCAGCAGCGGGGCGAGCAGGGCTCGAGCCGTGGAAACCTCGCCCAGCTCGATGCACAGCTGGGCGTGGATGGCCTCTGCCTGCCCCGGGTGATCGAGGCTCGGCGGCACCTCGGCGGCGGCCTGCCGAGCCCTGGCCACGTCGCGCCGGTGGGCCAGGGCCAGGGCGCCGAACAGGGGACCGCAGCGGATGTACGGGCAGCTCATCTCCCGCTCTCGGTCTTGGAGCGCGTCGAGGTGCTCGGCCAGGAACGGATCGACCTCCCGCCACCGGCCCAGATGGGTCAGCCGCGACATCGCCTCGCAGGTCGCGTGCATGATCTCGTGTGCCGAAAGGCCACGGGATAGCCGGTGGCTGATCAGGGCGTGACCGAGCGACTCCTCGTATCTGCCCCGGACGTCGCCGACCAGGACGCTGGCGATCATGTGTCCGAGGGCGAGCTCGCGAACGTCGTTGGGCTCGATCAGCTCGAGGTGGGCGAGGGCGGCCTGGACTCCATCGTCATAATGGCCCTCCATGAAGTCGGCCGCCTCCCGCCGCTCCCTGGGGGGCCGGGGGTCGCGCCGGCCATACCACGCCCAGCGGGCCCCGCACAGCGCGCGCAGCGCCAGGAACTGCGCTCGGGTGGCCGCGTCCCCAGCGACCGAGAGGCCCTCGTCGATCGCCCGGTCGCCGAGACTGGGATCCGCCGATACCGGAAACCCGCCCCAGCGCAGCACCGCCATGCGCGCTGCCTTGAGGCAGATGGCGGCCCGGCGCGCGCCCTGCTCGGAGTCGCGCCGGAGCAGGGCGAGGGCCTGGTCCCAGGATTCGACCGCGGCGTCGCCGTGATAGGCGACGTCATGGTCGTCGGCGATGGCCTCATGGGCAGTCGCCCGCTCCCGGTCCCCGTCAGCAAGTCGCAGCGCGCGTTCGTGCAGCTGCACGGCCCGAGTGATCGCGTAGCGCCGCCGCGCCGAGATCCCCGCCGCGATCAGCGCCTGAAAAGCCTTGCCGCGCAGCCATTCGCGGGTCTCCTCGCGGCCCATCCAGGCGATGTCGGCGTCCTCGCTGTCCACCGCGGTCGCATAGTGGTAGGCGATCAGCTCCGCCACCTCGCTGGCGCGATCTCGAGTGCTCTCCTCGATCCAGGCGGCGACGTCGGCATGGGCGCGGGCCCGGACGCGAGCGGGCAGCGAAAAGTACGCGACATCGCGGAGCAAGGCGTGCTTGAATGCGAACTCCGATTGCCCGGGCAGGCTCGAGCTGTGCCGGGCGACCACCAGTCCGCGACCCTCCAGATTGTCCACCGCGGCCCGCCCGTCGCCCTCCCACCCCAGGCGCCCCAGCGGCTCGAGCCAGAAGGTCCTGCCGATCACCGAGGCCAGTTGCAGGGCCCGCTTCTCCGGGGCGGGAAGCGAGTCGATGCGAGCGGCGAGCAACGCGTGCAGGGTGTCGGGCAGCGCCGACGCACCACCCTCGGCGAGGTGCGCGGCGAGCTGCTCGAGGAAGAAGGGGTTGCCCTCGGCGCGACGCAGGATGTCCTGATGCTGGCCCGGAGCGAGCGAGTGACCCGCGGGCAGGTTGGCCAGCAGCCGGCTGCTGGCCGCGTCGCTCAGCGAGCGCAGGGAGATGACCGAGGTGTCCTCGGCTCTTGGACCGAGCGGCGATGCGGACCGCTCCTATCTCATCTTCGCCATCCTCTACGCTGCAGTGCTCCTGTGCGTCGTGATTGGCGACTGGATCAGGGCTCCCCGACCCGATGAACCCGCACGGGGCTGGGGAGTTGTAATGCTCGTCACGGGGGCGCTGTTTGCTGCGACAACCATCCCCGTTCTGGTCGTGATCTCGTCCCGGCATGGCCAAGACTCCAACCGGGATGCTCGTGGAGGCGGTCGAGTTCTCGCTTTTTTGGACGGCTATGGGGCTGCGCGCGGTCACCCGGCGCCGTCCCACCGCACCTCCGAGCTGGCCACCCACGTACTGGTCGCTGCCACCGCCCTCGCCAGGGTGGCCGCCCCCGCCCCCGCCTGCGTACTAGAGGGGACTACCCGCGCCCACAGAACCCCCTGCCGGACGGCTGTTCGCTCACCGTCTACAACCTCCCGGCTCAGTCGTCGCCCGAGGCCCCCGCTCCAGCATTTCACCGAGCGTCAGCCAGCGGTTGCCTGCCTTGAACTTCATCGTCCAGAAGTTGCGCCCGTGGTCTTCGGCCCACCACACCACGTCGAAGTCCCACCACACCCGTCTGGCTGACGTCTCGGCGAAGGGCACCGGGAAGCCCACCTGCCGGGTGAGTTGATCGGCTCGCTGACGGCTCACGCCCAGCATCAAACCGACATCGGTCACCGTCATCAGGTTGGGATCGGCGCTGCTTCGGCGATAAGGCCACTCAGGCGAGGTCAAGATGATGTTTCGGTCGTCGTTCATTGGTCATCTCCTCTGGGGGCCACCCGTGGGACCGCTAGTGCAGCGCGCCGGAAATAGCTTTCTGGTTGGTGTAGGCACGGAGCACCTGGGTCGCCGTCTTCACCCACATGAAGGGGTGCTTGCGCGCGTTCCAGGAGTCCAGGAAACGCTGTATGGCTTCCGTAAGGTGGCGGACGCTGCGGAACACCCCCCGACGAATGGCCTTGCGGTGCACGATGGAAAACCACGTCTCGACCTGGTTCAGCCAGCTCGCGCTGGTCGGCGTGAAGTGGAGATGGAAGCGGGGGTGTTGGCCGAGCCAGGCCTGGACCTCCGGGTGCTTGTGGGTCCGGTAGTTGTCGAGGACCAGGTGCAGCTCCTGGCGGGGATAGCGGGCGGTGAGGAGCTGGAGGAACCTGAGGAACTCCTGATGGCGATGCCGCACATAGGTCTTCCCGGTGACCTCTCCGGTCGCGACGTCGAGGGCGGCGAAGAGAGTGGCGGTGCCATGGCGGACGTAGTCGTGGGTCCGCCTCTCCACCTGTCCGGGGCGCATCGGGAGGAGCGGCTGGGTGCGATCCAGAGCTTGGATCTGCGGACTTCTCGTCGACGCAGAGCACCACCGCCTTCTCGGGCGGATGTAGGTAGAGGCCCACCACGTCGGTCACCTTTTCCTCTAGCTCCGGGTCGGTGCTGAACTTGAAGCCACGGGTGCGATGGGGCTGGAGGCCTTGGTCCCGCCAGACGCGCAGCACCGTCGACTTGCTCACGCCGACCCGGTCCGCGACCGCCTGGCTCGACCAGTGGGTCTCCCCTTTGGTTGGGCGACCCACGGTGACGCCGATGATCTGGGCCACGATCCGATCGTCATGGATACGCGGACGCCCGCGTCCCGGAGCATCCTGTTCGAGGCCGGCCACACCCTCTTCCTGAAACCGCCGCCGCCACAAGACGACAGTCGGCATCGAGCAATCGAGTTCCTTGGCGATCGTGGAGTTGGGGGTGCCATCGCCGGCCCGGACCACGATCCGGGCGCGTAGGACTTGACGCTGTGGAAGGGTGCGCGCGCGGGTCCAAGCGGTCAGGGCGGCGCGGCTGTCGTCATCGAGGGGCAGGGCGGGAGCGGGACGGTGTGCCATGCCTGCATCATCATCCCTCCCTAGCCATTACACAAGCTATTTGTGGCGCACAACATGGTACCCGAGAGCCTCGAACGCGGCTGGATAGACGATCCGACCGGCGAGGTCAGGATGGTATCCCGGGAGCCGCTTGACCATGAAGGCGTCGTCGGGGATCTTCGGATGCGGGGCGATGAAGCCGAGCGCGCTCGCCTGCTCGAAGCCGAAGCGAGGATAGTACGCGGGAATGCCCTCGACCATGACGGCAGGCTCGCCTGCGTCTTCGGCGCGGCCGAGCGCGTCCCGGATCAGCCGTGCCCCCACACCCATGCGCTGGCGGTCAGGCCGAACCGACATCGGCGTGAGATTGAGGATCCTTGTACGGCACCCCCCTTCAACGCCGACCCAGCTCAACATCACGTGAGCAATCACACCGGAGGAGTCCTCGGCGACCAACGCCAGCTCCGGAATGAACTGCTCCGACGCCCGAATGCGCTCGACGAACGATGCGACCTCGTCGGGATGCTCGACGAATGCCGCGCGGACCACCTCTGCGATCACGGCATGGTCCGCGTCGCGCTCGGGACGGATGACGGCGCCCTCGGCCACGGGGGCGATGGTAACCCTGATGCGGGGTGAAGACACCGACCCAGCGCGCCTACAGCAACCAGAAAGCTATTTCCGGCGCGCTGCACTAGGGCTCACGGTAACCGGCAACCCGCAGCCCGATCAATCCTGCGTCCTGTCAATCCCGGAGAATGGCGTGTGGAGGGCATCGGAATCTGCCGACGAGCGGACTGGCCGGATCGGTGATACTCTACTGGTCCTGATTTGGGGACCTTTGGGGGGTTGTGGGTGAGGCCAAGAGTACTGGTGTCTTTGGCCGCTCTGGTGGCCGTAGGGGCTCTGGCGGCGTGCGGAGGCGGCACGGGAGCGAAAGGCGGCGGATCGACCAGCACGTCACCGCCGACAACATCAGCCGCCGATCTAACTGCCGCAGCGGCGAGTGCTTACCTCGCTGCCTTCAACACGATGATAGCGGCAGTCAACCAGGATATTCCAAACCAGAACTCCACGGACCCGACGGTATCGGCAGCCGCCATCAACGACGAGGTTACAACACGGCAGACGTTCGACACTAGCGTATCCGCGATTACGTTTCCTGCCGCCGACCAGGCCGATGCACAAGCCGTGATCAACGCTGATGCCGCTCTCGAAGCGGACCTAGGAACGCTCGCGGCGAACACCAATGACGTCAGCAACTACAACTCCATCTTTACGACGGTGTTGTCGGCTCAGAGCACCTTCACGTCCGCGGACGCCGGTCTAAGCAGCGAGCTGGGCTTGGTGAACGCAACGCCGAGCTAGCCGCGAAGCTCGGCAGCGTTCACCATCGGGCGTCGGGAGCGGCGATCAGGGGTCCGCGTCACAGGTTGCCTCCCCGCCCACGGAGTTGATCAGCGCGTCCACCTCATCCTCGCTGGGAACGTAGGACGCCTCCCGCCGGGGAGGCGACACCCAGGGGGCTGACGGGCCGAACCCGCTCGACGGCGGCGATCTCCGCCAGCAACGGCGGCAAAACCTGCCGGTCAGGTGCCCGTGGAGGGTCTGAGAGCCACAGGAGCCACCGCCCCGTGTCCGCGGGAGCCTGGGTGCGGCACCGGGCGCCAGAGGACTAGAAACGTCGATCCCTCGCGGATCTCAGGTGGGTCTGGTCTGCTTGAACGACCCAACCGCGATGGGTGGAATCTGCCGTGTGCGCTAGCTGACCGACGCCAACTCCTGTTCGTGACACTATCTGAAGTCTCGGCTGATCCTGACCCCATTACGAGTGGCTCGCCACGATGCCGGGTGTCAACTTCCACAAACTGCCATGGAGGACGGTCGTGACTGGACCCAAGATACCGTCGATTGGATTGAGGTGTTTTGGACTCCTCGCGTTGGCGGTAGGGTTTGCTGCCTGCGGTAGCTCCCCATCCACACCCACGCAAGCGGCGTCCACAACGCAGGTCCCGTCGTCGTCATCCGCGACCGCTGCCACACCCACCCCAACACCAACGCCCAAACCAACCCCGGCTGCCACGCGCACGGCGAAACCTTCAACGGCGACCCCGGCACCACCAACCCAGGCAGTGCAGGACCTGTGCGGGGCTCCATCTAATCCTTGGGGCTACAATTTCTGCGGGGGTGCGGATATCTACAGTCCACCATCGAGCTTCTGCAACTACTTCGACTGCATCCCATCCTTCTGGGAGTCCACCAAGGGATACGTCGATGAGTGCAACGATGGCACATACTCGCACTCCGGCGGGCGATCCGGCGCTTGCTCCTCTCACGACGGAGAGATGCGGCCGCTCTACCAATGATCTCGCCCCGCCCGGGGCCGTCCATCGCCTCATCCCCGACGAATCGAGGCTGCGGTCAATCGTCCTCGGTTTTGATCAGCTTGGCGAGCATCGTCTCCAATCGATCGAGTTCTTCGACCAGATCGGCGTTGCCCTCGTCCGCCTTCTGCTGGACGAAGTAAGAGGCCACTGTCGCCGTCAGCACTCCGATGAGGCCGATCCCCACCAGCATGAGGACGACGGCAACACCTCGACCACCCGCCGTTACCGGGAAACGATCCCCATAACCGACCGTAGTGACGGTGACTATTGCCCACCAGAGGGCATCGCCGAAGTTGGCAATGTTCGAGCCCGGGGCGTTGTCCTCGAACGAAAGGACAAGACCCGCGCAGGCAAACACGACCAGCCCGACAGCGAGAAGCACGAAGTGGAGCCCGCGATGAGTGAATACGTCCCTGGCTCGTCGCAGAGCATTGACTAGCACAACTCCAACCCGACCCAGATCCAGGACTCGGAGGAGTCGGGCCGCCCGCAGCGGTCGAAGCATCGGCAAGGCGATGACAGCTAAGTCGACTAGGTGGTGGGTGAAAAACCTCCTTCGGGCTGGCGCGAGCCACAACTTCACAAGGTACTCGACTACGAAGGCCGCCCACACCGCGTAGTCGACGTCCTCGAAGGTGACGGTCAGGCCGGGCGATAGCCTGATAACGAAGGGAACGACGAGCACCGGCAGCCAGACGAGGGCCAGTACCATCATCGGCAGGTCAACTGCCGCTGAGAAGCGCTCGTAGGCGTCGGGGGAACGGCCCCGCATGTCGTGGGAAGTCTGCCACGGTCCGCGAGCTACCGTACGTGGGCTGGACGGCCCGGCAGCCTGGTTTCCCCAGCCGTGGGAGGCCATGGCTTATGCCGTTCTCGGTGTGCTGGTGCTCGCCTGGGCGATCGGAGGGCTCGATCGCCCGGGTGGGCACCAAACCCCACCCCCGCCGCCGACCTACATAGCCGCGCATCGCCCGGGTGGCGCTGATGATCCAGGGTTGCTCTCATGACGGCCCCCGACGGGAGGGATCAGACCGGCCAGCCGGTGATGGTGGCGAGGGCGGCCAAAGAAGCTCCGATCAGCACCAGGCCATGAATCCCACCTCTCGCCATTGCGGCGCTGGGACGCGCCATACCCACCACCCGTAGGCGGCCCCAGCGGCGAGGAGCACGAGCGTTGCGACGAGCACCGCCAGCATGAAGGGCCAATCGTACCGATCAGGATGGCCTTTCTAGGTCGCGCCCCAGTGAGTTGAGCGCTGTCACCGCGCCTCCCGCCTCAAGTCTCCGCCCAGCCCCCAAACGCACCAGGATGGGGCCTGCGGGCGCTGGGCGTGGCACCCTTCGTCGCGGCCTCAGTCTTTAAAGTGCAACCGTTTGGTGCGGATGACGAGTAGTTGGCGAGCGTCTCTGGGCTCCCTATACTCGGCCCGACGCATATAAACAGGGAGGATTTGGAAGCCATGGGCACGTTGGTGGCTCACCAGCTCGGCGGCGCGCTGGTCGAGCAAGATGAATTGGTCCTCCGGACGGTCGCGAAAGTCGGCGCCTTCGGGGGTCGTGAGGCGAACGAGGAACGCATCCCCATCGGTGAAATCGAGCAGATCCTGATCCTTGACGGGAAACACCCCGACTTCGTCTTCAGGGTTGGTGAGCAACTTATGGGGATTCACGTCAGCTACCAGAAGATGCAGGGAATCGACGGGGTCGAGTACTCGCCCGCACGTCGTCTTGCCGAGGAGATAACAGTCGTCAATCCAAGAAGTCATGGTTTCCGAAGTCGGCCGGTTTGAGACCGGCGACACGGTCGCGTGGCTGGAACCCGGCAAGAAGGTCGGCTACTGGAAAAATCTCGGGAACTCCGTCAAGGCTCAGCAGGCTCGGAAGCCGTCGCACCGCAGGTGCAGGTTAAGCGATACAAGAACGAGCGAGAATTCCAGCGTGACGCCAATAAAATGTATGCGGCGGGATGGCATATAGAGGGCCAGTCTAGCCGCACCAAACACTACAGCTTAGCCACCGGATTCTTCACCAATAAAGGGCTGACAACGGTTACCTGGCTAAAGGGCGGATCAGGAGCCTCAGAACTCGCACCACCCCCCGGAGCAGACGGCGCGTCTACCTCCGCCTCCGCCGCAGACGACATTCCAACGCAGATCCGCAAGCTCGGCGAGCTGCGCGATGCTGGAGTTCTCACTGAGGCCGAGTTCGCCGCCAAGAAGGCTGAGCTGCTCGCTCGGATGTAGTCTCCTGGCCACGCGAGGAGCACGAGTGCGGTGTAGGCGCTCTGCCGCCATCAGAGGCTGGCGTACCAGGGGAGCACCGTCCTCTCGTACGGTGCCGCCCACGGACGTCGAGGGTGGCCAGTATCGGCTTACGCCCCAAACGTGTCGCAGATCCGGCACCCCGCGCAGGCGGGCCAACCGTCGGCGATTAGAGTGCCACCTCGCTCGGTGATGTCTGCCACCGTACAGACTAGACCGTTGCCCCTCGCCTACGGTTTTGTACCGACCACTCGGAGGCGGACAGGGCGGCGCCGTGAGCCCAGTTTCTGCCCCGCCCTTTGATGATCGTGCAAAAGCACGGGGGGCAAGCTCGGAAGATGCGGACGATAAAGGCGCTTCCTCTTGTGGGGCTGGCTTTTGTCTTAGCTTCGTGCTCGTCCACAGGGGGTACGCGCAGCCAGGCTCCCTCTAGCCAGGCACCCGCAACTCACTCCTCCTTACCGCAGTCCTCCGCATCGGCAACCTCGGCGTCATCGAACTTCACCGGTATTGGCGCGACGGTAGCCGAGATGACAGCCCTCCATGGCGCTGATCACGGTCCGGGGGTCCTATGCACGGCTGCGAACTCCTGCTTCGGTGGCGGCCTTACGAACGACGAAAGCGGGCAAACCTACCAGTTCACCGACGTCATGGTCGGCGATGGCATCATCGGAGGATACCAGCAGAATTTCACTGACAACACGGCCGCGTCCGTAGCGGAGCAAGAAGTCCTCCACTGGCTTCCCGCGGACAGCACCATGACCGCTCTCAAGGTTGATCGCCACGGTGGTAGCTGTGGTCTCTTCAACATCACAAGCCCCACGCTGGCCGCGCTCTTCAGCGCACATCCGCAGATTGGCGATCCTCAGGGTGTGCTCGGTGTCGAGCTGAGCTACACGGACAGCAATCTCAACATCACCTACGATGCCAACAATGTCCAGGACGCGAGCATCAGCGTATTGCCCGTCGATCCGACGGCCAACTGCTGACTGTCGCTGGGCATGAGATGAGTGGTCTGTTCGATTTTGGCCTTGGCTATTTGATCGGTCGCCGTCGGGGCAGGAGGGCAGCGGTCACTGGTAACGCATCCAAGGGCGATCGCCATGAGCTGGATGTGTACGCAAAGGCGATGCGCGACGGCTCGGAGGGCATCTCCGAGGCACTCCAACACTACGAGACGCAGAGGCAGAAGATCCTCCGTCGCGTCGCCGCAGTTCCGGAAGCCGAACGAGACGCTCTCGCCCCAGGACTGGGCCGAGAGGTGCGCGGCTTGTGGTCGGGCATCCATAGCGCAGTACAGCGGGCCCAACGCCTACTAGACGGGGTCGCTCCGCCGCCTGCGCTCGCCGCCAAAGACAGCGCTTGGCGTTCCGGGTTGGGAGAGCTAAACGCCGATCTCACAGAGATGCTGCGGCGCATGGACGGTGAGGACGCCCAGGGCGCTAAGGCCCTCCAGGATCGGGTGTTGACGCTCGCCCAGTCTATGGGCGAGCGCTACGCTGCTGGTTTTTAGATCATTCATCTCGTCGCCCTGGCCGTGCGACCACCAGCGCCGTCACATCACGCTGCCCGCACCTCGACCGAAAGCACAGATGGGGTTCGCAGGACGGGATCGAGGATCTCATCGAGGCCGGGCGGCCCGGCATCGAGGTTGGCTCAGCCTCGTCGGAGCGACGGCTTAGCGCATCAGCGGCGAGTGTTTTGGACATGCTCCCGGACGAGAATATCCACCCGCTGGGACGGCGTGAAGTTGACGAACCGGCGCGCACCGTGATCGGTGGAATGCCGCAACAGCGCCTCCTGTGCGGCGGCCAACTGGCGCTCGGCAACAGCGATCTCACCCACGGCCAAAGACGCGGCAGTACGATCATCCCCGTCGAGGGTGGCCTGGGCGGTGGCAAGTCGGGTCCGCAGCTCAATGACGCGCTCACACAAGGCTGAATGCTTCTGGCTAATCTCGCGCTGACCTTGAGCCTCAGCAGCGCGTAGCTCAAGCTGCCTGCGCTCATGTTCGATGGTGCGCTGGCGACGAGATAGCGTAAGCTCCCGGCACCGATAAGGGTTTTCCCGGGTACCGAGATACAATCAGCCCAACATGCAACCCGCCGCGTCACCACCCGACACGCTACTGCTCACCGCCAACGAGTTTGCAACCGCAGCGCGCATCGGCAGAACCCTGGCATACCAGTTGATTCGCACCCGCCAGGTGCCGGTGGTGAGAATCGGTCGCCTCGTCCGCATCCCCCGGAAGGCGCTGGAGGAGTGGCTCGAGGGCCAGACGCAGTAAACGGGGAGCTTCTAACCCACCGGCCGGATCAGCGCACCCAGCCGGTCAGCGGCATCCGTCTTGAGCGAGTCCAGTACCCCGGCGTACATGTTGGCGGTGATGCCAATGTCACTGTGGCCCAGAACCTCGCTCACCACCTTGAGGTCGGTCCCCGAGGCCAGCATCAGGGTTGCGGCGGCATGACGGAGATCGTGCCAGCGGATCGGCCGAAGCCCGGCCCCCTTGAGGACCCTGGCGAGGCCGTGGGTCAGGGTGGTGCCGTTCAGTGGCCTGCCAATCGCATCGGTGAAAACGAGGTCGCCAAACGGCGTCTCCCAGCCCGGACCAACCAGCAGGCGCTGCTCCCGCTGCCGCTGCCGCTTAGCCCGGAGGGCTTCGACGGCCTGGGCGGGCAGGATGATCGTCCTGCGGCTTTTATCGGTCTTGGTGGCCTCGACGTAGAACTCCCGGCCCCGGCGCTGCAGGGTGACGCTGACGGTGAGACGGCGAGCATCCAGTTCCACATCCGACCAATGGAGCCCGAGAAGCTCTCCCTGGCGCAGCCCGGTGAACAGGGAGATCGGTGACCGGCGCGTCCAGGTCGGTGCCCGCCACCGCCTCCAGGATGGCGCTGGCGTCAGCCGGTGACATTGGGGCGACCCGGTAGCTCTCGACCCTGGGCGGCCGAGCCAGCCCGGCGGGATTGCGGCTAATCTCCCCGGCCCGCTGGGCGTCGTGAAAGGCAGACCGCAGCACCGCCCGGAGATGCCATGCCGAGCGAGGCGATAGCCCGGCGGCCTGGCGCTCGGTGAGCAGCGCCTCCACCCGCTGGGGGGTGAGCGCACTCAGCCTCACCGAACCGATGAAGGGCAGGGCGTGGCGGTTGAGCAGGTCGCGGTAGCGGGTTGCCGTGCTGGCCCTCACCCGCGAATCCAGTCCGGCCATCCACTCCATTAAGAAGGCGGCCACGGTGCGCCTCTCGGGTGGCGGCACCTCACCCCGCTGCAATCCCGCCAGAGCAGCGGTCAACTTGTTCGCGGTCTCTTGCCGCGTCTTGCCGTACACGGAGCGGCGGGTGGTGCCCACGGTGAACCGCGCTTCCCACAATCCCACCTTGCGCTGCCGGATGCTTCCCTCGCCGTGCCCGCGATGCCGCTCCCGTGCGCCCGTGCCGTCCCCCATCGTCGCCATGGCCCGTACCCCCGTTGTCGGGGGGTGTACCCCCGTGGCCCCATGGTATCACGTTTTGGGGTACGGACGGGGGTACGGGGTCCGTGGGGTTACGTTGGCGGGCCGCCTGGCGCGCCGATTCCGTTGGTATCAAACGGCTTTTGGCGGAGCCGACGGGGAGACTCGAACTCCCGGCCAGCGGTTTACGAAACCGCTGCTCTACCACTGAGCTACGTCGGCGTGGCCGGCCCGAGCGCACCGACCGGAGCGAGTCATTATCCCAGATGGGTGGGGCCGCCCCCGCCCTGAAGTGCTATCCAGCCGAGGTGCCGCACGTGCGGCGGCGACCCCGGCCGCGGGCCTGGACGGCGTGCCCGGTGCACCCGATGGCATCATCTCTGACGGCATCGTCGCATCCCGGAGGCGGCATGGACGTCGAGATCACCGCCCCATCCAGCGAGCTGGGACTGGCGCTGCAGGAGCAGCTGCGGGCCGGCCGATCACGGCGCGGTGCCGCGGGCGGCCGGACGCTGGTCAACATCGTCTCCCAGCCCCCGAACACGCTGCTCCACGATGGTCATGCCTGGAAACGCCACACCCCGGCGCGCATCGTCGCGGACACCCGCGCGGCCCTGGACAGCCCGGCGGGTCGTGCCGCGGACTTCGTGGTCCATGCGAGCTACGCATTCCTCCGCGCCGCGGAGGCCGGCGCCCGCGTCGGTGACCGGCTCCAGCCCATCCTCGACGCGGCGCTGGAGGCCGAGAGATTGGTCCTCGATTCCCCCACCCCGGCCTGCGTGATCCGTCTGGGCTATCTCTACGGGCCGCGATCGCGCGACCTGCGCGCCTTCCGTCGCTCCTTTCGGATCGGCCGCCTCTACTGGGCCGGGCCCCGCTCCGCACTCCATGATTACCTCCACCACACCGACGCCGCCGCCGGGCTGCTCCGTGCAGCCAGAGCCCGACCCGCCGGCCCGATCCTCCATCTGACCGACGGCACGCCGGCGTCCTTTTCCGCGTTCATGGACCAATTCGCCCGCCTGGTCGGCAATCCCCTGCCCCTGCACCTGCCGGCCATCGCCCGCAGGCCGGCTCACCTGGTCGTGGCCGAGGAGCACATGCAGATGGCGGAGCTGGGGGTGACCGGCCCCGCTCTTCCCGCCCTGCCGGGCTTCAAGCCGCGCTTCCCCGACTATCGCAGCGGTCTCGCCCAGGTCATCGCCGCATGGAGGTGAGCAGCGCGGCCCTGCGCCGCTTCGCCCAGTCCACTCGATTCGACGTCCTGTTCGACGACGACGGCCCTGGGCCCGACGACCCTCTGCTCCGCCTGTACGGTGGCCCGCTGAGGATCCGCCTCGGCACCCCCCGGCTGATCGCCAACTTCGTCGCCACCGTCGACGGGGTCACCGCCTTCGGCGACGGCCGTGGAGAGGGCGCCATCTCAATCAGCCTGCACAGCGCCGCCGACCGCTTCGTGATGGCCCTGCTCCGCTGCGCCGCCGACTGCGTCCTGATCGGCTCCGGCACCCTGCGCGACGATCCCCACCACCAGTGGACGCCGAGCACCCCGATGCCTGAGCTGGCCGCCGAGCTGACCGCCCACCGAGCCGCCGTCGCCGGTGCCGCCCAACCGCCGCCGCTCGCCGTGGTCACCGAGAGCGGAGAGCTCCCAGCCGCCCACCCGGCGCTGAGCGCGCCCCAGACCGACGTCCTGGTGATCACCACCGAGGCGGGGGCCGGCCGGCTCCCGCCGCTTCACCCCCGGGTGCGGGTGGCAGTCACCGCCCCGGGCGGGAATATCAGCGCGGACGCGATCGTGGGCGCGGTTCGCAGCCAGTTGAGGGCGGTCACCATCCTCTGCGAGGGGGGCCCGAGGCTCTTCGGAGATCTCCTGCAGGGAGGGTGGGTCGACGAGCTCTTCCTGACCCTGGCCCCGCAGCTCGCGGGGAGAAGCGAGGCCGCTGCTCGCCCCGGGCTCGTGGCCGGACACGCCTTCCTTCCCGATCAGGCATCACGCCTCGAGCTGCGCTCGCTGCGCCGGTCGGGCGACCACGTGTTTGTCCGCTACGCGGTGGGGGAGGGAGAGCGGCGGCCGGCATGACCCGGACTACGATGGCCCACGAGCGGATCGATGCGCCCTCCCACCACCAGCCACCCCACCCACGAGGTCCTGAACCAGCCCCCACCGCTTGAGGGCCACAACGTCCTCACCGCGGACGCGCCACTCCGAGAGGGAATCGAGCGCGAGGGTGCAGGCTGGGCCCACCCGGCCCTCGAGGACCTCGGGCGCCGGGCCGGCACCGCCGAGGCGATCGAATGCGGTGTCCAGGCCAACACCAACCCCCCACGGCTGCGCACCCACGATCGCTACGGGAACCGCGTCGACGAGGTGGAGTTCCACCCCGCCTGGCATCGGCTGATGGAGGTGGCGGTGGGAGCCGGGCTGCACGCTGGCGCCTGGCGCGAGCCGCGCTCCGGAGCCCACGTGGCCCGGGCGGCGGGTTTCTATCTGTGGTCGCAGGTGGAGGCTGGACACGGCTGTCCGATCTCGATGACCCACGCCTCGGTGGCGGCCCTCAGCGCCTCACCAGCGCTGACGGCGGAGTGGCTGCCCCGGCTCACCTCGCTCATCTATGACCCGGTGCTCAGGCCTCCGCAGCAGAAGCGGGGGGCGCTCATCGGGATGGCCATGACCGAGAAGCAGGGCGGCTCCGACCTCCGAGCCAACGCCACCCGCGCCGTCCCCGACTCAGACGGCGGGCATCTGCTCACCGGTCATAAGTGGTTCTGTTCGGCGCCGATGTCGGATGCGTTCCTGGTGCTGGCTCGAGAGGGCGAAGCACTCTCCTGCTTCCTGCTCCCGCGGGTGCTCCCGGACGGCACTCGCAACGCCGTCGCCATTCAGCGGCTCAAGGACAAGCTCGGCAACCGCTCCAACGCCTCCGCCGAGATCGAGCTCGACGGGGCCTGGGCGCAGCGCGTCGGTGAGGCGGGCCAAGGGGTGCACACCATTCTGCGGATGGTCAATCTGACCCGGCTGGATTGCGTCATCGGCTCGGCGGCGCTGATCACCCAGGCCCTGGTCCAGGCGGTGCATCATGCAGCGCATCGCACGGCATTCGGCCGCCTCCTCATCGACCAGCCGCTGATGCAGAACGTGCTGGCGGACATGGCGGTCGAATCCGAGGCGGCCACGACTTTGATGCTTCGGCTCGCCGGGGCGGCCGACCGCTCCCAGGACCGCGAGGAGGCGGCGTTCCTGCGGCTGGCCCTGGCCTGCGCCAAGTACTGGGTCTGCAAGCGGGCGGTGGGCGTCACCGCCGAGGCGCTCGAATGTCTGGGGGGCAACGGCTACGTCGAGGACTCGCCGATGCCTCGCCTCTACCGCGAGGCCCCCGTCAACGCCATCTGGGAGGGCTCGGGAAACGTCAACGCCCTCGACTCGCTGCGCGCCTCCATCCGTGAGCCCGATTCGCTGGAGGCGCTGCTTGCCGAGGCCGGCAGGGCGCGCGGCGCCGACCTCCGGCTGGACCGCGCACTCGACACCCTGGGGCCCGCGCTCGGAGGCGTGGACGGCGAGCCCGCGGCACGCCGCAGTGCGGAGAGGCTGGCCCTCGTCCTCCAGGGGTCGCTGCTGGTCCGGCACGCCCCGGCCGCCGTGGCCGATGCCTTCTGCGCCTCCCGGCTGGGGGGCGACTGGGGGCACGAGCTGGGCACCCTTCCCCCCGGTCTCGACCTCAGGTCGATCGTGGACCGCCGCCGAATGGCCGGGTGATGGCCGCGTCGACCAGCACGGGCGCGGGCATGGCCACCGGGCGGGGGATGACCACTGGACGGGGGACGATCTCCGGTGCCCGGTCGCGGCGCGGCGCCGGCCCGCCCTCACCCAGGAGCAGCCCGCGGCGCCGGCGGATGTGCCTGCGGACCCAGAAGTAGGCGACGAACCCGGTGGTGGTGATGACGCCCTTGTCCGCCGCCCGGAAGAGGAGGACGGCGGCGATCGCGCCCGAGCCCGACACCCCCTGGGCGCTGAGCAGGTAGATGGCGGTGCTCTCGAAGCCACCGACCCCGCCCACCGGGCTGACCGCAGCCCCGGTGAGGTAGGCGGCACCGTAAACGAAGGTGGTGCTGAGCCACGGGAGGGCAGACCCGGTGGTGCCCCAGACCATGAGCCAGAAGAGGGTCAGCTCGAACAGGGCCTGGATCACACTGAGGGTGAGCCACAGCCAGGTGCTCGGCCGGCGCAACAGCCGGACGGTCTGCTCGTGGAGCACCTCCAGCTGGGTGGCTGCCCTCCGCACCCAGGGGATCCGTCGGATGACCGAGAGCACCGCATGGAAGATCGGGTGGATGGTCAGGATGCCGAGGATGGCAACGATCCCGAAGAGTGAGGCGGCGATCCCCGAGATCCCGGCGGCGTAGGTGAGGGCGCCGGGGACGGCGACCGCCACGATCACCGCGGTGTAGAGCATCTCCTGGACGGTGACCCCGGCGATGGTGGTGCCGATCGGGGCGCTGGTCGCCTCGCTGGCCAGCTCGGCCCGGGCCAGCTCGCCGAAGGGGAGCAGGCCGAATGCCTCCCCTCCCACGGTGAAGAGCACGGAGGTTCGCGGAGTCACCGTGACCCCCTCGCTGCGCAGCAGCTGGTGGTAGCGCAGGCCTTTGGCCAGATAGACGCAGGCGGTGAGGCCGAGCGCCGCCGGGACCAGGACGACCGGGAAGCGAGCGATGTCGGGACCCAGCTGGCCGGGGTTGAGAATGACGATGAGGGCGACCAGGATGCCGATGGTCAGGGCCGCCTGGATGAGCAGGCGCAGCTTGTGCGAGCGGCTCACCGCGACATCGTGGAACGCGGCGTTTGGGGCAGCCGGGTACGCCAACGGTTCGTCACCGTTTCGGTTCTACACCCACCGCCCCGTTGATGTCGACCTCGAACTCACCGTCGAGCAGGGGGAGGGCGGCATAGCCGACCACCCCCGGGCCGGTGTGGGTGCCGATGATCGGATCCAGGGCGACGGTCTCGCAGCGAGCCACGTCGCAGACCTGGCGAAGACCTGCCTCGAGCTCGGCGGCGAGCTCCGGCGCCTCGGCATGGAACACCAGGATCCACAGCCGCTCGGGAAGCTCACGGGCGGTCTTCTCCAGGGCGGAGAGGACGCCTGACCGGGTTCGGGCCAGGGCGACGCGTCCGGTCTGGCCGTTGCTCAGCCGGAAGACCGGGCGGACGTGGAGACTGTCCGAGATGCCGGCGATCAAACCGTTGATCCGGCCGCTGCGGGCCACGAACTCGAGGGTCTCGAGGGCACCGAACATCCGCACCTCGTTGATCGCGCGTCGAGCTCGCTCGATCACCTCGGAGGCGGAGGCGCCCTCGACGGCGCGGCCGGCCGCCACCCTGGTGATCAGCCCCAGCCCGGCCGCGGCGGTGCCGGTATCGATCACGGTGACACGCTCCAGGCCCTCCTCGGCGGTCAGCATCCGGGCTGCCAGCCTGGCGCTGTCGTCCATGCCGCTCCAGCGCGCCGGGATGGTGAGGCAGAGGATGTGTGGGGCCGTGGATCGGCGAAAGGCTTCCAGGAATGCGCCCGGAGGAGAGGTGGACGTCTCCGCCATCTCCCCGTCCCGAAGCCGCGCGTAAAAGCGGTGCAGCTCCAGCTCGTTCCGGGCGTCCACCTCCTGCTCTCCGATCCGCACCGGCAGGTCGACGATGGTCACGATCCCAGCCAGGCTCGGGGGGAGCAGCGCACCGCTGCCGGTCACCAGCTCACAGCTGGGAAGCGGGAGGAGCTCAGCCGGATGGTCTGACCGCGGGACCGGCACCGCGCCGGGGGAGAGCTGCACGGGCTTGCCTCCAGACGTGGGCCCGAGTGGGCGAGCGGTCGACGTCCTACCGCTGCGGGTGCTGGTGCCTGAGATGATAGTCACGCCCGTCCATGAGGAGTGAGCGAGCCAATGGATGCCCGCTGGACCCTGGTCACGTTCTGCGCGATCGGCTACGTCGTGGGCAGCCTTCCAATAGGTTACTGGGCGACGCGGTGGCGCCGGCTGGGCCTCGACATTCGCGGCTACGGGTCGGGGAACGTGGGCACCGCCAACATCTACCGGCATGCCGGGTTTGGCCTGGCCGCGTGGGTTGGGCCGATCCAGTTCCTCCAGGGCCTGGCTCCGGTGGTGCTGGCCCACTACGTGGGCGACGTGCCGGCGGCCGGTCTGGTTCTGGTCGGGGTTGCCGCGGTGGTTGGCAACGGCTGGTCAATCTTCCTTGGGTTCGAGGGCGGCCGGGGGGTCGCCGTCTCCACCGGTACCGTGGCCGGCCTCAACCTGATCGCCCTGGCTGCGCTGCTCGCCTGCTATGCGCTCGGGGCGCTCCGTCACCACCCTGCTGAGGGGGTGCTGGCCGGCTTTCTCCTGCTTCCCGAGGTCGGGCTGGTGCTCGCCTTCACCCCGGTCGGGGGTGGAGCCGCGCTGGCGCTGGGATTCGCCGCGCTGCTGCTGCTGATCCTCGCCCGCCGGCTCGACGGGCTGAAACGCGACGTCTCGCGCTACGGCGGCCGCCGCCACCTCATTCTCGACCGGATCCTTCACGATCGCCGCCCCGGCCGGCCCCTGGTCGGCCATCGCACCGACTCCCAGGCTGATCAGGGTTCGTCGGTCCACACCTGATTGAATGGATACCACTGCTCAGGAGCTCGGACGATGAGCGCGTCGAGGCGGTCGGCGAGCTCCTGGGTCATCTCGGCGATGCTTCCCCTGGCCACCGGGCGCGTCGACCACGATGCGATAGCGGTCGGCCTCGCGGAAGCAGGCCACCGGCAGCATCGGGCAGCCGCTTCTCCGCGCCAGCGCCGCCGGACCGGTGCTGAAGAGCACCGGTCCGCCCCGGAAACGCACCTCGACGGTGCCGCCTCCCTCGGGGATGTCGGCGAGCAGGGCGGGGAAGCGGTGCCGGCGAAGCGCCTGGAGCAGGCCGCGCGCGGCGTGCCCCGGAGTGAAGACCTCCAGGCCGCGGCGCTCCCGGGTCCAGACGATCATCTGATTGACGAAGGCGGGGCGGAACTCGCGCATCACCGTGCTCAGCCCCACCCCTCTCGACATCGCCATGGTCGCCGCCATGTCCCAGTTGCCGAAGTGCGCCAGACAGAAGAGGCCCGCGCCATGGTTGCGGATCGCCGCGTCGATGTGTTCCCAGCCGTCGATGGGATGGCGCCGGCGAACCTCGTCCATGGTCAGGGTGTGCGCCCAGAAGAGATCCGTGACGGTGCGGTAGTACTCGCGGTACGAGGCCCGGGCCCGGAGTCGGCCCTGGGCTGCGGTGAGCCGTGGATCGGCGCGGCGGTGGCGGGCAGCGCAAGCTTCCAGCCGGTCGGGGTGGAGCCGGCAGGTCAGGGCCGCGGCTGCGTCGGAGACCACGAAGCGATGACGTCCCAGGGCGCCGGTGGCATGCCCCACCCCGGCGTAGATGGCCCGGGCCCAGAGCGGGGGAACCACCTCGGGGGTCACCGGCGGTGCGGTTCTCGCGCCGCCCCGTCCATCTCTGCGACGCCGGTCGGCGCTGACTTCCTCGCCCGCCGCTGCGGCCTCACCGGCGCTCGTCTCGATCGCCTCCTCCACCCGCCGAACCCCGGACTTCCGAGCCCGGGGCGCCAGGGTACGCTACGCGGGGGTTGGCACCGCTCGGCGTGCTGGCGGCCGGTCCGGGATGGAGACTGAGATGGGAATGCGGGTGGCCTGGTTTGGACACGCGGGCGGTCGCCGGGCCGATGGGCTCACCGCCTACAGCGACCAGACCGTCGCGGCGCTGATGGCTCGGGGCTGCGACGTCCGTTTCTTCCATCACCGGCTGGACGGGGACGCCACCCCGATCGCCGACACCGTGGTCCTGGACGGATTCCGCTTCAAGACCGTCACCGTCCCCGCCCTCCGCACCCTGGCGCGGGTCCGCACCGCGCTCGCTGACTTCGGTCCTGACGTTGTCCACACCTCGCTGAGCGTCTCTCTCCTGGATGGGTCTCACGCCCGGTTGGGCCACCGTCTCGGAGCCCTCACCGTGGCCACCTGCCACCTCCCCTACGCTGTGGCCCGCAGCGCGCGGGGGAGGGTGATGCGCGGCCTCTACCGGTACCACGTCACCGGGCTGCGCCAGTACGACCGGGTGATCGCGCTCTCCGCGGATCAGCGCGGCATGCTCGTTCAGGCCGGGCTGCCCAAGGAGCGCCTGGTGGTGATGCGCAACGCGGTCGACACCCGCCGGATCAGCCCAGGTCCCTCCGCCCTTGGGCAGAAGCTCGGGGCCGCCCTGGTGGTCACCTACCTGGGACGGCTCGATCCGGAGAAGCGGGTGGAAGAGTTGATCCGATCATTCCTGAGCCGGCGCTGGCCGGCGGACCACCTCCTGCTCATCGCCGGGACCGGCAGCCAGGACCGCAGGCTCCGCGCCCTGGCCGGTGCGGACCCGCGGGTGCGATTCCTGGGCATGGTCACCAGCTTCGAGGAGCGGGTCGACCTGCTCAGGGCCACCGACATCTTTGCGCTCCCCTCGACCGCCGAGGGCCTCTCGCTCTCGCTTCTCGAGGCGATGGCGGGGGGATGCGCCATCGTTGCCACGGACGCCGGGGAGCACGGTGCCGTGCTCCGCGGGGCCGGCCTGGTGATCCCGGCCCATCCCCTGGAGCCCGCTCTGGGCGAGGCCCTGGAGCGCCTGCGCAGCGACCCCGGATTGCGTCGCAGCTTGGGAAGCGCCGCCCGCCGCCGCGCCGTCGCCGAGCACGGCCTCGACGCGTATGCGGCCAGCCTGCTCCGCGTCTACGAGGCGACCGCCGACCTCGAGGGTGTGGCGGCCCGCCACCGCTCCCGCAGGATGACCGAGGCCATCCCGCCTGCATCCTCGGCGCCATAGGCCGGACCGTCGTCTGGGGCTCCCGCGCCCGGCTCCAGCCGTTCCAGGAATCGGCTGATCGCGTCGGCGACCGGGCCGGCATCGGTGTCGAGGATCAGGTGTCCGGCGCCGGGGACCAGGACCAGCGCTGACCCCGGGATCAGCCGGGCCATGATCCGGGCGTTGAGCGCCGGGACCACCGCATCGCAGGTCCCATGGACGACCAGGGTCGGCACTTGGATGCGAGAGATCACCGGCAGTCCAAACCAGCCGAGGGTGGCGCCGAGCTGGGCCAGGCTGACCCGTGACGAGGGGGCTGCGGCGACGGCCCGCCGGCGGACCTCGGGCGATCCGCTCCGCGGGCGGATGCGGCGGCCGAGGTGGCGGATGGCATCCCCCACCAGGATTGGATGGCAGGGGATCGAACCGATACCTGGCGAGCTGGACAGCAAGACCAGCGAGCGCACCCGCTCCGGATGGCGCAGCGCCAGTGCCTGGCCGACCATCCCGCCCAACGAGTTGCCCAGCACATCGGCCTCGGCGATCCCCAGGGTGCCGAGGACGGCGAGGGCGTCATCGGCCATGGTGGCGATCCCGAAGGGCCGCCGGCTGTGTCCGCTGCGGCCGCTGTCGCGGTTGTCGAGGGCGATGCAGGGGCGCGCCCGCAAGCGCTGGAGGAGGGGACCCCAGGAGCGGCTGTCGCAGCCCCAGCCGGGGATCAGCATGACCGGGGTCGAGCGGGCCGGCCAGTCTCCGTGAAGCCGGTAGTGGATGCGGCAGCCATCCTCGCTCAGCGCCGTGGGCATCTCCAGGAAGTGTAGGCCCGCCCGTCGGCGGCCGCCCTGGGACACTGCGCCCGTCCTGGGCGGCGGCGCCGATCGCGGGGCCGGGCCGCCTACCTCTCGACCTCGGCCACCGGTAGCCAGGCCCTGAGCGTGGTGCCCCGCCGCGGGGCGGACTCGACCGTGAGCTCGCCGCCGGCCTCGCGCGCCAGGTCGTGGACCAGGGCCAGGCCCAGGTGCCCGGCCTGGGCTTGGCGCCGGCGATCCTCGCTGGTGAAGCCCACTCCGTCGTCGGCGATCTCCAGGTCCAGGCGGGCGTCTCGCTGGCTGGCCTGCACCCGGACGTGGGCGGCGCGGGCATGCTCGGTGACGTTGCGCAGCGCCTCCTGGGCGATCCGGAAAGCGGCATCCAGAGCCCTCCCGGTCACCGACTGGGCGACCCTGTCCACGCCAATGTCGACCTTGATGCCCCGCTCGCGAAGCGGCTCGGCCAGCTCCTCGAGGGCGTGGGCCAGCCCGGTCTCCTGGAGGTCGGGCGGGGCGATCTCACGGAGCAGGGTGCGCAGCTCCTCCATCGCCTCGGCGGTGGCCTCGGCGGCAACCAGCATCACCCCGATGTCGGCCGTCCCCTGCTCGACCCGGCTGCGCAGCCCGAGGGCGACGGCGGCCAGGTCCTGCACCACCCCGTCGTGGAGGTTGCGGACGATTCGCCGGCGCTCCGCCTCGGAGGCTTGGACCGCCCTCTCGAGCAGGAGCTCGCGCTCACGCAGGTGCGCTTCGCGCTGCGCCTGGGCGGCCCGGGTACGGGCGGCAAGCACCAGCAGGAAAGCCTGGAGGAGGCCCACCGGGATCAGCAGGAGGACAAAACCACCTGCCCCCTCATGGGCGACCAGGATGGTGGCCCCGACCGCGGTGCAGCCGGCACCCAGGTGGTAGGGGAGGACGTTGGCCGCGTTGTTTCCGACGAAGGCCACGATGTTCAAGTCGGGGTTGGTGAGTCGCTGGACGACGGCGAGCAGCCCGATGTTGATCGCGTACTGGCAGGCCCCGGCGGTCAGGCCGGCGAGGATAAGGACGCCCAGGCTCGCGCCGCCACCAACCATGGTGTGGAAGACCGCCCAGGCAGCGAGGTTTCCCAGGAAATCGTGACTGGCATTGAAAGCCCCGCGAAACCAGCCATTGCGGAAGCGCAGCTCGACTCCCACCAGCTCCCCCAGAGCGGCGACCAGAGCGCCAGGAGGGCCGGCACTGAGGCTGAGCCCCAGATGCGCAAAGGTGGAGACCGACCAATGGCTGTGCACTCCGAAAAGGTCGCGCACCGCGGTGGCCGCCAGGGCGAAGGTGGCGCACCCTCCGACGACCAGGAGGGCCGGGTCGACCGGCGGGCGCAGGGTGAGCGCGGCGGCGACCGCCGCGCCCAACGTCACCAGGCTCACATAGGCGATCAGCTTCGGCGAGTAGGGCACCGCCTCGGAGGTGGGCTCACCGGGCAGCCGAGGGATCGCGGAGATCAGCCGGTGCAGGCCTGAGCCGGGAAGACTCTCCGCCGGGCCGGGGGTCATCGCGGCGCCGAGGCGCGCCGGGTCAGGCGGGTGGGGTGCGGACGACCAGGACTCGAGCGTCCTCGCGGTCGTCTTCGGGATCCAGCTCGACCAGGCCGAGCCGCAGCCCCCGGGTCACCGCCTCCAGCTTGGAGTGGACGCCCAGCTTGGAATTGATCCGCGCGATCTTGTTGCGCAGGGTGGTCTCGCTCATGAACAGCCGGTCGGCGATCTGCAGGTTGCTGAGCCCCTGCGCCATCGCCCGCAGCACCTCCAGCTCGCGCGGGGTCAGAGCGAAGCCGTAACCGTGGGAGCGGCCGTCGGGGCCGAGCAGCTTGGCCGCCATCCCCGGGGAGAGTGCAACGTTCCCCACCATCGCCCCGCGGATGGCCGCGGCCAGGTGGATCATGCTCTCCGATTTGCCGATGAAGCCGCTGCATCCCGCATCCAGCGCTTCGAAGAGGACCGCCCTGTCCTCGGCGGCGCTGACCACCACCACCCGGGTCCGGGGATGCTCCTCGCGAACGTATCGGGCGGCCGCGATCCCATCGCCGTCGGGCATGTGGTAGTCCATCAGCACGACGTCGACACGGTCGTTGCGCAGGAACTCCCGGGCGCTGTCGAGGAAGCGACAGATGCCCACTGTCACCATGTCCGGCTCGTCCTCGAGGGCGCGGGCCAGAGCCTCCGCGAACAGCTGGTGGTCCTCGACGATCAGCACCCGGATCGGTGCTGGGTTGTTGGGTCGAGCAACTGTGGGCCCTTGGCTCATGGCGACAGCCAAAGGATATGCTGCCCCGCCACCCAGGAGGCGGTCGGCGACCCACCCACCCCGCGGCCAGCGGGCGTTCACCGGGGCACCACCGCCAGCAGCCGGCGGGGCCGCACCCAGCCGCTCGCCAGCACCGCCAGGCCACCCAGTGCGACCAGCAGCACGGTGGCGGACCATCCCACCCGGGACGCCATCACGACCGCGACCAGCCCGCCGGCCAGCATGCCGGCGTAGCCGAACAGCCACACCGCCCCGCTCGTCCGGCCGAGGCGGCCCGCCGGGATGGTGCGGGCCAGCTCGCTCGCCGCCAGGATCTCGTAGGGCGCCGAGGCAGCTCCGCTGAGCACCGCCAGGCAGATGTCCGCCCAGGCCGCGCCGATGACGGCGAACGCCGCCAGGGGAAGCAACTCGAGCAGGGTCAGCGCCGCCAGCGACCTCGGACGCAGCCCCCGGCTGTGGCGGCGCAGGACCCAGACGGCGCCGCCGGCGTTTCCGACCCCGATCGCCATGTACACCCAGCCGACGCCGGCGGCGCTGCCGAACCGCTGCGCGGCGGCGGCGGGGAGCACGGCCTGGAGGGCGGTGATGGTGGCGAAGAGGCCCAGCTGGGCCAGCGCGAGCTGGCGGGTGAAGGGCCGGTGCAGCACCGCGCCGACACCCGCCCACCCGGTGGAGACCGCCCCGCCGTCAGTCGGGGTGGCTGGGCGGACGGGACGGAGGCTCGCCAGCAGACCGGCCAGCACCAGGAAGCTGAGGGCGTCGGCCCCCACCAGCCAGGCCGGCGCGGCAACGCCGAGCGGGGCGGCGACCGCCAGCAGGGCGGCGGCCACTCCCGGCCCCACCACCAGCGCCACCGCATCAACGGCGCCCACCAGGGCGTTGACCCGGGCCACGTCGCCGGCGGCCACCAGTCGCGGCACCGCGGCCTGTCCGGCGGGTTGGGCCGCCGCGCCCGCCGCCTGGCTCGCCACCAGCAGGAGCAGCGCAGCAGGAACCGACCCTGTCGCCAGTGCCACCGCGAGCAGCGCGGTGACGGCACCGCGCCCGAGATTCAGCGCGACCAGGCTTCGAACCGCGCCGAATCGGTCAGCAACCCGGCCGCCGGCGACGGTGCCCACCGGGCGCGGCGCGACCCGGAGGAGGATCGCCAGGGCCGGAGCGCTCACGCTGTGGGTCAAGTCCCAGAGGGCGACGGCGACGGCCACCGTGGTCAGCCAGTCGCCGACGTCGGAGACCGCGCGGCCGGCCACGAAGCGCGGCGCTGGGGCGAGCCAGGTGCCCGGGCGCGGGGCCGGCTCCTCAGTCCGGTCAGATGGCGCAGTGGTCATCGATTGCTCAGCTCCGGTCAGGCGGCAGTGTATGTGCTCCGCTGTCGTCCACAGCGTCAGAAGGGGGTAGAGGCGGGCGCCGCTTCAGGTCGCTCCTTCGGCCGCCCGCCTCAGGGGAGAGGGAGTTTCGTATTCAGCTCCAGCCGTTCGACATCACGCACACCTCAGGTCGCTCGGTCCCACCCGTACCCGAGTGCAGTTCTCCGATGCGGGGTGAACGGGCTGCACACCCGCGCCCCAAATGCTCGACCTGGCTGCGCGGTCTGCAAAGATGCAGACGTCACTCATTGCCGGCGGTTTTGCAATCGATTTGACCGACGTCGGTGTGGAAGAGCGGTGACATCACCGTTCAGGGGATACGAATGTCACTCCCCGGGGGATGCAATCCACACCACGACCGATACATCGGGGTGGGTGGTCAGCCCCCGACCGTTCGGCGATGGACCAGCCGGGCGAACTCCTCGGCGCGGCGGACTATGCCGCCCTCTCCACGAACGCCGCCCAGCCCGAGGCAGTGACGCCCAGCCCGACCCGGACCCGGGGTAGCTGCCAGAGCTGGGTGCTGATGTCGGTGGCGGTGTCGAAAGTCAGGTCCTGCAGCCCGCCCACATAGCCGAATCCTTGGAGCGTCTGAAACAGCGCGCTCTCCTCTGCCCCCCGGGCCCCGACTGCGGCCACGACTTGGGCCAGGGGCCGCTGTAGGCGATGAACTGGATGGGCTCGTCGGTGAGTGCCTCGAGCACGCTCTTGCTCTGATCGGTCAGGGTGTTGAGCAGGCCGGTTGAGGCGCCCCACAGGGCGGTTTGGTCGTTGAGGGTGTGGTCGCCGAAGGAGAAGCCGGTCGCGGCCAGGTCGCGGATCTGGGCTCCGGTCATGTACTGCCAGGGGCCGTAGGCGCCCCCGACCAGTGCGGTGCAGGGGAAGAAGACCGCGGTGAACCCGTACCGACGGAGGATCGGCACGGCAACGGTCCACTGATTCAGGAAACCGTCGTCGAAGGTGACCACGAAAGCGTGCGCCGGCAGCGGCAGCCCGTACAGCAGCGCGTCGGCCAGGTGCGGCAGGGAGATGCTGGTTGCCCCGATGGAGTGTGCCTCGGCCATCTCCGCCTGGAACTGGCTGGTCAGGGTGGTCAGTCCCAGCGCGAGCTGCCAGCCGTGGGTGTTGCTCCCGAAGGCGCTCCTCACCGGCGCCTGATCCTGGACCAGGTGGTACATGTAGAGCGGGACCTGGACCTGCCGGGGGCTGACGCGTCCCGGCACGATGACCGGCGCGTCGATGGAAGCCGGTCCCTCGCCCACCACCAGTGCCTGCTCAGAGGCCGGGTCGTAGGTCATCGAGATCGTGGTCATGGAAAAGAGCCCGTCGACCCCCGGGGGCTCGAGCCCTCCGGGATCCGCGAAGCTCACCGTGAGTGGGTAGCGCCACGTGTTCGGCACCGAGACCGCGGGGCTCTCCGGGTCGTACCAGGTGGCTCCGCTGACCGGCGGGCCCAGGTGGATCGAGGAGATGGCGGCTCCCGAGAACTTGGTGGCCAGCATCGCGCTGCGGGCGCTCTCGCCGGGCCAGAGCGCCTGGGCCTGAGGCGCCAGCTCAGTCCATTGATCCGCGAAATCGCCGTCCACGGTCTGGGTGGCGAAACGCGTGGCCGCGGCGGTCACCAGGGATGTCATCGTGGCGCCGGCCGCGGTCGCGGTGGGCCCCGAGACCAGCGGGGTGGGGGAGGGGCTGGGGCTCGTCGACCCGACGGTGCTGGTGGTCGACGAGCAACCCGCCAGGAGCAATGCTCCCAGCGCCAGGGCCACGCGCCTGGCGTCGGGTCGAGGCGGAGGCGCGTGGTCACGCTGGCAGGGGCGACGGGCGGTACTCTTGGTCACCCGATGGAGCCCGCAGTGTCCGACACCTCTGGCCGCCGCCTGGAGCGGCTCGACCTCCCTGCCCTCGACGCCAAGTGGCAGCGGATCTGGGCGGAGAATCAAACCTACCGCACCGACATGGGCGGAGCGCGGCCCTTCTACTGCCTGATGATGTTCCCCTACCCGTCGGCGGAGAAGCTGCACATCGGCAATGCCTACGCCTTCACCGGGGCCGACGTCTACGGCCGCTACCAGCGCCAGCAGGGCAACGACGTCTTCGAGCCGCTGGGATTCGACGCCTTCGGCATCCACTCCGAGAACTATGCGCTCAAGGTTGGTGAGCACCCCGCCACCCTCACCGCCCGCAACGTGGAGTACTTCCGCGAGAGGCAGCTCAAGAAGCTCGGCCTCGGGGTGGACTGGTCCCACGAGATCGACACCACCGACCCGCGCTACTACAAATGGACCCAGTGGGTCTTTCTCCAGCTCTTCAAGGCGGGGCTCGCCGAGCATCGCGAGGGGCCTGTCAACTGGTGCCCCTCCTGCCTCACCGTGCTCGCCGACGAACAGGTGGTGGGCGGTCACTGCGAGCGCTGCGGCACCGAGGTGCAGACCCGCTTCCTCAAGCAGTGGTTCATCAAGACCACCCGCTACGCCCAGGAGATGCTCGACGCTCTCGACACCCTGGACTGGAGTGAGCGGACCAAGGTTGCGCAGCGCAACTGGATCGGGCGCAGTGAGGGGGCCCTGATTGATTTCGGGCTCGAGGGCTGTGCCCGCGACAGCGTCTCCGTCTTCACCACCAGGCCCGACACCCTGTACGGGGCAACCTTCCTGGTCATCGGCGCCGACCATCCGGCGCTGGAGGAGTTTGTCGATGACGGCCGCCGGGCCGCGGTGGAGGAGTGGCATCGCCGGCTCCCCGCCGCCACCGCCGAACCCGACTTCTCGGTGGGTATCGACCTCGGCTCGGCCGCGGTTCACCCGCTGACCGGCGCAGACATCCCGGTCTGGGCGGCCCCCTACGTGCTCGGCGCCTACGGCACGGGCGCGATCATGGCGGTGCCCGGGCACGACGAGCGCGACTGGCATTTCGCCCGGGCCCACAGCCTGCCCATCGTCGAGGTGATCTCCGGCGGCGACGTCGATCGCGAAGCGTGGACCGGAGACGGCGTGCTGGTCAACTCCGGGCCGCTCGACGGGATGCCTGCTGCAAAGGGGAAGGGTCGGGTCGTCGAGATGCTCGAGGCCCGCGGTGCCGGTCGCGCCCACGTCCAGTACCGGCTGCGGGATTGGATCATCTCGCGGCAGCGCTACTGGGGCCCGCCGCTGCCCATCATCCACTGCCCGGTCCACGGTCCGGTCGGCGTGCCCGAGAAGGACCTGCCGGTGCTGCTCCCCGAGGTCGATGACTTCCGTCCCCTCGGCACCGGGGTGTCGCCGCTTGCCCAGGTCGCGGAGTGGGTCAACGTGCCGTGCCCCATCTGCGGGGAGCCGTCCAGGCGGGAGACCGACGTCAACGACAACTTCCTTGATTCGGGTTGGTACTTCATGCGCTACCCGTCCACCGACTTCTCCGATCGGGCCCTGGACCACGATCGTACCTGGCACTGGCTGCCCGTCGACATGTACATCGGGGGCAACGAGCACGCCGTACTCCATCTCATGTACGCGCGCTTCCTGATGCGCGCCCTACACGCCCTGGGGCATGTTCCCGAGCCGGAGCCCTTCCGTCGCTTCCGGGCCCACGGCCTGCTCACCTTCTCGGGCGGCAAGATGTCCAAGAGCAAGGGCAACGTCATCAATCCGGACGACTACATGGCCCGCTTCGGCGCCGACACCCTGAGGCTGTACCTCATGTTCCTGGGTCCCTATCTGGAAGGCGGGGAGTGGAACGACGACGGCATGAAGGGGCAGAGCCGCTTCCTGGACCGGGTGTGGCGCTGTGTGCAGCTCTCCGTTGCTGACGACGGCGCCGACCCGGGTCGCGAGCGCCGCCGCCATCGCGCCATCGCCCGGGTGGAGCGCTCCATCGAGGAGTTGCACTACAACACCGCGATCTCCGCCCTGCACGAGCTGCAGCGGGGAATCGATGATGACCTCGCCGAGGGGTCGGGGCGGCGAGTCGACGCCCGCACCCTGGTCCAGCTCCTCGCCCCCTTCGCCCCCCACATCACCGAGGAGCTCTGGGAGCGGCTTGGAGGCCAGGGTTCGGTGCACCAAGCTCCGTGGCCCGAGCACGACCCCACCCTTGCCGCCGAGCCCCGGGTGACCATCGCCGTCCAGGTGAACGGCAGGTTGCGAGCCACCTTCGACTGCGCCGCGGGGACGCCTGCCGGCGAGCTCGAGCGGCTCGCCCTCGCTCAGCCGAAGATCGTCGAGATCCTCGCCGGAGGCACGCCGCGCAAGGTGGTCGCGGTCCCCGACCGCGTTGTCAACCTGGTGATCTGAGCCGATCAGGCGCCGCGCGTCGCCGATCCCCGGTCGAGTCCGGTTGTCTGAGCCCGGGTAGGCCCCTCCAGCTGCCGTTCAGCTGCAGTTGACCCCCGGTTGGCCGCAGACCCCATTGAACACGGCGAACACCCAGAACACGAACAGAACGCCCAATGCGACGGTGATGATGCCGAGCACCAATCCGGCCACCGCCATGCCCCTGCCCGCTCCCCCCCGCTGCTTGGCGGCGGACAGGCCGACGGCACCGAAGATGATCGCCAGCGCGGCGAGAACCCAGTCGAAGAACGGGACCCAGGACAGCACCAGGCTGACGATTCCCAGCACCAGCGCCGCGACCGCCATGCCATTGCCCTGCTGCGGGGCGGCGTAGCCGTAGGCTGCCGCGGCATAGGGCTGGGGCTGGCCGTACGGGTTCGCTTGGGGGGGATACGGGTAGGGCGGCGGCGCCTGGCTCCCGTAGCCGGGTGGGGGCGGTGGCGTGGTCGGGTATTGACCCGGGTCGCCTGGGCTGGTCGGGTAATCGGGTCCGGTCATCTTGGGGGTCCCTCTCGATCGCCCAGACCATCATTGCCGGGCCCCGCGATTATGTCGGATGGCCGACCCGAATGTTGGGCCGGTCAGCAGTTCCCTGCGCAGTGGGTGGCCACCACGAAGAGGAAGAGCACGACGGTGGCGATGCCGGCGCCGGCGCCCAGGGCGGTGCCGGCGATCGCCATCCCCCTTCCCATCCCTCCCAGCTGCTTGGCGCGGGAGATGCCGACCGCCCCGAGCACCACCGCGGGGGTGGCCAGGATCAGATCAAAGATCACCACCCAGCACGCCAGCACGGCGATGATCCCGACCACCAGCGCAGCCATCGCCGGGCCGTTGGAGGTCGGTCGGTGGGTGAACGGCGAGATCTGGGGATATCCGGGGGCAGCGTAGGCTCCCCGGCCGGACCATCCCGGGAGTTCGGGGTCGGTGTCCCGGGTCGGCCTCCCGGCCGCGGGCTGCTCGGCGCCGCTCGGGAAGCCGCCCTCGGCCATGGCGCGGATTATCCGCGATCAGCCTCATCTGCTATCCTGGCCGCCGCGCCAGCGCGTTCGCGGTCTGTGCTCGTTTGCCCCGCAACGCCCCTTCTGCAGGAATCATGTACGCGATCCTCAAGCACGGCGGCCACCAGTACCGGGTCTCGTCCGGTGATCATGTGGTCGTCGATCGCCTCACCGCCGACATCGGTGACGTGGTCGGTCTGGAGCCCGTTCTGCTCCTCTCCGACGGCGACTCGGTCCAGCTCGCCGGGGGCGACCTGGAGGGAGTGCGGGTGGCCGCCACCGTTGTCGCCCATCGCCGCGGCCGCAAGCTCCGGGTCTTCACCTTCAAGCCCAAGAAGCGCCATCGGCGGATGCTCGGCTTTCGCGCCGAGCTCACCGAGCTGGTGGTGGAGCAGATGGTGCCCCGCGGTGAGCCCCTTCCAGAGCGGGTTCAGGTCGAGGAGCCAGCGGCCGAGGAGGCTCCGGTTGGCGAAGCAGGGACCGAGGCGGTCACCGCCCGCCCCCGGCGGCGTCGCGCCGGGGTCCAGGCTGCCGAGACGGCCCAGCTCGAGGCGCCCGCCGCCGCCGCGCCCGCGGCCTCAGAGCCCGCCGAGACGGAACCTGCTCCCGCCCGCGGCCGCGGCCGTCGCGCGGCTGCCTCCACGGCGGCGCCCAAGGTCGAGTCCGGCACCGGGTCCGAGGGCGAGCCGGCGGTGACCTCGCGACGGCCCGGCCGGCGCGCTCAGCCCGCCCAGGCACAGGCGGCCGGGGTAAAGGAAGTGGCGGAGGGGACGGCACCGGAAGATGCAAAGGTCCGCCGGACCCCTCGGCGGGGAAGCGGCCACACCCCCCACCCCAGCGCGTCGGGCGATGCCGAGGCCGCCGCGGACGCCCCCGCCACCGAGCAGGGGACGAGGCGCCGGCGCGTGCAACGGCGCGATCAGCCCGCTGGCGATGAGGCGGAGTAGGAGGCCATGGCCCACAAGAAGGGCGGCGGGAGCTCCCGCAACGGACGCGATTCGAACTCCAAGCGACTCGGGCTCAAGCGCGGCGACGGCGCCCTGGTGCTGGCGGGAACCATCCTGGTCCGCCAGCGCGGCACCAGGATCGTGGCCGGCAGCAACGTGGGGGTGGGTCGCGACCACACCCTGTACGCGCTGGCCAGCGGCCAGGTGGCGTATGACAAGCGAGACGGTGATCGCACCCGCGCCAACGTCCGCGCTCTCCCGGTGCTCCGCCTCGCCGAGGCCCTGGGCCGGCCGGAACGGGTCGCATCCGCACCCGACCCGGCAGCTGGGGAGGCCGACGAGGCCGCGTCCTGATCCCGGCGACGCCGGGTCCGTCGAGGGGCAGGCGGTCTTCCACTGATGTTCCTTGACGATGTCACCCTCGATGTCGCCGCCGGCTCCGGCGGCCGCGGTGCGGTCAGCTTCCGGCGCGAGAAATACGTCCCGCGTGGCGGCCCTGACGGCGGTGACGGCGGTCGTGGAGGCAGCGTCCTGCTCGCGGTCGAGCTCGGCGATGCCACCCTCGGCCGTTTCCGTCAGCGCCGCCGCTTCCGGGCCCCGGACGGCGGGGCGGGTGGCTCCGCCCAGCGCAGCGGCGCCACCGGACCGGACCTGGTCCTCCAGGTGCCTGCCGGGACCGTGGTCACCGACGCGGACAGCGGCGAGCTGATCGGCGACCTCACCGCACCGGACCAGCGGCTGGTGGTGGCTGCCGGCGGGGCGGGTGGGCGGGGCAACACCCACTTCACCTCGTCGACCCGCCAGGCCCCTCGCATCGGCGAGCTGGGCGGGCTCGGCGAGCACCGCAGGATCCGCCTCGAGCTGAAGCTGATCGCCGACATCGGCCTGGTGGGGCTTCCCAACGCCGGCAAGTCGACCCTGCTCACCACCCTCACCGGGGCCCGCCCCAAGATCGCCGCCTACCCCTTCACCACGCTCACTCCCAACCTGGGCGTGGCTGAGCTGAGTGATGGTCGGACCCTGGTCCTCGCCGACGTTCCGGGGCTCATCGAGGGAGCCCACCGCGGCGCCGGGCTGGGCATCGAGTTCCTCCGCCATCTGGAACGCACCCGGGTCCTGATCCACCTGGTCGACGGCTCGGACGGAGCCGCCGCCGCCCGGCGCGCGATCGCTCAGGTGGGGGGGAGCTCCGCGCCTTCAGCCCGGCCCTGGCCGCCCGGCCCACGCTGATCGCTCTCAACAAGGTGGACCTCACCGATGCCGCCGAGGCGGCCCTCGAGCTGTCTGCGGAGCTGCCTGATGCTCACCCGGTCAGCGCTGCCTCTGGGGCGGGGCTGCCCGCCCTTCTGAGCGCGGCAGCGAGCCTAGTCGCCGAAGCCCGCGCCGCCGGCGAGGAGGCCGAGGCTCATTCGGGCGCCGAGTCTCCGGGCGGCCACCGCGTGTATCGCTTCACTCCCTCTCGAGTCGAGCCTCTCAGGGTTGGCCGAGAGCCCGACGGCTCCTTCCGCGTGAGCGGCGGGGGAGTGGAGAAGCTGGTCTCGCGCGTTGACCTGGAGGAGGACGAGGCGGTGGCCGCTCTCCAGCTGCGGCTCGCCTCCCTGGGGGTCGACCGTGCTCTGGCCGTCGCGGGATGCCGGGAGGGCGACACGGTCAGGATCGCGGGGTCGGAATTCTTCTATGCGGAGACCGGCGTGCTGGCCGGCGCCGCGCCGCAAGAGCCCGCCCCGGGAGGGCGCCCGCGAGGCCGGCGCCAGGCCCCTCGGGCGGGCGGGACACCGTGACCGCCGCCGCGCCACGGATTGCCGTGTTCGGGGGCACCTTCGACCCATTCCACCTCGGTCACCTGGCGGTGGCTCAGCAGGCGCGGGACGGCATCCTGGCGGGTGAGACCTGGGTGGTCCCGGCTGGTCACCCCCCCCACCGTGGCCCCGTCCACGCTCCGGCCGCCGACCGCCTGGCCATGTGCCAGGCCGGCACTGAGGGGTTCCCCGGGATCCGGGTGCTCGACCTGGAGCTGCGCCGGCCTGGCCCCTCGTACACCATCGACACCATGCGCGACCTTGCCGGCGGAGCATCCCGACCTGGAGCTCTGGGTGGTGCTCGGCGCCGATGCCGCCCGCCAGGTTCCGGCGTGGCATGGGGCCGAGGAGCTCCTCGCAGGATTCCGCTTCGTCCTGGTCAACCGGGCCGGCGAGTCCGCCATCCGGCATCCGGAAGCGGTCTCCCTCGGCTTCCATCCCGACCGCACCCGGGTGGTGGGCATCCATTCGCCCGATATCTCGGCCACCGAGATCCGCGCTCGTGCCGCAGCCGGCGAACCGCTGGACGGGCTGGTCAGCCCGGCGGTGGCCGGGGTCATCAGGCAGCGCGGGCTGTACGCGCCCGATGCCGGATAATCCCCGGCCATGACCTCCGAGGAGCTGGTCGAGGTGATCAGCGCTGCCGCTGCCGACAAGAAGGCCCGCGACGTGGTCGCGGTCGACCTGCGTGGCAAGACCACGATCGCCGACTTCTTCGTGGTCTGCGAAGGGGACACCGATCGGCAGGTTAGGGCCATAGTTGACAGCATCGCCGAGGCCTGCCGAGCTCGGGGCGTTCGGCCCCTGCATGTCGCCGGGCTGCGCGACGCCTCCTGGGCGTGCGTCGACCTCGACTCGGTGGTCGCCCACGTCTTCCTGCCCGGAGAGCGGGTCTTCTACGACCTCGAGGGGCTGTGGAGCTCCTCCCGGGTCCGCGCCGTCTGAGGCGGCTGCCGCTCACTCTCCGCCCGGCTCGGCGTCGGCTCCGTGATGCGAGGGGCGGCTTGATCAGAACGTGCCCTGAGGCGGTGGCGGGTTGCCGATGAGGAACTGGCCGAGGTTCACCGCCCAGAAGAGCATCGCGACCGCGCCGACCGCGATCACCGCGATGAGCGCGCGCCTTCTGCCAGCGGCTGAGGTCGTGGCCTCCGACCGCCCGCACCGGCGGGATCACCAGCCCAATCGACAGCGCCGGCCAGCGAAGCCTCCGATGTGAGCGTAGTTGTTGATCACGCCGCTGAGGGTGAAGCCCGAGGATGATGGTGAAGACCAGCGAGAACATCACTCCCTGGCGCAGCGCTGCGAGCCAGCCCCGCCGGGACGTTGCGCCCCTGGATTCGCCCCAACATGAAGAGAAGACCCAGCAGGCCCATCAGCCCGCCGGAAGCGCCCATGAACTCCGGGCTCGAGCCCGGCAGGTGCAGGAAGAAGGCGAGCGCGCTCACCCCGCTGGCGGCGAACGCGGTGGCAAGGAACGTGGCCAGCAGGGTCAGCCGCCCGTACATCGGCTCGATGATCCGGCCGAGCACGATCGTCGAGTACGAGTTGACCATGAGGTGGAGAGAGAGGTATGAGGTGAAGCCGCTCGACCGCCCAGAGAAGCCCGAGCCCGCCGGGCAGGTGGAGAAAGGCGGTGCTCAGGAAGCGCCACCAGTCGCGACCCGCCCGGGACCCGACGTCGATGCCACCGATCCCGAGGTAGGCCGTTCCGAGCCGCTGTACGCGTTGAGCACGGTGTTCTCGATCAGAAAGATGACCACGAAGGTGGCCACCATCGCGTAGGTGAGCCGGGGGGTGGACACCAGCGCCCTGCGGGTCGGAGCGATGTAGCCGCCGCGCACCGCCTCGCGCTCGGCCAGGTCCACGGCGGCGAGGGTCGGCGGCTCGGCACCCTCCCGGAGAGCTCGAGCCGCCGCCCGGATCTCTCCGGTTGTGGGCAGACCCGGAGGTGGGGGCAGCAGGCTCTCCGCGTCCCCGGTCTCGGGATCGACCCACACCACTCCCACCGTCACCGCCGGGTGGGCCGGTGGCGGCAGCTGAGCATTGATCCGACCCAGGGCCACCAGCAGGATGTCGCAGCGCTGGGCGGGTTGGATGTGAGAGGCGGCTGTCCCCCCAGCGCAGCGCGGCGCCGATCCGGCGATGGAGGTCGGCCAGCTGCGCGCCGGAGTCTGTCGGGGGCCGGAAGAAGCCGACCAGGGCGGAGCGGGTTCCAGTCCAGGCGGCCGTCGCGAGGTCGTAGTCGGAGGCCAGCTCACCGAGCCGGCTGTCGCGCGGGTCGCACGAGCCTGAGGCGGTAACGGGTGACCAACGAGAGAGCCACCACCCGGGAGAGCGCCGGCGGCTGGGGAGGAAGGCCGGCCTCCTCCGGCGGCGCCGTCTCGGTCATCGGGCCAGTCTAGCCAGCGTCCGCCGAGATCGCCGCCACTCGGGATCGGCTCGCGGTCCTGTCAGGGCCGCTTGCCGAGGTATCGTCCAGCCGCGATGTGTCGCCCCATCGAGTCTCCGCCCCGCCGATGAGCGTCTCCCCACGGCTCACCCTGGGCGCCCTCTATCGGGAGATGCGCGCCGGGCTCGGTGACGCCGGGTGGGCTCGGGTGACCGTGGTTTTCCGCCAGCAGACGCGCGGAGACGCGGGCGCCGAGCAGGGCGGGTCGAAGGGCCGGATCCTGGTGCTGGAGGCTCTGATCGACCAGCGAGATGGTGAGCTGGATCGCGCCGAGCTCAGCTTGGTGGGTCCGGAGCCGGCCCGGAGCATCACCGTCCGGCGCGACGGCGACGGCTTCGCCTACAGCATCGACGGCGGCCTGCAGTGGGGCCGGTTCTCGGACAGGCCCAGGATCTTCGACCTGCCCGGCTTCGAAGCGGAGCTGGACGAGGTGATCGTCGAGGACGTCACCTTCGAGGAAGTGGTCTCGCCCGGCGTCGACGCTCTCGACGTCAGCCTCGACCGGGCGGCGTTCGCCAGGCTGCTGGGCATCTTCTCGGCCGATCTCGATGAGGATCCCGAAACCCTCGCCCTGAGCGCCTATTCGGTGAGCCTGGAGGCGACGGAGGAGGTCTGCCTTGACTACTGGTGGTCGCTCGGCGCCCTCGACGGCCCCCCGACCGAGCCATTCAGCGATTCGAGCAACGGCCCCGCGGTCCGCGTGACCTGCAGCGTCTCGATCCGGGTGGCCGCGTCCCAGGGCCCATCCCACGCCGAGGCGGTCCTCGACCAGGAACTTCCCGAGGTGGCGGACATCGATGACGTGTGGGGGCTGCTGCGGCGCGGGGCTCCGCGGACCTCGACCGCCGGCCCCGGCGGGCTCACCACTTCCTGACCCGCTGCTAGGTGGCCGGCGTGGGTCCCGAGGACGATTTGGGACCGGCGCCCGCCGCGGCTGATAGCGCGGCGCCCGGGGTGGGGCGGGGGTTGGGGAGGGGCGTCGGGTGCGGGTTGGGGGTCGGGTTCGGGCTGGCTGGCGGGCTCGGACCTGGGCTCGGGGTGGGGGCGGGCGTCGGCGGGTTGACCGGCACGCAATTCGGCTGGCAGATCGGGGGGCCCGATCCCATCTCAGAATCCGGTCCGGTGCCGGGAAGGTACCAGCTTCCTCCGGCCTCGTAGACGTCCGACGGGGTCTTGTACCAGACGACCGGGGTGCCCTTGGTCGCCCCCTCCATGTACTCCTGCCAGATCGGTGCCGCCCCGGTCAGACCGCTGGTCACCCCTGGAGTGAGCCCGTTCTTGGCGCTCTCTCCCCGCGGGTCGCCCACCCAGACGATGGTGAGCAGGTTGGGCGTCCAGCCCACCGTCCAGTTGTCGTAGTTGTCGTAGCCGGAACCGCTGGTGCCGGTCTTGGCGCTGACCGGGCGGTTGGGGAGGGTGAGCCGGTCATTGGTCCCGAAGTCGGGCTGGCGGAAGGCGTTGTTGCTCAGCGTCTCGTCCATCACGAAGGCGACGTTCTCGGGCAGGACCTGACGTGCCGCCGCCTCTGCGTTGTACTCGTACACGACCGCCCCGGTGGTCGCGTCGGTGATCTGGGTCACCGGGGCTGGAGGGTGGGACACACCCAGATCGGCCACCGTGGCCGCTGCGTCGCCCAGGTCCAGCGGGCTGACCTGCAGGGTCCCCAGGGTGAACGAGTACAGGCTCGAGTCGGGGAAGTCCGGCGCGCCGCCGTTGTACAGGCTGAGCCCGGAGTCGACCGCGAGGTTGGCGATCGGCACCACCCCCACGGCGTACTCGGCGCGCACCGCCGGCAGGTTCAGGGAGTTGCCCAGGCAGTACTCCATCACGCAGTAGCCGCCCGAGGTGCCCTCGTAGTTCTTGGGTTTCCAGCCGTTGAGGTCGATGGGATTGTTGGAGATCTCGCTCGTCACCGTGTACTGGCGGCTCGCCAGCAGGGCGCTGTAGGTGAACAGCTTCATGGTCGAGCCCGGCTGGCGGGTCTCGATCGCCATGTCGTCCTCTCCAAAGCTGGGGTCGTTGTAGTTGGCGCTCCCGGTCATGGCCAGGATCTCTCCGTTCTGAGGATCGAGGCTCACCAGGGCACCGTCACCGTCCCGCTGCTCAAACCATCGCGGATTCGCGGTGACCACGCTGTGCACGGTCTGGTCGGCGAGCTTCTGGTCGGCCAGGTTGATGGTGGTGTAGATGTTCCAACCGCCGGGGTTCTCCCAGGTGTCGCCGAAGCTCTGGGGGAGGTAGTAGCCGACCAGGTACTGCAGGAAGCTGATTGGTCGTGAGCTTCCCATCGAGTAGAAGGGATCGTATTGCTGATAGGTGTAGAGGGTGAGCGGCTCCTTGTAGGCGGCGTTGGCCTGCGCCTTGGAGATGCTGCCGTTCGACACCATCGCGGCCAGCACCGCCTTCTGCCGGGTCTTGGCGGCGGGGTTGACGGTCTGGCCGGCAGCATGGTTGTCGGGATTGAACTCGGTGGGTGCCTGGGGCAGCCCGGCGAGCATCGCCGATTGGGCCAGGTCGAGCTGGCTCGCGGTCTCATGGAAGTAGATCTCTGCGGCGGTCTCGATCCCGATCGCCTGCTCCCCGTAGGGGATGCGGTTCAGATACATCTCCAGGATCTCCTGCTGGGCGAAGTCCTGGGAGATCTCGCTGCCCAGGATGATCTCCTTGACCTTGTAGGAGAGGCTCCCGTCGTCCTGGAGAAAGCTGATCTTGGCGAGCTGCTCGGGGATGGTGGAGGCTCCGCCGGAGGGCACGTGGCGGAGGTAGCCCCACCCCGCCTCCACCACCCGGGCGAGGTCCACCGACTGCTCGGTCCAGAAGTGGCGATCCTCGACGTCCACCGTGGCCTCGACCAGAAAGCTGGAGATCTGGTCATAGTTGGCGTGAAGGTGGTAGTAGCCGGCCGGGTGGATGATGTCGATCAGGGTGCCGTCGCTGGCATAGACGTTGGTGTCCAGGGGCGGCTCCAGCGAGGCGACCGCGGTGGCGTCGGGGATCTGGCCGAGGTAGACGTTGTAGCCGATGTACAGGCTGGTGACCCCGGCGAAGCCGGCGGTGCAGAGCAGGGCGACGATCAGCAGGATGACCCGGAGCAGGGTCTGCCGGCGGCGCGGCGGAGGAAGGGCATGGCGCCGGCCCAGCAGGAGGTCGCGGCGCAGGCGGCGCCGGTCGGCGGGGCCGAGCGAGCCGTGTCCCGGTCGTCCCGCACCGCCGGCTCCACTCTTCCCGCCGTTCCCGCCGTTCACAGCGTTTCCAGCGTTGACGCCATTTACGTCGTTTACACCGTTGCCGCTGTTTCCGCCACGCAGCGGTCCGCCGCGCCGCCGCGAGGTCCCGGAACGGACACGGCGCGGCCGGCCGTCGCCGAATGGGGGCGTGGTCAACCTAGTGAGGCCTCGCCTCGTGGGTCGCGATCATGCCTGGCTCCTGGTTGGGCTCCGGGCCGGACCGCGCTCCTGAGCGCGCACGACGGCTGGCGCCCCTGAGGGATAACGGGTCGGGGTCGCACCGGTTACGCTCGGTCCAGGATCACAGCGAGTATGTAGAGACCGAGCACCGCCGCTAGGATGAGGCCCCCGGAGACGAGCAGGCCGTTGCCCTCCTCGATCCAGAATGGGCCCACGCGGCGGCGATCGCCGGCTCCCTCGTCGAGTGGGACACTGGCCATGGCCCGACAGTACCACGCGGTTCCGGAGAGCCATCGGGGTCGCGATCGAGGAAGCGGGCCTGTGGCAGGTCGATGACAACTCGGCCTCCCTGTGACGGAGCCACAACCTGGCGATGACACAATCGGCGCCAGCATGGCGGTACAAGCGCTGCCCCTGGCCCCAGCCCCGATCGCCCTCCCTCCGGCCCCTCGCAGCGCCGAGGAGACCGGCCTGCCGTTCAGCTTCGTCTGCGACCTCGTCCTCAAGGTCCTCTACTTCAACGGCAGCATGCTGGGCGGCGATGTCGCCCGCCACATCCGCATTCCCTTCCAGTTTGTCGAGACCACCCTGAAGTTCCTGGCCGGGGAGGGTTACTGCGCCTCGGGCGGGGTGCGGGCCTCGGTGCTGGCCGACGACGAGAGCATCAACGCCGGCATGCAGTACACGATCACCACGACCGGCCGGCAGCGCGCTCGCGAGCTGCTGGAGATCAACCAGTATGCCGGCCCGGCCCCGGTTCCGATCAACGACTACAACGCCATGGCCGCCCGTCAGGCCATGGTCGGTGCAGTGGTGAACCGCGAGCGGCTCCGTGAGGTCTTCTCTCACCTGGTCCTGAGCGAGAAGGTGCTCGACCACCTGGGCCCGGCTCTGTCGGCCCGCCACGCGTGCTTCCTCTACGGCCCGTCCGGCAACGGCAAGACCAGCATCGCCGACGCCAGCGCCCGGCTCATGGGAGCTCCGCTCTTCATTCCTCGCGCTCTCTATGTGCATGGTGAGGTCATCCGCCTCTACGACCCGATCTACCACGTGCCCATTGAACGCGAGCTGCCGCCCCATGACACCCGCTGGCAGCTCGCCGAGCGGCCCTCGGTCAAGGTCGGCGGTGAGTTGAGCCCGGGCATGCTGGAGCTCGGCTTCGACAAGACGCTCGGCTTCTACGAGGCCTCGCTTCAGCTCAAGGCGAATGGTGGTCTGATGCTGGTCGACGACTTCGGCCGCCAGCAGAACATGTCACCTCGCGATCTTTTGAACCGCCTGATCGTCCCCCTGGAGAATGGGGTGGACTACGTGAACATCGCTCGGGCCGGCACCAGTGTGGCGGTGCCCTTCACCTGCCTCCTGATGCTCAGCACCAACCTCGAGCCGCGCAACCTGATGGACGAGGCGTTCCTGCGCCGCGTCCGCTACAAGGTCCCCGTCCCCGACCCCACCGTGGACGAGTTTCGGGAGATCTGGCGCCGCGTCTGCGAATCCCGGGAGATCCCCCACCGGGAGGAGGTTGTCGACGATCTCATCGAGCGGCGCTACGTGGGGGAGGGCCGTCCCTTCCATGGCGCGCACCCTCGCGACCTTCTCGATCATGTCATCCATCTCTGCCGCTACCTCGGCGTCGAGGAAGAGCTCACCTCGGAGCTGCTCGACGAGGCCTGCGAGACCTACTTCGTGGTGGATGAGGGGGGCGGCTGAGCGCATCCCCGAGGGGCCGGAGGTGCGCTCGCAGCGCCGCTGAGCAGCGGGGACCGGAGGACCTGCCGAAGGTCGCACCTGGCGCCGGGTTCTGAGACATCACAGGTGGGCGGCGGATTCTCACCATCCGTGCCAACCACGGCAAGCGCCTAACGTCCTTTCTGTCTGGTCTCCTCGGTTGCCTCGAGACGGTCGCGGACGCCGCGTTCACGGGGCCCCAGCGAGCCCGGGTGCCATGCCGGCACCAAACTGGCTTGACATGGCACCAAGCCGGTGCCATACTGGCGCCATGAATCTCAGCCTGTACGTCGAAGACATCCACCGCCAGCTGGTGACCGCCGCCGAGGCAGGCGGTGACGACGCTCGGACGCTTGCCGAGCGGCTGATCGCACCGTTGGACTCGACCATCCGGCTGGCGCTGCAGGACGTGCTGGCCGCCGCCGCGGAGGAGATCACCTGCGAGCTGGCCCCCGGCTCGGTCGAGCTCCGCCTGCGTGGGCGCGACCCCGAGTTCGTGGTCACCCTCCCGCCGGCTGACCTCCCCGAGGGGGGCGCGGAGCTCGCCCCAGCTGATTGGGCCTCGAGGCCGATGGTTCCGGGGGCATCCCCGGTGGGCGAGGGTGACGAGCGGGGGATGGCGAGGATCAACCTGCGCATGCCGGACCAGCTCAAGGGCCGGGTGGAGGCAGCCGCCGGCACCGAGGGCCTGTCCGTCAACGCCTGGCTGGTGCGCGCAGCCGCCGGTGCGCTCCAGCGCGCCGAGCCTTCGCGTCCGTTCCAGCCACCCGCGCCTCTCGGCGCCCGCCGCTTCACCGGCTGGGCCCGGTAGACGGGCGGGCGAACGCGTGTCCCAGCTCACCCGCGTCTCTCCAGAAGGGGACTCAGCCCCGATATCAGAGGTATCCCACATGGCCAGCTTCGACACTCCCGAGCCGATATCGCTGAGCGTGGAGCTCGGAGCCGGCAACGTCCGGATCGCGGCCGCAGACCGCCGCGACACGGTGGTCGAGGTGCGTCCGAGCGACCCGAGCAAGAGGTCCGACGTGAGCGCCGCCGAGGACACCCTGGTGGAGTATGCGGGGGGCACGCTGGTGGTCAGGGCTCCCCGGCGATGGGCCCGGTCCGTGCTGGGGGCGGGCTCGCAGTCCGTCGACGTCGAGATCGCCGTCCCGGCAGGTTCGCGGCTCACCGTCGAGGCGCCCGGTGGCGCCCCCGCCGTCCGCGCCACCGGGCGCCTGGGCGACTGCTACGTCCGGACCGGTGCCGGAGAGATCCGCATCGGTGCTGCCGGTTCCGTGCAGCTGCGCACCGGCGCCGGGGACGTCACCGTCGACCGGGTGGTGGGGCAGGCCGAGGTCAGCACCGGTGCGGGATCGGTGCGGATCGGCGCCATCGATGGCGCCGCGACGATCAGGGGCTCCACCGGCGAGACCTGGATCGGCGAGGTCAGTGGTCGCCTCGAGGTGCGCGCCCCCTGTGGAAGGATCTCCGTCGACCGTGCCGAGCAGGCGGTCGCCGCCAGGACCGGCTACGGCGACGTCCTCCTCGGGGAGGTTACGCGAGGCGCCATCAGCGCGCAGACCGGCCACGGCAAGGTCGAGGTGGGTGTCCGTGAGGGCGTCGCCGCCTGGCTCGACCTCCAAACCCACTTCGGGAAGGTCCACAGCGAGCTGGAGGCCGCCGGCCCGCCGCAACCGGGTGAGGACACCGTCGAGGTGCGCGCGCGCTCCTCGTTCGGTGACATCAGCGTCCGCCGATCCTGAACCGCACCCGCTGACGCTCGACGAAGGAGAAGTGATGACCACCCAGGAGGCTGCGATCCACGTGCGGGGTCTGGAGAAGTCGTACGGGAAGCTGGAGGTGCTGCGCGGTGTGGACTTCGACGTGGTGCGGGGCAGCATCTTCGCCCTGCTCGGCTCCAACGGGGCGGGCAAGACCACGGTCGTGAACATCCTCTCCACGCTGCTCAGGGCCGACGCCGGGACCGCCGGCGTCAACGGCTTCGACGTTGCCACGCAGGCTGCCGAGGTGCGCGAGTCCATCAGCCTCACCGGACAGTTCGCGGCCGTCGACGAGATCCTGAGCGGGCGGGAGAACCTCATGCTGGTCGCCCGGTTGCGGCACCTCAAGGACCCGGGCACGATCGCGGATGACCTGCTCGCTCGTTTCTCGCTGAGCGACGCGGCCGCGCGGAGGGTCTCGACGTATTCGGGCGGCATGCGCCGCCGTCTCGACATCGCGATGAGCCTCATCGGGAATCCGCCGGTCATCTTTCTCGACGAGCCGACGAGCGGGCTCGACCCCCAGGGGCGCCTCGAGGTGTGGCAGGCCGTCAAGGAGCTCGCCGAGCGCGGCACGACGGTGCTGCTCACGACCCAGTATCTGGACGAGGCCGAGCAGCTCGCCGACCGGATCGCCATCCTCCACGGAGGTCGGATCATGGTCAACGGCACCCTCCCCGAGCTCAAGCAGCTGCTCCCGCCCGCCAAGGTCGAATACGTCGAGAAGCAGCCGACCCTCGAGGACGTCTTCCTCGCCATCGTCGGTGACGACGTGGCAAGAGCGGCGACGCCGGCAGTGACCGCAGCGTCGGCACGGACAGGTGAGGATCAGCCGATGACCAAGCACTTCCTCGGTGACAGCGCCGTCCTGCTGGGACGCTCCCTGCGCCACATCACGCGCAGCCCGGACACCATCATCACGACCACGCTCATGCCGATCGCCTTCCTGCTGCTGTTCGTCTACGTGTTCGGCGGCGCGATCAACTCAGGGTCGCATTCGTATGTGAGCTACCTGCTGCCCGGCATTCTGCTCATCACGATTGCTTCCGGCATCTCCTACGTCGGATTCCGGCTCTTCCTGGATATGCAGAGCGGCATCTTCCAGCGATTCCATTCGATGCCGATCGCCCGGTCGTCGGTGCTGTGGGCGCACGTGCTGACCTCGCTGGTCGCCAACCTGATCGCACTCGTGATCGTCGTGCTGGTCGCCCTCCTCATGGGCTTCCGCTCGGGAGCGGGAGTGCTGGCGTGGCTCGCGGTCGCCGGCATCCTGATCCTGTTCACCCTGGCGCTGACGTGGATCGCCGTGATCGCTGGTCTCTCCGCGAAGTCCGCGGACGGCGCGGGCGCGTTCGCCTACCCGATCCTCTTCCTGCCGTTCATCAGCTCGGCATTCGTGCCCACCGACACCATGCCCGGCCCGGTGCGGACCTTCGCCGAGCACCAGCCGGTGACGTCCATCGTCAACACGATCCGCGACCTGTTCACACAAAGGCCGGTCGGCACCGACATCTGGACGGCCCTTGCCTGGTGTGTCGGCACCCTCATCGTCGCCTTCATCTTCGCCAGGGTCATCTATCGTCGCAGGATCGCTGGTTAGTGGAGGTGGGGGGGTGGTGGAGGAGTGGACCGGCGGGGATTCGAACCCCGGACCTCTGCCGTGCGAGGGCAGCGCTCTCCCAGCTGAGCTACCGGCCCCTGGGAACGCCCCAGTCTACCCAGGACAGCGGTCGGCGACCGCCAGCGCGGAACTCTCGGAAGGGGGACTCCCCCCTGCCCGCCGCAGGGGCAGAGCCCGTGCGCTGGCGGGCACCCCCCTGCAGCTGAGCTACCGGCCCCTGGGAACGCCCCAGTCTACCCAGGACAGCGGTCGGCGACCGCCAGCGCGGACTCTCGGAAGGGGGACTCCCCCCTGCCCGCCGCACGGGCAGAGCCCGTGCGCTGGCGGCACCCCCCTGCAGCTGAGCTACCGGCCCCTGGGAACGCCCCAGTCCACCCAGGACAGCGGCCGGCGACCGCCAGCGCGGACTCTCGGAAGGGGGACTCCCCCCTGCCCGCCGCACGGGCAGAGCCCGTGCGCTGGCGGGCACCCCCCTGCAGCTGAGCTACCGGCCCCTGGGAACGCCCCAGTCTACCCAGGACAGCGGCCGGCGACCGCCAGCGCGGACTCTCGGAAGGGGGACTCCCCCCTCCCCGCCGCACGGGCAGAGCCCGTGCGCTGGCGGGCACCCCCCTGCAGCTGAGCTACCGGCCCCTGGGAACGCCCCAGTCCACCCAGGACAGCGGTCGGCGACCGCCAGCGCGGACTCTCGGAAGGGGGACTCCCCCCTGCCCGCCGCACGGGCAGAGCCCGTGCGCTGGCGGGCACCCCCCTGCAGCTGAGCTACCGGCCCCTGGGAACGCCCCAGTCCACCCAGGACAGCGGCCGGCGACCGCCAGCGCGGACTCTCGGAAGGGGGACTCCCCCCTGCCCGCCGCACCGGCAGAGCCCGTGCGCTGGCGGCACCCCCCTGCAGCTGAGCTACCGGCCCCTGGGAACGCCCCAGTCCACCCAGGACAGCGGCCGGCGACCGGGGAGGATGGGGGCATGCGCGTGGCCATCGTGGCCGAGAGCTTCCCGCCGCGGGTCGACGGCGTCTCCCGCACGGTCACCGCGCTGACCGCCCATCTCCGCCGGCGGGGGCACCGGGCCCTCATCTTCGTGCCGGGCGGAGGCGCTCGGGAGCACGATGGCTTCCCGGTGGTGGGAGTGCCCGGTGCCGAGGCTGGATCCATCCAGACCTGACGGTCTCGCCCATCGCCCCGGGGATGGGTCGGCGGCTGAGGGAGTTCGGTCCCGACGGCGTCCACCTGGCGTCCCCGGCCGCGCTCGGCGCCTGGGGGGCCTGGGAGGCTCGCCCAATGGGGGTGCCGGTCGCGGCCCACTACCAGACCGACCTGCTGGCGTATGCGCGAGCGTACGGGGGGCACCCCTGGCTCTGGTGGTGGGGATCGCCGAGCGGCTGCTCTACAACGCCTGCACGGTGACCTACGCGCCCACCCCCCTGATGGCCATGGAGCTGCGCCGCCGAGGGTTCGAAGGAATCCACCTCAGTGGCCGCGGTGTCGGCACCGCCCTCTTCCGCCCCCACCGTCCGGGCTCGATCGCGGCCAGGGGACGCTGGCCGGCGGGCACTGGCCTGCGGGTGCTGTGCGTCTCCCGGCTGGCGCGCGAGAAGGGCCTGGACGCCCTGGCCCGCGTGGCCGCAGAGCATCCCGGCTTTCGCCTCCTGCTGGTCGGCACAGGTCCGATGGCTGAGGAGCTGACCCGCTCAGCTCCGCCGAACCTCCGCCTGACCCGCCTTCTCGAGGGTGAAGCCCTCGCCGACGTGTATTCGGCAGCCGAGGTTTTCCTCCGCCCCTCGGCCACCGAGACCTTCGGCCAGGTGGTGCAGGAGGCGATGGCCTCCGGGCTTCCGGTGGTCGGGCTCCGTGCCGGGGGAGTCGCCTGGCTCGTGGAGGACAGCGTCAGCGGCCTGCTGGTGGACCCTCCCGGGGAGGGTCTCGGCGGGGCCCTGGTCGCACTGTCAGAGGCCCGCGAGCGGCGCGCCATGGGCAGGGCGGCTCGCCGGGCGGTGTCCGGACACACCTGGAGAGCCATTTTGGATTCGTTGCTCGAGGACTACGCCCGCCTCGCCGCGGAGGGCTGCTTCGGGGTCGCCGCCTGACCCTCGCCCCACGCCACTGAAGTCCCCCCATTCGCGAGGGGCACGGCATTCCCGACCTTGCCTATACTGCCCCTGCTTCCTCTCCCTCACCAGGACGGATATGCCGGCAGTCCCGTTCACGCAGTCCGCGCCCCTCTCGCTGGACTTCTTCGGGGTCGCTGTCGTCGGCTACTGCTTGGCCCTGGTCGCCTTTGTCCTGTACCTGGTGTTCAGGAGGCCGTTCTTCGGCAACACCGGGTTGGGCCTGGTGCTGCTGAGCTGGCCGGTCCATCTCGTCTCGGTGGTGTTCCGCGGCCTGGAAGCCGGCCACTGGCCGCTCAGCAACATGTACGAATACTCGACCGGCATCTCACTGATCCTGGTCGCCGCCGCCCTGGTGCTCATGCTTCGCTACCGGATGCGGCTGGTCGGGATCCCGGCCATGATGACGGCCGTCGCCCTGCTCGGGGTCGGCTACATGCTCTACGAGCCTCCGGGAAGCCTGATCCCGGCACTGCAGAGCTACTGGCTGTACATCCACGTCTCCGCCATGGCCACGGCCTCGGGTCTGCTCACCTTCAGCTTCTTCTTCGGGATGGCCTATCTGGTCCGGCGCTGGGCGGATGACAAGGTCGCAGCCATGGCCGCGGTCGCTTCGAGTGGCGCCGCCCTGGCCACGGCGATGGCGGCGCCGGGGGGTCGCCCCGCCCAGGCTGCGCGCGCCGTCAGCGGCCCCAGCCGGGGCAGTGTGGCCCTGGCCGGCGTGGCCCGGCCGGGCAGGTGGGGGGCGATCCAGCGGACCCTGCCCTCCGCGGCCTCACTCGACCTGTGGAGCTATCGCTTCGTCCTGCTCGGCTTTCCGATCTGGACCTTCGGGGTGATCTGCGGGGCGATCTGGGGCGAGCACGCCTGGGGCCGCTACTGGGGCTGGGACCCGAAGGAGACCTTTGCTTTCATCACCTGGGTGACCTTCGCCATCTACCTCCATGCCCGGGTGACCTTCGGATGGAAGGGGAGGCGGGCCGCGGCGATCACCGCGGTCGGATTCGTGGCCGTGCTCTTCACCCTGTACGCCGTCAACCTCTGGATAGTGGGCCTGCACTCGTACGCGATGGCCAGCTGACCAGGGGCGAAGCCTCGGGCGTGGCGCCCTTCAGCGACTGCTCAGGTCGCCCGCCGCTGCCAGCGGGTCTTCTTGAGCATCTTGCGGTGCTTGTGCTTGCGCATCTTCTTGCGCCGCTTCTTGATGACCGAGCCCACGTACAGTCACTCCCGCGGGAGGTCCGGCGCGAGGCCGCCTCTCACGAACTGGTTGAATCCACCTCAGCGGGGGCGACTATACCAGCCGCAACCGGCTGCGCCTCATTGGGCCGGGGGCGCCAGCGCCTCGCGGAGCCGCGCGGCGGTGACCTCCAGGTGCTCGGGAAGGACCTTGATGTCCGCCAGGACGGGCATGAAATTGGTGTCGCTCCCCCAGCGTGGGACGACGTGGAGGTGAAGGTGCTCGATGCTCGCCCCGGCGGCCGGCCCCAGGTTGAGTCCCACGTTGAACCCCCCCGGCTGCATCGCTGCGGTGATTGCCCTGAGCGCCCTCTGGGTGGCACCGATCAGCGCCGCACCCTCCTCGACGGAGAGCTCGCACAGGTCGTCCACGTGCCGCCGCGGGGCCACCATGACGTGACCGCTGCTGTACGGAAAGCGGTTCAGCAGGGTGAGGGTGGCCTCCGCACGCTCGATCACCAGCAGCTGCTCGGGGTCGGAGCTGTTCGCGGCAGAGCAGAGGAAACAGCCGTCCGAGGGTGGTTCGTCACCGCTGACGTATGCCATCCTCCAGGGCGCCCACAGCTGCCGCATGCTGCGGACGTTAGCATCGCCGCCCTCAGCCAAGCCCCCAGAAGACGTCGAGCCGGCGGACCGTCCCGGTGCGCTTGAAGATGTGGGCGCTGGCCTCGGTGTCGAGGCTGAGCCCCTCGACGCTGCGCCGGGATCCATCGCGGGCGGTGATCTCGATGCGTGGGGGCCCCCGCCGGTGGGCGACCACCGGCACCTGGCAGGTGGTGAACGCGAGCGTGCCCGCCTCCAGGTCGAGGATCTGCTCCTCGCCCTCGACGTCGTAGAAGCGGTACCGCTCGGCCTCGGCCAGGAACTCGTCGCGGTTGACCAGATGGGTGTGGAAGCTCAGACATCCACCCTCCACCGCCACGCCCATGTCACCCAGGCGCGAGATCAGATCCTCCTTCACCTGGCCGGTCATCCCCGGCTGCTGGGCTCCTGCGAAGCTCGGCGTGTGCGAGTACGGATCGGTTGGTATCGCACCATAGAGATCCGGCGGCTTGTGCACCCCGATACCTTCGCGGATGTCTTCGTAACGGCGGCGGAGTCGCTCGATCACCGCCCGGTCCTCACCTGCGCGGACCGCCTGGTTGATGACCTCCTGCACCGCAACCCGCAGCTTCGAGACCATGTGCCAGTAGATGCAGCCCAGTCCCTCGTACTTGTAGAGCGTGCCCGAGCGGCCCGTGAACGATTGGTGATCAAAGACCTCCTCGTACAGGTCGAGTATCTGAGCCCGGTCTTCGCCGGTCAGGCCCAGGGCGTCGAGTGCCCGCTCGAGGACCGCCTGGTTGCGAAGGCTGGCGTTGAAGTGGGCCACCCCATCCACGTCCACAACCACGATGCGATGATCGCCGGCCTCGACCATGCCGACCAGAGTCGGTGAGGCGGCGAGCGAGTCGGCGGAGATGCGATTCTTCTCCAGGAAACTGGGCAGCTTGCGGTCGGGGTAGAGGAGATAGCTGTTCTGATCGGGCCGGTAGAGGCGGCTGGCATGCAGCGCATCCAGGAGATCGGCGGACGATCCGGCCCCGAGAGCGCCCGAGCTGAGCACCGCCACCTGGCCCTCGAGCATCTCGTAGAGGCGACGGACGCAGATCCCGTCTTCGCTGGACTTCATCAGGTTGTAGGCGTGATAGAGACCGTCGGGGCGGCGGTTGGCGTGGATCGTGTGGTCGATGTGGCGCAGCACCACCGAGCAGAAGCCGTCCAGCTCGACGGTGGTCACCGTGGCCCGCTCGCCCGAGAAGCCGGCGCTGTAGATCCGGGTCCGGTAGTCGCTGCCGGCGGAGGCGAGGGCGTCCAGCACCATTTTGCGGTTCCCATCCGAGATCGGCCCGTCGACCACCCTCTGGTACTCGGTGAGAACGTCCGTCACCCGGTGGAGGGCGCCGGCGACCTCCGCGGAGATGTCAATTGCGGCTTGGCCACTGGCGATGAACAGATTCCGGCAGAACGACAGGAATCGCCGCAGGTGGTAGAGCGTCACCATCGACACCCCGTATCCCACCAGCGCATTGTTCGCGTCATTCCACTCCGGACGCTGGGTGTTCATCCACACGCCCGCCTCGGGAATGTAGTTGAACAGGCGGGCCAGCGCCACGATCAGCAGCTTCTCGGCGAGATTGGCCCGCTGCGGGGCTCCGTCTGGCCCTGGCAGGGCCCTGCCATCGGCTCCCAACACCGCCTCGCGCTGGCGGATCCTGTGGTCCAGGGCTGCGTCGAAGTCGATGGTGTGGCGCGGGTCCTCGAGCAGCCGGGGATAGGCTCTGATGCGATAGGGGACGTCGGCATAGGTGAAGACACGCCGCCCGAGCAGCTGCTCCAGTGCACCGGGATGGTACCGGGCCGACGCCTCCAGCAACCGGACCAGGTAGACCACCTGATGGTCACCCCAGTAGCCGATGTAGGACCATGCGTCGCCGGGGTCGAGGACCTCCCAGTCGAAGCCGTCACGGGTGATGCGGTACGGGTTGTGCCCGTCGGCGGTGGAGGCGTCGACGAACTTGAAGATCATGCTCTCGATGTAACCGGGGAACGAAAGCGCCAGAGCCTCCCAGTTTTGGAAGATGTCGCGCCAGTTGCCCTCGTAGCTGAGCGCCCTCTGCCCGTGATCATCCCTGACCACGATGCTGAAGTTGTTCCAGGGGCGGGTCGGATCACCGTGGCGGCGGCTGAAGGTCAGAGGCAGGTATTCGTGGGCCAGACGCTCCAGATCGGGATCCGCCTGCTCGCGGGCGAGCTCCAGCAGCCGGCTGTGCGCCAGGCCATCGGGAAGGGAGCCCAAGAACCCGGCCTGGCGCCGGGAGACGGCCATGCTGGCCCGCGTCACGAAGGCGCGAAAGTCCGTCGTGGAGATCGAGTAACCGCGATCGGGAATGCCGCCGCGCATGGTGTTGAACAGCGCGTCGGAGAAATGCCGCCAGCCACTGAGCCGGTCGGCGGTGAGCTGGAGCGCGTCGGCGCCTGCGACTGTGCGCACCAGGTTCTGCGTACCCCGTTCCACGTCCTCGTCAATCAGAGTCCGGAGGTCCGCACCGGAGGCGAGCAGCCTACCCAGCGCTGCGACTCGGGCCGCATCCTGGTCGATCTCGGCCACCATGCTCCACTCCGCGCTCGCGCCGCTCGGAAGCGCGAGCCGGGTGATCACGAAATAGGCGCCGCGCCGGCCCCGGATGAACAGCTCGTCGTCCACGGGAATCCGGCGCCGGAAGCGGTCGAGCTGGGCGGCGCAGAGGAGCCGCCGGGATGCCTCGATCCCCTCGGTCCAGACCGTCGTGGCGGCCAGGGCCTCGTTGGGCTCAGGCCGGTCACCTGGGATGGAGCTGAGCTTGAAGAGGCCCATGCCTGACACCGGATCCAGCTCGTTCTCCTTGTAACCGTCGGCAAGCGTGCTGAACTCCATCTCGAACCGCCGGGTGAGCCCATGCGGCATCAGGTTCTGGATGCCGTCGAGGATCTCGGCCGCGACCGGCCGGCCGGTCAGGTTGACCAGGGCGGCGCGTCGGATGAAGCCGAACCGCTCACTGGTCATCCACGTGGACGAGAAGGAGAGCTCGAGGTCGTGGTTGACCTCCTCGAACATGAGCTTGTTGCCGTAGACGCTCTTGGCGAGGCTCCGGGTCACCCGGTAGAGGCCCTCGCATCGCGGCGAGAGCGGTTCCCAGAGCCACGACTTCTCGCCATGGTCGACGATCACGATGGTCTTGCCGCCGGTCTGATCGTGCCCGTCGTGGAGGCGATCCTCGTTGCAGTAGGGGAACAGCGCGTGGTCGGGGTCGCCCCGCCCCGCGGTGAGAGCTCCGGTGCTCGACACGAACATCCAGTGATCGGAGTCGGAGACCAGGCTCATGAGGAAGGGGGGCATCGCGTCGCAGTTATCGATGCGGTAAAAGGGTTCGCCACCGACATCGACCAGGACCCCACTGACCTGGGGCGAGCACCACCTCAGGCGCGCCTCGCCGACGAAGGTCTCGTTCATCGGCCCACCCTGGCGATGGGGGTGCGCGTCACGATCGCGGCCCCGCGCATGCAGGGGGCAGGGACGCGGGTCTCAGCTGATTCGGCGGTCGCACCGTGACACTGTCTCCGCCAGCCCGGCGATATCCAGCGTGCGGCGCGTCAGCGCCGTTCCCAGCACCCTGGTGGAGACGGGGGGGCTCGAACCCCCGACCTCTTGCATGCCATGCAAGCGCTCTCCCAGCTGAGCTACGTCCCCGGGGCGGCCCCATCCTACCCCCCGAACCCATCAGAGCGCGCGGCGGCGGCGGGCCGGCGCTCGGCGATCCAATCCCCGGATTGCATTCGCCGTCCTCGAGGGCGCGGCGACTATGATCGGGTGGTCCGGGACGGCCAGGGCACGCCCACCTCTACAGTGGGGCAGGCGCCCATGGCCCCAGTGGAACGAGGTGCGAAGCATGGCAATACTCGCCGAGGAGGACGAGGCGTCGGCGGTTGACCGCGACCACGCGGGCACCGTCGGGGCAGCTCGCACCGCCCGTTCCGCTGTCGCCCTCGAGGGCGGCTCCCCGGTGGTGCGCGCTGCGGACCGTCTCGTCCATCGCATCGAGCTGCTGGTGGAAGAGGTCAGCCGACTGCGCTCGGACAACCAGGAGCTGCGCCGGCAGGTGCGCGACGCAGTGGCACTCCTCGACCGGGCTGCTGCCGCTGTCGGTGAGCCTCACCCGCGCCGTCGCGGCCGGGTGCCGGCCGCGACGCTGCCGGTGGCCGCACCTCGGCGCAGGCGTGCCCGAAGCCGTGGTGCCCGGGGCCGCGCGACCCCCGCCGAGGTCACCGCTCAGGTGGTCGAGGCGGCCATCGCCAAACTCGGTCAGGGCACGGCGTCCCAGATCGCCGCGGAGATCACCAGAGCTGGGGTGAAGGTGTCCGGCCGAGCCATCCGATTCCTGGCCGAGCGGGCTGGCGCCGAAACCTTTCGCGGCGACGATGGGCAGCGCCGGTATCGCCTCCCGGGCCGCTGAAGCGCCCGGCTCCGTCACCTCGCTGCTGCTGATCCACGGGGACGACGGCCACCGTGTCGACCAGGAGGTCCGGCGCTGGCGGGAGACCGCCAGCACCGCCCAGCTGGGCGTGGAGGTCATCGATCCGCCGGCACCGCTCGGCCGGATCCGCTCGGCCCTCGCCGAGATCCCTCTGATCGATGAGCGCCGCTTCGTGCTGCTCCGCGACCCTCCCCAGCTCGGCGGCGGCAAGCGCTCCGGCGACGGCGGGCGAGAGCTGGCGGCTGCCCTCGAGCTCAGGGCACCCAGCACCATGGTCTGCCTGGTCAGCCACCAGTTGCTCTCTTCCTCCCACCCGGTGGTCGCCGCAGTCGCTCGGCTGGGTGGGGAGGTCCGCCAACGAGCCACGCTGCGGGGCCGGGAGCTCCGCGCCTGGGCCGAGCAGGCCTGCGCGCTCCGGGGGCTCCGCTTGGGCCCCGGCGCGCTCGACCACCTCCTCCGCGTGGCCGGTTCGGACCTCGGGATCATCAGCTCCGAGCTCGACAAGCTGAGTGCCTACCAGCGAGGCGCGGGAGCGACCCCACCCGTGGCGCCCTCCGGTGCCCCACCGCTCGCGGTCCCGGTCCCCCCCCTCCCCATCGAGCTCGATACCGTCCGGAGGCTGGTCGGCGGGTCCGAGGCGGTCGAGGTGTGGAGCGTCCTCGAGCGCCTTCTCGGAGCCGACCCGGCCCGCGGTGCGGCTTCCGCCCTGGAGCTCGTGGACGGCGGGGTCTCGGTCGTCTATCTCATCGCCACCCTGGCAGGGCAGCTCAGTGAGCTTCGCCGTGCCCAATCACTGCTGGCGGCCGGGGTGCCGCCGGCGGGTCTCGCCGGCCGTCTCCGGATCCCTGACTGGCGCGCTGACCGGCTGGCCCGCCAGGCTCGCTCGGTTTCCCCCGCCACCGTCGAGGGCTGGCTCCGGAGGCTCGGCGAGCTCGACGTCTCCATCAAGACCGGGGAGGCGGACGACCGGCAGGCGGTGGGCAGCTTCGCCCTTGGCGCTGCCCGTGCGGCGCGCCGCCGCCCCCCTCGCTGACCGGCCGCAGCGGCGCGGTCGACGGCCGTCAGCCGCCGCCGCTCAGCTCTTGGTCCGGCGGCTGCTCGGCGCCTTGGCCGTCCCCGGCTTCGAGGGAGCCGGTTTGGCGGTCGTGGCCTTGGTCGCTGCAGGCTTGGCGGTCGCAGCCTTGGTCGCTGCAGGCTTGGCGGTCGCACCGGTTCGAGATCGGGTGGCCGGCGCGGGCTTGGCGGTGGTCCCCTTGGCGCCCCCGGCCGCGGCGGCGCGGGTGGCCGCCTTGTCCTGCTCGCTGCCGCTCAGGGAGGCGAGTTGGGCGGCCATGGCCATGATCCGGGACTTGCGCCGGGCCGCGTTGTTGCGATGGATGATCCCCTTCTCGGCGGCCTTGTCCAGGGCCTTCACCGCGGCCCTCAGCTCGGTCTCGATCTCCACCGTCTGACCCGCCACCAGCGAACGCCGGGCCCGGGCCACCCGGGTGCGGACCGCCGCCCGGACTATCCGGTTGCGGACGCGTTTGCGCTCACTGGAGCGGATCCGCTTACGAGCCGAACGAGAGTTGGCCACGAGTCCACCTTGCTGAATGCTGGCTCACGCCGGCACCCGCGCTCTGCGGGCGGCATGGAGCTTGGAGTATAGCAATCGCCCACCGGTGCGGCCGCCGCCCGGCCCGCCGACCTGATCTCCTTCGCCCTGATGATCCTCACACCAGCCTACGCCAAGCTCAACCTGGCGCTCAGCATCGTCGGCCGCCGGACCGACGGGCGCCACGACCTCCGCTCCGTCGTGGTCCGCCTCGACTGGCACGACCTGGTCGGGGTGCGCCCGGCACCCGCATCGCCCGGGATCCATCTCACCGTGGCCGGTCCGGCAGCTGCCGACGCGCCCGCGGACGACCGCAACCTGGTGGTACGAGCGGCCGGGGCTCTTCTGCGCGGCCGCCCGGATGCCGGTCTGCAGCTGCACCTGGAGAAACGCCTGCCCGCTGCCGCCGGGTTGGGAGGCGGGTCCGCCGACGCCGCCGCGGTCCTCCGGCTTCTGGGCGAGGCCGAGCGAGCCACCGAGGCTGGAGCTTCTCGGCTCCTCGCCCTGGCCGCATCGCTGGGCAGCGACATCCCCGCCTGCCTCGTGGGAGGCGGCCTGCTGGTCGGTGGCGCGGGGGAGCGGCTGGACCGGATCGGCCACCCGCCCCTGCACCTGGCGCTGGTCGTGGCCGGCCGCAGCGGGACCGCGGCGACCTTCGCCGCCCTCACCCCCGAGGAGTGGCGAGGACCGGACCGGCCGGAGGAGCTCGCCCGGCGGCTGGCGGCGGGGGAGACGCCGGACCCCGAGCTGTGCGGCTCCGACCTCGAGGCGGCCGCCTGCCGAGCCCACCCCGGGCTGGCCGCGGAGCTGGGTCGTCTGCGCGCCGCCCTGCCCGTGGCCAGGTGGCACCTCACCGGAAGCGGGGGCGCCTGCTTCGCCCTCTGCCCCTCCCCTGAGGCGGCACGGAGCTTGGCCGCCGCCGCCTCCCGCCTGGGCTTTCCGGCCCGTGCCTGCCGGACAGTCGCCGCCTGAGCTCCGGCACGGCTTCCGTACAATGCCGCGCAGTGGCTGCGGCTGAAACTGCTCTCGCCCCGACGAGCCCGCCCTCCCCGGAACAGTGCACCCACCCCGCTCCCGTGGTCGGGGTCATGGCCCATGAGTTCGACCACTATCAGGGCGCCATCGGCCCCGAGGGGGAACGCCGCACGGTCACCTTTTACGGCCCGGTCATCGGCGGCCTGCCCATACAGGCCTGGCACTGCGAGGTGTGCGGGCTGCTCCGGCTGACCCATGCTGACGGCCGCCTGGAGGAGCGCCGCCTCTACCCGGGTCCGCAGCCGGGACTCCTGGCCACTGCCAGCGCGGTGCCCTGGGGGCGGGTGCTCCGCGGTCAGCAGGCCCGGGTGAGCGGCCTGTCGGTCCCGGATCCCGTGTACCAGCAGATGTACCTGGCCGAGGCCGGCCCGGCTGGCGTGGCCGCCTGGAGGCCCCAGATCCCCCGGATCGAGCTTCCCGATCTCGGCATCCTGGGCTGGGCCAATCTGCTTGGCCTCGCCGCCATTCTCCTGGGCCTGGTGGTTGCCGCACTGATCGCGGTGCTGCCCTACAGCGTCCAGCCGGAGGAGGCACCGCTGGCTCTCACCCTCGGCTTGATCTTCGCCGTCCTGGTGGCGCTCAACGCGGTGAGCCCGCTGTGGCGGCGGCTGTTCCCGATGCCGCGGCTCTCGCCCAGCGTCGCCGAGGCGGCGCGGGGGGCCCCCACCCTCGACCCGCCCACCCGCTGGGCCGTCGGCCTTCTGGTGAGCGCGGTCGTGGGGCTCTTCGCCTCCGCGGTCCTCGCCGTCTACTGGTACAGCACCCCGGGGGCGATGGCCCCGGTGTTCCTGGCCAGCATCGCCCTGGCCGTGTGCGCCGCCGTGGTCGAGATCGGCGGCGCGGTCGCTCGCGCCCTGCGCCGCCACTGACCCGCCGGATGGCCCTGCAGCGCCCCCCTGACCAGGACATCGTGGTGTTCGGCGCCACCGGCGACCTGGCCGCCCGCAAGCTGATTCCGGCGCTCTACAACCTGCACCAGGAGGACCTGCTCCCCCGCGGCTGCGACCTCATCGGGGCGGCACCCATGGACTGGGACGGCAAGAAGTTCGAGGACCATGCCAGAGAGGCGGTGCGCGACTTCTCGCGCACCGGCATCCATGCCCGGGTGTTCGCCGAGTTCGCCGCGCGGCTGCGCTTCGTGCCCATCGGCGAGGACGGTGACCTGAGCCCGCTGCTCAAGGCGATGTCCCGCCCCGAGCGGCTGGTCTACCTGGCGGTGCCCTCCTCGGCCTTCGCCCCGCTCACCAAGGGGCTGGCTGCAGCCGGGCTTCAGAAGGGCACGAAGCTGGTGATCGAGAAGCCCTTTGGGCATGACACGGAGTCCGCCACCAGGCTCAATGCGGCTCTGCACGAGGTCCTGCCCGAGCAGCGCATCTACCGGATCGACCATTACCTGGGCAAGGAGACCGTCCAGAACCTCCTGGTCTTTCGCTTCGGCAACTCGGTGTTCGAGCGGGTCTGGCACCGCGACGCCGTCTCTCGGGTGGAGATCACGGTGGCCGAGTCGATCGGCGTCGGGACCCGCGGCCGCTTCTACGAGGAGACCGGGGCCATCCGTGACATCGTCCAGAACCACATGTTCCAACTGCTCGCGGTCACCGCCATGGAGCCGCCCAACTCCTTTGAGCCGGAGGCGATCCGCAACGAGAAGGTGAAGGTCCTGGACGCACTCCATCCCGTGGATCCCGCCGATGTGGTGCGGGGCCAGTACACGGCGGGCAAGATCGACGGCAAGCCGGCCCGCGGCTACCGCGAGGAGGAGGGGGTGAACCCCGCATCGGAGGTCGAGACCTTCGCGGCCCTGCGCATGCACATCGACTCGTGGCGCTGGGCCGGGGTGCCGTTCATGCTCCGAACCGGCAAGGGGATGGCGGTTCGCGACACCCGGGTGGTGCTGACCTTTCGGGACGCGCCCCTTCATCTCTTCCGTGGCGTCGGCGTCCGCAGCATCGACAGCAACCGGCTGGTGGTGCGGGTGCAACCCGACGAGGGCATCGCGGTCACCTTCGTCGCCAAGCGTCCCGGACCGGAGCTGACCACTCAGGCGGTGGAGATGGACTTCAGCTATCAGGGTTCGTTCAAGACCAGCCCCCCTGAGGCCTACGAACGGCTTCTCCACGATGCCCTCTGCGACGACCACACCCTGTTCATTCGCGAGGACGAGGTGGAGAGGGGCTGGCAGGTGGTGCAGCCGGTGCTGGACAATCCCCCCGCTGTGGAGATGTACCCCGCGGGAAGCTGGGGCCCTGAGGCCGCCGACCGGATCGCCCGACCCGGCCACTGGCACAGCGCATGAGCCGGCCCGCCCCGGGATCCGCGATGGTCCGGCGCTGATGCCCGGCCTGGTCGGCATCGACCTGGGTGGGACCAGCATCCGAGCCGCGGTCGCCACCGGCCTCACCGACTATGCCGAGCCGGTGGTGCGCCGGTCCACGCCGGCCGCCGATGGCCCAAGAGCCGTGATCGCCGCGTGCGCCGAGGCCGCGTGTGAAGCCGCCGGGGGGACCCCGGACGGCATCGCCATCGGCATCCCCGGACCCCTGGACCCCAGTTCCGGAGTGGTGTTCGCCGCGCCCCACCTGCCCGGCTTCGACAACCTCCCGGCCCGCACTCTGCTGGCCGACGCCGCCGGCTGCCCGGTTGCCATCCACAACGACTTCAATCTGGCCGGTTATGCGGAGTGGCTGGCGGGGATGGGCCGGGGGACGCGCAGCTTTCTCTTCGTCATCGTCGGCACCGGCATCGGCGGGGCGGTGATCATCGAGGGGCACCTTCAGGTGGGCGCCGCCGGCACGGCCGCCGAGGTGGGTCATGTCCCGTGCGACCCCGACGGGCCGCCCTGTGGTCAGGGCCATCCCGGCTGCCTGGAGGGGATCGCCTCAGGCACCGGCATCGCCCGCCAGGCGGCGGCGGCGCTGGCAACCGGTCAGCACTCGCGGCTGCTGGGGGCCGACCCCCTCGACGCCTTGGTGATCGCCAAGGCCGCCCGGGGTGGGGATGACCTGGCGATTCGGGTCTACGCCGAGGCGGGGCGGGCCCTCGGCCGCTCCTTCGGTGGCCTGGTCAACATCCTCGGTCCCGAGGCGATCGCGGTCGGCGGTGGGGTGGGCGCCAACTTCGACCTCCTCGAAGCCGCGATCCGGCGGGGAGCGGCCGAGATCGCCTTCGCGACGCCGCTGGAGCGCTGCCGGATCGGCCGAGCAGAGCTGGGCAGCGAGGCAGGCCTGATGGGCGCCACCGCCTGGGCGGTCAGGAGCTTCGGCAAGGGGTCGGACTAGGCTCTGGACCGGGCCGCCGCCCTGGTGCAGCCGCCCGGGGGCGTCCCCATGGCGATCACCATCGCACCATCACGAACTCGTGACCCGACCGTACGACGGATGCTCGGACGTTGTCACGCAGAGTTGGAAGCGTCGCGTCGGATCAGTTTGCGACAGGAGGTACGCCAGGGCACGCCAGAAGGAGGTGGTGCTGGTTTGATTCAAGCACTCCCCCATCCCCCCCGACGCCACGGACGTCGTCACGAGGAAGGGCAGGGAATGGTGGAGTACGCGCTCATCCTCATCCTCATCGCTCTCATTGTCATCGTCGCGTTGACCATCTTCGGTCAATCGCTGAACAACACATACTCGAACATCAGCAGCAGCCTGGCGTCGACCTGATCGCAACCGTTCCGTGACGCGAAGAGGGGCCGCAAATTGCGGCCCCTCCTCCATTAAGGGTCAAGGCTGCGCGCGGATTGACGCAGGTGCTGGTGGGCGGACGTCGCCGCGGCCGGCCGGGGCGGCGGTCAGGCTGCGGGGGGCAGGTGCCGGCGATCGATCTGCTTGCTGGCGGCCTGCGGATTGCCCCAGGTCACGCTGCCATTGGGCCACACCATGGCCGTGGTCCGGGGCGGGCGCTCGATGTGGATCTCGCTCCCGGCGATGTACACCGGACGGTGAAGGCGGCGCGCCTCCGCCTTGGCACGGTGGAAGAGCTCGACGTCAGGGCGCGCGGACGTCTGCTTGGTGCCGATGTTCAAGGGTTGTTGGGACTCTCCACTGATTGAAATCCGCCCAGTTGCGGTGTCAACTATACCACACCGGCCAACGTGACAAACAGGTTACGAAGCGCGGCTCAAGACCCCCGCCACGGTCTTCGCCAGGGCCAGGTTCTCCAGCTCCTCGAGGCTCTGCGGCAGGGCCAGCGACCAGCTGGGCGGCCCGATCACACCGGGCTGGTTGGGTCGCTCGCGCACCGCCGCGATGTCGTCGAGGGTGGCGGTCACCAGCAAGCACGGGGACTGGGCCAGCCGGCGGTGAGCGTGCTCGATGGCCGCGGGCAGTGACCTCGGCTCGACCCGCCCCTCCTCGTCCCAAGCGCCGGGCCAGCGCCCGGTTGGCCTCGGGGTCGAACCGCGGAAGTCCGAGACGCTGTCGCACCGCCTGGTCGCCGCTGTCCGACAACCCGGCGATGGTCGGAAGGTCGCGGGCGTGGTCACCGCCGCCACTGCCTGGCGAGGCCATCGCGGCGGCGGGCGGTCCTCAAGATCAGCAGGACATAGCCGAGCAACCCCCGCTGGCGCAGCCGTCGGCGCAGCCCGGCGTGAACGGTTCCCAGGTCCTCACCCACCACCGGGGCCTGGTGCCGGACCGACTTCAGCGCGACCAGACCGAGCAGGTCGTCGATCGGCAGGCGCACGTAACAGCCATCGGCCGGCCCCAGCCCGGCGGGATCCACCAGAGCTGTTCCAGGCCGAGCACGTGGTCGATGCGCAGCCCGCCACCATGACCCAGCCCCGCCCGGAGGGTCTCGATGAAGGGCCGGTAGCCGGCCGCCCTCAGCTTCCACGGATTGAAGGCGGGAAAGGCTCCAGTCCTGGCCCAGCGAGTTGAAGGCGTCCGGGGCGCCGATGCTCACCCCGGGGGCGATCAGGTCCTGCCACAGCCAGGCATCGGCGCCGCCCGGGTGGAAACCGACGGCCAGGTCATGGATCGTCGCCAGCTCAGCGCAGGCCGCCTCCATCTGGCGGTCCAATTGAGCCTGCAACCAGGCATGGAAACGCACCCGCCCGGCCAGCTCATCGGCCGACGACCGCAGCGCCTCCGGCCGGCGTCGCGCCAGCGGGTGCGGCCACATGCGCCAGTCGGGCCTGGTGCCGCTCGGCGAGCGCGCAGAAGAGGGCGAAGCCGTGCAGGAGGGGCCGTTGTGCGAGGGCGCGCTCGGCCTCGGCGGCCGCGCCGGGGGCGGTGAAGGCCCGCTCCAGAGCCGCCATCTTGAGAGCGGCGACGCGATCCCGGTCGATGTGGCGCTCGCGGTTGAGCCGCCGAGCCTGCTCGGCGAGACCGGCGATGCCCTCGCCCCCCTCGAGGGAGTTCGGCCCGGAGGTGGAGCGGGTTGAGGAAGACCCGGCTGGTGGGGAAGTAGGGGCTGGGTTCGATCGGGGGGATGCAGAGAGCGGCATGGAGCGGGCTCACCAGCAGGTTGGCGGCCCCCAGGCCCCTGGCCCAGCGCCCCAGCTGAGCGAGGTCGGCGAGGTCGCCGATGCCCCAGCTCTCGGCGGATCGGGCGGCATAGAGCTGCACCGCGAACCCGAAGCCACGATGCTCCGGAAGGTGGCAGCGGGGAGGGGTCACGATCAGCGGTCGGGTACTTCCGGACACGTGCAGCCGGTGGTAGCCGAGCGGAAGATCGGCGGGGAGGCCGGCCCCGCACTCCCGCCCGCTGCCGTCTTCGAGCTCGATCTCCGCCGCCGGTCCCACCGCCCGGGTCTCTCCCTGGACCACCACCAGCGGTGCCTCGTCGGCCGCCGGCGGCAAGGCCGAATCCGCACCCAGGCCGGCGAGAGCCGCCCGCACCGCCTCAGGGCTGGCGGAACGCCCGGCCCCGTCGGAGCCCGTGTAGTGGGTGACGACCCCCCAGGATCTGGGGTTGGGTCTCGGCATGGCCCGGTATTATCGCCCGCGGCCCGCAGGAGAGGGCACCGCTTCGCTATCTTTGGTGCGAGAGTAGGCGTGCTCAGGCGCGCCCCAAGGGATTGGTCGCCTGACCTGGAGGCCTGATGGACACCCTGCCTCGGACCGCACCCGCCGTTCGCCACGCCTGGCCCGGGCAGCACTTTCCCCTCGGTGCCCATTGGGACGGGAGGGGACCAACTTCGCGCTCTTCAGCGCCAACGCCGATGGTGTGGAGCTGGTGCTGGTCAACCACGACGGCAGTGCCCGGGCCACCTACGAGCTCGTGGACCGTACCGACCTGACCTGGCACGGCGACCTCCCTCCCCGACGTCGGTCCTGGCACGCTCTACGGCTTTCGGGTCCGGGGGCCGTACGACCCCGCCTCCGGCAAGCGGTTCAACTCCCACAAGCTGCTCGTCGACCCCTACGCGCGGGCGCTCACCGGTTCGGTGATGTGGGGCCCGGAGGTGTTCGGCTACCAGCTGGAACCGGTGGATGAGCGACGAGGTGGCCAGCGAGCTGGACTTCGCCGGGCACGTGCCGCTGTCCGTGGTGGTCGACGACCGCTTCGATTGGCGAGGCACGGTGTCGCCGCGGACCCCCTGGGCCTCCACGGTCGTCTACGAGACCCACGTCAAGGGCTTCACCATGCGCCACCCAGCGGTCGACCACCGCAAGCGCGGCACCTATGCCGGGCTGGCTCACCCCGCCGCTATCGAGCACCTCAAGTCACTGGGGGTGACCGCGGTCGAGCTGATGCCGGTGCACGCCTTCATCGACGCCGCCCGGCTCCACCAGCTCGGCTTCCGACCACTGGGGCTACGACACCATCGGCTACTTCGCCCCCGAGGGCCGCTACTCCTCGGGCCGGGGACCTGGGGGGCCAGGTGGTGGAGTTCAAGCAGATGGTGCGGGCCCTTCACGCCGCCGGCTTGGAGGTGTTCCTCGACGTCGTGTACAACCACACCGGCGAGGGCAACCACCTGGGCCCGACGCTCTCTTTCCGGGGAATCGACAATGAGGTGTACTACTACCTGCATCCCGACGACCGGCGCCACTACTGGGACGTGACCGGAACCGGCAACACCCTCAACGCCGGAGCGCCTCAGACCCTGCGCCTGATCATGGATTCGCTGCGCTACTGGGTCACCGTGATGCACGTGGACGGCTTTCGATTCGACCTCGCCTCGGCCCTGGCGCGCCAGTTCTTCGAGGTCAACAAACTCTCCGCGTTCTTCGACCTGATCCACCAGGACCCGGTGCTCGGCGAGACCAAGCTGATCGCCGAGCCCTGGGACGTCGGGCCGGGCGGCTACCAGGTCGGCAACTTCCCGGTCGGCTGGGCGGAGTGGAACGGCAAGTATCGCGACACCGTCCGCGACTACTGGCGGGGTGCCCAGGTGGGGGTCGCCGACCTCGCCTACCGGCTGACCGGCTCCAGCGACCTCTATGGCGAGGATGGCCGCGGCCCCAGCTCCAGCATCAACTTTGTGACCGCCCACGACGGGTTCACCCTCAGGGACCTGGTCTCCTACGAGCACAAGCACAACGAGGCCAACGGCGAAGGAGAACCGGATGGGCTATGACAACCGCTCCTGGACGTGCGCGGCGTGGAGGGCGAGACCGACGATCCGGGGGTGATCGCCCTGCGCGGGCGGCAGCGCCGCAACTTCCTGGCCACCCTGTTCATCTCCCAGGGGTGTCCGATGGTCCTCGCGGGTGACGAGCTGGGGAAGGACCCAGCGGGGCAACAACAACGCCTACTGCCAGGACAGCGAGATCGACGGCTCGACTGGGACACGGCGGAGACCGATCTGCTGGATTTCACCCGACGCCTGATCGCCCTGCGAGCCCAGCATCCCGGGCTTCGCCGCCAGCACTTCTTCACCGGGCAGGTGGTGGGGCGCGGCCGCAAGGACGTGCGCTGGCTGCGTCGCGACGGAGAGGAGATGACCGACTCGGACTGGGGCAACCATGAGCGCCAGTCGCTCGCCATGGTCCTGGACGGCGGCCTGATCCCCGATCGCACCCACGACGGCGAGCGGATCACCGACGACACCCTGGCGGTGCTGCTCCACTCGTCCGAGGAGCCCTGCGAATGGCAGCTGCCGCCGGGGACCTGGGAGGTGGTGCTGGACACCGCCCAGCCCGAGGAGGAGCCCGGCACCCTGCGACTCCGCCAGAGCACTCCGCTGCCCGTCGAGGGACGCTCGCTGGTCCTGCTGCGCCTGGCTTCCGCCCCGCGCTGATGCATCGGCGCCGGCCTGGCGCAGTGGCGGCGAGCCGCCCCGGGCATCATGCTTCCCGGGGTGCCGCTTCCAATGATGGCTTGCTCCAGAGCCTGATCGGCAGCTGGGGATATCTGATCGTCTTCCTGATCACCGGCCTGGAGAGCTGCTGCGTCCCCTTCCTGCCCGGCGAGACGGTGCTGGTCACCGCCGCCGTGCTCGGCGTTCTCCACCGAGCACAGCCTGGCCATCCCCGGGGTCATCGCCGCTGCCGCGGCAGGACCGATCGTCGGTGGCAGCCTCGCCTTCTGGCTGGGCTGGTGGGGGGCTACCGGTTGCTGGTCCGCCATGGCCGCCGCGTTGGGCTGGGGCAGGCCGAGGTCAAGACGGCCCGCTACCTTTTCAGACGCCATGGCGGCAAGATCGTTTCCCGGCCGGTTCGTCCTGGTGCTGCGCAGCTTCGCGGGGCTGGTGGCGGGGGCGAGCCGGATGGCGGTCCCACGCTTCCTGGTCTACAACGCTGCCGGCAGCGCCGTCTGGGCCACCACCTATGGTCTCGCCGCCTACTTCGCGGCGAACGCGTTCCAGCGGCTCACCGGGACCCTCGCCGCCGCCTTCGGGGTGGTGGCAGCGGTCGCGCTGGTGATCGCGGTGATGGTGGTTCGCCGCCAGGAGGCGCGCCTGCGCGATCGCGCCGAGCGCGAGTTTCCCGGCCCGCTCGAGGGCTACCCTGGGGAGTGTGCCCCGATAGCGATGTGGCCAGGGTGGTCCGGCCGATGCCGCGGTCGTTTCCGCACCGCTCCAGGGCGGTCGACCGGGAATTCGCGGCGGGTGGGGCCCGACCGGGGAGAATGCTCAGGGAAGGAGGTTGCTGCCCA
>CAVQTJ010000003.1:0-135318 GCA_963716555.1 uncultured bacterium | reverse complement strand
CTGGGCACCAGGGTGTCGTTGATCGGCTCCCACGCGCCGCTCGAGGTCTGGTAGTTGACCGAGCCGCTCGATACCACCGCCTCGTACTCCCCATTCACCAGGTAGGTGCGCGAGGTTCGGGTGCGCAGACCGACCACCTCGTCCGCCGCCGGCGGCACCGAGCCGGTCGGCACCGACTGACCCGACGGGGCGGGACGGATCGCCGCACCGCCAGCGGAGGTCGAGGCGAGCCGGTACGTGGGTCGTGGAGTCGATCCCGAGGTGGAGGCAGCCGCAGCGGTGCTCGCAGCGCTGGGCACGTTGCTCAGGGCGGTTGCCGCCAGCAACGCGCTGATCAGGCTGAGGACGATGACCCGGGCGCGGGACCCTTGGCCGAGGTGGCCGGGTTTGGACGCTCCACCCATGGGTCGGCCCTCCGTTCGCCCGCTGCGATCACAGGCCGGCGCCCGGATCAGGCGTCAACCTGAAGGTGGCCGAACCGTACGCCGATGAGAGCCGTGTGGATACTCCCCGATGTCACTCATTTCCTGCGGGTTTGTCACTGGCAGGGGGATACGTTTGTCCTATGGCGAGTAAGTAGTTTCGTCAACGAGTACTTAGGTCCCGCCCCCGAGGCCGCTGCTGAGGCGATCCCGGGGGAACTCGGGTTCTCCGCAGCCTCCGCCACCTGCCTCGCTTACGTCGATGGCCTCCTCGCCTGCCCCATTTTGATCGCCGCCCATCCAACTCGCGGCCCCACCTCTGCCCACGCGTTTGTGCGATCACCCCACTACCGGACCCTTTCCCACAGTGAAATAGATAGCTTCTTGCGCAACGGAATCGGCCGGGTCAGTGCAGGTCGCGGAGGGTTCGGCGGACGGCCTCGAGGGCGCGCTCCTCGACCTGGCGACGGCGCTCCGCTTTGGCCGCTTCCCGTTCCCGCCTCCTCAGCTCGGCTCGCGAAAGGTGAGGCGGGGTCACCTCGGCCAGCTTTTGTTCGGCCCATCGAATCTCCTCCTCCCAGGTGACCACCCAGACGCGCTTGGAACGCAGCCGGGCCGCAACCTCCGGCTCGACCCTGGGCACCCCCAGGGCGACGCACTCGCGCTCCGCCGCCAGGATCTCCCTCCACACGGCGGCAGCCTCCTCGCTGGGTCTCGGCACGTATCCGAAGCCCACCCGGAGGCGAGCGGCGACGGCCCCCGCGTGCCGCCACCGGCGCCAGGCGCGGTTCTGAGCCGCGAGGTGGGCTCGTTCCCTGCGCCTCCTGGCCGTCGCAGCCTGGGCCGCCTCCCAAGCGGCGGCACGGGCCAGGCTGAGACGGCCTCGGGGCCCCGACCAGCGCGGTTCGGCCTCGGGCAACCCCTGATGGCGCCGCCGGTGGGCGGCGACCCGGCGCGCCGGGCTGCAGAAGCGCGCTGGTCGGCCCGGTCCACTGCGGTCCGGAAGTGCCCTTCCACAGGCGTCGCAAGAGCGCATATCGTTAGGCACAAGGCATCCTGGCATGGAGTTCGCCAGTCGGCAGACCCCGTCCGCGTGGGGCCGCGCGGCTGCCGGATGAGGCGCTTTTTCGGTCCAGCATTCGAGGCGTTTGGCCCGCTGTACCCGGAGAGTACGCGTGCAGTGCGCGTGCCGTACGCGGCTAGAACGCCGGCACAACGGCCACGGGAACGCCAGGTGAGGTGACAGGTCGCCTCCGCGGGTCCCGCTCCGTGAGGGCGATCGGAGGTACCTCGGGGTGGCCAGCGTCTCAGGTCTGGGGGTGGTGGGGCGCCAGCGCTGGCTTTACGCGTACTCGCGTTCGCGGGCTAGATCGACCAGCTCCGTACCCGACGCGCGGAACAGCAGAGCGCCAGTCTCATCCTCGCCGCCCATGATGAGATCTGCGGCCACGTCCGGATGCGCCTTGACGATGGACCGCACGGCGGCATATGCCTCATCTCTCGAAGGGAACTCTCCGAGCTGATTCCCCTGCCGGCGGTCCCAGAGCTCGTACGTCATCGTCCCAACTCTAGTCCCTGATCGGGAAGTTGAAGCCTTCCCACCTCGACAACGTGACCCAGAAGCGACGCCGCGGTCTGGCCGTGGATGCTGACATGGGCCCCGCCGGCCGCCTGCTCGCGGCCGACCTCGAGTTCGACCTCGTCGGGCAACTCGAGGGCCGCGTACCACTCCCCGAGCCCGTACTTGGCGGCTCGATCGGCCGCCAGCCCGAGGGTGGTGAAGGCCGAGACCGCTCGCCAACGGCGCCGCAGGGCGTCGCTTGACCTGGGTGGCAGCGGTTTACCCGCCTCCGCGTACGAGAGGAAGTCCGCGGTGCTCGGCTGCGCTCCCGCCAGGACACGATAGACGCGCATCCCCTGGATGGTACTGGCCAGCCGTTTCACCAAGGATCGGGTTGCCGTGATCGCACCCGTGATGCTCTGCCCAGCAAAGGGTCCGGTCCGGCGAAAGACGGCAGTCCAGTGCAAAGAACGCCCGGAGTACGCCTTCAGTACGCGCGGAGTATGCGAAACGAACGCCGGGAGAACGGCGGAGGAACGCGGCGCCCGATAGGGTGCTCAGCCGTGACAGCCCCAGTACGCGCGGAGTACGCCCCAACTGCTCCGATGTCCGGGAGTGACCAGCTGATCGGGAGAGCGGCGATGAAGGCGCGAGCGCTTCGCGTGCCGAGGGCGGGGACGAGTGGTGGGTTGCCGGCCGCCACCCTGCCGTTCGGGCCGCCAATAGGGCGTCCTCAGCGCATCGAGCGCGGCACCGAGACAGTCACGGAGACGGCCCGTCGCTACGGCATCGGCCGGGGCATGGCCTACGAGCTGGCCCGCGGGGTGAGCTGCCCGGCGTGATCCGGCTGGGGCGCCGGCTGGTCGTGGCCAAGGCCGTCACCGACCAACTCCTGGGGAAGGCCAGACCGTAGTCGATGCCCTTCGCCAAGCTGTGCGGACACGCATGGTCATTCCGGCCCTCGAAGCCCGCGCCGGCGGCCTCCGAGCGCCGTGGTTCAATCAGCACGCCAGAGCCGGGCCAAGCCCGGTGGCCAAGGGTCCAGAGGAGGGAGCCAGGTGAGGGGCAGCGTCAGACGCCGCGGCAAAGGCGCGTGGGAGTTGACCCTCGAGCTCGCCCAGGACCCGGTCACCGGCGAGCGACAGCGGCGCTTCGTCACGGTCAGGGGCACGCGGCGCGATGCTGAGCGCGAGCTGGCCGCCCGCATCCATGCCATCGAGACCGGCACCCACGTCGATGTGTCGCGGGAGACGGTCGCCCAATACCTCTCTCGATGGCTGCGCGACTACGCGAAACCCAGCGTGGCGCCCCGGACGTACGAGCGTTACGCAGAGATCGTGACCCGCCATCTGGTCCCGCAGCTCGGGGCGGGGGCCCTGGCACGGCTGCAGCCGGCACACATCGTCGCGGCCGAGCGGGGATGGCTGGACTCCGGCCTCTCCGCGTCGACGGTCCTGAAGTTCCACCGGCTGCTGCGCGAGGCGTTCCACCACGCCGTGAAGTGGCGGCTCATCGCCGTGAACCCCGCTGATGCCGTGACGCCGCCACGGGTCGAGCGCCGCGAGATGTCGGTGTTGTCGCCGTCTCAGGCGACGGCTCTGCTCGCACAGTCGCGCGGCACCGAGTTCGAGGCCGTGATGACCACGGCGCTCTACTCGGGCCTGCGGCTCGGGGAGCTGCGCGGACTCCGCTGGCGTGATCTCGATCTCGACGCCGGCCGTCTCAGCGTCCAGCAGACGCTGCAGAAGGTACCGGGTGGCGGTGTGGTCGCTCGCCAGCCCAAGACCCACCGCTCCCGCCGGAGCGTGTCGCTCCCGTCCGCCCTCGTCGATGTCCTCCGCGAGCACCGGCGGCGCCAGGTGGAAGCCCGGCTCCTGGCGGGTGACGCGTGGGCCGACGGCGACCTCGTCTTCACCGATGCGCTCGGGCGGGCGCTCAGCGAGACCCGCCTGCGCTGGGCGTTCTGGCGCCTGCTGCGCGAGGCCGGCCTCCCCCGCATCCGTCTCCATGACCTCCGCCACACGATGGCGACACTGATGCTGGCTGCGGGAGAGCACCCCAAGGTCGTCTCCGAGCGCCTGGGCCACTCGACTGTCTCGATCACGCTGGACACCTACAGTCACGTGCTGCCCGGCCTCCAGGCGGCCGCGGCGGAGCGTCTGGCAGCGACCCTGGGGGCCGTGCCGCCTACGGTCACCAGCCCCAGCTGAGGGGGATTTTCTCCCGCGCTCGTCGGCAATCCGTCGGCAAGCGAGCCCTCGGACGCCCGATCTTAGGCGGACGCCAAAGGGACGGCGATCCGGAAAACCCTTACAGCACAAGGGATTTCTGGCGGAGAGGGGGGGATTCGAACCCCCGGTGGCTCATCACCACACCGCTTTTCGAGAGCGGCACCATCAACCACTCGGACACCTCTCCGGGGGGTGAGTATACGGGCGGTTCGAGCCGCGCCCCGAGGCCGCGATTGGGTCGGGACCGGCTCCACCGCCTGGGTTCTGCCGGGCGCCCGGTACAATCGTCCGCGGAGCGATCGCCTAGCTGGTCGAGGGCGCCGCACTGGAAATGCGGTATACGGGGTCAACTCGTATCGAGGGTTCGAATCCCTCTCGCTCCGCCAGGCGTTGGTATGCAAGGAATTTCCGCGATTGGTGGTGGGTTCGGCGGGCGACAAAAAGGGCCTCCGAGACCCGATTTGCCGACGGATTGCCGACGGACGCGGGAGAAATAGGTCCCCTGGGTAAGATGGTCGGTCTCCTGCTCCCCTAGCATCCACGGCGCATACCGTAGTCCGCCTCAAGGGGATGACCGTCTGGTGTACGCCCCGGCTCGAGGACGCTAGATCGCGGACGATGGAACGCCCGCGACCACAGCCGGACTTGTGGCGGTGGCGATTCCCGGCGTCGGCGGCGTGCCGGCGCTCGCACCGAAGACCACCACTGATGGGGCGCCACACCCGACGTACATAGGCCCGGTAATGATCCAGGCGTCACCGTCGGTCAGCGTGATGATCGCGCTTGTGGCCGGCGCCGGCGGGGGCTCACTCGCCACGCACAACGCGGAGCTGCCGAAGAGGAGGAGCGCGGACTGGCGGGGCTGGACGTCGACGGTCAATGTCGCAAACTGTCCCAGAGCGACGGGCTCCAGCCCGCCCGAGCTCAGGGTGAGCCGGATCGTCGGTGCCCCCGCTATATTGCAAGCGGCGGACGAGTTGTCCGTGAAGTCGACGCTCTCTGTTACATCACCCAGGTACCCGCCCGACCAGCCGGTGACCTGTAGGTCAGCGAGCGTGCAGGCGACCATCGCGGCCGGCGGCGGCGTGGGCAGTGGCCCGCTGGGCGTCGGCTTTCCCGGATACGGGGTGGACGCCTGGGCAGGACGACTGGTGCTCGGTCGCGGGGCTGCAGAGGTGGTCAGGTGGGAGTGGGCAGCGGCGCACCCGGCGAGGACCACCGCGGCGGCGATCAGCGGAGCGGCCATGCGAGGCGCGGACACCTTCATCGTCGAGGATCCCTGCGCTCAGGTATACGGGCTAGCTCGAGCCACCATTACGCATTTCCCGCTTATGCCGGTGAGATTGTGGGTAGGCCCAAATTCTCTGGAGGGGTGCCGGTATCGGGGGGTGGCCGATGCAGGGGCTCTACAGGGCGTCCGGGTGCTGGCGCTCCCAGACAGCCCTGCCGCACGGGCTTGATGCACCTGCGCGCGGCCACCTGGACCCCGAAGATAATGGCTGCCAGGACGATGATCAGGATGCCGATGACCAACAGAACGGCAAGGCGATCCCGGAATCCGAAGAAGACGAGGATGGCCGCCATGACGTCGAGGGGGATCGTGAAGAGCAGACCGATGGTGACGGTGTGCCTGTAGGCCCGCAACATCGGTGCTCCTTCCGGAGTAGTGAGGTAGCTGCGCGGACGCACCTCGCGAGCTTACAAGGCCGAAGCGCAAAGTTACGAGGTCACCTTTGTCGACGCCACCCATGGCTGGACGCTCGGCGCAGTCGGTCTGTACCGGACCACTGATGGACGGCGGTGGACCAAGATCATGGTGCTCAGCCCCGTCCCAGGCGGCGCTCCGTCTCGCTCGACCTGACGACGGATTGCTAACCAAGCCCAGGGATCGAGGCGCTGACACTCCGTCACCCAGCGAGAATCCTCAGTCTGGCGCGCTCGGGTCAGATGGCGACGAGCTGCCGCTCCCCGGCAGCCTCGCCGGCCGTCTCCTCGAATCCCACCACCATCTTCAGGTCGAGAGCGTGCGCGATCCGCAGAAGGGTCTCGAGGCTCGTGCGCTGCCGGCCGCTTTCGATCCGGGAGATCTGCGAGTAACTGGTGCCAACGCGGCGGGCCAGCTGCTCCTGGGTCAGCCCATGGTCTATGCGGTACTTGATCAGGAGCCAGGCGACCTCGCGGTACCCGCTCTTTGCCTCCTCAGCACGCCGGTAAGCCGGACTTCGCGCGGCCCGGCGGCGGGCCGCCTCCTCAGCAGTGCTCCCGATAGGGCTCATGAGTTGCTTCGTCGCCATGCTCTCAGCTTACCACGGTTGGTAAGAAGGCGCATCACCGCCATCATGGCGCGTCGTGTCCGGCGGCGCGCGGTGGCATCCTGGGTTGTGCGTCCATCCTCGTCTTGAAGTCAGCCCACCGCTCCTGGGCGACTTGGACGTCCCGGCGCGGGAGGGTCTTCGATGACTTGACCAGGGCGTGGACGAGGACGAACAGGTTGCCCGACCGCTGGTACAGGATCCGATAGAGCCTCCTCCCGTAGTGGCAGCGGAGCTCTCGCAACTGACCCTCGACCTGCGAGCTAAACGGGAAAGTTAAGGGCGGGTCGCTCGGCTCCAGCCGGTTGAGCAGCAAGATGGTGTGGTCGAGCTCCTCCTGCGTTTCGGCGTCGAGGGAGTCGATGAACTCGTTCACCGGCTCTCGACCATCGCGGTCACGGTAATAGACGGCTTGCAAGGGGCTCTCTATCCGGAGCCTGCCACTCCGCGCGCTGCCCACGCGCGTGCCGCCTCGATCGGCTCGTTGTACCCGGTCTCGCCGGCTCCGGTGCGGTGCAGCTGGCGCTGGAGCGATCGATTGATCTCCATGACGTCGCCGCCCCGCACATCCGTCGCGGCCACGGCACGGCTGATCAGATAACCCATGTCATTCATGTACCCCAGGACGCTTCGGCTCGCCGTGGGGGCAACCCAGACGTCGTCGGGGTTGAGGTGGCCCAGTGCATCCATTGGCAGGTCCTCGTCAACGAGCGCGCGTTCAATGGCCGGGACTGCGAAGCGACCGATCGGCACGAGGTCAGCCTTATGGACATCGCGGGTGAAGACCGAGAACAGCGTGCCGACGTGGGTCAATACGATGCCCTTCCGGCGGTCGATCCAGAGCAGATTGGCATACCAGTCGTCGTCCGAGATCACCGTCAATCGCTCTGGCCTCGCGCCGAGCAAGCGCAGCAGCTTCGCAGTGCAGCGGAGGATCACGACGCGGCTCAGCTTGGGTCGTGCGCTGCCGGCGCGCTGGCTGCCCCCAGCGCCGCTGCGAGGCGCTCTGCCGCCGCAGCCTGGAGGCCAGGCAGGACATGACTGTAGGTGTCCAGGGTGATGGACACTGTGGAGTGCCCGAGGCGCTCGCTCACGACCTTGGGGTGCTCGCCCTGGGCGAGCATCAGGGTGGCCATGGTGTGACGCAGGTCGTGGAGTCGAATCCGCGGCAGGCCGGCCTCGCGGAGCAGGCGGTGGAAGGCGTGCCGAAGCCGGGTCTCGCTGAGTGGGCGCCCGAGGGCGTCGGTGAACACCAGATCCGGATCCTCCCAGGCGTTGCCGGCGAGGAGCCTCGCCTCGAGCTGGCAGCGCCGGTGCTCGCGCACGGCCTCGACCACGGCGGCGGGCAGGGAGACGCCGCGGCGGGAGCGATGTGTCTTCGGCTCGTGGACGGCGAGGCTGCCGTCGCGGCGGCGCTGCAGGGTCTGCTGGATGCTGAGACGGGCGGCGGTCAGGTCGACGTCGCGCCAGCGCAGCCCGCGCAGTTCGCTGAGCCGGAGCCCCGTGTAGAGCGCGGTCAGCAACGGCACCTCGAACTCGCTCCCTGGGCTGCTTTGAGTAGCGCGGCGGCTTGGGGTGCGTCGAGGACACCCATCTCCCGGCGCGGCGCCCGCGGCGGGGTCACGGCATGGGCAGGATTGATCGCCAGGAGTTGCCACTGGACAGCGGTCTGGAGGGCGCGATGGAGGACAGCGTGGTGGTGGCGGACCGTCGCTGCGCTGAGGCCGCCCACGCCACCACGACGCCGACCGGATAGGCGCCACTCCTGCTCCGCGGCGACGATGTGGGCCGGCCGGAGCTGGGCGAGACGGAGGGAGCCAATAGCCGGGACGACGTGAGTCCTTATGGCCTCGGCGTAGCGCTCGTAGGTGCGGGGTGCCACCGCGGGCTGGGCGTAGTCGCGGAGCCAGCGGTCGAGGTATTCGGCCACCGTCTCCCGCGAGACATCGACGTGCGTGCCGGTCTCGATGGCATGGATGCGGGCGGCCAACTCGCGCTCAGCCTCGCGTCGGGTGCCCCTGAGGCTGATGAAACGCCGCCGCCGCTCGCCTGTGACGGGGTCGAGGGCCAACTCGATGGTCAACTCCCACGTGCCCTTGCCTCGACGTCTGATGCTGCCTCTCACCCGACTGTCTCCTCTGAGCGGCTGAGCCCTCGGCCGTCCGTTGTTGGCCGCCCGATTCAACCACGCGGGGTCGCCGCTGCTGTCGGCGGTTTCCGGGGTCGGCCTCGGCAAGAGGCCGGAGCTTCGCTGGCTCCCTAGTCGGATGCGCCTTCGCCAAGGATGCGGTCGGTCACCGCCTTGGCGACGACGAGGCGGCGGCCGAGCCGGATCACGCCGGGCAGCTCACCCCGCCGGGCCAGCTCGTAGGCTATGCCCCGGCCGATCCCGTAGCGGTGAGCGGTCTCCTCAACAGTCTCGGTGCCGCGTTGAATCCGGATCTCGAGACCCGGGGCGGGCATCCGGTCGTGTTGGGTGACTCGCAGGCCAGCGTGCGACGACCCCGATCCCCGGCGACCGGTCCCGATCGGCCGAACCTCCATCAGGGCCCCCCCGCAGTTCTCCACCGTGCCATCCCACAATCTCAACGCCGGCGGCGTTCCACGGGCGTTCTCCTGGCGTACCGCGGATGCGGTCCAACGCTCAACCCGTTCCGGCGGCGGTCCCCAGGCGTTCTCCGAGCGTTCCGCTGGCGTACTCCACGCGTACTCTCCGCGTACGGCGGCTCAAACGCTGCAGATGGTTGCGGCCGGCCACGAAGGCGCCGCTGGGATAGTCGCGGTGTCGCCATCCACGCCGGTCTGGGCGAGGTAGGCGGGGTGGTGCACTTGCACGAAGACGCCGGTCCACTCGCGCGCGGAGAGTCGACGTCACCTACGGTGCCGTCGTCGGAGAGAAGGCATACGTGGTGATCACCCACGACTGCCGCACGGACCACAGCCCGCAAGTACGTCATGCCGCCAATCCTAGGAGCAGAGCATCGCTGCCACCGGCTGTCCTAGCTGGAGCGACAATGACCTTGTGCGTAACGATACGGAGCGGTATTGCGCCGCCTGCAGGGAGACGATGCCTGTTCGCGAGGGTCCCGGCCGACCAGCGCGTTTCTGCAGCCCGGCGTGCCGGGTCGCCGCCCACCGGCGGCGCCATCAGGGGTTGCCCGAGGCCGAACCGCGCTGGTCGGGGCCCCGAGGCCGTCTCAGCCTGGCCCGTGCCGCCGCTTGGGAGGCGGCCCAGGCTGCGACGGCCAGGAGGCGCAGGGAACGAGCCCACCTCGCGGCTCAGAACCGCGCCTGGCGCCGGTGGCGGCACGCGGGGGCCGTCGCCGCTCGCCTCCGGGTGGGCTTCGGATACGTGCCGAGACCCAGCGAGGAGGCTGCCGCCGTGTGGAGGGAGATCCTGGCGGCGGAGCGCGAGTGCGTCGCCCTGGGGGTGCCCAGGGTCGAGCCGGAGGTTGCGGCCCGGCTGCGTTCCAAGCGCGTCTGGGTGGTCACCTGGGAGGAGGAGATTCGATGGGCCGAACAAAAGCTGGCCGAGGTGACCCCGCCTCACCTTTCGCGAGCCGAGCTGAGGAGGCGGGAACGGGAAGCGGCCAAAGCGGAGCGCCGTCGCCAGGTCGAGGAGCGCGCCCTCGAGGCCGTCCGCCGAACCCTCCGCGACCTGCACTGACCCGGCCGATTCCGTTGCGCAAGAAGCTATCTATTTCACTGTGGGAAAGGGTCCGGTCGGGGGGTGATCGCATAAACGCGCAAGCAGAGGTGGGGCCGCGAGGTGGATGGGATGCGAGCAACATGGGGGGTAGCGAAAAGGCCGTCGAGGTACGCGAGGGAGGTGGTAGAGGCTGCGGAAACCGATCTGTCGCGGGATTGCGGGCAGCTCAGCAAGTCATGCGACGCCGCAAGCGCCGGCCTCGCTCCACGCCGGGCAGTCGTCGCCCTGTGCCGGGGACACCGGAGGGGCCCACACCGGGACCCGCTACCAGGGGACTCGGGGGTCTCCTGCGGGGGCACCACCGGGGAGGTCTGCGAGACGATCGACGGCAATGGCAACGACACCACCTACGGCTACAACTCGGCGGGGGAGAACACCAGCATCACTCCACCCAGCCCGCTGGGGGCGGAGACGATCACCTACAACTCGCTGTCCCGGGTGGCCAGCGTCACCGACGGCAAGAGCCAGAAGACCACCTACAGCTACGACGGCGACGACCGAGTGACCCAGATCCTCTACGGTGGAGCGACCATCTGCACGCCCAGCACCGGCAACTGCATCAGCTACACCTACGACGGCGACGGCAACGAGACCAGCATGACCGACCAGAGCGGCACCACCGACTACTACTACGACGCGCTCAACCGGCTGACCACGGAGTCGCTGCCGGACACCAGCTCGGACTGCTCCGGCTCCAGCCCGGCGGGGATCACCTACGGCTACGACCCGGCCGGCAACATGACTAGATACTGCGACAGCGGGGGGACCACCACCTACCTCTACGACCCCGACGGCCGGCTGTTCGCCGAGACCGAGCCGGGCGGGTACTGCCCCACGGCGTCGACGCCGACCTTTGTCCAGGGGACGGGGACCACCTCCTCGACCTCGCTCGCCTTCTCCCAAGGGGTGAGGGCGGGCGACCTGCTGGTCCTGGCGCTGACCACCAACGACTCCGGAACCGACCCGATCACCGGGGTCTCGGACACCCTGAACGGGTCGTGGACCCGGGCCAAGTCCGAGGCGTACGGTAGTGGCCACGTGGACCTCTACTACTACCAGGGGTCGGCGGCCGGGCCGGACACGGTCTCGATCGCCGGGGGATCGGCGGCCTTCACCATAGCCGAATACGCGGGGGTGGCCTCGACCTCGGCCCTGGATCAGGTGGCCGGCCACGCCAGCGTCAATACCAGCACCCTGAGCGCCGGGCCGACCAGCTCCATCGGCGGCGCCGGCGAGCTGGTCCTGGGCGTGGGCGGTGAGCCCTATGCCGGCTCGAGCTTCAGCGCGGGGTCCGGTTTCACCCTCGAGGAGCAGGCCCTCGACCCCTACCTCTACAGCGTGGGCCTGGAGAGCGAGCTCTCCTCGTCGAGCAGCGGCCAGTCGATGACCATGGGTGGCACCTCCGGCTACTGGGGCGCCATCGTGGCGGTCTTCAAGGCGGCACCGGCAGCCTCGCTGTGCACCACCTTCGGCTACGACGCCAACGGCGACCGGACCCTGATCACCTTCCCAGGTGGGGCCACCCAGACCACCGGCTACGACAACGACGGGCTGGTTACCTCAGTCGTGGGGAAGAGCTCAACCAGCAGCACCCTGACCAGCTTCGCTTATACCTACGCCAACGGGGCCAACGACACCCCGCTCGTCCAGACCCGCACCGAGAACGACGCCGTCGCCTCGAACACCTACAGCTACTCCTACAGCTCGGTCAACGACCTGACCGCGGCCTCGGTGACGAGCGGCAGCGGCAGCTCCTACAGCTACGCGTACGACGCCGACGGCAACGTGCTGACCAAGACAGCTGGGTCGACGACTACCACCTACGCCTACAACGCAGGCGACGAGCTCTGCTGGGCGTATACGGGGACATCGTCCAATGGATGCTCCTCGGCCCCAAGTGGGGCCACCACCTACAGCTTCGACGCCGACGGCAACGAGACCGGGAGTTCGGCCGGCGCCTCCTTCAGCTACAACACCAAGAACCAGACGACCTCGATCACGTATGGAGGGACCACCCTCTCCGGCCTCGCCTACACTGATCAGGGCCAGGGCAACCGCATCTCGGCCGGGTCCATCACGTTCGACAACAGTGCAGTCGGGACGACTATTTCCACAACCTCTGGAACGAGCAGCCATTATCTGTACGACAACCAGGGTAACGTGCTTGGCGAGCGTTTCGGTTCGACTCACTACTACTTCCTGACAGATGCTCTGGGGTCCGTGATCGCCGTCATCAGCGGCAGCGGCCAGACTGTCTCGGACCGGTATGGGTATGACCCGTACGGCAACACAACCTATACGACTGGCTCGGTCGCCAACCCCTTCGGCTACGCTGGCGGTTATACGGACCCGACTGGGCTCATCCACTTTGGCGCGCGCTACTACGATCCTACCTCCGCGCGATGGTCGCAGGTCGATCCCGATGCCAGTGGGATGAGCTCCCCGTATTCGTATGCCGGCGACGATCCCACAAACAACACCGATTCCACCGGGCTACTCCCAGGAGTCAACTATGTCAACGTGTCGGTCAGTAACAATGGCTGGCCCATCACATTCCATTGGGTTCAGATATGGTTTCACGTCACACAGTCTGTCGTGAACCACATTCTTGGCTCCTGGGCGCTTTTCTTCGCCGTCCTGGTAGCGGCGCTTGGGGCGATCGACGCTGTGCCGAACCCCTTGGCGTTCGCTGTAGCCGCTTTTGCCGTTGCTGCACCGTTTGACGTTTGGTGGTTCAGTGACGACAGAAATGGCGAGTGGTGGCATATCGATCTGTTCACCTGGGGCTGGTACACGACACCGTGGTACCGTGACGGACCGACCGTAACGGAATTCTTCGTATCGGGAGCGTAATCATGGAGGTCTTTTTCGGCTGTGGTTGCGCGGTGGGTAGCGTCCTATTGTTACTGTCCGGTTGGACGGCTATCGTGAGGGGACGGAGCCTGCAACTCAGGCGTGGCCGCAACCACCGAACCACGACATCCCGCGGGCGGGTGTACGGTTTCATTCAGATGGCACTCGCCGCGCTGATTGTTGCTGACGGCGTCACGGGACTGATTGGAGAGTCCCGGTCCACGTTGGCTGTCGAGTACGGAGCATTGCCCGTTCTCGCACTCTTTCTCACTATTGCTGGCCGAGAGAGGAGTCCCAAGCATTCTGCCGGGAGCTAGCGTCGGACCTTGTGAAATCGCCGCTGAGAACCCGGCAGAGCCGGGAACGAAGAGGGCGCAGCCTTCCAGGTTGCAGTCAACACGAGCGACCCGCTACAACGGGTCGACCTGGAGGCCACGCCGTGTCCGCAAGGTACCAAGTTCGTCCCTCGACCGCACCGGTTCCAGCTCCCGACGACGTGATCGAGCAGCCGGTCCGCCAAGGTGCCCAGCGGCTGCTCCAGGCCGCCTCGCCACTGTGATCGACGAGTTCCTGGGCCAGGCCCGCTACAGCGGGGTGGCGAGCGCCGCGGCTACCGCGTCGGCCACCTGCCCGCCCGCACCATCGGGGTGGGCATGGGGGCGGTGGAGATCCGCCAACCGCGGGTCAGCGGTGTCCTCGCTGGGACCGAGCCGTTCCGCTCCGAGGTCGTGGGCCGATGGGAGCGCCGCTCCTGGACCCAGGGCCGGCTGCTGGCCCGCCTCCACCTCGAGGGCATGGCCACCGGCGACTTCGAGTGAGTATTCCCCGCCTTGGTCAGCGCCACCGAAGGAGTCGGCGATATTCCCAAACGCTGTGGGATCCGCCGCGCCATCAACGTCCGCACGGCGTACGTGATGAGCTCAACGCACCCCAAAAAGTAACCCTAATCGGGCGGCACGGGGTGGCACGCGACGGCAGAGAACCGGGCGAAAGAGAAGTCGCGCTGAATACGAGCTGGCACTGCTCGGCACGGGGCGATAGCAGCGCTTGGGACTTAAAAACGCCCTCTCGTCGCCCAGGCGACCGAGGTGGTCGTACTCGGCCCCCGCGCGCGTGTTTAGTCGTTCTCAATGGCACGGAGTGGGCGGTGGGCGACCGGGTCGTCTTCACCGCCCAGCGCCGGGAGCGGGTGCCGGCTCTCGAAGGCAACGGAAGAGTGGTCCAGCGTACGGATGGAACGCCACGCCAGCGGACGATCCGGACGCCCCGCCGAACCCAGGGCGTTCTCGAATCATTCGCCCATGACCCGGGCGGCGAGCTCGTGCTGCAGGTCCGGACCGACCGCCTCGGCCGCCTGGCAGAGCGGGTCGTCCACATCCCCGCCACGGCGGACGTCCTCGACCACGGCTACGCGATGACGACTACGGTCGCCCAGGGGCGGAGCTGGGACACCACCTACCGGGTCCTCACAGCCTCGCGGCTCACCGGGCGACAGCAGGAATACCCGGCGGCGACCCGCCGCCTCTCCCAATCCCTGCTCTTCGGCGACCTCCGCTCTGTCTACGCCGAGGCGGAAGGTGAGATCGGCGTCCGCGAGGACGCCATCCTCAAGTACGGGGTAAGCCAAAGGCCATGCAAGTCGATCGACGCCGAGCCTGCGCCGGCTCGCCACCGACCACGTGGACCTCTACCAGCTCCACCGGGTGGACCCCGATGGACCCCGAGGTGCCGCTCCAGGCCGTCGGCGCAGCGAATACCTCGACTTAGCCGGCTGGGGTTCGACCACCTGCAGCGCTACCTCACGGATCGCTACGTCGAGCAGCGCGCCTCCCTCACCGCCATCTCCCGCGAGCTCTCGGCCTGCAGCCGTGAGCCGTGGTGAAGGCCCGCCACGCCTACGGCATCCCCCAGCGCGAGTCGCCCTAGGCTAGCGCCCGGAACCCCGCTGCCAAAAGGTTCCAGTTGACCGCCGCCCGTTTCACACAGAGCGGGGCCCCCGTCAAGATCGGCCTCACACCTGTATGGTCCCGAGGTGTAGTAGCCGAAGCCTCCCCTGCTGCTCGCATCCTCCAGTGCGCCTGAGGGGTCGATCGCGTTGAGTGGGTTCCCTGCAACGTAGCCATAGGGCGAGAGCGTCGTGGCAACGTCGGGGTCGATGGTGAGGAACTGGCCCACAGTGGGATCGTAATAGCGGGCGCGGAGGTAGTAGAGGCCGGACTCGTTGTCCCGGTACTGACCCTGGAATCGGCTTCCTGTTTCCAGGGCTGGCCGAGCTCGGCTAGATCGCCTCCCACCCACCCTGGGCAGTCGAGATGTATCACGTCGACCACCACCGAGCGCTCTGGACCAAGCGCAAGCCGCGCGTTGTGGGGCCGTGTCAGGAAAAGCCATGCCTGTTCACCGCATCCAGCAACGCTTCAAGTTTGAGTCCGTAATCACTCGGCTCATACCCCACACCGAGACCACCCGTTACGAACTCGTCAGAGATAGCCTGGATCAGAGCCGTAACGTCCGAGCGAACTAGTGACGCTCCGGGCGCCAACAAGGGAATCAACCCGGGATCGTGACGCGTCACGACATCACGAAGCAACTGAGCCAAGTCCGGTGACAGTTTCAGTTCAAACCGGTCGTCACTCATGTCACGGGTTCCGTAGGCCAGCAATGTGCGTCGCCCAAGCAGTGACAACTTGCCCGTCTGGGTTCAGAATAACAGTGGCGTTCGACCCCGTGTATGTGATTCCAGTACGTCCCAGCGAGTTCGACCTTAGTGGTGACGCTGAGCGGGTTGTCGACGGCATCATTTAAGGCATTGTCGCACACGCCGAGGCCGCCGTCCCGTCCAAGGACCTGATCCACTCGGGAAGCGGCGCCAGCCTCCAGGCCGGCCCCACCGCGAACATCGGCGGAGCCGGTGAGCTGGTCCTCGGCGCCGGCGGGGCGACCTATGCCGGCTCCGACTTCACCGCGGGCAGCGGCTTCACTCTCGAGGAGCAGGCCAACGACGCCTACCTCTACAACGTGGGCCTGGAGAGCAAGCTCTCCTCCTCGAGCAGCGGCCAGTCGATGACCATGGGGGGCACCTCCGGCTACTATGGCGCCATCGTGGCGGTCTTCAAGGCGGCGCCTGCAGCCTCGCTGTGCACCACCTTCGGCTACGACGCTAACGGCGATCGGACCCTGATCACCTTCCCCGGCGGGGCCACCCAGACCACAACCTTTAACAACGACGGCGACGTCACCTCGGTGGTGGGCAAGAGTTCAACTGGGGCCACCCTGACCAGCTTCGCCTATACCTACGCTGACGGGGCCAACGACACCCCGCTGGTCCAGACCCGGACCGAGAACGACGCGGTCGCCTCCAACACCTACACCTACTCCTACAACTCGGTCAACGACCTGACCGCGGCCGCGGTGAGCAGCGGCACTGGCACCTCATACAGCTACTCCTACGACGCCAACGGCAACATGCTCACCAAGACCGCTGGGTTGACGACGACCACCTATGCCTACAACGCGGGTGACGAGCTCTGCTGGGCCTACACGGGGACATCGTCCAACGGATGCTCCTCGGCTCCCAGTGGGGCCACCACCTACAGCTTCGACAGTGACGGCAACGAGACCGCGAGCTCGGCCGGCGCCTCCTTCAGCTACAACACCAAGAACCAGACCACCGCGATCACTTATGGCGGGACCACGCTCTCCGGCCTCGCTTACACCGGCCAGGGCCAGGACAACCGGATCTCAGCGGGTTCCACCACCTTCGACAACAGCGAGAACGGGACCGCCATCTCCACCACCTCGGGCTCTAGCACCTACTATCTCTACGACAACCAGGGTGACGTGCTTGGAGAGCGGATCGGCTCCAACCACTACTATTTCCTGACCGACGCCCAGGGCTCGGTCGTCGCTCTCATCAGCGGCAACGGGCAGACGGTGTCGAACCGGTACGGGTACGACCCCTACGGTAATACCACCTACAAGAGCGTCACGGTCGCCAATCTGTTCGGCTACGCGGGCGGCTACACGGACCCGACCGGATTGATTCACTTTGGAGCCCGCTACTACGATCCTAGCACCGCCCGGTGGGCGCAGGTCGACCCAGAGGCCACGGGTTTGTCCACACCCTACTCGTATGCTAACTCCGATCCCACAAACAACTCCGATCCTACCGAACTCTTCCCGTGGGTCAACTACCTGAACGTCCAGGTGAACTCTTGGGGCTGGCCGATCCAGGGCCACTGGATTCAGATTTGGTTTCATGTCGCACAGCCACTGGTCTACATGACCGCTTTTAGTGAGGCATCGGCCGTCGCCGTGGTGGGCGCGATCCTAGCCATCGCCGACCACGGAGCGGCCGTGCCCTGGGCCCTTCTCTGGGGCACGGTGGCTATCTTCAACATCGGTCTCTTCGGATGGGACGGTAACGGCGAGTGGTGGCATCTTGATCTGGTCTCATGGGGCTGGTACTCGATACCGTGGTACCGTGCTGGAGTTATCCCACTGGCCTTCTGGGCGACACCCGCCTAGCAATGCAAGCCTTCCAAGCCTTCTTCGTTTTCGTCATCGCTTTTGGGTTCGCCGGCAGCGCGCTAGCGTTTTGGGAGATCCTTACTGGGCGTCCCCATCTCGTCGGTCGTCGACACGCCCAGAACAGCGGCGGATCTGAGCGTGAGGTACGGCAATTCGCCGTCAGAGTACTGGTCCTGACGGCTGTCGCGCTTGCTTCTGGCATCCTTGCCTTAGCTGGAGCTCCACTGATCATCGCCGACGCGGTATTGCTGTCTTACCTAGGCGCTGCGCTGCTGGCTCTCTTTCGAAAGAGGCGTTCGCCCCCGAGGAGGGTCGGTGATGGTAACGCAGCGACCCCAGGCGCCGGTAGCGACGAGCGATCGACCTAGGAAACGCTCTGGATTCGCGAAGGGAGCCGGTCGAAGTACAGTTACCTCACCCTAGGACATCTGGTTAGTAGCGGGACGGGATCCGCTCAGTAGAGCTCAGACCTGCGATCGGAGTTGGCTGGTAGCGCCGGCGAAGCGGCGACCATCCGGTCCGACCGGTGTCGACCGCCGGGCGTGACTCCCGGGTCGACGCCACCCTGCCGACATTTTGCCGACGTACTTGTCGGCTCACAAGGGTACGGGTCGACACTGGCCGTCACCGAAAGTCCTTGCGCAGCAACATATATCAATACTAGAAGATACGAGCAGACACGTCAAACTACACCAGGCGCCGCACTGGAAATGCGGTATACGGGGTCAACTCGTATCGAGGGTTCGAATCCCTCTCGCTCCGCCATATCCCTTATGTACCAGGGGATTCTCGGGCGGTCATGGGGTCCGGGCGACCCCAGAGGTCGGGTCCAACGCGCAGGGCCGAGTCCCAACGGGAGCCCACGACCTGGGACTCGCGCCACCGGACAGGCTGGTTCCGGGCCTGGACAGATGGCTCGGTGAGGCGGGCAACCATCATGTTTCCCAAGGAGGCCGGCGCTCGCCTGGACGCGGCGGACGCATCCCCTTAGACTCAACCGATGCAGCACGACCCGGGAGGCGGAGCATGAGCGACCCTGCCCCATCGGCAACCACCGAGCTCGAGGTTCCGGTGATCGCCCATGCCGGTCAGAACTGGGAGGAGGCCCCCGATCCCCGCCGCTGGGTCGCGCTTGCCACCGTGCTGACCGCCCTCTTCATGGCCCTGCTCGACGTCTCCATCGTGAGCGTGGCCATTCCTGCCATCCGGTCCAATCTCGCGGCCAACGACGCCGACATCCAATTCGTCATCGCGGGCTATGGGCTCGCCTATGCGGTGACCCTGATCACCGGCGGACGTCTGGGCGACATCTTCGGCCGCAAGCGGCTGCTCATGCTCGGCATGACTGGATTCGTGCTTGGATCGGCTCTCTGCGGGCTGGCGCAGAGCGCGCTGATGCTCGACCTCTCCCGCGTCTTCCAGGGCGCGATGGCTGCGCTGATGTACCCGCAGGTGCTCAGCATCGTGCAGGTCACATTCCCCTTGCACGAGCGCGCGCGCGTCTTCGGGTTCCTGGGCGCAGTCATCGGGATCGCCACCATCGCCGGCCCGCTGGTCGGCGGTCTCATCATCCGTAATGACATCACCGGCGGGTCGTGGCGCTGGATCTTCCTGGTCAACCTGCCGATTGGGATCGTGGCGCTCGTTGCGGCCTCCCGGGTGGTCACCGAGTTTCGCGCTCCCAACGCCACGCGACTCGACCTCGTCGGTGCCGGCATTGCCACTGCCGCGCTGGTACTTCTCGTCTATCCCCTGGTGGAGGGGCAGGTTGCCGGTTGGCCGCTCTGGACGTTCGTTTGCATGGCCGTCAGCCCCTTCGTTCTCCTCCTCTTCGTCCTCTACGAGAGATCCCTCCCGGCGAGCGCGTTCCCGCTGGTCCAGCTCTCGCTCTTCGGGATCCCCTCCTTCCGCATCGGCCTGCTCATCTCCCTGACCCTGCTCGCGGGCATTCCGGCGTTCTTCTTCATCTTCAGCCTCACGGTCCAAGTGGGCCTCGGTTTCAGTGCCCTCAACGCCGGGCTGACCACGGTCCCCTGGAGCCTTGGCGCTGCATTCGCCTCCATCATCTCGACCCGGCTGGCGCCGCGGTTCGGCAAGTGGACCATCACCCTGGGCGCCTCCATGCTGGTGGTGGGGATCGCCGCCATCATGCTCACCCTGCATGCCGCTGGCACCGGGCTCACGGGCTGGGACCTCATCCCCAGCTTCCTGGTCACCGGTCTGGGCATGGGCACGGTGGTGGCGCCGCTCCTCAACGTCGTCCTGGCGGCCGTGCCACCGCGCCACGCCGGCTCGGCCTCGGGAGTGCTCACGACCGTGCAGCAGCTCGGTGGTGCCATGGGCGTCGCCGTGGTCGGCGTCGTGTTCTTCGGGCTCCTCACCGGGGGCGCCGCTCCCGCAGCATCCGCGGTGACTCCGGCGCTTCGAGTGCAGCTCACCCAGGCGCACCTATCTCCCGGAGCGGTGAATGGGGCGGTCGCCACCTTCACCCACTGCTTCGAGGCGCAGGCATCCTCCAGCAATCCGCAGCAGACGGCTACGGGGTGTCCGTCGACGGCCGGCACGGCGTCGAACCCCGCCAGTTCCGCCTTCTCGGGTGCGGCCTCGTCGGCTCTCGCCAAAGACTTCGTCAGCGCTCTGGAGGTGCTCCTCTTCTTCAATATCGGCTTCTGGGCGCTCACCGCAGTGCTGTCTCTGGCGCTGCCGCGGGCGCGTCCGCAGGGAGCCCTGGCAAAAAGCCCGGCGCCCTGAGAGGCGTCTGCCGCCCACAGCCACGGGTGCGATCCTGAGGACCCTGGGCAAAGGGGCAGGAACCAGCGCCCGGCGGCCGTCAGCTGCCGACCGAGCGAGCGTAGCGCCCAGCCTCCGAGAAGGCCGGCCCCTCGAGCCCCCAGCTGACGATCCGCTCCGGGACTATGCGGATCCAGACGGAATCCCAGCCGCCACCACCGAAGCGCTCGACGCCGCCTTCGTTTTGCAATTCGGCGTGGCCACGGATCTCGATCCCGCGGGGCGTCCACGGCTGCACGCTGGCCAGATCATCGACGACGATGGCAATGCGGGGATTGGCCTGAAGGTCGCGCCACTTCTTCGACTTGCTCAATCCATGGCCCCCGACCTCGATCGTCTCGGTCTTGTCATCGAGGCGAAAGCCGACGGGGACCACGTGGGGCGAGGCGTCACCATCGACCGTCGCCACCCTTCCCAGTCGCTGGCCGTGGAGATACTCGACCTCCTTCTCGGTAAACGTGCCCATCGCGGATTTCCCTCGAGCTCTGAATAACTGGATGTCAGCCCTCCCTTTTTACAGGAGCGGCAGCCACGGGCGCGATGCGAGTGAAGCTCGCCCTGCCCATCGTGCCGGCCGCGGGCGGGCCAGGAGCTTGCGCAGCTCGTCTCCCTTCCCTCGGGGAGCCAGCGTGCGAGGCGGCGTCGGATCCGCAAGTCAGGTAGCAAGCCTCCGGGGGCGGGTCCGATCGGAGTCATCGGCCACCGTACGCCCGCCCCACCTCCCCGGCCACTCCCCGCTGATCGCCGCCCCCAGAGCCGCCAGCGCCAGGATCCCACCCGCCAGTGGGGTGGCGCGCAACCCAAAGGCACCCAGGACCAGCCCCCCGACCAGCGGCCCTCCCGCGATGCCGACGTTGAAGGACGCCGAGTACCAGGCGGAGGCGATGTCGGTGCGGCCGGGAGCCACCTCCAGGGCCCGATGCTGCAGCGAGATCACCAGCGCCGACAGAGCGAAGGCGCCGGCCGCCTCCAGGGCCGCGGCCGCCACCCCCCACCTCCCCAGGGCAAAAAGGGACAGGAGGCAGCTTGCCATCAGCGCCACCGGGCCGACCCGGACCAACCGCGGGCGCCGGTCCACCAGCAATCCGCCGACCACCACGCCCGCCGCCCCGGTCAGCCCGCTCAGCAGCAGCACCGGGGCCACCGTCCTCGGCGAGAGCCCGCTGACCTGGATCAGGAAGGCGGTGACGTAGGTGTAGGCGGACAAGGAGGCGCAAACCACCAGCGGGGTGGTCACCACCAGAAGCAGGTAGCGGCGGCGGTCCGGGTGGGTGCCCACTCCGGCGTGGGTGCTCTCGGCCCTCCCACGGGGCAGGAACACCGCCAGGGCCGCGAGGTCGAGGAACCCCAGCCCGCCCAGGAGAGCGAAGGAGAGCCGCCAACCCGCCAGCTCACCGATCCAGTTGGCGGCCGGGATCCCCACCACCACCGCCACCGAGCTGCCCACGAAGACAAAGGCGATGGCCCGGCCCCGCGCCGAGGGAGGGAGGAGCCCGACCGCGACGACCGCAACGATCGACCAGAAGATGGCCTGCGCCAGCGCCGTGCCGACCCGCACCGCCACCATCCACCCGTAGCTCGGGACCACCGCCGCCGCCAGGGTGGTGAGGGCGAAGACGGCGACCAGGGCGCTGAGCAGCAGCCGGCGCGGGAGCTGGCGGGTCAGGCGGGTGAGTGGGGCCGAGACCACGATCACCACCCCGGCGTAGACGGTGACCAGCAGTCCAACCGTCGAGAGCGAGACCCGAAGCCCGGAGGAGAGAAGGGGGAGCAGGGCGACCGGCAGGTTCTCCCCGGTCACGAAGCAGAAGGTGGCGCCGGCCAGGGCCACCAGGGCCGCGATCGGGGCCACAGAGTGCGACGGCGACGTGATCTCAGCGCCTAGCCGGTTCGGGGCGCCGCCGGCCGCGTCGGCACCGGCTGGGAGCGTGGCGCGGCGGGTGAGCCGGACGAAAACTGTCTGCGCTGCAGGCCAGCTCCTGCGGGTGGATAGGCAGTCGATCAAGCCTTCTGACGTCAGATCGCGGCGGCTACGCTGGAGATGGCGCTGGGATGTGCTCGGGAACGTAAGTGTAGGTGTCCCGGCGCGGACGGACGTACCCCTGGTCGGACTGCCGCGGCGGCAGCGTGAGGGGGGTGTGCAGGACGTCGTCGTAGGGCACCTTGGAGAGCAGATGGGCAATGCAGTTGAGGCGGGCCCGCTGCTTGTCGTCGGCCTCCACCACGTACCAGGGGAACTCCGGGGTGTCACAGTGGACGAACATGATGTCCTTGGCACGCGAGTAGTCCACCCATCGCAACCGGGACTCCAGGTCCATGGGACTGAGCTTCCACTGCTTCAGCGGGTCGCTCAGGCGTAGCTGGAAGCGTCGCTCCTGCTCCTGGTCGCTCACCGAGAACCAGTATTTGATGAGGGTCATGCCGGACTCGATGAGCAGATTCTCGAAGATCGCGCACTGTCGCAGGAACAAGCGGTGCTCCTCGTGCGTGCAGAAACCCATGACGTACTCCACACCGGCCCGGTTGTACCAGGAGCGATCAAAAAGAACGACCTCCCCGCCGGCCGGGAGATGCTCCACGTAACGCTGGAAGTACCACTGGGAACGTTCGCGATCCGTGGGAGAGGGGAGGGCTGCCACCTTGACCACCCGTGGGTTGAGGTATTGGCTGATGCGGCTGATGGTGCCGCCCTTGCCGGCACCGTCGCGACCCTCGAAGATCACCGCCACCCGGGCGCCGCTGACCCGCACCCATTCCTGCAGCTTGACCAGCTGAACCTGCAGGCGCCGCATCTCCTTCTCGTAGACCTTGGTGGACAGCGGCGCGGAGAGGCCATGCGCCCCCGGAGGGGATGCCCTCTTGTCCAGGGTTGCCGGTACGCTGGACCCTCCGTGTCGCTCTGGCCCGGGAATCCTCTTTCCGGCACCAGCGGCGAGGCCCTTGGAGCCGTGTCCCTGGCGCGACAGCTTCTTCTTGCCCACTGCGCCCCATTCTGACGCCGGACGGCGCGGTTGTCGAACGCCGCCGCATGGGACGCCGAGCGCTTGGTTCCTGGTGTGGTCGTCAGTGGCGCAGCTCCTCCGGGGTTGAGACCAACCGGTGCAGGCCCAGGGCGGCCCACCCCGACTGGCCTATGGATGCACGGCAGCGCCAGCGAGTATCAGGGCTTGGCGAGAGGCAGCCGGACCCAGAAGCGGGCTCCCCCATCAGGGGGCGAGTTGACTCCCACCTCTCCACCATGCGCCTCGACCACGGTGCGAACCACGAAAAGACCGACGCCGGTTCCTGACTTGCCGTGCCCGCCTTGGCGGAAGCGCTCGAAGATCACGGCGCGCTCCTTCTCCGGCACTCCCGGCCCATGGTCGCGCACCGCGATCTCGGCGGTGTCGGCGGTGACACTCAGTGCAACGTCGATCTCGGACCCGGCGGAAGAGTGTTTGACGGCGTTGCTCAGCAGGTTTTCCATCACCTGCCGAACCGTGTCCGGATCCGTGTCGCTGACCACCGCATCCTCGGTTGGGCGGACCACGATGCGGTGGGTGCGCGCCGTGGAGGCCATGGCTGAACAGGTGATGCGAATCAGCTGACCGAGGTCCGTGGGTCGGCGCCGCAGGCGTAGCGCCCCGGCCTCCAGGGCCAGCGATGCGAGCATCGTGTCGATCATCCGCTCCATCCGCCGCAGCTCGTCGATCACCTGCTCGGTGACCTCGCGCTTCTGCCCGACCAGCTCGTCGCGCAGGGCGGACATGTAGGTGAGCACGACCGACAGAGGGGTGCGCAGGTCGTGGGACAGCGCCGAGATCAGATCGCTGCGGTCCTGGGTCAGTCGGCGTGAGTCTTCCAGCTGTCCCCGTAGCTGGCCGTGGAGGTGACTCCGCTCGATGGTTCCGGCCAGCTGCGAGGCAATCGCGGTCAACATCGCCGTCTCGTCATCGGTCCATTGGTGAGGCTTCTCGGTCTGGACGTTGAGCACACCCACCACTCGGTCCTGTCCGCTGACCAGGGGCACGCTGCACATCGACCTGAAGCGCTCCTGATCCACCCCGTCGATCCAGTGAAAACGTGGATCGTCGGCGACGTCCCAGACGGAGATCAACTCGCGGTTGAGCGCGGCGCTCCCGGTGATCCCAATCCCGAGCTGCATTCGCGCCTGTCCAACCCCTGTGGGATTGAGGCCGTTGGTGGCCGTGAGGACGACCTCCTCGCCCTCCACCGCGTACAGCGAGCAGACCTCGACTCCCATCACATCGCAGGTCTCGCGAATGACCAGAGCGCAGAGCTCGTCAGGATCCAGGGTTGAGGAGCTGGCCTCGGCCAGCCGGCGGAGAAAACTGAGCTCACCGACAATGCGCTGCAGAGCGGCGACGTCGTCGGTGGCGCTGCGCTCACCCTCGGTGTGGAAGGCAGAAGGTCGTCTCATGAGCCGTTGGGCTTGCTATAGTGCCGCCAATCATGCCACGCCTGCTGGTCATCGATGACGAGCCACGGGTCGGCGAGGCGCTGCGTTTTGCTCTGGCCAGGCACGGTTTCAGTGTGACCCAGGAGACCACCGGGGAAGCCGGGGTCGGGCGCGCGCGCGACGAGCCCCCCGACTGCATTCTACTCGACGTCACCCTGGGGTCCGAGGACGGGCTGGCTCGCTGCCGCTCGCTGAAGGCCGATCCCATCACGGCGGCAATCCCCATCATCCTGCTCAGCGGCCGGGCCGATCCCGGAGCCGTGGCCCGGGGCTTGGCGGCCGGTGCCGACGACTACGTCAGCAAGCCATTCACCGCGGCCGAGCTGAGGGCGCGCATCGAGCGTCAGCTGCGCGAGCGGGAACGTTGAGATGGCCGTCAGCGCCGACACGCGGGTTGCCGATGCCGAGACCGTTCTGCATCTGCTGCCGCCCACGGTTTCACCCTCCGACACCCTGGGGGCGCTGGTCAGCGCGGTGGCCGTGGACCCAAGGGCGCGGTGCGCCTTTGTGGTCGGCGCGGATTCCCGACTGCTGGGCGTGGTCCCCGAATCAGATCTGGACCAGGACCTGGCTCTGCTGCTCGCCCCGGAGGCGTCGACCGCTGAGCAGACCGGACCGAAGGTGCTGGCCCGGGTCGCGCGAGGCGCCAATGAGACCGCGGAACACCTGATGCGCACCGCGGTCACGGTGGGTACCGCCGAGCGGCTGGACAGCGCCGTGCACCGCATGCGCGCCGGCGCTCAGGAGACCGCTGCGGTGGTCGATGAGGAGGGCCGGCTGCTCGGATATCTATCCCTGTTCGAGGTTCTCTCCGCGTTTCTCGAGGCGGGCGGCGCAGGTCTGTAGTCAGGCTGCCGGCTCCGCGGCCATTGCCTCTCCGCGCGAGGGGGCGGAGCTGCGTTGAACGAGAAGCTTCAGCGCCGGAGGGGTCACCAGCGCCGTGACCAGCACCACGACCACCCCGAGCGCGTAGCCGGTCGGCGAGAGCACGCGCAGCTGCAGTCCGAGGGTGGCAATCACCAGGGTCACCTCGCCGCGGGGGATCATTCCCAGGCCGACCATTGCGGCGCGATGTCCGCGGAGCCCGTCCACGAGCGCGCCGGCCCCGCAGCCGACGACCTTGCCCGCGATCGTCGCCACCGGTACGAGCAGCAGCAGGAGCACACCTCCGCTGATGTGGGTGAGATCTGTGGCCATGCCCACGTTGACGAAGAACACCGGGATGGGAAGCCCGTAGGCGAGGGTGCGGAGCCGATCGGTCAGCTCGGTTCCGGTGACGCGGCCCAGGATCAGACCGCCAAGATAGGCACCGCTGATGGCCGCGAGTCCAGCCGTCTGTGCCAACCATCCCATCAGCAGGCAATAGGCAAGGGCCACGCCCAGGTAACCCTCGGTGGTGCGCAACTTCCGCACCACTGAGACGACCGGGCCGGCAAATCGGAAGCCCAGCACCAGGCTCAATCCGAGATACAGGACAAGGCCCCCGATCAGCCAGTAGGGGGCGATCCCGCTCACCCCGAGGGCGGCCAGGGCGATGCTGAACACGACCAGCCCCTGGACGTCGTCGGTCACGGCCGCCCCGAGGATGGTGAGCCCCATGCGGGTCTGAAGCTGGCGGAGCTCGAGCAGGGCTTGGACACTGATGCTGACCGAGGTCGAGGCGAGCATGACGCCGACGAAGAACGCCTCACGGGTGGGGAGGCCACCGAGCACGGCGGCCCCGCCGCTGAGGCCGAGGGTGGCGATGACCCCGCCGGTCGCCACCATGAGCGATCCGCGACCCGCCCGCACGAACTCGCCCAGGTCGGTCTCCAGCCCGGCCAGGAAGAGGAGTAGGATCACGCCCAGGTTGGCCAGCGCGCCGATGTCGGATCGATCACTCGCCTGCAGTGTCGCCGATGGCTCCAGCCTTCCGATCAGGTCGATGAGCGCGGGTGAGAGCAGCACACCGGCGATCAGGGCGCCGCTGACCGACGGCTGCCCCAGCCGGGTCGCGATGTCGCCGCCGACCTTGGCGGCGATCAGGATGACGGCGAGTTCGAGAAGGAACGTGGTCGGGTTCTCGTGATGACGGGTGGGTGCGCTGGCAGTTCCAGGTGGCGCCGTGGGCCCGGCCCGAGGGCCGGGCCCACGGCGGAGAGTGAGTGTTTGATTAAACCCCGACCTAGGCTCCGACCGGCACGGGGACCCCGATCGCCGGGGGCATCCCGTCGGGCGAAGGCTCCCAATCCCGCGGGTATGCCTCCATGCCGATCTCCGGGATGTCGAGACCACCGATCTCGGCGGCGGGATCGGTGCGCATCCCCCAGGCCTTGTCGACGAGCTTGAAGAAGATCCACGACAGGCCGGTCACATAGATGAAGCAGGCGCCGATGCCGATGCATTGGGCGACGAGCTGACCGGGATCCCCGAAGAACAGCCCCTTGACGCCGCCGGCGACGCCGTTGAAGTTGCCGTACCAGCTGTTGCCATCGGCAAAGAGGCCCACCGAGAAGACCCCCCAGGCACCGCAGACGCCGTGCACCGAGATCGCCCCCACCGGGTCGTCGATCTTGGCCACCCAATCGAAGAACCACACCGAGATGCAGACGATGACTTCCGCGACCAGGCCGATGATGCAGGCGAAGACGGGTGAGACGAACCCGCTCGGCGCGGTGATGGCGACCAGACCTGCGAGGATCCCGTTCGCGGTCATGGCCCCGTTTGGCTTGCCGGTGGTGATCCACATGTACAGCATCGCAGAGAGCGACGCGGCGGCACCGGCGAGCATGGTGTTCACCGCGATGATGCCGATGCGCAGATCACCGAGCCCGCTCGCTCCCAGTGTGGATCCGGGGTTGAATCCGAACCACCCGAACGCGAGGATGAAGCAGCCCAGCACGGCGAGGGTGAAGTTGTGGCCCGGGATGCTGTTGGGGGTCCCGTCCTTGTTGAACTTTCCGATCCGAGGCCCGAGGACCATGGCGCCGGCCAGGCCCATCCAGCCCCCCACGGAATGGACCACGCCGCTTCCGGCGAAGTCCGCGTACCCGTGGCCGAGCCCCAGGGTGTTGCCCAGTTGGGAAAGCCAGCCTCCACCCCAGGCCCAGTTGCCGAAGATCGGATAGGTCAGGGTGCTGCAGAAGAGTCCAAAGAGGGCAAAGCTGGAGAACTTCCACCGTTCCGCCATGGCCCCGGTGGGGATGGTCGCCGCGGTATCCATGAACACCATCTGGAAGAGGAAGAGGACGGCGATGCCCACGTCATAGGTCTGGCCGGCGAGGAAGAAGCCGTTGGTCCCGAAGAAGCCCCACTGATGCCCGGCGATGGTCGGCCCGATCTCCCCTCCACTGAAGCCCGGGGTACCTCCCAGAGTCGCTTCCGCGCCGACACCTCCGAATTGGAACGCGAAGCCGGCAATGAAGTAGCCCAGCATCCCCAGCCCGTAGACCATGAAGTTCATCATCATGGTGTGGGCGGCCGACTTCCGGCGGGTGAAGCCGGTCTCAACCAGGGCGAACCCCGCCTGCATGAACATGACCAGGTAGCCGGTCACCAGCGTCCAGACGAAGTTGATAGCCACCTTGTTCTGGCCCACCTGGTCGGCCAGCTGAGCCACGGGTCCGGAGTACGGATACTGGACCTGCCCGGATGAGTTGGTCGTGCAGGTGACCCCGAGGCTGCTGTTCTGGAAGGTGTTGCAGGTGTCGTAGCGGGTGCCGGTGGTGGTGCCGCTGGCGTCGCCGTGGGCGCCATTTGCGGTGGTTGATGATGGGCTGTTGCACGCGGCAAGTCCCAGGACGGCTATCGGGACCACGACCAGCGCCAGGATCAGCCTGCTGGGAGTGATTCGCCGGCGCGCGGTGTGCCACCTGCCGACAGCGGTGGTGACAGAGTGGACAATGCCGCTCACAAGACCCCCTTTGCCTTGGGCTTGACGCTGAAACCGAGGTAGATGGCGTACGCGAAGACGACCACGCCGGCCACGACCAGGATCCATTGGAGTGCGTCCGCCCCGTACGCGAGGCCTCCTGAGAAGAGGCACGCCCCCAGGAAGGCGAGGGCTATCGCCCAGCCCTCCTTGGCCACCGACTCCGACGCCCCGTAGTCAGACATGGTTCCTCCCCTTGTGGGTAAGTGGATGGCTGGCGATGGGTCTGATCAGGCGGTGCGCTGGCGACGTCGCGAGCGGGCCGCGGGCCGCGTTGCCCGGGCCGGGCGACCCACGTGGCGCCCGATGACACGCTCCACGTCGCCGAGTGTTGCCGACGAGGCGATCAGTCGCAGTGAGCTGAGCTGTGATGGGCCGTGAAGCCTGACGCGCCGCCCGGACACATCGCAGCTGGAGAAGTCGCTCCACGGCCGGAAGATGGCGCGGGTGGGCATGATTCCCGCGCTGGTGAACACCACTCGCTGAGGGACCAGCACAAGCGCCAGCATCACCGCGAGGGCGATGTAGCCGAGGCCGCCACCAAGCCAGGGCGTGTTGCCCAAAGCGCCGCCTCCCAGGGCCACCAGGAAGCAGATGGCCAAGATGTTGATCTTCTGGCTGAGGACTCTCTGGACAAGACCGAGACTCAGCTCATACTCGACCTTGCCTTCAAGCTTGGCCCGGATGGGGGTGAGCGTCCGGCTGGCCATGACCGCCAACGAACTGAGCATCAGGAGCGTCGGCAGGATCGAAACCAGGGCTGCGGTGTTCACGCGTTTCCTCCCAGCATTGCTGACCGGCCCTACCCGGTGGCCTCCAGCCGGCGCAGTCGGGCCAGCCAGCTTGCGTGCCGCGCCAGCCAGTAGATCGCGGTGGCAATCGGTCGCGGGGGCGGGCAGTTGGTGATGCGGTCAAACGAGCCGCGGTCGTTGTGGCGCGACTCCTGGTACAGGTGGTTGACCACCTGATAGGCCTGCCAGGAGGTGGGCGTTTGCACGAGGGCGCGGAACAGCGCCGCCGACGCCTCCCGGTACAGTCCCAGTCGGTAGAGAACCTCACCGTGGATGGCGTTCATAATGAAGGACGATGGGTTTGCACTCAGCGCGTTCTCGACTGCAGTCCGCGCCTCGATCAGCCGGTGCGAGCGCACCGCCTCTCGACACCGCACCAGCTGCTCGATGGCCCCGGCGGGAAGCTGCTCGTCGCCGGCAGCCCCGATGGGAAGCGCCGCCGCCCGGGGAGTCAGCAACATTCGAGATGGAGCTATCTCATCCGCCATGTCCTGGTCCTCGATGCATGACTGCGTCGGTGGTCCACGCTGTTCCTCCCCGTGCCCCTGTGCAACTTGTCACACTGCGGCAAGCTTAGGTAGGCCTGGTTGCCTGCCAATACGTGCATCGCGCACCAGCCGGGCGGCCGGCGGCATAGGGCAGGATGCACATAGCCAGCTGTCCTCCACGTTCGCCTTGGCATCATCGGCAGGCGGGAGCTTCCGGTGCCCGAGTGCGCCCGGTGGTCCGACGCCTGCTCAGATCACCCAGGCGGTGCTGAGGTCGGCGAGGACGTGGGCCAGGGCGGGGGCGAGGACGCCGCCGGAGACCAGGCGGAGCACGCCCAGCCAGACGCCGGCGGCGAGATCGAGGGGCAGCGCGCCCCACCCGTACAGCGGGACATGCAGCAGCGCGAACACGATCGCGCTCACCGCCACCGCGAGCGCGCCGCCAGCCCGGGAGTTGACCGTCGCAAACAGGGCGCCGCGCAGCGCGACCTCTTCGGCCACCGCCACCAGGGTGACGACCGGTGCCCAGACCTCGAGCACGAATGGCTGAGGCGACTGGAGCTGAACGGTGCTGCCGCGAAGCAGCGGTGCCGCCACCAGCACCACGGCGCCGAGGAGCCCCAGCAGTGCCCCGCCCACGCTGAGCCGTCCCGGCCGCCAGCCCGCGGCGACACCGACGGCGAGAAGCAGGAGGGCGAACACTCCAGCCGCGGATAAGGACGCCGGCCCCTGCAGCCCGGCCATGGCAGTGCGAACCAGACCCGCTCCACCCACTCCGGCAAGGACGAGAAGGGGGCGCCCGGCCACCGGGAGTGCCTGCGAGAGCGATGCGACCCGCGCGCTCACCGCACCGCCTCGGGCACCGCTATCAGGACTCCACCGTGAAGTAGAAGGGCTGGGTCATGTCACGGGGATCGAATGAGAAGTGGTCGGTCGCCACCCATTCCGCGTAGATCTGGTACTGCTGACCGGGTTGGATGGGGATGGTTGCGTGGGTCGAGAACGACATGTAGTACAGCTGACCGTCGAGATAGATGTGGATGTGCCCGGTGGTCGGGGTGACGTCGTTGGAGGTGTAGGGGACGATCGTCCCGCCGCTGATGGAGACGACCACCTGCAGGCTGCCGCCGTGCACCACCTCCCCCGGCGTGGGTTCCAGAAGGCGGATCTTGACCGGGGACGAGGGCATGTGGATGGGCGGCGCCACGGTCACCGAGCTGGCGGGCGCCAACCCCGGATCGGCGCTTCCGCAAGCGGCGCTGAACGCCGCGATCAGGGCCAGGCAGAGAAGCAGTACGCGCCGGCACCACATGGCTCGGGCCCAGTCTACGCTGGCTCGGATCTGGGGATGGCGAGCGGTCGACGCTCCGGGTAGGGGGTCGCTGCCGTGACCCTGGACTGTGCCAGAATGCCTTCGGAAATGGTGGACGACGGCATCGGCAGCGCCCCCGGCGCAGGGGAGCCCACCGCCATTGGGCCTGGGTCGACTCCCACCGAAACCATCGTTCGCCTCAAGCGCCGGATGGCCTGGGCAGTGGCGGTCATGTGGTTGCTCGACGCCGCTCTGCAGGCTCAGCCGGGGATGTTCACGCTCGACTTCATCAGCGACATCATGAAGCCCTCGGCCGCGAACTCCCCGGGCGTCCTCGGCGACCTCGCCAACTGGGTGCTGGGCATCGTCACGCCCCACATCGCGGAGTGGAACTGGTTCTTCCTGATCATCCAGTTCGTGATCGCCTTCTCGCTCCTCGCCGGGCTGGGGCTGGAGCGCGAACGGTTGGTCCGGGCCGGGTTGGCGCTCTCGATCGCCTGGGGCCTCGGCGTCTGGGTATTCGGAGAGGGGACCAGCGGCGTGCTCACCGGCTTCACGGGCAACGCCACCATGCTGACCGGCGCCCCCGGGTCGGTCTTCCTGTACATGCTGATCGCCGTCTTCTACTTGGGGCCGGACTCGTGGTGGGATCTCCGGGCGCGCTTCTGCCTCCCCCGTGACGCGCTCGCCATCGTCTTTCTATACGGCTTCATCGCTCAGGTTGCCACCCCGGTGTTCTGGGGCTCCCAGGGCCTCCCCGTGTTGATCGCCGAGCAGGGCTCGATGGCGCCGTCCTGGATGATTCCGAGCATGAACGTCGGGGTCCAGCTGACCACCCACCTGCCGGCGCTCTGGAACGCCGGGATCTCCGCGGCGATGCTGGGCATCGCCGTCCTGCTCTTCGGCCGGCGGCCCCGCCTGGCCGGGTTTGCGCTGCTCGGCATCACCCTGGCGGTGATCTGGTACTGGGGCCAGGCGTTCGGCGGGATCTTCGACGGGATGGGGACAGACCCCAACACACCACCGCTGTTCGCCATCCTTGCCGTACCGGCCTGGGCCGTCTGGCGCGGAGTTGTCGAGCGCGACTCACTGCGGCGCACCGCGGTCACGCTCAGCCCATCCCGTGCCTGAGGTGATCGCCGTGCCGGGTGGTCCCGGTGTCGGTGCGGGCATGCTGATCGCCGCATCGATGATGGTCGCGAGCTGCGCAGCCAGCTCCCCGGGCGGCACCGCCTCCGGCGCGATTCAGCTGCCGCTGGCCAACGCCGTGACCACCATGGTGCTGGTCAATGTCGACGGCACCCCGGCCGACACCTCGATATCCGTGCTCGGCGGCTCGTCGGGGCCGACGGTGCGGCTGGGGCGTGCCCCGGCCATGCTGATGATCACCGACACCGGGTCGCACTCGCAGTCTCTGCGCACCTCCCTGCCGATGGCCGACGTGCAGGTCGATGACACCGCCACCGGCCAGCTGGGCGCTCTGCGGGTCACCGCCCCCACGATTTCGGTGACGGTGAACCCGGGGACCGAGGTCGACGTCGATTTCACCCCGACGACCGACGGCAGTTACCCTCTGTCGGTCGACGGCCAGAATGTCGGCACCATCGTGATCGGCGGATGAAACGCACGGCCGTGCTCGCGGTCGCGTGCCCCCGCGGCAGCACCGTCGGATGCGGCCACTGCCGACCGGCCCGACCCAGGTCGCGCGCCCCGCGACCTCGATAGGGACAGACTCCTCCCATGCGGCGGCCGCGGACGCGCGCCCTGCTGGCTCTCGTCGGTTCGGCGTCCCTGCTCGGCCTGGTCTGGTTGGCGCTACCGACCGGCGGCCCTCCGCTCTATGACGGGGTGTGCGTCGCCGACCCCTACGCCTACCTCAGCCCGCCCTCCGGCACACCGCGACTGGTCCCCACCTCGGCCAGCCATCAGGTCGAGGTTAGCGGGGGGGCGGTGGTGGGCAGCGAGCTCAACACCGCTGAGCTGCCGCCTCAGGCGGAGCTCACCACCCAGCCGGGCTCGATCATCCCGCCCCCCGGGGCAGCGTCGGTAACCCTCGCCATCCAACCCGTGGCCCCGCCCTCGATCCGGCCCACCAGCGGCGTCCCGGACGGCAACTTCTACCTGTTCACCGCGCTGGGAAGCGACGGGACACCGGCGACCTTTGACGGCAGCCGGCCGATGACCGTCGAGCTTCGCCCCTCGGTGGCCACCGGGGCACTCGAGACCATCGACCGGCTCGACGGCGACCACTGGGTGGCGCTGACCACGTCACTGGGTGGGTGCGCGCTCACCATGGTGGCGAACACCACCGGGCTGGGGACCTTCGTGGTGATGGGCGCCGCGGTGAGCGGCGACTCCGGCAACGGAGATGGCCTGGGTGCTGGGCTGATCTGGGTCCTGGTGGTCATCGGGCTCGCCGCCCTGGCGGGTATGGCGTTGCTGCTGGCCCGGCAGAGGGGGCGATCACGGTTACCGCTCTCGTCACCGCCAGGCGAAGCGCGACTCGATCGCCCTCCAGGGAGTGGGGCGCCACACGAGCTGCGATGATCCCCCTGCTCGCTCACGTCCTGGCGCCACCGGGCAACCATCTCATCTTCCTCTGGCCGGCGAGTGCCGTGCTGGCCGCCGGCATCCTGGTGGCAGCGGTGGAGCGGCAGCCGTCCCGGCGCAGGCTCTGGATGGGCGTCGCGGCCGTCGGGCTGGCCGCGACCGTCGTGGTCTACGTTGTCGAGCCCTCGTATGCCCAGCCGCCTAACTTCTCCATCCGCCTGGTGGTGGCGACCGGCCCGGGCGACGCCGGCGTTCAGGTCTGTCCGGTCGCCTCGAACGGGAGCACTCCGGCGGTGCCGGGCTCCGACCGTCTGATGGACGTCTTCGTCGACGGCAAGGTCGGGGCCGAAGGGGCATCGCCGCGTTTCCTGATCCAGGTCCCGCCCGGGCGGCACGCCTTTTACGCGGTGATGGTGCAGCACGACCACGTCGCCTTCCTGCCCGCCGAGGTCACCAACACGGTCATCGCCGTGGTGCCTCCGGGTTTGGGCACGGGGCTGCCGGCAACCTCCTGCTGACCCGGGGTCGCGGGGTCGGGGACGTGCGGCCCCACCCCGAGGCGTCTCGGCGACCGCCGGCAGGCGCGCTCAGCCGGTCGGGCCGCTCGCCTGGATCGACCCCGACGGAACCCCGCCCGACCCGGCGGGTGCCGTGGCCGCCACCATCGGCTCCACGATGCTGACCGGCCGGTCGAACTCTGAGTAGGTGTCATGCATGAAATGGCCGGGGGCCATCATCGACTCATACACGACCAGGTCCTGAGGATTGATCCAGAGCTCGAACCAGATGGGCAGGCCGGGGTCGGTGCCCATGAAGGAGATGTCGGTGGTCGGGGTGCCGTTCACCAGGTCGTGGCCGACGATGTGGGCATCCACCAGCGGCGGGAACGGGTCCCACACGAACCAGGGAAAGTGGGCCGCCTCCAGGCCGGGCGTGGCCGACCAGGGCTGCCCGGGGCCGGCGCGGGCGTACTGGGTGGTTCCGATCCAGATGGTCTGCAGCCCATCCACGGTCCACTCCGCACGGTCCGGTGCCTGGGCGATGTAGTCGGTGACGACTGCAGGTCCAATCCCTCCGGTCAGGGTGTCGAGGTCCGCGTAGGTTCGCAGCCGGTGCATCTGCAACTGAGTTTGCTGGAGAAGGGCGGCCCCGGAGGGGGCGGGAAGCGGCGGCACCGAGAAGCTGGCTCGGCCTCCGGTGGCCCCCAGGACCTCGACCTCGAGGTCGTCACCCGGGTGCAGGGTGAGGGTTGCCTGGCGGCAGGTGGCTCCGCATCCGGATAGGGTTCGGGTGAGCGAGCCGTCGCTGATGGTGGCTCGAAGGCCGGCTGATGCCCCCGGGCCCCGCACCCCCTCCAGGTAGACGGTGACCAGGTTGGGGCCGGGCGCCCCCGGGGTCAGGGTGATCCCGACCAGGGTCTGACCCGCCTCTCCCCCCATGGTCAGCGCACCGGGTTGGGGGAGCCCCGGCAGTGCAGGGGCAGCCGCGGTGGGCGCCGGCCGGACCGCGGAGGCCCCGCCCAGGATGCCGAGCGCGCCCGCGAGCACGGCGGCGGCGCGCCGCGCCAACCCGCCGCGAGCACCGTGGAGCCGCGCCACCGGTGGGGGCGCGGCGGCGCCGAGGGTGCGAGACATGGGCGGGGCTCATCTTGCCGCGCACCGGGCGACGGCTGCTGTGGAGGCCGGCTCAGGCGGCGCGCCGCCGCCACCAGCGACGCGGGCGGCGCAGCAGATCCTCGAGCTCGTCGATGCGCAGCTGCAGCTCGTGCATCCGGGCGACCGCCGCCTGGCTGGTCTGCTCCGAGCTCTCGATCGCTGCGATCTGGTCGTCGAGCCGAGCCTGCAGCTCGTCGTTGCGGGAGAGCGCAGCCTGCGAGGTCATCTCCGCCTGGTCGAGCGTATTGATCTGCCGGTGGATCACCGCGACCAGCTCGCGCTCGCGCTCGTAGGCCAGCCTGGCGGCCGCCATCCTGGTGGCGATCTCCGCCTGGGCGCGCTCGCGCCAGTCGGCGATGCCGCGTTCGAGCAGGGCGATGCGGGCGTCCTTCTCCACCAGCAGCTCGCTGAGATGCGCGATCTCCAGCACCTGGTCGATCTCATGGAGCTGGTGGGACAGGACCGCTTCATCGACGTCGTTCTCGACCGCGCCCAACATGGGCGGTGCCACCCGCCGGCCGAGCAGCTCGACGACGGCCGCGGTTCCCGGGGGAGACGCCGTCTCGGGCTTCTGGGACGGGATCGCCGGCGAGGGCGGGCTGTGGTCCGCCCCTGGGGCAGCCGGGGCCCGGCGCGGGCGCGCAGCCTCGGGGGGGTGCGCCTGTACGGCCATGGTGTGAACCTCCTGCTTCGACGTGGGGTGGGGGTGAGGTCAGACCGGGCGAAGCCTATCACCGCGTTACCCTGCGCGGATGGGCTCCACCGACCTCGATGCCTACTGCGCCGCGAACCAGGACCGTTTCGTCGATGAGCTGATCGAGCTCTGCAGGATCCCCTCGATCTCGGCCGACCCGGCCCATGACGGCGACGTCCGCCGCAGTGCCGAACACCTGGCTCAAGCCGCCCGCGACGCCGGCTTCGCGAGCGCGGAGCTGCTCGAGACCGCGGGCCACCCGGCGATCTACGCGGAACGCGTCGAGGACCCGGCGCTGCCCACCGTGCTGATCTACGGGCACCACGACGTCCAGCCCGCCGACCCCTTGGACGAATGGAGCTCGCCGCCCTTCGAGCCGGTGGTCGTGGGGGACCAGCTCCGCTGCCGCGGCGCGGTCGACGACAAGGGTCAGGTGTGGATGCACCTCAAGGCGGTCGAAGCCCACCTGCGCACCCGCGGCCGGCTTCCCCTCAACCTGCGGCTCATCGTCGAGGGTGACGAGGAGGTCGGTTCTCCCCACTTCGAGCAGCTGATCGAGACTCATGCCGAGCGGCTCCGCGCCGATCTGTGCGTGGTCTCGGACACCGCCATGCACGGCCGGGGCCAGCCGTCGATCTGCGTCGGCCTGCGCGGCCTGGTCGACCTCGAGGTTGAGGTCACCGGCCCCTCGCTCGACCTCCACTCGGGAGAGTTCGGAGGCGCCGTCCTCAATCCCGTGGAGGCGCTCGCCCGGCTGCTCGGCTCGCTGCGCGATCCTCGCACGGGCCGGATCACCGTCGCCGGGTTCTACGACGAGGTGGTCGAGCTCAGCCCCCAGGAGAGGGCCGCGCTCGCGGCCATCCCCTTCGATGAGGACGCCTTCCGGGAGCTGGCCGGGGGCGTGCCCGCCACCTTCGGCGAGCAGGGCTACACCACCACCGAGCGACGCTCGGTGCGTCCCACCCTGGAGATCAACGGGATCTGGGGCGGATACCGGGGACCCGGGCCCAAGACCATCGTCCCCTGGCTGGCGGGGGCCAAGATCACCTGCCGGCTGGTGCCCGAGCAGCGGCCCGAGGCGATCGCCGAACGAGTGGCTGCGGCCATCGAGGCCGCGGCTCCCCCGGCGGTCAGGGTCAGGGTGACCCGGGGCAGCGGGGGCAATCCGGTGGTCACCCCAACCGACCATCCGGGGGTGCGGGCTGCGGCCCGGGCGATGCGAGAGGTCTTCGGCGCTGAGCCGCTGCTGACCCGCGCGGGCGGCTCGATCCCTCCTGTGGAGATGTTCTCGCGGAGACTCGGCATGCCCACGGTCCTGGTCGGGGTCGGCCTGCCCGACGACCGCATCCACGCGCCCAACGAGAAGTTCGACCTCCCCCAGTTCCACGCCGGCGTCCGGGTGCTGACCAGGCTCTGGGATGACCTGGCCCGAACCCTCTCGGGCCGCGCCGAAGCCACGGTCTGACGATTCATCTCCCCCTCAACGATTTATCTTCGCCTGGTGGAATCAAGCCGGCGACGGCCCCGATGAGCTGGCAGCCACCCCCATCCCGCCCCCACGGCTACGGCGGCCCGCCCGGCATGCCCCCCTATCCAGGGGTGCCGCCGACCTACGCCGGCTATCCGTGGGGGCCGGCGCCCGGCCTGGTGTACGCGGGCTTCGGGCGGCGATTCGGGGGGTACCTGCTCGACAGCCTGACCCTGCTGGTCCCCGAGGTGGTGGCGTTCTACGTCCAGTTCGGGTCGACTCTCTCCAGCTGGATGAATGCGGTCCAGAGCGCCGATCAGCGCGGTGCCGCCGAACCTCAGCTGGTGCTGCCCGACGTGACCTTCGCCTACTACCTGCTGGTCATCGCCGGGCTGTCGCTGCTCTATTACGGGGTCCTGGTCGGAATCTGGGGAAGCACCCTTGGCCAGCGGGCGGTGGGGGTGCGGGTGGTCCGCCAGGAGGACCCGACCCGGCGGCTGCCCCTGGAGCGGGCGGTGCTGCGCGCGATCGTGTGGTGGGGCACCGCGGCTCTCGAGATCGTGGCCTACTTCGGAACCGTCGCCGGGCTTGCAGCCCTGCTGGCACTGCTCTGGGTGGCCTGGGACTCGCGCAAGCAGGGGCTCCACGACAAGCTCGGCGGCGCCCTGGTGGTGCGGGCGGTCCCGGCGCTCCCGCCCGGGTACGGCCCGGCACCCGGTCCATTCGTTCGGCCCCCCGGGGCCCCGCCCTGGGGCCCGTAGGCAGCCTCGAGCCTCGTCGATCTCATGACCTGAGGCCCTGACGTCTCCCTGAGCCGGGCAGCTATCCTCGGAGCCATGACCTTCATCGAATCGATATCCGCCGAAGAGATCCTCGACTCGCGGGGCAACCCCACCGTCGAGGTGCATGTTGAGCTGGCCAGCGGCTGCACCGGGGACGCCATGGTCCCGAGCGGCGCCAGCACCGGAGTGCACGAAGCCGTCGAGCTTCGCGACGGCGATCCGAGCCGCTACGGCGGCAAGGGCGTGCTCACGGCGGTGAGCAACGTCGTCGAGGTGATCGGCCCCGAGCTGATCGGCCTCGACGCCCTGGACCAGGCGGCGATCGATGCGCGGATGCGCGAGCTGGACGGCACCGACAACAAGGGGCGGCTCGGTGCCAACGCCATCCTCGGCGTGAGCCTGGCCTGCGCCCGGGCCGCCGCCGAAGCCACCGGCCTTCCCCTCTACCGGTACCTGGGCGGGGTGGGAGCGGTCACCCTTCCGGTCCCCCAGTTCAACGTCCTGAATGGTGGGGCGCACGCCCAGACCTCGGTCGACTTCCAGGAGTTCATGTTCATTCCGCTGGGCATGCCCAGCTTCGCCGAGGCGCTCCGGGCCGGCTCGGAGTGCTTTCACTCCTTGCGGGCCGTGCTGAAGGGCAAGGGGCTGCACACCGGCCAGGGCGACGAGGGGGGGTTCGCTCCCTCACTCAACCGCAACGAGGAGGCCGTCGAGCTCCTGGTCGAGGCCATCTCGCGGGCCGGCTATGCTCCCGGCGCCCAGGTGGGGATCGGTCTCGACCCGGCGGTGTCGGCGCTCTTCAAGGACGGACGCTACGTCCTCAAGGGGGAGGGGAGGACGCTCGATTCCGCGGCCCTGGTCGACCTCTGGGAGTCGTGGCTGGACCGTTACCCCATCGTCTCGCTCGAGGATGGCATGGCCGAGGACGACTGGGAGGGCTGGCAGCTGCTCACCCGGCGGCTCGGTGAACGGGTTCAGCTGGTCGGTGACGACAACTTCGTCACCAACCCCCGGCTGCTGCGCAAGGGCATCGACCTGGGAGTGGCCAACTCCATCCTCATCAAGCTCAACCAGATCGGCACTCTGACCGAGACCCTCGAGACCGTGGCCCTGGGCCGGGCCCACGGCTACGGCCCGGTGGTCAGCCATCGCAGCGGGGAGACCGAGGACACCTTCATCGCCGACTTCGTGGTGGCCATCAACGGGGGCCAGCTGAAGTCCGGGGCGCCGTCACGGTCCGAGCGGGTCGCCAAGTACAACCGGCTGCTGAGCATCGAGCGTGAGCTGGGCGGCGCAGCCGTCTTCGCCGGACGGACCGCGCTCCCCCGGGCGGCCGCGGCACGCGTTCCGGTGACCGCCGGCTGAGCCGCCGCGCATGAGCGGGGAGAGCCCTGAGACCATCGCGCTCAGGGCCGGCGCGCCCACCCCGACGCCGGGCGGTGCGCCTCTGGTCGAGCCACCCGCGCTGGCCGCGGTCGCCGCCTTCCCCAACCTCGCCGATCTCGACGCGGCCCTGTCCGGGGGCGTCGGGGGCTACCGCCGTTACGGCAACCCGAGCGTTCACGGCCTCGAGGAGGCGATGGCGGCGCTCGAGGGGCTCGGGCTCGACACCCCCCCGCTGTGCAGGGTGACTGCGAGCGGCCAGGCGGCACTGCTGCTCGCTCTCCTGGGGGTGGTCGAGGCGGGCAAGCGGCGGGTGGTCCTGCTGCGTCCGTGCTACGGCGGCACCAGCAGCCTGCTCTCCGGCCCGCTGGCCCGGCTCGGGCTGGAGCTCACCAGCGTGGACCTCCCCGCTCCCGGGGAGGTGGCAGGCCAGCTCGACGCGGTGGAGGGCGCCCTCGACGACAGCGTGGCCTGTGTGGTCGCCGAGGTGATCGGCAACCCCCTGGTCGGGCTTCTGGACCTGCCCCGGCTCATCGACCTCTGCCGCTCCGCGGGGGTCGCCTCGGTGATCGACAGCACCTTCGCGACCCCGTTCCTGCTCCGTCCCCTGGAGTGGGGGGCGGACGTCGTCCTCCACAGCCTCAGCAAGCAGCTCTCCGGACACTCCGATGTCCTCGGGGGGGCGGTGCTGGTACGTGCCGACCACCCCGCGGCGCTCCGCCTCGACGCCGACTCCCTCACCCTGGGCGCGGTCATGGCCCCCTTCGACGCCTTCCTCAGCCTGCGCGGCCTGCGCACTGCGGGCCTGCGGGTTGGCCGGGGCTCGGCCAGCGCTGCCGCCCTGGCCGAGCTCGCGAGCCGGCACCCGGTGGTGAGGGCCGTCCACTACCCGGGACATCGCGGCCCCGACGAGGAGGCCCTGGCAACCCGGCTGCTCCCCCGGGGAAGGGGCTCAGTGCTGACCCTCGACCTGGGAGATCGCGTCACCGCCGAGCACCTGCTCAGTGCCCTACCCCACGTGCACCTCGCCCCCTCCCTCGGCGACGTCGCCACCACCGTGAGCCACCCCGCGCTCAGCTCCCATCGTTCCCTGACCGCCGCCCAGCGCCAGGCGCTGGGCATCGGCGACGGCCTGCTCCGCTTCTCGGTCGGGATCGAGTCAATCGATGACCTCTCCGAGGAGCTGAGCCGGGCGCTCGACGCCGCCGGACCGGCGCAGGTCTCGCGGGCACTACGATGAGGCGGATCAGGCCATGGAGGAGCAACCCAGCATGACCATCATCCGCCTCGTCAACGGCTCGGACGCCGCGGTGAAGCTCTCCGTCGAGGAGACGCTCGCCGCGCTCAGCGCAGCCCCGGGAGAGGCCGGCTTCGTTGAGCTCCCCGGCGAGGACGGCTCCATCCACCTCCGGCCGAGTGGGGTCGTGGCGGTGTTCGGTGACAGCCGCCGGAGCAGCGCCGGATTCCGGGTGGGGATCTCCGAGGCGGCCGGCTGAGCTTCGCCGCCGGTCGGCCGGCCGGGGGCGGTCCTCGATAATGGCCGGAATGTCCGGCACCGAACCGAAGCTTGCCGTCCTCCCGCCTCCGCTGGGCAGCGACCTCCTCGATCTGATCGGCAACACCCCTCTGCTGCGCATCCGCCTCTTCGAGGACGAGCTGCCGGAGCTGCGGGTCTACGCCAAGGCCGAGTACCGCAACCCCGGAGGATCGGTGAAGGATCGGCCGGCGTTGCGGATGATCACCGAGGGTGAGCGAAGCGGCAGGTTGACCCCGGAGCGGGTGATCCTGGACGCGACCAGCGGCAACACCGGAGTCGCCTACGCGATGATCGGCGCCGCCAAGGGCTACGGCGTCCACCTGGTCATGCCCCGCAACGTCAGCGCGGAGCGCCGGGCGCTGGTCCACGCCTTTGGAGCCGAGGTCACCTACAGCGATCCCATGGAGGGCAGCGACGGGGCCATCCGGTTGTCCCGTGAGGTCTTCGCCTCCGACCCCCAGCGCTACTTCATGCCTGACCAGTACAACAATCCGGAGAACTGGCTCGCCCACTATCACGGGACCGCCGCCGAGATCTGGGAGCAGACCGGGGGCACGGTGACTCACTTCGTGGCCGCGCTGGGCACCAGCGGCACCTTCGTGGGCACCGGGCGCCGGCTCCGCGAGCTCAACCCCCGGATCCGGCTGCACAGCGTTCAACCGGACTCGCCGTGGCACGGGCTGGAGGGCCTCAAGCACATGGAGAGCGCCATAGTTCCGGGCATCTATGACCCGAACTTGGCGGACTCCGACCTGGGCGCGCCCACCGAGGAGGCTTATGCCCTGGCCCGCCGCCTGGCGGTCACCGAGGGCGTCCTGGTCGGCCACTCCAGCGGAGCCAACCTCTGGGGGGTGCGCGAGGTCGGCCGGGAGGTGGGTCGCGGGGTCATCGTGACCATCCTCAGCGATGGTGGGGACCGCTACCTGAGCACCGGTCTGTACGGGATGACCCCGCCGTGAGCCTGGCCTCGGTCAGCCTCTCCGCGGCCGCTCAATCCGCGATCCGGCGATGGGCGGCGGCCGCCTACCCCAACGAGGGCTGCGGGGTGCTGATCGGCACCTTCGACACCGATTCGGCGGTGGTCGTCGAGGCGACCTCGGGACGCAACCTGTCGACCGAGCGGCTGCGCGACCGATACCTGCTCGACCCCGGCGACATCCAGGCGGCCGACCTCAGCGCGCGCTCCCGAGACCTCGACGTGGTCGGCTTCTGGCACAGCCACCCGGACCACCCCGCACGTGCCTCGGCCACCGACTCGGCGCAGGCCAGCGGCCTGGGATGGCCGGGTTACGCCTACCTCATCGTCAACAGCGTGACCGGTGGGACCGGTGACCTCAACGCCTTCAGCCTCGACGCCGACGCGCAGCGCCTGGAACCGATCGCGCTGGACACGGAGGGCCCGTGAGCCCGCGCGGGGGGGCGGTGCGCACCCGGCACGGCCGCCGGCGCGGCGCCGATCCGGCCCTGGGCCCACCCAGCGGCATCGTCGCCATCGTGGGGCGACCCAACGTCGGCAAGTCAACCCTTTTCAACCGTTTGACCGGACAGAGGCAGGCGATCGTCGATGAGATGGAGGGGCTGACCCGGGACCGCCTGTACGGGATCGCGGAGTGGCGGGGCCGGCGCTTCACCGTGGTCGACACCGCCGGCCTTGACCCGCTGCTCTCCCACATCGACCCGGGAATCGCCGAGCTGACCCGGGGGACCCAGGAGCAGGCCAGGCTGGCGATCGCCGAGGCCGATCTCTGCCTGCTGATGGTCGACGTCCGGGCTGGTGTGACCGGGCTGGATGAGGACGTGGCCCAGATCCTGCGCACCGGGGCCACTCCCGTGCTGCTGGTCGGCAACAAGGCGGACTCCACCGTCGACCCGTACTTTGCCCACGAGCTGCACCGCCTCGGCCTGGGCGAGCCCTGGCTCATCTCGGCGCTCACCGGCACCGACACCGGCGACCTGCTCGACGAGGTGGTGAACCGCCTGCCGGCTCCGCCGCCGGCAACCGAGACAGTCGAGGACGACGAGCTGCGGGTCGCGATCGTGGGCAGGCCCAACGTCGGCAAGTCCTCGCTGCTCAACGCGCTGGTGGGCGAGGAACGGGCCCTGGTGTCGCCGGTCGCGGGGACCACCCGAGACGCCGTCGACACCGTCGTCGAGCACCGCGGACGGCGGGTGCGCCTGGTCGACACCGCCGGGATCCGGCGCCGCGGGGTGGTGAGCAGCGATGTGGAGCACTACAGCCTGCTGCGGGCGATGCGCGCCCTGGAGCGCAGCGACGTGGCCCTGGTGGTGGTCGACACCTCCGAGGGAATCGTGGCCCAGGACCGGCACATCGCCGGCTACGCGGCGGAGGCCGGCAAGGGCGTGGTGGTCATCGCCAACAAGTGGGACCTGGTCCCCCAGGAGGACCGCGCCAACCCCGACACCCTGAAGCGGATCGGCTCCGCCTTCGACTTCGTGCCCGGCGCGCCGGTGCTGACCCTGAGCGCGCTGGACGGGCGCAACGTGGCCAAGGTGCTGGACACGGCCCGCCAGGTCGCCGACGCCCGGGCCACCCGGATCCCGACCCCACAGCTCAACCTATTGATGCGCAGTGCGCTGACCGACCGACCCCCGCCGCTGCGTAGCGGCCGGCGGCTCAAGGTCCTCTACGCGGCCCAGGCCAGCTCACCCAACCCCACCATCGTGCTCTTCGTCAACGACCCCGAGCTGCTCCACTTCTCCTACCAGCGCTACCTCGAGAATCGGATCCGCGCGGTCTTCGGCTTTTCAGGGGTGCGCCTCCGCCTGATCGCCAGAGGCCGCGCCGAGAGCGAGGCGTGATGACGGCCGCCGCCATCCTCGGAGCGGGCTCCTGGGGCACCGCACTGGCCCACACCCTGCGCTGCCACGGACTCGAGATCCGCCTGTGGGTCCGCACCGCCGAGCGGGCCGAGGCGATGGCGGCCACCCGCCGCAACCTCCGCTACCTCCCCGATCTCGAGCTGGATCCGGCGATCGCCATCTCCAACGACCTCGGCCAGGTGTGCGCCGGCGCCGAGCTGGTGGTGGTGGCGGTGCCCACCCACGGCCTCCAGGCCATCGCCCAGCTCGCCGCACCCCACCTGGAGGCCGGGGCTGCGGTCATCAGCGCCGCCAAGGGATTCGACCCGGTCGGCCAGCGCACCATGAGCGCGGTCCTGGTTGATGCCCTGGGGGATGCCTGGCGCCCCCGGATCCTCGCCCTCAGCGGTCCCAACATCGCGGTCGAGGTGGCCCGTGGGCTTCCCGCGGCCACGGTCGTGGCAGGCTTCGACCCCGCCTGCTCCGAGCAGGTCCGCGACCGGCTCACCGGCTCGCAGCTTCGGGTGTACAGCAGTCCCGACCTCCTCGGTGTGGAGTACGGAGGGGCGCTGAAGAACGTGGTGGCGATCGCCGCCGGGGTCTGCGACGGGCTCGGGGTCGGGGACAACGGCAAGGCCGCCATCATCACCCGCGGTCTTGCCGAGATGGCCCGGCTGGGGGTCGCCGCCGGGGCTCAGCCGCTCACCTTCGCCGGCCTCACCGGGCTCGGCGACTGCATCGTGACCTGCATGAGCCCCCACTCGCGCAACCGGCAACTCGGTGAGGCGCTGGCCCGGGGGCGAAGCCTGGACGAGGTGGTCTCCTCGACCCTGATGGTTGCCGAGGGGGTCAACGCCACCCGGGCCACGGTCAGGCTGGCGGCTCGCCACGGGGTGGAGATGCCGATCGCCGCCGAGATCAACACCATCCTCTTCGAGGGCAAGCCCATCGCCGCCGCGGTCGCCGACCTCATGAGCCGCGGTGCCGCCGACGAGCTGCGCGGTCTCGGCCTCAGCGGGCTCTGACCGAGATTCACACCCGGGGGGCGAGGCCGGTCAGTGGCCCTCCCGGCCGGGCTCACGGGTGGCCTGGTGGGAGGCGGCGCCCCTGTACACGGGCGCCCCGGGCAGATCGATCTCGTCGTCCGAGAGTGGGCTGCGGCGACGGGCGCGGCTCGCCCGGGCCCGGCCCCAGCGCAGCCGGGGGACGAGAAACAGCGCCTTGCCGATCTCCGTGGCGGACACCTTGGACCGGCCCGCAACCCGGTCCTCGAAGCGGATCGGCACCTCGGTGACCGGGATCCCCAGGCGCAGGCAGCGGTACAGGGTTTCGATCAGGAAGGCGTAGCCGTCGGAGACGATGCTCTCCAGGTGCAGGTGCTCCACCGCCTCTCGGGGGTAGCAGCGATAACCCGAGGTGCAGTCGTGGACCCGGATCGACAGCAGGGTGCGGCAGTACAGGTTGGCCCCGTGGGAGAGGAGCATCCGCCGCTGCGGCCAGCCGACGATGGCGCCCCCGGGGACGTATCTCGAGCCGATCACCACCCCCCGGCGCCGCCCGGCGGCGGCGATCAGGGCGGGCAGGTGCCGCGGCTGATGGCTGCCGTCGGCGTCCATGGTGATCAGCAGGTCGAACCCGCGCTCCAGGCCGCGGCTCAGCCCGGCGATGTACGCGCTGCCCAGTCCCAGCTTGCCCCGCCGATGCAGGACCTGGACCCCGGAGTTGGTGACGGCCAGCTGATCGGCCACCTCGCCGGTCCCGTCCGGAGAGTTGTCGTCCACGACCAGGACGCCGCAATCCTGCTCGCGGATGCCACGCACCAGACCCTCGAGATTGGGCCGTTCGTTGTAGGTCGGGACGATCACGAGGGCCCGGTCGGGCACGTGCGCCTCAGCTCCTTCCAAATCTCACCATCGCTTCAGACAACCATACGGGCTGCAATGGCCCGTTCGCAAATCAGGCCCGGGGTCATCGACGCCATCGGCTACACTCGATGTGGACCCGTCGGGGAGTAGCTCAGCTGGTTAGAGTACTGGTCTGGGGGACCAGGGGTCCGCGGTTCGAGTCCGCGCTCCCCGACTTGATTTTTCAAGGATTTCTCGATATCGGCATGCGCGCGTCGAGCCTGGTGATGCCAACTTTGTTGCCAACTCGTGCCGTGGGTCAGGCCACTACCCCGCCAAGTCGTAGATCGCGTCCCAGCCGGGAGGCCACGTCACCGCGGATGACGGCGACGCCGTGAGCGCGTCGATCGCCTGACCGGTTGTCGCGTCGTACGCAATCACGCCCAGGGAATATTCCCCGGCGGCAACAACAGGGGCTCTCACGCGGCGCTGCGCGAGATGCTTCCGGAGACGGCCACGATCCACTCCTTGCCGTTGGCGGGGGGTCCTATGAGCGGATTGAGCCTACCGGGGAGGTCCGCGGTGGGCTGGCCGCTTCCCCAGGCATTGATGAAAGCCGAGATGATTTTATTGGTCCTCAGCTTGCTCGCCTCACGCATGACGGCGCCCGCTGCCCACTCTCTCGCCGCCGCCTCCGCCTCGCTCCTGGAGAACTTCAGAACCGATGGGGTCGCGGTGGCCGAGGAAGGGCTGGGGTGGCGGCGACCTCGTGATCAAGATGACCGGCACAAGGACTGCCGCGACCACCGGGATCACGGTCGCACCGGCCAGTAAACGCAACCGAGGACTACGCAACATGCCGAGGAAGTTACTCGGGACGGATCACCTGAAAGCCGGCGGCTTGGGCGCCGGTGATGACGCGCTGGTCATAGGTGACGACGCCTTCAAGGTCCGGGCCGAGCTCACCGGCGGTAGCGAGGTGGAGAGCATCGAGGGAGCGGAGCTCGGGAGGAGCCTGCCACCCAGCCGCCTGGAACGTTGAAGCAGACGGGAGAACCAGCGCGACACCGTCCAGCAGTTCATCGATGACCTCCGGATCGACACCGAGCCGTGTCGCGGCCCGGTGGGCCTCGGTGACGAGCAGCTGCGATGACCAACAGGGCCGGTGACCGGCGAACCACTGGCGCATGGCCGGCGAGCTCTCCTCTGCAACAGCCAGCTTAAGGAACGCAGAGGTCTCGACGTAGAAGGCCACCTCAGCGCTCGCCGCGCAGCTCGTCGAGGACGCTTCGGATCTGATCGGAGGCCGCGACCGGTTCTGGAAGCGGCCCCTGGGTTCGCCGGGCAGGGGTCACCCTTCCGGCAGCGATGAGGCTTCCCGTGCCGATGGACGCCGACGGCGGAGAGAGTACCGCCACCAGCTCACCGCGGTCAGTAACGCCGAGGGTCTCCCCTCGCCGCACCCTCCTGATCGCAGCCGAAGCTCGCTGCTGCAGCTCCCGGATCCCGATCGTGTTCATGTGCGGCAAGTGTAGCACGTGGGCAGGATCCCAAGCCTGAGCTCCTCAGAGTCACCAGACCCCCGCCAAGTCGCCCCTCTTCACGGCTGCAGACGGTCGAGGGCCTGGCCCAGGTCCGCCACCAGGTCGGTGGTCGTCTCCAGTCCCACGCTCAGGCGGACGAGATCGGCGGGGACCTCGTTGCTCGAACCGGCGACGCTCGCATGGGTCATCCGCGCCGGGTGCTCGATCAGGCTCTCGACGGCCCCCAGGCTCTCGGCCAGGGTGAAGACGCGGGTTCGCCGGCACACCTCGAGGGCTGCCGCTTCCCCGCCGGTCAGCGTGAAACTGACCATCCCCCCGAACCCCCTCATCTGACGGCGGGCCACCTCGTGGCCGGGGTGATCCGGCAGGGAGGGGTGGAACACGGTGGCCACCGCCGGATGGCCGCGGAGCAGGGCGACCACCGCCAGGGCGTTGGCGCAATGACGTTCCATGCGCAGCGCCAGGGTCTTGAGGCCGCGCTGCACCAGGAAGCAGTCGAGGGGCCCGGGCACCGCCCCGACCGCGTTCTGGAGGAAGCCGAGCCGGGCGGCGATGTCCGCGTCGCTGGTGGCGGCGAAACCCCCGACGACGTCCGAATGCCCGGACAGGTACTTGGTCGTCGAGTGCACCACGATGTCGGCTCCAAGGCGCAGCGGCTGCTGCAGCCACGGCGAGGCGAAGGTGTTGTCCACCACCACCAGGGCACCGCCCCGATGGGCGACGGCAGCGACCGCGGCGATGTCGACCACTCGCAGGAGCGGGTTGGTGGGCGTCTCCACCCACACCATCCGCGTGTTCGGCCGCAACAGTTGCTGCAGGTCGGCGGCGCTGGACTGGTGCGACGTGTCCACCTCGATCCCGGCCGGCCGGAGGAGGCGGGTGGCCAGGCGGTAGGTGCCGCCGTAGGCGTCGCTGGGGAGGATCAGGTGGTCGCCTGGGCTGAGCAGGTGCATCACCGTGTCCACGGCCGCCATCCCGCTGGCGAAGGCGAACCCGAATGCAGCCTCCTCGAGCAGGGCGAGGTTGACCTCCAGGCTGGCCCGAGTTGGGTTCCCCGAGCGCGCGTATTCGAAGCCTCGGTGCTCGCCCACCGCGTCCTGCTTGAACGTGGACGAGAGGTGCACCGGCGTGTTGACCGCACCGGTCTGCGCGTCGATCCCGCCCCCGTGGATGGCCCGAGTCTCGAAACCCATCTCGGCCATGTCCGGAACGTCACTCATTCGCTGGGCTTTCCCGGAGCGGCGGCCAGGCCGGCGAGGACGTCGACCCGGGTGACCACCCCCACCGGGTGACCCCGGTCCAAGACCAGCATCGCCGAGCCCTGGCGCAGGCGGGTGACCGCGACCTCCAGCGGCTCTCCGGCGCCCACGGTCGGCAGCGGATCGCCCATCACCTCGCTGACCGGCCGGTCGAGGATCGAGGCCTCCGCAAAGGCCCGCTCCATGGCGTCGCGCTCGGTGATGGCACCGACGACCTCCGCCAGGACCACGGGGAGCTCCTGTTTGATGACCGGCATCTGGCTGACCCCGTACTCGCGCATGGCGGCGATCGCCTGCCGGACCGTCTCGTCGGGGTGGACGTGCACCAGCGGCGGAATCGACGGATCGCGCAGGGCGAGAAGATCACCGATGGTGATCCCGGCCGCCTGGAGGAAGCCGTGATCGGCCATCCATCCATCGTTGTAGAGCTTGGACAGGTAGCCGCGTCCGGAGTCCGGGATGTGCACGACCACCACCGCCTCTGCCGGGAGGTCACGGCCCACGCGCAGGGCTGCGGCGATGGCCGTGCCGCTCGATCCGCCGACCAGCAGCCCCTCCTCGCGGGTGACCCGGCGTGCGGTGGCGAAGCTCTCCGCGTCGGAGATCGAGATGACCTGGTCGACGACCGTCGGGTCGTAGGTGGTCGGCCAGAAATCCTCGCCGATGCCCTCGACCAGGTAGGGGCGGCCGGACCCCCCCGAGTACACCGAGCCCTCCGGGTCGGCCCCGATCACCTGGACTGATGGATTGCGGGCCTTGAGGTGCCGCCCGACACCGGTGACCGTTCCTCCGGTTCCGATTCCGGCCACGAAGTGGGTGACCCGTCCACGGGTCTGCTCCCAGATCTCCGCGCCGGTCCGCTCCTGGGCACCGGGATTTTCCTGATTGTGGTACTGGTCGGGCTTCCAGCCGCCGGGGATCTCGCGGGCCAGCCGATCCGACACCGAGTAGTACGACTTGGGGTGTTCGGGGGCCACCGTGGTCGGACAGACGATCACCTCCGCCCCATAGGCGCGGAGCAGGGCGATCTTGTCGGACGCCACCTTGTCGGGGCAGACGAAGATGCAGCGGTAATCGCGGTGGGCCGCCACGATCGCCAGCCCCACCCCGGTGTTCCCACTGGTGGGCTCGATGATGGTCCCGCCGGGCTGAAGGCGCCCGTCGCGCTCGGCCGCCTCGACCATGGCCAGGGCGATCCGGTCCTTCGACGACCCGCCCGGGTTGAACAGCTCGAGCTTGGCGAGCAGGGTGCACTCCAGGTCTCGGGCGGTGCGGTCGAGCCGGACCAGCGGGGTGTCGCCGATCAGGTCGCTGACGGACTCGGCGGCGCTCATCGGCGGGCCGGGGTCGTTCAGCGGCGCCAGGCTGACCCCGGAGAGCGCCCCGGCCGCGCCGGGGGGCACGGGGCCGTCGGTCACCAAAATGGTGGGCAGTCCCGCCCGGCGCAGGGCCACGGCGACGGGCAGGGCCTGGTCAAGGGCACCGGTCACCGCCACGGTGCGGGGGATGCGGGGCCGGAGGGTTGCCACCAGCGAGGACAGCGGCTCCTCGAGGCGGTGGCGGTGAACGTGGCGCGCTCGGCTCAGCAGCCGTCGCGGTGGGTCACCGTCGCCGACGATGACGAGCACGTCCACGAGCTATGGTCACTCCGCTGCCGGGGAGGCGAGTGGAACCATCATCCTCCGGGCCGCCGGCTGAGGCCAAGGGATCGCTGCAGCTCGCGCAGCGTCTCGGTCAACCTGGTGGTCCGATCCACGGGGACCATGCACGCACCTGTGACCGCGGCGACGACCAGAGAGGCCTTGGCGTCGGGATCTCCAGGGACCGGGAGCGAGCCGTCCTTCCCCGCCCGCACCAGCAGGCCGCGGATGGTGCGCCGCCAGATGTCGGTGGTCTCCTGGTACAGCTCCCGGATGGCGGGGTCGCGGGCGGAGCGGAGTGCCAGCTCTCCCATGACCGCGAACAGCTCGGGCTCCTCGCGCTGCAACCGGCGCAGGCCGTCGAAGTGGGCCCGCAGCATGGCGCCGGTCGAACCGCTGACCTGCATTGTCGAGCGGAAGCGCTCCATCGCATGAGCCAGGACAGCCCGGATGAGGAGCTCCTTGGTGGGGAAGTAATAGTGGAGGGTGGCGACGTTGACACCCACCTGAGCCGCGACCTCGCGCGTTCGCAGCCCCTCGAAGCCGCGATGGGCGAGCTGCCGGTACGCGGCCAGGACCAGCTCCTGGCGGCGATCGGAAGCGGCGGCGGTGGGGGAGGGGGGAAGAGCCGGGGCGGGCCGGGCCATGCACCGAAGCCTATCACTCAATCGGTTGCTTGACATCTCGGGCGGCGGGATGCTAATGTCGTGTCAATCAACTGATTGGATGAGACGGGAGAGCCCGATGAAACTCGCGATCTTCGGTGCCAACGGCAAGACCGGACGGATCCTGACTCGTCGAGCGGTCGACGAGGGTCATGAGGTGACCGCGTTCACCCGCCACCCGGAGAGCTTTCCCGTGAGCGGTGACCGGCTGGTTGTCGTCGGGGGGGACGTCTTTGACTTGGAGGCGGTGGACGCCGCCGTCGCAGGGCAGGACGCGGTGCTCAGCAGCCTCGGTGTCCCCTACTCGCGCAGGCCCATCCACATCTATTCGGAGGGGATCGCCAACATTCTGGCGGCCATGCGCCAGCAGGGGGTTCGCCGACTCGTCTGCGTGAGCTCGTCCGCGGCCGACTTCGGCATCGAGACCGACGGGGGCTTCTTCTTCACTCGAGTCCTGGTGCCGATGATCACCCACACGATTGGGAAGACCACCTACGCCGACCAGCGTCGCATGGAGAAACTGGTGATGGACAGCGATGTCGACTGGACCATCGTCCGGCCGAGCGGCCTGTTCGAGGCGCCCGCGGTCACCGACTATCGGGTGACCGAAGGGCAGATGACTGGACGGTTCACCTCCAGACGCGATCTGGCCGACTTCCTGTTCCGGCTCGCTGGTGGAGATGGCTACGTGCGCCGGGCACCGGCACTGGCAACCGTCTCGGGGCAGCCGCCTCTGGTCAAGCTGCTCTGGAGGGAAGCGATCAGCCACAAGGCCGCCTGATTGGGGATTCAGCCGGCGATCGGCCCCCGCCAGCTGAAGCGTGGCTCGTAGCCGAGCAGACGGCGCGCCTTGTCAATGGAGAGCAGCGTCTGGTTGTCCCCGGTGCGGGCCTCGTCAAACGGCACACCGGGGAAATGGCGGGCGACCAGCTCTCGGTTGGGAGTGCTCATCACCGTGTCCGCGTTGGCGATGATGAAGACCTCGGCCCCGGTGAGGGTCGCCTCGAGGCACCTGCGGATGGCCTGGGCGCCGTCGCGGGCGTCGATGTACCCCCACAGGTTCCACCTGCGCCGCGAAGAATCCGCCTCGAAGCTTGGGAACTCGGCGTAATCGGCCGGCTCCATGACGTTGGAGAAGCGCAGTCCGATGATCTTCAGCTCGGGATTCCAGCGGCAGAACTGCTTCGCCATCTCCTCGCCGACCAGCTTGGAGAGCGAATAGGAGCTCTGCGGTCTTCCCGGGTACTCCTCATCGACGGGTATGTAGGGCGGTGGGATGTCGAACGGAAGGCCGAGCACGGTCTCGCTCGAGGCCCAGACGACGTTGGTGATGCCGAGCTCACGCGCCGCCTCGAAGACGTTGAAGGTGCTCACGGTGTTGGTGCGGAAGAGCGAGGCGTTGGGGCGCAGCCCAGGTGCCGGGATTGCGGCGAGGTGCACCACGGCGTCGACGCCCGGATGGCGGTCGTCGACCCGAGAGAGGACCCCAACAGTTTCACCCATGTCTTCGAGATCGACTCTGATGTGGGGGCAGAGCCGCTCGGACGGCGCCGCGATGTCGGCGTTGAACACCTCGTGATCGTGCTCGACGAGGTCGCGCACGCAGGCGCGACCCAGCTTGCCACTGCCCCCGGTGACCACCACGCGCATCAGGAATCCCCCAACCAGAGAGCGCAATCGAGTGCCGGACAGAGCTTCCAGTGTAGGTCCCGCTCCTGACCGCCGGAGCCAGGCACGGATTCAACGCCGCTGTGACAATCGTCTCACCCCGTCCCCGCACCAGCTGAGGGGACCCATAGCATCTCTGCGTGCCCGAGTCTGGTAAGTCGCCGGCTGGCCGGTCGAGGAAGTCCCGGTGAGCATCGGCAGCCGCGACGCGCTGGCTCCCCCCGACCGCCTCCCCGGATCGCGGATCGGCTCAATCGTCCGCGTCCAGAGCCAGGCCCGCAACTCCATCTGGTGGGTCGTGGTGCTCTCGGCGGCGATCGTGCTGGCGGTTCACGTGGTTCTCGGGGCCTTCCTGGTCGTGGCCTGCGGTGACCTCCACTGCAACGCCGCCGGGGTCAACTGGTACGGCGCGCCTCCGGCCACGTCGGGATGGCAGGGGTTGCTGGTCGGCCCATGGCTGCGCGACGACGCCGTCTACTACGCGCAGGTCGCCTCCCACGGCTACGTGTCGGCGGGGCCCGGCATCGGGCCGCTGGGCATCTTCTTCCCGCTCTTCCCGCTGCTGACAAGAGCGCTCATGCCGCTCGCCGGCGGCGACGCGGTGCTGGCTGGGCTGGCGGTGAACGCCCTGCTCACCGTGGCCGCTCTGACCCTGCTCTACGGGCTGATCGCCGATGACCACGGCTCGACCGCCGGCCGGGTGGGCCTGGTTCTGCTGGCCGCCAGCCCGGCCGTCTTCTTCATGCTGGCACCCCTCTCCGAGGCGGCCTTCCTCACCTTCACACTGGCGACCGTCCTGGCGGCGCGGCGAGGGCGGATCGGGCTGGCCGGGCTGCTGGCGGTGGGGGCGACCCTCTCCCGGGATCAGGGGATCCTGGTCCTCGTCCCTCTGGTGTTCGCAGTGTTCGAGCGGGCGCGGGCCCGTCGAGGGGCCGGCCGGCTCCCGCTCAGCTGGTCTGACGCGTCGCTCGCCCTGGCACCGCTCAGCTTCCTGGGCTTCCAGCTGTACCTGCCCGGCCACGGCTACGCCGGCGGCACCTTCGCCGCCGAGCTCGTGTACATGCATACCCACCCGGCCGCCCCCTGGGTCCCGCTCTGGGAGAGCCTGCGGCTGGTGGTGTCGCATGCCGACGCCGCCGAGCTGGTCAACCTCGTGGCGGTGGTGCTGCTGGCCGCCAGCATCCCGCTGATGTGGAGGCGGCTGCGTCCCGGCGATACCGCCTACGCCGTGGTCAGCCTGCTGGTCATCATCAGTCACGTCGGCGGTTTCTCCCCGCTGGAATCCGCGCTTCGCTTCACGGTCACCGTCTACCCGGTGTGGCTCCTGCTCGGCGCCAGCGTCCGCACCCCCAGGGCCGTGGGCCGGGTGCTGGTGATCCTGGCTGCATCCACGGTCATGGTCGCGGTCGGGGTGACCGGCTTCCACATGGTCCAGTGAGACGCCGTCCGGCGTCGAAACTGTCTAGGCGGCTGCCGGGGGAGGGTCGGGAAGCCGCTCGATCTGGGTGACCACCCAGCCTCGGTGGGCAACGCACCAGCCGTCACCGAAGCGCATGGTGTGCTGCAGGTCGCTCGCCGAGGAGTTGAGGGATGGGTCGCGCTCGAAGCGCCAGTGCTCCGACCAGCGACGAACGGTGCTGTCGCCCGCGACCAGCTGGGCGGTCGCATTGTCGCGCTCCAGCTCCTCCCCGGCGACGCTGAGCAGCACGTCGATCACCTCTCTGCCCCCGGTGACGGCGGCGGCGGTGATCGTCGCGTCCTGGATCGCAAGGCCCGGGAGCAGGTGGTGGCGGTGGGCGGCGACGTCCCCACTGACCGCCTGGCGCAGCTCGGCCTCCATTTTGGGGCTGAGCAGGGCATCGGCCTCGTCGACCCGCTCAGTGGTGCGCGCCTCGCGCACTCGGTTGAAGGTCTCCCGCGCGATGGTTCGGAAGGTGAAGTCGTCGAACTGCGGATCGACGGCCCCGATGACCGAGAGGTCGACGCCAGCGGCCTCGGGTGCGGGCTGGTTGCGCAAGTCGGATCCGAGCTCGGTCACCATGCGCTGCTCGACTTGGTCCTCCGCGCCGAGGTCCTCGGCGATCCGCTCCATGTCGCGGCTCATGCGTCCCCCAAAGGGCACCAGATGGGCGGCTTCGCGACCGAGAGCGGTGCGGCCGACATCGTCGCCCCAGCGGTCGACAGTGCCCTCGTGCGGGCTGGGCATGTTCGACATCTGCATCTCCTGAGCGCCTGGTGGGGGCGCAGCGGCCCGAGCATACGGGCCGGACGCGGCGGCCTCCGGGCCCGTCAGTGATCTGCGACACGTCGCCGGTCAGCAGCGCAGTGAGGCCGAGGGTGGTCGCCGAATCTGGCAGAATCGGGGCGGCTCCCTCCCACCCCGAACCTGAGGTTCCAGATCCGTGGCCGTCCTCGATGCCTGCGACAACTGCGGGCGCCAGACGCCGATCTACCGGCTCTCGGCGGTGATCCTGGACGGCCGGATCGCCCGGGTCTGCCCGATCTGCCTGGCCACCGAGAAGGAGAGGATCGAGCTGCCCTACTCCCCCCGGCCCGACCAGGGGGCGATCCAGCCCAGCACGTCCCGCGACGTCTGGTGAGCCGCCAGCGGTTCTCCGCCAGGCTTGCCGCGCTGAGCCGGGAGATCGGCTCCCTCCTCTGCCTGGGGCTCGATCCGGTGGGCTGCCGCGATGCCGATGAGGTTGAGCGCTTCTGCGCTGCCGCCCTGGACGCGGCCCTCCCTCAGGTGGTGGCGGTCAAACCGAACCTCGCCTTCTTCGAGCGCCACGGCTCGGAGGGAATCGCCGCCCTGGAGAGGGTGCGCCGGCGGATTCCCGACAACCGGCTGGTGGTGCTCGATGCCAAGCGCGGCGACATCGCCAGCACTGCGGAGGCCTACGCGGAGGCGCTCTTTGACCGCTGGGGAGCCGACGCCGCCACCGTCAACCCGCTGCTCGGCGAGGATGCGGTGACGCCCTTCCTGGCCCGGCCGGGGACCGCTGCTCTGCTGGTCACCAGATCCAGCAACCCGGGCGCCGCCGACTTCATGGAGGCGCCGCTTGCCGACGGACGGCCACTGTACACGCGGATCGTCGAGCTCGCCCTGGGCTGGACAGGAGCGGCCGAGGTCGGTTTCGTGGTCGGCGCCACCGCCACGGCGGCGGTGGCCGAGATCCGGGCCCGGGCGCCGGCCGCACCGCTGCTCCTTCCCGGTATCGGGGCCCAGGGCGGCGACCTGGAGGCGTCGGTCGCTGCTGGTCTCGACGCCGGCGGTGCCGGGATTCTGGTGCCGGTGTCGCGGGGCATCAGCGGGGCGGTCGATCCGGGCTCGGCCGCGGCCGAGCTGCGGCGGAGGATCGAGGCGGTCAGGGCCGCCGCGGCGCCGCGGCGATGAGCGCCAGCGAGGTCATCGAGCTCTCCGGCCACATCATCGACAGCATGGTGCTCCCCCGGGTGATGGACACCGTGATGGACATGGGAGCCACGTTCCACGTCGAGGAGATCCGGGTGGGCACCCGCCTCGACGAGCCGTCCTTCGCCCGGCTCACCGTGGAGGCGGACACCGAGGAGCTGCTGGCCGCGGTGGTCGCCGCCTGCCAGCAGCACGGAGCCACGGTGGTCGGTGGAGAGGACGCGGACACCGCTCCGGCCCCTGCCGACGGTGTGTTTCCCGAGGAGTTCTACACCACCTCCAATCAGCCCACATCGGTGCGTGTGCGAAGCGACTGGGTGGCGGTGGCGGGGATCGAGATGGACTGCGGGGTGGTGATCGCGGACGGGCGGGCCCGCACCGTCGCGGTCACCGACGTCCGCGCCGGGGACCGGGTGGTCACCGGCCGTGCCGGGATCAGGATCGCCCCGGTGGAGCGGGGGAGGGGCAAGGAGATCTTCGGCTTCCTGACCAGCTCGCTGGCCTCCGAGAAGCCCAAGCACCAGGTGATCCGCGAGCTGGCCCAGACGATGCGCGAGATTCGGGCCAGAGATGGCCGCATCTGCGTGGTCGGAGGCCCCGCCATCGTGCACACCGGAGCCGGACCCCACCTGGCCCGGCTCATCGAGATGGGATACGTCCAGGTGCTCTTTGCCGGCAACGGCCTGGCCGCCCACGACATCGAGTCCCAATTCTTCGGCACCTCCCTGGGCATCGGCCTGGAGAAGGGCCTCCCCATCGAGTTCGGGTCACGAGCTGCACATGCGCACCGTCAACCGAATCCGTGCCGTCGGTGGCATCCGGGCGGCCGTCGAATCCGGCATGCTGCGCCGAGGCGTCATGTATGAATGCGTGCGCCATGGGGTCGAGGTCGTGCTCGCCGGCTCGATCCGCGACGACGGCCCGCTTCCCGATGTGGTGACCGACATGGTGGAGGCGCAGCGCCGGATGCGGGCCGCGCTCTCCGGGGTGGAGCTGTGCGTGATGTGCGCCTCGATGCTGCATGCGATCGCGACCGGCAACCTGCTTCCCGCCGCCACCAAGGCGGTGTGCGTGGACATCAACCCGGCGGTGGTCACCAAGCTCGCCGATCGAGGGTCCTCGCAGACCCTGGGACTGGTCACCGACGTGGAGTCCTTCCTGCGCGAGCTGGGCGAGGCTCTTGCGGAGACGGCTGGATGACCACCGGGAGAGCCTCCCCGCTCCTGCTGGTCTCCACCGGCCCGGCTCCTGACCACGAGGCCCCCGGTCACCCCGAGCGCCCGGACCGGGTCGCCGCGGTCCTCCATCACCTGGCCAGGCTTCCCGATCTGGCCGGCCTGCCGCGCCTGGAGCCCGCCCCGGCCGATGCGGAGCTCGTCGAGCTGGCCCACACTCCCGAGCACGTCGCCCATGTGCGCCACCTGGCCGAGCACGGCGGCGGGTGGATCGACGCTGACACCTACTGCCGTCCCGGCTCGTACGCCGCGGCGCTGCGCTCGGCGGGGGCCGGAATCGCCGGGCTGGAGGCGGTGCTGGAGCACCGCTCAACCCACGCCTTCTCGCTGAGCCGGCCCCCCGGGCACCACGCCACCGCGGGCGCGGCGATGGGCTTCTGCCTCTTCAACAACGTGGCCATCCTGGCGCGGCGGGCGCGGGGGGAGGGCGTCCAGCGAATCGCGGTCATCGACATCGACGTCCACCATGGCAACGGCACCGAGGAGATCTTCTGGGACGACCCGTCGGTGCTGTACACGTCCCTCCACCAATGGCCGCTGTACCCGGGAACCGGAGCGGCCTCGGCGCGCGGCGGCGCCAGCGCCTCCGGTCTGACCGTGAACCTCCCGATCGCACCGGGGGCCTCCGGCGAGGAGTGGCTGGGCCACTTCGACAAGTCCCTGCTGCCCGCGGTCCGAGAGTTCAGGCCCGAGCTGGTCCTGGTCAGCGCAGGCTATGACGCGCATGCCGCCGACCCCCTGGCCTCGCTCCGGCTCACCGCCGCCACCTATGCGGCAGCGGCTGAACGGGTGGCCGCGCTCTGCGCCGAGCGCGGCATCGGCTCGGTCTGGCTGCTCGAGGGCGGCTACGACCTCGAGGCCCTCGCCGAATCGGTGGCCGCCACCCTGAGCTCGCTGAGCGGCAGTACCCATCCGCCGGTGCGGCGCGTTTAACCTCCGACCATGGTCTCTCCAGCCCGCCTCCGGGGTGCGGCCGGCGCGGTCCTGCTCGCCGCCTGTCTGGTCCTGAGCGGATGCAGCCTGCTGTCGCCGGCATCGTCGACCACCAGTCCCGGGGTGGCCACCAACCCTTCGGGCACGCCGATCTCGGGCACGCTGACTCCCAGCGGCGCCGGCTCGCAGGCAGGCTCACCCACCGCCTCCGCTCAGGCCAGCGGCTCCCGCACCGTGCTGGCCACCCTGGGGCTGCGCATGCATGCGTCGCCGGCGGTGTCCGCCAAAACCGTGGGAACCCTCGAGTGGGGGGACACGGTGGCGGTGATCGCCTACACCGCGAGCGGCGGGGCCTGGCCCGGCTCGACTGTCCCGGGAGCCTGGTACCAGGTCCAGGCGGCCACCACCACCGGATGGATCGTGGCCGATCCGGCGTATTCGGCGGCCGGCAGCCTGAGCTCGGGCGGCTTCTCCGACAAGGACATCGATGGCGTGCTCTATCCGTCCAATTGGACCTATGCCGATGACCCCGGCGAGATCGTGTTCCAGCCTCAGACCGGCAGCGACCGGCCCAGCCTGGTGATCCGGGTGGCGGCGAACCTCGCAGCCTTGGGCTCGGCCGGGGTGTCCGGATACACCTCCGTTTCCAGCAACGGGTTCACGGTGGTGTGCGGCTACACCGGCACGGAGGTCCAATTCGCGGCCCCCTCCGGCGGCACCCCGGAGGCGGCGACCGACGCGGGAGGGGGAAAGGTGACCCGGCTTGCCGATTTTGTCCAGTTCCGGGCCAGCCTCTCACCGAGCGTCGCCATCGACATCGAGATGAACTACTCGACGTCGGCGGAGTACTCGGTGTTCCAGAACGCGCTGACCAGCATCCGCTACCCCTTCCCGCTCTGCGAGGCGGCGCCCAGCAGCACCAGCACACCGGCGTAGCACCCAAACCGGGGGTTCGTCGGCACACTAGCGGCGTGGCCCTGCGCACCAGCCAGCTGGACCTCGAGATGAGCCGGCAGCGGGTCGCCGACATCACCGAGGCAGTCGCCGCATTTGTGCGGTGGTCGGAGGACGGGCTGCTCTCGGTGTTCGCACCCCATGCCACCGCGGGCATCGCGGTGATCGAGACCGGGGCTGGCTCGGAGGAGGACCTGATCGAGGCCCTGGCCCGCCTGCTGCCCCGCGACGACCGCTACCGCCATCGCCACGGCAGCGCCGGGCACGGCGCCGATCACCTGCTGCCCGCAATCCTCTCTCCCTCGCTGACCGTCCCGGTTCAGGGTGGCCGGATGCTGCTGGGTCCCTGGCAGCGGATCGTGGTGGTCAGCCTCAATCGCGACAACCCGCAGCGCCGGGTGCGCCTCTCCCTGCTCGAAGCCTGAAGGAGCCCGCCAGGGTTCACGCGACCGTGAGGACGATCTTCCCGAACTTGGCTCCCGCTTTGAACCGCGCGTAGGCATCGCCAGCCGCGTTCAGGTCAAAGCGGGCCTCGATCGGCACCGTCAGCCTCCTCTCCCCGACCAGCGCCAGCAGATCCGCCTCGACCCGCCGCACCGCCGCCGCCTTCTCAGCCAGGGGGCGCGAGCGCAGGGTGGAACCCACGATCCGGCCCCGGCGCATCATCAGCCGTCCCAGGTCCAGCTGGATCTGGGCGCCCGCAGCGATGCCGATGATCGAGATCCGGCCCCCGGTGGCCAGCGCCTCCAGGTTGGCGGGAAAGTTCACCGCCCCGACCAGCTCCAGGATCACGTCGAAGGGACCGGCACCGGCGGTCGCCTCGGGAGCGATCACCTCGGCGCCGAGCTGCGCCACCCGCTCCCGCAGCCCGGGGTTGCGGACAGTCGCGGTCACCCGGGCTCCCAGGGCGACCCCGATCTGGACCGCCGCGGTGCCGACGCCCCCGGCGGCCCCATGGACCAGGAGGCGGTCGCCGCTGCGCAGCCCGGATTGCGAGACCAGGGCGTCGTGGGCGGTCACGAAGGCCTCCGGAAAGCCGCCCGCCGCCGCCCACTCGAGGCCGCCGGGGAAGGGCATGGTCACGACCTCGGGGGCGATGGCGAGCTCCGCCTGAGCACCGCCCCCCACCAGGGCCATGACCCGGTCGCCGGGGCGGTAGCGCTCGACACCGCCGCCGGTAGCGACCACCTCCCCGGCCAGCTCCATCCCCGGGATGTCCGCGGGGACCCCCGGTGGAGCCGGGTAATGTCCGCGGACCTGCATCAGATCGGCGCTGTTCACCCCGGCCGCGCGGACCCGGACCAGCAGCTCACCCGGCCGAGGGACGGGGTCGGGGTGATCGGCGATGACCAGTCCCCGGTCGACGATGGTGACTGCGCGCACAGGCGGGGTTTCGCCCCTCAGCTGACCTGCTGGATGACTTGATGCGCAAGCAGCCAGCCGTTGCTCAGGCTCATCAGCAGCCCGCTCAGGGCTACCAGGGCGATGTACCCGGTACCGATCAGCACTCGGGTGGTGCCGGGGAGAGGCGGCGCCTCCCGGCCCAGCCGCGCCGCCTTGAAGCGGTTCCAGACCGAGTAGCAGCCGACCAGGAAGATGAGCAGCAGGAAGGGGTTGAAGGCGATTGCCCCGGCGAGCCCGGCGATCAGGACCAGGCTGAAGATGACCAGGCCGGCCAGGTTGAACCACCTGCTGACCGCGCTGGCCACCCGGCCGCCGTCGAGCGGGAGCATTGGAATGAGGTTGAACAGAGTGAGCAGGAAGCCGAAGTAGCTGAGCGAGAAGGCGAACGCGACCCCCTGGGTGGCGGTGGTCTGCGAGAGGGCCCAGAGGTACACCGCCATGGTGGCCAGGAAGCCGAACAGGGGCCCGGCCACCGCGATCACCGCCTCGGTCCGGCGGTCTGCGGTCAGGCCGCGGCCAGCGGTGGTGAAGGCTCCCAGGAAGGGGATGAAGATCGGCGCCGACATGGGCACCCCCACCGCCCAGGACACCAGGAAGTGGCCCATCTCGTGGATGAAGATGAGCAGCACGATGCCCACCCCGAAGGCCCAGCCGAAGAGCTGGGCGTAGAGGAAGATCGCCACCAGCATGGTCAGGGCGGTGAAGCCGAACTTGCCGAAGGCAAGGGCTGCCTTGATGACCCCGAACAGGACGGCGAGGAGCCCGCCGGCCGCACCGCCGCGGCGCTGGGCGGTTCCGGGGCGGCGGCCGGCGGCGGGCGGGGAGGGGGGCTGCCCGGCGGCCCAGCCGGGCGGCAGGTAGCGTGGTGCGGCGGGGCTGCCCCGGGCCTGGGGGTGGGGGCCAGGGCCCGGCCGGCGGGCCGTACGCCGGCCCGGGCGGGGGCGGATACACCGTGCCCGGGTGCTGGCCGTACTCCGGTGGAGGGCTCCATGCGGGGTTGTGGACGGGTTCGGGCTGATCGGGCGCAGCAGCCATCGCCCGATGATCCCACTCCTCACCCGACCGGCACGGCGGCCGAACCCACAGTGTGGGCTCGGGCGAGAAGCAGAGACCGCGCGGCGCCCTGTATCGTCCGGGCGGCGATGGACGAGACCGCGCTGCGCAGCTCCCGGATCGCCGTCGTCGGCGCCGGGGTGATGGCCGAGGCAATGCTCGCCGGCCTCCTGGCCCGCGACCTGGTCGAGCCCGGCCGGGTGACCTGCAGCCATCCTCGGGAGGACCGCCGCCAGGAGCTCCAGCAGCGCCACGGGGTGGTTGCGGTGGCCGGCAACGCCGAGGCCGCGTCCCGCGGCGAGGTGGTGCTGCTCGCCGTCAAGCCTCAGATGCTGCGCACCGTGATGCCCGAGCTCCGCCCGGTGATGCGCCCGGACCAGCTGGTGATCAGCGTCATCGCCGGGGCCACCACCCGCGCCCTGGGCGAGGGGCTCGGCCACCCGGCGGTGGTGCGCACCATGCCCAACACCCCCTCCCAGATCGCTCAGGGGGTCACCGTCTGGTACGCGACCGGGGCCGTCGACGAGACCGGGCGTGCCCGGACCCGGACCATGCTCTCGGCCCTGGGCCGGGAGTTCGAGGTCCACGACGAGCGTCAGGTGGCGATGGCCACGGCGGTCAGCGGGACCGGCCCCACCTACATCTTCATGTTCATCGAGGCGCTCACCGACGCCGCCGTCCACCTCGGCTTCCCCCGTCACGTGGCCCGGGAGCTGGTCCTCGACACCATGCAGGGGTCGGCCGCATTTGCCCTGGCCAGCGGGCGTCACGTCGCCGAGCTGCGGGACATGGTCACCTCGCCCGGGGGGACGTCGGCCGCCGCCCTGTACGAATTGGAGCGCGGCCGGCTGCGCACGGTGGTCAGCGACGCGGTGTGGGCCGCCTTCGATCGCACCCTCGGGCTCGAGGCGGGGCTGGAGGGCCGGCCCCCTGATCCCTCCGCCCGTCCCCGCTGAGGGACGCAACTCCAGAGCCCGGGTTGTGGCCTTCCGGTTGAGCGACGGTTACACCGTTTGAAGCGATAGCGTCACATGGTCTAATCTCGACGCAGCGAGCCCTGCAGGCCTCGTCGGTCCTTGCCCAGCATTCGGAGAAGGGGACGCGTCGTGTCAGTGTCGGCAACCAGCGGAGCGACGCCCGGCCACCGGCGTGGCCGGCGCAAACCGTCCTCAGGCTGGTTCAGGGCCGGGATCGCGAGCGTGGTGGTTGCCGGCGCCGCCGCCGCCGCCCTGATCCTGATCGGTGGGCACAGCCTCCCGGTCACCCTGCTCGCCCTGGCTCTCACCGCCAGCGTCGCCCTGGGGGGCGGCGCCTGGGCTGAGGAGCACCACCGCCGCCGCCGGCTCCAGCACCTCTACGAATCCCGGCTCCTGCTCCAGGGCACCTCGGGATCGCCGCTCTCGGTCAAGGAGACCCTGGCTCGCCTCTGCCAGGTGCTGGACGCCCGATTCGCCGAGGTGGTGGTCCTCCCCGACGCCATCGACAGCACCGCCCTGGTGGTCCGGGTGCGGGACGGCGAGATCGTCGAGACCGCCCAGGCGCTGAACGAGGACCTGCTCGACGACGTCTTCTCGGTGATCGTCCCGGAGACCTACAGCCTGCTGCTCCGCGCCGGGGTGGACAAGCGCCAGGGCGCCTCCATCCTGGGTCACCGCGGCATCAAGGACGCGGTCATGGCCGCGCTGGTGGTCGAGGGCCGGGTGCTCGGCACCGTTGTGGTCGGTGAGCGCCTGGGGCGGGGGAGGACCTTCGACGAAGAGGACCGGATGCTGCTGGACGCCCTCGCCGCCCAGGTCGGGGTCACCGTCGAGCGGGTCCGGTTCGACGAGCGGCTCAATCAGCAGGCCTTCCACGACGCCCTCACCGGCCTCGCCAATCGGAGCCTCTTCGCCGATCGGGTGGCCCACGCCCTGGAGCGCCGGGTCCCGCCCGGCCGCTACCGCGCCGCGGTGCTGTTCATCGACCTGGATGATTTCAAGGTGGTCAACGACAGCCTCGGCCACCCCAGTGGGGACCTCCTGCTCCAGGCGGTGACCCAACGGCTGCGCCGGGTGGTGCGGCCCTTCGACACCGTGGCCAGGTGGGGTGGAGACGAGTTCGCGGTGCTGGTCGAGGACGTGGCCGGCCCCGAGGAACCTCTGGCGGTTGCCGAGCGGTTTCTGGACGAGCTGCGCGTCGTGTTCGACCTCAACGGGACCGGCGTCACCATCGGGGCGAGCATCGGCATCGCCATCGCCGACTCCAGCATCGCCTCCCCCGACGACCTGCTCCGCCAGGCCGATGTGGCCATGTACCGCGCCAAGGAGCGGGGCAAGGCAACCGTCGAGACCTTCGAGCCGAGCATGCAGAGCGCGCTGGAGAGCCGGGTCCAGCTCACCGGTGAGCTGGAGCGGGGGCTGGCCGCGGGCGAGGTCTCCGTCGAATACCAGCCGATCGTGGCCCTGGGCAGCGGCGCGGTGGTCGGGGTCGAGGCCCTGGCCCGCTGGGACAGTCCCCGGCGTGGTCGGGTGGCGCCTCGCGAGTTCATCCCGGTGGCCGAGGCAAGCGGGCTGATCCGCGATCTCGGCGAGCAGGTGCTCCGCACCGCGTGCCTGCAGGCGCGCCGATGGATGCAGGAGCACCCCGGTCAGGACTTCTCAGTCAGTGTCAATCTCTCGCCGCGCCAGCTCCTCCACGCCGGCTTCGCCGACACCGTCGGCGAGGTGCTCCGCGACACCGGGCTGCCCCCGTCCCGGCTCACCCTGGAGATCACCGAGAGCCTGCTGGTGGAGAAGACGCCGGCCACCCTGCGACGGCTCAAGGCGCTCAAGGACCTCGGCGTCACCCTGGCCATCGACGACTTCGGCACCGGCTACTCGTCGCTGGCGGAGCTCGAAGTTCCTCCCCGTCGACGCTCTCAAGATCCCCAAGTCGTTCGTCGACAACGTGGCGACCGACCCCCGAGAGCGGGCTTTCCTCGCCGGGATCATCGGTCTCGGCCGGACCCTCGACCTGCGCCTGGTGGTGGTCGGCGTGGAGCGTGCCGAGCAGCGCCGCGAGCTCCAGCTGCTCCGTTGCGACCTGGCCCAGGGCTTTCACTTCGCGGCCCCGCTCGACGCCGACGGGATCTCCGACCTGCTGGCCCGCCAGGCGGGCACGGCGCCGCCCCTGATCAGGCGCTGAGCCTCAGGTCTCGGGGACCATCGCCAGGATCGCTCGGGCCAGAGACCGGGCGGATTCCGCGGTGAGCTCCACGGCGACCCGTGCCGAGGGGCCGCGGGCGGGGTTCAGGAAGTCGACGTTCAGGGTGTGCTCGGCGGCGGCGTCCTGGGGATGGTCGAAGTAGACCGAGGCCTCGGTGACCGGGAACCACGCCGGGCTGCCCTTGCCGCTGCCATTCAGGGTGACCTTCTCGGTCCGGTAGGTGCACATCGCGATCATCCGGCCAGGTGGCGGCCGAAGAATTCCCAGATCCGCTCCCAGCCGTCCTTGGCCGCCTCCACCCGGTAGCTGGGGCGGTCGACCGCGAAGAACGCGTGCCCGGCGCCCTCGTAGCTGTGGAACTCGTGGGGCTTGCCCAGGCGGGTGAGCTCGGCGTCCAGCTCTCGCGACCTGGTCGGGGGAGGGGAATCGGTCCTCGACCCCGAAGAGGCCGAGCACGGGACAGGAGAGGTTGGGGGCCTTGTCCAGGATCGGGGTCACGCCCGACGCATATTCGGCGGGCGGGGCCCCCACGATGAAGGCGCCATAGCAGACCACGGCGGCGTCGAGCTGAAGCGAGCAGGCGGCGAGGAAGGACTGCCGGCCCCCGGAGCAGTACCCGATCACCCCCACCCTGCCGTTGGATGCGGGCAGCGCGCGGAGGTGGCGAGCGGCCGCGTCCACGTCGCCCACCAGGCGCTCGTCGGGGACGCCGCCGGCCGCTCGGACGGCGGCGGCGGCATCCTCGGGGCTGGCGCCCTTTCCCTCTCGGAAGTGGAGGTTGGGGCAGATCGCCAGATAACCGTTGGCAGCGAAGGTGCGGGTCACCTCCTTGCTCCAGCGGTCGAAGCCGGGCGCGTGATGGATGACCACCACGCCGCCGAAGGTCCCATCTCCGTGCGGCGTCGCCAGGTAGGCGTCGATCTGGTCGCCGCCATGGCCTTTGATGCGCAGGCTGTCGGCTGTCAGCGCGTCCTCGATGTGCCCCAATCTCGCTCCTCCTCAGCCTCCGGACGTCGGTTCCGGCCGCCTAGGTTCACACAACGATGCGTTCCAGCGCCCTCCGCCGCTCGCTCACCCTGCGGCGGTCGCCGCCGCCTCCAGCTTGGCCTGGAAGCGTCGAGCGAACAGGTGGGCGTCGCCGGGCCAGCGTGCCGAGATGTAGTTGCCGTCCTCGACGACGAAGGCCGCCGAGGTGTCGGTGGTGGTGTCCCGGGCGGAGTAGGTCCGCGGACCCCGCTGGAAGAGATCGGGACCAGCCAGGACAGCCCGCACCTCGTCCTCGACGAAGGCCGGATAGGTTCGGTAGTAGCGGCCCAGTCGCCAGCCGGTGATGAGGTGGGCGCCTCGCTCCATGTACTTGGGCAGGCAGGTGGTGCGGCGGCTGGCGATCACACTTCTCCCGGTCATGGGGTCGATGGTCCGGGCCAGCACCAGCACTCCGTGACAGATGGCCCCCACCGGCCGGTCGAGGAGCCAGAACTGGAGCACCCTGCTGCGCAGAGCCTGCGAACCCAGGTACTGGCGCATCCCCGGAGCGTGGCCGCCGCAGAGCAGCAGGCCGTCGAAGAGGTCGGGCTCGATCTGCGCCCAGGAGGTCGGCTCGCGGAACTCGGGGGCCTCGATGAGCCGGCGATAGATGTCGACGACCTCAGGACGGGCTCCCAGGCGCCCGAACAGCACTCCGGTGATGAGCCGCGGATCTCCGGCCGGCGTCCTGCCCTGCTCGGTCGCGAAGGTCAGCCGGTGGCCGCCGTCGGTGAGCACGCGCCAGGGCACCGACACCTCGGTGATGTCGAAGTCGCGGTCCGGGAGCGGCACCAGGATGCGCATCAGACGGACCCTTCCCGGCTGCGCTGTGCCCGCGCCCCGTCCGGCGCGCCGTCAGCGGCAGTCAGAGCACGTGCCGACCAGGTCGAAGCGGTGCTCAGTAACCTCGAACTGGTCACCGGCGGCTGCCTCGACCGCTTCCGCGAGCGCTCTCTCAAGACGCGGTGATGGGACCATGTCGCTCACCTTCCCGCAGGTCGCGCAGACCAGGTGGTGATGGTGTCCGGAGAGGTCCTCCGCGAGCTCGAACCTGCCGTGGTCGTCGGCTCCCGCGACCCGGCGAGCGGCGCCGGCCTCGACCAGCGCTGAGAGGTTGCGGTAGGCGCTGCTCTGGGAGAGCTCGGGACTGCCGTCCAGGATCTCGGGCATGGTGAGCGGCCGGCCGGCGCGGGCCATGACCTCGACCAGGGCACGGCGGAGCGGCGTGTAGCGCTGCTCGAACCCCGCGAGCCGCAGCGCGATCTCCCGGTGGACGGAGGCGTCCACCGTCGAGACGGCGGTCTCGCCCGGGTCGGCACGACTCGCCATCACGTCCTCAGAGTAGCACCGCAGATTCGGCTGTTCCGGGCCCAGCGCAGGGGTGGGCGCGCATTCGCGGAGCGGAGATCGCGGCTCGCTTGACATGAGAATGGTTCTTATTATACCGTGACGAGAATCATTCCTATCTTCAAGGAGAAACGATGATCCAGCGGCGCCCGGCTCTCTCACTCCTGGCCATCGCCGCGACCGCCGCGGTGGTGCTGACCGCGTGCGGGTCGGGCTCCGACCCGAGCTCCGGACAGATCCAGGCGGTGGGAGCCGAGAACGAGTACGCCAACGTCATCTCGCAGATCGGCGGGAGCTACGTCCAGGTGAACGCGATCATGAGCAACCCCAACACCGATCCCCACACCTTCGAGGCCAGCGCCCAGGTGGCGAGGATCGTGAGCGGGGCCCAGCTGGTGGTCCAGAACGGAGTCGGCTATGACACCTTCATGAATCAGATCGAGGCCGCCTCGCCCAGCTCGTCGCGCAAGGTCATCGACGTCCAGACCCTGCTCGGCCTGCCCGACAGCACAGCCAACCCCCACCTCTGGTACAGCCCCACCACCATGCCCAAGGTAGCCTCAGCGATCGCCGGCGATCTGGCCGCACTCGACCCCTCCCATGCCTCGTACTTCCAGGCCAATCTGGCCGCCTTCGACAGCTCGCTGACGCCCTGGCATGCAGGCGATCGCCAGCCTCAAGTCGACCTACGGGAACGCCCCCGTTGCCACCACCGAGCCGGTCGCCGACTACATGCTCCAGGCCGCCGGGATGGACAACCTCACCCCCTGGGGCTTCCAGGCGGACATCATGAACGGCGTCGACCCCTCAGCCCAGGACGTGAGCCTGGAGCAGGGCTTCTTCACCGGCCACCAGGTCAAGGTGTTCCTCTACAACCAGCAGGTGACCAACTCGCTCACCGACTCCCTGCTCCAGCTGGCAAACTCCAATTCGGTACCCGTGGTCGGCGTCTACGAGACGATGCCGACGCCCGGCTACGACTACCAGTCCTGGATGCTCGCCGAGGTGAACGCGCTCCACAAGGCCCTGGCCGACGGTCAGTCGACCACCCACCTGTGAGCGTGGCCGTCCCCGCCGTGTCCGCCGCCGCCGCCGCCCCGGTGCTCTCGCTGGAGGGGATCAGCGTGTGGCTGTCGGGTCGCGAGGTGCTCCACGAGGTGAGCTTCGCGCTCGCCCCGGGTGAGTTCACCGGGCTGATCGGGTCCAACGGGGCCGGCAAGACAACGCTCATCCGGGTGATCCTCGGGCTGCAGGCGCCGAGCTCGGGTGCGGTGCAGATCGGCGGCGGGGCACGGACGCGGCGCAACCCGCTGATCGGCTACGTGCCCCAGAAGATCTTTCTCGACCCCGACATGCCCCTGCGGGCACGCGACCTGGTGGCGCTCGGCCTCGACGGCCATCGGCTCGGCTTCAGCCTGGCCGGAGGACGGCGGCGCCGGCTGGTGGACGAGATGCTGGAGGCGGTCGACGCCCGCCGCTTCGCCGACTCCAGGGTGGGAAACCTATCCGGAGGAGAGCAGCAGCGGGTGCTGATCGCTCATGCCCTGATCAGCCGCCCCCGCCTGCTTCTCCTCGACGAGCCGCTCGCCAACCTCGACATCCGGGCTGAGCGCGAGGTCGTCGAGCTCTTGGGGCGCATCGCCCGCGAGCAGCACATCGCGGTGCTGATCTCGGCCCACGACATGAATCCGCTGCTCGCGGTGATGAACCGCCTCGTCTATCTTGCCATGGGCCGCGTCGCCACCGGGTCGGTCGACGAGGTGGTGAGGCCGGAGGTCCTGAGCCCGCTCTATGGACAGCACGTCGACGTGTTGCGAGTCCACGACCGCATCCTGGTGGTGGCGGGCGCCGACCAGCGCCTCCCCGCGCTGGCCAGCGCCGCCGGACTGGAGCCGGGAGCGGTTTCGTTGCAATGAGCGCCCTGTTCACGGCCCTGTTCGCCCCCGGCTTCTTCGTCAGTGGCCCGGTCCACGCGGCGCTCCTCGCCGGCGCGGTCACCGCCCTGGTCACCGGTGCGGTGGGCACCTTCACGGTCATCCGCAGGCAGGCTTTCGCCGGCCACGCCACCGGCGAGGTGGCCTCGACCGGCGGATCAGCAGCCCTGCTCGGAGGCCTCAACCCGCTGTGGGGTTACCTGGGCATCGCTCTGATCGTCGCCGGGGCCATCGAGGCGGTCGGTGCCCAGCGGCCCCGGGTCCGCGACCTCGCCACCGGTCTGGTGCTGGGAGCGGGATTGGGAGTGGCCGCGCTGTTCCTCTACATCGACACCACTCAATCGAGCACCACCGGGGCCGCCGTGACCATCCTCTTCGGCTCGCTGTTCGCAGTCAGTGCCTCGGTCCTTCCCGCCATCGTGGCGCTGAGCGTGGTGGCCCTGGGCATTGTCGTCGCCGGCTACCGGATGCTCTTGCTCAGCTCGCTGAGCCCCGACCTGGCCGCGGCTCGGGGCGTCCCGATCCGGCTGATCAGCCTCGCCTATCTGGTGTCGGTCGCGGTGGCGGTCTCGCTCGCCGCGGAGACGGTGGGAGCCATCCTCGCCACCGCTCTGCTCATCGGCCCGCCGGCGACGGCGCTGCGGCTCACCAGCCGGCCGGAGCTGGCGCTGGGGTTGGCAGGTCTGCTCGGCGTGTTCGCCACCTGGCTCGGTACCGTGCTCGCCTACGACAGCTACTACTGGCCGCCCCAGGGCAGGAGCTGGCCGCCCAGCTTCTTCATCGTGGCCCTGGTGTTCGCGATGTACCTGCTGAGCGGGGCGATCCAGATGGCCCGGCAGCGCAGCCGCGGCCGGCGGCCCGACCCGCCGGCCGTCCAGGAGGCGGCGGCCTGATGCCGGAGGTTTTCACCGGGATCATGACCGACGCCTGGATCGCCGCCTCCATGGTGGCGGTGGTCGCCGGGGTGGTCGGCTTCTTCGTGGTGATCCGCGGCTCGTCGTTCGTGGCCCACGCGGTGCCCCACGGCGCCTTCGGCGGCGCCGCCGGCGCCGCTCTCCTGGTTGGTATCGACGGCACCATCCTCGGGATCAGCGGCACCATCGTGGGCCTGGGGGTGTTCGCCGTCGGGGGCGCGCTGGGCATCGGATGGCTGGGCCGCCGCGGACGCCATGACGTGGCCACCGCCCTCGCACTGGTTCTGATGCTCGGGCTCGGCGCTCTCTTCCTCTCCTGGAGCGTGGAGTATGCAGCCGGGGTCTACTCGCTTCTGTTCGGCGGAGTGTTCAGCGTCGCCGCCGGCGAGCTGCTTCCCATGGCAGTGCTGGGGGCACTGTGCCTCGTCGCCATCGCCACCATCTATCGGCCGCTGATGCTCAGTTCGGTGCTCCCCGAGGTGGGCGAGGCCAGAGGGGTGCGCGCCGATCGGGTCGAAACCGGGTTCCTGCTGGTGGTCGCGCTGGCCACCACCATGACGGTCCCGGTGGTGGGGGTTCTGCTGATGTTCAGCCTCATGATCGGACCGGCGGCGGCCGCCCGTTGCTTCACCGACAACCCGGGCGCGGCCATGGCGCTGTCGGTGGCCATCGCCCTGCTCACGGTCTGGCTCGGCATCTTCCTCTCCTACTACACCAACTGGCCGCTCGGGTTCTTCGTGGGAGTCTCCGGAGCGGTCTCCTACGCGCTGGGCCGCGCCTGGTCCGCGTACCGCGGGGGGCGGCGGGGCGCCGCATCGCCCGCCAAGCTGAGGGGGACGGCCGGCGCGGGCGTCCGGCTGGTCGACGGGCCCGAGCACTGAGCGCCGCCGGCTGGTCACCCATCCGGATCAGGTGACCAGCTGGGGCCCGAGCTGGTCCAGCGAGGCGGCGCCGATCAGGCTCAGGGCGGTGCTGATCTCGTCGCGGAGCTGGCCCAGCAGGCGGACCACGCCCTCCTCGCCGTCCATCGCCAGAGCCCAGATGAAGGGCCTGCCGATCAGCGTGGCGGTGGCCCCGAGACAGAGGGCGACGAGCACATCGGTGCCCCGCCTGACGCCGCCGTCCAGGAGCACTGGGACGGCGCCGGCGGCGGCCTCCACGATCTCGGGCAGCGCATCCAGAGCCGCGACCGAGCCGTCGAGCTGCCGGCCCCCGTGGTTGCTGACGATGATGGCCGCAACACCGCAGCCCACCGCCCGTGCCGCGTCATCCCCGCGCAACAGACCCTTGACCAACAACGGAACCTTGCTCATGGCCACCAGCTGTTCCAGGTCGTCCCAGGTGACCTGGGACGCCAGGCTGCCAGCCGCATAACGCCCCAGCTGGGAGCGGGCCCCGCCGGCCTCGGCGGCGGTGCCCCGCAGGTTCACGTACTCCACACCGCCGGGCAGATGGAAGCGGTTGCGCTCGTCGCGCTCGCGTCGACCCAGGACCGGGAGGTCTGCGGTCAGGATCAGCGCCGAGCAACCCGCGGCCGTGGCCCTGTACACCAGCTCCCGGCTCAGCCCACGGTCGCGCTGCATGTAGAGCTGGAACCACCAGCTGCCGGCGACCGCCGCGACGTCTTCGATCGATACCGAGGAGAGGGTGGAGAGGCAGAAGATGGTGCCCGCCCGGTGAGCCGCGGCCGCGGCGGCCAGCTCCCCTCTGGGGTGGGCGAGCTGCTGGACCGACACGGGGGCGAGCAGCACGGGAAGTGCGAGGTCCGAGCCCAGCAGGCGTCGCGTGGTCTGGGGTTCGCTGATTCCGGTGAGGACGTGGGGCCGCAGCCGGTGCCGCTGGAACGCCTCCCGGTTGTCCTTCAGGGTGCGCTCGTCCTCCGCGCCCCCGGCGATGTAGTCGTAGGCCATGATCGTGAGCCGCTCGCGGGCCGCGGCCTCGAGCTCTGACGGCGACATCGGCCAGCGCGGCGCGCTCGTCATCGGCAGGTCTCCACGATCAGCCGCATGGTGACAGAGGTCGCGTGGCGATGGATCTGAACCCGCCCGGAGGAGACGGCTGGCGTCCAACGTTCAGAAGAGGGCCGAGGCCAGCTCCGCGCGCAGCGCCTCCAAGGAGGGCTCGGAGGCGATGGCTCCGATCACCACCCGGCGGAGCTGGGAGCGCTCCGGCTCTCCTCGACCCCGCAGGCAGGCGATGAGCTCGCGCACCCGATCCGCGCTGCTCCCGTCCGAGACCAGCGGCCTGAGGGAGGGATCACCGCCGCGCAGGAGCTCGATCCGGGCTCGGAGGCCGTCGCACGCCGGGTCGGCCGGGGCATCGGCGAGAACCGATTCCGCCTCGTCGAGGCGTCCCTGCTCGGTCAGGAGCGTCGCCAGCGCCCGTCGGGCCGGCAGGTTGCCGGAATCGCTCTCCAGGACCGCCGCCAGCTGGGCCTCGCCGGCCGGCAGGGGAGCGGGTGGGGGAGGAGGAGCGAGCTGAGCCAGGAAGCGCTCCACCTGGGCTCGCGGCTGCAGGCCGACGAACTCCGCGGCCAGCCCCCCGTCGCGGAATCCCTTCACCGCCGGGATTCCCTGGATCCGAAAGCGTGCCGCGGTCGCCTGGTTGCTGTCGACGTCGAGCTTGGCCAGGGTGATCCCGCCATGGCGGGTCACCGCGTCCTCGAGGATGGGGCCGAGGCTTCGGCAGGGGCCGCACCAGGCCGCCCAGAAGTCCACGACCACGGGTTGGCGACGGGAGGCGTCGACCACGTCGCGGTCAAAGCTGTGGTCGGTGACGTCGATGACGGTGGGCGCGGCCATGCTCACGATTGTGGCGGAGTGGAGGGCTCGGGCCGGCTCACCGGGCGGTCTCGACCGGCGCTGCCTCCCGCGCCGCCTGCTCGGCGAACGGCTCCTGGTTGGTCTCCGGTGAGGTCCCGGCGTCGCCGTGAACGTAGCGGCCGCCCCGGCTCCACGACGCCAGCGCCGCGACCAGGCAACCCCCCAGGGCAAAGTCGAAGGCCACGTGGAGCCCGGAACCGAAGGGAGCGGTGATCAATGAGGGGAAGAAGCTGCGGCTGGTGATCACCGCCACGGTGGCCGGATGGAGGACGCCGAGCGCCCCCGTCGCGTACAGGTGGGCCATGGTGTTGTAGCCGAGGAAGGCGGCGAACAGGCTGGTGATCGGTGGCAGGTGAGAGGCGAGGATCGCCGGTTGGAGGGGGACACCGGCGTGGACCAGTCCCTGCTCCATCGCGCCGGGCAGGCTGCCGGAGAGGCCGATGATCACCAAGGTGAAGAAGACCCCGATCGACAGTACCTGCGCCGAGTTCTGGAAGGTGGAGTTCATCCCCGATCCGGCTCCGCGGTGCTCGGCGGGCAGGCTGTTCATGACCCCGGCCCGGTTGGGCGCCGCGAATGCTCCCATGGCGAGGCCATTGAGAAAGAGGATCAACCCGAACTGCCAGTAGGAGAAGTTGAGGGGGAGCAGCTCGAGCAGCCCGAAGGTGAGCGCGGCGCCGATCATCCCTCCGGTCGCGAACGGCCGTGACCCGAAGCGGTCGGAGAGGATCCCGGAAATCGGCCCGGCGAGCAGAAAGCCGGCGGTGAGCGGGAGCATGAATATCCCTGCCCACAGCGGGGTGGACGCGAAGCTGTAGCCGTGTTCGGGCAGCCAGATCCCCTGGAGCCAGATGACCAGCATGAACATCAGACCTCCGCGCGCCACCGCCGAAAGAAAGCTGGAGAGGACCCCGGCGGTGAAGGCGCGAATCTTGAAGAGTCCGAGCCGGAACATCGGCTCGGCGACCCTCGTCTCGATGATCGCGAAGGCGGTCAGCAGAGCGATGCCGACGCCGAGCTCGCTGTCGACGTAGGGGCTGGTCCAGCCCATGCTGTGGCCGCCGTAGGGCTGGATCCCGTAGGTGATGCCGATCATCACCAGCACCAATCCCACCGCAAAGCTGATGTTGCCCGGCCAGTCGATGTGGGCACGGCGATGGATGCCGAGCTCACGGAGCATGAAGAATGCCCAGAGCGTTCCGGCCAACCCGAATGGCACCGAGACCAAGAAGACCAGGCGCCAGTTGATCGGTCCCAGAATGCCGCCCAGCACCAGCCCGATGAAGGAGCCGCTGATGCCCGCCACGTTGTTGATGCCGAGGGCCAGGCCGCGCTGGGTCGCGGGGAACGCGTCGGTGAGGATGGCCGCGGAGTTGGCGACGATGAAGGCGGCCCCGATCCCCTGGACCACCCGCATGCCCACCAGGTAGAGCGCACCCTGCGCCCCGGTCAACCAGCAGACGGTGAGCAGCAGCGAAGAGACCGTGTAGACGGCGAAGCCGAGATTGTACATGTGGACCCGGCCGTGCATGTCGCCGAGCCGGCCCAGGCTGACCACCAGCACGCTGCTGACGACCATGAAGCTCAGGATCATCCAGAGCAGGTAGAAGCTGTTGCCGGGTTGAAGCGGATCGAGGTGGATGCCCTGAAAGATGTCGGGCAGGGCGATCAGCATGATCGTGGAGTCGATCGTGGCCATCACCATGCCGAGGGTGGTGTTGGCTAGCACGATCCACTTGTAACGGTCTCGGGGGTGCGAGGCTCCGGCGCCTGCTGCGGTCCCTGGGACGCTCGGACGGGCGCGCTCTTGCATCACGTCGGTCTCCAGGGTACCGGGCGCGGCGCTCGCCAAGGGGTTCCGAGGGCAATGGAGGAGGGGAGGGGGTCCGGCAGGTCACAGGAGTGAAGTGAACGTCCGTTCCCTCACGGCTCTGGCCCTGCTGTGCCAAGATCCGGGCTCGCCGATGTCTCAATTTGAGGGCAGCGCGCTGATCGACCGCCCGGTCGACGAAGGTGCTTCCGTTGACGTCTGATCAGTCGTCACTGGCCAGGAGGAGGGCCGCCGTCTGAGGGGCGAATGGCGCCATCACGGTTTGGTGGGATCAGTCACCTCGAACACCAGCTCCACACCGTCGATCTCATCCACCTGGACGCCGGTCTGGACGAAGCCGAGCTTGCGCACCACGGCGAGCGACGGGGCGTTGAGCGGCGAGACCGACGCGAACACTCGAGTCTCGCCCTGGTCCACGCCCAGGCCACGAGGGCGCCCGCCGCCTCGGTGGCGAGCGAATACAAGCGAATACACGAATACGCGAATACACACGATGCAAAATCGGAAGGTGGTCGGGGACGGCGAGAGATTGGCGGACCACGCGCTGCCCAGGGCGGAGACTCGAGGTCACTCACCCGGCGTCGATCGGATCAGAGCGGCCTACACCGGGGTGACGTAGGCTGCGGTGAGCCCTCCATCGACCAGGAAGGTGCTGCCGTTGACGTATGAGGACTCCTCGCTGGCCAGGAAGAGGGCGGCGTTGGCGATCTCCCGGGCGGTGGCCAGCCGGCCCATCGGCAGGTGGACGAGGCGGCGCTGGTAGGCGTCGGGGTCCTCGGCGAACAGGCGCAGCAACAGCGGCGTCTCCACCGGCCCTGGGCAGAGGGCGTTGACCCGGACCCCCTGGCGGGCAAACTGGACGGCGAGCTCCCGGCTCATCGACAGCACCGCCCCCTTGGAGGCGGTGTAGGCGATCTGTGAGGTCGCCGCCCCCATGACGGCGACGAACGACGCCACATTGACCACCGACCCCCCGCCGCGCTCGAGGAGTCGAGGGATGCCGTGCTTGCAGCAGAGATAGACCCCCCTGGCATTGACCGCCTGCACCCGGTCCCATGCCTGCGGCTCGGTGGTCAGGATGGAGTCGTCGTCCGCCGGCATGATTCCCGCGCCGTTGAAGAGGACGTCGACCCCGCCGTACCGGGTGCTGGCCCCGGCGTAGAGCCGCTCGACGCTCGAGGAGTCGCTGACATCAACCTCGATGAAAATCGCCTCACGGCACTCATCGGCGGTCTTCGCACCGGCCCCGCCAAGCGTGTCGGCCACCACCACGGCCGCACCCTCGGCGGAGAAGAGCAGCGCCGCCTCGCGGCCGATGCCGCCGGCAGCGCCGGTGATGACCGCGACCTTGCCCTCCAGTCTGCCCATGGGTGCGCCCCTAGACCTCCGAGGAGATGAAGACGTTCTTGACCTCGGAATAGCCGGCGAGCCCGTGGAGCCCGAGCTCGCGTCCGAAGCCCGATTGTTTGAAACCGCCAAAGGGGGTGGCCACCCGCACCGAGGTGTTGCTGTTGACTGAGAGCGTTCCGGTCTCGATCGCGCGGGCCACCCGCAGCGCCCGGCCGGCGTCGCGGGTCCACACCGATCCGGACAGACCGTAGGGCGTGTCGTTGGCGATGGCCACGGCCTCGGCCTCATCGGTGAAGGGGATGACCGCCGCCACCGGGCCGAACACCTCCTCGCGGGCCACCCGGTCGAGGTTGCTCGCCTCGATCAGGGTGCAGGGGTACCAGAAGCCGGGTCCGGTCGGCGCGCTGCCGCGGAAGAGGCAGGTGCCGTCGACGAAGGAGGCAACCGTGGCCCGATGCTCGGCCGAGATCAACGGGCCCATCTCGGTGGCCGCGTCCTCGGGGTCACCGACTCGCAGGCGAGAGGTGGCGTCCACGAGCAGCCCGACGAACCGGTCGTAGATCGAGCGCTGGACCAGGATCCGGGAGCGGGCGCAGCAGTCCTGACCGGCATTCCCGAAGACCGCCCCAGGAGCGCTCGCCGCCGCCCTCTCCAGGTCGCTGTCCTCGAAGATGATGTTCGCGGACTTGCCACCCAGCTCCAGGGTGACCCGTTTGATCCCCTGCGCGGCGCCCCGCATGACCTGGCGGCCGACCTCGGTCGACCCGGTGAAGCCGATCTTGGCGACGTCGGGGTGCTCGACCAGCCGGTTGCCCACCACCCGCCCCGGGCCCACCACCACGTTGACCACGCCCTCGGGGATGCCCGCCTCGAGCGCCAGCTCCGCGAGGCGCAGCGCCGTCAGCGGGGTCAGCTCTGCCGGCTTGAGCACGGTGGTGTTGCCGCAGGCCAGTGCGGGTCCGAGCTTCCAGCTCGCGATGTTGAGCGGGAAGTTCCAGGGGACGATCAGACCCACCACCCCGAGCGGCTCGCGGACGGTCAGGTCGAGGCCACCGGCCACCGGAATGGTCTCGCCGAGGTGCTTGTCGACGGCGCCGGCGTAGAAGTGGAAAACCTCAGCCACCATCTCCACCTCGCCGCGGGAGTCGGCGATCGGCTTGCCCACGTTGCGCGTCTCCAGCTGAGCCAGCTCCTCGCCGTGCTCCTCCACCAGACTCGCCAGCCGTCGCAGCAGGTGGGCGCGCTGAATCGGGGGCAGCGCCCTCCACCCCGGGAAGGCGGCCCTGGCGGCCGCCACCGCCTGGTCGGCCTGCTCAACCCCGGCCGCCTCCAGCTCGCGGACCACCTCCTCGGTGGCCGGGTTGCGGACCTGAACGCTCATCCACGCTCGAAGAAGCGCTCGCGCTCGTAGCAGGTGACCACCCGGTCGTAGAGTCGCTGCTCGGTGCGCGCGTAGTTCAGGTAGTGGTCGACGACGTCATCACCGAAGGCGGCCCTGGCCATGCCTCCCTTCTCCAGCGCGGTGATGGCATCGCGAAGCGTGGAGGGGAAACGGCGGACATCGGACTCGTAGGCGTTCCCCTCGTGCGCCGGAGGTGGTTCCAGTTTGCCCTCGATCCCGTGCAGACCGGCGGCCAGGATCGCCGCAAAGGCGAGGTAGGGGTTGGCGTCCGCGCCGGGAATCCGGTTCTCGATGCGCAGCCCGTCACCGTGCCCGACCACCCGGAAGCCGCAGGTGCGGTTATCGTAGCCCCAGGCAAGACCGGTGGGGGCCCAGCTGGCCGCGGCGTACCGCTTGTAGGAGTTGATGTTGGGCGCGAGGAAAACGGCGAGCTCCGCGGCGCCGGCGATCTGCCCCGCCAGGTAGTGTCGGAACAGCTCCGACTCGCCGGAGAACGCGCTGGAAGCCCCCTGCCACAGGCTGGAATGGATGTGGCAGGAGCTGCCGATCCAGGTGTGATCGGGCTTGGCCATGAAGGTCACCGAGCAGCCCTGCTGGTGAGCGAGTTCCTTGATGCCGTTCTTGTAGATGGCGTGGTTGTCGGCCATGGTGACGGCGTCGCTGTAACGGAAGTTGATCTCCTGCTGGCCCGGCCAGGCCTCGCCCTTGGAGCTCTCCACCCTGATCCCCGCGGCCTGCATGCTGTTGCGCACCGCGCGGATGAAGGGCTCGTCGTAGCTGGTGGCGAGGATGTGGTAGTCGAGGATGTAGGGAACCGACGGCGTCAGGTCGCGGTAGTGCTGGGCGTGCGCCTCCGCGTAGGTCTGGCGGATCAGGTAGAACTCGAGCTCCGAGCCGAACATCGCCTCGAAGCCCATGGACCGGGCCCGCTGCACCTGGGACCTGAGCACCTGGCGGGGTGATGGCCTGACCGGCGTGCCGTCGTTCCAGGCCACATCGCAGAGCACCAGAGCGGTCCCCTCCAGCCAGGGGATGCGGCGGAGGCTGGCGAAGTCCGGGACCATCGCAAAGTCGCCGTAGCCGCGCTCCCAGCTCGCCATCTCATAGCCCGGCACCGGGTCCATCTCCATCTCCAGGGCGAGCAGGTAGTTGCAGCCCTCGATGCTGTGTCCCGCCTGCATCTCCTCGAGGAAGAATTCGGCCTGAACCCGCTTGCCCATCAGCCGACCCTGCATATCGGTGAAGGCGGCCACGACCGTATCCACCTCGCCGCGGTTGACCGAATCGATCAGCGCCTCCTTGGAGAGCACGGTCAGCCGTTCCCGGCGGGGGTGCCGGCGCGCTCGCGCACCCGCCCGACGAAGCGCTCAAAGAGCGAGCGTGCCCAGGAGTGCTGGTCGAGGAGCTCCTCAGGGTGGCATTGCACCGCCACCACCAGCTGGTCCGGCGACTCCAGCCCCTCGACGATTCCGTCGGGACTGATGGCCGTTGCGCGGAGGTTCGCGGCGAGCCGTTTCACCGCCTGGTGATGAAGGCTGTTGACCATGAGCAGCCCGCCGCCGGTGATCTGACCGAGCTGCGAATCCGGGTCGACCTCGACGGGGTGGGCGAGGAGATCGCGCGGATGACCATGCATGTCGTGGCCCTCGATATGCTGCTGGAGAGAGCCGCCGAGGGCCACGTTGATCAGCTGCTGACCTCGGCAGATTCCGAACACCGGCAGCTTGGCATCCACAGCACCGCGGACCAGGGCGATCTCGGTCCGATCCAATGCGGGGTCGGCCTCGTCGGTCTCGTGCTCACGCGGCTCGCCGTACTCGGGCGGGTCGACGTCCCACCCGCCCGGCATCAGGAGACCGTCGAGTCCGTCGAGAAGCTGCGCCGCCTGCTCCGGCCGCAGGCCCGACGGGACAGGGCGGAGCTGTACCGGCTCGGCCTCCGCCGCCTCGATGGCGCGCAGGTAGGGGTCGTAGTACGTTGTCGCACGCAGCGGGCTGCAGGTGATACCGATCCTCGGCTTGGGCATCTCACATCTCAGGTGTACGTGACTCGCACCGCGGTCGCGTCGGGCGGCTTGGCAGTACCACCAGTATCAGGCGATCGTTGCCACCACCGGCTCGCCACCCGGCCTTTCCAGCTCCGCCTCGATGGCGGCAAGCTCCTCCGTTGTGCCCTGAACGCGAGGCCCCTTGAACCAACGTCGCGCCGACGCGAGCCACCATCCTCCCGCGCCGAGCAGCACAGCCAGCACCAGGACGATCGAGTAGTTGAAGTCCTGGATGGTGACCGGGAACGCGGTCGGCAGGATGAACAGGATGGTGATCAGCACAATCCACACCACGGCGATCCAACCGACCAAGTAGCTCCACCGGCCCAGATGCCAGGGGCCGCGCTGGAAGCTCTTGCCGGCCCGCAGCCGGAGCAGGATCGGGATGCCGTAGGCGATGTAGAGGCCGATGACCGCGATGGAGATGACCGCGTCATAGGCGAGGGGGTTCCAGAGGTAGGGGAGAAAGAGGATGAACGCGCCCACCGTGGCCAGCCAGATGGAGTTGGTTGGGGTGCGGGAGCGCTTGTTGATCTTGGACCACCAGCGGTGTCCGGGAACCGCCCCGTCGCGCGAGAACGCGTAGATCATTCGCGAGTTGGCAGTCACCGAGGACATTCCACAGTAGAACTGCGCCCCGATCGCGATCAGGAGGAGGAAGTTGCCCAGGCCCTTGCCTGCGGCGTCGATGAAGATCTGGGCCGCTGGGACGGCGGACGTTGACTCGGTTGCGTAGTTCTGGATGGCGGAGGTGACCCCGATCAGGAGCAGCCAGCCCGCGAAGAGTGAGACGACGATGGACATGACGATCCCTCGGGGCCCGGCGGTGGCGGCGCCGCGGGTCTCCTCGGTCATGTGCGCTGAGGCGTCGTATCCGGTGAAGGTGTATTGGGCCAGCAGCAGGCCGATCAGGAAGACGTAGACAGGCGCAACCGCAAAACTAGCGCCGGTGCTGTTGTTGAAGTGGAAGAAGATGAACCCGATCGACTGGTGGTGGGCGGGAACGAAGAACAGCACGCCGACGATCACCAGCACACCCACGATGTGCCACCACACCGAGATGTCATTGAGGAGCGCCACCAGGCTGACCCCGAAGGTGTTGAGCAGTCCGTGCAGGAACAGGGCGACCGCGTAGACGATCAGGATGTGGGCGGGGTCGAGGGGATAGCCCCACACGTTGTTGAGGAACGCGGAGGCGAAGAGTGCCAGGCCCCCGTCGATGCCGGCGGTGATGCCGATCTGTCCGAGCAGGTTGTACCAGCCGGTGAACCAGCTCCACCCCGGCCCGCTCTTGCCAGCGAGCTTGGCCGACCAGTAGTACAGCCCCCCGGCGGTGGGGTAGCTGGAGCAGACCTCGGCCATGGCCAGGCCGACCAGGACGACCATGATCCCGACCAGCGGCCAGCCGATGTTCATGTCGATCGGGCCGCCGTTCAACATGGCGGTGCCATACGCGGTGAGGCAGCCGGAGAGGATGGAGATGATCGTGAAGGAGACCGCGAAGTTGGAGAACCCACCCATCCGGCGGCGCAGCTCCTGGGCATAGCCCAGCCGGTGCAGGGTCTCGACGTCCTTGTCGACGATCTGGACGCTCATCTCCAGAGGCCTCCTCACCATCCCCGGCTGTCGACGGCGCGCCCGCAGAGGCTCTTTCCGAGGGAGCGGCACCGACCTTGGCGGCACAGTAGCAGCGGCCCCGAGGGCTGTCAAGAAAATTTCAAACAGGACCGGGACAGACAAAACTGCAAGAATCTGCCCGATGCCGGAATTGCTCATCGGCGAGCTCGTCCGACAGCGCATGAGCGCGCTCAGCGCCTCGGAGCGCCGTCTCGCCCGGGTGCTGCTGGCCTCCTACCCGGTGGCCGGGCTGGAGAGCCTGCCGAGGTTCGCCGAGCGTGCCGAGGTCAGCCCGGCCACGGTCACCCGCTTCATCGCCAAGCTGGGGGTGCACGGGTACCCGGAGTTCCAGGAGGCGCTCCGCCAGGAACTCCAGGCCCGGCTCAGCTCTCCCATGGCCCGCTTCGACCGGGAGCGGTCTGGGCCCTCGGGCGACTCCGTCCTGAGCGAGGCGTTCGAGGCTTCCGAGCACAGCCTCCACGCCACCCTGGGCACCGTCGCGAATCACGACTTCGAGGCGGTCGCCGACCTCCTGTCCGACACCGCGCGGCGGGTGCTGGTTCTCGGTGGTCGGGTCAGCGCCCCATTCGCCCGCTACCTGAGCGCCCAGCTGCACCTGCTCCGCCCCGGAGTCCAGCTGGTCGAGGCCGAACGCAGCACCCCTGCCGACCAGCTGCTCGACCTCGGGCGTCGAGATGTCCTGGTGGCGTTCGACTACCGCCGCTATCAGACCGACACCATCCAGGGCGCGCGGCTGGCCTCCTCGCGAGGTTGCGCCCTGGTGCTGATCACCGACCCATGGCTCTCTCCGGCGGCGGCCTCGGCCCGCTACGTCCTGGTCACCAGCGTGGCCACGGCGGCCCCGTTCGATTCCATGGTCGGCGCGGTGGCCCTGGTGGAGGCATTGGTGGCAGCGGTGCTCGCCCGCCTGGGAGACGCAGCCCAGCTGCGGATGCACGAGCTGGATCAGTTCCGGGAGGGCGAGGTCTGGGGCGAGGCGGTGACAGAGCGGGGGAGCGGCTGAGAGCTGCCGGCGGCGCGGGTCGCACGGCCCTGGAAACCGCTGCCGTGTGACCCTGGAAGCGAGCGCCGGATGGCTCCAGCATGGATTCATACGTCGATCGTCGATTGAGGACCATGGAAATGTTCGAGAAGATCCTGCTGGCCGTGGACGGCTCGCCGTTCTCGGCGGACGCCCTACGGGTGGCGTCGAACCTGGCGGTCAAGCTCGGTGCTCAGGTGGAGGTGGTCCACGTCCATGAGCACGAGACCTACGGCTCCAAGGCGGGGGCGGTGGCCGATCTCGAGACGCCGGAGGAGTCCGGGACCGTCCTGGCCGGTGCCATCGCCGAGCTCACCGGTCACGGGGTGCCCGCGCATGCCCGGCTGCTGCAGGCGCGCCGCACTGACGTGGCCGCGAAGATCATCGAGGCCGCTGACGCCGTCGGAGCTGAGCTGATCGTGGTGGGCAGCCGCGGGCTGTCCAACCTGTCGGCGATCCTGCTCGGCAGCGTCTCGGAGTCGTTGGTCCGCCACGCCCGCCGGCCGGTGCTGGTGGTCCACGAGGTCACCGGCGTCGAGGCGTCCGCGGAGCCGGTGGGCGCGAGCACCACCGCCTGAGGCCCGGCACCCCGACTTCACGCGCCCAATGAGTGCGCCCGGCGGGAGGGCGGGTCGTGCTCGCAAAGCGAAACCGCCGGGACGTGCATTCGACGGCGGCGAACGAATGTGCGTGGAGAGAGGGGAGGGGATATCCTTTGTCGACGTCCAGAGGGGAGCCTCAGCCGCGGGTGTAAGGAGCCTTGCCGTGAGCACATTCGAGAACCGCTCGAACACCGCCCTCCTCGTGGTGGACGTGCAGAACGGTGTCGTCGAGGGAGCTCACGAGCGCGACGCGGTCGTCGCCAAGATCGCAGGCCTTGTCGAGCATGCGCGAGCCGAACATGTCCCGGTCGTCTGGGTCCAGCACTCCGATCAAGAGCTGGCAAGGGGCAGCGACGACTGGCGGATCGTCCCCGAGCTGTCGCCGAATGACGGCGAGCAGCTCATCGAGAAGCATTACGGCGACTCCTTCGAGGACACGACGCTGGAGACCGTGCTGACGGGGCTGGGAGTCGGACGGCTGATCGTTGCGGGCGCGCAGACCGACGCGTGCATCCGCTCGACTCTCCACGGTGCCTTCGTCAGGGGGTACGACGTCACCCTGGTCAGCGACGCTCACACGACCGATGACAAGTCCGCTTGGGGTGCGCCGCCCCCTGACCAGGTCATCGCCCACACCAACCTCTATTGGAGGTTCCAATCGGCACCGCGTCGGACGGCGGGGACAGTCAAGGCCGAGGACGTCGACTTCCGCGCCCCCTGAGCGCTGCCCGTAGGCTGGAGGGGGACAAGCAGCAGCCGTCGCCAGCGCCGCGTCAGATACTCCTGATAATGCATCTTATCAGGAACTAAGTTGCTCGAGAGCGCCGCGCGTTCCCCCGCCACCCCGGGCGTGGTCTCGTCGATCGCCGGCCGCCATGTGCGGGCGGGGCGGTTGGATTGCTCCGGTCGTGGTGGCGCATCCTTTTGGGGGTTGGCGTCGCCATGGCACGCACGGCTGGCGCATGCTGGCGGCGATGGCCTGGTTCCAGCGGCTTCCCCGTCGGACCCGAATCATCCTGGCGACGGCACTGGCGGCGGTCCTCGTTGGCGGGCTGGCGACCGCGGTGGCGCTGACCCGCTCGTCGGGCGGAACCGCCGCCGCACTCACACCCTCGCCCAGTCCCACGACCCCGGCGGCCACCCTCTCGGCCACCGCAACCCCGACGCCGACCCCGACACCGACGCCCACGCCCACGCCCACGCCCACGGCGGCCGGATGCCCCTCGGTGCCGGCCGGGCCACCCACCCACGGCTTCGCCGCCAACTTCGCCACCGCCCTGGCCTTCGCGCCCGACGGACGCCTCTTCTTCACCGACCGAGGTGGAACGGTGTACGTGGTTGAGGCCAACGTGCCCCATGTGTTCGCCCATGTCTCCACGGTGACCACCCAGCCGGGGGGCGGCTACAGCGAGCGCGGGCTCCTCGGCCTGGCGATCAGCCCGACCTTCACGACCGACCACTACGTCTACGCGCTCTACGACCTCACCGACTACCAGCACGAGGACGTGGTCCGGTGGACCGACTGCGGTGGAGTGGGCGTCGACATGACCACCCTGATCACCCTGCCGTCGGGCAATGACTGCTGCCACAAGGGGGGCCGGTTGGCCTTCGGCCCTGACGGCGAGCTGTACGTGACCCTCGGTGATGAGCACACGGCGTCGGCGGCGCAGAACACGTCGGACGTACGCGGAAAGATCCTCCGTTACAACCCCGATGGCAGCATCCCGTCCGACAACCCCTTTGGCCCCGCCGACCCGGTCTGGGCATATGGGCTGCGCAACCCGTTTGGCCTCGCCTTCGGCCCCAGCGGCACCCTTATGGTCACCAGCAACGGTCCGTCCGGCGAGCTGCCCGGACTGCCCTCGACGGGATACGACACGGTGGTCACCGTCACCCGCGGCGCCGGCTATGAGTGGCCGCTCTGTTACGGCTACAGTCACCCCTTCGCGTACGAGAGAGGCACGGCCAGCTGCGGCGGCGAGATCCCACCCGACTGGTCGAGCGAGAGATCCACCGTGGTTCCCACGGGCGCGACCTTCGTTGACAGCGCCGGCCCGGCCGGCTATGCGGGGAAGTTCGTCTTCTGCACGCTCGATCGCGGCATGCTCATCTACTCCGCGGGCTCACCGCACGGCTCGGTGGCCCAGGGCCCGAGCGGGTGCAACCTGGACGTCAAGGAGGGGCCTGACGACGCCCTCTACTTCAGCAGCACCACCCAGATCTATCGGCTCGCCTGAGCGGCGGCGCCAGTGGGCGCCGGCCGTGGTGGCCTCGACGGTGCCCGGCAGCGACGATGTCAACCGCTACGGGTCGGGGCAGGGCGGCCGCCGCACGTCTCTCGCGGAGGCCGCTTCTCTGCCGATGGATGCCTCAGGCAGAGGAAGCCTGGGGCTGGCGGCCCTCCCACGATCAGTGCGGGATGGCCAGGCTGCTCGGGACCTGCTCGGGCTGCTCGTACGACGGGACCTCGGCGATCGCCCATTCCATGTCGGCCAGTAGCGCGGCTCTGAAGTCCCGGTCGTCGGGCCGCCCGGCGTCATCCGCGGCATGGACGAAGCACTCGACGAATCGCCGGTCCGGATCCGCGAGGCATCGGGCGTGATGCGCGGTGGCGAGGGCGAGAAAGGCCGGCTCACCGCCGGCGTACTCAAAGAGAGTGGGGCGCGCGGCGAGGCTCACCTCCCTAGGGTCGCGTCCGCCGGCCGGGGTCGCGCGAGGCCGAACCACCGGGACTCCTGTCGACCCCCTCTCCTGCCACCGGCATCCGCGCGGGCAGCAGCCAACCGGTCGCGACCAGCCGGCCGCCCACGCCACCGATGGTGTAACGATCCGGTCGTCCCCGGTACGGGGGGATGGAGGGGCGGCTGACACTCGCCGGATGGGCGGTGCCGGCACCTCGAGGAGCGCGCGCGACGTCTCCGGGGCATCGCGTCGCGACGTCTGGTGGCGGCGCGCGGCCCTCGCGCTCGCCGCCCTCGTGCTCGCCGACCTGGTGGCCCAGGCGATCCGCGCAGTCTGGAACGTCGAGACCGGCTCCGCCAGCGACTTCGTCGCCTTTGCCGGCGCCGCTCGGTTGCTCTCCGCGGGCTCGCACTGCCTGTACTGCCCATCCGCCCTGGCGGGCGCCGACGCCGCCTTCCTCGGCCACTCCGGGGCCCTGGGCTTCTACGCACCGTTCTTCAATCCGCCGCTGGCCGCGGCGCTGCTCGTTCCTCTGACGTGGCTCCCGGCGCCGCTCGCCATCGGCATCTTCGTGGGCATCGGGTTCGCCGCCCTGGTGCTCTCCTGGCTCGTCCTGGTGCGCGGGCTCGACGCCCCGCCACTGGCAGCGTGGCTGGGCGTCGCCTCACTGCCCGCCGCCCTGGGACTGGCCCAGGGTCAGTGGGATCCGCTGCTCCTGCTGGCCCTGGTCGGCGCTCTCTGGGCCCTCGACCGCAAACCCCTGGTGGCCGGCCTGCTGCTCTCTGCCCTGCTGCTCAAACCGCAGCTTATCTGGCTCGTGCCGGTGGCCCTGATCGCCATGCGTCGATGGCGCGTCCTCGGCGGGCTCGCGCTCGGTGCCGTTCTATGGGTTGCCACGACCCTCGTGCTGGTGGGTCCGGCCGGCGCCGTGGACTGGCTGCGGGCCTCGCTCCAGGATGGCAGCGACTCGATGCAGATCGCTCCCGGCATACCCGGCGAGGTTGCTCGCCTGGCGGGTTCCGGTGCCGGCTGGGAGGTCTTCCTGGTCGCCGCGCCGCTGGCGGTGATCGCCTGCGTCGTCCTGGCGCGCCGGGCGGGCGACGGCGCCGCCGTGGTGTGCGCCGCGGTTGCCGTCTCGCTGCTGCTGACCCCCCACAGCATCGGACCCGACCTGGTGCTCCTCGCCCCCGGGGTGGCTCTGGCAGGGCGGCGGTGCCCTCGCCTAGCAGTGGCGGTGGGTGTGGCCCTCTCCCTGGCCTGGGCGGCGACCCCCAGCGGCCTGCCGGCGGGCGGACAACCGGCAGCCCCCCTGGCCATGGCGGCGGCGGCGATGCTCTCCGTGCTCGCCTTCACCGGCTCAGGGTGGGGAGGCCGGGCCCTGGCCCGCCTCCGGCTCGCCGGGGCCGGGAACGCAGTCCCTTCGACCTGACCGAGTCCGGACGCCCGCGGCAATTCTTAGCTCCGGATGCGGTGGTGGAGGTGGACCACGCCGTTGCCGAAGCGATCCGGTTGAGCAGCTCCAGGCTGAGCCGGCTTCCGCGGGGCAGGGCGGGATTGCCGCCTCCGACCAGCACCGGGGAGAGGAACCGGGTGCAACTCGTCCATCAACCCGGCGTTGATCGCCTGAGCGGCCAGCTCGGGTCCGCCCACACTGAGATCACGCGCCGCGGACGCCCTCATCTCTCGGACCGCGCTCGGATCGAAGTGACGTTCGACCCGCGTCCTGGCACTGGACGCTGCGGTCAGGGTGGTCGAGTCGACGACCTTCTCGGCCGCCAGCCAGATCTCGGCGAAATCCCGAGCCGCTGGGCTGGTCCGGGTGGTCCAGTGCCGTCTTCCAGTAGAGCAGGGTCTCGTACATCCGCCGGCCAAGGAGGTAGGTGCCGATCGGCCGCTCCAGCTCGTTGAGGAAACGGAACACCTCCTCGTCGGGCTCTGCCCAGTGGAGGTTGCCGTCGCGGTCGGCCACGTAACCGTCGAGCGAGGCGATCGCGGAGTAGATCAGTCTGGCCATCGAGAGTCCAGCAGCGTGACCACCCGGTCGGCGCACCCCCAGCAGAGGGTGACCCCAGCGCCGCCGTGGCCGTAGTTGTGGATGATCGTCGCCTCGCCGGCCGCCTCGGTGTCGATCTCCAGCCGCACCGCGTGCCGGCCCGGCCTGAGCCCGACCTGGTGCTCGAGCACCCTGGCGCCCTCGAGCTCCGGTGCGAGGCCGATGCAGCGCCGCAGGATGCTCTCCGAGGTGGCGGGGTCGGGTCTCAGGTCCCAGCTTCCGGCGTCGGCCGTCCCGCCGAGCACACAGTCGTCGCGGCGGGGGTGGACGTAGGCGCGTCCCTCGGGGTGGGCCTCGTCGCGCAGAGAGACGCGCAGCCCGGGGTTGGCCACCCGGACGATCTGCCCGCGGATCGGGAAGACCGCACCGTCGCCGGCCAGCTCGCGCGCCGCCAGTCCCGAGCAGTTGACGACGACCGTGGCCCTCTTCGCGGCTGCGGCCAGCGACGGGATGTGCTCCGCGACGACGACGCCTCCGAGTCGCCGGACCCGCTCGATCAGCTGCGGCAGGTACTCGGGCATCAGGGCCTGGGGGACGCGGAAGCGCAGCCCGTGGCTGTACCCGGCGGGAAGCCCGGCGGGGTCGGCATCCTCCACCCCATCCGGGATCGCGGCGGCCCACCACGGCCGCCCCGATGCTGCCCGGTACAGCATCAGGGTCTCGCGCATCACCACCGCGCTGCCGGGAGCGGCGGCCTCGGCGGAGAGGGCGGCAAGGGTGGCGGCGCTCAGAGCGAGCGCCTGCTCACCGGTCTGCGTTCCCGTGGGGAACCACACGCCCGGCGCCAGGAAGGAGGTGGTCGCCGCCACCGGCTGGTCGGATACCACGATCACCCGGCGGCCGGATTCAAGAAGACGCACCGCGCTGGTGAGCCCGGCGATTCCGGCGCCGATGACCAGCACCTCAGGGCCGCGCATCGGGGTCACCCCGGCAGCGGGGCGGTGCGTAGAGGCCACGCCACCTGGAGGGTCTCCCCCGGGCGCAGCGAGCGCCAGCGCGCATCGAGCGCACGCACCCCGTCGATGGCCTGCTGGATGGTCGCATCGTCGAGCTGATCCAGTAGCAGCCGCAGCCGGAGCCGGTACGCCTCCGCATCCTCCGCACGGGTCACGGTGGCGGCGGGTTCGACGGTGGCGGAGCCCGGTGACAGCCTGCGGCGGACGCCCTCGGGCGTGTCCGGTCCGTCCCCCCAGCGGTTGGTCACCGCATTGGTTGCAGCCTTGGCCACCAGGTGGGCGACCCAATGCTCCCGCGCCAGGTCGTCCAGGGGAGCGTCGGTGACCAGCCGGATCCGCTTCGGCTGGGCGCGGCCCAGCTGGCGGTTGGCGTGGGAGAAGCCGCCCCGGGCCAGGATCCCCCACAGGCCGTCGTCGATGCCGAACAGGGACTCGACCACCAGGTGGGGCAGGTCGTGCACGACGTGGACTGCGACCCTGCGGGTCTCCCCGTCAGCGAACGTCATCCAGGTTCGGTCCAGCGCCGGCCGCTCTCCCTTGACCATCGCGATCGCGGTCATCACCCTCAGGGTATCTCCGCTTGGGAGGCCGGCCGGACCGGTCCCGCCGCCCCGCTCGGTTCCGGTACCTTCCCCCGGTGATCGCCCAGCGGCTGGCCAGCGTGCAGCGGAGGAGCACCGGCATCCTGATCATGCTGATGATCGAATTCGTCCTCGGCATGATCACCAACCTCTACGTAACCGTCCCCTCGAGCCATCCGGGAGCGGGCTCCGGGCCGTACTTCAGCGGTGCCGTCACCAGCGTCCTGTGGAGCCTGGTGAGCGGGATCCCGGCGCTGGTCCTGCACGTGGTGATGGGAATCCTGCTCCTGGTCGCCGCGGTCGAGCTGCTGGTGAGGACGGTCAGGGTCCGGCATGCGGCGGCCATCGGGCTCAGCACGCTGGCCCTGGCCGGGATCATCCTGGCCGGCTTCAACGGCGCCAGCTTCCTCAAGTACCAGCTCAACATCAGCTCCATGCTGATGTCAGTGGGCTTCGCCCTCGCCATGGGCGGTTGTGTCTGCCTGCAGAGGCTCACCGGCTGAGTGGATGGTCTGCGGCCGCCGTGAAGCCCGCATGATTACGGCGATGCCGGTCCGCGCGCCCTCAACACGCCGCCCCAACGCTCCCCACCGCCTCCGGCTGCCCGCCTGGGCCGGTCAGGTGCCCGGCCCCGACGACCCCCTCCCCGACCAGGTCCAGCAGTTCCTCGACCACCTCCGGGTCCAGCGCAACCGCCCGGCCACCACGGTGCGCGCCTACCGCTACGACCTCGCCAAGTTCGTCGCCTTCGCCCGGAGCCGGGCGCCGGGGGACGACCTCTGCGCCGGGCTCGACAGGGCCGCCCTGCGCCGCTACCAGATCGAACTCGCCGACCTCCTCCCCCACCCCCGCAGCCGCGCCCGAGCCCTGGTCGCTCTCCGTCAGTTCCTGGTCTACGCCTACGAAGAGGGCTGGACCGGTGCCGAGCTCTCCCGCCAGGTGCTGGTGCCCCGCTACATCGTCGGCGACCCGCATCCGATTCCCACCGAGCGGGTCGGCCGGCTCCTTTCCGCCCTTCCCCGGCAGGGGCTGCGCGACCTCCGCGACCGCGCATTGATCCACTTCCTGATCGCCAGCGGCTGCCGGATCGGCGAGGCGTGCGCGGTCGACCGGCACGAGGTCCGGCAGGAGGGGTTCCGGGTCCTGGGAAAGGGGGGCAAGCACCGCACCGTCTTCCTCACCGAGGCCGCCTGGGAGGCGGTGCAGGAATATCTGCGCGAGCGCGGCTCGGATCCCTCGCCCGCTCTCTTCATCAGCGTGGCCCGAGCCGAGCTGCCCGGGGGCCGGGCCCTGCCCGACAACCGCCTGACCACCGATGGGGCGCGCCGAGCGGTGAGCGCGCTGCGCCGGCGCTTCGCCCACGATCCGGATGCGTACCGGCTGATCGAGGGGCTGCGCAGCCCCCACGCCGCCCGCCACACCGCGGCGACCACCCTCCTGGAGGCGACCGACGGCGACGTCCGGCTGGTCCAGGAGGTGCTCGGTCATGCCACCCTCGAGACCCTCCGGGTCTACACCGAGATCACTGATCACCGCAAGCGCGCCGCCTATGCCCGTCTCGGGGACTACCTGAGGGAGGCCGGCGAGGACTGAGCCCGTCACCTTTCCGGGAGACGCGGCGTATCACCTGCGAATGGTCATGGCGGCAGCGATACCGGTGGCATCAGATGGAGCCGCGGAGTTCGAGCGCCGTCTCCAACCGCTGTACGCCGACGCCGTCCGCCTCGCCTACGGGATGCTGCGCAACGGCGCGCTTGCCGAGGAGGCTGCCCAGGATGCCGCGCTCAAGGCCTGGCGCAGCCGGGGCAACCTTCGCGAGGGGACCGAGCTGCGCCCCTGGTTCCTCGCCATCGTCGGCAACTGCTGCCGCGACGTCCGGCGCAGCTCGTGGTGGCGGCTGGGAGGCGGCTCGGCTTCCGAGTGGCTGGATCAAAGAGCCGCTCCCACCTCCGGCCCGCCTCAGGCGGAGGTCGAGGACCTGCGCAACGCCCTGCGCCGCCTGGGGTATCGGGACCGGCTGGCGATCGTCCTGCGCTTCTACCTCGACCTCCCCTACGACCAGATCGCGGCCATCACCGGGCAGAGCGTGACCGCGGTCAGAGCCAGGGTCTCCCGGGCCCTGCGCCGGCTCCGCCTCGAGCTGGCCGAGGAGGACGCCTGATGGCGGGATTGGATCGCGAGACAGTCCGTGAGCGCATCCGTGCGGCGATCGGCGAGCCGTCGGTCAGCCGGCGGGGATTCGAGATCCCGGAGCCCGTGGGCAAGCCACGGTCCGGGGAGAGGCCACGGTCCCGAGTCCTCCACACCCCGGGGAGCCTGCCCCGTCCCCTCCAGGTCCCCGCTTTCGCGGCCCTGGTGGCGGTGGTGCTGGTCGTGGTCGGGGTCGGCACCCTGGTCGGCCTGCGCGCCCACATCGGTCCCTCGCCCTCTTTCGCTCCCTCGGGGCTTCCCGCCGGCTCGCCCCGGGTCGAGGGGTTCGTCCCCGCGGATGTCACCGCGGTGAGCACCGACGAGTGGTGGGTGGCGGGTGCCGACCAGCGCGGCTGCTCGGGGGTGAAGTGCTCCCGAATCCTCTGGACCCTTGACGCCGGGAGCTCCTTCAGCTCTCTGCCCCCTCCTCCGATCATCGCCACCAACCTGCGTTTCGCCAACCCCCGAGACGGCTGGGCCTATGACCACGGATCGACGACGGTCTATACCACCCACGACGGGGGGATGAGCTGGACGCCGGTGGACCTCGGCGGGGCCGTCGACGACCTTCAGGCCTCGGGGGGCCATGTGTATGCGGTCGTGTGCGCCTCGGCGCCGGGCTGCGCCCTGGAGCGAAGCCCGGTCAGCGCCGATCAGTGGGTGACGCTCTCGACCCCGGCGGGGCTTGGCGAGATGGCCGACCTGAACGTCCACGGATCCGAGCTCTGGGTGGCGGCGGATGCAGGCGCCGCCCTGCTGACCTCGGCGGACGATGGGTCCAACTTCAGCCGGTCCTCGCCGTGCCCTGCGGGGACGTCGATCTCCAGCCTCAACTCCGCCACCGCCGACGTGCTCTGGGCCACCTGCTCCTCGCCCGCGGTGACCGATGTGCTGCTCTCCTCGAACGCTGGCCGCAGCTTCACCGCCATCGCCCTCGGGCTCAACCCCAGCTGGGATTCGATCGCCGGTCCGTCAGCCGGCACCGCCGCTCTCGGCGGCCAGGCCCTCGAGCTGGAGCGCACCGTGGGGGAGGGCCATTCGTGGGCTCAGGTGCTCGACACCGGCGCCGTCTGGACCGTTGTCGGCTTCACCACCGACCAGGTGGGGTTCGCGCTGGCCACCAGCTCGGGGGTGACCTCGCTCTGGCGCACCGATGACGCCGGGACCGCCTGGTATCAGATCTTTTTCTCGGCGGGCTGATTGGCCGGCGGGGCCCACCACCGCTCAGGAGGCGACCAGCCCGCTCCGTTCCGCCGGCTCCAGCGTGGGGGCCAGTGAGTTCGCGTCCAGCCACGGCGCGACCACCCTGAGGAAGCGGTCGGGAACCTCGAGCATCGGCATGTGCCCGGTGTCGGCGAGGATCGCGACCTCCCAGTCCGGCCGGCGGCGCCCGGCCCTCAGGGCGGCGTCAGCTCGCACCAGGCGATCCTCGGCACCCTGGACCACCAGGGTGGGGGCGGTGATCCTGCCGATCAGGCGGTTGACCGGACCCCAGTTCAGGTGGGCCAGCACGATCGACCGAGCCGCGTCGGCGAAGGCCCGACCGTTCTCCTCCCGGTGGCTCTGCCGGACCCTCTCGATCTCGACGTGGGCCGAGCGCACGTCCCCGGGGATGCGATGGGGGTCGACCATGCACAGCGCAAATGCGCCGGCGACCAGGTCCTCGACCCTGGTCCGGTCGAGGGCCCGGCGCACCAGCCGGCGCCCCAGTGGCGGCACCGTGTAGGCCATGAACGAGGCGGCCACCAGCGGTTCGGGCCACGTCCCCCATGGCACCGGAAGGGCGGAGTCGACCAGGATCAGCCCGGCCACCCGTTCGGGATGCAGGCCGGCCTCGACCAGAGCGACCAGGCCACCCATCGAGTTTCCCGCCAGCACCACCTTTGCCGCGGTGGTCTTCTCCAGGAAGCGGTGCAGCAGCTGGCGCTGGGCGGCCAGGTCGGTGCGGCGACCGGCGACCGGGGAGAGGCCGAAACCGGGGAAGTCGAGAGCCAGCACCCGGCCGCGCTCGGCCAGCCGGGGGCCGACCCTCATCCAGTTGGCGTGCGAGCCGGCCAGGCCGTGGACGAGGACAAAGACGGGATCGTCGCCCTCACCCCATTGGGCCACGTGGATCGGCCCGTTCACGTCCACGGTGGTGGAACGCATCTGGAGCAGGGGCACTCCGCCGATCGTACTCGGGCCCGAAGGCCGGGCCGGCGCCGGGCGGCCGCGCTGGCTCACCCCTCCGGGGTCCAGACGTTGCCGAGGACCTGGACCTCGCCGCGAAACCGGGCTGCCCAGGCGGCGGCGACGGCCTGGCCGATCGGGGGATGCAGCTCCAGGCCGCGCATCTCGTCGAGGGTCACCCATCTGGCCTCCAGGATTTCGGGGTCGCTGGGGTGGGTCGGCGGAGGCCGATCCGGGTTCGCAGCCCCCGCAGGTGCCCACCGCGCTGCGAATACCAGGTTCACCAGGTGCCGGTCCGGGGCTGCGATCGCCTCACAGACGATGATCAGCCGATCCACCTCGGCGGCCAGGCCGGTCTCTTCGAGGAGCTCGCGCCGGGCGGCCTGAAGCAGGGTCTCCCCGGGCTCGACCCCGCCACCGGGAAGCAGCCAGTGGCGGTAGCCCGACTTCCGGTGGGCCACCAGCAGGAGGCGGTCGGCGGCGGTCAGGCAGACGGCGACCCGGACCCGAGGTTCCACGGCGGCGATTATCCGACGTGGCCTTGACGGCGAACAGCTGTTTGCGATAGGCTGATCCGGTGGGAACGGATGTTCCCGGCAGCCCTGGTACTCCCCTCCCCTCGCCGCCCGCCCCCGCTGAGGGACGGGCGGCACCTCCCCTCCATCCGAGGCTCGCCATGATCACCGACCTCCAGCCCCGATTCCGCGCCATCCGGCGGCGGCGGAGGCGGCTTGGGCGCACCCTGCTCAGCGCTGGGGCAGTCGCGCTGCTTGTCCATGCAGTGGTCGGAGAGGCACCCACGGTGACCGCCACCGGCGCGCGGACCGTGGTGGTCGGCTCCGGCGACACCCTCTGGGCCATCGCCGCACGTCGCTTGCCGGGCGACGACGTCCGCCAGATGATCGCCGAGATCCAGCAGCTGAACGGTCTGACCTCGGCGACGATCCAGCCCGGCGAGGAGCTGCTCGTCCCCGCGGGGTGATCCCCCGCAGGTCAGCCGGATCTGTGTCCGGAGCCGACCGGCACGCGGGGCCGGGGTGCGGGCTGCCGGGGTCTGGGCTCGGGGCGCAACCGCCCCGAGCCCAGGTCCCGGTACCAGGCCGGCTCTCCGGGAGGCGGTGGCAGCGGATCGTGCTGAAGCCCTCCCCCACCCCCGCCGTCATCGCCGTCGCTCCCCGGGTTCATCACCCGGACGAAGATGATCGAGAACGCCGCCAGCAGCGCGACCTTGCTGAGGACGGCGAGACATGCACCGGCGATCTGCTGGTCGGCGCGTGCGCTGAGGTCCAGGAGGCGGGGGGCGCCCCAGTACACGTCGTAGAGAATCGTGGGGGCCAGCGCCAGAGTCAGCCCGGCGAAGGTCTGAGGGATGGTGGCCAGCAGGATGTAGCCGAGCTTGCCGAGCGGCGAGAGCAGGGTGTTGCTCCCGTCGGGGTTGACGATCGGCCACCAGAAGGCGGTCGAGGCGCCGAGGAGGCCGAGCAGGCTCAGGTCGTAGAGCCAGGTGTGCTCGATGCTGAAGTCGAAGACCACCGACCAGTGGGAGAGGAAGAACACCACGTTGACCAGGACGATGGCAACCGCCGGGTGGGTGAGGATGTGACCCAGACGGGTGAGCGGGGCCCACCAGCGCATCGGCCTGGCGGGAGCCAGGGCCAGCAGGAGGAGCGGCGGGACCGCGCCCATCAGCACCAGTACCTGAATGAGGTGGGCGGTGAGCAGGTAGTGCTGGGCAATCGTCTGAAGCGGGCTGATGAGGACCGCGGCCAGCAGCAGGACGGCGGTGCCCAGTGAGCACCACCGCCACCGGCCTGCTCCCGGGCCGGAGCGCCGCAACCGCGCAACCACCGGCGCCGCGGCCGCGGCCACGCCGAGGAGGAGCAGTGGGTCGACGACGACCGCGCTGGGCGGTGGGCTCACACTCCTAACGTAGCGCAGGCGGCCCGCCTGCGCCATGCCCACGCCTCCCGATCACGGGACGTTGCGGGGATCGGCATTGTCGCCCCCGCACGGCCCACGGATGCGGCAGGATAGGAGCCGCTCCCAGAACATGGCGACCCGTCGTCGCGGCGGTGGCCTGGAGGCGAGAGTGACCCAGGCACAGACCAGGACTCGATCGACCACCCCATACCAGCTGGCGGTGCGGACCTCCCGCCCGGCCGAGGAAGTGCTCGGCCAGCTGGACCTCGAGCGGCTGCCCGGGATCGCGGTGGCTGAGCGCGGCGCCCACTACCTCCTGCTGCGACCCGCGAAGCGCTTCCGTTATGGGGCGGACATGGCCGCCCTCCTCGGTCTGGCGATCGTGGTGGGGCTGTTGATCGGTGCCGCCGTCACCCCGCTGGTTCTGGCCGGCCTCCCCGCCGCCTTCCTTCCCGCCATTCCACTGCTGCTCGACCACCGTCCTGACCTTGCCCTGAGCGCCATCGAGGACGATGGCGCGACCCGGGTCACGGCTCACGGCCAGGCGTCGGCTGAGCTCGCCGACTACCTCGACAGCTACCTCGGCGGGCTGCCATCCAGCAATGGCCACATCCAGACCGAGCCTGCCGGCTCGGAGTTCGCCGACACCGAGTAGCCGGTATCTCGCGAGCGGAAAAGCAGATCGAGGCTCAGAAACCGATCTGCTAGCGGAGGACGCGGATGACCGCGGTCACCACCCCTTCGAGGTCAAGGTCACCGGTGACATGGATGGGAGAGAGAGTTCGCGTTCTCCGGCTGGAGCCGGACGGCGCCACCCTCCCGGAAGAAGCGCTTGACCGTGACCTCTCCCTCTCCGGTGGTTGGATTCTCGATCCGGGCGACGACGATGCTCCCGTTCGGCGGCGGGTCGCGACGAGGCTTGACGACCACGATGTCGCCATCCAGGATGCCGGCGTCGATCATGCTGTCACCGTGCACGGTGAGCGCATACGAGTCCTCGTTGCCGAGCTCGGGGCCCACTGAGATGTGGTCTTCGATGTTCTGCTCGGCGAGGATCGGCGAACCGGCCGCCACCCGCCCGACCAGTGGCAGCGAAAAGGCGCGTGGGGTGTTGCGGGTCGCTGCGACCTCCTGACCGACAACCTCGACAGTTCGGGACTTGGTGGGGTCGCGCTTGATGTAGCCCTTGCCCTCCAGCGAGTTGAGGTGGTTCTGCACCGTGGAGGAGGAGCTGAGCCCCACCGCCAAACCGATCTCGCGCACGGTGGGCGGATAGGCGTGGGTCCGGGCGTGCTCGCGGAGAAAGTCGATGATCTGCCGCTGGCGCGGGTTGAGGGCGTCTGGCATGTCGGTGTGTCACCTCTCGGGCCTGTCGGAGCAGCAGCGACTGTAGCATGGGTGCGGCCAAAATGCAAACGGATGTGCCGAACGGAGGTTCCGTCCGCGGTCACCCCGCCGATATCAGGGCGAGTGCGCGCTCGGTGAGGTGCTCCAGGTCGTGCTCGTTCTCCCGGCAGAGCCAGAGCACCCGGGGTTCGGCGCGAAACCAGGTGCGCTGCGCCTTGGCGTAGCGGATGGTGCGCCGGGCGACCTCGGCGATCGCCTGGGTCTTGGTGATGCGCCCCTCGAGCATCCCCAGGGCCTCCGTGTAGCCGATCCCCGACGCCTCCAGGGCGGTGGCGGGGACGCCCCGCTCCAGCGCTCCGATGGTCTCGGCGGTGAGCCCTCCGTCGACCATGGCCCGAGCGCGGGCCTCGATCCAGATGCGGTGGAGCGCGCGTTCCGCTTCCACACCGATCCAGATCCCCGCACGGGGAGGTCGAGCCGCCGGCCTGCCGGCGAGGCTCCCGTGGTCCTCCACCAGCTCGAGAGCGCGCACCACCCGGCGCGGGTTGCGCAGGTCGATCTCCGCCGCTCCCCGCGGGTCGCGACGGCGCAGCTCCGCGGCCAGGTCGGCCAGCCCCTCGGGGGTGGAGGCGCCCCTGCTCAGCCAGGCGCGCCGGTCGGGGTCGGGAGGGTCGCCGGACAGCTGCCAGCCGTCCATCAGCGCTCTCACGTAGAGCCCGGTCCCACCGACCAGGATCGGTCTCACCGACCGGTTCGCCAGATCGGCAAGGCAGGATCGCGCCGCCGCCAGCCAATCGGCGACCGAGAACGGCCTCCCAGGGTCGGTGATGCCGAGCAGGTGGCAGGGCACTCCCCGCAAGTCGTCGGGGGTCGGCGAGTTGGTCCCGATCCGGAGCCCGCGCAGCACCTGGCGGGAGTCGGCGTTGACCAGCTCCGCCCCGCCCAGGCGCAGGGCGAGGAGCACCGCGAGCGCCGTCTTGCCGGTGGCTGTCGGTCCGACCACGGCGACCACAGGGGGTTCCTCGGTGGATGGCGGACCCGCCTCCGGCCTCGCTGTCATGCAAGGTAGCTTGCCGCTCAGGGGCCCTGGGCGGGCCGCGGAAGCGGCCGGCCGGGCCTGCGTGGGCTGCTCACAGGGGCCGCTTTCAACCGGTGAACGCAACGGGGTGATCTGATCTGGCGGGCGGCCGCTTCAGGGAGCGGATCCGAGTTCCTTCAGCCGGTCATCAAGGAGCTTCTTGATGGCCGCTCGGGAGCCAGTGTGGGGCTCCTTTCCACCGGTCTCAGGCCAGCTGGGCGTCCAGGGCCACTATTCGGATGACGTTGTAAGGGGCTCCCGCCACGAGGAACCAGTCTCGGTTCCGCTGGACACCGATGTAGCGGAGCTTGCGGCCGCCGGCGATAGTCTTCAGCGAGCTGAACGGCTCCTCGATCTATGCCGGCTACGGCTTGGGGAACTCGTTGAGTTGGGACGTTTCCATCCGGCTCAGAACGGTGTCCCCGATGGCCTCGAGGGCATCCACCACCTTGTCAAGCGGCGCGCCGGTGTCGATCTCAGCTGAAGCACCCGCGCGCAGCAGCGGATCAACCTTCGCCAGGTCGTCGAGGATCCGCTCACGCTCGGCATCGCGCTTGCCGACGCGTTCGTCTCTCGACCAGCGACGCGTTCGAGGATCACGTTCGCAGGAACCGTCAACAGCACAACTGCGTGGAAGCCCGGATAGAACGTCCCGTGGTTGGAGACACAGCCGGAGATGAAAGACACCCCTTGGTCGCATTCCTTGAGCAACGCCTCGATCCGATCCTCCAACCACAGCTGCTTCCCAGCCGCCTGGGCCGGAACACTGCACTTCCTCGGAGTACCCGCCGTGGTCGGTGTCCACGACCCGATGTCCTCTGCGCGCGAGCTCGGCGACAGCCGTCGACTTGCCTGTCCCAGAGATCCCGGTTACCAGCACCGCGGCCACGACATCAGCCTAGCGATCCCGGCGAGGACGCCGCAGCGGCCCGGCCCCGAGCCACGACTGGCTCGTGGGTAGGATCCCGACCGACCACCCCATCCGCCAGGTAAAGCTCGTGGTGGAAGCGGGCCTTGCCGACTCCGAGGGCGGCGAGTTCAGGTGCGGTAAAACGCCACACCCATGGTCCCCGGTGGCTACCATGCCGGGTCGAATTCCACCGTCTCTGTTAACGCTGCGTGAAGGCCGGTCGATCCGCCCGGGCCACCTCTCCGGGCGACCCGGGCCCGCCCGGGAAGGCCGTCGGCTCGACGCCGAGCTCGTCCATCGCCCGCCGGTAATTGAGGTAATGGCGGTGCGCCTCTCCGTGCCGCCCGGACCGGGACAGCGCGGCGACCAGGCCCAGATGCGCCGGCTCGTCGTAGCGATCGATCTCCAGGATGCGAAGCAGGTGAGGAACGGCCCGGTCCGGATCAGCCGAGTCGCTGGCGAGACCGGCCAGAGCCCGGGCAACTGCGATGTAGGCGGCTCGCGCCTCCTCCCGGGCCGGGACGGCCCAGTCGTCGTATGGGTTCTCCTCGAGGAAGTCGCCGGCGTAGGCCGCGGCCGCCGACTCCAGGAGCGCCAGCGCCGCCTCAGGGTCACCGCTGCGCAGGCGCGCCAGGCCCTCCGCCGAGCTGGCGAGAAGCCGCTCCAGGTCGATGTCGACGGCGTCGATGTTGAGGGCCACGGAATCCCGATCGGCAAGGATGAATTCGTCCGGCGCCGATCGCTGGACCCCCAGAACGGTTCGGATGGTGGTGAGGGCCACCGACAGCCGGTTGGCGACCCTGGCCGGTTCCTCATCGGGCCACAGCGTCTCCATCAGATATCCGCGGGAGGCGGGACGGCCGCGCCGCGCGACCAGCAGCTTGAGGAGCTCGCGGGCGCGCTTGGACTGCCACTCCGAAAGCTTCACCAGCTCGCCCCCCCGGAGCACGGCGAACCCACCCATGAACTCGATGCGAATCGCCGCCGCGTCACCTCGGCCGGCCAGGGCGAGCAGCCCGGCGGCGACGTTGCCGCCGCGATGGGCGTGGACCCCCAGCGCGTCCAACCCCCGTTCCGCACGGCGTCGCCGCAGCGCCAACTCCGCGGTCCCCTCGACCGCCGCCATGACCAGCTCGACCTTGGCCTCCTCCAGGGGATTGCCGATCTCGCGCCAGATCCCCGCCGCCTCGCTCATGCGCCGCAGCTCGCGCCTCGGGGCATCGGCGCTCATCGCCCGGAGGGCGAGTGCCTCGGCAAGCCCGGCGCGATCACGCCGGGCCCGGGCCACCGACCCCGCGTCAGCGGCAAGATCGCGGGCAGCCCCCAGGTCGCCCCTCACGGCCGCGATCCACCCCGCTGCCAGCAGCGCTGAAACGTATCCCAGCCCAGTTCCGGCGGCAACCGCCCGCTGAGCCAGCAGGGCGGCCCTTTCCGGTTCTTCAGCAGCCAGCACCGTCGCCAGTCCGGCCAGGGCGGGGACCAGCGCCTGCTGGTCGCCGGACGCTTCGGCAATCGCGGTCGCCTCCTCGTACCAGGCGCGCGCCTGGGCCAGGTTGCCGCGCTCTCTGTAGATGTCGCCGATCAGGCTGAGCGGGTAGGCGACCATGTCCGAGGCGATCTGCTCGTAGCGCGCCCGGGACATCTCGACGTCGGCGAGGGCCTCATCGAGACGGCCCATCCGGAGGCGGGTCTCGCCGCGGTTGCACAGGCTCAGGGCCTGAAAGCTCGCGAACGAGGTGAGCTCAGCCAGGGCGACCGCAACCTCGAGCTCCTGCAGCGCCTCGCCATAGGAACCCTCCTCGAGGAAGTGGGAGGCTCGATTGGTGCGGATCCGCACGGTTTGGAGGGCGTCGCCCGCCTCCTCCGCGGCCCGCAGGGCGAGCAGGTAGTGGGCGTCGTTGGCGCGCCGGTCGCCGTCCAGCGCGGCGATCAGGGCCATCACCGTGTGGGCGGCGGCCAGAGCCCGAGGGTCGGCGCAGCTCTGGGCGGTGCTCAGGGCGCGCGCGGCGAGCTTGCGGCAGGAATCGACCTCCCCCCGCAGCCAGTGGGCGGTGGCCGTCCAGGCGAGCAGCAGGCCCATCTCCACGGGTTCGGCAGCGGTGTCGCCGAGACCTCTGCGATAGACCTCGAGGGCGGCGTCCGGCTTGCCTCGAAGATAGTGGAGAAGGCCCATCCGCCAGGCCAGCTCGGCAGGAAGCTGGTCCGAGCCGGCGGCGGCGCGCTCGAAGCAGCTCAGCGCCCCGCTCCAGTCCCCCTGGATCTGCCGCGCCTGGCCTTCCAGCTGCTCGATCCGGGCGGTGCGCAGCGGCGGGGAGATGGCTCGGCAGGCGTCGAGAACGCTGCGCACCTGTCCCGCCTGAAGCAGGGCGGGCCCGGTCTCGATCACCATCGTCGCCAGAGGCCCGATCGCTCCGGCCGACAGCAGGGTTCGGATTGCCACCGCGGTGTGGCCGCTCCTGGCCAGGGAGTCGGCGGCGGCGACCCGGAGGTCGGAGGCCAGGGCCTCGGGAAGCGGCAGATGTTCCAGGGCGAAATCGCGGATCAGCGGGCGGAGGGCATACGAGCCGTCCTGCCTGCGTTCGACGAAGAGGCTTTTCCGGGAGAGGTCTTCGATGATCTCGCGAGCGTCGACCATCCCCAGGGCCTCGCACAGCTCCGGGGTGAACTGCTCGAGGATGGCAACCCGGCTGATCAGCTCCCGAAAGCTGGTGGGGTGATGGGCGAACACCTCCTCGGCCAGGTACGCGAAGAGCGGCGCCGGCGGCCGGTCCAGACCGGCGACCATCCCGGGCCAGGTCTCCGCCGGTGACTCGCGCAGCGCCTCGATGGCCAGGATCACCGCCGCCGGCCAGCCGCCGGCCAGCCGGTGGACATCCTCGGCGATGGGAGCCGCGTCTCTCCCCAGCCGCTCCTCAACCAGCTGGGCAACCTCCTGCGCGGTGAAGGCCAGCTGTTCCCCGCTGATCTCCAGCAGCTGACCCTGGCCGCGCAGGCGCTCCACCGGAAACGGGGGCCGCCGGCGCCCGGACAGCACCAGGTGGAGCCGGGGCGGGGCGTGCCGGCAGAGCGCCTCCACCAGCCGGGTCGATGGGTTTCCCGAGCCGAGCTCGTCGACGTCATCGATCACCAGCAGCAGGTCAGCGGCCAGATGCTGGTGCAGCACCTGGCCGAGCCGAGCTCCCAGGGCGTCGGCACGGGAAGGCTGCTCCTCCTCGGTCCCCGACGCTCCCTCGATGACCCGGGCCAGCTCAGCGGGTAGCTCGGGCACCCGGAGTCGCAGGGTGTCGCTGAGCTGGCGCGCCAGCGCGGAGACGTCCTGATCGCCGGCGTCCGCCGTGTACCACGCGCACGGGACCCGCGCCCACCAGGAGGTCAGCAGGGTGGACTTCCCGTACCCGGCCTCGGCGATGACGGTGGTCAGCCTTCGGGCCATCGCCGGGGTGATCCGCTCGGCGAGGAGCGGACGGTCCAGGGTCCCAGCCGGGCGTGCCGGGGGGACCATCTTGGCGATCGGGGTCGGTTCCATCCGAGCTCACACCACCGGCCGGCCGAAGGCCCGCCGCAGCGAGGCGTCGTCGAGCACGATGACGGTGGGACGTCCGTGGGGGCAGGTGAGCCCACCCGGGGTGGCCACCAGACGGTTCAGAAGTTGGGCCTGCTCGCGATCGTCCAGAGGGTCGCCCAGGCGCACCGCCGCATGGCACGCGGTGAGGGCGGCGAGGCGGCGCCGCCGCGAGACGGTGTCCCCGCCCTCACCGAGGCTGTCGAGAACCTCGCGCACCAGGCGCTCGGGGTCTCGCGAGCCGGCCCCCGCCGGCACACCCCGGCAGCGCACCAGGCCGGGTCCGAACGCCTCCAGCTCGAAACCCATCCCGGCCAGCAGGTCCGAGTTCGTCGAGCAGGCGCTCGACGGCATCGGCGTCAACGCTCACCGTCGCCTCGATGAGCAGTGGTTGGCTCGGTGCGGCGAGGGAGGCCAGCTCGGCGGCGTCGCCCGCCGCCATCAGCTCCGCGTAGAGCACCTTCTCGTGCGCCGCATGGGGGTCGACCAGGCAGAGGCCCCGCGGGGAGTTGGCGACCAGCCAGCCGTCGGCCGTTTGGGCCAGGGGGTGCATCGGGGCCAGCTCGGCGAGCCGGTGATCCCCGGTCGCGGGAGGCAGTTGGGCCCGACGGTCAGGGCTCAGGACCCCTCCCCCATCCCCGAGCCACACAAGGGAGTTCGCCGGCTCGCCCCGCGGGCCGTCGCGCAGCTCCCATCCGACGTCGCGGCGCCAGCCCGAGCTGGCCTCCCCCAGCTGTGGTTGGCGGAGCCCGGCGACCCCGAGGTGGGCGCCCTGGAGCGCGGCCCAGCAGGCTCGCTGGATGGCGGCAAAAACCCGCCCCTCGTCGCGCAGGCGCACCTCCCGCTTGGTGGGGTGCACGTTGACGTCGACCTGCGCGGGGTCGAGGGCGATGGTCACCACCCCGAAGGGGTGTCGGCCGACTGGCAGAAGCCCGGCATACGCCTCCTCCACCGCAGCCACCAGGGCTCGATTGTGGACCCGCCGGCGGTTGAGCACCACGACCAGTCCGGCCCGGGTGCCCCGATGGCGGCGCGGCTCCCCGATCAGCCCCGACACCGTGATCTCGCCCCCGCCGACGACCTCCAGGAGCTCCCCGGCATCACGGCCGAACACGGCGGCGGCGGCCTCCCTCAGGGTGCCCCCCGGGGTCCGCAGCGCCAGCCGGCCGGCGCTGCGGCAGGTGAAGCTCACCTCGGGATGGGTGAGAGCGAGGTCCGAGACCGCCCGCACGCAGACCGCCGCCTCGGCCCGCTCGGCCCGCAGGAAGGCCAGCCGCGCGGGGGTGTTGTGGTAGAGGTCGCAGACCTCGGCGGTGGTCCCGACCCCGCGCGCCGCCGGGCGGTGCTCCACCACCTCGCCGCCCCGGCAGCGGAGCACCGAGGCCGCTTCCGAGCCGGTCACCCGGCTGAGCAGGCGCAGCTCGCTGACCGCGGCGATGCTGGCCAGAGCCTCCCCGCGGAAGCCGAGGCTGCGCACCGCCACGAGATCATCGATCGAATTCACCTTGGACGTCGCGTGCCGGGCCACCGCCAGGGCGAGCTGGTCGCCCGGGATGCCGGCGCCGTCGTCGCTCACCGCGATCCGGACCAGCCCTCCCCCCTCCACCTCCACCTCGATCCGCCGGGCCCCGGCGTCGAGGGCGTTCTCGCAGAGTTCCTTGACCACCGCGGCGGGGCGCTCGATCACCTCCCCGGCGGCGATGGCATCGGCGACCTGTGGAGGGAGCAGCCTGATCGGCGGTCGCCCCGCCACGACCCCGCCGCTCACCCCGACACCCGCTCCTGGAGCTCGGCCAGCTTGCTCAGCGCCTCGCGCGGGGTGAGCCCGTCCAGGTCCAGCTCGGCGAGCGCATCGAGGACCGGGTGGGCGACCGGCACCGGCCCCAGGCCGAGGTCGAGCTGGGCAGGGGCCGGCCGATCGGCCTCCAAGGGCCGGCGGCGTTCCAGCTCGGCCAGGATCTCGCGGGCCCGGGCCAGCACCCCGGCGGGCAGCCCGGCCAGCCGGGCCACCTGGATCCCGTAGGAGCGATCGGCGCCGCCGGGGCGGATGCGGTGGAGGAAGGTGATGTTCTCGCCCTCCTCGACCACCTCGACCCGGGCGTTGACCACCCGTGGCAGCCGGTCGGCGAGCGCGGTGAGCTCGTGGTAGTGGGTGGCGAACAGGGTCCGGCAGTTCAGCTGCGGCGAGTTGTGGATGTGCTCGACCAGCGCCTGGGCGATGGACAGTCCGTCGTAGGTCGAGGTGCCCCGGCCGATCTCGTCGAGGACCAGCAGCGATCGCGCCGTCGCCTGGCGGAGGATGGCGGCGGTCTCGGCCATCTCCACCATGAAGGTGGAGAGGCCGGCGGAGATGTCATCGCTGGCCCCCACTCGGGTGAAGATGCGGTCGCAGACCCCGATTCGGGCACGCCGGGCGGGGACGAAGCTGCCCACCTGGGCGAGCAGGGTGATGAGCGCCACCTGGCGCAGGTGGGTGGACTTCCCGGCCATGTTGGGGCCGGTCAGCACCACGATCCGCTGGGCGGCGTCCAGGCTCGTGTCGTTGGCCACGAATCGTCCGGGGCCCAGGCTGCGCTCCACCAGGGGATGGCGGCCGTCCTCGATGTCGGTGACCGTGGAGTGGTCGACCTCGGGGCGAACCCACCCCTCGTCGTCGGAGACGCTGGCCAGTGACTGGACCACGTCGGCCACGGCGACGCTGGACGCGCTGGCGAGAAGGGAGACGGCGTGGGCGGTGACCAGCCCCGCCAATTGATTCAAAAGCTCGAGCTCCCGGTCCACCGCTCGCTCGCGTGCCTTGAGCACCACCGTCTCCCTGTCCTTGAGCTCGGGGGTGATGTAGCGCTCGGCTCCCACCAGGGTCTGCTTGCGCACGTAGTCGGCGGGAACCCCCTCGCGGTGGGCGTGGGCCACCTCCAGGTAGTAGCCGAAGACCCGGTTGTAGCCGACCCGTAGCGAGCGGATCCCGGTGCGTTCGCGCTCCCGGGTCTCCAGGCCGGCGATGAAGTCGCGGGCCTCCGCGGCCGAGCTGTGCAGGGCATCGAGCTCGGGGTCGGCGCCCGGCCGGACGAAGCCGCCCTCGCGCGAGCTGGCCGGGGGATCGTCCACCAGCATGGTGGTGAGCCGGGCCCCAACCTCCTCGGGGGGGACGGCGGTGTCGGCAAGACCGGTCAGCTCGCCGCCGAGGCCGTCGAGCAGCGCCGCCAGGGTGGGGAGGGCGGCGCAGGCGTCGCGGATCGCCCCCAGGTCGCGCGGGCCGGCCAGGCCCTGGACGGCCCGCCCCACCAGGCGCTCCAGGTCCCGGACCTGAGGCAGGCGGCGGCGCAGGCCCTGGCGCCGCGCCCGGTCGGCGACCAGGGCCGCCACCGCGTCGAGCCGGGAGCGGATGGCCTCCGGCTCGGTGAGCGGCTCCTGGAGGCGGCGCCGCAGCAGCCGCGCCCCCATCGGGGTGCAGGTCCGGTCGAGCAGCCCGGCCAGGCTGGGTCCCGCCCCCAGGGGCTTGAGCAGCTCCAGGTTGCGGCGGGTGGGCGGATCCAGGGCCATGAGCTCGCTGCCCCGGCGCGCGACCACCCGCAGCACCGCCGGGTCCAGGGCCACCCGGCAGCCCTGGCAGTAGCCGAGGACCGCCCCCGCGGCGCGCACCGCCGCCTCCATCCCCTCGACGCCCAGGCCCTGGAGGCTGAGGGTCCCGCCCAGGGTGTTGATCCGCTCGGCGGCGCGGCCCGGATCGAAGAGTGCCGGCGGCACCCGGGTCCGGGTGGCCGAGGGGGCGAGGCTCTCCGGCACAGCAGTGTCCTCTGCGATCAGCAGCTCGGCGGCGTCCAGCCGTTCCAATTCATCGCCCAGGGCTGCGCTGTCCAGGCCTCCGGCCGGCTCGGTGAGCAGCAGCTCGCCTCCGGCCAGGTCCAGGGCGGCGACCCCGGTGCTCCCCTCACCCGGGTGGAGCGCCACCAGCCGTGCCACCCTGGTCGCCTCCAGCAGCTCGGCGTCCACCGCGGTCCCCGGGCTCAGCACCCTGGTGACCTCGCGACGGACCAGCCGCCCCGCCACCACCTCGCCGACCTGGTCCCAGAGCACCACCCGGTGGCCGGCGTCGAGCAGCTTGCGGATGTGGGCGGGGGCGGCGTGGTGGGGAACGCCGCACATCGGCAGGCGACCGGCGCCGCCGAACAGCCGTCCGGTGAGGGTCAGGTCGAGCAGCGGCGCGGCCAGCTGGGCGTCCTCACCGAAGAGCTCGAAGAAGTCGCCGAGGCGAGCCAGCACCAGGGCGTCGGGGTGGCCGGCCTTGATGGCGCGGTACTCGCGGAGGATGGGGGTGTCGCCGGCCTCATCCAGGTCGACGGTGGGGTCGCGCCCGGGCTCGGCCTCGCCCATCAGGTGCGGCGGGGTGGCCCGCCCGCGGGGGGACACTAGGCGGCCGCCCCCTCCCCTTCCAGGCTGAGCTGCCAGGCGGTGGCGCCGGCCACCCGCCCGCTGTGCAGCCGACCGACGGCCCCGCTCCCCGCAGGAAGCAGGGCGATCCTGCCCTGGCGAGTGCGCCCGAAGCAGCGGCCGTCCTCCGTGGTCCCCTCCACCAGCACCTCGACCGTGCTGCCGACCAGGGCGAGGTTGCGCGCGGTGGCGATCCGGCGCTGGAGGCCGAGGAGCTGGTTCAGCCGGCGCTTCTTCTCCTCCAGGGGGACGTCGTCGGCGCGGCGGGCCGCCGCGGTTCCGGGTCGCACCGAGTAGGCCTGGAGGTGGACGGTGTCGAAGCCGACCCTGCTCAGCAGCCGCTCGGTGCCGAGGAACTCCGCCTCGGTCTCGCCGGAGAAGCCGACGATGATGTCGGTGGTGAGGGCCAGGCCAGGGATGGTGGCCCGGGCGGTGTCGATCTTGCCGAGGTATTCATCCACCGTGTACAGCCGGCGCATCCGGCGCAGCAGCCGGTCATCGCCCGCCTGCACGGGGAGGTGGAGCTGTTCGCAGACGCTGCCCAGGTCGCGCATCGCCTCGAAGAGCGCGGGGACGGCGTTGCGGGGGTGGGAGGTGAGAAAGCGCAGCCGCCACAGGCCGGCCACGGCGTCCACCGCGGCGAGCAGCTCGGGAAGGCCGGCGCCGCTTCCCGGATCTCGGTAGGAGTTGACGTTCTGGCCCAGCAGGGTGACCTCGCGCACCCCCCGCTCCACCAGCCGCGAGACCTCTTCCACGATGGCTGCGACCGGGCGGCTCACCTCGCGCCCGCGCACGAAGGGGACGATGCAGTAGGTGCACATCTCGTCGCAGCCGCCCATCACTGTGACGAAGGCCAGCAGCCGGTCGGAAGCGGGCATGGGGAGCGGGCCGTCGATGTCGGCCCCATACACCGATTGGAGGCGGGCGAAGAAGCCGTCGCAATCGCGCACGTCGAAGAGGTAGTCGAGGTCGGGGAGTTTGCCGAGCAGAACCGTGCCATGCTCGACGGCCATGCAGCCGGTCATGGCGATGGCCCGTCCCGGCCGGGCCCGCTTCCACTCGGTCAGCTCGCGGAACTTGCCATAGACCTTCTGCTCGGCGTTCTGGCGCACCGCGCAGGTGATCAGCACCGCCAGGTCGGAGTCGTCGAGGGCGGCGTCGGGGACGAAGCCGATCTCCGCGAAACGTTCGGCCAGGCTCTCGTGATCGGCGTCGTTCATCTGGCAGCCGATGTGCCAGAGGTGGGCTCGCGGGGGGCGGCCCAGGACGGGCACGATCGGCTGTCGCTGGGCTTGGCGCTGGATCAGGGGCAGGGCCTGGAAGCCCCGGGCGGATGGACTGAGGGTGAGCGGCGTCGCGGGCATGGGCAGCACACAGCGTAGCGGCTGGCCGCCGCCACCGCGAGGTGAGCCCGAAGCGGGCGGGAGCGCCGCGGCCCTGCGGCGCTAGGGTTGCGGCCGATGGCAGCCGCCCCCACGACCGGCACTCCCCGCTCCGCTCGCACCCTGGTTGTGGCATCACTGGGCGGCTTCGTGGTGCTCGGGCTGCCTGACGGGATGCTCGGCGTCGCCTGGCCCCCGCTGCGTGCCCACTTCGGGCAGCCGCTCAGCGGTCTCGGGGAACTGCTCCTCGCCTCGATGGCCGGCTACCTCCTGGTCGCCGGATCCACCGGACGCGTGCTGCGCAGCTTCGGCACCGCCGCGATGCTGATCGGAGCCGCGCTGACCGCCGGGATCGCCGCCACTCTGATCGCCGCCGGGCCGGTGTGGCCGGCGGTGGTCCTCGCGGCCCTGCTGATGGGGGCGGCGAGCGGAGGACTCGACGCGGCGCTCAACACCGCCGTCTCCCTGGCCGGCCGGCCGCGCTGGATGAATCTGCTGCACGCCTCCTACGGGGTTGGGGCGGCATTGGGCCCGCTGCTGGTGACCGCGTCCCTGGCCGTCAGCTCGGCCTGGCGTGGTGCCTACGCCGTCCTCGGAGTGTTCGAGATCGCGCTGGTGGGAGCCTGGACGGCGCTGCGCCGAAGCCTCCCCCGAGTTCCCCGTCATCCCCTCATCGGGAAGGCGGCGGATCCTGCCACCGCCCCCGGCGTCGGGCGGCACCGTCACCACGTCGTCCTCGGCCTCAGCCTCTCTCTCTTCTTCGTCTACACCGGGTTCGAGGCCGCAGCGGGCGCCTGGTCGGCGAGCTTCTTGCGCCTCCCGGACGGGTTCTCCGCCACCCTCGCCGGGATCTCCGTCTTCCTCTACTGGGCGGGACTCACCGCGGGGCGATTCGGGGTTGCCGCCCTCGGCAGCAGGCTCTCGGCCGTGGCGGCCAGCCGGGGCGGCAGTCTACTCAGCCTGGCCGGTGCCACCCTCCTCTGCTGGGCACCGGGGCCCGCGACCACAGTTGCAGCGCTGGTGCTGATCGGCGCCGGCCTGGGCCCCATCTTCCCGGCGCTGGTGACGCTGACTCCACAGCGCCTCGGTGCCGACGCGGCGGTGCACGCGGTGGGATGGGAGCTGGGCGCCGCCGGGGTGGGCGGTGCCGGGATGTCGGCCTTGGTCGGAGTGGTCCTGCAGACCGCGGGCCTGCGCGCTTTCGGGCCGGTGCTCGCCGCCCTTGCCGTGGTGGTCCTCTGCCTCAACCTCCTGGTCGAGCGCTCGGCGCCTGGCTCGCCGCCGCCGGCCTGACCCCCGGGGCCCGGTGCGAAGATTGATTCCGCCATGGAACAGGCGGTGACGATCGCGCTGGTCGTGGTCGTCTGTTTGGGCGTCCTGCTGCTGAGGCTGTGGGGGGCGTGGAGGCGCGGGGGACCGGGCGGAGGCGACCCAGAGGCCCTCGAGCGCTGGGCCGCGCACGTCTACCGGGGCGACCGCCGAGACTGAGGAGTCCCCGTGGACCTGAGCGCTGGGCTCAGCTCAGCGAGATTCGACCAGCAGGCGGATGCCGGTGCGTTCCTCGCCATCGATCGAGATGTCGATGAACGAGGGGATGCAGACCAGGTCGATGCCTCCCGGGGCCACATAGCCCCGGGAGATGGCAATGGCCTTGACCGCCTGGTTGATCGCGCCAGCCCCGATGGCCTGCACCTCCACCCTGTGCTGGCTGCGGATCACGCCGGCGATGGCTCCGGCCACCGACACCGGTTTGCTGGTTGCTGAGACCTTGAGGATTTCCACGAACGCTGCCTTGCCTGTCTGGACGGTTGCTGGATTCTCTGGGACCACGAAAGCATAGCCGTGAACGGGCAGTCTGCTCTCGCCCGCCCGCCGGCCGGCGTTTGCGATCCGATCGTTACCCCTGCAACGATCTCAATGGACGCCGGTTGGCGGTGAGCTTGCGCTCCCCGGTCATCGCCATCACCTGGCGTACTCCACGCTCCGGGTCTCCCTCAGCACCACCACCTTGACCCGACCGGCATAGCTGCCCTCGGCGTGAAGGCGCTTGGCGATCTCCCGGGCCATGATCTGGGCGCGGTCGTCGTCGACCTCCTCGGGCCGGACCATGACCCTGAGCTCCTTGCCCGCCTGGATGGCGAAGCTGCGCTCCACCCCGGGGAGCTCGTCGGCGAGCTGCTCCAGGCGCTCGAGGCGCTTGATCGACTGAGCCAGGGACTCCCGGCGTGCGCCGCGCCGCGAGGCGCAGATTGCGTCGGCGGTGATCAGCACAAACGCTGCGATGCTCCGGGGCTCCTCATCGTAGTGGTGGGCGCGAACCGCATGGACCACCGCCGCGGGCCGGCCCAGCCGGGCCAGGATCTCACCTCCGATGATGGCGTGGGAGCCCTCCACATGCTGCTCGACCGCATGGCCGATGTCGTGGAAGAGCCCGATCTCCCGAGCCTGGTCCACGTCGGCACCGATCTCGGCTGCCAGCATCCCGGCGATCGCCGCGGTGTCCTTGCTGTGCACCAGCACGTTGGACCCGTAGGAGCTCCGGTAGCGCAGGGTGCCGAGCAGCCGGACCAGCTCGGGGTGGACGCCGGTGATGCCGAGCTCCTGGCAGGCTGCCTCCCCCTCCTCCTTGAGCCGCTCGGTGATCTCCGCCCGGCTCTTGGTCACCACCTCTTCGATCCGAGCAGGGTGGATGCGGCCGTCGGCGAAGAGCCGCTCCAGGCTGAGCCGAGCGACCTCGCGGCGAACTGGGTCGAACCCGGAGAGGACCACCGCCTCCGGGGTCTCGTCGACGATCACGTCGATGCCGGTGGCCGCCTCGAGGGCGCGGATGTTGCGTCCTTCTCGCCCGATGATCCGGCCCTTGAGATCGTCGTTGGGAAGCTGCACCACGGTGACGGCGGCCTCCCCGGCCTGCTCCGAGGCGTGCCGCTGCATGGTGGTGATCAGGATCTCGCGGCCGCGCTCCTCAGCCTCCTCGCGGACCTTCTGATCGGCGGCCCGGATCCGCTCGGCGATCTCGTGGTCCAGCTCACCCTCGACCTCGCGGAGAAGCTCTGACCGGGCCTCCTCCTGGTTCATCCCGGCCACCCGTTCGAGCTCCCTGGCGATTTCAACGCGCTCCACCTCGATCTGCTGGCGCCGCTGTTCCAGCTCCTCCTCACGCCGGGTGAGGCGCTGCTCGCTCTGCTCGGCGTCCCTGCCCCTCCGCTCCAGCCCCTCCTCTCGCTGGGCCAGCCGCTGCTCCAGGCGGGCCACCTCGGCCCGGCGTTCGCGGACCTCGGACTCGGCGTCCGAGCGCAGCCGGTGTGCCTCCTCTCGGGCGGCGAGCAGGGCCGAGGTGCGCTCGCGCTCGGCGGCGTTGCGCTCCTCCTGGAGGTGCTCAGCCGCGGAGGCGCCGGCGGACGCAGCGCGCTCGCGGATGCGCTGGGCGTACAGGAAGCCGGCCAGGGCGATGACCACGCCCAGCCCGAAGGCCACGAAGGCCAGGATGTCGATGATCGGAGGTGTCCTCGGGGTTGTCGGGGGTGAACTGGGGCGGCGGACCGCCCCTTTCAGTGGCGCCATCCCGAGGGACGGAGGTCGGGGGCAGCACGGGAACCGTCCTTGCCCGCGACCGGCCCGGCGCGCTGCCGGGGGGATCCCTGAGGATGTGACGGCATTGTATTCGCTTCAACTCCCCTGGGGTCCGCTGCCGGCGAGGTCAGGCCCTGAAGGGCCGCAGCCGGGGCGGGGCCGGAGATCCTCATGCAACCGCTCGTCCCACTGGATAATCGGGGCTCACGCCAGAGGGTGGGAGGAGCCAAGCCCCGGCCTTGACGGGCCGGCGGACCAAGCCGGAGGAGATCCTTGACGCTGAGGCACGGCACGACCGGCGGACGCACCGGCGAAGGCGCGGACGACCCCCTGGCGCCAATTCACCCGGACGAGGCCCAGGCGAGTGGTCCGGCCATCACCCGGGGCCCGGGGGGACCGACGCTGCCCCGCGGCTCCCTGGTCGCCCTGCTCACCGGCACCGCCCTGGTCCGGGTCGGCGCCTCGGGGGTGACCGTCGGGGTCCAGCTCTACCTGGCCGATCTGGCCCACGGACATCCGCGGGGCCTGGTGGTGGGCTCGGTGGGCGCGGCCCAGGCACTCACCGAGATGGTGCTGGCCCCGGTGATGGCCCGCTACGCCGACCGCTTCGGGCGCAAGCTCTTCGTGGTCGGGGGTCCCATGGTGGGCGCGTTCGCCGTGCTGCTGATCGCGGCCTCCCTGGGTGCCGCGGGGATCTTCGAGGCCCGGCTGGTCGAGGGGATCGCCGCAGCCGCGTTCGTGCCGACCGCCCTCGGGGCGATCGCAGCGGCCACCTCGGGGAGCGTGCGGGTCCGTGCCCGGGCGAGCGGCGCCTTCGAGGCGGCGACCCTGGCGGGATACGCGGGCGGGTTCCTGGTGGGCCCCTTCGCCTACCACTACTTCGGCCGGGGCGGCTTCGCCGTCCTCGCCGGTGCCTACCTGCTCGCCGGGCTGATCTGTCTGGTCCTCGTCCCCCGGATGCCGCCCCGCCCGGTGACCCGGCTCTCGGTGTTGATCAGGGTGGTGGTGGGGCCAGGTCCGATGCGCTCCTTCCTGCCCGCCTGGCTCGGCACCTTCGGCCTCCTCGGAGCCTACGGGGCCAACCTGGCCTCCCTCCTGCACCACTCCCCGGTGTCCGGTCAGACCCTGGTGCGCCACCTGGACACCCGATTGGTCTCGCTCATCCTGGTCGGAGGGATCCTTTTCCTGGTCGTCGGGATCGCGCTGTGGACGCCCTGGATCCCGCGGCTGGGGCCGGTGACCCAGATGCGCCGCGCGGTTCCGGGGGCGTGGCTCTTCTCGGCGGCGCTGCTCGTCGCCAACCACGTGCCCCTGGCGGGCGTGCCCTTTGTGCTGCCCTTCGGTGCCCTGGGCATCGTCTGGGTGGCCGGCTTCGGACCGGCTGCCGTCACCTTCCTGGCCGACTGCTCCGAGGGCTACGACGCCGACCGAGCGGCCCTGATGTCCTTCTACACCGCCACCCTGGCGGCGGGAGGGGCGATCGGCGCCTTCCTCGGGGGCTTCGCCGTCTTCCTCGCATCCATGGACGGTCTGGTGGTCTTCGGCGCCCTGCTGGCCGCGATGACCTTCGCCATGCTCGCGCGCGTGGTCCGGTACCAGCGAAGCATCCCGGAGTCACCGTCGGCCGTCTGAGGGGAGGCGCTGCCTGGTGGGGCCTCGGGTCCCGACGGAGTGTCAGTCGCCCCAGTCGCCGCTGACGGCGGCCAGCCGGCGCAGCGCGACGCGGATGTCGGCGGCCTCGAAGCCGCGCCGCTGCAGGGCCGCGGCGATGCGGCGGAATTCGCGCTCGTCGGGCGGACCCGGCGCGCGGCCGGCGCGGAGCCTGTCGGCGGCCAGCTTGACTGCCTCGGCCTGGTGGGTGCCGAGCTCAGCGGCGATGCGGTTGACCGTCTCCGATCCCACGCCACGCGCGACCAGGTCGGCGATCACCCGCCGCCGGCCGTAGCCGCGCCCCAGGCGACGTTCGGCGAGATCGTCGGCGAGCCGCTCGTCGTCGATCCATCCTCGGGCGGCGAGCCGCTGCACGGTGGCGGTCGCCGCCGGGCGGCTGAATCCCCGGTCTTCGAGCCGGCGGCGCACCTCGGACCGGGAGCGGTCGGAGGCGGCGAGGATCCGCCGGGCGGTGGCGTCGGCGGCGGTTGCGTCGTCCGGGTCAGGCGTGCTCGGCCGGCGCCCCGACGTGCGCCGCAGCGGGGATCCAGGCGCGGTCACGGAGGCTATCCAACCGGTACGGCTGGCGAGCTGCCATTGGGCTCATCCAAGCCGACCGGAACCGGCGTCGGCAGGGCGCCGAGGCGAACCTTGGAGGCGATCTCCTCCAGCATCTCGGGGTTCTGCTTCAGGAAGTCGCGGACATTCTCTCGGCCCTGACCGAGACGGAGATCACCGTAGGAGAACCAGGCGCCGCTCTTCTCGATGATCCGGGCGTCGACGGCCATGTCCAGGACGCTGCCCGCGTAGGAGATCCCCTCGTTGTAGAGGATGTCGAACTCCGCGTTGCGGAACGGGGGAGCCACCTTGTTCTTGACAACCTTGACCTTGACCCGGCTGCCCACGGCGTCGAGCCCCTGCTTGATGGTATCGATCTTGCGGATGTCCATCCGCACCGATGCGTAGAACTTGAGTGCCCGTCCTCCGGTGGTCACCTCGGGGTTGCCGAACATCACCCCGACCTTCTCGCGCAGCTGGTTGATGAAGATGACCGAGGTGTTGGACCGGCTGATGGCCGCGGTCAGCTTGCGCATCGCCTGGGACATCAGCCGGGCCTGGAGGCCGACGTGAGTGTCGCCCATGTCGCCGTCGATCTCCGCCTTGGGCACCAGGGCGGCCACCGAGTCGATGACCACGACGTCCACCGCTCCGCTGCGCACCAGCACCTCGACGATCTCGAGAGCCTGCTCGCCGGTGTCCGGCTGGGAGACCAGGAGCTCGTCGGTCCGGACCCCGATCCGGGCGGCGTACTGAGGGTCGAGGGCGTGCTCGGCGTCGATGAAGGCGGCCACCCCTCCCCTGCGCTGGGCTTCGGCGATGATGTGGAGGGTGAGGGTGGTCTTGCCCGAGCTCTCCGGACCGTAGACCTCGACCACTCGCCCCCGCGGCACTCCGCCCACCCCCAGGGCGATGTCCAGGGTGAGGGCGCCGGTCGGGATGATCTCGACCCGCTGGGTCTGGACGTCCCCGAGTCGCATGATCGCGCCCTTGCCGTGGTTGCGCTCGATCTGGCTCAGGGCTGTCGAGAGCGCTCGCTCCTTTTCCGTGGGCACCGCCTCCGCCTCCTTGTTGGCGGCTGATCGCCGCCCGGTGACCTCCATTGTACGACCATTACTACCACTTGTTAGTGTGCTTGTCACGCTTGATCTCCTGCAAGGCGATATCTCCTGGAGCGGCGTTGCTGCAGCTGTGACGAACAGATGTCGCCGCCGTACTCTAGCGGGTGCGGGCCGCGGCGCAAGGGGGTGGCCGCGGATCTGGCGCCTGAATCCGCACCAGCGGGGCCATGGGTGGCCTCGCCGCCGGATCGCCTGGCCCCTCGATACGCCGGATGCGCCTCGATCCCACCTCCGCGGCTGGCGCGGGCTGAGGCGAGCCGCCGGCCCTGGACTACCCCGCGGTCAGCTCTCCGCGGTGGAATGGGGTCAGGTGGGCGAGGTCGGCCTCGCTCAGGTGGGCGAAGAGGGCGAGGTCGTCGCTCCTCCCCAGGAAGCGGGTCTGGAGCAGCACGTCCTCCTTGAAGAAGCCCGCTGGGTGGACCACCACCCCGACCAGCTCACCGTCGTCCAGGATCACGTCGCGCACGGTGCCCAGCTTCTTGCCGGTCCTGCCCCAGCATGACGTTCTCACCGCGCCGGATCTCCAGCTCGTCGAGCCGCTTGTGCGCCTCCTCGACGACGTGAGGCGGGTCGCCGGTCTCGCTCGACTCGGCGACCAGCAGGCGACCGATGTCGCCCTCGGTCGATCGGGGCGTAGTGGTAGGTGAGATAGGGCTCGGTGCGCCGGGCGGCGGACGATGTGACCGAGAGGGTGATCCGCTCGCGGTCGACGTCGCTCACCGACGCCGACCGGGATGGCGATGTCGTCCTCCATCATCGCGGTCCCCGCAACACGATGACCGGAGAAGGCGCGGGTCTCCTTGACCACGATGGCGCGGACGTCGAAGCTCTCGCCGTCGACGATCATGGAGGTGAGCGAGCCGATGTGCCGGCCGTCGGAGGAATACGACCCTGGGCGCCGAAGTGGAAGTCCTCGGGGGATCTGTGCGGAGGGTTGTTCAGCGGTCGCTCACGTCGGCGAGATTGTAGCCGGTGGGCGAGGCGTGCACCCCGCGGAGAGCGCCGCGCGCACCGCGGCGGCCCGGTTGGCCTCGCGGTCGCCGTGCTCCCGCAGCTCGACCGCCTCCGCCCGGCCGGCCAGCCAGCCGGCGACGTAGATGAGCCCGACCGGCTTGGAGGTCCCCTCAGCTCCCGGTCCGGCCACCCCGGTGATGGCGACGCCCGAGATCGGCGTCGAGCACGTCGGGCCACTCCCCGGGCCATCTCCGCGGCGACCTCGGCGCTCACCGCCCCGCGCGTCGCCAGCAGCTCGGCGTCGACGCCGAGGACGTCGCGCTTCACCGCGTCGGCGTAGGCGACCACCCCCCCGCGCACGTAGCGAGAGGATCCGGGCACGGCGGTGAGCGCCGCCCCCAGCAGTCCCCCGGTGCAGGACTCGGCGACCGCGACGCGTCAGGCCTCGGGCTGACCAGCAGCTCGCCCAGCTCGGCGCTCTGGGGAAACGATGCGGCCAGCCGCGGATCGTCGCTCACGTCACGAAGCCCCGATAGCGCCACAGATAATCCAGGCCGCTCAGCACCGTGGCCACCACCGCCAGGTAGATGAAGACGATGGCCACCGGATCGAGCACCGGATACGGCTGGGCCAGGATCACCAGCCCGATCATCAGGTTCTGGGTCAGCGTCTTCGATTTCCCCCAGGGGCTCCACCTTCACCTGATCGACCTTCGGTCCTCATTCCTCGCTCCGTCAGCCCCGGTACTCGGTGCGACCGGGGCATCCTCCGCTCGGACCGATGACCTTCGGTCCTCATTCCTCGCTCCGTCAGCCCCGGTAATTGGTGAACTGCAGCGGCACCTCCAGGTCCATCTCGCGAAGGGCGCGGATCACGCCCTGGAGCGCGTCCTTCTCCTTGGAGACCATGCGCAGCTGGTCCCCCTGGATCCGCGCCTGGACCTTGGGATGCTCGCTGCGCACCTTCTTGGAGAGGGTGCGGGCCAGCTCGTCGGAGATCCCCCGGCGCAGCTTGATCACCTGGCGGACGTTGCCCTTCGCCGCCGGCTCCGGCTTCTGGGGATCGAGGACCTTGAGGTCGATGTTGCGGCGGTGGAGCTTGCTCTGGAGGACATCGACGATGGCCCGCAGCTGCATGTCCCCTTCGGTGAGCAGCACCAGCTGCTCCTTCTCCAGGGTGATCTCGGCGGTCACCCCCTTGAAGTCGTAGCGCGTCTGGATCTCTCGGCGCGTCTGGTCGACGGCGTTGACCATCTCCTGGTGGTCGAAGTCGCTGACGACATCGAACGAGTACTCCTGAGCCATGCGCCTGCAAGGATATGCGCTTCCCCCGCACCGCCTCGGGCCCGGAGCTGCCGGCCGTCGAGCGCCGCTGCTGGCCCATCCGAAAAGCCTCAGCCCGCGCTCAACCGCCGCCGGGGCTGAGGTCCCGGCTACTCCTCGCCCAGATCGGCGAGCAGCTCGTCCACCTGGATCACGTCCATCAGCACCTCCCGGGACTTGCTCCCCTCGTAGGGGCCGACCACCCGCTGCTCGGCGAGCTGATCGACCAGGCGGGCGGCCCGGGTGTAGCCGACGTTGAGCTTGCGCTGAAGCAGCGACGCGGCGGCCCGGCCCTCCGCGGCCACGGTGTGGGCGGCCTTGGCGAAGAGCGGGTCGCGCTTGCCGGCGTCCCGGGCCCACGACACCGTCGCCTCGACCGGAAGACCTCCTCCTGGTACTCGGGCTCACCCTGCGCCTTCCAGATAGTCGATCAGCGCCTCCAGCTCGCGGTCCGAGCAGAACGCGCCCTGGAGCCGGCGCGGCTTGCCCTCGTCGATGGGCAGGTAGAGCATGTCGCCGCGGCCGAGCAGCTTCTCCGCCCCCATCTCGTCGATGATCACCCGCGAGTCGACGCCGCTCGACACCGCGAAGGCGACCCGGCTCGGGATGTTGGCCTTGATCAGCCCGGTGATGATGTCCGCCGAGGGCCGCTGGGTGGCGACCATCAGGTGGATGCCGACGGCGCGGGCCAGTTGGGCCACCCTGCACACCAGGTCCTCGATCTCTCCCGCCGCCACCATCATCAGGTCGGCCAGCTCGTCGATCACGATCACGACGTAGGGGAGCGCCGCGAGGCCGAGCCCCGGGGCCCGCTCGTTGAAGGCGGCGATGTTGCGGGCGCCGTGGCTGGCGAAGAGCTTGTAGCGCTCCTCCATCTCCTTGACCGCCCAGCGCAGCGAGGCGACCGCGGCCTCGGGCTCGACCACCACCGGCACCAGCAGGTGGGGAACGTCCGCGAACGTGGAGAGCTCGACCCGCTTGGGGTCGATCAGGATGAGCTTGAGCTGGGCCGGCGTCGCCTGGAGGAGGAAGCCGGCGAGGATCGCGTTGACGCAGACCGACTTGCCGCTTCCGGTCGAGCCGGCGATGAGCAGGTGGGGCATCCGGCAGAGGTCGCCCACCACCGGGTGGCCGGACACGTCCGCCCCCAGAGCCACGGCCAGACGGTGGCGGGGATCGGAGAAGGCAGAGGAGGTGACCACCTCCTTGAGCGACACCAGCTGGGCCGCCTTGTTGGGCACCTCGATGCCGACCGCCGACTTGCCCGGGAATGAAGGGCTGGATCCTGACCGGCGCGGCCAGCGCCAGCGAGAGGTCGGTCTGGGCGCCGACGATCTTGCGGACCGGGACGCCCGCCGCCGGCTGCAGCTCGTACTGGGTGACCGTGGGGCCGCTGTTCGCGCCCACCACCCGGGCCCCGATGGCGAACGAGTTCAGGGTGCTCTCGATCAGGGCGGCGGTCGCCTGCACCTCCTTCTCCAGGCGCTCGCGCTTGCCGCTCACGATGTCCAGGAGGTCGGCGCCGGGGATGCGTCCAGGTGTGCTCCGCCTCCTCGTCCCCGAGCGCTGCGGCGTGCGCCGCCTCCGCTTCTGGGATCGGCCCCAGCATCCGGGGCTCGACGCTCCCCTCGAACTCTCGGGTGAAAAGCTCCGGAGCCTCGACCTCCGCCTCCGGCTCGCCTCGGGGCGTCCGGGCCGCGGGGGTATCGGCAGGATCCGGGAAGGGCGGCATGAAGGTCGGGCCGGCCGGTGGCGCCTCGCCGGGAGGCGGGCCGAAGAGCAGCGGAGCCGGCACCCCGGCGAGGTTCACCGCCCGCCCGCCGGCGCCGCGGCGGGATCGCGCTGGCCCCGTCGGCGGCGCCCTCCCGGTCGAGCGCGGAGTCGGGGCGGTTGAGCAGCCAATCGCGCACCGCGGCAGCCACCCGGGCGACCCGGAGCTCCACCGCCACCACCAGACCGGCGCAGATCAGCAGCAGCATCAGAGCCGCGGTGGCGGCCCCGCCCAGCCGAGCGGCGATCCCCTGACTGAAGCGGGCGCCGGCGGTGCCGGCGCTGCCGGGTATGAGCAGACCGAAGAGACCCAGCACCGCCACCACCACCAGCACGCTGCCCACCGCGGCGAGCGCGCCGCCGGTCCAGGCCTGGCGGCCGAGCAGCCGGGCGCCGGTGAGGACCAGCCCGGCTGCGGTCAGCCAGGCCCCGATCCCCAGCCAGCCGAGCAGGGTGTCGTGGACCGGGCGGGCGATCGAACCCCCGCCGGGGAGGGCGAGCACCACCGCGAGCAGGACCCCGAGGCCGACCAGGGCGATGCCGCTCAGCTCCCGGCGCTGATCAGGGCTCAGCAGCGGGTGCCGGGGCGGCCGGCGACCGGCGGGTCGCCGCGAGGCGGTTCGGGCCGGCGCCTTGGCGCGCGGCCGGGTCTGAGTGCGGGGAGGCATGACGGTCCTCTGAGGCGCGGGGAGCGACGTGGGGTGGGGCGGGCCGCGTCGATCGTAGCAGGGCCGGACCGCTTGCGAATGGGCGTTCGGGATGTTCGCGAACACGCGCCACGCCCGGGCGCCGACGGTCGGCGCGCTGGCCCGCCTCGGTCTCGACGTCGGACCGCTGCCCCCGCCGCCGCTGAGAGATTCAGATCTCGGTCACCATCGGGAGGATCAGCGGCCGCCGCCGGGTGCGCTTGAAGAGAAAACGGCTGAGCGAGTCGTGCACCGCGCTCTGCCACACCGTCCAACCCGCGTCCGGCGCCAGATGCTCAAGGGTCTCGCGCACCCGGACCTGAGCCTCCTCCAGCACCGAGGTCCTGCCGTCCTCGATGAAGCCTCGGCTGATCAGCTCGGGGCCGGCCACCACCGCACCGGTGGAACGCTCCACCGCCAGGTGGACGATGATCAGCCCGTCCTCGGCGAGCTGCCGGCGGTCGCGGAAGACCACGTCCGTGGCGTCCTCCAGGCTCAACCCGTCGACGTAGACATAGCCGGCCGGTACCCTCTGGCCCACCACCCGCATGCCGTCCTCGTCGATTTCCACCACCATCCCGTTGTCGACCGTGGCGACGTTGGCGGTGGGCACCTCCCGTGGCGATCGCCAGCTCGCGGTGGGCGGCGAGGTGGCGGTACTCGCCATGGACGGGCAGGAAGTAGCGAGGGCGGCACAGGGTGAGCAGCAGCCGCAGCTCCTCGCGGCCGGCGTGGCCGGAGGCGTGAACCCCGTGGGCGCTTCCGAGGTAGGTGCGGGCCCCGAGCCGGTGCAGGTTGTTGATGGTCCGGTGGACCGCCTCCTCGTTGCCGGGGATGGGGTTGGCGCTGAGCACCACGGTGTCACCGGGGTGCAGCGAGACCATCGGATGCTCGGCGCCGGCGATGCGGCTGAGGGCGGAGAGCGGTTCGCCCTGGGCGCCGGTGCAGAGGATGCACAGCTGCGCGTCCGCGAGCCGCTCGGCCTGGCGGGGCGACACCAGGGTGCCGGGCCGGGCCTGCAGGTAGCCGAGCTCCTGGGCGACGCGCACGTTGTTGAGCATCGAGCGTCCCACCACCAGGCAGCGTCGCCCGGCCTCCTCCGCGGCCCCGATCACCTGCTGCAGGCGCGAGATGTTGGAGGCGAAGGTGGCGACCAGGACCCGCCCCGGGGCTCCCTCCACGATCGAATGGATGCCCGGCCCCACCGACCGCTCACTCGGGGTCATGCCCTCGACCTCGGCATTGGTGCTGTCGCTGAGCAACAGCAGCACGCCCTGGTCGCCGAGCCGGGCCAGCCGGGCCAGGTCGGGCGGCTCGCCGTGCACCGGGCTCTGGTCCACCTTGAAGTCGCCGCTGTGGACGATCACCCCCAGCGGGGTGTGCAGAGCCAGGGCGCAGGAGTCGGGCACCGAATGGGTGGTGTGGATCCACTCCACCGTGATGCTGCCAAGAGTGACCGAATCACCGGGGCGAACGGTGTGCAGCCGGGTGGTCTCGATCAGCCGGTGCTCGCGCAGCTTGTTGCGCAGGATCCCCAGGGTGAGCGCGGTGCCGTAGACCGGGACGTCGAGACGGGGCAGGATGTAGGGCAGGGCGCCGATGTGGTCCTCATGGCCGTGGGTGAGCACGATGCCGCGCACCCGATCGCGCCGCTCGACCAGCCAGGTGACGTCGGGGATCACCAGGTCGACCCCCAGCATCTCGGTCTCCGGGAACATCAGCCCGGAGTCGACGACCACGATGTCGTCGCCCCACTCGACGGTGAGCAGGTTGCGCCCGATCTCGCCGAGCCCGCCGAAGGCCAGCAACCTGAGCGTGGAGGCCGCGCTACTCAAAGAGGATCAATTGGTCGTGATCCAGCGGGACCGCGGCCGCGGCCTCACGGGCAGCGGCGGCGCCACGCAGGGTGCGCTCGCCCTCAGCCTCGTCGAGGTACTGCCGGACCCTGAGCATGTCGTCCTCCAAGGTGCGCATCAGCGATGCGTTGTAGAGAGCCGCCGCAGGGTGGTAGAGGGGGACGTAGATGCGGTCGCCGCGGCGCACCCGGCGGCCGTGGAGCTGGGTGATCCCGCCGGCTCCGGGGAGCAGCCGGGCCAGGGCGTGGCGGCCGAGGATGAGGATCAGATCGGGCTCGATGATCTCGATCTGGGCGTCGAGAAAAGGCGCGCAGGTGTCGACCTCCGACGGCTCCGGGTCGCGGTTGCCGGGCGGCCGGCATTTGACCGTGTTGGTGATGTAGATGTCGTCACGGTGCAGCCCGATGCTCTCCAGAAGTCGGGTGAGGACGTTGCCGGCGGCCCCGACGAAGGGTTTGCCAAGGCGGTCCTCGGTCTCCCCAGGTCCCTCCCCCACCGCCATGATCCGGGCGCTGGCCGGACCGGTGCCGGGAACCGCCTGGGTCCGCCGCGCATGGAGCGGGCAGGCGGTGCAGACCAGGATGTGCTCGTGGACGACGGCCAGCGCTTCCTCAGCCCCGCTCAGCATCGCCGGGATTGTATGCCGCCCGCAGGCCTCACCCGGAACCGAGGGGTGCGGTCAGCTCCCGCCCTGATCGGGGCCCGGCCCGTCCGGTCACCCTGCCGTCTGCGCCCCGGGGCCGCCCGTCCTGGATCCCGGCTGCCGGCTCTCGGATGAGATCGACCAGCAGCGCGACGATGACCATGGCGGCCCCCACCGTCGCGGCGATGCCGGTGATCGCTCCGGGAAGGGGGGCGAGCGGCAGGCCCTGGTCGAGGGCTCCCAGGACCCCGCCCCCCAATGCGAGAGCGAGCGGCGCCGCCGCGCGCCATCCGAGGACGCCGCACGGCCGACCCAGCCACCAGATGGTCGCCAGCAGGCAGGGGTCGAGGAAGTAGTACGGCCAGGTGGTCTTGGCCAGCATCGGGACGCAGATGGCGGCGACGGCGAGCAGGCCGTGGACCCGCGGCGGAGCCAGGGATGGCTCTCGCCGGCGCACCACGACGACGCCCACCAGCACGATCGCGGCCCCCAGGAAGATCCAGGTGTCGTCGCCCTGCACCACCCCTGCCCAGGGCGCGCCCCGCATCGCGAACCAGAGCGATCCGCCGGCGATGGGCAGAGCGGAGCGGAAGGTCACCAGTGAGTACACGAGGTCGGCCCGATCGGCGATCAAGAACGGTGCGACCCCCGCGGCCACGGTGAGGGCGGCGGTGCCGAGCAGCGCTGCGGCGGGGCGCTTCCGCCGTTCCCCGAGGAGCACGAGGACCAGCGGGATCAGGGCGGTGACCGCGAGGCTGCGGGTCAGGACGGCGAGGCCCAGGCAAGCCCCGGCACCGACTGTCCGGCCGCGGCCGAGCAGGCGGACGCCGAGCAACATCAGCCAGAGCTCCAGGGGTTCCTCGACGTGCCCGAACCCGATGGTGGTGACCCATAGCGGAGGGAGAACCAGGAAGACGATGGCGGTCGCCACGGGGCGGATCGGCCGGCCCCGGCCGACCTCCACGGCCAGCACCGCCTCGCGGGCCATGAGCAGGGTGAAGACGGCGAACACCCCCTCGGCGAGCGCGTCACGCACGTTCAAGCTGCCTGCAACCCCGAGGGCATTCGCCACCAGCGCCACCAGGCTCAGTGGCAGCAGGCCGAGCGGGCCGTTGGCGTCCGGGTACTCACCGGACCTCACCGCGTAGACGAGCAGAGGATGGCCATGGGCGGCGATCTCCGCCGAGGGCCAGAAGAAGCCGTCCAGGTCCGACGGCGTGGTGTCGAGCACCAGGGCGGCGACCACGGTGGCGAGCAGGAAGGCGAGAGCCAGCACGCTGGCTCCGGCCCACCTGCCGCGGGACAGGCGCTGCCACCATCGCCGCGAACCGACCCCACCACCCATCGCGGCGAACTGTACTGCCGCTCGCGCGAACGGGGCACGCCCTCTCGGCCGGTGGGCGCGTGGCAACATCGGTGTCGTGGCCGCCGCAGATCTGGTCCTACGAGAGGCGCGAGCGGATGACGCTCCCCAAATCGCCGAGTTGTTCGCAGAGCTCGGCTACCCGCTCACGGCCGCCGAAGCGTTGGAGCGGCTTGGCCGCGGGATAGAGACCGTGTTTGTGGCCGCGGACAGCGCCCGGCTCCAGGGGCTGCTGGTCATCTGCTGCCACCTGCCGTTCGGGCGAACCCGTTCCATCGCCCGCATAAATGCCATGGTCGTGCGCTCCCAGGCTCGGCGCCGCGGAATCGGCGCGCAGCTCAGGCGGAAAGCGCAAGAGTGGGCCCGGAGCAGCGGTTGTGAGGGTATCGAGCTGACCAGTGGGATCCGACCTGAGCGTGACGCCGCACATCGTTTCTACGTGGGCGCCGGCTTCCAGCGGGTGGCCTATCGCTTCTGGATGTCGCTGGAGGACTGAGGGCACGCGAGGCGGTTGCGGTTCGAACTCAGCCGCTCTAAAAGGGCAGCGGCGCGCCGAGCCGAGCACTCCGTCTCCGAAGGCCCACGTCGTCCGGCGAGTAGTGTCCTGCTGATCGCGAAGGGCGGGGAGGGGTGGTGCTGGGCGACGGTTTGCCGCAGACGCGGGTTGCAACCGCGCCGAGGCAAGGCCGCGGAACGGCAGTCAGGCCGTTCCGACGGTCGCACCCGAGCTCAGCACCACCCCTCCCGCCCCGACTCAGCGATACTCGAGCACCAGCTCCGCCACCTGCACGGCGTTGGTGGCCGCGCCCTTGCGAAGGTTGTCGGCCACCACCCAGAGGGCGAGGCCGTTCTCCCGGCTGGGGTCGCGGCGGATCCGGCCGACATGGACCTCGTCCATGCCCGCCACCGCGCGCGGGGTGGGATAGGTCTGAGAGGCGGCCTCATCGACCACCCGCACCCCGGCGGCGCCCTCCAGGATGTGGCGCGCCTCCCCAGCCGGGGGCTCCGCGTCGAAATCGGCCCAGACCGCCATGCTGTGGCCGACTGCGACCGGAACGCGCACGGTGGTGATGCCGACCCGCAGCTCGGAGATCTCGAGCAGCCGCCGAACCTCCTGGATCACCTTGACCTCCTCCTCGGTGTCATCACCGTACATCCGCCAGCCGCCAGGCACGACGTTGCCATGGAGCACATGGGGATAGGTGTGGGGCTCGGGAGCTCGGCCGGCGGCATCGTCGCGGACCTGAGCCTCCAGCTCCTCGCGCAGGCCGCGACCGGCGCCGCTCGCCGCCTGGTACGTGGCCACGGTGAGGTGGCGAAGCCCGAAGGCGCGATGCAGCGGGGCCAGTGCCACCGAGAGTGGGATGGCAACGCAATTCGGGTTGGCGATGATGCCGCGATGCTCGCGGACCAGCTCCCCGTTGACCTCGGGAACGACCAGCGGGACGTTCGGGTCCATGCGGAAAAAGCTGGACTTGTCGACGGCAACCCCGCCGGCTGCCGCCACCAGCGGCGCCAGCTCTCGCGACGTCGCCGACCCGGCGGCGAAGAAGACGATGTCGCAACCCTCGAGGGCTGCCTCATCCGCGGCAGCGATCCGAAGCTCCTGGCCGCGAAAGCGCACCGGGGTGCCCTGGCTCCGCGGCGACGCCAGCACCCGCAGCTCCCGGAGCGGGAAGGCGCGGTCTTCCAGAACCCTGAGCACGGTGGAGCCGGCCGCCCCGGTGGCGCCGACCAGGGCGACCGCCGGAGCGGTGGAGGTGGCGGCCAATTGGTGCTCTCCTGGTATCAGGCGGGGCCCGCGCTGCCCGCTCCCGCAGTCTCGGCCTGACGTTGCTCCAGCTCGCGAATCGCCTCACGGCGAGAGAGGTTGATGCGTCCGCGGTCGTCGATCTCGATCACCTTGACCCAGATCTCATCACCCACCGCGACCACGTCCTCGACCTTCTCGACCCGATGCTCGGCGAGCTGAGCGATGCGGACCAGGCCCTCCTTCTTGGGCAGGATCTCGACGAAGGCGCCGAAGCCCATCAGCCGGGTGACCCGGCCCTTGTAGAGCTTGCCCACCTCGATCTCGTCGGTGAGATCGCGGATCATCGCCACCGCCTGGTCGCGGGCGCCCGCGTCGGGGCTGGCGATGAACACCCGACCATCGTCCTCGATGTCGATCTGCGCGCCGGTCTCCTCGACGATGCGGCGGATGGTCTTGCCCCCCGGACCGATGACCTCGCGGATCTTGTCGGGGTTGATCTGGATGGTCTCGATGCGTGGCGCCCACGGGCTCATCTCGGTGCGCGGAGCGGGCAGAGCCTCGGCCATCTTGCCGAGGATGTGGAGCCGCCCGCCGCGGGCCTGCTCGAGCGCCCGCTCCAGCAGCTCCCAGCTGAGGCCGCGCAGCTTGATGTCCATCTGCAGGGCGGTGATGCCACGGGAGGTGCCGGCGACCTTGAAGTCCATGTCGCCGAGCGCGTCCTCCATCCCCTGGATGTCGCTCAGGATCGCCGCGCGCTCACTCCCCTCATCGGTGATCAGGCCCATGGCGATGCCCGCCACCGGGGCCTCGAGCGGCACGCCGGCGTCCATCAGGGCAAGCGCCGAACCGCACACCGAGGCCATCGAGGTGGAGCCGTTGCTGCTCAGGATCTCGGTGACCACTCGGACCACGTAGGGGAAAGCCTCGTCGTCAGGCATGACGTTGTGCACCGCGCGCTCTGCAAGCGCGCCATGACCGATCTCACGCCGTCCGGGTGAGCGCAACGGCCGGGCCTCCCCCACCGAGAAGGGGGGGAAGTTGTAGTGGTGCATGAACCGCTTGAACTCTTCGAGCCCGAGCCCATCGAGCTTTTGCTGATCCTGGCCAGAACCGAGGGTGACCACGGACAGCGCCTGGGTCTGACCGCGGGTGAAAAGCGCACTGCCGTGGGTGCGGGGCAGCACCCCCACCCGGCACCAGATGGGCCTGATCTCGTCGGTGCGGCGGCCGTCGGGACGGACACCTTCGACCAGGATGGCGTGACGGACCGCCTTCTTCAGCTCCGAATCGAAGGCGCGGCCGATGTCGGTGTGCCCCGGGAAGCGCTCGGTGAGCCGGCTGACCGTCTCCTGACGGAGCGTTTCGATCTGGGCCTCGCGGGTGGGCTTGTCGGCGTTGCGCGCGGCTTCGCCGATCCGGCCCTCGACCAGCTCGTGGACCGCGGCCGCCACCTCAGGATCGATCACCCACCGGGGGTAATCCATGACCGGCTTGGCGCCCAGGGATTGGCGGATCTGGAGCTGGAATTCCACCAGGCGCCGGACTTCCGCGTGAGCCAGGCGCAGCGCCTGGAGCATGGTCTCCTCGGGGATCTGGCGCGCCCCCGCCTCCACCATGGTGATGGCGTCGGCGGTTCCGGCCACCACCAGGTCCAGATCCGAGTCGGCCAGCTGGGCCAGAGTCGGGTTGAGCACCAGCTGGTTGTCGATCATCCCCACCCGGACGCAGCCCACCGGGCCGGCGTGCGGGATGTTGCTGATCTGGAGTGCCAGCGACGCGCCGGTCACCGCCAGGGTGGCCGGGTCCTGCTCCTGGTCGGCGGAGACCACGGTTGCGACCAGCTGGACGTCGTTGCGGAAGTCCTTGGGGAAGAGTGGCCGCATCGGGCGGTCGATCATCCGGCTGGCCAGGATGGCGGCCTCGGTGGGACGTCCCTCGCGGCGAGGGAAGCTGCCCGGGATTCGCCCGGCGGCGTACAGCTTCTCCTCGTAGTCGCAGGTGAGGGGAAAGAAGTCGATGCCCTCGCGAGGCGTGGTGCTGGCAGTCGCGGTGACCAGCACCACGGTGTCGCGACAGCGGATGAACAGGGCGCCGTTGGCCTGTTCGGCGACGTGTCCGGTCTCGACCGTGAGGGTCTGGCCGGCGAAGTCGGTTGTGAAGGTCTTGGGTTGTGGATCAGCCATGCAAATCTCCGGATGTGGCCCGTGACGCGGCTCGGTCTGGTCCGGAGGTGAGGCGGTGGAGGCTGGAGGCCGGCGCTCAGGGGTTCGCGCCCTCGTCTGAGAGGCTGCGGCACCCGGCCGGGGTCCAGTCCCCAACGTCTCACCGACTGGTGTGCCGGCGCCCACGCTGAGGGCGGTTGATGATCGCGAACGAGTTCGATTGACTCAGTCGATGTGCGAGAAGGTCTCCTGTGCTGGGGGTGACAACAGCGACGCCTTGCTGCCCGCCATCGCGGGGGAGGCGGCGTCCTGGACGCCGCGCACTATCGGCGAAGACCCAGCCGGGCGATGATCGAGCGATATCGCTCGACATCGGTCCTGGCGAGGTAGTCGAGGAGGTGCCGCCGGCGACCGACCATCTTCAGCAGACCGCGTCGCGAAGCGTGGTCGCGGGTGTGGCTGCGCAGGTGCTCGGTGAGCAACCCGATGCGCTCGGTGAGGACGGCGATCTGAACCTCCGGCGACCCGGTGTCGGTCTCGTGGCGCCGGTGCTCGGCGATGATGTCAGTCTTGGCACGGAGGTCGGGCAAGGGTGGTCTCCAGGGGCCGCAGGGGCCAGGCGCCGGACTGAGAGCGCTGCCGGAACCTGCCTCAGCAGTCCGTGACAGGCCCTCGGTCGGTCCGGGCCAGTGTACCAGCCGTCCGGTTCACGATGGCCGCACCGGGGCGGCGAAGCGCAGGGCGCTGGGGAGGACGGTGAACTCGGCCGGGGCCCGGCCCGCCCGCTCTCCGTCCGCCTCGAGCAGCGGCGGGTCCTCCCCGGGCTCGGTTGCGATCCTCACCCGGCGCGCCCGCAGTCCCTCGACCAGGGGCATGGTCAGGTGCTCGCCTCGGTACAGCCGCGGAATGGCGCGCAGCGCCGCGAGCCTGGAGATGTCGCCAACCACCACCACGTCGAGCAGGCCGTCGTCCACCCTGGCCTCGGGGGCGATCAGCATCCCGGCTCCGTAGGCGCGACCGTTGGCCACCACCACCTGCTGAGCTCGGCGCCGGACCACGGTGTTGTCGATGGTGAGCACCACGTCCCGGTTGCGGTAGGTGAACAGGGCACCGACCGCGGCACTCAGGAAGCTCAGGCGGCGCAGCCTGCCGACCCCCCGCCGGCGTCGCCGGTCCACCCGCAGCACCACCTCGGCGGCGATCCCGCAGGAGGCGGCGTTGATGAAGTGGCGATGGGTCCCGTCGCCGAGCGTCAACCTGCCGACGTCCATGGGTCGAGTCGTACCCGCGGCCAGAACCCGAGCCGCGGCCGTGGGGTCGCTGGAGACCCCGAGGGTCCGCTGGAAGTCGCTGCCCGTGCCGCTCGCGATCAGCCCCACGGTGAGCTCGTCGGCGAGCCGCACGCCATCCTCACCGTAACAGCCGTTCACCACCTCGTTGAGGGTCCCGTCGCCGCCGACGGCGACGATCCTGCGGATCCCCCGGTCCGAGATCGCCCGCCGGGTGAGCTCGATCGCGTCACCGCGGCCGAGCGTCAGCTGTGCCCTGACCGATAGGCCCGCCCGCTGCAGCGCCATCTGAATCTCCGGCCAGCGGTGCGCGGTCCGCCCGCCGGCGCTTGCCGGGTTGACCACCACCAGGGTGGGCGGGGGGGCGGCGGTCACACCGCCATCATCGCCGGTCAGCCCGGCCCGATTGGGAGCGCCCCGGCCTTCACGACCTCCCGGTACCAGCCGAAGCTGGTCTTGGGAATCCGGGCGCCGCTCGGGTAGTCGACCCAGGTGAGCCCAAACCGCATGCTGAACCCCTGGCCCCATTCGAAGTTGTCGAGGAGGCTCCAGACGAAGTAGCCGCGGACATCGACCCCGGCATCGATGGCGTCGAGCACCGCGTGGAGGTGGCCGCGGAGGTACTCGATCCGCGCCAGGTCTTGGACCTCACCTGCCGGGTCCACGTAGTCGTCGGCCGCGCGGCCGTTCTCGAGCACGTGGATCGGGCGTGGTCCGTACTCGGTGCGGAGCCGGATCAGCAGCTCCGTGAGCCCGCCAGGGTCGACCTCCCAGCCCATCGGGGTCACCTCCACCTCCGGCCGGCGGATGTCAACGACCCCCAGGTCGCCGCTGATGAGGTCATCCGGCGGCGTCCTGGGCACCCAGTAGCCGGCGGTGCGGGCGGCTGCCATCCGGGTCGGAGCGCAGACCAGCTTGGGCGAGTAGTAGTTGACCCCGAGGAAGTCCAGCGGCTGGGCGATCACCCCGAGGTCTCCGTCGCGGATCACGCTGAAGCCGGGGCGGCGCTCCGCGTAGTGCTCCAGCATGTCGCCGGGGTAGCTGCCGAGGAGCAGTGGGTCGAGAAAGAGCCGGTTGGAGTTGCCGTCGGATCTCCGAGCGGCGGCGCGGTCCTCGGGGTGATCGCTGGCGGCTCGGACGACCTGCAGATTGAGGTCGATGCCCACCGGGCACCCCGGAACGGCGGCACGCAGCGCCCGCGCCGCCTCGCCGTGGGAGAGCAGCAGGTGGTGGGTGGCTGCCACCGCGGTGCCCAGGTCCTGGAGGCCGGGCGCGTGAATCCCCAGGGCGTTGCCCAGCCACGCCGCGCACCACGGCTCGGTGTGGGTCACCCACATGCCCATCCCGTCGGCGAGCGCCTCCCCGACGATGCCCGCGTAGTCGGCGAAGCGCATCGCCGTGTCCCGTGCCGTCCAGCCCCCCGCCTGCTGCAGGGCCTCGGGAAGGTCCCAGTGATAGAGCGTGGCCACGGGGATGACGCCGCGCTGGCGCAGCCCATCCACCATCCGCCGGTAGAAGTCGAGCCCTCGCTGGTTGGGCGGCCCCTGACCGTCGGGCTGCACTCGGGGCCAGGCCACCGAGAAGCAGTGGCCGGGCGCCCCCAGCTCCCCGATCAGCTCGAGGTCCTGGTCGAGCCGGTGGTACTGGTCGCTGGTGACGTCGCCGGTGTCGCCGTTGCGGGTCTTTCCCGGAGTATGGCTGAAGGTGTCCCAGATCGAGCTCCCCCGTCCGTCGGCGTCGACCGCACCCTCGACCTGGTAGGCCGAGGTCTTGGTGCCGAACAGGAAGCCATCGGGGAAGCGCCGGGACGGGTTCTCGGCAGGCATCAGGCGTCAACTCCTCTCAGGCTCCCAGGACGGGCGAGGGGATTGTGGCGCGACCGGCTGCATTCCCGTGGCGCACGGCGGCCGGGATGGTTGGGAGCGCTACAGCGCCGGAGGCCCGGTGCCCTCCAGGCGCCGGCGGGTCTCGGCCACGTCGTCTCCCATCTGGTCGATCAGCGAGGCTTCGTCCGGGTAGAGCCGCTCCTCGCGAAGGCGGTGGACGAAAGCCAGCCGGGCCCGCTCCCCGTAGATGTCGGCGTCGAAGTCGAGCAGGTGGGCCTCGACGGTGAGACGGTCCCCGCCGAAGGTCGGGCGGTATCCGATGCTGGCGGCGGCGCGGTGCCACTCTCCCCTCACCCGCAGCCAGCCGCTGTAGATGCCGAGCTCGGGCAGGCACTTGCCGGGGGCCACCCCCAGGTTGGCGGTCGGGAAGCCGAGCCGGCGCCCCACCGCGCTGCCCCGCTCCACCGTGCCGTCCATGAAATAGGGGGTCCCGAGCAGCCGGCCGGCCTCCTCGACCTCGCCCGACAGCAGCGCCGTGCGGACCCGGCTCGAGGAGATCGGGCGCCCGCCCTCCGTCACCGGCTCGACCTCGACCACGTCGAAGCCGTGGCCGGACCCGAAACTGCGCAGGAAGTCGGCGTCCCCGCGCCGGTCATGACCGAGGGCGAAGCCGGGCCCGATCACCAGGCGCCGCAGCTCGAACCGCTCGGACAGCCGCAGGCAGAATTGCTCTGCGCTCCACTCGCTGACCTCGCGGGTGAAGTTGACCACCACCGCGATGTCGACGCCCAGAGCGGCGAGCCGCTCACGCTTCTCGTCGAGAGTGGTGAGCTCAGGGGGCGCGCTGGCGGCGTCCAGGACGGCTCGGGGATGGGGCTCGAAGGTGACGACCGCCGCGACCGCGCCGAGCTCTCGGGCGCCGGCCAGGGTGGCGCTGAGCAGGCGCTGATGGCCGCGGTGGACGCCGTCGAAGACGCCCACGCTGCACACCGCCGGCGGCCGGGACCGGTCTCGCGCCGGTCCCAGGGAGTGCTCGAGCTGCACCACCGCCGCGCTCCCCCGCCTCCCTCAGTGTCCTGGGTCCCAGGAATCTCCGTCCCAGGACACTAGGCGAAGACCTTGGTGGGCTGGAAGCGATACCCGGTGACCTCGCCGATGGCGATCAGCTCGCCGGTGGCGGCGTGGGCCCGGGTCTCACCCTGGGGCAACCCGCCGGCCGCCCTGGGCAGGAAGACGGGCTGTCCCCGGCGCACCTGGGTCACCGCAGGAGGGCCGAGGAAGACCGACGGCAGGTCGCTGACCGCCACCTCCGGGGGCAGGAGCGCGGTCCCCGGGTCTTCCATCTGGCGCAGCTCCTGGATGGTGTGCGAATCGGCGATGTCGAACGACCCGTAGCGGGTCCGCTCCAGCCAGCTGAGGTAGCCGCCCACCCCGAGCGACTCGCCGAGGTCGGCGGCCAGCACCCGCATGTAGGTCCCCTTGCCGCACTCCACCTCGAGGTCGGCCTCGGCCACCTCGCCAGGACGGAACGCCTCCAGAGTGGCGCTGACCACCACCGCCGGGCGGGGTTCGCGCTCCACCTCCTCGCCGCGACGGGCCAGCTCATAGAGGTGGGCGCCCTCATGGCGCACCGCGGAGTGCATCGGCGGTATCTGGGTGATCTCGCCCACGAAGCCCCCCAGGGCACTCTCCACCGCCGACCTGTCCAGGCCCGAGGCGTCCCCGCCGGCGGTGATCCGGCCCTCGGAGTCGAGGGTGTCGCTGCGCTCTCCGAGGCGGACCGTGCAGCGGTAGCTCTTGGTCTGCCGGTGGAGATGGTCCACCAGCCGGGTGGCGGAGCCGAGGAACACCGGGAGGAGTCCCTGGGCGGCCGGGTCGAGGGTGCCGGCGTGGCCCACCTTGCGCTCGCCGAAAATCCGGCGAACGTCCTGGACGCAGGAGAAGGAGGTTTGCCCCCTGCGCTTGTTCACCGCCAGGACGGCGGTGAGCGCCCGGCGCCGCGGGGGAGCCTCGACGGCGACCGCCGGGATCGGCCGGCCCGTGGAGCCGCCGGTGGGCGAGGGCGGGGCGATCGCCATCGGTCAGCCGCTCGCGGAGAGCTGCTTGCGGGCGACCGCCAGCACGCCCTCGCGGGCTCTGTCTATCGGCTCAGGGAGCTCCGCGCCCGCGGCCCGGCGGTGACCGCCTCCGCCGAATGGGATGCAGATGTGGGTGGCGTCCACCTCGTCGCGGGTGCGCACTGAGATCTTGGTGACGTTCGGCTCGGCCTCCTTGAAGAGGATGGCGATCTTCATGGGGGCCACGGTCTGGAGCAGGTCGATGACGCCCTCGGACTCCTGCATCTCGGCCTCGGCGTCCCGGAGCATGGCCAGGGTGACCTCCGACCAGACCAGCTGGCCGCCGTGCTCGGTGCGCATCCGCCCCACCGCCATCCCCTCGAGGCGCAGCTGCGGGATGGAGCGCGACTTGTAGCTCTTGAGGGCAACCCAGCCGGGATCGGCCCCCAGCGCGGCCAGATCCGCGCCCAGGCGCAGCGCCGCCTCGGTGGTGTTCTCATGACGGAAGCCGCCGGTATCGGTGAGCAGGGCGGCGTAGAGGTTGGTGGCCGCGTCCGGCGAGATCTCCCACCCCATGGCGCGCAGCAGGTGGTACACGACCTGACCGGTGGCGCTGGCCGACGGATCCACCAGGTTGAGGTTGCCGAAGCCGTCATTGCTCGCGTGGTGGTCGACGTTGACCACCCGAGCGGCGCTGCGCACCAGGTCGGCGCGGTCGCCGAACCGGTGCACGGTGGCGCAGTCGAAGGTGAAGAGCAGGTCGATCGCCGCCGGGGGCTCCTCGATGGTCTCGAAGCCGGGGAGGTAGCTGAGCAGCTTCGGCAGCGGGCTGGGCACCATGGTGTGGACCCGCTTGCCCATCTCCCGCAGCGCCGCGGCGAAGGCCAGCGCCGAGCCCAGGCTGTCGGCATCAGCGTCCTTGTGGGCCAGGCAGCCGATCTCGGTCGCCTCGGCGATCAGGCGCTGGATGTCGGGGGCGGCGGCGACGGCGCTGACGAAACCGCGCTGGGCCACGGTCATGGGCTTTCCTCCCCATGGTCCAGGGCGCGGAGCATGGTGCTGATCCGCACCGAGTAGGCAATCGACTTATCCAGCTCGAAACGGAGGCGCGGCGGAGACTTGAGGTTCTCGAGCCGGTGACCGAGCTGGGCCCGGAGATAGCCCTCGGCGTGGCGCATGGCCCCGACCACCGCCCGGCGCTGCTCGTCATCGCCGATGGCCGAGATCATCACCGTGGCGCTGCGCAGGTCGGAGGTGACGCGCACCCGCGACACCGACGCCAGCCGGATCCGCGGATCCTTCATCTCAGTCAACATCAGCGAGGAGATCTCCTGGCGGAGCTGTTCGGCCACCCGCTCCGGCCGCGGAACTCGGGAGGCCGGGCCCACCACCGGCGCAAAGCGGCCCTTGGGATGAGGCATGGTTGCGACCGAGGTCACAGGTTCTGCTGCTCAGTGACGTACGCCTCGAGCACGTCACCCACCGCGAAGTCCGCAAAGTCCTCGAGGGTGATGCCGCACTCGTAGCCGCGAGCGACCTCCCGAACGTCGTCCTTGAACCGCTTGAGCGCGTCGATCTTCGCCCTGGCCACCTCCCTGCCATCACGGAGGACGCGGCAGGTTGCTGCCCTGACGATCCGGCCGTCCACGACCTGGGAGCCGGCGATCGCCGGGCGGCCGTCCACCATGAAGACCCGGCGCACCTCGGCGCGGCCCTGGTAGACCTCGACGAAGGTGGGCTGGTACATCCCCCGGATCGAGGTGGTGATGTCATCGGTGACCCGGTAGACGACGTCGTAGAAACGCACGTCCACCCCGAGCTCCTCGGCCGCCGCCCGGGCGCGGTCGTCGGGCCGCACGTTGAAGCCGATCACGATGGCATCGGTGACCGCGGCGAGGTTGACGTCGGATTCGGAGACCGCCCCCACGCCCTCGCCCACGATGGCGATCTTCACGTTGGGGTCCTCGAGATTGACGATCTGTCCCCGCAGCGCCTCCAGCGATCCGTTGGCCTCGGCCTTGAGCACCAGGTTCAGGGTCTTGGTCTCCCCCTCGACGGCGGCGAAGTCGGCCAGGGTGATGCGCCGGGCCGGCTGAGTCAGGCGGGCTCGGCCCTCGGTGGCGCGTTGCTCGGCCAGGCCGCGAGCCGCCCGTTCGGTCTCCATCACCTGGAGCACGTCGCCGGCGGTGGCCACGTCGGTCAACCCCGTGATCTGCACCGGCTGGCTGGGTCCCGCGGTGGTGACCCTCCTCCCGGCGGCATCGCTCAGCGCTCGAATCTTCCCGTACACCTTCCCGACCACCACGTTGTCGCCCACCCTGAGCGTCCCGTTCTGGACCAGGACCGTCGCCACCGGTCCCCTCCCCCGCTCCAGCTCGGAGTTCGATGACGGTGCCGACCGCGCGGCGGTTGGGGTTGGCCCGGGGTTGGACCTCCACATCACTGACCACCAGGATGGTGTCGAGGAGGTCGTCGATGCCGTCGCCGGT
>CAVQTJ010000002.1:0-315201 GCA_963716555.1 uncultured bacterium | reverse complement strand
CACCACGCTGAGGTCGGGAGCTCGCGGTGGATAGTCCTGCGCTGACAGCGCTGCAGATCGCCAATTCGACGGCCTTCCTGGTGATCGCCGTGCTCGGTGCGCGCGATTGGTGGCGGGAACGCGACCGGCGCCACGCCTACCTGGCGATCGCCCTCGGGAGCCTGGGCCTGGTGGCGGTCGGCTGGGAGCTGGAGCTGATCCTGGGACCCAGCCCTTGGCTCACGATCACCGTGGTCATCCTCTTCATGGCATCGGGGGCGGGCCTGCTGGTGTACCGCCACTCGATCGTCAGCCTGCCGGTCTGGGTGCGGGTGACCGCCGCCTCCGGCCTGGTTGCCGCCACCGCCTTCGGCCTGGCCGCCGGCCTGCCCGCGGCCAGCCTCGCCGGGGGCCTGAATCGGCTCCAGCTGGCTGCCGCACTGGTCCTGTTCTGGGTGTGGTCGCTCACCGTGGTCGAGCCCGCCTACCGCCTGGCTCGGCTGGCGGCGAACCTCCCTCCGGTGCAGCGGGCCCGGGTCCAGTCCCTCGCCGTCGGCTACCTGGGCCTGGTCGGGGTGGCCACGCTCACCCTGGCGGCGCTGTCGCTCGGAGGCGATCAGCTGTCCCTGGTCCTCCAGGTGGTCGCCCTCCTCTGTGTGGTCCCCCTCTACCTCGGGCTGGCCACGCCCCGCTGGCTCAGCTGGGTGTGGCGCCGCACCGAGGAGGTCAGGCTGCGCCGGGCCATCCATGACCTGCTCCTCTCCACCCCCGACCGGGCCACGGTGGCGCGGCGCAGCCTGGAGTGGGCCATCCGCCTGGTCGGCGCCGAGGCCGGCCTGGTCGCCGATCCCGATGGCCGGCTGCTCGCCGTCCAGGGGATGTTCGACGAGGATGCTCGCCGGCTGCTCGAGCAGGCGCTGCAATCCTCGGGCTCTCGTCTCATCGCCGCCGGTCCGGCGTCGAGAGCCGCGATCATCGAGCATCTGCCGGTCCAGACCGGCAGCGGGCTGCTGGTGGTGGTCGCTGGCGCCCTGTCTCCCACCTTCGGTACCGAGGAGGTGGAGTGGCTGTCCGCCTACGCGGCCTCCATGGCGATCGCCCTCGACCGTGCTCGGGTCGCCGAGCTCACCCTGATGAACGAAGCACGGCTCCGCCGCGCCAGGGACCTGGCCGAGAGCGCAAGTCGGGCCAAGAACGAGTTCCTGGCGCAGATGAGCCACGAGCTGCGCACCCCCCTCACCGCCGTGATCGGCTTCGCCGATCTCCTCCTGGCCACCGAGCCGGACGAGCAGCGAGCCCGCCAGATCGCCACCATCCTCAAGGCCGGCGAGCATCTTCTCGATCTCATCAACGAGGTCCTGGACATCTCTCGCATCGAGGAGGGACGGCTGGCCCTGTCGCTGGAGGCGGTGGCGCTCGGCGACGTGGTCGCCGAGGCACTCGACCTGATCCGCCCGGCGGCGCAGCAGCATGAGGTGAGCCTGCACGTGGATCAGCCACCGGCCGGCCTGCGCGTGGAGGCCGACCACCGTCGGTTGAAGCAGGTGCTGGTCAACCTCCTCTCCAACGCCGTGAAGTACAACCGCCGAGGCGGCTCGGTGGAGCTCAGGGTCACGACCTCGGGCGGCTGGAGCCGGATCGAGGTGCAGGACACGGGACCCGGCCTGCGCAGCGAGGAGATCGGACGCCTCTTCTCTCCGTTTGAACGGCTCTCGGCGGCAGCGTCCGAGGTGGAGGGGACCGGTCTCGGCCTCGCCCTCTCCAAGGCCCTGGCCGAGGCGATGGGCGGGCGGATGGGTCTGGACAGCGTCTTCGGCAGCGGCAGCACGTTCTGGGTCGAGCTGCAGATGGCGGAGATGGACGGGCTGGAGGAGGAGGCGGAGGCCGGCACCCGGGCCCGGTGGGGCGGTCCGCAGCTGCCCGTCAGCCTCATCCTCTATGTCGAGGATGCGCTGTCGAACGTCAGCCTGGTCGAGGGTGTCATTGCCCGCCGGCCCGAGCTCAGCCTGGTGTCGGCGAGGGACGGTCAGCGCGCCCTGGAGATGGCCCACGACCACCGCCCGGACCTCATCCTCCTGGACGCCCACCTGCCGGACATGGACGGCATCGAGGTTCTCGACCGGCTGCGAGCCGATCCCATCACCGCCCACGTGCCGGTCCTGGTCCTCTCCGCCGACGACACCAGCCCTCAGGTCACCCGTTTCCTGGAGGCCGGAGCCCAGGAATACCTGACCAAGCCGATCCGTGTGTCGGAGCTGCTGGGGGCCCTGGAACGACATCTGCGCCGAGAGGCCGCCCTGCCCCTCGTGTAGCTCGTACATCCGTTCCGGTCGCCCCACAGACGCCGTCCGACCAGCACGCACCGACGCGTACATACGTTCCTATTGCGTGCCGCGCGTCGTCGCTGTAACCTTCTGCCACCGTGGTGGTGAGAAGTGGCGCGAAGTGGTGAACAGGCCCATCGCTGCCCTGCTCCAGCCCCCAACCGGCGGCGTGCCGGGCGGGGCCGGTGAGCCGGGATGTTTCATGGTGAGTACAGCCACGCCGTGGACGCCAAGGGTCGCACCGCGGTCCCCTCGACCTTCCGCCGCGACCTCGCCGGTGGGGCGGTCATCTCGATCGGTGCGGAGGGCCGGCTGGTGATCTGGCCGACCGACGCCTGGAACGACCACCTGCGCTCCCTGCCGATCACCGGGGGGACCCCCGAGGAGCAGCGCCGCTACCTGCGCCCGCTCAACGCGTACACCCGTGACGTCGAGCTCGACGCCCAGGGCAGGATGCTGCTTCACCCCTCGCATCGCCAGTTCGCCGGCATCGAGGAGCGGGTCACCTTCGTGGGCATGGGCCAATACGTCGAGCTCTGCTCCACCGAGCGCTGGGAGGAGGACGTCCGGGAGCTGACCCCCGAGTTCTTCACCGAGCTCACCGACCGGATCAACCCCATGGGCTTCATCGCCCGTCCCCCGACGCCGTCGTGAGCGGCGCCGGTCCGAACCCAGCCCGGCGCCATGCTGATCGTGGCAAGCATGGACACCGACACCCTCACCACGCCCGGGGAGCCGCCCTCTGAGGCGAGCCTCCACCGGCCGGTCCTCTTACACGAACTCATAGAGCACCTGCAGCCCCGTGAAGGCCAGCTGGCCGTCGACGGGACCCTGGGCGCGGGCGGGGTGACCGCCGCGCTCCTGGACCGAGTTCGGCGGCAGCGGTCGGGTCCTGGCCATCGACCGGGACCCCGAGGCGATCGCCCGGGCCCGCGAGCGCTTCGGCGGCACCCCCGCCGCCCGGCTCACCCTGGTCCACGGCGACTTCGCCGCCATCGACAGCCTGGCCGCGGACCACGGGATCGCCGGAGCCGACCAGGTCGCCCTCGACCTTGGCACCTCCTCTGACCAGCTCGGCGATCCCCTCCGCGGGTTCAGCTTCCGCCTCGACGGGCCCCTCGACATGAGGATGGACCCCACCGAGGCCGTTCCCACCGCCGCCGACATCGTGAACGGGTGGGACGAGGAGGACCTGGCCCACCTGGTGCGGAGCTACGGTGAGGAGCGCTTCGCCACCCCGATCGCTCGGGCCATCGTCAGGGCCCGGCGGATCAAACCCCTCACCGCCACCTCCGAGCTCCGCCGCCTGGTCGAGGACACCGTTCCCCGGCGTCACTGGCCGAAGCGCATCCACCCAGCCACCCGCACCTTCCAGGCTCTCCGCATCGAGGTCAACCACGAGCTGGAGAGCCTCCGTCGCGGGCTGCAGGCCGCCATCTCGCTCCTCAGGCCCGGTGGGCGTATTGGGGTCATCTCCTTCCACTCTCTCGAGGACACCCTTGTCAAGAACGCACTCCACGTCGCCGCACAGAACTGTCTCTGTCCGCCCCAACAGCCCTACTGCACCTGCGCCCACCGGGCCTCCCTTCTCCTGCTGACCCGCAAGGCCGTCCGGCCTGGCGGGGCGGAGCTGGCCGAGAACCCTCGAGCCCGCTCCGCCCGCCTGAGGGTGGCGGAGAAGCTGGGCCCCGCCGCGCCGGGCCCCGCGCTCTGACCCGCATCGCAACCCTGCCCCCCCTCCCCGCGGAGGAGGCCGGAACGCCCGGCCTCCTCCCACCATCCCCTCCAGCCGCCCCCCTCCGGGCGGGTCGCCGGGGAGACCACCGACCCGCCCGCCGTCTCCGTTCACCGTCTCTCCAACGTCCCTCACACGCCGTGCACCTTCCTCAGCTCCACCGCCGACGCCGCACCACTGCGGGGCTCTCTCGTGGCATCCCCGCGCCCGCCGATCGGGCGCCCCGCGACCGCCGTCGCCGGGGGGGGCCGCGCACCCCGCTGCCCCTGCTGCCGATCATCGCCGTGGTCACCGGGGTCGGCCTGGCCTACGTCAGCCAGACCGCCAGGGCCACCCAGGACAACTACAACGAGAGCCACCTGATCTACGTGCAGGGACAGCTCAGCACCCAGGATCAGCAGCTCGGCGACCAGCTGGCCGCCCTCTCCGCCTCCTCGCGGATCATCGCCGAGGCTGAGCGGCTGGGCATGGTCAGCGGGGGGACCTGGACCTACGCCGAGGAGCCCAGCCCGTCCGCCTCGCCGTCCCCGGTCGCCGAGTTCGGCGACCCCACCCCCGTCCTCAGCCGGTCCGGCCCTGGCCGCGGTGGCCGGCGCTCTCCACGGTGCACTCGGCGGACCCGGCTGGTGAGGCAGGGGGCGGGCCTGGGGAGGCATCGTGAGGCTCTGGCCGACCCGCCGGAGCCACCCTCGCGGTCGGTGGGGACCAAGCGGGGCAGCTCGTCGGAGGCCGGAGGTCCCCGCCCGCCCGCTGCCCGGGGCTGGTTCGTGGGCGAGGGCCCGCGGATCCGGGGTCGGGCCCTCTGGCTGATGCTGGCCTTCGCCGGCCTGGCGATCACCCTGCTGGGTCACCTGGCCGACGTCCAGATCGCCGACCACGCCACCCTGGCCGCGGATGCGGCGAGGAGCCACGACCTGAGCTTCGTGCTCACCGCTCACCGGGGCGAGATCCTGGACAGCTCCGGCAACGTCCTGGTCAGCATCGTCCCCGCCTACGACGTCTATCTCGACCCGGCGCTGGTCAGCGATCAGGACCGCGCTGCCGATGCAGCGCTCATCGCCAAGCCGCTCGGGTTGACCGCGGCCGCCGTCGCCGAGGTGCTGGCCGAGCCCACCCAGTACGCCTTCCTCGCCCGCGACATCACCGAGGGCGTCAAGAACCAATTGGCTGGGCTGCCGGTTCCCGGCATCATCCTGCAGGAGCAGGACGAGGACGTCTACGCACCGTCAGCGGTCCCCGGCGAGTCCTTCGCCGCCAACCTGCTCGGCTTCGTCAACGGCTCCGGGGTCGGCCAGTACGGGGTGGAGGGCTACTACAACTCGCTGCTCGCCGGCCGTCCCGGCCAGGCCTCGGAGATCCGCGACAGCCAGGGCAACGCGATCTTCCTCAACCAGGCCACCCGGGTTCCCGCCGAGGATGGCGACAACCTGGAGCTCGGCCTCGACTCCCAGGTCCAGTACTGGGCCGAGGCGGCGATCGCCAACGCGGTGAGCCAGGACAGCGCCGCCTCCGGGCAGATCCTGGTGATGAACACCAAGACCGGGGCCATCGAGGCCTGGGCCGACTACCCCAGCTACGCCGCCACCGACTACGCCTCCACCCCGGTGGGCGATTTCCGTGACCCGGCCATCGACGGCCTGTACGAGCCCGGATCGGTGATGAAGGTGGTGACCTTCGCCGGCGGCCTGCAGAACGGCGCCATCACCCCCGGCTACACCTTCGACGAGCAGCAGACCGTGGTCGACGGCATCCTCATCCATGACTGGGACGACCGCAGCCACGGCCGCGTCACCATGCAGACCGTGCTCGACGACTCGCTGAACAACGGAGCCATGAAGGTGATGAACCTGGAGGGCAGCAATGCCTTCTACAGCAACGACCTGGCGTTCGGGATGGGCGCCCCCACCGGTGTCGACCTGGCCGGCGAGGCCAGCTCCCCGCTGCCACCCTCGAGCAAGCTTTCGAAGCTCGACTACAGTGAGATGGCCTTCGGCCAGAGCATCTCGGTGACGCCCATCGAGATGCTCGCCGCGGTCAACGCGGTGGCCAATGGGGGAGTGTGGGTCGAGCCCCACGCCGTCGACCAGATCATCAATCCCAACACCGGGACCACCACCGCCTACACCCCCACCACCCGGCGGGTGATCTCGGCGCAGACCGCGGCGACCCTCACCACCATGATGACCCACGTGGTCGACGATCCGGGCGCCGAGGGGTTCGACGCCCGCATCCCGGGCTGGGCCGGAGATGTGGCGGGCAAGACCGGGACCGCCGAGGAGCCGACCAACGGCAAGTACACCGGGACCGACGTGTCGTTCGTCGGATACCTGCCCGCCAGCAACCCGCAGTTCACCATGATGGTGGTGATCGACGAGCCTCAGGTGCCGGCCGCCGACGACTTCGGCTCGCTGCTCGCGGCCCCGGTGTGGCGCCAGATGGCCGAGCAGATGATCGACCACTGGCACCTGACGCCATGAGGCGACGTAAGAAGCAGCATCGGCACCCGCGCCGCGATTGCGCGGCCTGAGAAGATCGATATCCCTTCTGAGAATTAGCCTATTGACAGCCCCTCAGCATGGCGCTACTAGGAGGGAGGTAACGGCGGACGCTCCGGGTGGAGCTGCGGAAGCCGGACGAGGTCAGAAGGAGGCGGGACATGTGGGGGCACTCTGGATCTGGGTTGACGCGTGGACACCGGCGCTGGCGGATGGTGCTCGCCGGAGTGGGGCTGGCGGTCTTGGCCGCGGCGGCCGGCGGCGTCCAGGGGAGCCTGATCGCGAGCGCCGGCGACCCTCACTCCTTCGGGCCGACCCTCTGGGTCTCGGCGGCCTCGGGGAGCGACAGCAACACCTGCACCCATGACCAACCCTGCCGGACCATCGGGCACGCGGTTGCGATCGCTCCGGCAGGGGCGGCCATCAAGGTCGAGGCGGGGACCTATGACGAGGGCGTGACCATCACCACCAAGCTCCAGGTCGAGGGCCTGGATCACCCGGTGGTGGACGCGGCCTCGGCCACCCAGGAGGGCTGTGGGAACGGCTTCCTGGTCAGCGGTCCGGGTGCCTCGGGGACCGAGATCAAGGGGTTCACGGTGGAGGACGCACAGTGCGAGGGAATCCTGGTCCAGGGGTCTCCGGGGGCACCCGGCGTGGACGTGACGGATGTGACCATCGACGGCAACCGGGTGATCGACAATGACACCGGCCTCGCCGCGGCCACCGCGGGCACGGAGTGCGCTTCCCCAGGGCCGGGTGTGCCGGGCGACTGCGGTGAGGGCATCCACCTCTGGACGGTGAGTGATTCCCGGGTTGACGACAACACCGTGGAGAGCAACGCCGGTGGGATCCTGCTGACCGACGAGTTCGGACCCACCTTCGACAACGTGGTGCAGGGCAACACCGTGCTCTACAACCTCTATGACTGCGGCATCACCCTGGCCGGTCATGGCGCGGCGGTCGGGCCCGGCGGACCGACCCCCACCCTCGGCGGTGTGTACGACAACACCATCAAGGACAACGTGTCGTACGACAATGGTGGCCTGGGTGAGGGTGGTGGCATCCTCATGGCCGCCGCCGGCCCTGGGGGTGGTGTCTACGACAACACCATCGCCGGCAACGACGCCGAGGGGGACGGCCTCGCCGGGATCGACATCCACAGCCACTTCGCGGGTCAGGACCTGAACGGGAACGTGATCGTGGACAACACCCTGAGGCTCGACAACATCGCCGGGGACGCGACCGACTTCACGATCGCCGACACACCCCCGACCGGGATCCTGGTCGGCTCCGGTCTGCCCCCCGGGGTCACCGGTCCCCCGCCGCCGGCCGCCATCACCGGGACGGTGATCAAGGGCAACCGGATCAGCGACGTGGTCATCGGCATCTGGACCCTCAATGCGCCGCTCAGCGCTCGGGTGGTCAGCCAGAACCACTTCGCCGGCGACGTCACGACCCCGCTTGATGTCAACTGATCCCTACGGCTCTCGGGCCTGCGATCGGGCCCGGCTCCCCCAGGGACGGCGGCGAAGCGCCGCCGTCCCAGGGCGGGAGCGACGAACCGCCAGCGGACCGATCCCCCGGATCCTCTGGGACTTGCCAAACGGTGTGCGCTGGAGCTGCGACGGGAAACCAGGATCGGGGGGCCAGGAGGGAGTCGAGATGAGCCTGCGCAATTCGGCGGGGCGATTGAGGATAAGGCTGGCAGCTCTAGCGCTGGCCCCGGGCGGCGGGTCCGTCCCATGGCCGTTTCCCCTCGTGGACCCCACTGTCTGACCATGCCCGCAGAATCAGATGCGCCCTAGGGCGGGGCGGGTCGAGAGCCAACCAATTGCCGCGGCTGGCCTGATCACAACCGTGTGACTCACGGGGCACACTTGTGCGATTCCCAGTGATAGCTGGGGTGGACGTCACTGAGGTGCTGCACCCAGATGCTCGGCAGTCGATGGAGAGGGCACAAACCAGCGGAGTTGCGCTGATGGATGTGACGGTCCATCAGCTGCACGACCTGTCGGCGAGCGATCTCGACGCATGGCGACGCTTGCAAACGGCTGACCCCAACCTGGACATGGCGTTCCTGTCACCGGACTTCGCGGCGGCGATCGGCCGCGTGAGGCGAAACGCTCGCGTCGCCGTCGTCCATGAGGGATCTGACGCTCTCGCCTTTCTGCCCTTCCAACAAGATCGCTTCGGGATCGGCCTCGCTCTGGGGCTGGGAGTCTCCGACGCTCAGGCCGTGATCTGCGCGCCCGAATTCAGCTTCGATCCGGTGGATCTTGTCCGCTCCTCCGGGCTCGGGCTCTGGGAGTACGATCACCTGGTATCGCGACTGCTTGAATTCACCCCGCATACCTTCCGGACAGCCGCCGGGCACGTCATTGACGTGCGAGACGGCTTCGCGGCCTACATGCGCCAGGGCAACCGCCAGAGCCGCGTCCGCGAAATATTGCGGCAGCGTCGACTGCTGGAACGTGAGCACGGGCAGTTGGATTTCGTATTCGATGCGAGGAATCCGGGCGCCCTCGAACTCCTCATGACCTGGAAGTCGGCCCAGTATGAGCGCAGCGGGATATTCGACCGCTTCTCCCGTCGATGGGTCCGCGACCTGGTGTGGGACTTGGCAGCCTGCGAGCGGCCGGGTTGTCGTGGCGTGCTCTCGACACTGTCGGCGGGCGGTCAGTTGGTGGCGGTCCATTTTGGCGTGAGGAGCGGAGCCAGGCTATCGCTCTGGTTCGCAGCGTATGACCGCGACCTGCGGAGATGCGCCCCGGGGCTGCAGCTGTACTTTCTCATGACCGAGGCTGCCCCGCAGCACGGAATCGGGCTCCTCGACCTCGGCGCCGGTGACGAAGCCTATAAGTCGGCACTCGCGTCCTGGGAATATCCAGCCGCGCGCGGCCGAGTCCAGGTCGACGCCCTTGCGGGATTGATACGTCGGGCGCGGAGTGGGAGTGAGCGAAGAATCGACCGTCTCGTCGTGCGTCACCCGCGGCTGCAATCGCACCTGCCCCGGTGGCTTTCACGCGTCGATCGGGTCCACTGATGGTCCGGCCGGCCAGCAACCCGCAGTTCACCATGATGGTGGTGATCGACCACTGGCACCTCACCACGTAGCCTGCGGGCGGCGCCAGAACCTCCCCAACCATGCGTCGGTTGCGGCCGGGTCGAACGCATTCTTGCCGGCCGCAGGGTACGGGGTGAGCTCGCCCACCAGCACACGATCCCCGACGTCGTACATGTCGACCCGCACGAAGTCGACACCCTGGCGCCAATTGCCAAGCCCATTCGATCATCCGATCGAGGTGCGCGGGCGGTTGCCCGTCATCGAGGGCGCGCCGGCCCCCGTAACTGGCGGCGATGTCCCTCCAGTCGGGTCCCTTCAACGTCCAGCTGTGGTGCGCGGTGAAACGTCCCGTGACAAACTGGATCATCCTCACCTGGCCATCGAAGGTGAACAGCTTGTAGTCGGGCGGCGGCGACGAGCCGTCGGGGCTGCGCAGCAGCTCCTCGGCGAGCAGGGCTCGTCGGGCGCCGCGATACCCCCACTCCCGCTCCCACGGGAAATCCCTGCCCAGCCAGGCCGCTGCCTCAGCCAGCTGATCGTGGGACAGAACCTCGCCCTGACCAACGATCGTGACCAAGCCGGATTCGTGATTCGCCTTGAGAATGTAGGGTCCCGTGAGGGCGCTGAGCTGCGAGGGGTCCTCGCTGACCATGAGCAATCGCGGGAGACTCTCGGCACCCAGACGTTCAGCGACGAACTCACGCATCCGGAGCTTGTCACAGAAGATCTTCAAGATCGGATCCCGCCCCCGCAGGCATCGGTACACCACCTTGTCGTTGAAGGTCATCCGATTCCATGCCGCACGACACAGGGGTTGTCCGAGTGCCTGCCGCATGCCCCACTCCAGCAGGAGGCGGCGGTCAGGGGAAAGCAGCCGGCGATGTCCGATCCACTGCATCAGCGGATCGGTCAGCCTGCTCTGCCAGCGCGGCTGCTGAGCCTCGCGAACCATCCTCCAGTACCGGACGGGGCGTGTGACCAGCCGAAGCGCAGGCCGGCGCTCTCGTTGGACGTTCACCCGCCGCATTATCCATTCGGCTTCCCCCTTCGTTCACCCCAAATAGGCTGATCGCTCCTCGCAGGTCGCACCGTCCAGATCTCACGGTGCATCAGATGACCGGTTGCTCCAGGTTGGCCCATCGCCCCATACTCATGACCCAGTACGGATGGGAGACGCCCTCCGCGGCTGACCGCCGTGGCGGGACGCTGAGGGACTGCGTCGAGGCAGCCCATGCGCGAGGGAGCGAGATGAGCGGAACGCAGATTGCCGACGATCCCGCCAACGCCCAGAACCCTGCCTCGGTGGCTCAGAGGCCCCCGGCTCCGCCCGGCGAGGCCGAGTTCGAGGTCCCCGGGCGCGCGTGGCCGGCGGCGTGGCCGGTGGCCCCAGGCCGGGCTCGGACCGGTGGGGCCAGGGCGCGGCGAGCCGCCGAGCTCCTCATCGCCGCACTGCTCCTGGCGGGCGTGGTCCTGGCGGCGGTCTATGTGATCAGAGGAGCTTTCTTCACCGACCCGACGGCCTTCCCGGCGGTGCTCGAGCCTCCCTCGATGACCTACCTGCAGTTCAGCAATGAGGGGCAGATCACCGGGGTCAGCGTTCAGCCCGGGCAGACCATCAGGGCTGGGCAGGTGCTGGCCAGCCAGAGCACCACCCTGCTGCAGCTGAGGCTCAGCTACGACCAGGCAAGCTTGAATGCCGATCAGGCCAATCTCACCGCCCTCCCCGCCAAGCAGACCGCGGAGCAGCAGGACCTGGACCTGGCCGTGACCGTGGCCCAGAAGGAGCTGAGCGCGGCCGAGGCCCAGCTGGCAGCGGCCCGGACCCCGCAGGAGCAGGCCGCGGCGAGCGCTGCGATCAGCGCCGCACAGGCCAAGGTGTCGCTGGCCGAGAGCGCGCTGGTGAACGGCACCAGCGGTGGGGGCGGCACCGCACTGGCGGCGGCGCAGGCAGCGGTGGCGCGTGACCAGGCCGCGGTGGCCTCGGACCTGGTGGCCCTCAAGGAGGCCGTGCTCACGGCACCCACCAACGGTGTCATCGCCTTCGTCGGCGGCACCGTCGGCGACCTGGCTGGACCCACGGGGATCTCGATCGGATCGACCTCTGGGGTTCAGGTGCCGAGCAGCTCCGGATTCAGCCTCTTCCCCCTGCCCCCCAGGCACCGTCGACGAGCTCGCAGAGCGGATCGGCACCGATGATCGCCTTCTATCCCGCGGGGGCGTGGCAGGCGGTCGCGGCGGTTCCCCAGGCCTCGGCGCTGGCGATCCATCCGGGACAGCTCGCCCAGGTCACCGTGGACGGGTCCAAGACCACCCTCGCCGCCCGAGTGGTGCGCATCGACAGCGCGCCGATCTACTCCAACGGGGCGGCCAGCTATGACGTGATCCTCACCCTGGGTCAGCAGCTCTCCTGGGGGCTGGTGGGGATGGGCGCCGACGTCGGCATCAGCTCCTCTCATTGAGCCGGTGGTCGAGCCGATCCAGACCAACGACAGCGCCCTGCCCCGCCGGCGACTCGATCAGTGCGGCCGCCAGGGTGGGGTTCTCCGGATTGCAGTGCGGACATCGCCGCCCGGGACGCGGCACGTTGAGCCAGTAACCGTCGACGGCAGGGTGAGTGGCCGCGACGCAGGCCTGCAGCTGTCCGAGGGTGACCGGCTGGCCGGGAGGGTTGGTGCTGAGCCCGGCGGTGATCAGCACCGACGGGTTGGCGAGGCGGGAGCGGCGCGCCGCCTCGGTGACAAAGGCGGCGTAGCGCTGCGGGCTTCGCTCGAGGCGCTGGCTCTGGACGTGCATGACCTGGCACCAGGAACTCATCGCCTCGACGACCCCGGAGGCGAAGTACGCCGCCTCGGGCGACCCGGAGGGAGCCACCGCCTCGGCCAGGGTGAGCGAGGGCGCCGCCGCCAGGGAGATCGCAGTGCCCCTCAGCTCCTCGGCAGCTCGGCGCACATACGCCGCCGGGTCACGACGCTCGTGCTGGGGGGTCAGATCCCACGCCTCCTGGTCGTAGAGGACCACGCTCCGACCCGGATATTTCGACAGGGCGCCGCGCGCATCCCGGACCGCCTCGAGGCGGGTGCAGTTGACGGCGGGCACCGACCGCAACGTGCGCCAGGCGGGGTCTGCCGGGGGCGGGCCTCCAAGCACGACCACGGTCGCGCCGGAGAGGCTGCCGGGCGCGGTGCCCAGGCCTGCGACCAGGCGCAGCGCCCGGCTGGTGATGATCAGCAGAGGAGGCTCCAGCTCGGATCCCGGCGCCATGCCCCCGTCCCCCGGTGTGGGATGCGCGTCAGTCACCCGGATTTCCCGGGTGTGGCGGCAGCGGCCGGACCGAGCCCATGCGCCGCCGGTGCGGAACGGAGAGGACGCTGATGGCGCCGCTTCACGTGGTCTGCGTGGCGGCGTTCCTGATCGCGTTTCTCACCTGGATCTTCTGGTCGGTCAAGCGCCACCCGAGCCTCGATCGGGGCGACGGGATGGGCCGGGTGGTCATCGCGGCACCCAGACCGGTCAGGTTGTTCCGGGTGCTGGGGTTCCTCGGAACCATGGTCATCTTCGCCGTCATCGTGGTGGCGGTGCGGCCGCAGATCGCCACCGGGTACTCCGCTGCGGTCCTCCGGATCGTACTGTGGATGGTCCCCAGCCCCTCTCTGGTCGCCCCCTACGCCAATCACCTCGAATCGGGGCTTCGGGTGATGATCGCGGGGGCGATGGCCGTCCTGCCGCTGGTGCTCCCGGCCAGCCCCGGACGCCGCCTGGCCATGGCCCTCCACTCGGTGGTCTACCTGGTCATGGCCGTGCTCCTCGACTCCCTGGTGGTGACCACCTCCGCGGTCACCCGCCTCCCCATCGCCTACGTGGGGATCGAGGGCATCGTCCTGAACATGCTGCTCTGGGCGACGGTCATGCTGCGGGTGTTCTTCACCACCTTTGTGCTGCCGCGTCCCAGCCAGGTTCCGGTCGTGCGCAGCGCCTACCGGGTGGTGACCATCCAGGCGGTGATGGTCGCCGGTGCGGCCCTGGGCGTCCTGGTCCTGGCCACGGCCCTGATCCTCAACCTGGGCTCGCTGGGGCACAGCCTGTTCCTCCTGCTCGGGTTCATGACCTACGCGCTGGTGTGGGCGGTTTTCATCCTCCTCCTGCGCATCTTCGCGCTGCTGCAGCGGCCGCCGCCGCTGGGGTCGGAGACGCCCCCGATCCACGTGATCATGTGTGCCTACAACGAGTCTCCGGGGATCGTCGACACCCTGACGTCCATCGACCGGGCCGCCGTCTTCTACGCCCCCGGTCAGGTCCGGGTGACGCTGGCGGACGATGGCTCGGAGGATGACACGGTGGCGCTGTCGCAGGACGCCATGGACCACTTCGCGGCCGCCAAGGGAGAGATCATCGCGTGCGCCCACGCCGGCAAGTCGGCGGCCCTGAACGCCGCCCTGGCCCGGGTCAGGGCCCCGATCGCGGTGCGCATCGATGCCGACGTGGTGATCAGCCGCAACGCCTTCTGCTGCCTGCCCAGGTGGTTTCGCGATCCCACCGTGGGCGATGTCGGGGGCGCCACCTTCCCGCGCATGGCGAGGTCGTGGCTGCACCGGATGCGGCTGATCGAGTGCATCTTCGGCTACCTCTTCGTCCGTCCCAGCCTGGTGGTCATCGACGCCCTGCCCTGCGTCCCCGGCACCTTCCAGGCCTTCCGGCCGGAGCCGGCCCGGGCGGTGGGGGGGATGGTGGTGGGCATGAACGGTGAGGACGCAGATCTCACCCTGCAGCTGGGACGGCTGGGCTACCGGGCGGTGCTGGATCGCGACATCGTCATCCATGAGGACGTGCCCGCCACGCTCTCGGCATACCGGGAGCAGCGCATCCGCTGGTACCGGTCGGGAGCCCACCTCTTTGCCCGCCACAACCCTCTTCAGGGCCCCTCGGCCGGCCCCCGGATCTGGCTCTCCGGCATGCGTGCCGTGATCTTCCGGTTCATGATGCTGGTCCGGCCGATCGTCTACCTCTACGCGGCGGTCTGGGCCATCGAGCAACCCAGCTGGTCTCGCAACGTCTGGTACGTCTTTGTGCTCTTCGGTTCGGCGGTGCTGCCGATGCTGCTGTGCACGGCGGTCGAGGCGGCGCTCAATGGATACGCCCGCTACCTCCCGTGGTTGCTGCTCTGGTATCCGACCTATGTGCTGCTGCGCCGCGTGATCATGATCGAGAGCTTCCTGACCCTCCCCACCCGCCCGGTCACCGCTCCACGGCTGGCCGAGGCGACCCGGGGCTACCGGGAGATGCGTCCGGATGCGGTGGGGTAAATGTTGGGCAGCCCTCGTCACCCTGGCCGTCGCGATCACCGCCTGCGGCTCCGCGACCTCCCGCACGTCATCGTTGACGCCCTCGTCGAGCACCCTCCCGACCCGGTCGCCGCCCTCGAGTGCCAGCCCCAACCAGCAGCCCCGGGTCTGGTTGATGACCGCTCAGGCGCTGCAGGAGATCTCGCAGTACGGGCCGGTGTCCACGTGGTTGGGAGGAGATCGGATCCTGGAGCTGCTCTCCGCGGGGGGACAGAAGCCGCCGACCTCCGGGGCCTCGGGGGTCCTGTCCTTCCGCAGCTATTCGGACTTCGCCGCCGCCCTCCAGGCGGGACCACTCGGCCCCTCGGTGGGTGGTGTGCTGCTGGATCTCGAGCATTGGAGCTTCACTCCCCAGGACGAGCAGATGGACCCCTCCCACTACGAGTCCGAGTTCGTCAACCAGGCCCGGTCGGCGGGGCTGGAGCCGATCCTGGCCCCGGGGATGGACCTGGTCCAGGCCAGGGGCCCGAGCGGCGGCAGTCAGGCGGATGCTTTTCTCTCCCTGGGGATCGCCGCCGGAGCGGCCCGGGCGCTCGGGGGAGCAAGCGGGTACGTGGAGCTGCAATCGCAGTCCACCGAGCGCGACCCCACCCAGTACGCCAGCTTTGTGAGCAGCGCGAGCCAGCAGGTGATCGCCGCCGATCCCTCGGCGACCGTGCTCGCCGGGCTCAGCACCAATCCGCCGGGCGGACCGGTCGACATCTCCGAGCTGGCCGCGGACGTGGCCGCGACCCGGTCGATGGTGAGTGGCTACTGGCTGAACGTCCCGGACCCCGGATCCTCGTGCCCGGGATGCGGGCCGGCGGATCCGGCGCTGGGAGCCAGCCTGCTGAAGATGGAGGCTGCCAAGGGGTGAGCGTGATGAAGATTGGAGAGCGGCGATGTCGTTTGTGACCATTCTCTGCAGTCTCAACAGCCGCTGGGAGCTCGGCGAGCTGGCCCGGGCCAATGGGTACACGGTCCTCAATCCCCGGGCCTCGCCGGGCCGCATCGACGACCACGTCCGCGCCGAGCTCGCGGCCCATCCGGATCTGGTGCTGCTCGCCTCGACCGCCTCCGATCTCCGTGCGGTCGTGGAGCTGGATGCGCAGGCGGTGCGGTACTGGTTGCTGGCGGTGGGCGAGCTTTCCTCCGCCTGGCAGACGGCACTCCCGCGCCGGCCGCACCGGACTCTCCGCTCCGCGATCGGTGAGGATGGCCGTCGCCTGGAGCAGCTGCTCGACGACTGGCGGGAGCGGACCCTTCCACGGGTCGACTGCTTCCATTTCAGCTTCCGGGAAGGAGTGCCGGCCGACGCCGACTGGGTGATCGACGCCCGTTTCCTGGACAGCCCGCATTGGGTCACCGAGCTTCGAGATCTCGATCCCGAGGACGAGGCCGCTCAGCGCTACGTGACCTCGCAGCCCGCCGCGCGGGTCCTGCTCGACCACTTCACCGAGATGCTGATCGCGCTCCTGCCCGAGTACGTGCGCCAGCGCAGGACCGTGGTTCGGGTCGCGGTCGGGTGCACCGGGGGGCGGCACCGCTCTCAGGTCATCACCGTGCAGCTGGTCCGACGGATCAACGCCAGCGGGGCGGCGACCGCCCGGCGGGTGGCCACCGCTCCGGCCCAGCCGGCCGAGGCGGCGATGGAGCTGTTCGGGCGGGTCGCCGCCCGGGTCAGCAACGGCCACCCGGCCGATCGCCCGGATCCTCTGGGACTTGCCAAACGTCACGAGCCGGCGCTACAACAGGGAATTCGAGATCGGGGACCCAGGAGGGAGACGAGATGAGCCTGCACAACCCGGTGGGCCGATTCAGGACCAGGCTGGCGGCGTTGGCGCTGGCCCCGGTGATATCGGTGGGGCTGGCCGCCGCGGCGCTCCCGGCTGTCACGGTGGCGCCGGCCGGCGCCGCCGGGGGAATCGTGCCCCTGCTCCAGGCCGCGCCCTCGGTGGCCGGCCAGGACGGCTGGGGGTCTGGGACCGCGGGTCAGGAGGCCTGCGTGACCCCGTCGCCGGTCTACCACTTCGAGGTGTTCCACTGCTACGCCCCGCAGGACATCCGCAGCGCCTACGGCGTGGACGGGGTGGCGGCGCTGCCCAGCGCCGGAGGATGGCTACACCACCAACTACGGGCAGGGTCAGACCATCGTGCTGGTCGACTCCTACGGCAGCCCGACCGCCGCCTCCGACCTCGACTACTTCCACACCACCTTCTTCCCCAGCCTGCCGGCGCCCAACTTCACCGAGGTCTACCCCGAGGGCAATCCCCAGTGCAAGAACACCCAGGGCAATGGCCAGTCGGGCTGCGCCGCAGCCGCGGGCTGGTCGGGCGAGGCCACCCTGGACATCGAGTGGGCCTATTCGATCGCCCCGCTCGCCCACCTCATCCTGATCGGGGTGCCCCCGGCCGAGACCGAGGGGGTGCAGGGGCTTCCCAACATGTTCAAGGCGATCTCCGCGCAGATCCAGCAGGACCCGCCGGGGACGCTCTTCTCGATGTCCTTCGGGGTCACCGAGCAGACCTTCGAGGGCGCCGCGGCCACCCAGACCGCCAAGTTTGACCAGGTCTTCCAGCAGGGCCTGGCCAAGGACGACAACTTCTTCAACGCCACCGGCGACTACGGGACCTACAACGCCGCCAAGCAGAAGAAGGACACCACCAACTACCCGTACCCGACGGTCGGCTGGCCGGCCACCTCGCCCTACGTGGTGGCGGTCGGCGGCACCCAGCTCCAGTACGGCTGGACCTGGGACCCGAGCAGTGACACCGCCTTCACCGACTCCGGCGCCTACAACCCCGACTACTGGAGCTCGACCACGACCGGTAACACCGAGGCGGTGTGGAACGAGTCCTGGGCGCCGATCGCCGGCAACGGCGGCGCCAGCGTCATCTACCCGCGACCGAGCTGGCAGAGCGGCATCGACACCTCGCTGGGCAACGCCCGGCTGATCCCGGACACCTCGTGGAACGCCGCGGTCAACGGCGGGGTGCTGGTCTACATCTCCGCCTACCCCGGCTACAACTGCCCGGCGCTGCCCGACGGCAGCACCCCGCCCGCCTGCTGGCAGGTCTACGGCGGGACCTCGGCGGCCACCCCCCAGACCACCGCCCTGGTGGCCCTGGCCAACACCGCCCGCGCGGCCGACGGCAAGGCACCGCTCGGGTTCCTCGACCCCCTGCTCTACGGCGGGATCGGCGCCGCCGACTACCGGGACATCACCCCGGTGATCGAGGGGACGGCCCCCGCGACCTTCCAGGGCACCGACGTCGGGGTGGGGACCGTGACCAAGTCGGTGGGCGACCTGGTGGACAACCAGCTCTGGGAGAACCCCGTCGCCGGGTACCCGACGACCAGCGGGTGGGACGCCACCACCGGCTGGGGCTCCCCCGAGGCGACCCTCTTCGTGGCCGCGCTGGCCAGCTCCCGATAGCGGCTCCCCCGGGGGTGGCGTCGCACGCCACCCCCGGGCTCGCCCGGAGAGCCCAAGTGCCGAGATCAGAGCCGCAGCGCCGCCAGGACGATCAGCGCGGCCGCCGCACCGGCCGCCGCGCCCAGCATCTCCACGATCAGGGCCTCGCTGCCGATGGCGGCGTGGCAGGAGCGGCAGCGCCCTCGCTGGAGGGGATAGCTGGCCAGGGGGACCAGCTCGTACCAGTGAAGCTCCCGCCCGCAGCGGTCGCAGCGCGACCGGCCCTTCAGGGCACCCCGCCATCCCCTCGATCGCACCACCCCTGCGAAGGATCCGAACGAGGCTCCGGCGAGAGCGGCGGCCGCGCAGACGACCACAACGAACCCGAGGCTCATGACGGCACAATCACAGTCATGGGTAGAGATGTGAAGACGACGCGTCGAAGCCTGGTCACGGCCATATTTCAACAGTCCACAGGGGGGCTGTGGAAAAGTGGTGACTTCCTATACTGTCGGGTACTGATGCTGGAAGCGATGGACCTGCGCATCGAACCGCTGCTCGACGCGCTGTTCGATCAGGGGGCCTCGGATCTCATCCTGAGTGCCGGGTCCCCTCCTTCGCTGCGCATCGACGGCCAGCTGGTGGCGGCCGCGTCCCGGGCCCTGAACCCCGACCAGACCCGCAAGCTGGCCGAGCAGCTGCTGAGCCCGGACCACCGGGCCACCCTCGAGCGCAACGGGTCGGTCGACTTCTCCTTCCAGTGGACCGACCGCGGCCGGCTCCGAGGCAACGCCTTCAAACAGCGGGGCAGCGTCGCCCTGGCCCTGCGCGCCATCGCCAGCCAGATCCCCAGCTTCAGCGAGCTGCGCCTGCCCGAGATCATCGAGCGGCTGGTGGAGCTGCCCCGCGGGCTGATCCTGTCGACCGGGCCCACCGTGGGCTCGGGGAAGTCGACCACCCAGGCCTCGATGATCGACTGGATCAACCGATCCCGGGCCCAGCACATCATCACCATCGAGGACCCGATCGAGTACGTGCACTACAACCGACGGTGCGTGGTCGAGCAGCGCGAGGTCGGTGTGGACACGCCCAGCTTCCAGGACGCGCTCCGCTACGTGCTGCGCGAGGACCCCAACGTGCTGCTGATCGGTGAGATGCGCGACCTGGAGTCGATCCGGATCGCCCTCACCATCGCCGAGACCGGCCACCTGGTGCTGGCCACCATCCACACCAACGACACCACCCAGGCGATCAACCGCATCGTCGACGTCTTCCCGGCCGAGCAGCAGCAGCAGATCCGGATCCAGCTCGCGGCCTGCCTCCAGGCGGTGATCTACCAGCAGCTGCTGCCCAGGTGGGCGGGCGGCCGGGTGGCCGCCTTCGAGGTGCTGCTCGCCACCCATGCGGTCACGCAACCTGATCCGCGAGAACAAGACCGGCCCAGCTGCGCAACGTCATCGTCACCAGCCGGGGCGAGGGGATGCAGACCCTGGAGATGGACCTCAACGAGCTGGTCGCCGAGGACCTGGTGGACTGGGAGGACGCGGTGGCGATGTCGCTGTACCCGAAGGAGGTCCCGCGGCCGATCGTGTCGGAGCCGCCGCCGGTTATGCCCCCGGCGGCGATGGCGCAGCGGCGGTAGGCCTGGCTGGCTGTGCGGGCAAGCGCGGCCTAGGGCTGCGGCCGTCAGGAAGTGCTCGCTGCGCGACGCACGAAGTCTTTCGCCGGCAAGGACTGCCTGCCCAAATCCGCACAAGGCGGGGCGAAAGTTGAGTTGACGAACGCTTGTACTGGTTCAGCGACCCGACACGCAGCGCTGCTGTCGATAGAGCGTAACTCCGCCTCCGAGACAATATTGGACCGGGAGTGCTTGGCCACCCGGCATTGAAGCCGGGGATCTCGGCTAGCTGAGACATGGGACCGAAAAGCACGGCACACACGCCGCTGCTCGAACCCAGCCGGGTCTCGAGGAACGCGGTGGTTATCGGCGTGTCACGGAGGACGGCTTTCGAGGTGTCTTGCAGGAGGTCGGGCGGCAAGCGATCGGCGGCCGCTTGGTCGAATTGACCATCGCCGTATACGGTGGCCGATGGGGGAACGAGTCTTTCGAGAGACTGCTCGATCTGGACCTCGGACGGAGTGAACGTACGAGGGAGGGATGCCAGGGTATTGCCGAGAAGGCTTGCCCCCGCTGCGATCGCTGTCGCCAAGAGCGTCACCTTGAGCCAACCAGGGGCCCGCCTCGCGCCGGACAGGATGGTACAAAGCCGGCTGATCCCCGCGGCTCCGAGAAGCGCGATGCCCGGCGAGAGTGCGACAGTCAGGTGGGCAAAGCCGCTCTGTGCCGCGGCCAGGGCCACAACCCCGCCGATCAACCACACGACTCCAACGGCAACGAGCCGTGGATGCGAGCGTCTCGCGATCACCGCGCCCACCGCTGCCAGGGCGAGCGGTTGCCACTCGGTTTGCAAGGTCGCGAGTACGAACGTCCCCGGGGGCCGGCCAAGCCAGCCCACACCGAGTTGGGAACCGATGACCTGATGCGCCAGCATGGAGAGTGATCCCATCCATGGGACGAGCAAGCAAAGCACGACAATGGTGCCGCCCGCCAGAGCCGAGAGGAGGAGCCGACGCTGATCGCGGCCGCCTATCAGCACAGCCACGAGCGCGGGGACCGCCGCAGCGTCAAGCAGCTTGGTGAGCAGTCCGAGGGCGAGCAATGCGCCGCTGACGCCGGCGGCGGTCGTCCGGACTCGCGGATCCGGGCTAGTGATGGCGAAAGCTGCAGCAGCCACCGCAAGGAGGGCGAGGGAGGTCGCCGGGCCGTCAGCCTGAAGGACGATCGATTGGAGGATCATCTGGGGATCGACCGCCAGGATGCCCGCGGTGGCGAGCGCGGCGACGGGGCCGGAAAGCCGCCAGCTCAGCAAAGCTCCGGCGGCGATGCCCAGCAAGCCCCAGGCGACCATCACGATCCGGGCCGCGCTTATGGATCCGCCGAGTAGTGCCCAGAAGGGTTGGACTAGGGTCAGGAAGGCAGGTGGCTGCGTGCTGTAGACTTGCGTGAATAGCTGGCGCCCAGAACTCCATGCTCCGCAGTGATAGCCAGTACACCCCTTCGTCCCAGTTCATCTGTGCGCCGCCGACGTACGGGAGCCGGGTAAGCAGTGTCACTGCCAGGACTATCGCCACCGCGGCCACCATGACGCCGCGCTGTTCGAGAACACCCGCCCAGCTCAAGCTGAGCCGTGCGGGGGCCTGCCCGAGGTAATCAGTATCGGCGTGACTACCTCCCTCCATTAGCCTCGGAGACCCTTTGCTCACAACGACCTCTGCACTGCCGTGGGCCTGGGGGACTAGGGGGACGGCCATGTCCCTTTATCCCAGGGAGATCCGGCGCCCGACCGTGTCGGACCCGCAAGCCGCGTGTTGCCGCCGACAGTGGCTCAACGGCGGTAGCGAGGTTCCCGCACTTAGACGCCGGACCGTCAGGCCCGTATATGTAGATCTCAGATGAGCGCCCGCTCCTCAGACAGAGGGAGGTCGCGCAACAGAACGCCCGGGGCGACGCGCGGGGTAGCGTCAGAAGTCCCACGCGGCTCCTTCCCGGCGAGAAACCAATCCACAAGGATCAGGGCCATCGACGAGATCACCGCCGCGGAGCAGAACAGGCTGACGACGATGATCGGGGTGGTCACAATCGGAGGTCGCGAGGCAGGGGGCCGCAGCGCCGAAGCACGGCGGCCGCAGCCAGGAGTGCGGGCGGCACCAGCCGCCAGTTCAGCGCACGCTGCGGGTGGCCGAGCCACCAGATGGTGGCGAAGACGCAGGGATCGACGAGATAGTACGGCCACACCGATTTGGCTAACAGCGGGAGGCAGGCGGTCGCGACCGCGAGCAGGCCGTACGCGTGTGACAGCGCCATGGCGCCGGCGGGCCGAAACCTGAGGGCGGCTCCGACGATGGCGACGGCGGCACCGCCCAGAAGCACGGAGTCCCAGTGCTGCACGAACCCGTCTCCGGCCGGCACCCAGGATGGGCAGCCAGAAGGATCCGCCGAGGGTCGGCCTTGCCAGCGCGATACGTGATGAATGACTGGATGACATCTCGAGCATCGGCCAGCACGAAGGGGAGCAGTCCGGCGGTGACCGTTGCGGCGGCGACTCCTGCGAGCGCCATCGCAGTTCGCGTGCGCCGGCTCATCAGGGGCATGAGCACCATGGGTATCGGCCACCAACGCGGTGGTGGTGTGCGTCAAGCACGGCCAGGCCGAGGCACAAGCCAGCCCAGCCGGGCCTGCCACGGAGCAGCAGGCGCATGGCAAGGAGAACGAACCATAGCGCCATAGCCAGCTCGAGGTGACCGTAGTGTGCCAGTCCAATCCAGAGGGGGGGCGACATTAGAAGGGCACCCCGCGCCAACCAGGGACGTCTGAAACGCCCGCTCGCGGCTCGGATTGCCAGACCGCCCTCCCGAGCCATGAGAAGCGTGAAGACGCTGAAGCCGGCGACGGCTATCTCAGCTCGCAAACCGAGGTCGTCTTGCGCCTTGATGGCGTTGACCAGCGCAACCACTGCCGTTCAGAGGCACCAGGCTCAGCGGTCCGTTGTCACTGCGCCAGTTGCCGGCATTGACGGAGTAGATGAGTAACGGGTGGCCCGACAGTGCCAGCTGCGCCATCGGCCATCGGAAGAGGTCCAGGTCAGATGCACCGGGGTAAACGAAGAAGGTCACGAGGGCGGCAACGGCCGCAAAGCCCAGCGACAAGCGCACCCACGAGGAAAATCCGGTGCACTGGCTCCGTGTCGCCGGTCGCGAGGCACGAACCGCTCCCTGGCGCGACGCTCCACCCGTGCGCTTCTCTTCAATGGCTTTCCCATCGCGTGGCCCTACGACGGGTCGGACGTGTTGAGATGAGGCGCGGAATCTCGCGACTACCGGGTTGCGACGAGTGGCTTCTGCATTTCAGTTGAGCGAAAGAAGAGCGGGCGGAGGACTGCATGCCCTCCGCCCGTCAAGCGCCTAGCCGAAAAGTGGCTAGCCTGTGTAGGTCGTCCCTGTGCCGCGCCGACGACGTTGAAGCCGCCGCCGGTCCCTATTGCGACCAGGCTGAAGCCTGCGCCTGCAGGACGTCGGGAAGCTGTGCAGTACGAGGCACGATCGCCTTGCCTTCAGTGGTGCCGGCCCGTGATAGCTCCTGCGGCGAACGTGACGCCATCGTTCAGGGCCGCGTCCACGGCAGTCTGCATGCTCGCCGTGTCGGTCGCGCACGATGCATTGCTGCCCTTGTTCTTGACGCCCGTGACGTTGAAGATGACGATAGCTGCCAGGACCCCCAGAACGGCGATGACCACAAGGAGCTCGATGAGGGTGAATCCTCTCTGCCCCCTCTTGCGGCGGCCGTCCCACATGGCCCTGTTGAGACGCTCTTCCATTGGACAGATCCCCCTTTGCAAACAGTCAACTCCTTCAGCCGAGCACGGTTGTTGCTCAAGCTCCCCAACGTAGCGTAATCAGGGCCGCCCCTTTGTACTAACCTCAAATGCGGCTCCGCGGCCCCCTAAACTTGGGGGGCCACCCGGGCGAACAAGGAGCCAAGCCCATCAGGGACCGTAGTTGAAGTTGACCACCCCACTTTCCGAGTTGGATCCGCATTGGGACTGTATGACTGCGCTGGCCGGGCTCGATGGAGGGGTGGACCCGGAGTAGACGCCCATGACCAACACGCTGCACGTTCCGTTAGACGCTGCGGTACCGGGCCCACTGAGAGCTAGGCTGGTAGAGCCCGTCGGTGCCCAGTAGACCGAATTGGCGATCACGAAGCCGTCGCTGATGGTGTCGTTGCAGTTCTGATCGGGACAGCCAAGACCCGAGGAGCGCATGTCGACGCTACCGTTGATCGTGACCGAGCCTCCCTTCCCTTGAAGGTCGAGCGCGCAATCGGAGCCGGAGGACTCGCAAGTGGCGACGTCGGCCCCGGCAGCCCCGGAGGTACCCGAACTGCCATCAAGGAGGTGCGGATCCGCGAGCACGGCTACACCGTCATAGCCGTAGCTGGCGCCCGGGCATTGGGGGAAGGTGCCTGAGAGGCAGGACGGAGCGGTCAGGGAATCGGAACCCTTGCCAGCGAGGTAGATCCATCCACCGCCAGTGAAACTCGACTCCGAGGCGGGGCAGGCTTGATATGCACCCGTCGATTTGCTGCCGGGGCAGGTGAGGTAGATCGTCACGCCGGTGCCGGTGAAATCTCCTTGCCCTTCCACATCTAGGCCGCCCGTGAGGACGTAGACCCCGGCGCTGAGTGTCACGTCAGCCTGGCCGGTGACGGTTATCGAATTCCAAACGCCCGGTGAGAGAGTGTAGCTCCCCGGTTTCGAAAGGGACGTCGAGCATCCGCTGGTGCTGCTCCAGCTTGCGCAACCAGTGGGCTCGCCAACCCCAGTCGGCGCCGCAAGTGCATTCAGAGGATCTAAGATGGCGTTGGTGTAGGTGATTGGCGCCGGGGTCAGAAGTCTTGGCGGGGTACGTGGCCCCTGACAGGAGCCGGATCTCTCCTGACGCTTGCCCGGTGCAAGGGGGAGCCGGGTACTTGGAACAACTGAGAGCCGTCAGCGAGGTGCCGCTGCTGATGCTCCCGTTAACGTCGTCGTTGCCACCATAGGTGGTGAGGTCGGAGCCCAGTGTGAGGACTACCGTTTTCGGAGAGAGCGCGTGTCCCGGCGCCGGCGTCTCATTCAGCACGCAGAGAAGGCACGTTGCGCCAGCTGCGAGTGCGGCCGTCTCGCCGGGATTGCAGCTGTTCACCGTGTATCCGACCTTCGCGCCATTCGTCATGGTGAGGGTTCCCGTATCGCTGCATTTCCACCCTCCGGGGAGGTCCGAGCGGGAGGCGTCCGCCGATCCGAACGCCGCCCCTCCATTTGCGGAGGAGTCGGAGCTCGCCGTCATCTCGGTATGGACATGCTGCACCGCCGTCAGGTCGGCGAATCGCAGGATCGCCACGCTCACAACGCCGAAGAAGGCGAGGAAGGCGAGGGCTAGGATCAGCGTCTGACCGCGTTCGGATCGGCGGTATCGACCGTGAGTTGGGATCAGCAAGGGGTGCCCTCGGGTGTCACCGCGGACGGGCTTGGATCATCCGGGTCGCTGGCTAGCGGGTGAATGGCGAGCTGCGCCGCTGGGGCATGGCTGGTGGTTCCCCCGGTGATAGTGATGAGCAGACTTCTGACCCACTTGTATCCACTAGGAGTCGTGACGGTCCCTATAGTTCCCGGCGCCACCGTCACGGAGTACTCGTGGTCGATGATCGTCTGTCCGATTTCAGAAGCCGACCACGATTTGCTGTACGCCACGGACCAAACGGTCCGCTCGAGGTCATTAGGGGTGCTTTTGACATTCGCCGCGTAGACAGCCACCTGGCACGTGGAGTCCGCGTAGTTTAGTTTCGCAGTTCCGAGTACGGCCCAGCCGAAGCAGACGATGGCGGTTGAGCATGCGGAGACCTGCCCGTAGCCAGTGGTGGTCGTACAAGTAGTGCTGGTCTTGCCGTAAACTATGCCGTTGACGGTGATGCAGGAGGCCCGCGCGCCATCCTGTCCCAGCAGTTGCTCCAAGACCTCAAGGTCATCGGCTCCGGCGAGGCGGGCCTGAACGCCCCCCGGCTGGAGGGCCTTGAACCCCACCGTGAAGGCCACGCCGACTGCGCCCGCGATGATGGTCATTATCGCCAGTGAGACCACCATCTCGATCAGCGTGAACCCCCGTTGATGGCGAGAATGCGCTCTAGCGTGCATCGTCAACACGCTCCGCTCGGTGAGCCGGTGGGTGCGGGAGCCGCGAGCGGGGTCCCGTCATAGCACCACGCGTAGGTCTTCCAAACGGTGCGAGACAGTGAGCGACTACCGTCGACGACGGTGACTTGGATCTCCTGGACTCCCCAGTCCCCGGTTCCGGAGGAACAGCCAGTGGTCCACAGTGCCGGTGTGGTGACGCCGTCGTGGGACGCGGAGGTGGATTCGTAGACTCCGGTCACGGTCCAGCTAACCCCCGTAGGGGCCGCTGGGAGCTCGGCGGTGTAGGTGGCGGCCTTGGCACAGGGCTGGTAGGTCAGGCCGGTCCCGGGGGTCGAGTTCACGGACGTAGTCGGTCAGCTGCCGGATGGCGACCTCGAGCTGGGATTGCTGCTGGCTGATCCCAGCATCCTTTTCGGAAGCCGCGATACCGGCGGTCAGGCCGACGATTCCAGCCCCGAGAAGCGTGATGGCTGCGATCGTCTCGATGAGGGTCAGGCCGCGTTCGGACTGGTGGGGAGGGCGCCTGGGCAGCCGCTGTGCTCTGACTTGCCGGGATTGAGCAGGCGGCTCTCGCCAGCGTTGAGTTCTGAACAGCCGGGTCGGCAAGCTCATCCCCCCGAGAAGTTCCCAGCCAGTGAGTAGATGGAGAGGAAGAGGGTGATGGCGATGAAGCCCACGATCATTCCAACACCCACGATCAGCGCCGGCTCGATGACCGCGGTCATCTTCTTGATGCGGTAGTCGAGCTCGTCACCCGCCATCTCCGACATCTCGCGGAGGTTGACGTCGAGGCGACCCGTCTCCTCGCCGACGCGGACCATCATCACCACCATGGGAGGGAAGAGACCCGTGTCGCGGAGCGGACCGGCGAGGCCGTTGCCCGTCCCCATCAGGGTGAGTACCCTCTCCAGGGCACGGCGGAAGACCAGATTGGAAGTGGTCTCGACCACGACGGCGAAGGTCTGACCCATGGGTACCCCGGCGTTGAGGAGATCCCCCAGGGTCCGGCAGAACCGTTCGGACACAGCGGCTCGGATCATCGGGGCGGATACCGGGAGCCTCAGAAAGAGGCGATGGAGGAAGTACTTGCCGGACAGGGTCCGTAGCCAGTACGCCGCCGCGATGAATCCGACTAGGAGGATGAGGAGCAGGATGATGGCGTTGCTGCGTAGGAACGTCGGAGAGGCCGAGCAGAGCTACCATCAGACCGGGCATCTTAACGTCGAGCTCGTCCGTAAAGGTTGCGGAACAATGGCAAGACGAAGACGAGCAGGCCGATGGCAATGACGAGGGCCAGCACGGAGACGATCGACGGGTAGATCATCGCGCCCCTAACCTTCTGGCGGAACTGCGCTTCCCGCTCGATGGTCTTGGCCGCCTGGCGGAGGACCACCTCGAGGTTGCCCGAGGCCTCGGCGGCCTGCATCATGTCCGCAACCACCCGAGGGAAGACCAGGGGGTGGGAGCGGATCGTGTCGCTGAGCGGCACCCCCATCTGGATGTCGGTCAGCATGGCCAGGTTGGCTTCACGGATCTGCTTGTTGCTGGTCTGATCGGCCAGGGTCTGGAAGGCGTCGGTGATGGGGATCCCCACCTGGACAAAGGTGGCCAGCTGGCGGCAGTACATCACCACCTCCTGGGACTTGACCTTCCGCTCCGGAAGCAGCTTGGAGTACCACTTGTCCCCGACTTCTCGATGCCCGATACCCGGAGGTCCCGGGCGCGGAGAGCGGCGCGGACGTCGTCCGTGTGGGCCGCTTGCATGACGCCCTCGACCGTCGTGCCATCGACGGCGACCGCGGTGTACCGGAAGACCTGCACCTGCCCTCCCCCTAGATCACGTAGACGGCGCGCATCGCCTCGGAGAGGGAGGTGCTGCCTCGCTCGACGAGCTTGCAGGCTGCCTCCTGCAGGCTCTCCGTGCCCCTGGAGGCGGCGGCGGTGCGCAGGGCGACGCTGGTCGCCGCGATCGACGATCAGCTGGCGGAAGTCGTCGTCGACCCGGAGCAGCTCAAAGACGCCGGTGCGGCCGTAGAAGCCGGTGTGGGCGCAGCGCGCGCAACCCCGGCCTGAGCCGGGTGAGGAAGTCGGGATCCCTCTCCCGGGTCTCCCGGTAGAACTCGACCTCGTCGGCTCGCGGTTGGTATGGCGCGGCACAGCGCTCGCAGTTTGTCCGGATCAGGCGCTGGGCCAGGACCCCGGCCAGCGCCGAGGCGACCAGGAAGGCCTCGATGCCCATGTCCAGGAAGCGGTGCACGGCCCCCGCGGTGTCGGAGGCGTGCAGGGAGCAGAGCACGAGGTGCCCGGTGAGCGCCGCCTGGATGGCGATGCTCGCCGTCTCCGCGTCCCGCACCTCCCCGACCAGGATCACATCGGGGTCCTGACGCAGGATGGCCCGGAGGCCGTTGGCGAAGGTCATGTCGGCGAGCTTATTGATCCTCACCTGGCTGATGTCCGCGAACTGGTACTCGACGGGATCCTCGATGGTGGTGATGTTGAGCCGCTTGGAGTCCAGCTCGTTGAGGATGGAGTAGAGGGTGGTGGTCTTGCCCGACCCGGTGGGGCCGGTGACCACGATCAGCCCGTAGGGCGCCTCGATCATGCTGCGCAGGGTGGTCTCGACCTCGGGCTCCAGCCCCAGTGACTTCATCGACACCAGGACGCGCTCCGGGTCGAGCAGCCGGAGCACCACCTTCTCGCCCCAGGTGGTCTCCATGGTCGCCACCCGGATGTCGATGGGCCGGCCGTCGAGCTGCATCGCGATCTGGCCGTCCTGGGCGCGGTGGCGGTCGACGATGTCCATGCCGGCCATGATCTTGAGCCGTGAGGAGATGCGACGGCGCCAGGTTCATGGGCAGGGACTGGACGTCGTGGAGGGCGCCGTCGACCCGGTAGCGGACCCGCAGCCGGTCGGCCTGGGGCTCGAGGTGGATGTCCGAAGCCCGGTCGCGGAGCCCCTGGGTGAGCAGCAGGTCGACGATCTGCACCACCGGGGCATCGACCTCGATGGTGGCCGGCTGACGCTGGGCGACCTCGGCCCGCTCGCCGGCCGCCTGCGAGACCGCGTTCTCGACCCGGTGGAAGAGCTGGTAGTTGCGGTCGAGCGCTCGCTCCAGGGCCCGGCGTCCGGCGAGCCTCAGGACCACCGGTTGGCCGATGGTGTCCCGGATCGCCTCCTCCTTCTGCTGGTCGCCGGGGTTGGTGACCGCGCAGTGGACCCGGCCCACCTCGTCGATGAGGAACGGGAGGGTGGCGAGGCGGCGCGCCTGGGTGGCGTCGAGCCGCAGGAGCGCCTCCTCCTCGGGGGTGATGCTGTCGAGGTCGATGGGGTTGAAGCCGAACTGGTCCGCGAGGGCGGAGACGATGTCGTACTCCTTGAGCCCTCCGTCGACGAGCAGCTCCCCGATCGGGCGCTTCTCGCGACGCTGGCGGTGGAGCGCCTTTTGGACCGTCTTGGCGTCGGTGGTGCCGCGGCCCACGAGCAGCTCGCCCAGCGGCTGGCCGCCGGAGGAGGCCCACCGTTCGGCGGGCTCCTCCGGCGTTTCGCGTCGTCGCGTGATCAGCGCCATCGCGACCTCTCAGTCATTTGGTGCACCACCTTCCCCGTCGTGGCGATCTTTCGCCGTGCGCCATCGAGGCTTCGAGACCCCGGTGCCCCCCAGCTCCCGGGACATCCTGGGTACCGTGGTCCCGCCGGGCTCCCCCCGAGGCCCGGCCCCCGCCTCAGCGACCACGGCATCCTCCAGGCACCACTCCATGCCCCCCGTGGGGGCTGGCGACCTTTGCGCCGCGGGTATTAGGTTAGGGGTTGGGTGGCGGGGGGCCAGACCCAAGAGGGAGGGCGGGGGGTACCCAAAATGGGGTGTCGTCGGTGGGGGGTTGGGAGCCTGGCCGCTCGGGAGCGGGGAGCTGGCCGCACCCCAGGGCCGCTCGGCTGGAGGTGGGACCCTCCGGGCTGGCTGAGACGCTATTGCGAGGTCAGGCTGAGATGTTGATGGTGTATGGACCAAAGGTCACGGTTGTGGTGGTCCAGCTCGCTCCAGAGCGGGCTCCGTGAAGGACGTCGACGAGGTGGTCGCTTCCGCTGCTACCGTCACCGTTTCGGCTGTTGGCATGCCGTGGGCGACGTCCACGAAGATCGTCGAACCGTGCGTCGTGTTGGAGACAACCGGGCCGCCACTGCTGTTGACAAAGTCAATCTCGGCTGTGAGTGACCCACTCTTCGCGCCACTTCCCGTTGGCTTGGTGGTACCGCCACTCGGGTCGGAGCAGGTCAGCGAGCCGCCGCTAACGTCGGCAAGGCTCAGTCCTACAGGAGCCGTAGTGCAGGGTCACGTGAAGCTCTCCACCTGCGAAGCACCCGCGTATCCCTGAGCCGTCAGCGTGATCGTCGGCGTGCCACTGTTGGTGTCGCCATAGTAGAAGGTCACGCTGCTGGCACCCTCAGGGATCACGACGCTGGTGACACTGGCACCGGACGGCGTATCGCTGAAGGATCCACCAGACGACGTGGAGCTGAGTGTGACCGTGACCCCGCCGGCCGGCGCGTCGATGGGATCGCCCAGTCCGTCCTGCAATTGGACCGTTAGCGGGCCGAGGTCCGCGAGTTGAGGAGCTTGCGCCGCTGACCGGGCTCGAGGTCATCGCCAAAGCTGGATCGGTGATCGTCTCCGTCTGAGTGGCGGTGGTGAAGCTGCCGGCGGTGACGCTGATGGTGGGCGTTCCGGCGTTGGTGTCACCGTAGTAGAAGCTGGCGCTGCTGGACCCCTCCGGGATGACCACGCTGGTGCTGGCCGAGCCGGAGGGTGTGGTGCTGAAGGATCCACCCGAAGAGGTGGAGCTCAGCGTTACCGTGACCCCACCGGCCGGTGCATCAATCGGATCGTCGAGGCCGTCCTGCAGCTGAACCGTTATCGGCCCGAGATCCGGGGTTGAGGAGCTTGCGCCGCTGACCGGACTCGAGGTGATCACCAACGTTGGGTCGGTGATGGCTTCGGTTTGCGTCGCGCTCGAGTAGTCGCCGGAAGCAAGGGTGATGGTTGGAGTCCCGGCCTCGGTGTCACCGTAGTAGAAGCTGGCGCTGCTGGAGCCCTCAGCGATTTCGATGCTCGTCACACTGGGACTGGACGGTGTTGTGCTGAAGGACCCGTCTGGTGACGTTGTACTGAGCGAGACGGTGACCCCACCGGGCGGGGCGTCGAGCGGGGCTCCTGTGCCGTCCTCCAGCTGGACCGTGATCGGCCCGAGGTCGGGTGTCGACGACACCGCTCCGCTGACCGGATCAGAGGTGATCGCCAACACGGGGTCCATGATCCCCGCACCAATGAAGGTGGCATAGCCGGCCTCACCGCTCGTGTCGGACGCTCCACCGACGCCGGCGGAGACTCCGGGGTCGCCCGTCTGGGTTATGGAGCTGACGCTGACCGTGTAGTTGACCGAGCTGACCTGCGCGCCACCGCTGTAGCCAGACCCGCCACCACCACCGCTTGCACTATCGTTCTGCTTCGCACCCCCGCCGCCACCACCGGACGCGTAGCCACCGCCACCGCCACCGCCACCACCGCCGGCGCTCCCGCCGCCAGTTCCTCCCGCGCCGCCCCCGTTGCTGGAGCCCGAGCCAGTTCCACCGTTAGCACCGTTGGCAGCCCCGTCAGTGTGAGTGCCTCCGGTGCCGCCGGTGTTGGTAACTCCGTATGGGAAGACACCGGTCGTCTGGGTCGAGCCGCCATCGCCGGCTGTCCCATCCTGACCGTTGGTGCCGTTGCTTCCGGTATCCGTGCCAGGGTTTGATGCGCAGGAGCCGGAATCGCCGCAGCCGCCGTTGCCAGCGCCTCCAGAACCAGCACTCGAACCTCCGCCGTTTGAGCCGCCGCCCCCGCCACCGCCTGCAATGACTATCGGAGAGGCAGGAGTACTCGCAACGTAGATGCAGCTTGCTCCACCCCCGCCGCCGCCCCGGCCGCCGGTATCGCCGCCCGCACCGCCCTGGCCGTAACCACTAGTAGCGCATCCCTCCCCACCGGTGCCGCTGCTGCTGCTGCTCCCACCGGCACCAACCCACACTGTCAAGGTTATGCCGCTTGGGTTGCTCGAAATCGAGATGGTTCCGGACTGCAGCGCCCCATCTCCGCCGCTACCGCCAGCCGTGTTGCCGCCGCCGCCGCCTGCTCCGACCAGGTTGTACTGCACGGAGGTCGTGCCTGCCGGGACGTCCAAGGAGTGGCTGCCGGCGGTAGTGAACGTCACCGACGCTAGCGTCGTCGTGCTCGCGTTGACGGAGGCGCTCAACCAGTGGTTGTAGACGGCCGTCAGAGTCCACGTATAATTTGTTCCCTCAGTGAGACCCGTGGCGGTGCACGACATCGTTCCTGAGGTTGGGGTTGCCGAGCAGCCGGCGAGGCTGCCCGTTGACTGGGTGAGCGTGTACCCGGTGAGGGTCGCCGGCGCCGTCCAGCTCAGATTCGCCGACGTGGTCGAGACCGTTGTGGCGGTGAAGTTGGTCGGCGCGGCGATGGTGGCGGTTGTCACATCCGCAGCCTGGGTGGCCGGCGCGTTCGAGAAGAAAGCAAGTGCCACCAGGGGCAGCGAGCCGCCGATGGCCGCGCAGGCGAGCAGCGCGGCGGCCTTGTAGCGGCCTGGGATGCAACGTGCCGAGAGGCGGCAGCCGGGCGCTCTCATCTCAGCTCCACCTGAACGAACCGCTCGGCGTACACGCCTGCCCTGCAGTGGGGGTGGAGGTGCACGACAAAGTGTTGTGGGCAGCCTGGACGGCGTGGGTGATGAGGCTGATCTGGGCCGTTCCGCCCTCATACCCCGTCGGCGAGGTCGTGGGTAGCTTCACGCTCACGCTGAAACCGATGGAGCCGCTGGCACTGAAGGTGGCGGTGCTGACCAGCTCGTTATCCAGTTCGTAGCAGCTCGAGCCCGCCGGCGCACCGGTGGGACACGTCGTGGCAGAGGTGGGCACCGTGTAGGTGACGGATGGGGTCGTGGAGCCGATCGAGACCTGCAGGTCGTTGCTCGAGTCGGTTGGGTTGTACAGCTTGGTCCCACCCGCCCCGGCCTGGGCCTCGATGATCACGTCCACGGCGACGTAGGCGGGAACGGAGCCCGAGTACGTCGCCGTGAAGGTGCAGGGAGTGGGGCTGGTGCCGTTGGGCAGCAGACCGGCCACTGGACAGTTCGCTATGGCGGTGCTGCCCAGCGTGACGGTTCCGTCCCTGACGCTTCCGGACTGGGTGGGGGTGGCGGTGCTCAGCCGAGCGAGGCTCACCCCGAGGCCGATCATGGACGAGGCGACGAGGCAGGCCAGCAGTCCTCCTGCAGCCACCAACCGCCGAACCGTCGGCCTCCGCCTATGAGGTGAGGGGAGCCGATTGGTCTGCGGGGGAACCGCGGCGATCACGCGCCCTCGGGTTACGCTCGTCACCTGGCCCGAATCGGGGGTCGGCTCGGCAACAGGCGTCAGCCGATGTGTGCTGAATTCCGCCCAGGTGGCACAGCCGACCTGCTCCCATGGGGTCGGACCGTCGCTGACCTTCCAGGGCGTGCCAGGACCCGCGGGGCGGGAAACGGGGCGATGCCCCGTCTCCCTACCCCATAGGTTCTCCTGACGGAGTTCCGTGCGGGCCATGGCTGCCTAGATCAACTCCACGCAGTGATGCCGGAGCAGGTGTCCCCGGCAGTGCAGCTGGCGGTCGAGCCGTTGTTGCCCGCCTGGACTGCGTGAACGAGCATCGTGAGGGTCGATGCGGCGCCGTCGTAGGCGTTGCTGGCCGTGGTCGGCAGGGACCACGAGATGGTGAACTGCACCGCAGTGGAACCCGTGAATGCCGCCTTGTTGACCAGCAAGTCATTGACGGAGGGAGTGGTACCGGACGTGGACGAGCCGTTCCACGAGGTGCCGCTCATGTAGGTCACCGATATTGCCTGGTTGTCGGCGATCGTCACCTGCAGCCCATTGGCCGTGGAGTCGTAGAGTTCCTGCGGCCGCGGTTGGGGTCGTCCCCGTGTTGCCCGGGGCATACGCCTGCACCGGCGAGCCCGCCACGGGGGAGGTGACCGCAAGATCCACACCGAGCCACGCTCCCGAGCTGGCTGACCCCGTGTAGGTCACCGTGAAGTGGCACGATCCAGAGTCGCCGGGCTGGATGTTCGATATCGTGCAGCTTGTCACGGCAGACTGGCTGAGCGACACCGTTCCCGCAGTGAAGGTGTTGGACTGCGTCGGGGTGGTGGCGCTGAACAGACCGAAGGTCACTCCGGCGAGCATTGTCGCCGCCGCCCCCACGGTCGCGATGCCGGCGGCTCCGAGCGCCAGCCTTCTCTTGCCTATTCTCATGATGGCTTTGTCTCCTCTCTCTCTGTTTGTGGCTATCGGGAATGTGAGCGGGATCGCCGCTCGGATCGGGCTCACGAAAGGTCATTCACGGCGACCTCCCGTTGACCGTCGTGGGGATGGGAGGGCTGCGCCCATCGCTGTTCAGGAGAGCGGCGGCGCTCATCGCTGAGGCCCCCCGGTGATTGCGGTGGTTGACGCCTGCTCCCGCCGTTCCAGCTCCTCGAGCTCGCGAGCGCGGGCGTAGAAGAGCCCGGCCACGAGCCAGAGGATGGGGGAGGCGAGCAGCAGGACAAGCACCAGCGGCCGTTGCAGGGCACTGAGAATGTAGCCACCGCGGGGGATGGCGAACTGGAACACCCCGAGGACGTCGGATGCGGGCCGCGGGACGGTGTCCGCTGCGTTGTTTCGGTCCCCCTTGGTGAGGTAGCTCACCGCCCCATCCATGGTGGTCACACCGACGATGCGGTGGGTGATGACCGTCTCGCTCCCCGGCGCCGCACGGAAGCTGATGACCTCGCCGGCCCGGAGGTGCTCCGCCTGGGATGTGGTCACCGTGTCGTCAACGATGAGGTCACCCGTGCTGATGGTCGGAGCCATCGACCCGGAGAGGACGGTCATGACCGGATGGCCAAAGACCACGTATTGCCCCTGGGGCGAGAGGTGGGCGGCCACCGCGATCACGACCGTCACCGCCGCGACCATGCTGATGAGCACGGTGAGGGTCGTGCTGACCATACGGGTCACCGCTCTCGACGCTCGGCGAAGCCGCCCCGGGGCGTTGGGAGCCCCGTCGAGCCGCGCGGTCCGCATCGTGGTGACCGACATCTCATCAACTCCAGGCGGTGATGCCCGAACACTGCTGGCCGGGAGTGCAGGCAGGGCCGCCCGACATTCCGTTGGTCGTCGCATAGCCGTCGCCGACGGTCTGGACGGCATAGACGGTGAACACGAGCGTCGTGGAGCGGCCTTGATAGGTGTTGTCCTGCGTATCCGGGGAGCTGCTGTAGGTCCGCGGGAGTGCGTAGTTCACCGTGAAGTCGTAGGTGTGGCCGCCGCCGCTGGCGGTGCCGGGGTCCGTCGCGACGTACAGCGGATCCGACGCTGTGTTGGGATTGACCGCTCCGCTCGTCGAGTACGAGTTGACGCCATCGCTGATCTGGAGCTGCAGTCCGTTCGGCGTACCGTCGTACAGGCCGTTTTCCCCGCTGACGCCGAGGCCGATGAATGCGGAGAGCGAGCCGGCGTACGTTACCGAGAGGGTGCAGGGTGCCGACTTCGTGTCGGTCTGTCCGGTGATGGGGTTGCCGCTCCAGCCCGTCGACGAGTCTCCTGGAGCCATGGGGCCAACCGTGCAGCTCATGGTTGCGGACCCGTTGGTGGTCAGGGCAACGGAGCCGGTCGATGCCGAGCCGGTGCCCGCTCCATTGGTGCTCAGCGCGCCCAGCGCAATGCTCGCCACCAGGGCGGCGGCTGCTGCCACGAGCGCGAGGATGCCCAGAAGCCGCCAGCGGTGGCCGAGGCGCCGCGGGCTCGTCGGCTCGTCGGGAGTGAAAGCGGCGCTCATGTGGTCACGCGCTCCCGTTGCATGTGTTGGCCCGGCCCGGCGGGACGGTGTTGCCGCTGCCGGTGATACCGGGGGAGTTGCCGCTGAGCTGACAGTTGCCACCGCTCGGATCAGTCGTGTTGTTGGTGAGGGTGCTGTATGGCGGGTAGGTGTGCGCAGGCAGGGTGTTGCCGCTGACCTGGAAGTTGCCCCCGGTGGTGTTGCCCGTGATGCTCAGCAGCGCTGTGTTGCTCTGCACCAGGAAGTTGCCGGCGGCCTTGTTGCCGTCGATGACCAGCGCGGCGGTGTTGCTCTGAACCTGGAAGTTGCCATTGGTGGTGTTCCCTGGGCAGTTCGAGGTCCCACCGCCCACGGTGGCGGGAGAGGCATTGCTCTGATAGAGGATGTTGCCGCTGACGGCAGTGCCGCAGATCAGCTCATTGGTGGAGCTGCTGAGCAGCGACTGGACCTGGAGGTTGCCCTTGACGGTGACCGGTTGGGTCGTGGATCCGAGGCTGCAGAAGACCGAGGTGCCACTCACCTGGAGGTTCCCGTCGACGGTGGTGCCGGCACCGACGGAGGCCTGGGCGTCGGTCGCCTGCAGGTTCCCATCCACGGTGGTCCCCTGGACGGCCACCGGGCCTCCGGAGGACTGGAGGTTGCCGTTGATCGTTCCGGCCGAGGCCAGCAGCGCTCCCGCCGCGTCGACCTTGACGTTGCCGGTGATGGTCCCGCCCTTGATGTACAGGACCTTGCCGGCCGTGACCTCGAAGTTGCCGCCGTACGTGCCGGTGATCGTGGTCGTGTTGGACCCGCCGGTGGAGATGCTCACACAGGCGCTCTCCACGACCACCTCTGTGATGGTGGCCGACGTGCTGGCCGCGAAGTCACTGTCGCCCGAATACATCGCGCTGATGGAGTGCGCGCCAGTGGAACCATAGCTGGTCGTGCACGTCGCTGTGCCTGTGTTGCTGCCGCCGTTGAAGTTGAATGGGGTCGAAGAGGAACAGCCGATCGGGGTCGACGCGTCATAGAAAATGACCGTGCCGGTCGGATTCGACGACTGACCCGACATTGACGGGGTCACCGTGGCCGTGTAGGTCACCGGCTGGCTGACATCGGCGGTGTTGCCCGGCGAGGAGGATGCGACCGTGGTGGTCGTCGCGTCCTTGTAGCTGCCGGTGGCCGAGTAGTTGAACGGGAAGGTGACGTTCTGGCAGCCGGTGTTGCTGGCGCCGGTGGCCAGCAGGACTGAAATATCAGTGAATGACGCCGAGCTGCTCGCCGGGATCATGGGCTGGGGAGACGACAGCGTGACGGTCGCCTGAGCCGGACTGCCGGTGAGCGGGGTCGTCACATCGTTGTACTGGAGCGACAGGTCGGTCCCAGGGCAGTTGGCGGGAACCGAGGTGATGGTTGAGGTCGGTGACACCTGGACCGTGACCGTGAGGAGGGTGATCGCGTCCTCGGCGTTGGTGTACGGGTTGCTCACGGTGAGGTCGAGCGGTGAGCCCAGGCCGGGCGCCAGGTTGGTCACGCTGCCCGAGATACCGAAATCGGTGACGGACGTCAGCTTGCTTCCGAGCACCAGCGACTGCGCCGCGGGTACCACCACCAGGACCACGGCGATGGCGGCCACCACCAGGAAGACGCTGATGATGGTCCGCAGCGGATGGAATCGTGGGCCGGCGCGCGGTGCCATCGCCTACCGCCAGGGAGGGGGGGCGGAGCTGCGGGGCGCAACGGGATGGGAAGACAGTGCGTCGAGTGCCGTCATCGGCGAGCCCGGCCCCCCGTATCCTCTCGTTCGCCCCCCTCACCGAGGCGGACAGCATCCTGGATGCTGCGTGGTCAGCCTACGGGTACCCCGAATCGGTCACCAGCCCACCCTGGGTCACGAGCCACCCCCAAATCGGGTCGTAACCCTGCGATTGACTATCCCTGGGTCAGATACCCGCTCTCACGTCCACCAGCGCCGAGCCCACCACCGCCAGGAGCTCGCGGGCCGGCACCGGCTTGAGGACAAAGCGGTCGCACCCGGCCCGGGCGGCGCGGTCGACCACGTCGCCCACCCGGTCGGCGGAGACCGCCACCACCGCCAGCGACCGGGCCGCGGTGGAGCGGAGGGTGTCCACGATCTCCAGGCCGTCACCGTCGGGCAGCTGGACATCGAGGATGACCAGGTCCGGAGCGTGCTTGCCGGCCGACTCCAGCGCCGCCGACCGCGTCGCCACCGCCCGCACCTGATAGCCCGCGGCGGTCAGCACGTCGCTCATCGACTGGCGGTTGACCGGGTCGTCCTCGACCAGGAGCACGGAGAGTGGCGCGCCGTCCCGGCCGGCGACCCCGATCGCGCCTCCCGGCGGGCGCAGCAGCCGTGGAGGCAGCGGTTCCCGGGAGCGCCGCAGGCTGAAGGAGAAGCGGCTGCCCAAGCCCGGCTCGCTGACCAGCTCCAGCCGGCTGCCGTGCAGCTCGGTGATGCGCCGGCAGATGGCCAGCCCGAGCCCCACTCCGGGGACGTGGTCGATGCCCGCCTGCGCCGACCGGGCAAAGGGCTCGAAGATCCGCTCCCGCTCCTCTTCCAGGACACCCCGGCCGGTATCACACACCGCCAGGCTCACGGTCTCGGTATCGGGGGTGATCTCCAACCAGGCTCGTCCTCCGGCCGGGGTGAACTTGACCGCGTTGGTCATGAGGTTGACCAGCACCTGGCGCAGCCGCACCGGGTCGGCGACCACCCTCGGGACCCGGGCGAGCCGCGGCCACTCGAGGCTCACCCCGGCGCGCTCCGCCAGGGGCTTGACCACATCCTCGACGTCGTGCAGCACCGCGGGGAGGTCCACGGGCTGCAGCTGGATGTCCAGCCGGCCCGCCTCGAGCTGTCCCAGGTCGAGGAGGTTGTCCACCAGGGTGAGCAGGTTGCCGGCCACGGAGTGGATCCGGATGGCGAGGACGCGGACCTGCTCCTCCCCGAGGGTCCCCAGGGAGGGGTCGGTGAGCAGCTCCGCGGAGATCAGGATGCCGCTGATGGCGCCGCGGAGCTCGTGGGAGAGGCTTCCCAGGAACGACCGGGTCGTGTCCATCTGGTGGCGCAGCGCGCGCGAGGCCACCACCAGGCGCTCCATGACGTCCGCGGGCGCCGGCTCGGCCCCCAGCAGCCGGGAGCGGCCCAGCTCGGTGGCCATCTGGGCGACGAATGCCTCGTCGTCGGGGCTGAACTCGGCGGCGCCGCGCTTGTTGGTGGCGAAGAGCAGGCCGATCACCTCGCCCTGGCGGATCACCGGGGCGGAGACGAACGAGGTCATCTCCGGGTGGCCGTCGGGGAGCGCGGAGTGGGTGGGATGGTCGCGGAGGTCGGCGAGGCGCATCGGCCGGCGGGTCAGCATCGCGGCTCCGAGGAGGCCCCGGGCCTCGGGGCGAGACGCGGCCACCGCTGCCGTCCGCCCTCTGGCCAGCCCGGAATGGACAAAGGAGGCGGCTCCGTCGCCCTCCACTCCGTTCATGAGCAGGGCGGCATACTCGGCGTCGACGGTGGTCCGGAGGTCGTTGACCGACCACTGGGCGACCCCCTCCGGGCGGACCTGACGCATCAGGGCCAGGTTGGCGCGCACCAGACGCTGGGCCCGGGTGCGCAGAACCGGGATCCGCTCCTCGGCGCGCACCAGGCGGACCACCTGGGCGATCACCGCGGCGATCTCGGTGGCCACCGCCTCCTCCTGGTCGGAGAAGGGCTCGGGCTCCCGCCGGGCCAGGAGCAGGTGACCCACGGTCTGGCCCGCCGCCCGGAGCGACACGCCCAGAAAGGCGTTGGGGGCGGGCTGGCCCGGGGGGAAGCCGACGAAGAGGGGATGGTCGGAGACCTTGGCCACCCGGATGGGCCGGTCCTCCTGGCGGAGCGCATCGAGGATCGGCATCCGGGCCACCCGGTCGGACTGCAGCTCCACCGCGTAGCCGTCGGGCGAGGTGTGGTGGTAGCTGGCGTAGCCCCCGCCCTCGGGCTGGAGCAGGGCCAGGCCGGCGTAGTCGCCGGAGAGCCGCGCCGCGCAGGCGATGGCCACCGGGACCAGCCGCTCCAGGTCGCGGATGCGCGGCAGCTCGCTGAGCACCGCTCGGGCCTCGTCGAAGCGCCCACCGCGGCCGGTCACGGCGGCCTGCCGCGCCGGGGTGATGAGACAGATGAGCCGGGGTGCCTCGCCGTCCTCCGCAGGAGCCGGCCATGCCCTGATCCCGACCTCCACCTCGTGCTCTCGCCGGTCGTGCAGGACGCAGGCCAGGCTGGCGGACTCGCCATTCGGTTGCGGTCGATCGAGCCGGGCGGCCAGCAGCCCGATCACCTCGCGGTCATCCTCGGTGGCGCCGAGATCGACAAGGCTGAGGCCGGACATCCTCGAGGGCTCGGTGCCGAGCAGCTCGCCGAGCGCGGGGTTGGCCTCCAGCACCTCCAGTCCCACCCCCACCACCGCCACTGGTTGGGGGCCCTCGAAGATGGCGTGCCACAGCCGGGCCGCGGACCGCATGCTCGACTGCCGGCGCGCGGCCGTCAGCGCCTCCCCCAGGGCGTCGGTGGAGTCGAGAAGCATGGCCCGGGTGGCGGCGCGGATGGGGGGCGGTTGGGTGCTGAACAGCTCCAGCACCGCCAGGATCTCGCTTCCGGCGCGGACGGGCAGGCAGGCTCCGCTGTTCAGGCCGGTCACCTCGGCGGCCCGGGAGCGGAGGAAGACGGGGTTGCTGCGCATATCCTCCAGCCACACCGGCTCCCCGCTGGTGAGCGCGGCCACCACCACCCCCGCGGGCTCCGGGCTGCCCGGCGGGGTGACGGCGCGAAACGGCTCGAAACGGGCGTCCGCCAGGTGCCAGGACACTGAGCGCGTGGATTGATCCTCAACTGCGTAGGCGTGCCCCACCTCGAAACCCAGGGCGGCGCAGAGCAGGGGCAGGGCGCCGGTGAGCACCTGCTCATCGCTCCCCCCGGCCACGCCTCGGAGCAGCGCGGGGAGGGATCGGCTTCCCGCTTGCGCCGCCAGGTCGGTGCCGGTCTCAGCCTCGGTCATCGGCGAAGCCCCGGGCCAGGCCGAGCCGGCTGGCCTTGACCACCGCCTGGAGCTGGCTGTGGGCATCGAGCTTGGCGAGGATGCTCTTCACGTGGCCGCGACAGGTGTGCAGGCTGATCCCCAGCTGGCGGGCGATCGCCTGGGGGTCGAGCCCCTGGCCGAGCAGCCCGAGCACCTCGCGCTCGCGCTCGGTGAGATCGCCCCCCAGCGTCTCGGCCGGTTGCGGTGGCTCGTTCTGGACGCGGTGCAGCACCGCGCCGAGCACGGCGGAGTCGATCGCCATCGCGCCCTCGCCGGCGCGCCGGATCGCATCCAGCACGATGCCGATGCCGCTCTCCTTGGGGAGGAAGCCGCAGACCCCGGCGGAGGCGGCGCGGGCGATCACGTCGAGGTCGGTGTGGGCGGTGAGCACGATCACCCGCAGGTCGGGGCGGAGCTCGAGCAGCCGGCGGGCCCCGTCCACCCCGTCACCGTCGGGCAGGCGGACGTCGGTGAGGACCACGTCCGGGCTCTTGATCAGCAGCATCGCCCTGGCCTCTGCGGAGGTGGCGGCGATGCCCACGCAGCGGAGGTCCGGCTGGAGGTCGATGGCCATGGCGATGGATTCAGCCACCGCGCGGTGGTCGTCGACCACCAGGACGCGGATTGTCCGATCGTCCCCGCGGCTGTCCTCGCTCGTCGCCTCCCCCTCTGCGGTCCGTGCCATCCCGACCCCCTCGATTTCTGGAGAGCGGCCCGCGTAGCGTAACGCTCTCCCCCAGCGGTGTCGGGCGGGGTGGGGTGGTGGGTGATCCGCTGGGGTCGGGCGGGCTTGCGGGGTGGGCAGCCGCTCTGGGCTCCGATCGTACCATTCGCGCCAGATGTTGGCGAGTCTGGGGTGCCATGGTGCTGGCACTTATGCCATTATGCTGGCAATGGAGAAGGTCACCTTGCGCCTCCCGGACTGGGAGGTGGACCTGCTGCGAGCGAGGAGCCGCCGTGAGGGGCGTTCGCTGAACACCGTCGCCAGCGAGGTGCTCGCCCAGGGGCTCGGTGAGGGTCGACTTCCGAGCGAGGTGATGCGGGCGCTCGAACCCCTGCTCGCACGTCCTCCCGTGGCCGCGCCCGTCCCCCTCGAGGCTGAGGTGGACAGACCGGAGCTGAGCAGCGCTCTGGACTGGGCCCGCGGCGAGCGCTGACAACGGCCACCTACATCGACACCAGCGCACTGCTGCGGCTCGTCGAGCGGCGGGGCGATTGGGCCCTCGCTGCGACCGCGCTGCGCGACTCCCCCCTCACCTCCGCGGTCAGCGAGACCGAGTGCTGGGTATCGATCCACAAGCGCTGGCACGATGCCGAGATCACGCTCACTGAGCGGGACGCGCTGCTCTCCGCCGCGCGCCGGGAGGCCCTTGACGCCTGCGCGCTTCTCGCCGTCAGCGGGGACGTCCTCGCCGAGGCCCGGTCCGTCGCGACACGGTTTCCCCTCCGCACCCTCGACGCCCTCCATCTCGCCACCGCTGCCCTCGCCGGTCGGCGCCTCGGGGCGGCAGGCGGGTTGCGGTTCTGCACCGCCGATGCCCGCCAGGCGGCGGCGGCCCGCGGGCTTTTCGGCGAGGTGCAGGTCGACCTGCTTCCGGCCTGGCGCTGAGGAGGTTATCCAGGTCCCGCTCGATGCCCGGCGGGGGTCGGCGCACGAGTGCGAACCACGACGTGGAGCGCGATGCGCCGACGTCGACCTCCCGCTGGTCGGGCTGCCGTCAGGCGTACAGGGGCTGGAGGATCTGGCCGCACATCTGGTGGACGTTGCCGGTCATCACGTCCCAGGAGTAGTCGCCGGAGGAGCACTCGACGATGTAACCGCTCCCGGTGGAGAAGTGGGACACGCACATGAAATAGGAGCAGAAGGTGGCCGGCGCCGCGGTGATCTCGGGGCCGCTGCAGAGGTTGTAGCCCCAGGGATTTGCCGGGGCCCCGCAGAGGTCCATCTCCGGCGTGGAGGTCGGGGTGGGGATGTTGGTTGGGGACGGTGTGGAGGTGGGTGAAGGGGAGATGGTGGGGGATGGGCTCGTGCCCGGGGTCGGGGTGGCCGTCCCGGTGGGGCTGCTCGCCGCGGTGGACGTTCCTCCGGGCGTGGGGCGATGGCGTGTTGAGGGCGATTGCGTCCCCGGCTGCGCCGAGTGCGTCGTGCCCGGGCCGGATGCTCCCGATCCGGACGGCGCCGCCGATCCCGGTTGCGCCGTCGCCGAGCTCCCCTGCTGGCCGGGGACGGTGGCCAGCGGTCCCGGCCCGGTCGGGATCAGGCGCAGCCCGGCGAAGGCGAGCGCCGGGAGCAGCACCGTGTAGCAGGCGACCAGGCTCGCGAAGGGCAGCGCGCCGCGTGAGCCCCAGCGCAGGCCGGGAAACCCCCACCAGCCCGGCGATGCGCGCAGCTTGGTGCCCAGGCCGCCCGGGTCAAGAAGCACGGTGAGCACGAGCAGGACGCCGATCGGGACGACCACCGGGGCGATGAACCCCAGGGTGACCGCTGCCAGGGCGCAGAGGATGAGCACCAGCGCCCCCCGGATAGCCGTCGCGAGCATGCCGTGCGCATGAGGCGCCGCGGCGGTGCGCTCACTCATCGAGGTGGCTTCCCTGGAGCGAGCGCGCTCCCGCCGGTGACGCCGATGCCGCTCGTCTCGTTCCCCTAAGCTTTTCGGGCGAAGAACCGGATGCTCGAGAGTCGGAATTGTCGGTGATGGTGAGGTTGGTTGTGGCCTCCGACCAGCCCGCCGCCATGCTCGCCGATCCGCCATCCGCGGTGTCGCGGCGGTTCGGGCCGCGGGAGCTAGTGGGATTCGAACGCGATGAGGTCCAGGAGCGCTCCGCTTGGTCGCCGCGAACGTGGCTGCCGCCGCAGAAGATCGCCTGGGGCGTGTTGCTCACCCTGCTGGTGGTCACGGCTCCGCTCGGCCTTCCGCTGCTGGTGATCGGTCTGGTTCAGCTGCGCCGTCCGGTGTGGAGGGTGCGCGTCCTGGTTGCCGAGGCCGAGAGGGAGCCGCCAGACGCTCGGGCGCTGCTCGAGTCGGCGTACGCCGTGGCGCCGGATTCTCCGCTGGTTCTGGCGGCGATGGCCCGCTGGCACCACCGCCACCTGCACCTGGCGGCGGCGATCCGCTTCTATCGCGCGTACCTGGCGCAGGCCCCTGACGACTGGCGGATGCGCGCTTGGTATGCGGCGGCCTGCCTGCGACACGGCGCGGTCGACGCCTCGATCGCCAGCTTCACGGTGGTGGTTGCCGGCGCGGGGCTCAGCGCTGAGGCGCGCGCGTCGGCCTCCGCTCACCTCGCCTATGGGCTGATGTGCAGCGAGGATCTCCGTGAGGCACGGGCGGTGCTGGGCAGGGTGACACCTCCGAGCGGTGAGGCGCTGAGTCCGGCGCAGCGGCAGTGCGTCTACTACTCCGCGGTTGTCGACTACCTGCTTGGTGAGCGTGATCAGGCGATCGCGACCGTCGATCGAACTCGCGGCGCTCGATCCCGATTACCCGGAGCTTCCCTGGACCGCGCTGGCGATGCGTGCCCGCAGCTTCCATCTGCTGCTTCCCGACGGGGAGGCGCTGGTCCCGGCGGCGGGTTCGACCGGCGTCGAGCGGGTGCCGGCGACGCCGCTGCGGTGCGCGTCCTGCGGGGCTCCGAGGGAGGAGGGCGCGGTGCGCTGCCCGATCTGTCAGGCCGGGCTCATCGGCTGAGGGATTGCGGGCGGCGCGTGCGGGCCGGTGCGCGCTGTTTGACGGTGGCGGTACGGGACGCCTAACTTATTGGCGGCGATCAGGAAGGCGAGGTACCGCCACGTCAATGAAGGCGAGTCGTGCGATGGAGGTGATCGGAGCGCAGTAGGTCATCGGAGGGTGCCGGTGGTTGGGTGTGGTCCAACCCAACAGCATGTCCGGAGGACAACTGCCGTGATTCGAAGATTCGGGCTCACCCGGTATGGGCGAGCATTGAGACCGGTGGGTTCGCTTCCAGTCTGCATGGCGCTGGCGTGCCTTGTCGCCGTGGCTGCATGGCCGGCGAGCGCCGCTGCCGATGTCGTGAGCGGGACCCAGACCACACTCACCTGCAGCGACGGTCACAGCGTCGCTGTGTCGCTGGACCAGACCGCGCTTGCCAACCTGGTCACCGAGGTGAATGCTCTCAACGCCACCGGCACCGACAATTGCGCCGTGGCAACCGACCCCTCAGGCGCGACTGCTGACTGGACGGTGTACGACTACAACCCGTCGGGCCGTGAGATCGCGCCGCGCCACTCCCCGAACTCGATGCCGGCAACCACGACGGGGACCACCACGAGCTTTGTCTTCAAGGACAACGTCTACACCGCGTTGCTCACCACCACCGACAGCTCGCTGACCGGCGATCTATCCACGACGACGTTGAATGACACGATCTCTCTCAGCGGTCCGGCGAGCGGCTTCATGACGCAGGATGATGGTGGCGACTGCGCCAGCAACACACCCGCTGCGGTGAGGTTCTACTTCACCTCTCCATCGGCGTCCGGGTCGAGCGGGGGGTCGCCGCCCGCCGGCTTCTACACCAAATTCTGGTGGTCCAACCCTGAGTCCTTGCAGCTGCTCACCGGAGATCAGGGGCCGGAAATGATCTCGGCCAGCATGTCGGACCCCGGCATGTGGTCCGACTGGAACGGCCAGAGCGGGGCGAACCCCGCCGTCACCGAGGCGTTCACCGAGGCCGTCCAGAACGTCCAGTCAGTCGGCCTCTCCTTTGGTGGCGACTGCTTCTTCGAGACGGGGGTCACCACCACCAGCAACACCGGCGACACCGAGGAGCTCTCCAGCGACTTCACCGAGAGCTGAGGTCGTCGAGCTTTCTGAATGCCACCACGGGTCCAGCCGTCAGCTGGGCCCGTGCTGGCGAGCGGTGTGGTGGTATTGCGTAATTCCCCCTGGGGCGGAGTGTGCGGAAGGGTTCGCGGCACTTTCGGCGGTGACGTCAGCAGCCGATCACAAGGATCGAACGGCCGGAGGCGGAGACCAGGCGGCTGATGTCATCGCGGTCACCGGTCAGGATGCGATCGCCGCTGTTGGCTGCGCAGACGACCGTTGCATCCACGGGATCGTCGCTGTGGTTCAGGTCAAGCAGGGCACCCGCGCGACGGCCGAGCTCCAAATCCACCGCTTTCACGTCCACTGCCCGCAGCACCCGCGCCAGCCGGGCTTGCCGGCCGGCTGTGTTGCGCCACGCCTCGGCGACCACCACCCCGGTGGTGCGCAGGTCGAAGCCATCGCTGTGGGCGACCCGGAGGCGCGCGATCATCTGTCGGTCGCCGCGATCGACGGCGACGAGGGCTCCGGCATCCAGGACCAGGGCGCTCACGCTGCCGGCGTGCGTCCTGCCGGGGTGCGCAGCCCGAGCTCGTGTCGGGCGAACGCCAGCTCCTCCTCGCTGATCAGACCGTGCTCAGCCTCCCATTCCTCGAGGAAGGTTGCCAGGGCCTCGGTCCGAAGCTTCGCCGCCGCCGCATCGGCCAGCCATGCCGACAACCCCCGACCCGAGCGGCCGGCGGCCGCGCGCACCTCGTCACCGAGGTCAGGTGGGAAGGAGACGCTGAGTTTGTCGACCTTCACCGGTCGAGCATACTACGGTACGTCGTACCACGGTATGCTTGCAGGGGATAGGGGTTCATTTCACCCAAAAGCTGGCTCCGGGCCTCGGCTTGCCGCCCCTCCGATCGGCTGTCACGCCACATTGGCATGGCCAGAGTCCATATGGACACCGGGCGTCCCCTTTGCTACGTTCGGAAGGCGCTGCCGACGGCGGCGGCATCGGACGAAGGGTTAGGGACGAAGGGTTAGGAGGCTTGCGTGATCATGCATCAACGACGTGCCTGGAGCTTCTCGCGCCTGCTCGCGGCAGGCGGGGTGGCTGTGCTCAGCGGAGCGGCGCTGCCGGTGGTCCCGGCGGCCTCGGCTGCGGTGGCAGCCCTTCGGCTGGTTCCCCTCTCCGCGGGGCACGTGCTGGCCAAGGGCGACCTCGCCCAGCCGCCCACCACCGCCGAGTGCGAGGCCGACTTCGGGATCGCCTGCTATCAGCCGTTCCAGCTGGAGAAGGCATATGACGCCGACGCGCTCTACGCGCACGGGATCACCGGTCGGGGCAAGACCATCGTGATCGTCGACGCGTTCGGCTCGCCGAACATCCAGAGCGACCTGGCGACCTTCGACTCGGAGCAGGGGCTGCCGGCGCCGCCCTCCTTCCACATCATCCAGCCGGCCGGGCCGGTACCGCCCTGCACGGACGACCCGTTCGGGGTGTCCGATTGTGAAGGCTGGAGCCTGGAGACCAGCCTGGACGTCGAGTGGTCCCACTCCATGGCGCCGGGCGCCAACATCCTGCTGGTCGAGACCCCGGACTCGGAGACCGAGGGAGTCCAGGGATTCCCGGACATCGTCTACGCCGAGAACTACGTGATCGACCATCACCTCGGTGACGTGATCTCCCAGAGCTTCGCGGCCACCGAGGAGACCTTCCCGGACAACCAGTCGATCCAGGAGCTGCGCAGCGCCTACTTCAACGCAGAGGCCCACAACGTCACCGTCCTCGCGTCGACCGGCGACGCGGGCGCCACCGACTACGAGTCCAACCTCTCGACCCTCTACCCGTACCCGGTGGTGGCCTGGCCGGCCACCGATCCGCTGGTCACGGCGATGGGCGGCACCCAACTGCACCTCAATGCCGCAGGCAACCGCACCTCGCCCGACGTCGTCTGGAATGACGGCTACGGGGCTGGTGGCGGCGGCCTGTCGGTGGTCTTCTCCCGCCCGCAGTTCCAGGACTCGGTCTCCAAGGTGGTGGGCCGCCAGCGCGGCGTCCCCGACCTGAGCATGAGTGCCGCGGTCAACGGCGGAGTCGACGTCCTTGACACATCACCTGGCTGGGGTGGCTGGTTCATCGTGGGCGGCACCAGCGAGTCCTCGCCGCTGATGGCGGGGGTGGTCGCGCTCGCCGACCAGGCCAACGGCCGTGACGTCGGCTACCTCAACCCCACCCTCTACAAGATGGCCGGGCACAAGGACAGCGGAATCGTCGACATCACCAGCGGCAACAACACCTTCGCCGGGGTCACCGGGTTCAACGCCGGACCGGGCTACGACTTGGCCAGCGGGCTCGGGACCATCGACGTGGCCGAGTTCGTCCAGGCCCTCTCGGGGCCGGGGCACCACGGGCACGGGCCGGGAGGCCACTGATCTGAGCTGACGGGGAGGCGCCCCACCCAGCGCGGGCGGCGCCTCCCCAGTCTCTCCCGACCGGCGGGCGGGCGTCGCAGACTCGACCGCCCTCAAGCGAGATCGCTTGGCCGGTCGGATACCACTCACCCACGGTAAGGTGGTCGCTCCGGTATGGCGCGGTGGGATGGCACGTGCGGTGCACCCCATCGGCGGTACTCTTCCGAAATGCGACCCCTTCGGTACTCCATCAACGTCACATTGGACGGGTGTTGCGATCATCGTGCGGGGATCCCCGCAGACGAAGACCTGCATCGTCACGCGGTCGAGAACCTCAATCAGGCCGATGCCCTTCTCTTCGGCCGGGTGACGTACCAAATGATGGAATCAGCGTGGCGGCCGCCGGCGCCGACGGGAGCGAGACCTGATTGGATGGAGTCTTTCGCCCAGACGATCAACGCGGCAAAGAAGTACGTCGTGTCGAGCACCCTGGAGCAGGTCGATTGGAACGCGGAACTTGTGCGCGGGGATCTGGCCAAGTCCGTTCAGCAACTCAAGCGCGAGTCGGGCAAGGGTCTGTTCGTGGGAGGTGTGAAGCTCCCAATGGCGTTGACGGAGCTGGGATTGATCGATGAGTACGAGTTCGTGGTGCATCCCAGGCTCGCGGGCCATGGGCCGACCTTGTGCGCGGGACTATCGAAGCACGTCGACTTGAAGCTCGTGAGCCGGCTGGAGTTCGCCTCGGGGGCGGTGGCGATGCGGTACGAGCCGAGAGGGTAGGCATCGGGCCTGATAGCCTGAGCCGGCCGCTGGTTGGTACGGTCGCATACATACGCGCCTTCAGTGGCGGGTGTACATTGACCGGCGCTGAAATCGGGGGCCACCCGGTCGGCAGGTGTGGGGGAAAGTTTGGGGGTTCGACCGAGGGGCTCGCCTCGATCCACTGTCGCGCCCAGTCGGAGCGGATGGGCCGGCGGGGATGGCTGAACTCGTGACTTTCCCGCAGCGGTGTCCGGCGGAGAGGTCGGTGGACATCCTGATCGTCGAGGACCACACGATGCTGGCACACACCCTGGCCCTCGCCCTCTCCGATCGTTTCACTTGCTGCGTCGCTTCGCTGACTGGCCGGGAGACGGTTCTCGAGCAGGCCGCCCGACTGCGCCCCGCCCTGGCGCTGCTGGACCTCGGGCTCGCCGGCAACGATGGCCTCGACCTCATCCCTGGGTTTCGGGCGGTGGGCGCGCAGGTCCTGGTGGTCACCGCGAGCACCGAGGAGTCCCGCCTCGGCGCGGCTCTCAGCCTGGGCGCTTCAGGATGGGTGAGCAAGGCCCAACCTTTCGAGCGGTTGATCGAGGCTGCCGAGGCCGTGATGCGGCACCGGTCCTTGGTCAGTGACGCCGACCGTCCCCTGCTCATGCAGATCGGCTCAGCCCGCCTGGAGGCAGAGCGCGAGGTGAGGCGGCGGATGGCGAGGCTGACACCCCGCGAGCGAGAGATCCTCTGGTCCCTCGCCGACGGGGAGAGCGCGGTGCAGATCGCATCGACCCTCTCTCTCACCATCGGCACGGTCAGAAGCCACATCCAATCGATCCTCGGCAAGCTCGGCGTCTCCAGCCAGCTCGCGGCGGTGGCCAGGGCGAGATTGCCGTTGACCAGGGATGGCCCCGCCCGGTGGGTTCGGTAGGGGGACCCGATGTCGGTGCTGTACCCGCTGATGCTCCTCACCGGGTCCAGCTCATCCGGCTACCGAGGCTCCGATCGCCGTGGGATCGTTCCCCGGCTCGCCGATCCGCTGGCGGCGCGAGTGGCGGGGTGGGCGCTGTTCGCGGTCATCGCGGTGCCGCTGGCGGCGATCGGGGTGACCCGCGCCGTTCCCGGCTTCCCCGTGCAGGCCGCCTCGGTGGCGACAGCGGGCACGGCGTCGGTGGTGTTCCTCGCTGCAGGGGCGGTGGTTCTGATGCGCTGGCGCCTGGTGGGCGAGGCGGCCAGCGTCGCCATCGGCGCCGGCACCATCCTGGTTGGGCTCCTCGTGGTGCCTGCGATCTACGCCGGCGATCCGATGCCCGGATACCTGGCCGCGCTGCAGACCACCGCCCTGCTGTTGGCGCTGGTCCTCTTCCTCGGGGTACTGGGCCTGCCGGAGGTGTGCTCCGGCCTCCGCCCCGGAGTCGTGGCGAGCTGGGCGGCCGGGGGGGCCCTGGTCCTGGCCCTCGCACTCACCCCGCTGATCGTGGAGGCGCAGCGCAGCCGCGACGGCATCGGCAGCGTGAGGGCATTGGAGGCGCTGGCATGTGCCATGGTGGCCGCCCCCCTGCTGGTTCGAGGGATCCGCGCCGGGCATCTGGTGATCGCAGCGACCGCGGTGGCGCTGATCTCCATCTCGGCCGGCTGCGCCGCCGTCTCCGCGGGCCGGCTGGACGCGACCACGGCTCCCGCAGCGCCGCCGTCATTCTTCCTGCTGATTGGCGCGGTACAGCTCTTGCTGCTGGCAGCGATCGACCTGAGATCAGTCCTGGGCGCTGTTGTCCTCCAGGACGTGCGTGGCCGTCGCCGATGGGCCGCCGCGGAGACCGAGCTGGCCCGCGTCCGCTCCGCACAGAGCGGGACCAGCCATGACATCGCCAGCATGCTCACCGCCATCGACGGAGCGCTACTGGTCCTGTCCGGTCAGCGGGCTCAGCTGCGGGTTGAGGACGGCGACCGGCTGATCACAGCGGTGCGCGGACAGATTCAGCACCTGAGGAGGGTCCTGGCCGCGGATGGCGGTGTGGCTTGCCCCTATGACCTCTCCGAGCTGCTGCTCGGGATTGTCGCCCTGCACATCACCCCAACCGCTGCGTGGCTTGTCATGGTCGAGCCCGGCCTGATGGTGCGCGGACGTCCCGACCGGGTGACCCTGGTTGTCAACAACCTGCTGGCGAACGCGCTGGTGCATGCTCCGCTCGCAGCCGTCACCGTGACCGCAAAGCGCGATGCTTCTGCTGGCGGGGGCATGGTCGAGATCACCATCGTGGACGACGGACCGGGCCTCGCTGGGTCGGATATGGAGAGGGCTTTTGAGCCTGGATGGCGGGGAGCTGCCGCGTCCGGGCTCCCCGGGAGTGGGCTCGGCCTCTCTCAGTGCCGCGAGCTCGTCGAGTCCGAGGGCGGTGAGATCTGCTTGACACCCACCCACCGGACCATCGGCGAGGCCTCTCCAGGACTGTCGGCTCGGGTGCGGCTCCCGATCATGCCGCCTGCGTTTGCGAACACCTCCTCAATTTTGCAGATGCGGCTCGGACCGGAGGGTGAGATACCGAACGGCGCAGTGCCGGGTCCTGCCCGCCGCCGTCGCGACTGAGACGGCGGGCCGGCCCGGTCGGGAGCGCGCGCGCTCACCGTCGGGGCCAGGGGTTCCGGGGTGGGTCGGGAGGTGAGGCTGAGCCGTGCAGGGCCGAGTTCGACATGCGGTGCTGCCCGGCGGTCACGCGGCGCACTCGGTGACGGCCAGCCTCGTGCTCCGCCCCGGCCGTGGTGCGACGGGCGGGATCTAGGAGAGAAGGTTGTCGCCTCAGAGAGGGGGACCGAGCGAAGCTCCCCGCGTCACCCGCACCGCCCGCGCTATCCGGCGTCACCGGCGCACGCGGGGGTGGAGGCGCCTGCTTTCGGACGCTCGGCGCCGCTGGGACGCCCGCCGCTCGCTGGCCGTTTTGTACGCAATCCTGGCTGCCAGCGTTGGCGTGTTCGCCCTGCGCGGCTCGTTGATTGGATCGACCTGGGCGATCTTCAGTGCGCAGGCGTCGGCGCCGTCAGCCACCTTCGGTGAGACATCGACCGCTGATCCGCCCGAGACGCCAGCGCCCGGCACGACCACAACACCGCCGCCAGTCCCGCCTGCACTGAGCTCGCTCACGTCGCCAACACCCATGGCTTCGCCGAGCGCGCTGCCGGCTGCGACGCCCACGAACCCTGCCACAGCGTCACCAACGCCTTCACCCGCGCCCGCCTCAACGCCGGTGCCCACGCCCGCAGCCACAGCTGCGCCCACACCAACACCGGCACCCACACCCACACCCAGCCCAACGCCGACTTCGACCGCGTCGCCCACGCCGTCCGCCGGCCAGGGTGACTTCAGGCGAATGACTCCCCCGGCTCATCTCAAGCGGCGTCGCGAGCCTTGGAGCACAACCGCTCTCCGAGCCGTGGGGCGGTTGTTCGTCATTCTCGTCGTGATCCTCGCTGTGGTGGCCGTGGCGCTCGCCTTCCTGGTGCGGCACGGCGCTGATGGGGTTGACACGATCATGGGTCATCCCGTCTTCAGCGTCGCCTCCGGATCGATGACCCCGGCAATCGACACCGGGGACCTGATCGTGGACGACCCGGTCACCGAACCGCAGGCAGCCGGCCTCCACGTCGGTCAGATCATCACCTTTCGCGAATCGGCGTCCAGCTCGCTCATCGTCACCCACCGCATCGTCGAAGTCCTGCGCGGATCGCTCAGGTCGCCGGTTCTCTACCGAACCAAGGGGGATGCCAACAACGCTCCCGACCTGGCCGGAGTTGCTCCGACTCAGGTTCTCGGCATCTACCAGCTGCGGATTCCCTTCGGCGCGTACGCGCTCTCAACGCTGCACCAACCACTCACCTTCGCAATCCTGGTGATGATCCCGGTGGTGTATCTGGCTGAGGAGGAGATCCGGCGACGCTGGACCGCCCTGGGTGAGGAGGAGGCCCGACGTCGGCGCGCCGCCACCGGCGATGTCCAGGAGGGCTAGCGACGAATCCACATCGCGATCATCAACGAGCAGGGGAAGAGAGGAGGCACCACTGAGCGAATGCAAGTCGGCGACACAGTCGCATCGTATGCGCATTGGACCCTAGCCAGTCAATAGCTACCAAGCGTCACAGGAGAACCATCAGATGCATCTCTTCACCAAGCGCTTTGCGCTGGTGTTCACGGGTGTGGTTGGGGTTGGGGCCATCGCGGCCCTGACGATCGGGGCCAGCTTCTCGCTCTTCAGCGCCACATCCCCGGGCACGAGCACCACCTTCACGGCGGGAACGGTGACCCTGAACACCCCGCAGAGTGCCTCGTGCCCGACGGCGACCAACCTCGAGCCCGGTGACACCGGCTCGTGCGCCTTCACGGTTAACTATGGGGGCAGCCTGCCCGCCTACATCGGGGCCGAGGCAACCGTGTCGGGCATCCTGAGCTCACAGCTCAGCCTCTCGATCAACGGCACGACCCAAACCAGCGCCAACCCGGTCGTGATCGGTAGCAGCGTCGGCAACGCCTTCAATGGCGCCGATGGGGCGGGCCCCTACACGGCGACCGTGGACTACACCCTCTCCAGCAGTGCGGACAACTCGTATCAGGGTCAGACGGCTGTTGTGACCGTCACGTTCTACGCGGTTCAGTGCTCGAACAACTGGGCTGACGGAGCGGCGGCCAACGAGCAGTGCGCTGCCCCGGGACCGGCGTCCTGGGCCAACTCGCCTGGGGTTCTCTACAACAGCAGAATTGATTCCTCCACATACCAGGCCTCGCTCTGCTTCTACTGCATTCAGATGGGTGAGTTCGGTAACGAGATCAGCCTGGCGAACGGGGGCGGCGTCCTGAACAACGTCGTCGTGGACATGGCGAACTTCGACGTCAACCCCGCGGGTTCGATGGACATCACGCTCAACATCTACAATCCGGGCACGGGGGGTTTGCCCGGTACCCTGATCGCCACCGATGAGCAAAGCTTCAGTGTCCCGGCGGCTCCCAACGGGGGATATGGTTCAGCCTATTGCACGACGGGCGCTGGTGCAGGCGATCCCACCTGTGGCATCGCCAACTTCAACATCACCTTCAGTGACTGGGGCTCGTACGCGCCAGTGACGCTTCCGGGCACGGTCATCTTCGGAATCCAGTACAACGATGCTCAGAATTCGGTTGATGGCGGAGTGAATGTCCAGCTCTCGAGCGAGTTTGGTCCCAGCCAGATCAGCGTCGGAGCGGACACTGACAACGGGTACGTGTTCACCTCGCTCGCGTCCAGCGCGGACGGGAACGGATACGACCACGCGTACAACGACGTTGGCCCCGGGGAAGTCACCTGCTCGGCCGTGAGCACGACCTTCGCCCAGTACCCGACCGCTACTTGTGACGGCGGCAACGAGGGATTGGCGCCCTACATCCCGGCCGTGCAGTTCAACTCCTGATGTGGAGACTGATCATCCAAACAACAGATAGCGGTCGGACCCAGGCCCAGCACCGGCTGGGATCAATCTGAGACACGGGCGGGCTGGCGGCCTTCGGGCCGCCAGCCTCCAGCCCACGCATCATCAAGAGAACCCAGACGGAACCGTTCGCAATCTCAGGATGGCCGGATAGCGGTGTACGCATCCTCGGCGGCGCGGACGTCGTCGACCAAGTTGTCCAGCGCGAGGTTGATGTCGTCGAGGTGATAGCCCCAGGCGGGGCCGAGCGGCTCGGAGACGACGGGGCGCGAGCCCACTGTCTGCGCCAGCGTGGTGACCTGGAGCCAGGTGGCGCCGCCCGCGGACTGACAGGCAGCGGAGTAAAGGTGAGGGTAGGTGACGTAGGGGGTGGTCACCTGGGGCGGCGGCGGTGTGGAGGTCGAGGCGGGGAAGAGGGGCTGCAGTTCCCCGGTGCCGCCGCCCAGCGCCGCCGGGTTGACACAGGCCACCTGGACACCCTGGGTGGCGGTCTGGCCGGACTGCAGGCTGACCCCCTGTCCGGGCCGGCCGAAGTCGGAGTTGGCCGGCGGCTCCGAGGGGAAGGTGGAGTAGGCGACGATGCATCCCGTCTGGGCGGAGCGGTGCAGAGGGGGATGTGCTGGAAGGTGGCCCCCACCGTCTCGCCCGTGGGAACAGCGACGTTGCCACCCGCGATGATGGCGACGACCACCCGGGCCCGCAGCGATGGGTCGGGATCGACCTGCTGGGAGATCAGGCGGATCAGCATCGCCGCCCCCTGGGAGTGACCGATGAGGATGATCGGTCGGCCGTCGTTGTAGTGGGCGAGGTAGTCCTTCCACCCCGCCAGGAGGCTGTTGTAGGCGGTGGTGTCGGCCTGCGGATCGTCACCCAGCCCCTTCAGTAGCGAGGACTCCGTCCGCTGCCGGTACATCGGGGCCCACACCTTGCACACCTGCGAGAACGGGGCGGCCTGAGCCATGGCGATGTCTGTCTCGGCAGGCTGCACGGTGAGGTCGGCGTTGTCGGCGGCCTCGGTGCTGACCGTGGGATAGACGTAGAAGCAGTCGAACGCCGACTGCGCGTCCACCGCAGGATCCAGGGTGCTGCGGGCGCCGCCAGCAGAGACGACGGTGGTGGCGAGGCTGCCCGCGCACGGATCGTTCGTCATCCCCGGTCGGCACAGCCAGACAGTGCCGGCGGTGTCGGTCTCGCCGGTCGAGGAGGGGCTCGCAGATCGGCAGGCCGCGCTCAGCAGAGCCAGGCCCGTGACCAGCATGAGCAACAGCGCGGGGGGTCGGCAGGGTCGGTGCCTGGAGAAAACGCAACCAGGTTGCATATCTTCCAAGTATGCTGGCACCGTGCCCCGGAAGTCAACGCGGCCATACCTCTTCGGCGACCTGCTCGCTCTCGCCCGGCAGAGCTGGGTGAGCCAGATGGCCCGCCATCTTGCGGCGGCCGGCTACCCCGAGTACCTCCGCTCCGACGCCGCCGTGATGCGGGCGCTCCGCCGCGGTCCGGCGTCAATCGGCTCGCTGGGGACGGCCCTGGGGGTGACCCGCCAGGCCGCTCGGAAGATCGCCGGCGGGTTGGAGCGGCGTGGCTACGCTCGATTCGAGCGCGACGAGGGTGACGCCCGGCAGGTGAACGTGATCCTCACCGATGCCGGGGCGGGCTACGCCGAGGCGGTGGTCATGGTGATCGACAGGCTCAACCGGGAGCTGTCCGGCCGGGTGGACCGTGCGCAGCTCGCCGCCGCCGACGCGGTGCTCCGCGCTGCAATGGCCGACGACGCGTCTCGCGAGCGCGCCGCCCGGCTGGTGGCGCCGCCCTGACCGCACCCGTGCCTCAAGACGTCTTCCCGACCACAACCGCCCGACCGGCTGCGCCCCGGCGGGGGCACTGTATGCATACACATGATCTATGCTATGCATGCATATGAAGGTTCGCACCACGATCGAGCTCGACGACGCCCTGGTCGCTCGGGCTCGCCGTGCCCTTGGCAAGGCCACGACCCGAGCCACGGTGGAGGAGGCGCTGCGCCGCGCGGCCGATCAGGCGGAGGGTGAGCTGACCGCTCGCGCGGAGCGCCAGCGTGCCTACCTCGCCAGGCTGTCCCGGCTGGCCGACCCTCGGGTCCTGACATCGGAGGAGATGTGGAGGTAGAGGGGTGGCTCCTCGACAAGAGCGCCGCCGCCCGTGCGGGTGATGCGCGGATCGCCGCCGCCATCGGCGAGCTCGCGGGTCGCCTCTGCGTGTGCCCCGTCGGTGAGCTGGAACAGCTCTACTCGGCCCGCTCAGCCCGCGGCTACGACGCCCTGAAGGAGGAGTTGCATGCGAGCTTCGAGGTCGTCGCGGCGCCGGCCGACATCCTCGATCGGGCACTTCGCCTGCAACAGGATCTCGCCCACCACCACGGTATGTGGCATCGAACGCCGATCCCCGACCTGCTGATCGCCGAGACCGCCCTCCACCACGGGATCGGCGTGGTCCACGTCGACCGCGATTTCGACCGCATCGCGAAGGTCCGCCCGCTGATGGCACGCCGGCTCCGCTGAGGGAAGGCGCTGCCGGGCCCGGAACTCGGCCGGATGAGCACGGGGAGTTGGATTTCGCAGGGGTATGCCCTACGTGCTACCCTACGTTAGTGCACAAGACCAGCGTTTACCTCACCGATGAGGAGGTTGCCCGGCTCGCCGTCCTCGCGGAGGAGGAGGGGACCTCTCAGGCTGATGTCATCCGGCGGGCCATCCGCCTGTACGAGCCGGCGCGCACCGGCGATCGAAACTTTTCTCTCATTGGAAGTGGAGAGGGACCGGGAGGGTCCGTCGCCGACCTCTCCGAGGGGGAGCTTCTCGCTGGTTTCGGCGCTTGACCCTCGTTCTCGATACCGCGCCGCTGATTGCCCTTGGGGATCGGCGAGACCCGATGAGACAGCGAGTGGAGACGTTGGTGAGAGAGGAGGCCGGAGAGTTGCTGATCCCCGCTCCGGTCACCGCCGAGGTCGACTACCTCCTCGGCCGGCGCTTGGGTCGCTCCTCCCGGCTCGCCTTCCTTGACGACCTGGCTGCGGGGCGCTTCCGCGTCGTCTGCCTGGATCGCGATGACCATGCCGTCGTCCGCGAGCTTGAACGTCGCTATTCAGATCTCGACGTCGGGTTGGCTGACCTGAGCGTCGTGGTCGTCGCCGCCAGAGCCGGCACGCGCCGGATCGCAAGCTTTGACAACGGCCATTTCGGCGCGCTTCGGCCATTGAACGGTGGGCGCTTCACCCTGCTCCCGGTTACCGGAAGGACCTGAGTGCGAGCCGACACCCCTGAGATGAGTCACACCGTTCGCATCAACGCGGTCCTGGACGACGATCTGCTCCCACGGCTGGACGCGTTCGCCCGGTCGCGGCGAGAGGATCGCTCCACGGCGCTGCGGCACTCGCCCGGCTGAGGCACCTCGGTTTTCAAGGGCGGACACCCGCGGTGCGGAGGCCTCCGCTCTGTGCGACCATCCGCCGGTGCTCCCAGCCGACCTTCTCGCCGCCCTTCTGGGCGGCCGCCTCGAGGCCCCGCCCGGCGCCCGGCTCGACCTCCGCGACCTGGTCAGCGACTCCCGAGCGGTGACCCCGGGGGCGGGGTTCATCGCCCTCGTCGGAGAGGTCCAGGACGGCCACTCCTTCGTCTCCGATGCGGCCCGGCGCGGCGCGGTGCTGGCGGTGGTCTCCGAGCGCTTCCAGCCTGACGGGGCCGTGCCCGAGCTGCTGATCCGGGTCCCCGACACCGCCGCTGCCCTGCGCACCGCCTGCTCCCGCCGCCTGGCCGAGCTCGGAACCACCGTGATCGGGGTGACCGGCTCGGTGGGCAAGACCACCGCCAAGGAGATGTGCGCCCTGGCCCTCTCCGGCCGGCCGACCGCCAGGACCCCGGGCAACCTCAACACCTGGACCCAGATCCCGATCCAGGTGCTGCGGCTGGAGCCCCCGGTGGAGTTTCTGGTGGCCGAGATGGCGATGACCGCCAGGGGCGAGATCGCCGACCTGGCCTCGTTCACCCATCCGCGGGTCGGGATCCTGCTCAACGTCGGCCAGGCCCACATCGGCCTGCTCGGCTCCGAGGAGGCCATCGCCGATGCCAAGGCGGAGCTGCTCGACGCCCTGCCCGCTGACGGCAGGGCGGTGCTCAACGCCGACGACCCCCGGGTGGTCGGCGTGGCCGGTCGGAGCCGTGCGCCGGTGAGCTGGTTCGCGGTCGACAGCCCCGAGGCGGGCTGGAGGGTGGAGGACGTGGTGGAGGACGGGGTCTCCGGCATCCGCTGCACCCTGGCCGGCCCCGACGGCCGAGCCCCCCTGCGCCTGGGGGTGCCCGGCCGCCACCTGCTCCTCGACGCCGTCGCCGCCGCGGCTGCCGCCTCTGCCCTCGGGGTGGGCATCGCGAGGCGGCGACCCGGCTCTCCGAGTTCCGCCCCGAGGCCCACCGGGGCCAGGTGCTGCCCGGCCGGGCCGCATCAACTCTCATTGATGACAGCTACAACAGCAGCCCGTCGGCCCTCACCGCCGCCCTCGACCTGCTCGCCTCCAGCGGCGCCCCGGACCGGCTCGCCATCATTGGGGACATGCTGGAGCTCGGCGCCCACGCGCCCGCGGCTCACCGGGAGGCCGGCAGGCTCGCCGCCCGCACCGCCACCCGGCTGATCGCGGTCGGCGAATAGGCCGCCACCATGGCCGAGGCGGCGATCGACGCCGGCATGCTCCCGGCCCGGGTCGAGCAGGCTGGGCGATGCCGAGGCCGCCGCCGCCCTGGCCGAGCGTCACCTGGTGCCCGGGATGGTGGTCCTGGTCAAGGGCAGCCGCGCCCTCCACCTCGAGACCGTCGTCGAGGCGCTGCGGGCATGACTGCGTGCGATGAGGCGGCGCTGGGGCACGTCGTCGCACGGGCTTGCACAGGCCCCGGGCCGCAACCGGGCCGGGCGCTGGACCGTTAGACGAGCGAGATGATCGTGATGCTCAGCGAGAGAGCGGCGATGGGGGACGTCGTCGCAGGGGGGCTTGCACAGGCGCGGGCTGCAACCGCGCCGAGCACGAGCCGCGAGCGCCGTAGGCGCGAGACGGCGGTCCCCCCGAAGACGATGTGCCCCGTCGCCGACCGATGGACATGAAGACCGCCGCCCTCACCGCCGCGGTCTGCTTCGTGGTCGGGGTGGCCCTCTACCCGGCCCTGCTCACCGTCCTGGTGCGCCTCGGCGCCGGCCAGATGATCCAGGCCTACAACCCCTCGACCCACCGGATCAAGGCCGGCACCCCCACCATGGGCGGCGTTCTCTTCTGCCTGATCGCGGTCGGCGCCTGGCTGATCGCCGACCGCAGCCGGGCCGGCTTCGTGATCGTCTACGCGCTGGTCGCGGGCGCAGCGGTCGGGATCCTCGACGACCTCGCCAACGTGCGCGGGCTCGGCTCGCTGGGTCTGGCGGTGCGCCAGAAATTCGCCCTCCAGGTGGTGGTCGGCGTGGCTGTGGGCTTTGGCCTGCACCAGATCGGAGCCACCGCCCAGGACCTCCCCGGGGCGGGGATGGTGAACCTGGGCTGGTGGATCGTCCCCCTCGCCGCGCTCGCGGTGGTGGCCACCACCAACGCGGTGAACCTCACCGACGGGGTCGACGGGCTGGCCGGGACCTGCGTCGCCCTGACCCTGGTCGGAGCCATCGCCGCCGGGCTGTGGTTCCACGCCCCCAGCGCGGTGCTGATCGCCAGCGCCCTGCTCGGGGGAGTTGTGGCCTTTCTCGTCTTCAACTGGCATCCCGCGCGGGTCTTCATGGGCGACACCGGCGCTCTCGGGCTCGGCGCCGCGCTCACCGCGATCGCGGTCCAAACCCGCCTGCTCTGGCTCCTTCCCCTGCTCGGCATCGTCTTCCTGGTCGAGACCGCCAGCGTGATCATCAACGTGGGGGCGATCACCCGCTTCGGCCGTCACGTCTTCCGGGCCAGCCCCCTGCACCATCACTTCGAGATCCTGGGGATCCGCGAGGAGCGGCTGGTGCTGCTCTTCGCCGGCGCCGGCGCGATCGCCCTGGCGGCCACCCTGCTGGTCGCGCATGGCGCCGCCACGTGAGCCCGAGTTGGGCCACAATACCCATCTGGCCTGAGTCCCGCTCTCGTTCCCTCGACGTCACCGCACTGCAGGAGCCGAATGGCCTCGTCCAGCGTCCCGCCCCGCACCCTCAACCTGCCCATCCGCCGCGCGCGGGTGGATCTGGTGCCGGCCGCGCGGGGGCTCGCCGCGGTGGACGGCTGGCTCTTCGTGGGCGTCGCCGCGATCTGCGCCTTCGGGCTGGTGATGGTCTACAGCGCCTCCGAGGTGCTGGCCTATCAGGAGACCGGGAACCCCAGCTACTACTTCGAACGCCAGCTGGTCTTCCTGCTGATCGGCGCGGTGGCGATGCTGGTGCTCGCCCGGGTGGACTATCACCACCTCACCCGCTTCTCGCGGGCCATCGGCCTGATCACGGTGGTGCTGCTGCTCGCCGTCCTGGTGCCCCACATCGGGGTCGAGGCCAATGGCTCGCGCCGCTGGTTCGACCTCGGGGTGGTCCAGCTCGAGCCCTCGGCGATCGCCGTGCTGGCGGTGATCGTGGTCCTGGGCCGCTGGCTGAGCGACCGCGGCGACCTGATCCGCAGCTGGCGGGGGGTGCGCGACTACTGCATCCTGCTGGTCATCCCGGTGCTGCTGGTGCTCGCCGAGAAGGACCTGGGCAGCACCATCGTCCTGGCCGCGGTGGGGGGGCTGCTGCTCTTCCTGGCCGGGGCCCGCTACCGCCACATGCTCGCCCTGATCGCCCTGGGGGGCGGGGTCGGCTGGCTGGCCGTCTCCATGGAGCCCTACCGGCTCAGCCGGCTGACCTGCGTCGGCCAGTCGGCGGTGATCAACGACCCCCTGAACGCCTGCTGGCAGGGGATCCAGGCCCTCTACGGCCTGGGCAGTGGGGGTCTCACCGGGGTGGGCCTGGGAAATTCAATCCAGAAGTACAGCTGGTTGCCCGAGGCGCACACCGACTTCATCTACGCGATCATCGGCGAGGAGCTCGGGCTGATCGGGACCTCCGCCGTGGTGCTGGGGTTCACCTTTCTCGCCTGGCGGGGGATCCGGGCGGCGCTGCGCGCCCCCGACCGCTTCGGGGCCCTGCTGGCCGGCGGGGTCACCGCCTGGATCTGCGTCCAGGCCTTCATCAACGTGGCCGCGGTGACCGTGCTGATCCCCACCACCGGCATCCCGCTCCCCTTCATCAGCTACGGGGGGAGCGCCCTGATCATGAACCTGGCCGGGATGGGGATACTCTGCAATGTGTCGGCGCAGGGCCGACGCCAGGGGGCGCCCAGTCGTGCGAACGCTGATAGCCGGGGGCGGGACGGGAGGTCACCTGACCCCGGCCCTGGCGGTCGCCGACGAGTTGCGCGGCTCCGACCCTGAGGGGGCGGTGCTCCTGGTGGGCCGGCGCGGAGGGGTCGCCGAGGCCCTGCTGGAGCGCTCCGGCATCCCCCTCGAGACCCTGGAGATCCACGGCCTCGACCTGACCCGCCCGGGAAGCCTCGCCGGCTTCACCGCGCGCCTGCCCAGGGCGGTGCGCGAGGCCAGGCGTTTGATCCGCCGGTTCCGACCCGACACCGTGGTCGGGGCCGCCGGCTACGTCTCGGTGCCGGTGGTCCTCGCCGCCGGTCGGGAGGGGGTGCCGGTCCTGCTGCTCGAGCAGAACGCCCAGCCGGGGCGGGCCACCCGGCTGCTGGCCCGCCGGGCCGCGGCGGTGGCGGTCTCCTTCCCCCAGGCGGGACGGCCGCTGGGTGCCCCCCGCGTCGAGGTCACCGGCAACCCCATCCGGGCCGAGTTCCGCCACGGCGCACCACCCCTGGGCAGCCGCTGCAGCCATCTGCTGGTGTGGGGCGGGTCGCAGGGAGCCCGGCGGATCAACCGTGCTCTCATCGACTCCGCCGCCCACCTGCTGGACACCCATCCCGAGCTGGAGATCGCCCATCAGTGCGGCCAGCTCGACGAGCAGGAGGTGCTCGCCGCCCGTGCCGCCCTGGACCCCGAGCTGGGCCGGCGCTGGGAGGTGAGCGCTTTCTTCGCCGACGCCGCCGAGCGGGTGGGCTGGGCCGACCTGGTGGTGATGCGGGCCGGGGGCTCGTCGCTGGCCGAGGTCAGCGCCATGGGGCGCCCCATGATCCTGGTCCCCTACCCGCACGCCGGCGACCATCAGCGGCACAATGCCGTCCCCTACGTTCGGGCCGGCGCAGCCGTGCTCGTCCCCGATGCGCAGTGCGACGGGCCCCGCCTGCTCCAGGAGCTGGAGGCGATCGTCGATCACCCCCGCCGCTGGAAGGAGATGGCGGCCAGGAGCTGGGCCCTGGGCCGCCCCGAGGCCACCGCCAGGGTGGTGGAGCTGATCCGCCAGCTGGCCCAGCCCAGGCCGGCCCGGGCCGCCGGCGCGGCGGCGGCGCTGCGGTGAGCCGGCGCCACGTCCACTTCCTGGGGATCTGCGGCTACGCGGTGAGCGGCGCCGCGCTGCTCGCCCAGCAGCTGGGCGACCTGGTGACCGGCAGCGACGAGCACGCCTACCCCCCGGTCTCGGACGTCATCACCGCGGCCGGCATCCCCTGGGAGAACCGCCACGACCCGGCCAATCTGGACCGCTGGGGCACCCCCGACCTGGTGGTGGTCGGCAACCAGGTGCGCCCCCACAACGAGGAGTGGCTGGAGGCCCGGCGCCGCGGCCTGCCCCAGCAGAGCGAGATCGAGTTCTACGTCTCCCTGACCGGCGACCGCCTGCGCCTCGCGGTCTGCGGCACCCACGGGAAGACCACCACCTCGGCCCTGCTCATCCACATGCTGGCCCGCGCCGGCAAAGATCCGGGGTTCCGGCTCGGCTCCTCCTCGCTCGACCTGGGCGGCAGCGCCCGGCTGGGCACCGGCCCCTTCGTCTTCGAGGGCGACGAGTACACCACCGCCCCCTGGGATCCCCGGCCCAAGTTCCTGCACACCCGCCCCGCGGCCGCCTGTGTCACCCGGCTGGAGTGGGATCACCCCGACGTGTACCCGTCGCCTGAGGCATATCGGGAGCCATTCGTCCGCCTGGCGGAGACCATGCCGCCCGACGGTCTGCTGGTGCTCTGCGGCGACGACCCCGAGGCGGTGGCGTTGCGGGCCCGCGCGAGCTGCCCGACGATCCTCTACGGCGAGGGGGCGGGTGCCGATTGGCGGGTGTCGCGGCTGGGCGATGACGGCGCCGTGCAGCGCTTCCGCATCGACTGTCGTGAGCTGCGCATCCCCGAGATCAGGCTCACCTTTCCGGGCCGGCACAATAGCCTCAACGCCACCGCCGCCCTGGCTCTGGCGCATTTCGCCGGTGCCCCCCTCGACGTGTGCGCGGCCGCCTGCGCCGACTTCCGGGGGCCGGCCCGTCGCTTCGAGGTCCTCGGCGAGGCGGGTGGCGTCACCGTCGTCGACGACTACGCCCATCACCCCACCGAGGCGTGGGCGGCGATCAACGCCGCCCGGGCCCGCTACGGCCGGGCCCGGATCATCGCGATCCACACCCCCCACACCTACTCCCGCACCCTCACCCTGCTCGAGGACTACCGGCGCAGCTTCGATGAGGCCGACATCGTGGTGCTGGGTCCCATCGAGGCGGCCCGGGAGCGCCACCAGGTGGCGACGGTGTCGTCCGCCGACGTCGCCGCCCGGGTCTCGGGTCGCGAGGTCCACCTGGTGTCGAGCAGTGCGGAGGGGGTGGAGTTGGTGACAGGTTTGGCTCGAGCTGGGGATGTCGTGGTGGTGCTCTCGCTGGGAGGCTTCGACAAGATCGCCCCGCGCATCCTCGCCGCACTGGCAGAGCGCGCCGGGCTTGCGCCGGCTGCTGCGGATCCTGGTCATGCCGGCGGGTGACCGCGCCGCCGGCCGCGCCGCGGCGGAGGGCGGCGATCACGGCTGGCTGACCGAGATCCCGGGGATGCTGCGCGACGAGCCGCTCTCGCGCCACAGCCAGTACGGCATCGGTGGCCCGGCGGACTGGTACCTCCGGCTGGATGACGTGGCCCGCCTTCCCGCGTTGATGCGCCGCTGCCACCAGGAGGGGGTCGGGGTGACCGTGGTGGGGGCGGGCAGCAACAGCCTGGTGCTCGATGGCGGTATCCGCGGCCTGGTGGTCGAGCTGCCCCGGGGCCGGCTGCGCGAGCTGACCGACGACGTGGTGGAGCTGTCCGGCGGGGCGATGATGCCCCGCGCGGCGCTGGACTGCGCCCGGCGGGGGATCGGCGGGCTGGAGTTCGGCATCGGCGTCCCGGGTACCTGCGGCGCCTCGGTGCGCGGCAATGCCGGGGCCTTCGGGTCCGAGATCAAGGATGTGCTGATCGACTGCGACGTGGTGACCCAGGACGGGTCTGCGGGCCACCTGATCCGGGCGGAGCTGGATTTCCACTACCGCGACTCCCGGCTCAAGCGCGACCTCGCCGGCCAGGTGGTCACCACCGCCCGCTTCCGGGTGCGCCGCGAAGACCCGGGGACGGTGCGGGCCCTGACCGACGCCATCCAGGCGGAGCGCCGCGCCACCCAGCCGTACAACGCGCGCAGCCTGGGCAGCATGTTCACCAACCCCCCGGGGGACCACGCCGGCCGGCTCATCGAGATGGCCGGCCTCAAGGGCGCCAGGGTGGGCGGCGCCGAGGTCTCGCTGATCCACGCCAACTTCGTGGTGAACACCGGCAGCGCCACCGCCGCCGACGTCATGGCGCTGTGCGACCTCATCCAGCGGACCGTGGCCGAGCGGTTCGGGGTGCACCTGATCCCCGAGATCGCCATCCTCGGTGAGCCGGGTCGGAGGGCTGCATGATGCCCGGCGTGCAGGGTGGGCGGACGGGGCACCCCGTCTCTGGGGGGACCGCGGTCCGACGCCGTTGGCGTCGGCCGCTCGTGCTCGGCGCGGTTGCAGCCCGCGCCTGTGCAAGCCCCCCTACGACGGGGTGCCCCATCCGTCCGCCACTCGGCTCGCATCTCGACAGGCCGCCGAGCACGAGGCGCGGACGGCAAAGCCGTCCTATGCCGGTCCCCCCGAAGAGCGCCGGGCCCGTCCGCCCTCTTCCGATGGTCGCAGCCCACCGACCACAGCTGATGAACGTCGCCAACGGAGGGCGGATGTGCCGCGTCCGCCCCGCGGTGACCGTCGCATGAGCCTGCGGATCGCGGTGGTGTGCGCTGGGCCGAGCCCGGAGGCCGAGGTCTCGCGGCTGTCTGCGTCCCAGGTGAGCGGTGCGTTGCGTTCGCGGGGCCACAGCTGCACGGTCCTCGAGGTGGATGCGGAGCTCTGGCCGGCGCTCCAGGTCGGGGGCTATGACTGTGTGTTCATCGCCGTGCACGGCCGCTTCGGCGAGGACGGCACCGTCCAGGGGGTGTGCGAGCTGCTCGGGCTGCCCTACACCGGCAGCGATCTGCTGGCCACCGCCCTGTGCTTCGACAAGGTCGTCGCCAAGCGGCTCTTCGTTGGCGCCGGCCTGAGCACCCCGGCATGGACCACGGTGCCGGCGGTTATGGACGCGACTGTCCATATCTCCCAGCTCACGGAGGCCACGGCCCTCCCCATCCCCCGGCTCATGGGTGCCGCCGCCGAAGAGCTGGGCTACCCGCTCGTGGTCAAGCCCCGGCGCGGCGGATCGACGATCGGGCTGAGCATCGTCCGCGACCCCGGCGGCCTGGTCCCGGCCCACCAGGAAGCGGCCGTCCACGGTGAGGTGCTCTGCGAAAGATTCGTCGCCGGAACAGAGGTCACGGTGGGCATCCTGGGGGATAATCCCCCCCGACCACTGCCGACCCTCGAGATCGTCTCTCAACGTCCTCTCTACGACTATGCAGCGAAATACACCGCGGGTCAGAGCCAGCACATCATCCCCGCCCGCCTGCCCGAGGCCCAGCGCCTCGCCTGCCAGGAGGTGGCGGTGCGGGCCCACCGTGCCCTCGGGTGTCGGGACATGTCCCGGGTGGACGTCATCGTCGATGGCGCTGGCTTCCCCTGGGTGCTCGAGGTGAACGCCATCCCCGGGCTGACCGAGCTCTCCCTGCTTCCCGATGGGGCGCGTGCCGATGGGGTTGAGTTCCCCGAGCTCTGCCAGCGGCTGGTCGACGCCGCTCTGGCCCGGCGCCCGGGTCCGCCCCGATGATCGAGGCGCCCCAGCGGCCGGCGACTGCGCCGGACCGCGATGTCAGCCGCCGCGCCCGGCTGCGAGCGGTTGCCTCCGCCGTCGCCGCCGACAGCCGCCCGCTGCGCCGCTTCGAGGTTGGCGAGGCGGACACTCTCCGGCGCACCGCCCGGCGCCGCCGTGGCGGCCCGCCGCCTCCGAAGGCCGGCCCGCAGCGTCACGATCGTCGCCGCCTGCTGGCCGCGCTGGTGCTGGTTGCGGAGCTGGGAGTGCTCGGGCTCCTCCTGGTTGCGCCGGTCTTCCGGGTGTCGTCGGTCACCGTGTCCGGCACCCGCCTGCTCACTCCGGCCGAGGTGCTGGCGGCCGCCGAGGTCGGGCGGCCGAGCGTCTTCACGCTCGATTCGGCCGCCGTCGCCTCGCGGGTGCGCTCGCTCCCCTGGGTGGAGTTGGTCGGAGTCAATGTGTCGCTGCCCGGGGGCGTCGCCATCTCGGTGACCGAACGGACCCCGATGGTCCGGGTGCTGCGCCAGGATGGCGAATATGCGGTTGCCGCCAACGGGGCCAGCGTGCGGCTCTCACCGGCCGAGGTCTCCGCGCTCTCAGACGTGCCCATCCTCCTCGACCTCCGCCCGGCGGCCATGCGCACCCCGGTGACGGCGCAGCTCATGGAGGTCCTCGGGGCCGCCGCCACCACCTTCCCCAGCGCCCTCGGGGTCCGGGTCGTGGCCTACGAGTGGGCGGCGTCGGGACAGCTCTCGATCTGGAGCTCGACCGGGTGGCAGGCGATCCTCGGCGATCTGGTCACCCCCGGCGAGGTGGCCGCCGTGCCCGGGGAGGTCGCCGCCCTGAGCGCACTCCACGCCGACCTCGACTTCACCAACCCCACCCACCCCGGCCGCGGGCCGAGCTTCGGCTACGTGGACCTGGTCGACCCGGCCGAGCCGGCGGTCGGCGGCACCCCCGGTCTGCCCGCCCAGGTGACCGCCGCGCTCAGCGGCACGTTCCCCGCAGGCCAGGGATCGACGACGGCGCCGGGATCCGCTCCCACGGCGCCAGGCAGCCCGCACCCGGCGGCGAGCACCACTCCCCGCCCGGTCGCCTCACCCACGGCTGCCCCGACTCCGACCCCGACGACGGCGCCGGCCCAGCTCACGCTCCCGCCGCCCTCGCCCGCGGCCCACTGACGGATTGAGCGGGGGCTGACCACCGGTGAGCCTGGCCGCGCGATTGTCCGGCCTCGGCGGCCGGCAGCCATACTCCCCTGACCGCAGCTCAGACCGCCGGCGGCCTCGGCGGTCAGCGCCTGAATGCATCTGCCCAGGGCGGTTGGGCGTTCCTCCCATCCTGCGGCTCGGACTTCCCATGAGAGCTCGGCGAGGCGGCTTGGTACCCTCGAAGTGGCTTGCGCCGGCCGAGTCGAGCTGGGGGTGGGCCGTTCACGCGGGTGGACCACGGTGGTGAATGAGAACTCCGACGACACCCCGGCGCGTGCTGATCCTGACACCCGTGGACGGCTTCGGCGGCACCCAGCGTCACGCGGTCACCCTGAGCAGGGTGGTGGCCGGTGCCGGCTGGGAGGTGCGCTGCGTCTTTCCCGGCACCGATCCTGACCGGGCGGCGAGGGTGCGCGCCTGGTGCGCGACAGAGGGGATCGCCGCCGAGACGCCGCGCGCCCTGCGCTCCTGCGCGACCCCGCACGGCCGGCGAGAGCTGGCCGAGCTGGCACGCTTGGTCTGGACGAGCCACCCGGACCGTGTCGTGGTCAACTTCGGCGGCAAGCCCCTGCTCAAGGCCCTGGCCGCCATCCGAGCGGCCGCACCGCGCGCCCGCCTCATCGTCGAAGTGCACAGCGTGGTTGAGTGGAGCCCCCGGGACGCCCCTCAACGGCGCCACACCAGGCTCGCCGGCGCGCTCTCTCATCGCATGGTCGTGCACTCCGCCCCGGTGCGCGCCTCGCTGATGGCCGCGGGGGTTCCCAGGCGAAAGATCGTTCGCATCCCCTATGCGGTGCCCTCGCTCGCCTCCTTTCCCACGCGGTCAGAAGCGCGAGCCCGATTGGGGGTGTCAGACGGCGCGGTGGTGATCGGCTGCGCCGCCCGGCTGGCGCCCGAGAAAGGCATTGCCGATCTGATCGAGGCCACCGCGCGAATCCCTGACCCCGGCGAGCGTCTGCGCCTGGTCATCGCCGGCGAGGGACATCTGCAACTGGAGCTCCAACGGCTGGCTCGCGACCGGCTGGGTTCGCGGGCCGTCTTCCTGGGCCATCTCCACGACCTCGCCTCTTTCTATGCGGCGCTCGATGTCTTTGCTCTTGCGCCGATCTGGCCCGAGGCGTTTGGTCTGGTCTACGTGGAGGCAGCACACCACCGTGTTCCCAGCGTTGCCAGCCGGGTCGGCGGGATTGCCGATGTGGTGGTGGACGGCGAGACTGGCCTGCTGGTGCCCAAGGGCGATGGTGATGCCCTCACCGCGGCTCTGGTGCGCCTGGTGAGCGACCCACAACTGCGATCCCGTCTCGGCGAGTCCGCCGCTGCGCGGGCTCGCGCCGAGTTCAGTGTCGAGCGTCTCGAGGCGGCCTACGCCGCCATCCTCCGTTGACCGCACCTCAGCCCCCCGCCGGCCCCGGCGACGCCCCATCGGGGGGCGGTGCCGCCTGCCCCTCGATCAGGCCATGCCAGGGCGGCGCGCCGTTCTCCGCGTCCCCCACGTTGGCGGCGAGCTGAGCTAGGAGGCCTCCGAGGCCGGCAAGGTCTGCGTCGCTGATCCCGGCCCGAAGCCGGCGGTCAAAGGCGGTCGTCGCCTCGAGGAGCTGGAGAAAGGCTGCCTCGCCCGCCTCGGTCAGCTCGACCAGCTGGACCCGATGGTTGGCGGGGTCGCGCCGCCGAGCCACCAGCCCCCGGCGCTCCATCGCATTGAGATGGTGGGTGAGGGTGGGCTCGCGAACCCCCACCGCCTCGGCGAGCTCTCGCTGGTTGGCGGCTCGCCCGATCTTGAGATTGAGAAGCACGAGCCACACCGGCAGCGACCCACCGGCCGAGACCAGAGCCTCGTCGAAGGCCCGGCTCACCACTCGCGCGGAGCGGCTCAGCTGCAGCCCGATCGGGGTCGAGGTCGGTCTGGGCACGGGCCAAGAGTAGCACCATCGCATCGATATCTAAGAGTTTGACATCTAACAGTTAGCCATCTAAGCTAGGCGGCGACGGATGGGGAGTGGGGAGAGACAGGAGGCGGCGGAGATGGCGGCCAGAGTGACAGGACCGACGAGAGGCGGGGGCGGGACGGGCTCCAGGTTGCAGCCGGGCCGGCCAGCGGGGGAGGAGCCGGGGTCCGCCCCCAGCTCCAATCGATGGGTGGCGCTGGGTTTCATCGCCCTGGCCCAGCTGATGGTGGCGCTCGACGTCACCATCGTCAGCATCGCCCTGCCCTCGGCGCAGGCGTCGCTGCACTTCTCCACCCCTGACCGGCAGTGGGTGCTCACCGCCTACACCATGGCCTTCGGAGGCCTGCTGCTCCTCGGGGGTCGCGTTGCCGACCGCTTCGGTCGGACCCGGGTCTTCGTCGTCGGCCTGGCCGGATTCGCCCTCGCCTCGGCCGCCGGCGGGGCCGCCCCGGACTTCGGGGTGCTGATCGCAGCCCGGGCGGTGCAGGGTTCGCTCGCCGCCCTGCTCATCCCCACCGCCCTTTCGCTCCTGGCGGTGACCTTCACCGAGCCGCGCGAGCGGGCCACCGCCTTCGCCGTCTACGGCGGCATCGCCGGCAGCGGGGCCGCCATCGGCCTGCTCCTCGGCGGCGCCCTGACCCAGTACCTCAGCTGGCGCTGGTGCCTCTACGTCAACACGCCGGTGGCCGTCGTCGCGGCTGTGGGAGCCTGGAGGCTGTTCCGTGGTTCGGCGACGCCGGGGCGCGGCGCGGGCTTCGACACCCCCGGGGTGCTGCTGGTCACCGGAGGTCTGGTCGCCCTGGTCTACGGCTGCACCCAGGCCGTCTCCGACGGCTGGGGTTCCCCCCTGGTGCTCGGTCTGCTGGCCGTGAGTCTTGTGCTGCTCGCCGCCTTTGTGCTGCGTCAGGCTCGGGCCCGGTTCCCCCTGCTGCCGCTTCGGGTGGTGCTGGACCGCACCCGTGGCGGCTCCTACCTCGCGGTGCTGCTGGCGATGGCCGGGCTGTTCGGCGCCTTCCTGTTCATCACCTACTACCTTCAGGTCGTCCTCGGGTACACGCCACTCCAGGCCGGGCTCGCCTTCCTGCCCATCACGGTGGCCTCCCAGCTGGGCTCGTGGCTGGTCGCCCGGCGGCTGATGCCCATGGTCGCGCCCCGCGTCCTGGTGGCCCCTGGGCTGCTGGTGGCCGCCGCGGGGATGGCTCTGCTCACCCAGCTCTCGGTGGGCAGCGACTACCTGATCAACGTGCTGCCCGCCGAAGCCCTTCTCGGTCTGGGCACAGCGTGCGCGATGGTCCCGGCGTACAGCAACGCAACCCTCGGAGTTCGAGCCGCGCCTCGCCGGAGTGGCCGCCGCCACCGTCAGCGCCGCGCAGCAGGTGGGCGCGTCGATCGGCACCGCACTGCTCAACACCATCGCGGCGGCCGCCACCGCCACCTATCTCGCCACCCACGGGGCGCGTGGTCACGCCGCCGCCTCGGCGGGGCTGGTGCAGGGATACTCCACCGCCACGGCATGGGGGGCCGGGATCCTGCTGGTCGGGGCCGTTCTCGCCGCAACGCTGATCAACGCCGCCAGCCCGTCGGGCCGGCACGTTGCTGCACGTGGCGAGGTGGCGACCGACCGCACCTCTGCGAAGGCGTCGGCGTGATCGATGGCAAGGACGAAGCCACGAGCATGGATGTCCAAGGAGAAGGCCATGACCACTGATTCGCATCTCGTCTCCAGGGGGTCGAGGCGGCCGCTCGGCCGGCGCGTCCAGGCCCGTGCGTTCCGTGTCCTCAACGTGCCGATGCGGCTGATCCTCGGGCTCCCGTTTCCCACGCCGCCCGGGCGCCGGCTGCGCGGCCGTGATTACCTGGCACGGCCTGAGCTTGTGCGGGATCCGGAGACGGTCGAGCAGCTCCTCGGGATCATGACCGCCGCCACGCCGATGGTCGGCCGGTTCGTGGCCGTCCCCAGGGACCCTGCCGGTCACTACGACCATTCGCGCCTGGAGCTCGCCATCCAGCACGGGTTCTGCATCGTGCGCTGGCACCTGGACGCCGACCGCGTCGGGTCACGATGATGTCGGATAGCAAGCATCATCGGTATGCCCCGGCCCCGCTCGTGGACCCCTCCAACCACGGCTTTGTCTATCTTGCCGCAGACGTCGCCGCACCCTCACGCCCGGGTCCGATCCTGTCCAGCCGGCATCGCCGCATCGTCGTCGAGCAGGCGAAGCGCACTGGTCTCGGAGGCGAACGACCTTCCCGAGGTGGTCGGTGCCAGAGTGTTCACGGCTCGAGGTTTCGCGCCTGCCCAGAGGGTGACGCGACCGGACGGGAGAGCCGTCCCGGATGCCCGCTTCGACCTGGCCATCCTCATCGAGACCACCAGTCCTCAAGCCGCGCAGGCGACGATGCGGTCTGACCCGGTGGCGACGCTTGCCAACCTTCTGAGGGTCGGTGGCCGGCGAACCGCCGCCTTTGCGGCACGCAATGTGAGGCGCATCGCCGACGTCGACGCTTCACGCGATGGTCTGTTCCTCTTCAACCACTTCGTGGCCGATGAGGTCGAGCCGGCCCTTCCGGTCTGGGAGCAGATGGCCGCGTGGTATGCGGCGGAGACCGGGCTGGACAATTCGATGCTGCTCCAGCCGCTGGAGGGTGAGGCGTCGGATTACGTCTTCGTCAACCACGCCCGCTGGGACATGAGCCTGCCGCGGTTCGTGTTCACCCAATTCTCCAAGCCCAGCTTCCGCACCGAGGTGCTGGCCAAGCTGCGGGAGCATGGGATGGTCAGCATGCCCGTCCTCTACGGGCTGGCGTGAGCCGCGGGGCGGAGGGGGGATCGGCCCGGGGCGGGCTCGGAATCGTACAGGCGTGGGCACTGCCAATGTGATCCTCGGTCCCGAGCTGGACCCTCTTCGTGGAGACGGCTGTATTCGCGTATTCGCCCGCGCTGACGTGGAGGGTATGCGGGGGGCAGGACCGGGAGGGTGGGCACGGCCGACGGGGTATGAAGGTAGGAAGGTGTGTAGTCTGCATACCGTGCGAGCTCTGCATATCGTGTGAGCTCTGAACACCGTATGAGGACTGCATACCCTATGAACTCTGCATACGGTATGAACCACGATCAGGCTGACCCCATCGCTGTCAGACCGCTGCGGGGCCCAGGTGTCCTTCCAGCGGCGAACCGTCTCGCTGGTGCGAACCTCACCCCTACCTCCGGCGCTCCCAGGGCCGCGCAGCGAGTAGCGCGGAGAGGATTGCGCGGGTCGCGGGCGAGCGGTTCATGGTGTAGAAATGGATGCCCGGAGCGCCGGCGCTGAGCAGCTCCGAGCACTGCAGGGTGGACCATGCCACGCCGAGCTGGAGCACCGCCTCGGCGTCGTCGTGGCGCCTCTCGAAGGCGGTGGTCAGGTCCGCCGGGATACTCACCCCGAGTTTGGAGATGAAGCCGTGGAGCTGGCTGACGCTGGTGATCGGCATGATCCCGGGGATGATCGGCACCGTCACCCCCGCCCGGCGGGCGGCGCCCACGAAGTCGAAGTACGCCTGGTTGTCGAAGCAGAGCTGGGTGATCAGGTAGGCGGCCCCGCGGTCGATCTTCTCCCTGGTCCAGCGCAGCTCGTCGGCGAACGACGGCAACTCCAGATGGGTCTCGGGGTAGCAGGCGGCGCCCACGCAGAGGTCATAGGACCCGGTGACCAGCTCGATCAGCTCGGAGCCATGGGCGAGACCGTCGGGGGCGGGGGTGAAAGCCCCCTCGCCGCGGGGCGGGTCGCCGCGCAGGGCCAGCACGTTCTCGATCCCGTTGTCCACGATCCGGCGCAGCACCTCGTGAAGCTCGGCCCGGCTGCTCCCCACGCAGGTGAGGTGAGCCACCGGGGTGATCTCCAGCTCGCGGTGGATCCGCTCGACCAGCTCCACGGTCCGGGCGCGAATGCTCCCTCCCGCCCCGTAGGTGACCGAGACGAAGCCGGGGTCCAGCTCGCGCAGCTGGGCGATGGTGGTGAACAGCGAGGCCACCCCCTCGTCATCCTTCGGGGGGAAGAACTCGAAGCTGAAGTTGGGCCGGCGCTCCTCGAGGAGCTTGGCGACGCGCATGGTGGGTTCATCCTGCCAGACAGGCGGCCCCCGCGCACGGTGGAGCGTGGCTCAGCCGGGGCTGGCCACCGGCATGCCGTACCAAAGGGCCGCCGCGACCTGCCGCTCATCGTAGGTCACAAACGCCGAGAGCCGAGCGCCGAGCGAGCGGGCGGTGGCCAGGTGGATGGCATCCGGCGAGCGGAGTTCCGGGGGCCGCAGATTCCCGGCCTCGTCGCTGAGCGATGCGTCCTGAGGGATGAGGTCGATGCCATCGAGAAGCGTGCGGACCAGCGCCACGCGCTGGGGCGACAGCCCGGCTCGCAGCGCCGCGCGAAGCGCCTCGGTGCGGAAGCAGCATCGCCGACACCCGTCGGGGTCGTGAGCCGAGGTAGGCGGTCAGGCTGGCCGATCCCGGTTCGGCGACAAACAGCAAAGGTTCGCCGGCCGAGCCGTGGCCACCCCTCTGGTACCGTGACATCCCGTGCGCGCGGTCTACGCCACCGGCTTCGGAGGCGACGACCCGCTGGCCAACCTGGCGGTTGGCGAACAGCCCGAGCCCGAGCTGCGCCCGGGGTGGGCGCTGGTGCGGGTCAGTGCCGCCTCGCTCAACCACCACGACCTCTGGACCCTCCGCGGCGTCTCTGCTGCTCCGCTCAGCGCACCCCAGATCCTGGGCTGCGATGCGGCGGGCCGGGTGGCGGCGATGGCGGAGGGGGTGGAGGGGGCGCCCGCGCTCGGTGCCCGGGTGGTTGTTCACAGCGTCATCGGTTGCGGTCACTGCCCGGCCTGCCTGAGCGGGGCCGCGGAGCTCTGCGCCGGGAGGGCGCTGCTGAGCGAACCGCCCAATGGCGGCACCCTGGCCGAACTGGTCGCCGTCCCCGCCGCCAACCTGATCGCGCTGCCGGATGAGGTCTCCGACGAGGCCGCGGCCTGCCTGCCCACCGCCTACCTCACCGCCTACCGGATGCTCTTCACCCGTGCCGGGCTGCGTCCGGGGATGACGGTGCTGGTCCAGGGCGCCGGGGGCGGGGTTGCCACCGCCGCCATCCTACTCGCCGCCGCGGCGGGCCTGGAGGTCCACGCCACCTCTCGCGATCCTGCCAAGCGCAGCGCTGCGGAGACCATCGGAGCGGCGAGCAGCTTCGCCCCCGACGACCGCGATGCCGCCAAGCGGCTGGTGAACCGCACCGGGGGAGGCGTCGACGCGGTGATCGAGACGGTGGGCGAGGCGACCTGGGAGCTGAGCCTGCGCTCCCTGCGTCCCGGGGGGATGGTGGTGGTTGCCGGTGCCACCACCGGGGCCAACCCGGGGGCACAGCTCAACCGGATCTTCTGGCGGCAGCTCACCGTCGCCGGGGTCACCATGGGCTCCCGTCCGGAGCTGGAGCGGCTGGTCGGGCTCTGCGCCTCGGGCGCGCTCCGCCCCTTGATCGACCGGGTGGCCGGGCTCGACGCGGCCCCCTCACTGTTCGCGTCGCTGGCCGCGGGGGACCGCATCGGCAAGCTGGTGGTCCGGGTCGGCTGACGGCCACGGGACCGGGCCGCCAGCGGGGGCGTTCTCCCGCGTACTCTGACCGATCGGTCCTGATGGCCCGACGGCTCGCCAGCTACCGCATCCAGCTCACCGCCGACTTCGGCTTTCGCGAGGCGGCCGGCATCGTCGACTACCTCGCCGAGCTCGGGATCAGCCATATCTACTGCTCTCCGATCCTGCAGGCGGCGGCCGGCTCGGAGCACGGCTACGACGTCGCCGATCCCACCCGCATCTCCGAGGAGCTGGGCGGCGAGGAGGGCTTCAGGTTGCTCAGCGAGGCCGCTCAGCGCCGCGGGCTCGCCCTGCTGATCGACATCGTGCCCAACCACATGTCGGTCGCGGACCGTCGCAACCGCTGGTGGTGGGACGTGCTGGTGGCCGGCCGCAGCAGTCCCTTTGCGGAGTTCTTCGACATCGACTGGGACCATCCCCTGATGAGGGGACGGGTCATGGCGCCGATCCTCGAGGAGCCGTTCGAGGAGGCGGTCGAGCTGGGATTGCTGGGTCTCGCCGTCGACTCCGGGGTCGTCGTCAGCTATCGCGAGTCCCGGCTTCCCCTCTCACGCGAATCGCTCGGCGAGGTCCTGGCCGGCACCCGGTTCGTGGAGCTGGCGGCCCGCATCGGGGAGGCCGAGCACGCGGAGCAACGGTGGCGATTGGCGGCGGAGCTCAGCCAGCGGCTGGGTGAGGCAGCGGCGCTCGCGCAGATGGAGCCGCTGCTGGCGCGATGGAACGAGGACCGAGACAGCCTCCGTCTGCTGCTCAACCGCCAGCATTACGCGCTGGCACATTGGAAGCTGGCGACCGTGGTGACGAACTACCGGAGCTTCTTCGACATCACCTCGCTGATCGGGGTGCGAGTCGAGGACCCCAGGGTGCTCACCGCCACCCATGCACTCATCGATTCCCTGCTCGACCATGGAACCGCCGATGGCGTCCGCATCGATCATGTGGACGGCTTGCGCCTGCCCCGCCGCTACCTGGAGCGGATGCGCCGGCGCCATCCCGATCGGTGGATCGTGGTGGAGAAGATCCTCGCGGAGGGCGAGCGGCTCCGCGCCGACTGGCCGGTCCAGGGCACCACCGGCTACGACTTCACCCGGCTGGTCGGAGGCCTGTTCGTCGACCCCGCCGGCTGGGAAACATTGAGGGTGGGGTGGGCGGAGGTCACCGGTCATCCCGATGACTTCGCGGTGATCACCGAGCATGCCAAGCGCGAGGTGATGCAGCACGCCCTGGGGGCGAATGTCGACGGCCTGATGCGCATCCTCGCCTCGGTCGCCCGCGAGCGAGGTCTCGACAAGCTTGCCGAGTCGCCTGATCGGCTGCGCGGCGCGCTCACCGAGTACCTGATGGGCCTGGAGGTCTACCGCACCTACATCGACCCCGCCGAGGCTGCGATCGACCCCGAGGATCGAGCCCACCTCGTCCACGCCCTCGACCGGGCGTCGGCAGCCGGCGCCGATCCGGAGGGGGTCGACCTGCTCCGAGCCGTCCTGCTCGAGGCGGGCAGCGGGGCGACCGAACGGGAATTGATCCTCAGACTCCAGCAGACCAGTACCGTGGTCGCCGCCAAGGGCGTCGAGGACACCGCCTTCTACCGTTTCCCGGTGCTCAGCGCAGCCTGCGAGGTGGGCGGTTCGCCGGGCCATCCCGCGGTGACCGTCGACGAGTTCCATGCGGCGAACCGGGAGCGGCAGCTGCACTGGCCGCACACGCTGCTGGCAACCTCAACCCACGACACCAAGCGGGGTGAGGATGTGCGCGCGCGGCTCTACCTCCTCTCCGAGCTGCCCGAGGCATGGATGGAGCTCACCCGGCAGTGGCGGGAGCGCGGGCTGGGGTTGCATTCGTCCGAGGTGCCCGGACGGACCATGCAGGAGCTGCTCTACCAGACAGTGGTCGGCGCCTGGCCGATCGACTCGGAGCGGCTCACCGAGTACATGCTCAAGGCGGCCTCCGAGGCCAAGCAGCGAACCTCCTGGGTGGATCCCGATGATGACTACCGCAACGCCCTCGCCGCGGTGGTGCAAGCACTTCTCGACGATTCCGCCTTCACCGCCGATGTGAGGCGGTTCGTGACCCGGCTCGGGCCTGCGGCGACCTCGAACGCGCTGGCGATGACCCTGCTGCGGCTGACCGCTCCGGGCGTGCCCGACACCTACCAGGGCACCGAGCTGTGCCAGCTGACCCTGGTCGATCCCGACAATCGACGTCCCGTGGACTACGCGGAACCTCGCCGGTTGCTGCAATCATTGGCCCAAACGCCGGGCGGCGCGGGGCCTGTGGATGAGCAGCTGAGTGCCCCCAAGCTCCACACCCTCCGGAACGCGCTGGGGTTGCGCCGGCGGCGTCCAGAGCTCTTCGACGAGCGGGGCGACTACCTTCCGCTCGAGGTGGCCGGATCGCGCGGCGATCATGCGGTTGCCTTTGCGCGAGGTCGCGAGCCCGGCGTGGTCACCGTGGTGCCCCGGCTGGTGCTCGGTCTTGGTGGTGAGTGGGATGACACCGAGGTGCGACTCCCCGAGGGACCCTGGCGCAACCTATTCGACGGCGCGGTGCATCGGGGGAGCGTTGGCCTGAGCCGGCTTCTCTCCGTATTCCCGGTCGCCCTGCTGGAGCGCACGTGATGCGTCTTCGGCTGTGGGCACCGCGGGCGCAGAGGGTGGAGGTGGTGCTCGCGGACGGTGATCGGCTGGCGATGACTGCGGTCGATCAGGGTTGGTACGAGCTGGACTCTCCGCTGCTCGCCGCCGGGCTGCAGTACCGGGTGAGCCTGGACGGCGGTGAGGCGATTCCGGATCCGCTGTCGGCGTTTCAACCTGATGGAGTCGAGGGCCCCTCCCAGCTGGTGAGCGACGAGTTTGCCTGGCGCGACACTGGATGGACCGCACCCCCGCTCGCCGAGGCGATCATCTACGAGCTCCACCTCGGCACCTTCACCCCGGAAGGGACCTTCGACGCCGTGATCGCGCGCCTCGACCACCTCGTCGACCTGGGGGTCACCGCGGTTGAGCTGATGCCGGTGGCCGAGTTCCCGGGGAGGTGGGGATGGGGGTACGACGGTGTCGATCTCTTCGCGGTTCGCGCCGCCTACGGCGGCCCCGATGGGCTGCGCCGGCTGGTCGACGCCTGTCACCGGCGGGGCCTCGCGATCATCCTCGACGTCGTCTACAACCACCTGGGTCCGGCCGGCAACCACCTCGCCGAGCTCGGTCCCTTCTTCACCGACAGCTACCGCACCCCCTGGGGTCAGGCGGTGAACTTCGACGGCCCGGGGAGCGACGGGGTCAGGGAACTGGTCATCGCCAATGCCCTTCGCTGGCTGGGCGATTTTCACCTGGACGGCCTGCGCCTCGACGCCGTGCACGCCATCCATGACGAGTCGGCGAAGCACATCGTGGAGGAGCTGGCCGAGGCCGTCGACGGGTTGGCGGCCCAGCTGGGCAGGCGGCTCTGGCTCATCCTCGAGACCGACCGCAACGACCCTCGGGGGGTGTGGCCGCGTGACCGCGGAGGTTGGGGGGCCGTCGCGCAGTGGGCCGACGACTTTCACCACGCGCTGCACTCCGCGCTCACCGGCGAGGACCGCGGCTACTATTCGGATTTCCGGGGCTTGGCCGACGTGGTCAGGGCGCTCCGCTCTCCCCACGTGTACCGCGGCCAGCATTCGGCCTTCCGCGATCGACACCATGGTCGGAGTGCCGAGAGCATCACCGGTGATCATTTCGTGGTCTGCATCCAGAACCACGATCAGGTGGGCAACCGCGCTCGCGGCGAGCGGCTCAGCCAGCTGGTGGGCACGGACCAGCTGCGAATCGCGGCGCTGCTCCTGCTCACCTCTCCCTACGTTCCCCTGCTCTTCGCCGGCGAGGAGTGGGGAGCCGGCACGCCCTTCCTCTACTTCACCGACCACGAGCCGGGGCTGGGGGCCAGGGTCACCGCCGGCCGCCGTCAGGAGTTCGCCGGCTTCGGGTGGAATCCGGAGGAGGTCCCCGATCCGCAGGCGGAGGGGACATTCGTCCAGTCTCGGCTGTGCTGGCCGGAGCGCGACCAGGGGGAGCACCGGTCACTGCTCGACTGGTATCGCGCGCTGATCCGGCTGCGCCGGTCGATCCCGGATCTCGGCTGTGGCGACCCGGGCGCGAGCCGGGTGGATGCGGACGTGGAGAGGGATTGGCTCACCGTCCAGCGCGGCGGCCATGTCATCGCCGTCAACCTGGGCGGCGAGTGGGTGGAGATCCCCGGTTCCGCTGACCCCGGCGGGGAGCTGCTGCTCGCCACGGGGCCGGGTGTCGAGGTCAGCGGCGCGACGCTTCGCCTCCCGCCTTTCAGCGGGGCGGTCTGGGGTCGCTGAGCCTCGTGTCGTGAACCACTGATGTCCTGAACGTATCCAGCCTGATCCAGGCGGCCGGTCCGGAGCAGTCACGTCGCCGATGCGGGCGGTTCAGTCAGCGAGGCGATGCACGCGGTGAGCAGGCGCCGCATCTGATCTTGTTCGCTGACATCCAGATTGGCCAGCATGTCTTGCTCGACGCGGCGAACCGCGGCGCTGGCCCCCTTCAGCTGGCGGCGCCCGCGGGCGGTCAGCTCGGTCGGGAGGGCCCTGCCGACGGGTGCCTGGGCTGGGCGGACGACGAGTCCTTGGCGTTCGAGGGCCTGCACGAGCGCATTCATCGACTGCCGGGTGACGAAGGCGCCGCGGGCAAGCTCGGAGTTGGACAGACCCGGTCGCTGGGCAAGCAGCTCCAGGCAGGCGTAGTGGGTGATCGTCATGCCACGCGGCCTCAGCACGGCCTCCAGGGCAGAGTGCAGGGCGCTCGCGGCCGCCTTCAGCATGTACCCCAGCGATGTGTCCAGCTCGATCCCGGGCTCGCCTTGACTCATGTCAGCAGTCTGACATACACTAGTGTGTCAGAAGCCTGACATACCATGAGGAGGCAGGAATCGTGGCCGTCACCGGACCCGACTTCATTTCACTGCAGGTGCGCGACCTGGAGCGTTCCGCCGCTTTCTACGAGCAGTACCTGGGGCTGAAGCGCTCCCACGCAGGACCGCCGCACGCCGTGGTGTTCGACACCAAGCCGATCGCGTTCGCCGTCCGCGACGTGGTCGCGGGCGTCGACCTGGACGCGATCGCGCAGCCGGGGCAGGGAATGGCGCTGTGGCTGCACGCCCCCGACGCGCAGGACATCCACGACGCCCTCGCCGCCGCCGGCACGACGATCATCTCAGCGCCCGTCGACGGGCCGTTCGGCCGCACTTTCACGTTCGCGGACCCCGACGGCTACCAGGTGACCCTCCACGACCGCGGCTGAGCCGGGCGTCCTGGTCTTCGGCGCGGCAGCGCCCTGAGCCGGCTTCTCACAGCGGCAGGCCGGCCGCCCGGGTGCGGCCGGGGCCGCCTCCCCAGGGCTTGGGTGCGGTCGGCGCGGCGGGCGAGCAGGGCGAGGCGGAAGCCGCTGGCCCCGAGCGCCCGGGCGGTGGCTTCGCCGATGCCCGAGGAGGCACCGGTGATGACGGCAACGCGGCCGGATTGCTGATCCAAGGGGATGGTCACGGCATGGACAGGAGCTACGGGGACACCTCCGCCGCCGGCAGCGCCGGGAGGGCGGCGGTGGTCGGGATGCGCCGCGCCGGCCGCGCGGCGAGCGTGTACAGCGCGCCGACGACGACGATGAGCACGACCACCAGCAGGGTGATCCAGTCGTAGTTGAACAGCACGCCCTTGGGGCTGTTGATCCCCGTCGGCACCAGGATGTTCAGCAGCATGGCGGTGAGCCACACCGTGCCGGCGATCATCACCGGGATGGCCCAGGCCCCCAGCCGGAAGCGCCCCTGCGGCTGCCACCCGCGCAGCCGGGCGATCAGGGCGGCCAGGACGACCAGCAGGAACGACAGGTAGATGCCCGAGACGGCAAACGACACCAGGAGAAACAGCGCGTTGACGTGCGCCGGGATGGTGATGAATCCGAGCGTGATGTTCGACGCCGGCGTCACCCGTGCCAGGACCGCGAAGAGCGCCGGGATGATCGATGCGACCACCAGCGCGTTGACCGGCGTGCGGAAACGGGTGGAGACGCGGGCCAGGCTGCGGCTGGCAGGGAGCGCGTGGTCGCGTCCATAGGAGAAGATCAGCCGAGCCGCGGCGGCCTGGATGGCGAGCCCACAGCTGAAGAACGCAAAGCACACCACGAACAGCGCCAGATCCTGGATCACCTGGCTCGACACGTTGGCGCTGATGATGAACGGAACACCTCCTGTGGTCGTCTCGCTCAACCCCTTGGCACCGGCCGGGATGGCCAGGATCAGGGCCCCCACCAGCACGAAGCTGGTCACACCGGCGGTGAGCAGCGAGCTCAGGATCGCGCGGGGCACGCGGCGCGAGGCCTGGACCACCTCCTCGGCGATGTCGCCGGCCGAACTCGAAGCCGTAGAAGATGTAGACGTGCGCCAGGATCGCGACGAAAGCCGCGCCGAGCCACCACTGCCCGCCGAAGGAGACGCCCAGCGGGTTGGAGGAGACGTTCTCGGTTCCCTGGGTGCTGAAGAGGTAGCTGAACCCATGGTGGAAGCCGGTGATCGCCAGCATGATGGCGATGCCGAAGGTCCCGAGGATCTCGAAGTAGACGCCGATCTGCGATATCCGTCCCAGGAAGTTGACGCCGACCACGTTGAAGAAGAGCTGGATGACGATGAGCACCACCGTGAAGATGAGGATCTGGTTGGGGTCGGCGGAGTTGATGTTGCTGTGGAAGACGTTGTTGAGCAGGGGGCCCGCGTAGATCACCAGGCCGGTGTCCACCGATGCCACCGTCATGATCAGCGCCCAGCCGTAGATCCAGCCCACCCACCATCCGTAGCTTCGTCCGATCAGGTTCTTGCCCCATTGGAACAGCGCGCCGGCGAGCGGATAGTGGCTGCCGAGCTCCGCGAAGACCAGGGCGACGAACAGCTGGCCCAGCACCACGATCGGAAGCAGCCACAGATAGCGCGGTCCCGCCGTTCCCACACCGAGGACAAAGAGCGAGTAGATCCCGACCACCGGCGAGATGTAGCAGAAGGCGACCGCGAAGTTCTCGAAGAGGTTGAGGGCCCGGCGCAGCTCCTGCCGGTAGCCGAAGCTGGCGAGCTGGGCTGCGTCGGCGGCGCTGTGCCCGGCATCAGATGGCGAGGATCCACCGCTCATGGCTGCCTCCCGTGCCCAGGACGCCGCTGGGGCGGAGTCGTTGGCGGGTAGTATCGAGCGGGCAGTGGGGTTTTGCAAGCCCGCGGCGGTCTGGCGCCACTTGGCCTACAAGCCGCGAAGCCAGTCGCCGAGGAGGTCGATGACAGTGCCGGCTGTGAAGACGACGACACCATAGGTCGCGGCCCTGGTCCACCTCGGCGGCGCGACCAGGGCCGCCGCCCCCGGCACCGCGAGGAGCACGACCACCCAGAGAGGGAACCCGCGGGTGATGTGCGCTGCTGCGGCGACCGCCGCACCGCCAAGCAGAGGGGCGGAGCCAAGTCGCCACCTCCATGAGGCCTGATACGTCTGATCCTCGCGCCAGAACTGCTCGGCAAAAGTGCGGGGCGGCTCGGCGGCAGCGGCGCGCTCACGGTACCTGGCTGTGGCAGCCTCTCGCACCGCCCGTGGTGGCCTTCGCCGGCCCAGCATGGCGGCATCTTACGGGTTCCCCGGACCCCAGTGGCGCGAGTGGCAGTCAGCCGCCGGCCCCAGAGGGGCTGGCGTTTTCCGTGGGCGTGGGCGCAGCGCTCACGCCGGGCGACGGTGTCGCGCCAGTGGTCGTGTAGACCGCCACCTTGTCGATGCGCATGGCCGCCCCGGATCTCGTCGAGCCCTTTGGGGACCCGGGGAAGGAGCCGCCGATGGCTACATCCAGGATCAGGTAGAAGCCGTGGTCGACGGCGGTGTGCCACTGGGACGTGCCCACCTGGCTCTCGGAAACTTGATAGGTTTGCGTGCCATTCAGGTACCAGGTGATCGTCTCGTTGCTCGTCTCGCGGTCGATGATCACGGAGTAGGTGTCGAAGCTCGTCTGGCTGCGCGGTGCTGAGTACAGGCCGCTGGACAGATCAGCATCCGAGCTGCACTTCGTCTCCGAGCCGGCAGCGCAGTACCAGAACGTGTTGTCATTCTGGCTCTGAGCATTGTTCAACTCCAGGACGTCGATCTCCCCATCGGCGGGCCACACTTCCCCGCCGTGTGTGCGCTCGTCAGCACCAAGCATCCAGAAGGCGGGCCAGTAGCCCTGGCCGTCGACAGGATCGGGCTGTTCGATCGAAGCGGATACCTCCATCGCGCCACCCGCCGGAGCCGCGAAGTCGTCTGCCACCGTCGCGACCTGGCTGGAGGTCCACGAGTCTCCCGATTTCACCGGGGTGATGTCCAGGTGGCCGCTGCCGTCTTCGGCGAGGTTGGCAGTCGCGGTGTCGTAGGCCTGGACGCTGCCGTTGCTCGTGCCATCGACGTCATCAAACTCCCACTGGGAGTCGACCGTCGAACCGGCGGGACCCGAGAAGCTGTCGCTGAACACGCTGGTCCAGTCCGTCGGCGCAGGCGGCACCGTGGTCGTGACCAGATGGACAAGTCCGACTGTGGCCCCGGCCGCTGCCACTACGGCTGCGCCGGCCGCAGCCGCGATCACCCTGAGGTTCACCGACAGTCGAGCCGGCGCTCGACGGCGCCCCTGGTTTGCTCACTCGTGCCGCCGGGCGTGGGCAGGATCAGACGCGCGGCAGGGTGATGGTGCGCCGCTGCGACTGGCCGCTGCGGTACTGCCGGATCAGGGTGGAGCGCCGCTGCCGTCGGTGGGGACATGTTGACAGTACGGAATGATCCCCCATGCTCACTCCTGCCCACATCCTCGACCCTGTCATTGCATCAGGCCGCACCCGGTGCTAGGGTGGACCGTGCTTCAGTGGCCCGATGGGGCTGCGAGCGAAGGGGTCCCGCCGGGCAGGTGCAGTGGCGAGGCCCTTTTGCATGTCCTGGGACAGTGCTCCGGAACCTGCGGACACACCTACCCGTCTGGTGCGAGCGACGCGTGTGCTCCGGTGATCGGCCCATATCTTGTAGCCACCCGTCGGCGCAAACTCCACATCTTGCGGTTTCGCGCTCGAAAAGCCTTCCCTCCCCGTATGGCGCCAGCTATACTCCAGTCCCAATGTGAGCCGTCTTCGCCACGTCTTCGCACTTGATCTGGGTACCACCAAGGTCTGCTGCGCCGTCGCCGACATCGAATCGGCGGGTTTGCGCGTCCTGGGAGTCGGCGAGGCCGTCTCCCGGGGGGTCCGCAAGGGCGCGATCATCGAGATCGACCGCGCCGCCGAGGCGGTGGCCGAGGCGGTGGACCTCGCCGAGCAGATGTCCGGGGTGGCCATCGATTCCGCCGTGGTCGGGCTCGCCGGCGGCCACATCACGTCCCAAAACAGCCGCGGCGTCGTCGCGGTGGCCGCCGGCCGGCGCGAGGTCGGCCCCCAGGATGTGGGGCGGGCCATCGACGCCGCCCGGGCGGTCTCGGTCCCCAGCGATCGGCGGATCCTCCATGTCCTGCCCCAGCAGTTCACCGTCGACGGCCAGGACGGGGTGCGCGACGCCGTGGGCATGGCTGGAAGCCGTCTCGAGGTCGACGCTCACATCGTGACCGGGGCCCAGACCGCGATCCAGAACGTCGTCAAGGTGGTCCACAAGGCGGGCCTGGACGTCGACGACCTGGTCCTCCAGGTGCTCGCCTCCGCCGAGGCGGTGGTCAGCGAGGACGAGCTCGAGCGCGGCGTTGTCGTGGTCGACATCGGCGGCGGGACCACCGATGTCGCGGTCTTCTCCCGAGGCAGCATCGTCCACACCGCGGTGCTCCCGGTCGGGGGAAACCACGTCACCAGCGACCTGGCGGTGGGGCTGCGCTGCGACCTCGACACCGCCGAGGTGGTGAAGCGGAGCTTCGGACACTGCCTCCAGCTCGACTCTCCCCGCCGACGCCGAGGTCACCCTCACCCCGATGGGGTACGACGAGCCGGTCAACGTTCCCCAGCGGTACCTGGCCGAGATCATCGGTCCCCGGGCCCGGGAGATGGCTCAATTGATCGCCGCCCAGATCGAGATGGCGGGGCCGCCCTCGCACTTCGCCGCCGGAGTGGTGCTGACCGGCGGCGGCGCGTTGCTCCGCGGCTTCGCCGAGATGACCCAGACCGTGACCGACCTGCCCGCTCGGGTGGCCGCGCCCCAGGGCATGAGCGGGATGAACGACGAGATCCAGGGACCTGACCACGCGACCGTGGTGGGCCTGATGCGCTGGTCGGCGCGCTATCGGGGCGGACGGCCGGCGCGGCGGCTGGGGGCAGGCGGTGGGGGAGGGCGCGTCGAGCTTCGCGGCCAGGTCCGAGGACGGGCGGGCACGGCGACGCCGGCGGGGGCGCGTTTCGGCCGATGGCTGCGAGAGCTCTTCTGAATGTCGGACCAATGGACACAGCTGATTGTCGGAGCAACGGATACAGCGGGATGGAAGCGATGAACGAGAGAGAGCGCGAGCTGCGCCGGATGACCCAGGAGTACCTGGCCCGCGGCGCCGGCGGCGCTGAAGCGCGGCAACGAGAGGAGAGTGCCATGGCGGATTTGGACCGGACCCTCGAGGGCCACGCCCGCATCCGGGTCATCGGGGTGGGCGGCGGCGGCAGCAACGCGGTCAACCGGATGCTGCGCAGCAACCTGAAGGGAGTCGAGTTCATCGCCGTCAACACCGACCACCAGGCCCTGCAGCAGTCCGGTGCCCAGCGCAAGCTGCGCATCGGAGCCAAGCTGACCCGCGGCCTCGGCGCCGGAGGCGATCCCGACAAGGGACGCCAGGCCGCCGAGGAGTCCCGCGAGGAGCTGGCCAAGGCGGTGGCCAACTCGGACATGGTGTTCGTCACCGCCGGGATGGGCGGTGGGACCGGCACCGGGGCCGCACCGGTGGTGGCCGAGATCGCCCGCGAGACCGGGGCGCTGACCATCGGGGTGGTCACCAAGCCCTTCCGCTTCGAGGGCCTGCGCCGTCAGAAGATCGCCGAAGAGGGCATCGTCTGCCTTCAGGAGCGGGTGGACACCCTGATCACCATCCCCAACGAACGGCTCATGCAGGTGGTGGACAAGAAGACCACCATCACCGACTCGTTCAAGGTTGCCGACGACGTGCTGCGCCAGGGCGTTCAGGGCATCAGTGACCTGATCGTCTATCCCGGGTTGATCAACCTCGACTTCGCCGATGTGAAGGCGATCATGTCCGGCCAGGGGGCAGCGCTGATGGGAATCGGCTTCGGAAGCGGCGACACCCGCGCCGCCGATGCCGCTCGCGACGCGGTGGCCAGCCCGCTGCTGGAGACCACCATCGCCGGTGCCAAGGGGATCCTGCTCAACATCACCGGCGGCAGCGATCTCACCCTCTACGAGGTCAACGAGGCGGCCCAGATGGTCAGCGAGTCCGCCGACAAGGACGCCCAGATCATCTTCGGCACCGTCATCGACGAGGGGATGAAGGGCGAGGTCAAGATCACCGTGATCGCCACCGGCTTCACCGGGCACATCGACGTCCTCGGCGCCCTGGCGTACGAGCCCCAGGCTCGTCCGGTGGCCCAGGAGCGGGCCGCATTCGGGATTCCCCAGCGCGGCGCCATGCCCATGAACCCGGATGATCTCGACATACCGGCATTCCTGAGAGACAGAAGGTAATCGCCGCTTTCGGTACGAGCTCGAGGAGGCTGGCGGGACGGATCTGGCGCGCTGACCGATCATGAGGTGCCCGTTCTGCCAGTCTGTCGACTCCAAGGTGGTCGACTCGCGGGACACCGAGTTGGGAATCCGGCGACGCCGGGAGTGCCTCACCTGTGGCCGCCGATTCACCACCTACGAGCGCATCGAGACCGTGCCGCTGTGGGTGACCAAGAAAGACGGGCGACGCGAGGAGTTCAACCGCCAGAAGCTGCTCGCCGGGCTGCACATCGCCAGCAAGAAGCGAGACGTTGCGCCGGAACGGCTGGAGGCGCTGGTCGACGACGTTGAGAACCGGCTGCGCGGCGAGCATCTCAGCGAGGTGCCGTCTCGGGTCGTCGGGGAGATGGTGATGGAGCGGCTGAGAGAGATCGATGAGATCGCTTACGTCCGCTTCGCCTCGGTGTATCGCTCGTTCAAGGATGTGACCGAGATGCGGGCGGAGATCGAGGAGGTGCTGGAACATCCGCCCGGCGCGCGCCGGCCGTCCGGGCGTCGACCGCGGCCGAGAGGGGAGGGTGAGGAGGAGCTGGCCCTGGACCTGGGGAAGTAGGGGTGTCCCCCAGCCCTGGCCCGGGGTTGCTCGCCGCGCTGGGCGACGGCGACGAGGTGCTGGTCACCTCGCGCGATGACCAGCGGGAGGTCACGGTCCGGATGAATTTCGCGGCGACCGTCTCGGGGGAGATCTACCTGATGACCGGCGCCTTCTCACGCAAGGCCCTGCGCTGGGAGCGCGATCCCTGGGTTCGACTCACCGCCCCCGACTCCGGGGTCAGTACCGAGGGAGCGGTGCACCGGGTGGTCGCCGCCGACATCCCGGCGGGGGCAGGGCCGGCGATCATCGACCGCTTTGCCTCGGCCGGCGCCGCCACCCCCGAGGCGCTGCGGCAGACGCTCGAGACGGGCACCCATCTGCTCTTTCGATTCGACCCGAACCGACGGGATTGAACCGCCTGACTGCCGGGCCGGCTTCGGCGAGGTGCGCTCAACTTCCACGGGGCGGTGGAACCTTAGATCGCCGGCTCCGGCAGCGCCGGGCCCAGGGCGGCGCGGCGCCGCCGGATGGCAGGGCCGAGGGCCAGGTGACCCGCCGCCGACAGCGCGCCGAGGACGGCGCACCCGCCCCACAGCCATCCGGCCCCCGCGCCCTGCAGCACCGAGGCGCCGGCGAAGGGCCCGATCAGGGCACCGCCGCCCCACGCCAGCCCCATCAGCCCCTGGTAGCGACCGCGGAGCAGCCGGGGCGCGAGGTCAGCCACCAGCGAGCTGAGCAGCGCGGCGGTGGCGATCTCGCCGAGGGTCCAGACCACCACCGTCGCCATGTAGCCGGGCACGCTGGAGGCGAACAGGGTGGCGCCGAATCCGAGACCCACCAGCAGCTGACCGGCGGCGATCACCCGGGAGTGGTCGCGGCGGGTGAGCCATGAGACGACCAGCGGCTGCACCACCACGATCACGATCCCGTTGACGGCAACCGTGACCCCGTAGGCGGCGGCGCTGAACCCCGCTCGCGCCATGGCCAGGGGCAGGCCGGAGGTCGCCTGCATGTAGACGGTCGCATAGACCAGGGTGAGCCCGACCAGGATGAGCATCACCCGGTCGCGGAGGGCAACCGTGAACGAGCTGTCGGGATGTCCGGGCTCACGCTGGGGTCGGGTCTCCGGGATGGCCCGCAGCACCAGCAGTCCGAAAACCAGGCAGGTGAGGGCGTCCGCCCAGAACAGCCAGATGAAACCGCGCTGGGCCAGCAGCCCGCCGCCCACCATGGCGATCGAGAAGCCGAGGTTGATGGCCCAGAACAGGAGTCCGAAGGCCCGGGGCCGCTCGGCGGGCGCCACGAGGTCCGAGAGCATCGCCTGGACCGCGGGTCGGTAGAGGTCGACGAGCACCCCGAAGATCGCGGCCACCACGAAGGTGACGGCCAGGCTCGGCGAGTAACCGAGGGCCAGCTCGGCGGCCGCGGTGCCCGCCATCCCGCCCGCCAGGGTCCAGCGCCGTCCCGCGTGGTCGGCGAGAAAGCCGCCGAGAGGCTGGGAGACGACCGAGCCGAACCCGGCGACGCTGAGCACCGCTCCCGCGGTGGCCGGGCTGACGTGCCTGCTCTCGGTCAGGTAGAGGACCAGGAAGGGCTCGACGAAGGTGGCGGTGCGGTTGATGAGGGTGCCGGCCCAGAGCACCCAGAAGTGGCGCGGCAGCCCACCGACCCTGGCGTTCAGCGCCCGGCGAAGCCAGGATGGGTCCGGCTGTTCGGGTCCCGGTGCGGCAGCCGGCGGCATCGGCCAACCATGCCAGAGCCGGCCGCGTTGGGCAGCTCAGCCGGTCAGGCGGCGGACTGGACCGGCTGCGGCGCCTGGCGGCGCGAGCGGCGCGCGAGGTCGCCTCGGGCAGCCCACGCGATCCCCCCGGCGAGATAGACGCCCGAGGAGGCCTGCACGGGGATTGGTCCGGTCAGCGAGAGCAGGCCGATGACCAGCCACATGCCGCCGAGGGCATAGCCGGCGGCAGGCGCGGTCAGCCTGCTGGGGCGGTAGGACGTTCCCGGGCGGTGCATGACGACCACCGCCGCCAGGCCGACGGCGATGCATCCCAGGTCGATGCAGGCGATCAGCGGCGGTTGCGCGAGACCGGCGAAGAGCCCGGCGATCCCGGCGACGGCGATGGTGATGCCGGCCGCCGCGGTGAGCAGCTCCGGCCTGATTTTCCCCCTCACCATCGCGCCGATCGTATCGTGCGCTCCAAAAGTGACCAGGAGTCCGCGAGGGGAACGTGGTGGATCTGTGACCTCACGTGGCCGCGGCGCGGCGCTTTCGTGCCCCTCCGTGGGTGAGCCAGACTCGGGGGGTGCACGAACCCGGCATCGCCGAGCACCTCGAGTCGGTGAGGCGGCGGATCGCCCAGGCGGCGGAACGCTCCGGTCGGGACCCGGCCGCGGTCCGCCTGATCGCGGTGACCAAGACCGTCGCCCCGGAGCGGATCGCCGAGGCGCTCGCCGCCGGGGTCACCGACCTGGGCGAGAACCGGGTCCAGGAGGCCCTCCGCAAACACCCCAGCGTCCCCCTGGGGCCGCGCTGGCACCTGATCGGCCATCTCCAGAGCAACAAGGCCGGGCTCGCCGCCGGGCTCTTCGACACCGTCCATTCGCTCGACAGCGCACGGGTCGCAACCGCCCTCTCCACCCACCGCGACGCCGGGCGGGAACCCATCACCGGCCTGGTGGAGGTGGATTTCACCGGCATACCCGGTCGCACCGGGGTGGCTGCCGGCGCCGCCGAGGCGGTGGCCCACGCCTGCTCAGACCTCCCCGGGGTGCAGCTTCGGGGGCTGATGACGATCGCTCCCTTCGGTGATCTCGAGGCCGCCCGGGGCTGCTTTCGCCGGCTGGGTGCGCTGCGCGACCGCCTCCAGGAGCGGTTGGGGCTGGCGCTGCCGGAGCTCTCCATGGGGATGAGCGACGACTTCGAGCTGGCGGTGGAGGAGGGGGCGACCATGGTTCGCCTGGGCCGGGTCGTCTTCGGGGACAGACCCCGCCCTCCCTTGCCACCGAGCGAGTGACCGCCGGGGCCCCTCACCTCCGCCTGCGGCGCGGAGGGGGGACCCCGGCAGCCATCAGCTCAGCAGAGGCGGCTGAGCGGTTGCGGGCTGCCCTCGAACTCCGGGTAGCCCAGGGTGGAATACAGGTCGCTTCCGTACTCCGCATCCTTCCCGAAGGTGTTCACGCCGTGACCGGAGACGTTGCCGAAGAGCAGCGAGCAGCTGCCCGGAGGTCCTCCGGGACCGGGGCCCGGACCGCCGGTGTCCGCGCCTGGGCCGTGACCACGGGTGCTGACCGTGCTCCAGTAGGGGTAGAAGTGACCGGGACCGGGAGGTGGCACGCTGCAGTCGGTGGTGCAGTCCGCCCCGCCCGGGTCGATGTACTCGCTGAGGCCGATGTCGGTCTGGAAGAAGAACTGCGAGTACTGCCGTCCGCCGCCGGTGGTCGGCGTTGATTCGACGAAGCTGCCCGGGAAGGTACCCGGGCTCGTCGATGTCGGCCAGTCGGCGTAGTACGAGGTGCCGTCGAAGTCGAGGTCGCCGTTCTGGAAAACGTTGTCCTGACAGCCGGTCACCAGGTCGGGCGCCGTCGTGCCGCCCTTGCCATCGTAGTTGGGGTGGGTGTCGCCCGCCTCCCAGCACAGCGCATCGCCGGTCTCGGCGCCCTCGGCCCCGCCTGCGGTCTCGTACGGCCCGTTGCACTCGTTGTACACCTGAGACTCGTCGGGCGTGACGAAGCTGTAGGGATTGCTGATCGGGTCGCTGAGGCTGGTGCAGGGCTCGAAGTGGCCGGTCTCGAACTCGGTGCTGATGTTGGTCTGGAGCGCCGCCCAGGGGATGATGTTGCGCGCCGCGGCGGTGTTGTACTCGGGCTCGAAGTTGAAGGGTGTCCCCGAGCAGTTGACGATCGAGGTGTTCATGAAGCCGTTCTTCGCCGACGCCTGCATGAACCCACTCTGCCCTGTGGTCAGATCGTCGATTGTCACCTTCAGGGCTTTGGCGCCTCCGCCGCCTGGGACCGGGGCGTCGAACATGTGCACCGTCACCTTGTCACTGGAGTTCATCAGCAGGGTGTGGCCGTTCGGAATGTCGCTGGCCAGATCGCTGTCCTGGGGCGACGGAGGACCGGTGGGCACGCCGTTGGTCTGGATGAAGGCGAAGTTGACCGGCTCCTCGCAGTTCGTGTTGCATTGCGCGTACAGGTAGGTGCACTCGAGGCTGTCGATCGTGAGCGCCGCGCACCACTGGGTGCCACTGCAACTCTCGTTGTCGACCCAGGGCATGTTACCCGGCGGGTAGAACTGCATCTCCATGAACGCGCCGCCGGCGCCCGGATAGTCGTTGTACGGGCAGTTGAAGGCAGCCGTGCACTGCGGCGCATTCCCGTCACTCTTCGGCTGGCACGGGAGTTGGGGATAGGAGTTGGGATCGCAGATGGCCATCGACAGCCATGGCGCGGGGGTGAGCTCGAACCAATGGGTGACGTCGCTGCCCGGCGACGTGGTGGTCGGAGCCGCTGCCGGGTCGGCGCCGAGCGTCTCATTCCAGGTCACGTCGTTGCCCGAACCCGGTGCGTTGGAGAGGAAGGTGGCGTCCGGCTCGTCATGGCCGATGTAGACGCCGTTGTCGTAGAACCGGCCTCCCCAGGTGTTGGCGTTGTCAACGCCGGCGAAGCCGCGGATGTCGGTGCACGACATCGCGCGCAGCGGGTGCTGCACCGGGCTGTACCCGTTGCAGTCGAGCTCGCCCACGGGGTTGATGCCCGCGGCGGTGGAGCTGAGCTGCACGGCGCTCGGGCCCATCAGCCCCGAGGCCAGGAGCACGGCGATCCCCGCTCCCATGAGCAGGGTGCCGTGTCTGGGGGGGTGATCACGGCTCCCGCGGCCCCGATAGGCAGCCACCGAGCTCTTCAGCCAATGCATGGCTCACCTCCTGTTCCCCGAGCCCGACGGACTCTCTTCTGCAGCCGGGCTCGCCATCCTCCCGGCACACCGGGCGAGAAAAATATGAACGCGCGTACCGGGCCAGTCAACCCGGGCGCCGCCCGTCATTCGGAAGCGTTTCCCGCCCCTGGCCCTCGGCATGCGATTCTGCCGTACCCGATCCCATACCGGCGCCGGGCGGCCTCGGTGCCTCCGATCCGGGATCGGGTGGCGCGGCCCGGACCTTCCGGCTCGATGCGGCCGGTATCCTTGGCCGACGATGGCCGCCCAGTCACGCTTCGCCCCCGTGGACAGCCGGGCCGGTCTCGCCGAGGGCGAGCGCCAGGTCCTGGAGCTGTGGCGGCGCAACGATGCCTTCGGGCGCAGCCTCGAGCTGCGCAAGGACGGACCCCCCTATGTCTTCTACGAGGGGCCGCCGACCGCCAACGGCACCCCCGGCATCCACCACGTCCTGGCCCGTTCCTTCAAGGACCTCTTCCCCCGCTACCAGGCGATGCGCGGCCGCGCGGTCGAGCGCAAGGGGGGCTGGGACACCCACGGCCTGCCGGTGGAGCTGGAGGTCGAGAAGTCGCTCAAGATCAGCGGCAAGCGGCAGATCGAGGAGTACGGGGTTGCCCGCTTCAACGCGCTCTGCCGCGCCTCCGTGGAGGAGTACATCGACGACTGGGAGGCGATGACCGAGCGGCTGGGATTCTGGATCGACATGCGCCATCCCTACCGGACCTTCGACGGGACCTACATCGAGTCGGTGTGGTGGAGCCTCAAGCAGCTCTGGGACCGTGACCTTCTCTACCAGGGTTACCGGGTCACCCCCTACTGTCCACGCTGCCAGACCTCGCTCTCGTCCCATGAGCTGTCCCTGGGATACCAGGACGACGTCCCCGACCCGTCGGTGTACGTGAAGTTCCGGCTCCGGGGCGGCGATCGGGCCTCACTGCTGGCCTGGACCACGACGCCGTGGACCCTGCCCGGCAACGTCGCTCTCGCCGTCCATCCCGACGCGACCTACGTCGAGGTGGAGCAGGGCGGGGATCGCCTGATCCTGGCCCGTGAACGCCTCGAGGTCCTGGAGGGGGAGTACCAGGTGATCGCCGAGATGCCGGGCCGCGAGCTGGTGGGGCGCAGCTACGAGCCGCTCTTCACCGACATGCTCCCGGAGGGACGGGCCTTCGTGGTGTTGGCGGCGCCGGAGCTGGTGTCGATGCAGGAGGGCACCGGCGTGGTCCACACCGCCGCCGCCTACGGCGAGGCCGACCTGGAGCTGTGCCAGCGGGAGGGGGTGGCGATCCGGCATGTGGTCGGCCTCGACGGCCGCTTCCTCGAGGGCCAGAGCCGTTACCGCGGCCTCTTCGTCAAGGACGCCGATGCCAGGATCGTCTCCGATCTGGAGGCGGAGGGTCGGCTGTACAGGGCAGGTCAGGTCCGTCACTCCTACCCCTTCTGCTGGCGCTGCGACACGCCGCTGCTCTACTACGCGCTCACCTCGTGGTTCATCCGCACCACCGCGGTCAAGCAGCGGCTGATCGAGAACAACCGGAGCGTCGCCTGGCAGCCGGAGCACGTTCGCGACGGTCGCATGGGCAACTGGCTGGAGAACCTGGTCGACTGGAACCTCTCGCGCACCCGGTACTGGGGCACGCCGCTGCCGATCTGGGAGTGCGAAGGCTGCGGGGCCAAGCGTTGCATCGGCAGCGCCGCCGAGCTGGGGCTCACCACCGCCGACGACCTCCACAAGCCGCGGATCGACGAGATCAGCCTTCCCTGCGAGAGCTGCGGCGGTTTCATGCGCCGGGTCCCTGACGTCATCGACGCCTGGTACGACAGCGGGGCGATGCCCTTCGCCCAGCTCCACTACCCATTCGAGAACACCGAGCTCTTCCCGCGCCGCCATCCCGCCGATTTCATCTGCGAAGCCATGGACCAGACCCGGGGCTGGTTCTTCTCGCTGCTCGCGGAGAGCACCCTGCTCTTCGACAAGCCCGCCTACCGCAACGTGGTCTGCCTTGGGCTGGTTCTTGACAAGGATGGCCGGAAGATGTCGACGCGGCTGGGCAACAAGCTCGATCCCGGACCCGAGCTTCGACGAGTTCGGCGCCGATGCCACCCGCTGGTACTTCTACAGCGCGGTGTCCGCAGGCGTCGACTACCGGGTCGGCCCGGAGCTGATCCGCGACGTGGTTCGGCGCTTCGTGCTCACCCTCTGGAACACCTACAAGTTCCTGTGCGATTACGCGCGGGTCGACGGCTGGGACCCGCAGCGCCAGGCTCCGCCGGTCGGGGAGCGCCCCGAGCTGGACCGCTGGTGCCTGGCCCGGCTCGGCGAGTGTGTCGGGGGCGTGCGCACCGCCCTCGACGGCTACGACGCGACCCAGGCCACCCGGTTGATCGAGCTCTACGTCGAGGACCTCTCCAAGTGGTACGTGCGTCGCTCTCGGCGTCGCTTCTGGACAGCGGCGGACGTGGGCGGCATTGACAAGCTCTCGGCCTACGCCACCCTCTACACCGCGCTCGAGACCCTGGCCCGGCTGATCGCCCCCTTCATGCCCTTTCTCAGCGAACGGATCCATCGCAACCTGACCGGCCATGAGATCGGTCAGCCGCTGCCCGCGGCGCCGGACTCGGTGCACCTCACCGACTACCCCGCGCCGGATCCCGCCTGGAGCGAGCCCGAGCTGCTGGTCGAGATGGCGCGGATGCGGCGGCTGGTGGAGGACGGGTTGGGAGCTCGTGAGACCGCCGCGATCGGCGTCCGTCAGCCGCTGGGCCTGGCCACCGTCCATGGTCAGCGCCTCTCCCCCGAGCTGGAGGCGATCTTCGCCGACGAGCTCAACGTCAAGGCCGTCGGGTACGCCGCCGTCCTCGATGGAGGCCACGAGGCGGTGACCCTGGACACGACGGTGACCGACGAGCTGCGCCTGGAGGGCCTGGTCCGCGACGTCTCGAGAAAGGTCAACGAGCTGCGCCGGCAGGCCGGTCTGGCCCTCGACGACCGCATCCGCCTGCACATCGAAGCTGACGGGGACATCCGCCGTGCCGTGGACGCCCACCGCGACCACCTGATGCGCGAGGTCCTCGCCACCGCGATCCACCACGGCCGGGCCGAGGTGCTCAGCGAGTGGTCGGGGAAGCTGCGCGGTGAAGCCTGCTGGTTGGGCGTGTCCCGGTGACGCCGGAGAAGGAGGAGAGCTCCCCCGCCACCCGCGGTGGTCCGCAGCGGACCGCGCGGCAGCGCTACACGGTCATGCTCGCGACCGCGGCGGTCGTACTCGCGGTGGACCACCTCACCAAGTGGCTGGTGTCCAGCAACCTGGCTCTGGGCCAGGAGATCCCCAGCTCATCAGCGCTCGTCAACATCCACTACATCCAGAACTCCGGTGCGGCCTTCGGGATCGGACCCCAGCTCACCTACGTCTACCTGGGGGTGGCGGTGGTGGTCGCCGCCTACATCGTCCTCTTCGGGCCGCGCATGGGTGGCGGTCTGCTCGGCCTTCTGGCCCTCGGCTGCATCCTGGGCGGGGCCATCTCCAACGGCCTCGACCGCCTGATCCTGGGCCACGTCACCGACTTCATCGACGTCCACTTCTGGCCGGTCTGGAACTGCGCCGACATGGCCATCGTCGGTGGCATGCTCGTGGTGGTGTTCCAGATCGGCTTCGGACGGGACGAGGCTCCCAGCCGCGCGCCTCAGCCGTGAGCGCCGGCTCCGAGGTGGCGGATCGCCCGCGCCTCGATGTCTGGCTGGCCCGTGAGCGGGCCATCAGCCGGCACGCCGCCCAGGTGCTGATCGCGGCCGGCGCGGTCAGGGTCAACGACCGCCCCGGCAGCGCCGGGCGGCGGGTTGCCCCCGGTGACCACGTGGACGTCGCGGATCCCGAGCCGGCGATCCCGGCACCGGCTCGCGCCGGCCCTGCAGTGGAGCTCGCCATCGTCTACGAGGACCCCCACCTGGCGGTGGTCGACAAGCCGGCGGGGCTGGTGGTGCATCCCGCGCCCGGGCATCGGGACGGGACCCTCGCCGACGGGTTGCGTCAGCGCGGCGCAACCTGGTCGCTGTGGGGAGGCGAGGAGCGGCCCGGGATCGTCCACCGTCTCGACCGCGACACCTCCGGGCTGCTGGTGGTGGCCAAGTCCGAGGCGGCCCACCGCCACCTCGCCGCCCAGCTCCAGAACCGCGCGCTGACCCGGGTCTACTGGGCCCTGGCCCACGGGGTGCTGCGCGAGGCGACCGCGACCGTGGAGGCTCCGATCGGCCGCGACCCCCACGACCGCAAGCGGATGGGGGTGGTCGAATCCGGCCGCACCGCCGTCACCCATCTTCGGGTGACTGCGGTGCACCCTCGCACCAGCGAGCTGGAGGTGAGGCTGGAGACCGGCCGGACCCACCAGATCCGGGTCCACCTCGCCTTCATCGGTCACCCGCTGGTCGGTGACCCGGTCTACGGGCGGCGCCGGGATGGAGCTCCCCGGCTCGCTCTGCATGCCCGGCTGCTCCGTTTCACCCATCCTGTGGACGGCCGGGAGATGACCTTCGAATCGCCGCTCCCTGCCGAGCTGGTCGTGCTTCTCGAGGCCGCGCGAGAGGGTCGCATTTGAGCCAGCCACCGCTGAGCGGCGCGCCCGCGACCGAGCGGCGACGCGTGCCCACGCCCAGGGGGCGGCTGATCATCATCTCCGGCCCCAGCGGGGTCGGCAAGGACACCGTGCTCCAGGAGCTCTTCCGGCTCGCGCCCTGGCTCAGCTATTCGGTCTCCTACACCACTCGGCCACCCCGTCCGGGGGAGGTGGACGGTGTCGACTACTCCTTCGTCGACGAGGCCACCTTCGCGGCAATGCGCGACCGCCACGAGTTCCTCGAGTACGCCCAGGTCCACGGCCAGTGGAAGGGGACCTCGGCGGCGAGGGTGCGGGCGAGCCTGGAGCGGGGCGAGGACATCGTGCTCAAGATCGACGTCCAGGGCGCGGCCTGGATCCGCTCGCGAGTCCGGGGGGCGATCTTCATCTTCCTGCTCCCTCCCAGCACCGGGGAGCTGCGCCGCCGGCTCGAGGATCGGGCGACCGAGTCGGCCGAGAGCCTGGAGCTTCGCTGGGAGAACGCGCGCCAGGAGCTGGCGGAGCAGGATTGGTACGACTACCGGGTGGTCAACGATGATGTTCACCGGGCCGCCCGCGAGATTCTGGACATCATCGAGCGCACCCGGCCGGACCAGGCAGCGAAATGAGCAGCGAAGCGAGCCCCCCCGACCTCACCGGACGGCGCGTGCTGGTGTACGTCGGGGGCAGCGTGGCCGCCTTCAAGGCCGCCGAGGTGGTCACCATCCTGCGCCGCCGCGGCGCCGAGGTCCGGGTGGCGATGACTCCGGCCGCCACCCGTTTCCTGGGGCCGCTGACCCTGCAGAGCCTCTCCGGTCACCCCGTGGTCATCGACCTCTTCGAGGCGGCCGAAGCCGGCCATGGCATGGAGCACCTGCACCTCTCGGAGTGGGCGGAGCTGCAGCTCGCGGTTGCCGCCTCCGCCAACCTCATCGCCCGGATCTCCCTGGGCCTGGCCGACGACGCGGTCACCGCGACCGCGCTGGCCTGTCGAGCCCCCCTCCTGGTGGCGCCGGCGATGGAGACGGCGATGTGGGACCACCCGGCGACCCGGGGCCACGTCGAGACCCTCCGCAGCCGAGGGGTGGTCATGGTGGGTCCTGGGGTGGGACGGCTGGCCAGCGGGCGGGAGGGGCCGGGACGGATGGCCGAGCCGGAGGAGATCGTCGCGGCGGTGGAGACGGTGCTGCTCGGGAGTGGTGGGACCACGCCCGGAGTGGCCGGCGAGTGAGTCTGGTGCCGCGGTCGCAGCCCCCACGCGGAGCCGCCTCGGGGTGAGCGACGAGCCGGCCTCGCCGGCGATCCCGCCCGGACCTGCACGCCTGGACGGCGTCCGGGTGGTGGTCACCGCCGGGGGTACCCGTGAGCCGCTCGACCCGGTCCGCTTCCTCGGCAACCGGTCCAGCGGCAAGATGGGCGCCGCCCTGGCCCAGGCCTGCCTCGAGGCGGGGGCTCAGGTCGACCTGGTCACCGCCGCCCCACCGCCTCCCCCAGCACCCGGCCTGCAGGTCACCCAGGTGGAGACCGCCGGCGAGATGCACCGGGCGGTGTGGGCTGCGCTGGACGCCGCCCATCTGCTCCTGATGGCCGCGGCCGTGGCCGACTACCGCCCCCGCGAGGTCTCCGCGCGCAAGCTCAAGAAGTCCGCCGCCCCAGTGACCGTGGAGCTCGTACCCACGGTCGACATCCTGGCCTCAGTTCGCGACCATCCCCGCCGCTCCCAGCTCCTGGTGGTCGGCTTCGCCGCAGAGACCGAGGACCTGCTCGACAATGCCAGGGCCAAGCTGCGCGCCAAAGGCCTCGACCTGATCGTTCTCAATGACGTCAGCGCCCCAGGCGTGGGGATGGGCGCCGACGACAACGCCATCACCGTCCTGGACCGGGACGGGGTGGTGCTCTCCGTGGCTCGCGCACCCAAGGTCGTGGTGGCACGGAGGCTGGTGGCACTGGTCGCGGAGCGCCGCCGAGGAACGCCCGAGCGCCCTGCGTCCCTTCCCGCCGGCTGACGGCGGCGTCGCTGGCGGTCCGAGGTCTCGAAAGTCCCAGCCCGGTCGCCCTTGCCGTGCTTCCCGTTGGCCAGCGCCGGTTTCCTCGGCGGCCGGCTGGTGGGATCATCTGCCTATGAGGGCACGACCGTCCCCCGGAGGCGAGGAGGGGAGCCACGAACGAGGCCTGGAGCGCCGCCTGCGACGGCTCGACCGCCGTCTGGGCATCGACCACTCCGGCCGCAGCGAGTGGGTCTGGGCGGTACCCGCACTCGCCTTCGTCGGCACCCTGGCGATGCTCATCGCCCTCGATCTCATCGGCGGCGGCGGAATCGTGCTCACCCTCCTGCTCGGCCTCCCCCTGGGGCTGATCTGCGCGGCGGTGATGGCGGGATTGTCGATCGCCTACATGACCCCGGCCGACGAGGATCACGACGATCCCGGGCCGCCGCGCGACCACGACCCGGAGCCGATCCCACCACCCGGGTGGTGGGGGGTCATGGCGGCGGACCGCGCCCCGGACCCGGCAGAGCGGAGTTCTGAGGCGCGGGACAAGGTCGCAACCTGAAGGCGAGCGAGGCCGAGCCACCCCGTGGACTGGACGGTCACCTTCGTGACGCGGCCGCCCCGCATACCCTGCACGTCCGCGTCGGCGAATACGCGAATACGCGAATACCGCGTGGTCCTGAGAACCCCCTCACTCCGCCGGGCTGAGCCAGGCGACCCCGCAACCTCGACCTACCTCACCACCCTCACCACGGGCCTGGGCAGCTCCGCATCGATCTCGGTGAGCCCCGCCCCCAGTCCAGCGCGGATGGGCTCGGATGCGAGCAGCAGACCCGCGTGCCGATCACCCCAGGTCAGGCCCCGGCGACGGAATGCTCGCGCCCGGCACGGGGCGCCCCCGCAGCCGGCGCCACGCCAGCCATCCCAGCAGGCCCAGCGCGATGCCGGGAACAGCGCTCACCAACACCTCGAGGGCGATGCTCAGGATCAGCACCAGGTTGGCCCAGCCCTTGGAGATCCCGGCGGTCAGCGACGGCCCGGGCGGGGCGGCTCGCGCGACCACCGTGCCCCGCTCGCTGAGCTCGATGGTGGCGGTGGCGAAGGTCACCGACTGGTTCAGAGTGGTGAGGTCACTCTGATCGGTGTCGATGGAGGTCTCCACATCCTCGATCTGCTGCTCGAGGGTGGTGATGTCGTTGAGCGAGGTGCTCTTGGCGAGCAGGCCCTGCAGAGCAGTCAGGTGAGCCTGGGCCGAAGCCAGCCGGGCGTTGACGTCGATGACGTTGGCGCTGTCGTCGACGCTTTGGAAATCGATCGACGAGGCGGTGAACACATTGGAGGGCAGGCTGTTGAGCAGGCTCGCCAGCTGGGCGGTGGGCACCGCCAGCGTCACCTTGCCACTCACGATCACACCGTTTCGGTCGGGTGAGGTCTGCGAGCGCACCACGTAGCCGCCGAGGGCGGCGCCGTCGGCGATCACGGTGTCGAACGAATCCAGGAAGGAGTGCGCCGGCACGGTGTAGGCGGCGGTGACGGATCGCGCGACGTCGGCGCCGGGTGTCCCCACCACCAGGTCGCCGCTCACCGCTGCCACGCTCGATGCTGAGCTCGGTCCAGGAGCGGGCGCAGCCGCGCCGCCCAATGGCGCCGCCGGGACCGCGGCGTTGGGCACGCCGGCCGCGCCGCGGAGCTCCGAACCGCTGGTTGTCGCCGTCGCGCAGCCGGCCACGCTCGCCAGCAGAGCGGTGATCCCCAGTGCCCGCAGGATGGGTCGCAGGTGCATGGCAGCTCCCGTGATTGGGCGTCTCCTGCTACGACGCTCGGCGGTGGGCGGGAGTTCCCGTGGGCGCCGCGACCGGGTCGCAGGCGACGAAGGTGCCCCGCTTTACGCGGGGTGTGGATCGCGGCCGGCCATGCCGAGCAGCCGGTCCTGGAGTGGCGCATCGTCCGGCACCGGCACCTCCGGGCCGAAGACCCCCATCTTTCGCCACTCCTCGACCCGGGGCTGGATCTCCTCCCACATCCCGCGGACCAGCGCCGGCGGGAGCTCGGTGCTCACCCCGATCCAGCGCGCGATCTCGTAGGCGCGGAAGCCGCGAAAGCTGGTGATGTGGATCAGGTACTCGCGGGCCGGGAAGTCGCCATAGGAGAGGTGCACGAGCTTGGCCGGGTCCTCCAGGGCCTCGGCCGCGGCCACCGCTGCTTCGCTGTAGCGGCGGTAGCCGCTTCGCGGGTCGGCACCGAGCAGGTCGCCGTCGTATCTGTCCCCGACCTCGGCCATGGTCTTCCCCGCCAGCACATCAGGGACCCAGGCGGTGTCGTAGGCGTGGTAGTTGACGATCTGACGGAGGTTGAGAGGGCCCCGAGGACCGGTCTGGAACCATTCGGGATTCATCTCCTCCCATCGGCGCTCGGGCACCTGGTCGATGACATCCGCCAGAGCTCGCTCCGCGAGCACGAACACCTCCTTTTCGGAGAGAACCTCCCGCGACTGGTTTGCGACCTGCACTTCGGACATCTTCGCCTCCTTGGTTCTCATTGAAGGGCTTCCGACCACGCCAAGGTTAGCCAGCCAAAGTGGCCAACTCCATGTCCTATTTCACTGCTAATCTCGGACCGTGCGTGCCGACCGGCTGGTGGCCATCGTCCTCTCGCTGCAGTCCCGCGGGAGGATGACCGTCGCCGATCTGGCCGGCCGGCTGGAGACCTCGGAGCGGACGGTGCGGCGGGATCTGGAGTCCCTAGGGCTCGCCGGCATCCCGGTCCACGCCCTGCGCGGCCGGGGCGGGGGCTGGGAGCTGGTGGAGGGATACCGGACCGATCTGACCGGGCTCTCCACGGCCGAGGCGGAGGCGCTGTTCGCGGTGGCCGGACCCCACGCGGTGGCGGCGGGTCTGGGTCTCGAGCCGCCGGTGAGATCCGCGTTGCTCAAGCTGCTCGCGGCCCTTCCCGCGCCGGCCCGGCAGCGGGCGGAAGCTGCCACGCAGCGCATCCTGGTCGACCCCATGGGCTGGGGTCAGGAGGTGGAGGGACAGCCCGCGCTGCTGGCGGCGTTGCGCCAGGCCACCCTGGATGGGGTTCAGGTGGACCTCACCTACGCCAAGCCTCGCCAGGCTCCGTCGCGGCGGAGGGTCCAGCCGTACGGGCTCGTGGCCAAGGCGGGCACCTGGTACCTGATGGCCGGCACCGAATCGGGAGTGCGCACCTTTCGGGTGTCCCGGGTCCACGGGGTGGAGCCCACCGAAGAGGCTGTGCAGCGTCCCGAGCGGTGGGATCTCGAAGCGGCCTGGAGGCGGGTCCGGTCCGAGATCCCGCGTCGCTTCACCGCGATCACCGTGGACCTGCTCATCGATCCCGCCGCGGAGGCGCAGCTGAGGCGGAACTTCGCCGGCTGGGCTGAGATCGAACCGGTCACCCCCGGCGCCGAGGTGGGCGGCCGCCACCGCCTCGCGCTGCGCGTACCGAGTGTCGCTTCGGCGGCGATGGAGCTGGTGCGCTTCACCCGATACCTCGAGGTGCTTGGCCCCCCGGCAGTTCGCACCGAGCTCGGCCGCTTCGGCCGGGAGCTCACCTCCCTCTATGGCGACGTCACCGGCAGCGTGGCGACGGGGCCAGCCTCGCCGCTCTGAGCGCCGTGCACCGCGGGGGAGGGCGGCTTCCCATTCGGCAACCGAACCATCACGCGCCGGGAGCCGTTTTAAGGGTGAGAAGACGCGCCCATCGGGCGCTGGGATTGTGGAGGGCGCAGCATGCGATACATCGAACGGTTTCTCATCGCGGCGGTCGGCCTGGGTCTGGCGGGGGCAGGCACGCTCGGTCTGACGAGTTCTCAGGCGCTGGCAGATGCCGCGCACTCATCGGCGGCCCTTCATGCCCAGGGGCACCATGACCGCCTGCTTCTCGAGGCTCCGCTCGCGCCGAGCGTGCCTAGCGATCCATCGCTCTTCGGCGTGGCAGCCGCCGGCGCGCCGTGGCGGCTCGAGCATGGGAATGTGGAGCTGGCTCGCGATGGCACGCTCCGCATCGATGTCGACCGGCTGGTGCTCACCAGCACCGGGGCCAACCCACTTCCCGATCTTGCCGCCACCGTGTTCTGCAGCGGGACGTCGGCAGCGGTCACCACGCCAGTGGCGTACTCGACCGCCGGCAACGCGCAGATCCACGCCCGGGTCACCCTGCCCGCCCTGTGTGTGGCGCCCGCGGTGCTGCTCAACCCCGCCACGGGGACCGCATCGAGCGACGTACGCTCCACCGCCTATATCGGTTTCGACGGGACCGCCTGAGCAGACCACGGCGAGGGGAGTTGGAGGTCTGAGCCCTTTCGACTGGTGGGTCGCCGCGATCCCTGGAATTGATCGGGGCATGCCTTGGGTGGTCAGGCGCCGATGGTGGATCCTCGCCGGAGGCTCGCCGCTCCTGCTTCTCGGCTTTGTGCCATCGGGTCCGGACACCGCCGTCCGCGCTCTCCTCGAGGCTCTGGAGGTGGTTGGGTTGGCGATGGTCTTCTGGGCAATGCTGGGGGTTCTTCTCGCGATTCCCATGGCCCTGAGAGCCCGCCGTGCGGCTCGTCGCCTTCACCGCGAAAACTGACCCACCACCCCAGCGGCCGCGCTCGTTGCCAATCCCCGCCCGCTCGTGCCAACATGTGGCACCTCGAACAGATGCTCCCCCGCCATGTTGTGGTGGATACCGGCGAGGGTGGGCAGCGCCACTGGAGTGAGCCGCTTGGCCGGGACCCTCTCGCCGCCCGCCGCCGAGATCGGTGCCGCCCCGATCGCCGCGCCAGGCGCTGAGCTCACGACCGCACCCCGACCCCTCCACGCCTTGCATCCCGGCTTCGCCTGGGTGGTGCCCGACACCCGAGCCCTGCTCCCCCAGGAGCGCTACACGTACTCGATTCCCGAGGAGCTCCAGGACCGCGTCGTGCCGGGGGTGCGGGTCCGGGTCCCCTTCGGTGCCCGCTCCCTGCCGGGGCTGGTGGTCGCCGTCTCGGACCAAACCGACCATCCCGACAGCCGCCCTCTCACCACGGTGATCGACGACGAGCCGCTCCTCTCCGAGACCCAGCTGGGGATCGCCCAGTGGGTGGCCGACCGCTACTGCGCCCCGCTTGCCGAGGTGCTCAAGGCGATGGTCCCCAAGGGGGCGAGGAGCGCCCGGCCGGAGACGGCCCGGCGGCGCGGCCCCCGCTCGACCTCGGCGGCCCTGACGGCGGCCAGGGAGCTGGGGGTCACCTCGACGGCGCCCCCTCTCACCGAGGCCCAGCAAAGGGCGGCCGCGCCGCTGCTCGAGGCCATCGCCGCCGGGACCCACCGCCGCGTGCTGCTCCATGGGGTCACTGGCAGCGGCAAGACCGAGGTCTACCTGGCCGCCATCCAAGCGGCTCTGGTGCAGGGCCGGCAGGCGATCTGCCTGGTGCCCGAGATCGCCCTCACTCCCCAGATGATCCGCCGCTTCGCGGCGCGATTCCCAGGCAGGCTGGCCGTCATCCACTCGGGGCTGACCGACGCCGAGCGTGCGGTCGAATGGGCCCGCGCCCGCCACGCCGACATCGACGTCGTGGTCGGCTCACGCAGCGCGGTCTTTGCCCCCCTGCCCCGGCTGGGGGTCATCGTCGTCGACGAGGAGGATGCCTCGGCCTACAAGCAGGATCGGATCCCCCGCTACCACGCCGTGGACGTGGCCCTGGAGCTGGGCCGGAGGGCTGGGGTGCCGGTGGTGCTGGGCAGCGCCACCCCCCGGGTGGAGACCTACTACCAGGCCCACACCGGAGGTCTCGAGCTGACCACCCTCGACGAGCGGATCACCGGGCGGGCTCTCCCCCCCATCGAGGTGGTGGATCTCCGCGAGGAGCTGCGCGCCGGCAACCGAAGCCCGCTGTCGCTGAGCCTGGTCAGAGCCCTGGAGGAGTGCCGTGCCGAGGGGGGGCAGTCCATCCTCTACCTCAACCGCCGGGGGACCGCCACCGTGGTGCTCTGCCGCTCCTGTGGAGAGCCGGTCGGCTGTCCCCACTGCAGCGTTTCGCTGGTCTACCACGCCGGCCGGGGACGCTGTGACTGCCACTACTGCGGCGCCTCCAGGCCGCTGCCGGAACGCTGCCCGGGCTGCGGCTCCACCGCCATCCGGGGGCTGGGGATGGGCACCGAGCGGCTGGAGGCCGAGGTGGCGGAGCGGTTCCCGGGGCTCCGGCTGCTGCGCATGGACCGCGACACGGTGCAGCGCCGGGACGCGTACTTCGAGATCTACGAGCGCTTTCGGGCCGGTGATGCCGACTGCCTGATCGGCACCCAGATGGTCGCCAAGGGCTGGGACCTGGGTCGGGTCCGGCTGGTGGGCATCGTCAATGCCGACACCTCGCTGCACTTCCCCGACTACCGCAGCGGCGAGGTCACCTTCTCACTGCTCACCCAGGTGGCGGGCCGGGCGGGACGGGGCGACGAGCCGGCCCGGGTCGTGCTCCAGACCTTCAGTCCCGACCATTACGCGGTGCGCCACGCGCTGACCCATGACTATCGGGGGTTCGCTCACGACGAGATCCGGGTGCGGCGGGCCCATCGATTTCCCCCATACGCACGGCTGGTGACCTGCACTTTCAGCCATGCCGAGGACGGCGCCGCCGAGGCCGCGGCTCGCCGTTCGGCCGAAGACCTGTCTGCTATCCTCGGCAGCGCTGTCGGGCTCGACGTCCTCGGCCCGACGCCTGCCTTCCTGCACCGCCTCCGAGGCCAGTACCGCTGGCAGCTCATGGTGCGGGGAGCGGAGGTCGAGAGGGCGTACCCCCACCTGCCCCGCGGCCGGGGCTGGAGCATCGACGTCGACCCGGGGATGTGACCCCAGCGACTCGACAGGACCCAAGGAGCCCACCCGTGACCCTCCTCCACATCGTCAGCGTGAGCGAGGACAACCCCGTCCTGCGCCGCCGGGCCCCCAGGGTCGGCAAGGTCGACGACTCGATCCGCCGCCTCATGGACGACATGATGGAGACGATGATCGCCGCCCCCGGGGTGGGGCTGGCCGCGCCCCAGGTGGACGTGTCGCTGCGGGTGATCACCATCAAGGTCGACAACCAGCTGCTCCATCTCGCCAACCCGGAGATCGTCAAGCAGGACGGCGAGCAGACCGGCTACGAGGGCTGCCTCTCGGTGCCGGGGATGGTGGGTGAGGTGACCCGTGCCGAGAAGGTGGTCTGCAAGGCGGTCAACCGGCACGGCAAGCAGGTCAGGATCAAAGGCAGTGGTCTCCTGGCCCGCGCCATCCAGCACGAGATCGACCATCTGGACGGCATCCTGTTCACCGACCGGCTCACCGACCCGAGCACGCTGCGGAGAATCGACGAGCTGACCGACGCCGAGGTTCACGAGGTCGAGGGCGAGGTGGTCCCAGTCTGACCGTGCCGGCTCAGCGGGCCACCAGGACCATCGTCCAGCCCGTGGGATTGACCGGGATGACCACCTTGGTCCCCGCCGGCGCGCTCTGGAAGCGGTCGACCTCGGCCGCCCAATGCTCCTCGAGGTAGGGCGGGTAGAGCCAATCGCGAGGCACCCCGTCGGCGGCCGCGATCAGCAGCAGGGCGGCAGCGCCCAGCCCCGCGGCGCGGCCGGTGGCCACGCCAGCTCGGCGCAGCCCCCGAGGTCGTGGGCCGCGGTGCACGAGCAGGGCCGAGGCCTGCCGCCAGGCCAGCCATCCCAGGGAGATCGCGAAGGCGAGCAGCGGGTAGAGGAAGTAGCGGATCCCCCCGGGGGAGAAGTTGACGATGTCGGCGGGCCGGCCGAGGTTCGGCCACGCCGGCGGGGTGGAGACGGTGGGTTGGGCAAGAGCCAGAATCAGCTCGAGGGCGGCGAGCAAGCAGAAGGCGCGGAGGATGGCCGGGCCGCGCCATCCGGCCCAAAGGCAGGTGGCCACCGGTACCGCGGCCAGGAGGGCGAGCACGGCTGGGTTGCTTCCTACCGGCGTGCCCACCAGGCCGGTGAGGCCTCGAGCCCCGACCAGCAGCCCCAGGGTCCACTGGCGACCGAGCATGGTGATCAGGGGCAGCAGACCGGCCCCGAGGTCCCTCGTGCCGGGGTGCACACCGCCGGTCACGAGGATCATCAGGATCTGGATCGCCGTGCACACCGACACCACGAGCATCACCATCTGGCGGTGCGCGTCTTGGCGATCCTGTCGCCAGCGCCACACGACGATCGGCTCGAGGATGATGCAATACGGTCCGGTGAGGCCCGAGAGCGTCAGGATGAGCCCGTCGCTGAGCCGTCCCCAGCGCCCTCGCGGCGGCCGGGCAAAGACCACCAGGAACGCGATCAGCCCAAGATGCCACTGGCTGTTGGTGAGGTTGCCGCTGGTGTCGTAGGCGTTCGGCAGGGCGACCACCAGCGCCGCAATGGCCAGGCGCGCCCACAGGGCGGGGATGGCCGAGGCCATGCGCGGCGACAGCAGGTAGGCGATCCCCGCGACCTCGACGAGCAGGGCCACCGCGTTGAAGAAGGTCGGGGCGGCCACCATCGGAAGAGCCAGCGACAATGAGGCGGTGAGGCGCTGGAGCAGCACCACGTAGCCATGGGCCGGGTGGGCCAGCGAGAGGATCGGTCCGTAGGTGTACGCGCCGGCGTACCAGGTGCGGTCGTCCGCATAGAACTGCGCGTGCAGCAACAGCGAGGGCATGTGCGAGAGCCACAGCCCGGCGGTGACCAGGGCCGCCCCGACCAGCCAGGGCGCGGGGTGGCGCCAGAAGCCGGCGCGCGGGACGCAGTGCCCACCGATCTCGGCGGACGGGGCATCCGCGGCCACCGTGCTGCCGGCCGCGAGGAGCGCCGCGGCTGCCATGGGTGCCATGGCCGGCACGGTAGCACCACGGTTGGAGCACCAGGTCATTCGACTCGCGTGTTTGGGTACCCCAGAGGGTCCCGGTCTTATGGAGATGAGTGATGGGATGAGCGCGGCGACCAACCTCTTGGAGCGAGCGCTTCGCATCGCACTCGACGCCCACGAAGGACAGCGCTACCCGTCACCGGAGGGCGAGCCGTATATCCTGCACCCGCTTCGCGTCATGGCGTCAGTCGCTGGCGAATCGGCCCAGATCGCCGCCGTGTTGCATGACGTCATCGAAGACACTGAGATCACGCTCGCGCAGCTTGCCCGTTGGGGTTTCTCACCGAGCGTCCTTTTCACGCTGGACTGCCTCACCCGGCGCCGTGGAGAGGCATACTCCGTCCACATCGGGCGCGTCGCCACCGACCCCACGGCTGTGCAAGTCAAGATTGCGGACCTGAAGGACAATCTGCGAAACAACCTGCGCCTCGCCCGGAGTCCGGACGTCAAGGCTCGCATCCAGCGATATGAGCAGGCGTTGGCGTCCCTCAACCTCAAGGGTTCGCCAATAGACGTGGTTCTGAGCCGCCGGTCCGTCCCAGTCCGGGACGCCGCCCACGATCGGCGCGGGTCGGTGCACGGGAAGCGGGATCCTGACCTACGCTCGTCGACCGCGATCACAATCTCGGTTTGTGATCGACAGGGCCTCGGTGCAGCTCTGGGTGGCGGGGTACGAGGCCGCCTGGCGAGCTCCGGGCACCGACAGCCTGGCGGCGCTGTTCACTTCCGCTGCCACCTACCTGCACTCCCCATACGCGGATCCCGCCGTGGGCCTGGCGGCGATCGGCGCGATGTGGGAGGAGGACCGCGACGGTCCGGGCGAGGTCTTCAGCCTGCGGACTGAGATCGTGGCTGTCGAGGCCGGCACCGCGGTGGTGCGAGCCGTCGTTCACTACGGTGACCCGGTGCGCCAGGAGTACACCGATCTCTGGGTGCTGGAGTTCGACAACGAGGGCCGGTGCTCCCGGTTCGAGGAGTGGCCCTACTGGCCCGGCCGAGGCTGGTCGGCTCGGGAGGGATAGGGAGCGCTCACTCCCCGGGCGGGAGAGTGACCTGCACGACGATCAGCTTCGAGAAGGCGAGCCCGTCAACCTGGAATGCGTAGCATCCCGGGGCCTGGACCCAAGCCCCGCTGGGCACCGTCCGGTATCCGCCCTCGCTGTTCATGGTGGGGATCGGGGGAACGACGAGGTCGGCGGTCAGTTCAGGCGGGTTGCCGAAGGCAACCGGGCCGGTGCCGTCGAGCTGAGCTCCCCGGACCAGCCACGGCCCCTTGTAGGTGGGAAGGCTGAGCCACGTCGTCCCCACCTCGTTCCACGGCGCGCCGGCGCTGACCGTCCCCGGATCGGCGAGGCCGACCGCTCCGCTCCCCGCCAGCCCCAACTGGCCGAGGTCGGCGCTCTCGATGAGCGCGGCCGGGGTCCTGGGGCAGGCCTGCCCAGCGGCCAGCCGAGGCAGCCGGAGGGGGCGCACCAACGCTGTGGGCAAGGCTGCCCGCGGCTGGGGGAGCGAGCGGTCATTCGGGTCGCATACCGATACCTCCAGCTCGCACGCCTCCAGATAGGTGGCGGGCTCAGGAAGACCGTCCACGACGCCTGGGGTCGGCTCTGCTGCGAGCGTTGAGAGCGGTGCGCGCGGAGACGATGACGGGCTCGAGCTGGGGATGATCGCCCTGATGCCGTAGATGGCGGCCGGGAGCAGGACCACCAGGCCGAGCAGGAGCCAGACCGTACGCGGCGCGTGCCGCTCCATGGCTGCATCGTCGCACGGCCTGCGCCGGCTCACCGAGGCGAGCTGGCGTCATTTGCACTGGCGTGAACGCTGAGGATGGCGTCGTGCTCGGTGGGCGAGGCCTGAGCCCGGAGGGTCAGCTGCCCCGTGCGGTGTCTAGGCTCTGGGGATGCGCATCGTGTTCTGCGGCACCGCGGAGTTCGCGGTCCCCAGCCTCCGCGCCGGCAACGCCCGCCACGAGGTGGTGGCGGCGGTCACCCAGCCGGAGCGGCCGGGAAGCCGCGGCCGCCCCGCCCCGCGGCCGGTGGCGGACGCAGCCCGTCAGCTCGGCATCACCCTGCTCCAGCCTCCGCGCATCCGCGCTCCCCAGACGGTCGAGGAGATCCTGAGGCTGGGTGCCGATGCCCTGGTGGTCGCCGCCTACGGGCAGATCATCCCGGCGGCCCTGCTGGACGGCCACCGCTTCGGCGGGGTCAACGTCCACGCCTCGCTGCTGCCGCGCTGGCGCGGGGCCGCCCCGGTGGCCCGGGCGATCCTGGCCGGCGACCCCGTGACCGGCGTCTCGATCATGCGGATGGACGCGGGGCTGGACACCGGTCCGGTGTACGCGGCTCGCGAGGTCCCGATCGACGCCACCGCCACCACTCCGACCCTGACCGAGACGCTGGCCATCGCCGGCGCCGAGGAGCTGGTCCGGGTTCTCGCCGCACTCGAGCGCGCGACCGCGATGGCCCTGCCGCAGCCCGATGAGGGCGTCACCCTGGCTCCCCGGCTCACCCGCGAGGACGGTCTCCTTGACTGGGACGCCAGGACCGCCGTCGAGGTGGACCGGATGGTGCGAGCCCTCGACCCCTGGCCCGGGGTCACCGCCCCGCTTGCCGGGGTGCGAGTGCGCATCCTCGCCGGCGGGCCGATCACCGGGGTGGCTGATGCGCCCGCGGGGACGGTGGTCCGCACCGAGAGCGAATCAGCGGTGGTGTCCACCAGAGACGGCCTCTACCGGGTGGACGAGGTGCAGCCACCTGGACGCCGCCCGATGAGCGCCGCCGCCTTTCTGCGCGGCCGGCACTGAGCGCTCAGCTCTGGTGGCGCGCCGCCGGTGGCAGCTGATACTCCAGCCGCGACCAGGGATTGATGACGATGATGACATCAGCGTCGACGCGGTCGAGCAGCGCCCCCCCCTGCACCTGCAGCACCGAGAGCGACTGCCATTCCGGGTTGCGGGCCAGCGCCTCGCGCATGATCTCGGGCCGCGTGAAGACGGGGAGCATCACCCGCTCGCTGCCGTCGGAGTCATCGACGGTGAAGTGGAGCAGGTCGGACTCGCTGCCCTGCTGGGGGCTGGCCATCTGCCCGGCGGGCTGGCCCAGGCAGAAGACCTCGGTGCCGCTCAGGGCCTCGCGGATCGCGCCGGTGGCGTCGGGGCGGTCGCCCCTCAGCGCGATCGTGACCTCCAGCGGCTCCATGCGGGCACTCCATCGGGATGGCTGTCGGGCGTCAGGATAGGGGAACCCATGCCTGTGAAACCAAGATCGGGCGATCCCGTGCTTGCCCGGCACCGCCAGGCCAGCCACGAGTACCACCTGATGGAGAGCTTCGAGGCCGGCATCGAGCTGACCGGCACCGAGGTCAAGGCGCTGCGCGCCGGGCTCGCCCAGCTTCGCGAGGGCTACGTCCGGGTGGAGAATGGCGAGGCCTGGCTGATCCAGGTGCACATCGGCAAGTACGAGATGGGCAACCGCCAGAACCACGAACCGGAGCGCCGCCGCCGCCTCCTGCTGCACCGGCGCGAGATCCGCTATCTGGACCAGAAGGCGCGCCTCGACGGGCTCACCCTGGTGCCCACCCGGCTGTACCTGAAGGGCAACCGGATCAAGTGCGAGATCGCCGTCGCCCGGGGCAAGAAGCTGTGGGACAAGCGCCAGGCGATCGCCGAGCGGGACGCCCGCCGGGACATCGAACGGGCCACGGCGGCTCGGATGCGCTGATGACCCTTCCGCAGAGCGGGATCTTTGCGCTGGGGAACGCCTCCCACGCGTACCTGGAGTTTGACCTGACCCCGGGTACGTCACCCCTTGCCCTGGTCACGGCAATGGCCGGTCTGCGCGAGCCGCGCATGACCATCGGCGGGGTCAACCTGGTCACCGGATTCCGGCCCGAGCTCTGGTGCAACCTGGTCCCCGACGGCCTTCCCAAGGAGCTCTCCGGCTTCCAGCACGATGTCGTCGGCCCCGACGGCTACCGGATGCCGGCCACCCAGCACGATGCGGTGCTCTGGCTCTCGGGAAGCGCCTACGACGTGGTCTTCGACGAGGCCAGGCAGGCCATCACCGCAATCGCGCCCTTCGGCTCCGTCCAGGCCGAGACCTCCAGCTGGCCGTACCGGCGTGACCGGGACCTCACCGGTTTCGAGGACGGCACCGAGAATCCCAGCCTCCTCGACGCTCCCGGAGTGGCCCTGATCCCCGATGGGTCGGCGGGCGAGGGCGGGACCATCCTGCTGCTCCAGCAGTGGCCCCACGATGCCGCCGCCTGGGAGTCGCTGAGCGTGGAAGCCCAGGAGCAGGTCATGGGCAGGACCAAGCAAGGGAGTGTGGAGCTGGACCCGCAGCCGCCGGATTCGCACGTCGCTCGCACCGACCAGGACGTCCACGGCCACGTCTTTCGGCGCAACATGCCCTACGGCACGGTGACCAACCACGGCACCATGTTCGTGGGCTTCAGCGCCGCCCAGCGGCCGCTGCAGAGCATGCTGGAGAGCATGGCCGGCACCGGTGATGGGGTGCGCGACGCCCTGACCCGCTACACCCGGCCACTCACCGGCGCCTACTACTTCATCCCCTCGTCCGACGCCGTCCGCCGTTTCGCGGCCGCGAGCGGCTCGGCCGCGGGCTGATCTCAGCCCGTCGCCGCTGGCACTGACCGGGCCCGGCCGCTGGCGTCGAGCTCCGCGTCGGGGCTGCGATAGCGGGTCATCACCCCGGAGATGTCGAGGTCGGGGCTTGTTCCCGCCGCCTCCCCGACCTGCTCGCGCACCAGCGCGGTGACCGGCACCACGCCGCCGGAGCGGTGGAAGAGCTCGAGGGCGAGGTCCAGGTCCTTGCGCAGGTCGCGGAGCGCGAACAGGGCGGGTTGGTGACTTCCCTCGAGGTAGCCGGCCTTGCGCAGCTCCAGCCCCGGCACGTGGTGGGCCAGCACCCAGAGGACGTCCTGGGGAGCGAGGCCCACCGTCACCCCGACGGTCTGCAGCTCCGCCGCCGCCGTGGTCACCGCGCCGAGCATGCTGTTGGCCACCAGCTTGAGCCGGGCGCCATTGCCCAGCGGTCCCACGTGGCGGACGGTGCCGAACTGCTCCAGCACCGGCCGGGCGCGCTCCACGTCCGCAGGTGCACCGCCGATCAGGATGGCGGCGCCTCCGCTCTCAGCGGTGGGCGGGCTGCCGGTGATGGGCGCGTCGACCAGCGCCGATCCGGTCGCTCGGACCAGGGGCTCCAGCTCGGCGATCAGATCCGGTCCGGCCGTGCTCATCTCGACGAACAGCTGGCCGGCGGCGCCCGCCAGGGCCCCCTCGGGCCCCCCGAAAGCGGCGAGCACCGCGTCCGCCCCGGTGAGGCTGCTGATCACGATCTCGGAGTCCCGGACCGCCGCGGCGGCGGTCGCCGCCACCTGACCCACGGCGACCTGCTCGGCCCGAGCCCGGGTTCGGTTCCAGAGGGTGGGCTGCATGCCGGCCGCGGCCAGCCGCCGGGCCAGCGCCGATCCCATCTTCCCGGTGCCGAGGATGGCGACCCGGGCGCTCATGACCGCGTCCTCTGGTCCGGCAGCGCCGGCCCCGAGCCGGCGCCGGTGGCCGCGATCGCCTGGCCGATCTCGGCCAGGTCCTCATCGGTGAGGCGGAGCGTCGCCGCCCCCACCCAGCCGTCGACCTGGGCAGGGTCGCGTGCGCCCACGATCGCGCCGGTGACTCCTGGCCAGGCCAGCGTCCAGGCCACCGCCACCGCCGCCACCGTGGTGCCGCGGCGCGCGGCGATCGGGCGCAGCGCATCGCGCAGGGCCAGGTTGCGCGACAGCCTGGGCTCCACGAAGTTGGGTGAGCGGCGCCGCCAGTCGTCCTCGGCCATCGCCGCCAGCCGCTGCGCCGAGAAGCTGTCGGTCAGGATCCCCGACTGCATCGGGCTGTAGACGATCACCCCGGTGCCGTGGGCGGCGGCCCAGGGGATGAGGTCGGCGCCGGCGTCGCGGCGGATCAGGGAGAAGGGGGGCTGCAGGGAGTCGACGTGGCGCACCGCCTCGGCCCGCTCCAGCAGCGGGACGTCGAAGTTGGAGACGCCCACCGCGCGCACCTTCCCCTCGTCGACCAGCCTGGCCATCTCGGCCCAGGACTCCTCGATGGGGGTGCCGGTGGCGTCCGGCCAGTGGAACTGGTAGAGGTCGATGCGCTCCACTCCGAGACGGCGCAGCGAGGCCTCGACCTCGCGGCGGATCGACGCGGGCTGAAGGTTGCGCTGCGGCTCCTCGTAGGGGCGGGCCGGATCAGGGATCATGCCGCCCTTGGTGAAGACGTACGGCCGCTGCGCCTCGGGGATGGCCCGCAGCGCCTCGCCCACCACCTCCTCAGAGTGGCCGAGCCCATAGATCGCCGCGGTGTCGATCCAGTTGACACCGCGATCGATGCCATGGCGGATGGCCGCGATCGAGCCGGCGTCGTCCTGCGGTCCCCAGCCGTACACCCAGCCTCCTCCCCCAATCGCCCAGGCCCCGAATCCCACGGTGGTGATGTGCAGGTCGGTGGTCCCCAGGCGCCTTGTCTCGAGCGCCGTCGTCGAGCTCGTCATGGACCGATCCTCCGAGGATATTTGTTTCGATCTGAAGCTACTTCAGGAGATACCACGTTGTCAAGTTTCTCGATATCGAGATAAGATGGGGGCATGCCCGAGGATGCGATCGACCGGATCGTGGCGGAGTGGAACCGCGAGCGCCCTGAGCTGGACGTCTCGCCAACCCACGTGCTGCAGCGCATCACCCGCCTCTACCTGCTCCAGTCGGCCAGCTTCGCCGAGGTCTTCGCCCGCTACGGCATCAGCTTCGGCGAGTACGAGGTGCTGGCCGCGCTGACGCGCTCCGGTCCCCCACATCGGATGAAACCGACCGAGCTGGTGGCCGCCCTGGTGCTCTCCTCCGGGGCCATGACCAATCGGATCGACCGGGTGGAGGCGGCGGGGCTGGTGCAGCGCCTGCCCGACCCCGACGACCGCCGCGGCACCCTGGTCGCGCTGACCAGCCGGGGACGCCGGGTGGTCGACCAAGCGCTGCACGACCACCTGGCCAACGAGGAGCGGCTGCTCGGCGACCTCACGGCCACCGAGCGCCGCCAGCTCACCGGCCTGCTGCGCAAGCTGCTGGTCTCCGAAGCCTTCGCGGCCCTGGACCCGGCCCACCCACCGTCGCGCAACGGCCACGCAGCCGAGGCGGCGGTGCCGCGCCCCCGACGAACCCGCCGCCGCTGATAGCCAGCCTCAGCTCGCCGCCCGGTCCTCCGCCACAGCCTCGACGGGCACCCCGTCCTGGGGACGCCCGCCGGGTCGGTTGGCGCGGGTCTCGGGGACCACCCGGGCGGCCAGCTCGTCGATGGCCAGGCGCAGCTCCTTGAGCCCGGTCCCGCGGGCAGCCGAGACCAGGAGCGCCCGGCAGCCGGCGATCTCCTCCAGCCGGCTGGCCACCTCATCCACCGCCGCAGCGTCGAGACGGTCGATCTTGTTGGCCACCAGCAGGGTGGGCTGGTCGCAGCCCATCTCGGCCAGGGTGGCCAGCACGGTGCGCAGCTGGGCCTCGCACTCGGGATGGGAGACGTCGACCACCAGGGCCAGGAGGTGGGCGCCGCGGACCTCCTCAAGGGTGGCGTTGAAGGCCTCGACCAGCTCGGTGGGCAGAGCCTGGATGAAACCGACGGTGTCGGTGAGGATGACCCTCCGTCCCGAGGCCATGCCCAGGAGCCGCGAGGTCGGATCCAGGGTGGCGAAGAGCAGATCGTCGGCCAGCACCTCGGAGTGGGTGAGCCGGTTGAGCAGGGTGGACTTGCCGGCGTTGGTGTAGCCGACCAGGGCGCAGGAGGCGAGGGGGACATCGCGGCGGGCCTGGCGGCGGGTCCGGCGCTGGCGTTCCAGGACCTGCAGGCGCTGGCGGAGCCGGCCGATCCGCTGCCGGATCAGGCGCCGGTCGACCTCAATCTGGGTCTCACCGGGACCTCCACGGAGCCCAACGCCGCCGCGCTGCCGCTCCAGGTGGGTCCAGCCACCGGCGAGACGGGGAAGGAGATGCTCCAATTGAGCCATCTCCACCTGAATCTTCCCCTCCGCGGTCACCGCGCGGCGGGCGAATATCCCGAGGATGACCTCGGTCCGGTCCAGCACCGGGACGGCCCAGGCCTGTTCCAGGTTGCGCTGCTGGCGGGGGCTCAGGGGATCGTTGACCAGAACCGCCGGACTGCCCAGCTCGGCCAGCCTGGTGCCCACCGCCTCGACCGCCCCGGTGCGGAAGAAAGTCGCCGGGTGGGGCTCCCGCACCGGGATCGAGCTGCGCTCGACCACCCGCGTGCCCAGGGTGCGGGCCAGCTCCTCGAGCTCGTCCAGCTGCACCTCGGCGCGCTCCCGGCCGCCGGGCCCGCTGAAGGAGCCGACCACCACCACCTCGTGCAGGCCCGGGCCCGTGGCCAGCCGGCCAGGGTCGGCGCCGGATCGCGACAGGGCAGAGGGCATCGGCAAGAAGGGTAACCCAGGCTGTCGGGCGCGCTCCCAGCCCGGCAGGGTACGGTTGAGGCATGCCGATGCCGGTTGATTTGGTCCTGGTCCGCCACGCGGAGTCCGAGGGCAACCTCGCCGAGCGGATGTCCCAGCAGGGTGACGACAGCGCCTTCACCCCCGAGTTCAAGGCCCGGCACTCCTCGTTCTACCGGCTCACCGACCTGGGCCGGGAGCAGGCTCGGATCGCCGGGGCCTGGATCCGCGACAACCTGGGCGGGGAGTTTGATCGCTACCTGACATCGGAGTACCTGCGGGCGATGGAGACGGCGGCCTTCCTCGGCCTGCCCGGGGCCCTGTGGCAGCTGGAGTTCTACCTGCGCGAACGCGACGCCGGCAGCCTGGATGCGCTGGCCACTGACGAGCAGTTCCGGCGCTTCCCGGAGGCCATGCGCCAGCGCGACCGTGACGCCTTCTACTGGCGTCCACCCGGTGGCGAGTCGCTCGCCGAGGTGTCACTGCGCATCGATCGGGTGCTCGACACCCTGCGTCGCGCCCGGTTCCCCGAGCGGGTGATCATCGTCTGCCACGGTGAGGTGATGCGCGCCTTCCGGGTGCGCATCGAGCGCATTCCCCAGCATCGCTACATGGAGCTGCACTCGCCCTCCGACATCCGCGACCAGTTCCACAACTGCCAGGTCCTCCACTACAGCCGGCGTGACCCTGCCGAGCCGGGGCGGGTGCTGGATTACCTCGCCTGGATGCGTTCGACCTGTCCTTGGGATCCGAGCCTGTCGCGCAATGTGTGGGTGCCGGTGACCCGGCCCCGCTACACCGACTCAGAGCTGCTCGCGGTGGTCGAGCGGACCCCGCCCCTGATCTCAGCTCCGCCGCTGGAGGAGCGGTCCTCAGCGGTCTCCTGAGGGCGTCGGGCCGCGATTGGTGCGCCGCTCACAGGGTTTGCGGTGCCCAGGGTGGGGCATGATTGGTCCGGAGGGCGGAGATGACATTCACTGTGGAGACGTATCAATGAGCGGCGAAGCGCCTCTTCCTGCGGCCAGGCGGGCGGCGCCGGGCGGGCTGGCCACCCGGCGACCTCGGCTCGCCCTGATCGCCCACGACGGCAAGAAGGCCGACATGACCGCGTTCGCCACCTTCAACCGCGGCACCTTGCAGCGCTGCTCGCTGGTGGCCACCGCCACCACCGGCCGGCTGCTGCGCGAGAAGGTGGGGCTGAATGTGGAGATTCTCAAGTCGGGCCCGGTGGGTGGCGACGTGCAGATTGCCGCGCGCGTGGTGGACGGCGAGATCGATGCCGTGCTGTTCATCGTCGATCCGCTCGACAAGCACCCTCACGACCCTGACATCCAGACCCTGCTCAGGATCTGCAACGTGCACGACGTGCCCCTCGCCACCAACATCGCGACCGCCGACATGGTGATCAGCTCGCCGCTGCTCTGGGAGGGGGCGGAGGCGGGGCCGGTGGCGGAGAGCCCCGCCGCGGAGGCGGTCCTGCCCGGCTGAGCGGGGTGACGGCGGGGCCGCGCGTGGGGGCCCGGGGGGTCGAAGGTTTCGGCGCGGCCCGCTCAGCAGCCCGGCGCGGGCTCGGGGGGGTCGGAGGCGAGCACGGCGTCGAGCAGGCCGGGGAAGCGGCGCTCCAGGCCCTCGCGGTCGAGGCTGGTCATCCGCCTCGTGCCCTCCTCGCGCTGGACCACGATGCCCGCGGAGCGCAGGACGTGGAGGTGATGGCTGAGCGTGGACTTGCTGATCGGCAGGCCCAGGGCCCCGCAGGGGCACTCGCGCCGGCTGGCCAGGCGCCGGACGATCTCGAGGCGCATGGGGTCGGCGAGGGCCTGCAGCACCCCCACCACTCCGGGGTGGAGCTGCGGGACCGGAGGCGCCGAAGTGTCGTCCACCGGTCCCGCGAGCTGGAGCTCGGTGCCGGCGGTGCCCATCGGGGGTGTTTGAGCCAGTGTTTGTTTGACAATCATCGAAGTAGTATCGTACGATCCACATCGAACTATAGCAGGACTGGCCAGGAGGCGCCAACCAGATGAGTCGAGGGATAGCCGAGCGGAGGGGGCCCGAGCCGGCGGAGACCGGGAGGATCCTGCCCGAGACGGCTGGACCGCGCGGACCGCGGGTGCGGGTGGCCCCGGGTGTGGTCCTGCTGCTCGTGTGCTTGGGCCAGTTCATGGTCCTGCTCGACATCTCGGTGGTGAACGTCGCCCTGCCCTCGATCAAGTCCGACCTCGGCTTCTCGAGCAGCGGCCTGGAGTGGGTGGTCAACGCCTATACGCTGGCGTTCTCCGGGTTCCTGCTCTTCGGGGGGCGGGCCGCCGACATCTTCGGCCGGCGCCGGCTGCTGCTGCTCGGGCTCGGCCTCTTCTGCGTCGCCAGCCTCCTCGATGGGCTGGCCTCGTCCCAGACCCTGCTGATCGCGGCTCGGGCGCTCCAGGGGCTGGGTGGCGCGGTGCTCACCCCCGCCACCCTGACCATCCTCATCGTCACCTACCCGGAGGGCCGCAGCCGGGCTCGCGCGCTGGGCATCTGGAGCGCGGTCGCCGCCGCGGGCGGCGCCTCGGGGGCCCTGCTCGGCGGGGTGATCACCCAGTTCCTCACCTGGCGGTGGATCTTCTTCGTCAACGTTCCCATCGGGCTGCTGGTGCTGGTGGCCTCGGCCCTGGTGGTGACCGAGACCTTCGGTGACGTCACCTCCCGCCGCCACCTCGATGTGGGCGGCGCGGTGTCGGTGACCGGCGGCCTGGTGGCGATCACCTGGGGCATCGCCCGCAGCCAGGATGTCGGCTGGGGTGCTCCCGAGGTGCTGATGGCCTTCGCGGTCGGGATCGCGCTGCTCACCGCCTTCGTGGTGCTGGAAGCCCGCGTCAGGGCGCCGCTGGTGCCGCTGCGGCTGTTTGCGTCGCGTTCGATCACCGGCGCCAACCTGGTCGCCATGGGGGTGGGCGCCTCGATCTTCTCGGTCTGGTACTTCCAGACCCTGTACCTCCAGGACCTCCGCGGGCTGACCCCGCTCGAGGCGGGGCTCACGTTCCTGCCCCAGACCCTGGCCATCATGATCGGTGCCCAGATCAGCTCACGGCTGATGGGACGGGTGGGGGTGCGGCCGTTCCTGGTGGGCGGCCCGCTGATCATCGCCGCCGGGCTGCTCTGGCTCGCCCAGATCCAGCTGGGCGCGGGCATCGCCGCGTCGGTGCTCCTCCCCGGGACGCTGCTCACCTTCGGAGCCGGGTTGGTGTTCCCGGTGATCACCGTGGCCGCAACCTCCGGGGTGGCCAGGGCCGACTCCGGCCTGGCCAGCGGCCTGGTGAACACCAGCCGCCAGGTGGGCGGATCTCTTGGGCTGGCAGCGCTGGTCACCCTGGCGGCTGACCACACCTCGGCCCTGGCAGCGTCCGGGCACGCGGCCCCGCTGGCCCTCACCGGTGGCTTTGGCTTCGGCATCGCTGCCGCCGCCGCGGTGGCGGTGGCGTCCGGCCTGCTCGGGCTCATCGTCCCCGGGCGCGCGCGGATCCCGCGGGCGGATGAGAAGCGCGCGTCGCTGGAGGCAGAGCAGGCCGCCGCCTGAACCTGGCCCGCGGCCTCAACCTGGCCCCCGGCCGCCCCGGCCGGCGCCACCCTGCGCGTGAGGGATGGCGAATACGCGAATACGCGAATACATGCCGCGCACGAAACCCCCGCGACCCGGGGCGCCCCGGTCAGTGCTGAAGCTCGACCGGCGCGAAGCGGGCGGTGAAGTGTCGCAGCGCCGATGGCTCCTCGACGATGCGGTAGCCGCTCAGAGAATTCTCGCCGGCTTGCCACCGCTCCCGCCACCTCGATCACGTAGTCCACGTGGCTCTGGGTGTACACGCGGCGGGGAAGTGCGAGGCGCAGCAGGTCCTGGGCAGCCGGCACCTGCGCCCCGGTGGATGGGTCGGTGTGGCCGAACATCACCGTTCCCACCTCCACGCTGCGGATCCCTCCGGTCACGTAGAGCGCGCAGGCCAGCGACTGGGCCGGCAGGAGCGAGGGCGAGACGTGCGGCAGCAGCGCTCGCGCGTCGACGAAGATCGCGTGCCCACCGGGCGGCTCCACGATTGGGATCCCTGCGGCTCGGAAGCCCTCTCCCATGTACTCGATGCTGCGAACGCGATATCGCAGGTAGTCTTCGTCGAGCACCTCGCGGAGGCCCTCGGCCACCGCCTCCAGGTCGCGTCCGGCGAGCCCGCCGTAGGTGGTGAATCCCTCGGTGAGGATCAGCAGCTGGCGGGCGCGCTCCGCCACTCCGTCGTCGTTCAGAGCAAGAAAGCCGCCGGTATTGGCGATGGCATCCTTCTTCGCCGACATCATCGCGCCGTCCGCGAGCGAGAAGGCCTCACGGGCGATCTCGCGGGCCGAGCGCTGCGACTGCCCGGGTTCGCGGAGCTTGACAAGGTACGCGTTCTCGGCGAAACGGGCGGCGTCGAGAAACAGCGGAACCGAATGGCGATCACAGATCGCGCGCACCCGGCGCAGGTTCTCCAAGGAGACCGGCTGGCCGCCACCGGTGTTGTCGGTCAGCGTCATCAGGCAGAGCGGCACGCTGCCGGAGCGTTGGTGAAGAAGTGACTCGAGCCGCCCGACATCGATGTTGCCCTTGAAAGGGTGGCGGCCGGAGATATCAGCTGCCTCGGGGCAGGGCAGGTCGAGCGCTTCGGCCTCGGTGGCCTCGATGTTGGCCCGGGTGGTGTCGAAGTGGTGGTTGGCCGGCACCACCTTGCCCGGCCCCGCCACCGAGGTGAAGAGGATCTTCTCGGCCGCCCGGCCCTGGTGCACCGGGATGATGTGGCGATAACCGGTCAGGTCGCGCACCGCCTCCTCGAAGCGGAAGAAACTGGGCGACCCGGCGTAGGACTCGTCGCCGCGCATCATCGAGGCCCATTGGTTCGCGCTCATCGCACCGGTGCCCGAATCGGTGAGCAGGTCGATCAGCACGTCGTCGGCGTGGAGGCGGAAGAGGTTGTACCCGGCTTCGCGGAGATGCCGATCCCGCTCCTGCCTCGGTGGTCAGGCGGATCGGCTCCACCGACTTGATGCGGAAGGGCTCGATGATGGTGCGGAAGGCGTGCTCGGGCGGATGGGGGTCAGGTGCACGCATGGGGTGTCTAGGCTAGCGCGCGGGCTGTGAGACCGTAGCGCGGCAGTCAAGCGCAAAACTGGAGCTGGCGGGGATCGAACCCGCGTCCAAAACCGCGTTCCGCGTGACCTCTACGAGCATAGTCCCGGTTTTGGTCTCACCTCCGGCGCGCCCTGGGACCAGGCTCGCCGGGAGCCAGTCACGGTGGATGTCCCGACCGGCGCCGTGACGCCGCCGGCCGGCTAGGCCGCTGTATTAACGTCGGGTCCCATCCCCGCGGTCGAGGGACGGGTCGACGTCAGGCCGTAGCCTGAGCTTTTTCTCGTTCTACCGCTTACGCGGCGAGGGCGAGAGCAGGTGCGTTGTTCGCACGTATTGTTTTCCCGGTTTTACGAGCCCGGGGCTCGGCCCGCCATCACACGACCCACGATCCTGTCGAATCCATACAGCCCCATGAATCGCCGAACAGCCGACCATCGACTGCCCAGAAAGGATGATACCGGGCGCCGGCCCTGCGTCGAACCTTTGGACCGATCCACCCATACGGCCCTGAGGGGGAGGTGAGATCCCGGAGGGGGAGGGCAGATCCCGACGGGGGAGGTCAGACCCTGAGTGGCAGGTCAGATCCCTGAGGGGGCTTGGTAACTTCCATGAGGCTGTGACCGCCCCGCGACGGTCCTGGGGCCCCGGGTGGAACAGGCTCCGACCATGGCGGTGGATGACGCCAACGCCCAGCAACTCCTCGTCCTCACCGATCTCGGGCACCGCCTTCCGGGGGTCACCAGCGCTCAGAAGGCCGCCGTCGAGACGGTGCGTGCACTCGCGCGCCTCCATCTGGCGGCTTCGGTCAGCGCCGTGGAGGCGGATCAGGCGGTCGTGGTGGCGGTCCAGTCCCCTCGGATGGCCGGCGGCGGGAGCCTCCTGCCGCCGAGCGATCGTCTCGTGGGGATGCGCGTTCCCATCGATCGCTTCCCCTGGCTCAGCCGTCCGGTGCGGTTGCGCCGCCCGTACAGCGGTGAGGCGGTTGGGATCACCTCCCTGAGCGACCTCACGGTTGACGGCGCACCTATGTCGGCGCCGCCTCGACCGGCTCGGGCGATCCAGGTTGCGGCGGTCCCAGCGATGGTTCGCGACCAGGTGGTCGCGGTGATCCACGTCTGGGCGTTGGAACCGTGCCAGCAGTGGGTGCCCACCCTCGAGGCGGCCGCCGCCATGCTGGCCAGCGCCTGGGGGCTGCAGACCAGCAGCGGCTCCCGGCGCTTCTCCTCGGGTGCCACCACCCGGGCCAACCCCCAGCTCCGGGCGGAGCTCACCGCGCTGCTCGACGACGGGCGGATCGCCACCGCGCTGCAGCCCATCGTGCGCATCTATGACCAGATCATCATCGGTTACGAGGCCCTAACACGCTTCTCACCGCGCGCCCTGTTCTCCACGCCCGACGAGCTGTTCGCCGCAGCGTCAACTCTGCGCATGGAGAGCGCGGTCGACCTGGCCTGCCTTCGCGCCGCGCTGCGCGAGGCGCCCCACCTGCAGTCCGCCGACATCTTCGTCAACGTCCTGATCGGTACCCTGCTCAGCGAGCGGCAGGGCCTGGAGGCACTGGAGGCTGCCGTCCGCCATGCCGGGCTCGACCCATCGTCGATCGTCCTGGAGTTCAGCGAGCGCGACCCGGTGCCGAATCTCTCCCGCCTGCAGCGAATTGCGGCGCAGCTGCGCTCCCGCGGTTACCGCATCGCCGTCGACGACGCGGGTGCCGGGCACGCCAGCATGCAGGTCATCGCCGAGCTCCGGCCCGAATTCATCAAGGTCGACCGTGCGCTCATCCACGAGATCGACGCGCACCGCGCTCGCCGCGGGCTGGTGGTCTCCTTGCTCTCCTTCAGCGGCCACATCGGAGCTCGGCTGATCGCTGAGGGCGTCGAGACCCAGCGTGAGCTGGACACGCTGCTCTCACTCGGGGTTCAGTACGGTCAGGGGTGGGTGCTCGGCCGTCCGGTGCTCACCCAGTCGGTTGAAGGCCTGTCCGCCGACACCGTGGTCGATCCCGGGTGGTTCGCCCGAAACCGGATGCGACGTCCGAGCCCGCCGCCCCCGCCGGTGGACCTTCCCGAGCCCCCGGACCCGGCGCCGGAGGGCGAGACCCCGGACCTTCCCCAGGCGCTCAGCGATGCGGCGCTGGCACTCCAGAGCGAGCACGACCCGATGCGCATCCTGGGCGTGATGGCGGCGCAGATGAGCAGGGTGGTGCCGGTCGCCGAGATGGCGATCTACATCGTCAACTACGATGCCCGGCGTTTCGTCCCGGTGCTCGCCACCGGGCCCGAGCGCGAGGCCATGCTCGCCGAGAGCTTCTCGATGGACGCGGGGATCACCGGTTGGGCCTTCGCCAAGGGCACACCCGAGAAGTGTCGCCGACACCTGGGCGCATCCCCGGGCGCGCCAGGTCCCCGGGACATCAGTGGTGCAGGAGTCTCTCCTGCTCGTTCCCCTGGTCGCCGGCGAGCACAAGCTCGGCATCATCAACTGCTACCGGCTCGGTGTCGGCCGCTTCAGCGACGCGGAGCTCAAGGCGGCGACCCTCTTCGCTCACATCGCGGCGGCCGCATGGCGCAACGCCCAGCTCTACGCGGAGCTTCGCGAAGCAGCGGTCACCGATTCGCTCACCGGGCTCAACAACAACCGCTGGCTCCGGGATGCCGGGGAGCGCGACCTGGCCTCCGCCGCCCGCGAGCAGACCGGCCTGGCCCTGCTGCTGCTCGACCTCGACCACTTCAAGACGGTGAACGACACCAGCGGACACGCCGCCGGCGACCTGGTGCTCCAGCAGGCGGCTGTCCGGCTGCGCGGGTCGGTGCGGGCCGAGGATGCGGTGGTGCGCTACGGAGGCGAGGAGTTCGTGGTCCTGCTCCGCCGCTGCGGGGCCGACGAGGCAACCACCGTCGCGCACGCCCTCCGCGGCGCTGCGGCCGAGGTTGCCCTGCCGGCGGACTGCCCGCTGGAGCAGCTGACGGCGTCGATCGGCATCTCCGTCTACCCCGAAAACGGCACCACCCTGGACATGCTGCTCGCGGCCGCGGATCGAGCCATGTTTGCGGCCACACGCGGCCGGGACCTGATCCGATGCGCGCCACAGCCTGCTCCCTCCGACGCCGTGGCGGCCCTTCCCGCACGGGCCGCCGCCTCGCGGCGCGGCCCGGCGAAACGGCGCGTCGCAACCCGCCGGTCACGACCGGCGGGAAACGCACCTACCCGTCGCTGGCCCGGCCGTGGAGGAAGTCGTCGTACGCGGAGAGGTCGAGGAGCCCGTGGCCTGAGTAGTTGAAGAGGATGACCCTCTCGGCACCCTCCGCCTTGGCCTTCAGCGCTTCATCGATGGCCGCCCGAATGGCGTAGGTCTCCGGGGCGGGGACGGTTCCCTGGGTGCGGGCCCATTCGAACCAAAGACTCGAAAACCGCGCTCTGAGGATGGGCGACCGCCTCCATCCGGCCGGACCGCACCAGCGACGAGATGATCGGGGCGTCGCCGTGGTAGCGCAGCCCGCCGGCGTGGATCGAGGGGGCACGAAATCGTGGCCCAGCGTGTACATCAGCAGCAGCGGGGTCATGCCGGCGGTGTCGCCGAAGTCGTATTCCTACTTGCCCTCGGTGAGGGTGGGGCAGGCGCTCGGCTCGGCGGCGACCAGTCGAACCCGCTCGTCGGGGACGGAAAAAAGGGCAGGCTGATGCCGCCCAGGTTGGAGCCCCCCCCGCAGCAGGCGATGACCACGTCAGGGTGGTCCTCGCGGGCGAGTTTGAGCTGGGCCTGCGCCTCCTGGCCGATCACGGTCTGGTGGAGGAGGACGTGATTGAGCACCGAGCCCAGCGAGTAGTGGGTGTCGCTGCGTTGGAACCCGCGTCCTTGACCGCGTCGCTGATCGCGATCCCGAGCGAACCGGGGTGCTCGGGCTGGTCCACCGGGGACGGGACCACCTGGCCGCCCCAGGTCTCCATGAGCACCCGCCGGTAGGGCTTCTGGTGCGGAGCACGACATGTAGACCTTGCACTCGAGCCCGAAGACCGCTGAGGCGAAGCAGAGGGCGCTGCCCCACTGCGCAGGCTCCGGTCTCGGTGGAGAGCCGGGACACCCCCTCGGCCTTGTTGTAGAAGGCCTGGGGGACCGCGGTGTTGGGCTTGTGGGAGCAGGCGGGGGAGACGGATTCGTCCTTGTAGTAGATGCGGGCGGGTGTGCCCAGGGCCTTCTCCAAGCGGGTGGCGCGGACCAGCGGGGTGGGCCGCCACAACCGCAGCACGTCCAGGACCTCGCCGGGGATGTCGATGTACGGGTCGGTGGACATCTCCTGGGCGATCAGCGCCATGGGGAAGAGCGGGGCCAGGTCGTCGGGGCCCACCGGCTCGCGGGTCGCGGGATGCAGCGGCGGCGGCAGCGGCTCCTTGAGCCGGGGAAGCACGTTGAACCATGCGGTCGGCGTCTCGGACTGGGGAAGGGTCCAGCGCATCGGTGTTCCCTCGGTGGGCGGGGGCCGGCCAGGAGCCGGCCGGGAACGGCCCTCGCATCCCAGGCGATGCGAGACGCACGCGTCATCATGAAGTCGCCTGGCGCCTCGCCTCCCCCGCGCCCCGGCGCTCGGGGCCGCTCGCGGTGCTACCGCCGGCCGACCTCCCGCGCTGCCTGCTCGACACGGGCGCGGTAGCTCACCCACCACCCTCCGTCGACCAGGGGCAGATTGTCGTGGGAAGCCCGCAGCCCGACCGCCCCGTCGATGAGCTCCCGGACGATGTCGGCATGGCCCGCGTGGCGGTTGGTCTCGGCGATCATGTGCACCAGGATCCGGTGCAGGGTCACCTCACCACGCTCCGCCGGCCACCACGGCACCCGGCCGACGGCGTCGAGCGGCAGCGCCTCGATGGTGGCGTCGGAGTGCGCCCACACCCGCCGGTACAGGCCGAGGATCTCCTCCCGCAACTCGGTGGCGGTCACCCACATGTCGGCGTTCGCTTCGGCGCCGGGCTCGAACCAGGGCAGCGCCTCACCGGATGGTCGGCCGAAGGTGTCGCCGAGGTAGCCGAACTCGACGCTCGCGACGTGCTTGATCAGCCCCAGCAGGTTGGTGCCGGTCCGCACCATGGGGCGGCGGACGTCGTACTCGGAGAGGCCGTCGAGCTTCCAGATCAGAAGTCTTCGCGTGCCTCCTGCAGATAGCTGTGAAGCTCGGACTTCGGATCCTTGATGGCCATGCGTCGGAGTCTGCCATGGAGGCGTGCACCCTCGTCGGCGCGGGTGCGGCCGGTCGCCGCCCATCCGGCGGGCGCCTTGAACTGCGCTATGGTCGCGGAAGGCGATGGAAGGGACACATCCCAGCGACGAGTACCCCGATGAGCTTCAACTCCGAGTTGGCGTCGAGTTCTGCCACCAGCTCGAGCAGCCGACCCCGACGGTCCTGCAGGTGGAGCCGCGCCGCGACGGTCAGCACCGCATCCTGGAGGAGGAGCTGACGGTCCCCGGTGGGGTTTCCACTCGCGAGTATCTCGATCTCTACGGCAACGTGTGCCGCCGCCTGGTGATGCCGGCGGGGGAGAGCACGATCCGCTACCTCGCCAAGGTCCAGGTCAGCTCCCGGCTCGATCCGGTTGATCCCGGTTCCCAGCAGATCGGAGTTCGACGGCCTGCCCGACGCGGTGCTGGTGTACACGATGCCCAGCCGCCTCATCGAGTCGGACCTGCTCGCCAACCCCGCATGGACGCTCTTCGGCGGCACCGAACCAGGATGGAGCCGGGTGCAGACGGTCGTCGACTGGGTCCACGACAACATCGAGTTCGCGTATGAGAGCAGCACCTCGATCACCTCGGCCAGCGACGTCTACCTTGCCCGTCGCGGTGTGTGCCGTGACCTAGCCCAGCTGGCTGTCGCCTTTTGCCGAGCTCTGGGCATACCCGCACGCTACGTCTTCGGCTATCTCCCTGACGTCGGCATCGACGACCCCATCGATCTGCCCATGGACTTCTATGCCTGGTTCGAGGCGTATCTCGGTGATCGGTGGTGGACCTTCGACCCCCGCAACAACCAGCGTCGCCGATGCCGCGTCGCCGTCGGCCGAGGACGCGATGCGGTCGATGTTGCCATGCTCACCACCTTCGGGGTGGCGCAGCTCACCCGCATCCGAGTTTGGGCCGAGCTCATGAAAGAGGGCGTCAGGCTCGAAGATGTGGAAGAATCGTGAACGTGAGTTCCGGCGAGAACCGCGATTTTCTTTCCCTGGAGCATTCCGAGGTCGCCGCCCTCGACCTGCTCGATCCCGCATCCGTCGACTGGCCGCGGGTCGAGCGCACCGCCTTTCTCGTCCACCAGCAGCTCCGCTACGAGTATCCCGGCACGGTTCGAGACCTCCAACACCGGCTGATGATCATCGCCCCGGCCGAGTACGGTGACCAGCGGCGAATTCTCCATCGCCTGGACGTCGACTGCATGTCGCCGCTGGTCGCGGACCGATCGGAGGACCAGTTCGGCAACCTGGTGATCGATATCCACGCGGAGAGCGTGCCCCGGACCATCGCCTTCGAGGCGTGGATGGTCCTGGAGCGCCGGCCCGGGCTCGGCCCCAAGCGTCTGGCGGCGGGATCGCTCACCGACCCGCGGTACATCGGGCCGACCGCCCTCACCCAAGCCGACCACGAGCTCGAGTTCAGCCGCCCGCGCCCACCTGGAGTCCGGAACGGCGGGCATCGATCTCGCCCAAACGCTGAACCAGTGGGTTCACCGAACCATGAGCTACTCGCACGACCGCACCACCGTGTTCACCACCGCGGCAGAGGCCTTCGCGCTGCGCGCCGGGGTGTGTCAGGACTACTCCCATGTGTTGCTGTCGCTGTGCCGGTACTGCGGGTTGCCGGCGCGCTACGTGTCCGGGCATCTGCTCGGTGAGGGCGGAACCCATGCGTGGGTTGAGGTCCTGATTGCCGACGGCGAGGGAGGCGTCGTGGCTGCACGCGCTCGACCCGACCCACGGCAGGGGTGCGGGGCCGCGCCATCTCACCGTCGCCGTGGGTCGTGACTACGCTGACGTGGCGCCGACCTCGGGGACCTTCCAAGCTTCGTATCCCGGCGAACTGTCGAGCAGCAAGCGGGTGGGCGTGGTGGAGGTCGACTACACCACCTGAGGCTCAGGACTGCTGCTGCTGCTGCTGGAGCTGCTGGCGCCACTGCATGTCCGCGGACCGCTCAACCACGAACGCGGCCAACGCCGGCATCCGCGAGACCCGGACGCTCACCTCCGGAGGGGAGGCCGTGGCGGATCCGTAGAAGAGGCCTCGATGCGGGGCGACATCGCCGTAGTCGCGGCCGACCGCCAGGCGCAGATGATGGGGGCCGGTGGTCCCGCCATGGGTGGGGTCGATCCCCAGCCACCGGCCGTCGGCGCCACACACCTCCGCCCAGGCGTGGGATGCTCCGTGGACGGTCTCGCCATCGGTGGTGGGTCCCAGGTAGCCGCTGACGTAGCGGGACGGCCAGCCGGCGCTCCTCGCCATGGCCAGAAAGAGATGGGTGAAGTCCTGGCAGACCTCCGGCGCCACCGCGGAGCAGCTCTTCGATGCTGCTGTCGACGGTGGTGGCTCCGGCGAGGTAGCGGAAGCTGGCCTGGATTCGTGCGGCACACGCCAGCAGTGAGTCGATGCTCCGATCGGCACCGGTCCACTCCATCACCAATGCCGCCGGCTCGCCGCCGCGGGGCACCCGCGGGCTGGGCAGGGCGAATTCGAGGCGAGGGTCGCGGTCGAGGAGCTCAGGATTCCAGGGCCGCCCGCTCGCCGGGTTGGTGGCGACCACACTCTCGACCACCGCCTCGACCGCGATCTCCAGTGCCCGGTGGGGCACGCTGACGTCGACCCGATGGACGTAATTGCCAAAGTAGTCCACGCGCGAGCGGGGCACGACCGGGGGTGAGGTGATCAGGGCGAAGGCCACGGTCTTCTGCGAACCGCGGGCGCGGGGCCGCATCCGCGCCTCGTTGAAGGACGGACCCACCGGCTCGGAGTAGCGCAGCGTGGTGTGGTGGGAGATCGAATAAGTCAGTCGCTCAGGACCCATGTGTCCTTGCTCCCACCTCCTTGGGAAGAGTTGACGATCAGGGTCTCCGGAGTGGCCGCCACCCTGGTGAGGCCTCCGGGAACGACCCAGGGCTGCTCATCGAGCAGCACGAACGGCCGCAGGTCGACGCAGCGCGCCTCCAGCCCGCCATCCGGGGACACACACACGGCGCGAGAGAGCTGCACCTGCTCCTGCGCGAGCCAGGCGCGGGGCTCGGCATCGAGCTGGCGTGCGGCGTCCTCGGCCTGCTGCGCGGACAGCTGGTCGCCGAACAGGATGCCGTACCCGCCGCTGGCGTCCACCGGTTTCAGCACCATCTTTCCCAGGTTGGCGATCACGTGCCGCCGCTGGCCATCGTCGCTGATGTCGTAGGTGGGGACGCTGTCCAGGATCGGGGTCTCCCCGAGGTGCAGTAACGGATCAGCGCGGGCACGTAGGGGTAGAGCGCCTTGTCGTCGGCGACCCCGGTGCCGGGAGCATTGGCGAGGGCGACGCTGCCCCGCCGCCAGGCTTCGATGAGCCCGGGCACACCGAGGAGGGAATCGGAGCGGAAGACCAGAGGGTCGAGCCACTCGGCATTGACCCGCGAGTAGATGACGTCCACCAGCTGATGGCCTCCGCCCGGGGTCTGGCGCCAGACCTCGTCCTCCTGGACGATCAGATCCCGCCCCTCGACCAGGGTGCCGCCGATCGCCTCGGCCAGCAGCTGGTGCTCGTAGTAGGCGGCGTTGAAATGCCCCGGGGTGAGCACCACGAGGGATGCGTCCCACTGCCGGGGGGCGATGCGCTGGAGCATGCGGCGGAGCTGGGATGCGTAGCCATCGATGGAGCGCACCGGGTTGGCCTCGACCCAGTCGGGCGCCACCGCGATCATGGCCTCCCGGGACATCAGCGCGTAGGCGATCCCCGACGGCACCCGTACGTTGTCCTCGAGGACGAGGAACTCGCCGCCCACGCGGACGACGTCGATGCCGGCGACATGGCAGTAAACGGAGCGAGGAGGCCGGGCCCCCACCAGGTCTCGGAGATAGCCCATGCTGCTGTAGACGAGGCGGCCCGGCACCACGCCGTCGCGGAGTGCTCGCTGAGCCCCGTAGCAGTCGGCGACGAAGAGGTCGAGCGCGCTGGTCCGCTGCACCAGCGCCCGCTCCAGACGGTTCCATTCGAGCGCCGACAGGATGCGGGGGATGGGGTCGAAGGGGAAGATCGGCGCCGCATGGTCGCCGGCGTCGCCGTCCTGCTCATCGTCGGGTGCGCCGAAGGTGATGTGGTGCGAGGCGAACCAGGCCCGGGCCTGGCGCTGCATCTCGCGGATTCGCTCGGGGGATCCGACCACCTCGGCCAGGATGGCCTGGTACGGCTGGCGGGGCTCGCCGGATGCGGTGACGCATTCATCCGCCGGGGCGGGGAGGCTGCTCCACGTCGACGACCGGGTACCCAGCACGGTGACAGCGTATTCCTCCGCTGCGAGGCCCGATAGCGCCTGCCGACCCGGCGGAGGACGTCCCGCGTTTGGGCGGACGTACGTTCGTCAGCCCATGGTTTCCGGCGTGATCAGGGAATGGACCACGTCGGGGAGATCGGCGGCGTGGACCTCGGTCAACACGTCCGACTGGTAGCCTCGTCGCTCCAGCTCGCCGCTCAGCCCAAGCGGTGCCGCGGCCTCGGACACCTCGCCGATGCTCACCGCGGATGACCTCAGGCCAGTCGCAGTCTGGTGATCCGCACCGCCTCAGGGTTGCTGTCCACCGCCAGGTGACGCCGGCCCAGCCGCGCCGCCGCCACCGCCGCGGTACCCGAGCCGGCGAAGAAATCGGCCACCAGGTCGCCGGGATTGCTGGAGGCGGCCACGATGCGCTCGAGCAGGCGCAGCGGCTTCTGAGTCGGATAACCGGTGCGCTCGCGGCCGCCGGTCGGCACGATGGTCATCCACCAGACGTCGGTGGGAAGCTTGCCCCGGGCAGCCTTCTCGGCCCCCACCAATCCCGGTGCGAGATAGGGGAGACGGTCGACCGCCTCGCGGTTGAAAACCCAGCTCGACCCCCTCGCGTACCACAGGATGTTGTCGTGCTTGCGCGGCCAGCGGTCCCGGCCCCGGCCCCCGTAGTCGTAGGCCCAGATGATCTCGTTGAGGAAGTGCTCGGGGCCGAAGATGTCGTCGAGGAGGAGGCGGACGTGGTGGACCGCGTGGTGATCGAGGTGGACGTAGATCGAGCCGCGGGGGGCCAGCACCCGGTGCATCTCATGCAGACGGGGCGCCAGGAAGGCCAGGTACGAGTCGAGGTCCATGCCGTCTGAGTACTCGCGCACCGAGACCGTCCGCCACCGGTAGGTGCGGCCCCCGAAGCCCACCCGGGTCCTCTCGCCCGAGCCGGTGCGGATCGACTCGAGCCGGCGCCGCTGGCCGGTCCCGAACGGCGGGTCGATGTAGATCAGGTCGACGCTGGCCTCGGGAAGGCCGGCGAGGACGGTGAGGTTGTCGCCCAGCACCACCCCCTCCTGCATCGGGGGCCCCGCGACGGGCTCCGGCGGCTCCTCTGCCAGCACGGCGTGAGTATCCCACCCGTTCGCCCGCGACATTGGTTGACCTCTCAACCATCCGGGTATAGGGTTGTCGTCACCGGACCCCACCTCTCGGAGAGCCCCATGCCCGCTGTCACCGTCGCCGATCCCCTGGTCCTGCCCCGCATCGCCAAGCCCGACCGCACCCGTGCGGCCTCGCGGCCGGTGGCCACGGTCACCTCCGCGCCCAGCGGGCTGGAGGGCGAGGGGTTCCCGGTGCGGCGCGCCTTCGCCGGCGTTGACCTCAGCGCCCTCGATCCCTTTGTTCACATGGACCAGATGGGGGAGGTCGAATACGCGCCCGGCGAGCCCAAGGGCACTCCCTGGCACCCCCATCGCGGCTTCGAGACCGTCACCTACATGATCGACGGCACCTTCCGTCACCGGGATTCGACGGGTGGGGGCGGGCTGATCACCAACGGCGCCACCCAGTGGATGACCGCCGAGCGCCGGCATCCTGCACATCGAGCAGCCCCGAGGAGCTGGTGGCCAGCGGCGGCCTGTTCCCACGGCATCCAGCTCTGGGTCAACCTTCCCGCCGCCAAGAAGTGGGTGGCGCCGCGGTACCAGGACATCGGCGCCCAGCGGGTCACCCTGATGTCGTCGGATGACGGCGGGGCCCTGGTGCGGGTCATCGCCGGCGATGTCGCCGGTCAGGCCGGCCCGGGGTGACCCACACCCCGATGGCCATGGTCCACGCCACCCTCTCACCGGGGGCGGTGCTGGAGTTGCCCTGGCGTTCCGACTTCAACGCCCTGGTGTACGTGCTCTCCGGGCAGGGCTCGGTGGGCGACCGGCAGGCGCCGATCCGGATGGGTCAGCTCGCGGTCCTGGGTGCCGGAGACTTCGTCACCCTGGCGGCCGCCGAGAACCAGGAGAGCCGGGCTCCGGCCCTGGACGTCCTCGTCCTGGGGGGCGAGCCGATCCGTGAGCCCGTCGCCGCCTACGGTCCGTTCGTGATGAACCGGCGCGACGAGCTGATCCAGGCATTCGACGACTACAGCGCCAGCAAGCTGGGGACCATCCCCGCCGACCAGATCGGCAGCTGAGAGCTCGGCCGGTCAGGGCGGCGACGCCGTGCACCGGCTGACCAGCTCCTCCAGCTCCCGGCTGGCATCGTCCCAGCTCCCCCAGGACGGTCTGGCGCGAGCCACCGTTCCACGATGGCCAGGCCAGGCCGATCAGCTCGAGCTGGGCCAGCACGGTCTGAGCCGCCGCCCTGACGTCGTGACGCTGCTCGCGATGCGGATCCGCCGCGCCCGCGCCAGGCCGCGTCGAGACCGGGTGGGCGTCGAATTGCCGGAGCGCCTCGAGCGCGGCGGCTCCGGCCCGCACCAGCCGGGCCGCCTCGCCGGGGTCGCCGCTCGTCCCGCCGCTCACGACTGCGGCGGCCTCGGCCACCGCCCGCTCCATCTCCTCGTACTCCGACACCGCCTGATTGTGCCGTGGAAGGAAAACCCCGATGCCTACGCGCAGCCGCTGGGATCGCCGTCCCAGCCGGACCTGAGCGGTGTGCCCGGTGCCGGGAAGGCATACGCTAATGCCCATGTCCCCGATCCCCTCGCGGCCCTATTCGCCCGGGGCGCAGCGGCGCCCCAGCAGGCTGCGACGCTGGGTGATCCCCACGCTCGGTGCGGTCACCCCGGTGGGGCTCATCGTGGTCAACATCGCGGTCTTCATCGTCAAGCACCTGGTCACCACCTGGTCGAAACTCGACACGAATTGGCGCGGCGTGACCATTGACACGCTGCTGGAGGCGGCGGGCTTGCCGAGCCGCCCGCGCCGTTCGTGCTGCCGTGCAGCGACGGCGGCTACACCACCAATGTCCCGGCCGAGGACCTGGTCGACGGCAAGGCCACGGTGGCGACGCATTTACGACGGCGAGCCGCTCGACCCCGAGCACGGCGGTCCGGCGCGCCTCTTGGTGCCGCATCTTTATTTCTGGAAGAGCGCCAAATGGGTGCGCCGCCTGCAGTTCATCGATACCGAGACCGCCAGGCTTCTGGGAGGAACTCGGTTATCACATCTACGGCGATCCCTGGCGCGAGCAGCGTTATGCCGGCGACTAGCGCATGATCCCGAAAAGTGGGAACTGGTTTTCGGATAAGATCATGCGCCAACAAAACCTTGCCGCTGCGGCGCGCTCCAATGGATGACGGCGACCGTGCGCGACGATCATCGAGGAGACGCCGCGCGTGCGCAGCCTCGTGCTCGACGTGCCGAATTGGTCAGGGCACCGTGCCGGACAGCATGTCGACGTGCGGCTCACCGCCGAGGACGGCTACCGGGCGCAGCGCACCTATTCGATCGCCTCGGCGGCGGCCGGCCGCGACGCTGACGCTCACCGTCGAGCGCCTCGCCGAGGGAGAGGTGTCGCCTTATCTTGCCGGCGAGGCGCGCAAAGGCGACCAATTTGAATTGCGCGGTCCGATCGGCGGCTATTTCGTCTGGACGCCCGACCTCGGCGGCCCGTTGTTCCTGATCGCCGCCGGCTCCGGCATCGTGCCGCTGATGGCGATGCTGCGCCAGCGCGCAGCGGCCCAAAGCACGGCGCCGACGACGCTGCTTTATTCCTCGCGCAGCTTTGACGACATCATCTATCGTGCCGAGCTTGAGCGGCTGGCGGCTGCCGGTGGCGGGCTCGAGGTCCGCTGCACGCTCACTCGGGCGGCGCCGCAGGGATGGCCGGGATTCGCCCGCCGCGTCGACCGGGAGAGCTCCGCATCCTCAGCCTGCAGAGCGGCACGGTGGTGACCGGCGCTGGCGCCGGTCTTCAGCCGGTGGCCTCGCTGGACTGCCCGACGGGGGTCCTCTATGCCGACCGAGACCGCCAACAAGGGCGCGGTGTCGGTGGTCACCCTCAATCCCGCTTCGGGCGCGGTGACCGCGCTGTGGGCGGGAGGCAGCGGTGCTCGGCTGATCGGGGTCGAAGCCAGTAGCGGCGGCCCGCTGCCAGCGTTTCGCCACCGGTCGCTCCCGGCCCGCCACTGGGAGCGAACGGCTCAGAGGTTCGCGGCGGGGATGCCCAGGTCGGCGAGCGCGCCCCTGATCGTGGCTGCGGCCCGGTCCATGGCCTCGGGATTGGGATCGGGGTCCTGCTTGGCGAAGTCCAGGTTGGAGAGCGAGTTGATGGGCACCAGATGGATGTGCACGTGGGGGACCTCGAGGCCGGCGATCATCATCCCCACCCTGACCGGCTGAAAACCGTTCAGCAGCGCTTTCCCGAGGGTTCGGGAGACGCTGAAGAGATGGGCGAGAACATCGGGTGAGGTCGAGCCAGTCGTCGACCTCGAGGCGGGGGACCACCAGGGTATGGCCGGGCCGGAGCGGACGGTTGGAGAGGAAGGCCACCGAACGGTCGTCCTTCCAGCACGAAGCCGCGCGGGCAAATCGCCATCGATGATCCGGGTGAAGACGCTCGGCATGGCCTGGATCGTGACGGCCGCGCGGCGGCGTCCGCGCCCGGAGTGGTCCCGGGCTGAGGGGCTACGCCGGGTGGGCTGCTGCCGGGCGGCTTTTGGCCTCGGCCTGCCGCTGAGCCTTGCGGGTTGACGGCGCCCGGGGCTTCTTGGCCTGCTTCTTGGGGGCGCCGCGAGTCTTCTCCGCCTGCCATGCCGCAAGTCTAACTGAGCCCGAATCGCGGCGCCCCGGCGAGGCTGACGCGTACTGCTCGCGCTCGAGCCAAACCCATGGAGCTGAGGCGGCAGACCTACACCGGCGAGGTCCCGATCCCCTCCACGGCTTCGCGCCCACGGCCACCTCGGTCGAGGTCCGATGGGACCCACTGCTCGGGCATCCGGCGCGCCTGGTGAGGAGCCGGACGCCGCTCCTTCCCCGCTCGACGTCGACCTCGAGGCGCTGGCGGCGACCGGTCGGCAGGGGTGCCCGTTCTGCCCGGAGCGGGTGATGGAGGTGACCCCCAGGTTTCGTCCGGAGATCCATGCCGAGGGCCGGATCTCCCATGGCGAGGCGCTCCTCTTCCCCAATCTGCTGTCCTACTGGCAGCACACGGCTCGGTCTCGGTGTATTCGCCCCACCTCCACTTCCTGCCCCTCGATCGCATGACCGAGGTGCTGATGACCGACAACCTCGTCACCCAGGTGGAGTTCGTGAGGGCGGTGCAGGCTTCTGATCCAGGGGCGTCGTGGGCAACGATCAACGCGAACCACCTCCCCCCGTCGGGAAGCTCGATCCTCCATCCTCACCTGCAGGGCAGCGTCGATCCCGCGCCCTCGACGCTGCAGGCCATGCTGGCCGAGGTCGGCGCCGAACGATTCGAGGACTACGTCGCCACCGAACGCCGCCTGGGGAGCGCTTCATCGCCGACACCGGCCGGGTGCGCTGGCTGGCGGCTTCGAGCTGCCCATCGGATTCAACGAGGTGCGCGGCGTCGTCGCCGGGCTGGTCTGCTCCCGGCCAGCTCGACGAGGCGACGATCGCAGAGCTGGGCGGCGGCATCGCTCGGATCCTCAACCTCTACGCCGAGCTGGGGCATCAGAGTTTCAATATGGCGCTCCTCGGTGCCCCCCAGGCCGGACCCGACACCCCGCTCAACATCCGGCTGGTCTGCCGCTCGAACCCCGACGTCCTTTACCGCTCCGAAGCGCCATGTACTCCGAGCGGCTCCCACTGGCAGGCGATGGTGGACACCTATCCGGAGGAGCTGGCCGAGCAGGCCCGCCCTCCACTTCGCCCGATGACATGGAGGCTCCCATGAACCGACTACGACGACATACCCCGCACCTCCGAGGAGCGCACCACGCTGCTCGCCTTCCTGGAGTGGCAGCGGGCCACGCTGGCCCGCAAGTGCGAGGGGCTCAACCCCGAGCAGCTGCGCCGCCGCTCGGTGCCTCCGTCGACTCTCTCGCTGCTCGGCCTGGTCCGCCACATGGCCGATGTCGAGAGGGGATGGTTCCGCAGGACCCTGGCCGGGGAGGACATCGCGGACCTGGTACTCGACCGACGACGATCCCGATGGCGAGTTCGACAATGTGGACTTGGCTGACGCCGACGAGGCCTTCGCGGCTTGGAGCGCCGAGTGTGAGCGGCGCGGAAGATCGTGGAGGAGCACGGTGAGGATGACGAGGTGCGCCTGGAGGAGACCGGCCGACCCGTGTCCATGCGCTGGATCCTGGTCCACATGGTCGAGGAGTACTCGCGGCACAACGGGCACGCCGACCTGCTCCGCCAGAGCATCGACGGTGCCGTGGGCTACTGAGCGGGTCGGTGCTCTGGCGGCGTGCCGGTGTTAGACGAACCAGTCCTGCAGCGGCGGCCGAGGCCGAGACTGAGGTCGCCCCGTCGCGGATGGCCGTCAGCCACACCGACACGACCGCATCCACCGCGACCCAGGTCAGACTGCCCCCGAGGCTCACGCGCCGGGCCCCGGCCGCCACGAGTTCGACCATGGTCAGATTGGGCCGGGCAAGCACGTTCACGGGTTTGGACAGGGCGGCGCAAACGGTCGTCACTTCGTCGACCGTCTCGAGGCCGGGCGCGTAGAGGACATCAGCCCCAGCGCACTCGTAGGCGCGGAGCCGGCTGATCGTGTCGTCAAGGTCCGGGTTGCCGCGGATATGGTTCTCCGCCCGAGCAGTCAAGGTGAACGGAAATCCCAGCCCACGGGCGGCCTCCACCGCCGCCGCGACCCGCTCGGCAGCGTGACCGATGTCGTAGATGCGGCCGGTCGGATCCCAGTCCTCGATGGAACCGCCCACGGCTCCGGCCTGCGCCACTCTCACGATGGCGCGGGCCGCCGCCTGCGGCTCGGGTCCGTGACCATTCTCGAGGTCGACGGAGACTGGGACGTCGACGGCCTCGACCAACGCCGCCACATGGTCAACGACCGCGTCGAGCGCGACCCCACCGTCGAGCCGCCGACGGGTGAACGCGAACCCCGAGCTCGTGGTGGCTATTGCCGGATAGCCGAGCCCGACCAGCATCCTCGCCGAACCCTCGTCCCAGGGGTTGGGGATCACGAAAGCGGGACCGTCGTGGAGCGCCCGGAAGGCGGCCGCCTTCTCGGCCTGGCTTCGCATCCGTGCCTCCTCAGATCGGCCTCCAGCTCCAGCAAAAGCTGCCGCTGATGCTCGGTCGGGGTTTCTGCTAGCGCTCGGCTCACCTCCATCTTCCGCCGCCGCAGGTCGCGTGTGGTGGTCGTGTGGCCGGGAGCCTGGCGAGGTGCGTGTGTCCAGGTCCCACCGGAAGCGCGCAATCTCCCGGCCTGATGAAGCTGGTGACCATCATGTGCGGGCTCAGGCCGCAGCCGCCGACGGCTCGGCCCTGGCCACCTGGTCGGGAGCGACCTCGCTCAGCCCGACCCGGTTGACCGCCTGCGCCAGCCAGCCGGGCATCCACCAGTTGAGCCTTCCCAGCAGGACCATCAGGGCGGGGACGAGAAGTCCCCGCATCAGGGTCGCGTCCACGGCGATCGCCGTCGCGGTGCCAAGCCCGACCATCTTGATGACGGCCACGTCGCCCAGCGCGAAGGAGCCGACCACGGCGACCATGATCAGGGCCGCGTAGCTCACCAGCCGCCCGCAGCGCTCCAGGCCGCGGGCAACCGCCAGGCGATCGCTGCCGGTGCGGGCGCGCTCCTCCTGGATGCGGGTGAGCAGGAAGACCTCGTAGTCCATGGAGAGCCCAAACACGATGCAGAACATGGCGACCGGCACGGTCGGATCGATGACCAGCGGCGTGGTGCCCAGCAGCGATGCCAGGTGGCCCTCTTGGAAGATCCAGACCATGACCCCGAAGGCGACCGAGATCGAGAGGAGGTTGGAGAGCACCGCCTTCAGCGGAAGGATCACCGAGCCGAGGAGGAGCAGCAGGATCAGGTAGCTGACCACCACCACGCTTCCGAGGGCCCACGGGGCCTGGGCCACGATCCACGCGGTTCGGTCCATGTCCGAAGCGGTGTTCCCGGTCACCATGAGCCGGCCGTCGACCGTCGGACCCAAGCCGCGGATGGCGGTGACGATGCCACGCGCCCCCTGGCTCTGGTCGGGTTGGTCGGTCTGCACCTCGAGGACCGCGATGTCATGGCCCACGCTCTGGCTCACCGCCTCCGCGATCGGTGCGGTCCACTCGGATCGCGGCTCGGCGAGGATCCGGAGCGTCTCCGCCTGGTCGAGCCCCGGCAGGGTGAAGGCGCTGGTCACCCCCACCACTCCGGGGACCGCCTGGATGGCGAGGCCCAAGCGATGCAGCTCATCGATGCGGGCTGCGGACAGCGGAACGCCGGCGCCGAACTGGACCACCACCGGGATGGTCGCCCGGGTCAGCTCGGGAAGGAGGTCAGGATCGCGTCACTGGCCTGACGCGATTCCGCGGTGGTGGGAAGCGACCCGCCATGGTCGGTGCCCAGGCTCATGGCGAAGACGGGCGAGGCCGCGATGCCGACGATGGCGAGGGTGGGCAGCAGCACCGCCAGCGGCCGCCGCATCACCCGGGTTGCCAGCCAGTGCCAGAAACCGCCGGGGCGACGCCGCCGCGGCAGCGGAAGCTGCCAGGCATTGACGCGCCGACCGAGCAGCGCCAGGGAGGCGGGAAGCAGGGTGGTGCCGAAGACCAGGGCGAGAGCCACCAGCGATACCAGCGGCAGGGCCAGCTCGCCGAGCCAGGTTCCACGGAAGAAGAAGAGCCCGGAGAGCCCAGCCATGACGGTGAGACCTGAGAAGACGATGGCGCGGCCGGCGGTGCCCATGGTCACCGCGAGCGCGTCCTCGATTCCGCGGCCCTGCGCCAGCGCCTCCCGGAAGCGGCTCACCACAAACAGCGAGTAGTCGATGGCGAGCCCCAGCCCGAGGAAGCTGACGAACTCCGTCGTCGAGGGCGACACCGGGGTCATCTGGCTGATGAGCACGGCGACTCCGCTGGCGCCCAGGATGGTGAGCACGCCGATCAGCAAGGGTAGAGCGGCGGCCATCAGCGTCCCGAACACCAACAGCAGCAGGAGCAGGGTGACGGGGAGGGCCACCGACCCCGACTCCGCCAGCCCCTGGTTGAGGAGGTGGTTGTAGTCGTAGTTCAGCGGCACCGCTCCGGTGGCCTCGATGCTGAGTGTGGCGGAGTGCACCGTCGAGCGCAGCTGGGGGTAGTACGTGGTGGCGTTGTCGACGCTGTCGGCGATGACCACGTCGGCCACGGCGCTGCGATGGTCGCTGGAGATCAGACGGCCGGCGTCCGCGGGCTGGTTGAAGGGCGTGATCACCTGGACGATGTGGAAGTGGCGGTCGAGCGGTGCGAGCGCCTGGTCCATCGCGTTGCGAAATGCCGGGTCGGCGGTGGTGAGAGTCGGGCTGGCAAAGATCATGAGCACGTCGGTCGTCGAGGGCCCGTGGCTCAGCTCCGTCTCCAGGAGGGCATCGGCGCGCGCAGCCTGGGTCGGGACGTTGTCGGGCTCGGTGAACTGGTGGGGAAGGTTGAGCGCCCAGAGCGACGCCACCACCAGGGCCAATGACAGGGGCAGCAGGCTCACCCGGTGCCGGAAGACGAATCGCCCCCAGCTCTCCATCCATCTCATCGTCGGTCTCCTTGTCCATACCGCTCGTGGGGGATGAGGAGATGGTCGATCCCAGTTCGGTGATCCGTCGTCGTCAGCGGGAACGAGATCGGGTCCTCCTCGCGGAGGAGATTGGGACAGCCCGCAAGGAGTCGCGGCGTACGCCGGCGCGATCGGTCGCCCATCGCGGTGGCTTCAGCCCAGGCGCGGCTCGACCAGGCCCGATTCGTACGCGACGCACGACCGCCTGCACCCGGTCGCGGAGCTCCAGCTTGTCGAGCATGTGGGCGACGTGGGTCTTGACCGTGGTCTCGGAGAGGAAGAGTCGCTGGGCGATCTCGGCATTGCTGAGACCCCGGGCGACCAGGAGCATGACCTCCCGCTCCCGCTCGGTGAGTTCGTCGAGCCGGCCCGGCGCCGGCCCCCCGCCCCGACGGGCGAATCGCGCGATGAGCCGGCCGGTCACCGACGGGGCGAGCAGCGCGTCCCCGGCCACCGCGACCCTCACCGCTCGGACCAGCTCGTCGGCGGGAGCGTCCTTGAGAATGAAGCCGCTCGCCCCAGCCCTGAGCGCTTCGAACACGTACTCGTCGAGGTCGAAGGTGGTGAGGATGACCACCCGGGGGGCGCCCGGGTGCGTGCGTTGATCCGCCGGGTCGCCTCCAGTCCGTTGAGGTTGGGCATCCGGACGTCCATGAGAACGACGTCGGGGCGGATGCGCTCGACCTCGGTCAGGGCGGCCAACCCGTCGGCCGCCTCACCGCAGACCTGGATGTCGGTTTCCTCGTCCAGGATGGTGCGGAGACCAGCGCGCACCAGCGGCTGGTCGTCGACGAGCAGGACCCGGATCACCGTCAGGCGGGCAGCAGCGGGATCTGGGCGCTGACCCGGAACCCGCCGTCGGCTCGGCCGGCACTGAGCTCGCCTCCGAATAGCTGCACCCGTTCGCGCATCCCGGCAAGGCCGTGGCCTGTGCTGGAGTCGGTCGCGCTGCCATCGCCGTCGTCCTGGATCTCGAGGTCGAGCTGGTCATCGCCGTAGTCGATCACGACTCGAGCGGAGCTGGCCCGGGCGTGCTTGAGCACGTTGGTCAGGAACTCCTGGACCACCCGATAGGCGGACAGCTCCACCCCTTGGGGGAGCCGTCGTCGCTGCCCGGCCACCTGCAGCTCCACCCTCATGCCGGCTCGGCGAACCTCGTCCACCAGGACCTCGAGCTGATCCAGGCCGGGCTGCGGCTCCAGTTCCGGCTGCGCGTCGGCGTCGGCCCGGAGCACGCCAACCGCCCGACGCAGGCTGTTGAGGGCCTGCCGTCCGGTCTCCTGGATGACGTCGAGCGCCGCCACAGCGGCACCGGGATCTCGCTCCGCCACCCGGCGCCCGGCGGTGGCCTGGAGGACCATGACGCTCACGCTGTGGGCGACCACGTCGTGGAGCTCGCGGGCGATCCGGTTGCGCTCCTCGAGGGCGGCCTCACGCGCCAGCAGCCGGTTGCGCTCCTCCAGCTGGTCGATGGAGGCGCGCCGGACTCGCGACGTGTAGCCGAGAGCGATCGCGACGCCGAAGACCAGGTAGTTGTAGGGGACGTCGGTCCAGGTGACCACCCCCTTGTTGTGCCAGTCGATCGCGAAGGAGATGTTCAGACCGATGAACAGGATGAGGGCGGTCGCCACTGTCGACCGCCGCCAACCGCGCTGGGCGTACATGGTGTAGGCGGCGACCAGGATGGCGAAGGTTTCGAAGAACGAATCCACGAAGCCGGCGCTCAGGTTGAGGAGCAGCGCCGATCCGACGACCAGGACCACGGCTTCCGGCCACCGCCTCCGCAGCGAGAGCGGCAGCGTCACGAGAGCGAGGATGGCGGCGTGCTCGAGCGAGAGCGTCCCCTGCTCCCCGGCCACCAGGTCAGCGCAGCCCATCAGGGCCAGAGCCAGCCCGAGGTCGACGATGAACGGGGGGACCGCGGCCAGACGACGCCCGAGCTCGGACATCATGCAGCTGAGGTTATCCGCTCCAGGGCCGCAACGCGTCATCCTCGAGGACGAGATCGAGGGTGGATTGCGGGCACCAGCCGGGTTCGCTGGCCGGCGAGACTAGCTCCGGCCGGCTTCACAGCGGACCAGTGCCACCGGCGGGCGTAGACTTGACCACCCGCCCGGGCGCGCCCCGGCGTCCTGGAGGTGGTGAGATGACGGTGAGCGCTTCCGGCTCCGAGACGGAGGACTCCTCCGGGCGAGCCTGCCCGGCTCGCCTCACCGCGGCGCTCACTCGGCAGGGTGATCGCTGGACCATCGTCCACTCGCACGCTTCGATCGGCGTCCCCGACGAGGCCATGTTCGACTAGCGGCACCCGGCTACCAGGGGCAGACCGTGACCACTGCGGGCTGGCTGCGCAACTGGTGGAGGCAGCGGCTCCTCAACCAGTGGTCGGCGCGCGACACCTACCCGCCGCGGCTGCGGCGGAAGTACGGATCTCAGGACGAGCGCAATCGAGACGGCGCTCGCCTGCAGGCGCACGGCTATCGGGTGGTGGATGAGGAGGACTTGGGAGCGACCGTGGATGTCGCCCCGCCCCAGAACGTGTACAGCCGGGACACCCCCAGCCGCATCCTCTACGACATCCCGCTCGCGGTGGTGTACTACGAGCGCGACCCGAGTTGCTGATCGACGGCCGTGCAAGGGCCGCCGAGCACCCTCCAGCTGACCGGGGCCGGCATTGCAGCGGGGCGAATGCGGGGCAGCGGGGATGCTGTGGAGCGAGGCTTTGCGCAGGCGGCCGCGCAAGGCCGCCGAGCACCGTCTGGCCACCGGGGCCGGAATTGCAGCGGGGCGAATGCGGGCAGGGGGCCACCGTCTGCGAGTGGGGTTTGCGCAGGCGGCCGTGCAAGGCCGCCGAGCACAAGGCGCCGATCGCCAGTCAGGGCGATCGGACGCCGTCCCCCGAGCGGACGATGGCCCCTGCCCCGCCGCCCCGACCAAAGGACCTTCCGGCCCTCAGACCTCCTTGAACTCGGCGTCGACCACGTCGTCGCCGCTGGACGAACCGCCCTGCTCGCCGCCGGGAGACTGCTGACCGTCGCCGTCGGGGCCGGGCGTTGATGATGAACCACCGCCCCCTCCAGCATTGGCGTACACGGCCTCGCCGATCTTCTGGATCGATCCCTGCAGGCTGTCGGCCGCGGTCTTGATGGCGGCGTCATCGTTCTTGCCAATAGCGTCCCGAACCGCGGCTACCTTGCTCTCGATATCCGTACGAACATCGGCCGGCACCTTGTCACCCGCGTCCTTGAGAGCCTTCTCGGCCTGATAGGCGAGGTGCTCGGCGCGGTTCTTGGTCTCGACGGACTCAGCCCGGCGGCGGTCCTCCTCAGCGTGGGACGCGGCCTCCTTCACCATCCGATCCACCTCGTCCTTGTTGAGGGTGGTGGATCCGGTGATGGTGACCTTGTTCTGCTTGCCGGTTCCCCGGTCATGGGCGGTGACGTTGAGGATGCCGTTGGCATCGATGTCGAAGGTGACCTCGATCTGGGGCATGCCCCGTGGCGCCGGCGGAATCCCATCCAGGGTGAATGTGCCCAGGATCCGGTTGTCCCTGGCCATCGGTCGCTCGCCCTGGAGAACCACGATCTCCACGCTGGGCTGGCTGTCAGCCGCAGTCGAGAAGGTCTGGGTCTTGGCGGTGGGGATGGTGGTGTTGCGCTCGATCAGCTTGGTGTTGACCTCGCCCTCGGTCATGATCCCGAGCGACAGCGGGGTGACATCCAACAGCAGGACGTCCTTGACCTCGCCCTTGAGCACGCCCGCCTGGATGGCGGCACCGATGGCCACCACCTCGTCGGGGTTGACTGCGCGGTTGGGTTCCTTGCCGCTCAGCTCCTTGACCAGCACCTGGATGACCGGCATCCGGGTCGACCCGCCGACCAGGATCACCTCGTCGAGGTCGCCGACCTTCATGTTGGCGTCGGCCAGCGCGTCCTGGAAGGGCTTGCGGCAGCGTGCGGTGAGGTCCTCGGTGAGCTGCTCGAACTTGGCCCGGGTGAGGGTGATGTCGAGGTGCTTGGGACCGGAGGCGTCGGCGGTGATGAAGGGCAGGTTGACCTGGGTCTCCTGGCGCTGGGAGAGCTCGATCTTGGCCTTTTCAGCCGCCTCCTTCAGCCGCTGCAGGGCCTGGGGTCGTTGCGCAGGTCGATGCCCTGGTCGTGCTTGAATTCGTCCGCCAGGTAATCAACCACCCGCCGGTCGTAGTCGTCGCCACCCAGGTGGGTGTCGCCGTTGGTGGACTTGACCTCGAAGACGCCCTCGCCGACCTCCAGGATGGAGACGTCGAAGGTGCCGCCGCCCAGGTCGAAGACGAGGATCTTCTCGTTCTCCTTCTTGTCCAGGCCGTAGGCCAGCGAGGCCGCGGTGGGCTCGTTGATGATCCGGAGCACGTTCAGCCCGGCGATCTGCCCGGCGTCCTTGGTCGCCTGGCGCTGGGCGTCGTTGAAGTACGCGGGCACGGTGATGACCGCCTCGGTCACCTTCTCGCCGAGGTACGCCTCCGCGTCTGTCTTGAGCTTCTGCAGGATCATCGCCGAGATCTGCTCGGGGGTGTAGTGCTCCCCGGCGACGTCGACCTTGACGCGGCCGTCCTTGCCGGCCACGACCTTGTAGGGGACCATCTTTGCCTCGTTCTGGACCTCGCTGAGCAGCCGGCCCATGAACCGTTTGATCGAATAGATCGTGTTGTGGGGGTTGACCGCAGCCTGTCGCCGGGCGAGTGTCCCGACCAGGCGTTCGCCAGTGCGGGTGAATGCCACCACCGACGGGGTGGTGCGGCCGCCCTCGGCATTCGCGATGACGGTGGGCTCGCCGCCCTCCATCACGGCCACCACGCTGTTGGTGGTGCCGAGATCGATGCCGACGGTCTTGGCCATGCTGCTGGGCCCTCCAGAAATATCTTCGAATCGGCGGCGCCTGGGGCACTGCCTGCCTTCCGGATGTACCGCGGAGCACACCCATGCTAAACGGACGCCTATGGTGGAGGGCGTGTCCGAGCAGCCGACGGCCACCTCCCTGGGCGCCCGCCTGGGTGAGCTGCGCCGCCGCGCCGACGAGGATTTCATGCTGCCTTCGGCGAACCGCCCCCCGGGCCGCCACCAGCTCGATCTTGCCGAGCTGGGCCTGAGGGTGGCCATGACCCGGGCCCGCTACCCCAACCGCCCCGGGGGCACCGAGATGTACGCGTGACCGTGTCCCGCCTGGCCTTTGACCACGCCCCGGCCGAGCCCGAGGTGCGCGCGGTGCTGGAAGCCGCCTTCGGCGAAGCCGCCGCCGGGGTGCTGGAGCGCCCCGGGACAGGCCCGCTGGTCCGGATGTTCCGGCTCCCCACCGGGGGTGGCACGCCCGCCCAGGGGTGGTGACCTCGCTGGCGGGGCCGGCTACTGCTGGGCGGACTCCGCGGGCGGGGCAGCGTAGGCGTCGGCGCCGATCAGGGGGACGAACCGGCAGGGGCCGAGGTCCTCGGTGACCCAGCCTTCGGGTTGGATCCGAAGCCGGATCAACTCCTCCCCGTCCGGACCGGCGTGGATGGGCACGACCAGGCGCCCCGCCGGGCGCAGCTGGCGGGCCAGGGCGATGGGCAGGCGGGGGGCGGCCGCGCCGACCGCGATGGCGTCGAAGGGGGCCCGGTCGGGGAGGCCCAGGCTGCCGTCGGCGGCCACCACCTCCACGTCAACGCCGAGGCGGTCCAGCCTCTGGGCGGCTCGATCGGCCAGCTCGGGGATGCGCTCGACGCTGATCACCCGCGCCCCGCAGGCGGCCATCACCGCCGCCTGGTAGCCGCTGCCGGTGCCGATGTCGAGGGCGATGTCACCGGGGCCCAGCTCCAGGGCCTCGACGATCACCGCCACCATCAGCGGCTGGGAGATGGTCTGGCCCGCGCCGATGGGCAGGGCCCGGTCGGCGTAGGCCTCCTCCCGGTCGGTCTCGAGGACAAACTCCTCCCGCGGCACCGCGGCCATGGCGGCGAGCACCCGCTGGTCGCTCACTCCGCCCGCGCGGAGCCGCTCGATCATGGCCGCCGCCGAGATCACGCTGTCCGTGGTACCACTCCGTGGGCCTCGGCCGCCCTTGACGGCACGCGCCCGCGGCGCCTACTCGCGGTCGCCGTACTCGTCGCTGACGCGGTCCGCTTCGCCGAAGCCAGACCCGCTGAAGCCGCCGGCCGGTCTCGGGGTCGATGAACACCTCGGCGGTCGGCCTGGCCGCCGGAGATGTCGCCGGGGCCGCCCGGCCTCGCCGCTGCGATACCGCTCCCAGCCGAACACCGCGGCGACAGCAACGATCGCCAGGATCACCGCCGTGCGCCATGAGGATCACGAGCCCGACGGCGAAGCTTCAGCTCGTCACGGTGACCTGGCCTGGCTCTGGAGATGCTCACGCCGAGGGCGCCGGCGGGCCCGTCTGCTCGATGAACACCGGCCGTGCCGTAGGCCACGATCTCGCTCATGGTGTTGCCGATCTCCGAGGAGTCGAAGCGCATCATGGTCACCGCGTTGGCGCCCATGGCGGTGGCGTTCTGCACCATGCGGTCCAGGGCCTGGCGGCGGGCGTCCTCCAGGAGCTTGACGTAGGAGCCGACCTCGCCGCCCACTATGCCGCGGAAGCCGGCGGCGATGTTGCCGCCCAGGCCGCGGCTGCGACACGGTGAGGCCGAAGACCTGCCCGAAGGTAGTGGACCACGCGGGCGCCGGGGACGTTCTCGGTGGTGGTGACGATCATGACGGCGGAGGATAGGCGCTCAGGTCGAGGTCCGGCGGGCTCGTCTCCGGCAGCTTCCAGACGATGAACCCCTTGTCCCAGCGTCGGTGGAATTGGTTGGCGGCGTCGATGGCTTCCCAGAGGCGGGATTCGAACGCTGACAGGTCCTCGGCCGCGACCGCGGCGAGCAGCGGCTCGACGTCGTCGTGGAGATATTCGGCGATGTCGTCGGCGTACTTGGGGCGGGTGATGGTGCAGAGCTGGAAGAGCTTGACCATCTCGGAGAGCTGCCATCTGGCCAGCCGCCACCGGGCTGCTCGGGCGGCGTAGGCGGCTCGCCAGAACCGGTTGGCGATCTCCGGCATCAGCCGGGCGAGGCCGGGCTGGAGCCGGGCGAGCTGCTCGGCGTCGAAGGTGTCAGCCATCCCGGCGGCAGCTTACGCCTGGTGCGCGGGGGAACTCCGGGCCGGGCCCGCGCGTATCACGCTGCATGGAGGAGATCGATCGCAGTCCGGCAGGACGGTGGCGGGGCAGGGTTGCCGGGGTGCGTGGCCGCCGTGGTGGTGGCGGCCGCGGTGGCCGGAGGCTATCTCGGGCTGCACCGCAGCTCGGCCGGGGATAGCGTCGCCGGCACCCGCCCGCCCGGGCCGACGCGTCCATGGCCTACGACCCCGACACCGCCGACGTGGTGATGTTCGGCGGCGCCGGCCGCGGGGCAGCCTCCTCGATGACACCTGGCAGTGGAACGGTGCGTCCTGGTCCGAGGCGATGCCGGCCCAGAGCCCGCCGGCCCGCTACATGGCCCAGATGGCCTGGGACCCGCAGAGCCACCGGGTGATCCTGCTCGGCGGGACGGGTGGCAGCGGCTGCAATGCTCAGGACGGCGCGGTCATCTCCTCCGGTTCGGCGCCGGGGATGTGCACCAGCTGCAGGATGCGTGGGCCTGGGACGGCGCGAATTGGACCCAGGTCGACCTCGGACAGGGCGTGGATCAGGTCGGGGGTCACTCCCTGGCCGGGGCCGAGCTGGCCACCGACCCGGCGGAGGGACAGCTGGTGCTGCTCACCTCCCCCCTGCCGGTGGCAACCGTGCCGCCGGCGGTGGGTGGGGGCACCGCGGCAGGCCACCTCGGTCGCCGGTTCGCGGTCGCCGGTTCGGCGGGGTCCGGTTCGGCGGGGACGGGTTCGACGGGGACCGGTTCGACGACCGGCTGCTCGGTCTGCCCGGGTCTGCCTGGCGGGTCGGGTGCCGGTGGCGCGGATGCTGGCGGCATCGCCTGCCCGATGATCCCGGCGACCCCGGGGTCCGGCGGGTCGAACGGCTCAGCACCGTATGCGTCGCCCCCGTGCGACATCGCCGCTGGAGGCGACGTCGGCGACCCGGTCGATGCGCCGTCTGCCCGGCAGCGAACTCGGGCGAGATACCGTCGGCGCGGGTGGCCTGCCCGATGTGCCCGCCGGAGGCCCCCGGCGCGGCCTCGTCAGCGCCGGCCGCCTGCCCCATCTGTCCGCCCGCGGAGTCGGACTCGCCAACGGCCAGCCCGGGGGCGACAAGCACCTGCTCCCCGTGCGGTGCCACGTCCTGCTTCGTGGGATCGGCAAGCGACACCTGGGCATTCGACGGGACCTCATTTCAGCCGGTCCCCGGCTCCGGCACGAGCGCCCCGTCATCCGGCGGCGATCTGGCCTGGTTCCCGAGCCCGGGGTGCTGGCCGGATCTGCCCTCAGGACCGGAGGTTGCCATGGGGGTGAACGGTGGGTCCGACATCGCCCGCGCGAAGGATGAGCCCTGCCCGATCTTCCCCACGGGCGAGGTATGCGGAGTGGCACGGGCACCCACTGGACATCCACGTCGCTTCGTCCCCAGACGAGCCGTCCGACTTCGCCGGCTCTCCGGTCACCGATCTCTCCACCGGTCAGGTCGTCGCCCTCGATATCAATGGCGATACGTGGCTCGCCGACTGACCCGGCCGCGCTCATGGAAGCAGGCCACTCCCTCCACGACATCAGCCCACGCGACGGAGCCGCTCTGGCCTACGACGGGAGCACCAGCCAGGTGGTCCTCTTCGGATGGCGAGGCGTACAGCACCGAGAGCGGGAGCGCACGCGCGACGACGACACCTGGACCTGGGACGGGCCAGGACTGGAACCAGCGAGCGCGGCACCACCCCGCCTCCACGTCGGCATCGGCATCGCCGCTGCCCTACCCGGTGGCGCACGGCGTCCCATGCCTCCGGCCACGGGGCCAGGCCCCTCGGCCACGGGCTCTGCGACGACGGTGACGCCGCTCTCCCCCTGAGGGTCTGACCTGAGGCTATGCCGCTCACCTCGTGAACCTCGCCGCAATCGACTCCCAGGGCGGCATGGTGGTCACGGACGGCCTGAGCGGAGGGTGCGTCCAACAGGCAGTACACCTTGCCGTCGGCGTTGTGGTAGAGCTCGACCTGCCTGACCCCGAACTCGTCGGCGGCTCCAGCCCGAGCGCCGGCGGAGATGCCGTCGATGGCCTGCTGCGACAGCTTCAGGTCCGAGTGAAAGTCCATGAACTGCGGCATTTTCCGTGCCCTCCCAATCGGCTGGTGGGAGTTGCATCGTACGCGCCTCGAAGCCTGCGCTCAAGTTGCTCTCACCAGCCGGGGCTCGCACCCTCCGCAACCTTGTACGCATCAGGCCGGCACGGCCGCCAGGCGAGGGCGCAGCCGCTCCACCGCTCCTCTGCGCCGCCCCGCACACCGGCGACGCGGCTCCCGTCCCCTCCCTCGCCGCCGCCCGATGAGCGACGGTCGGGGCGCGGTGCCACGACCCGTCGCCCTTACCGCGGCCCCGCGTCCCTGCTCGCGCCGGGGAGCAGATCGGCCCGGAGTCATCCCCGGCCTGTGCGGCTACCCCTGAGAGCGGTGCTGAGCGGTCGGCCTGACGCCGTCGAGGTGGTCCCCGGGCTCCTGGTGGGCTCGGCGCCCTCCCCAACCCGGTGCGCCGCCTGGCGGCGGCGGGTGTCGCCGCCGTCGTCGACCTCCGGGCGGAGGTAGGGGCGACCGGCGCGGTGAGTCGCCCGGAAAGCGTGGTCTCCGCTCGGATCCCCCTCAAGGACCACGGCCGCCGTCGGCGGAGGATCTGGAGGAGGCCGGTTCATCGTCTCCCGGCTCATGCGCCAGGGGGACGTGGTGCTGGTCCACTGCCGGGCCGGGTTGGAGCGCGCTCCGACGGTGGCCTGCGCCGCGCTTCTCTGCTCCGGCTGGTCGTTGGCTGAGGCCTACCGGCGGGTCATCGAGCGCCGCCGCGCCGCCGCCCCCACCGCCGACCAGCTCGCCGCCCTCTCCGCGCTGGCCGATCGGATCCGTCCGGCGAGCACCTCCGGGCCGCGGCGGCGACCGTCCCCCGATCTGACCCGAGGCCTTCCCCCTCGGGCTGCTCGCTGGCCTCCTTGATCAGCTCGCGGATGTTCGCCGACCGCAGGCTCGGCCCTATGCGTCCGGCTGGCTCGGCGGCCTATGACCCGAGTTCGACGGCATAGGCAGTCGACTAAGGCGTAAATCCCCGCCCGCCCTTCCCGGTGTGCTTGGATCGCCGGATGCGCGCGACCTTTCGCATCGAGGCCCTCGAGGACCCGGACGACGGCGGCGTCCGCCGCCTCCTGGTCGAACTCTCCCTCGACGAGCAGGCCGCCTACGACCACCCCAAGGAGACGAGGGCCGAGGTCGCCACCCGCACCGGGCCACTGACGCCGACCTTCACCGGCGAGAACGTCGCCTTCGTGGCCCGCGATCTCGAGGGACGCGCCATCGGGATCTGCTGGTGCGTGCTCTTCGACCCCGGGACCGGCCTGGAGGGAGAGGTGGCCGAGCTCTTCGTGGAGCCGGCGGCGCGAGGCCAGGGGGTGGCCACCGCGCTGGTGGGGGAGGCGATGCGCCTCTTCGAGGATCGCGCGGCGACCTTCGCCTCGGTGTGGACCCACCCGGGGAACACGGCCGCCATGGCCGTCTACCGCCGTGCCGGCTTCGCGCCCACCGAGCAGGCGGTGCTCACCTGGCTCCCGCTGCCCGGGCGCGGCCAGGCTGAGCCCGGCCCCCGCGATAATCACGACCCATGAGCCTCACCCGCGAACAGGTCGCTCACGTCGCCATGCTCGCCCGGCTGGGCCTCGACGAGGAGGAGCTGGAGCGCTACCGCGAGCAGCTTGACGCGATCCTGGCCAGCATGGAGAAGCTCCAGGCGATCGACACCTCCCAGGTCGAGGAGACCGCGCGGGTCGGCGGAGTGGTCAACGCGTGGCGCGAGGACGTCCGCGAGGACTGCCTGCCCGCCACCGCCGCCCTGGCCAATGCCCCGCGCCGCCGCGGTGACCATTTCGAGGTGGGGGCGATCCAGGAATGAGCGCGACCCTGTCCGAGCTGGGCGCCAGGCTGCGCCGCGGGGAGACGACACCCCGGCAGCTGGCCGCCGAGGCCAGGTCCAGCCTGGAGGAGATCTCGCCGCTCAACGCGGTGCTCCGCTTCACCGACTCGCTGACCGAGCGCCAGGCCGAGCGGGCGGCGCGGATGCTCGCCCAGTCGCCGGAGACGGCGGGACCGCTGTGTGGCATCCCCTTCGCCTACAAGGACGTGCTCTGCGTCGAAGGCGTGGAGACCACCGCCGGGTCGCGCATCCTGCAGGGCTTCGTCCCGCCCTACACCGGTACCGCCCTGCTGCGCCTGCTCGAGGCGGGGGCGGTGCCGGTGGCGGTGACCAACTGCGACGAGTTCGCCATGGGCTCGTCCACCGAGAACTCCGCCTACGGGCCGGTGGGCAACCCCTGGGACCCCAGCCGGGTGCCCGGGGGCAGCAGCGGCGGCAGCGCCGCCGTGGTTTCGGCCGGAGCTGTCCCATTCTCGCTGGGCACCGACACCGGTGGGTCGATACGCCAGCCCGCCGCACTCTGCGGGGTCGCCGGCTTCAAGCCCACCTACGGTCGGGTGTCCCGCTACGGTCTGATCGCCTTCGCTTCGTCGCTGGACCAGATCGGCCCCTTTGCCCGCACCGTGGTGGACGCCGCCCACATCTACACCGCCATCGCCGGGCATGACCGGCGGGACAGCACGTCGTCGCCCACTCCGCTCGAGCCTGTGCTGGACGAGCTCGATCGGGGAGTCGAGGGGATGCGCCTCGGCATCCCGCACGAGTTCGTGGCCGAGGGTCTGGAGGCCGGCGTGCGCCAGGCGTTCGAATCCGCCCTCACCGACCTCGAACGCCTGGGCGCCACCCTCGAGGAGGTGTCGCTGCCCAGCACCGAAGCGGGCCTCAACACCTACTACATCATCGCCCCTGCCGAGTGCTCGTCCAACCTGGCCCGGATGGATGGGGTGCGTTTCGGACTGCACATCGACCGGCCGTCGTTGACCGACACCTACCTGCGGACTCGCGGCGAGGGATTCGGCCCCGAGGTGAAGCGGCGGATCATGCTGGGAACGTACGCGCTGTCGAGCGGCTACTACGACGCCTACTATCGGAAGGCGCAGAAGGTGCGGACTGTGATTGCGGATGAATTCGACCGCGCCTTCGCAACGGTGGACGCCCTGGTGTCACCGACCTCGCCGATCGTCGCCTTTCCCAAGGGCGCGAAGAGCGATCCACTCTCGATGTACCGGTGTGACGTCCTCACCCTGCCGGTCAACCTCGCCGGTCTTCCCGGGATCTCGGTCCCGTGCGGGTTCAGCGAGGGGCTGCCGGTGGGTCTGCAGGTGATCGGTCCGCGATTCGGCGACGCCAGGGTGCTGCGGGTGGCCCGCGCCTTCGAGCGCGCCACCACCTGGAACGCCGCGCTGCCGCCCCGCCCTGCGGCGGCGACCGGGGGCGGCGCATGACCACCACCAGCGCGGTGAGCACGATCGCCGAGGTGCTGGAGCGCTACGAGCCGGTGATCGGCCTGGAGGTGCACGGCCAGCTGCTCACCGCGAGCAAGATGTTCTGCGGCTGCAGCGCCGACTACATGGGCAGCCCCCCCAACAGCAACACCTGCCCGGTGTGCCTGGGGCTTCCCGGGGTGCTGCCGGTGATCAACCGCCTGGCCGTCGAATACACGGTGCGCACCGCGCTCGCGCTCAACTGCGAGATCCCCGAGCACAGCAAGTTTGACCGCAAGAACTACTTCTATCCCGACCTGCCCAAGGGCTATCAGATCTCCCAGTACGACATGCCGATGTCGCGTAGTGGACACCTCACCTTCGAGGTTGGCGGCGAGGAGGTGCGCTGCGGGATCACCCGAGTCCACCTGGAGGAGGACACCGGGACCCTGCAGCATGCCGGCGACATCCTGCAGCAGGCGCGCAGTTCGGTGGTCGACCTGAACCGCGCCGGGGTGCCCCTGATGGAGATCGTCGGTGAGCCCGACCTGCACACCCCCGAGCAGGCCCGGGGATACCTGGTCCGGCTGCGCCAGATCCTGGTCTACCTCGGGGTCAACGACGGCAACCTGGAGCAGGGGTCGTTCCGCTGCGACGCCAACATCTCGCTGCGCCGGCGCGGTGCGGAGGGGCTGGGGGTCAAGGTGGAGGTCAAGAACATGAACTCCTTCCGGGCCGTGCAGCGGGCCCTCGAGTTCGAGATCGTGCGCCAGGGCCGGCTGCTGGACCGGGGTCAGGCGATCACCCAGGAGACCCGGGGGTGGGTCGAGGCCAAGGCTGCCACCATCTCCCAGCGCAGCAAGGAGTACGCGCACGACTACCGCTACTTTCCGGAACCCGACCTCCCGCCACTGGAGCTCAGCGCCGAGCTGGTCGAGCGGGTCCGGGGCGAGCTGCCCGAGCTGCCCCAGCAGCTGATGGAGCGGCTGGAGCGCGAGCACGGCCTCTCGGCCTACGACGCCGCGGTGATCAGCGCCGAGCGCGAGGACGCGCGGGCCTTCGAGACCCTGGTCGGCGCCGGAGTTCCGGCCAAGGCTGCCGCCAACTGGCTGATGGGGGAGGTGGCCCGGCTGAGCCGCGAGAGCCACACCCCGCTGGCCGGCAGCGGGCTGGGGGTGGCCGGTCTGGCTGGACTGATCCTGCTGGTGGAGAGCGGGAGGATCAACGGCCCCACCGCCAAGGCCCTGCTCGAGGAGCTGTACGTTGCCGGTGGTGATCCGGAGGCGTTGGTGGCTGAGCGCGGGCTGGGCCAGGTCAGCGACCAGGGCGAGCTGGAGCGCATCGTCAACTCGGTGTTCGCCGAGAACCCCGACACGGTCGCCGACTTTCGCGGCGGCAAGGAGCAGGCCCTGCAGCGGCTGGTGGGCGGGGTGATGAAGGCGACCGCCGGCCGCGCCGACGCCCGGCTGGTGAACCAGCTGCTCCGCGAGCGGCTTTCCCGCTGATTCCCGGGGGCACCGCCGCTTCGAGGGCTCTGCGGTCCGGCAGCCGGCTGGTGTTGCGCTGCGAGCGGATGGTGCACGGGGGCCTCTGCCTGGCCCACGCGGAGGGGGCGACCCTGCTGGTGGACGGTGGGATTCCTGACGAGCTGGTCGAGGTGGGGCTCACCTTTCGCAAGGGACGGACCTGGTTCTGCCGGGTCGAGCAGGTGCTGGAGGCCTCGCCGGACCGGGTGCAGCCTCCCTGCCCGTACGTTCCCGAATGCGGCGGCTGCCAGCTCCAGCACGTCGCCGCGCCGCGCCAGCTGGCGCTGAAGCGCGAGGTGGTGCTCGACGCCATGCGCCGGGCCGGAGTGGTGGTTCCCGGCATCCGGCTTCACGGGATGGCGGACCCCTGGCGGTACCGGTGGCGTGGCGAGTTCCACGTCATCCCCGGGGAGCAGGGGGTGGCGGATGCCGAGCTGGGATTCAACCGCGCTCGCAGCTGGCGCAAGGTCGCAGTGGACGACTGTCTGATCCACCACCCCCGCATCGCCGGGTCGCTGCCCCGGCTGCGCGAGCTGGTCCGTCGCGGAGGCGGTGCTCAGCTGAGCGTGCTCCACGTCACCGCCGGGGAGGCCGGGGACGAGCTGCTTCTCCATGCCAAGCCGGTGACCGCCCTGGACCAGGGAGTGGTCGACACCATGGCCGCATCGCTTCCCGAGCCGGAGCGGTGGAGCACCGATCTGACCACCCTGCACTGGCGCGGGAGAGCCTTCCGGGTGGCCGCTGATTCCTTCATCCAGGTGAGCTGGGGTCAGCTCGACGCCCTCTACGGCTGCGTCATCGCCGCGCTGGGCGATATCAGCGGCCTGCGCGTGGTGGACGCGTACGCCGGCATCGGGGTGCTGAGCGCGGTGCTGGCCGAGCAGGCCGGCGAGGTCGTGTGCGTCGAGAACAACCGCAGCGCGGCGAGGATGGGGCAGCTCAACGCTCGGATCAACGAGGTGTCCGACCGGGTGCGCTACGTGGTCTCGGCGGTGGAGACCGCGCTCCCCGCCCTGGCCGCGACCGCGACGGTGGACCGGCTGGTGCTGGACCCGCCCCGCGCCGGTTGCGATGGTGCCGTCACCGCCTGGCTGGCACTGGCCGGTCCGCCCCGGGTGGTCTACGTCTCCTGCGACCCGGCCACCCTGGCCCGCGACCTCCACCTCCTGGTCGCATCAGGACCCTACGCGGTGGAGTCGTTCGACCTCGTGGACATGTTCCCCCAGACCCACCACGTGGAATCGGTGGTGGCGTTGAGCCGGGGAGGCTGAGCCGGCGGCGCGCTCAGACCGAGATGGTCACCCGCGGCGGTGTTGACCCCGAGGGCTCCGGGCTGCGCAGCGAAGCCTCAACCACGTAGGTTCCCGGTTGGGACGGCTCGGGGATGGTGGTGGTGAAGGCACGGGTGCTCCCGGCCGGGATCGCCACCAGGGCAATCGCCAGACAGTGCAGCGCGGGTCCGGGGGTGGGGGTCGACACCGGGGTCCCGCTCAACGTGTCCGCAGACGCGGTCAGCGTCGGCACGCACCCCCCTTCGACGGTGATCGGCCCGGGGACGGTCACGGTGACCTCCATCTGGGCGCCTGGCTGAGCGGTCACCGCCGCGTACCACCCGGCGGCATTGGAGGCGTCTCCCAGCACCTGCCCCGGGGCGGGGGTGGCGGCCGCGCTGGAGGGTGAGGGGGTGGCGGTCGAGGCGATCCCAGACGGCGGCTGAGCGGCGCCCGAGGAGGCCTCGCCCGTGATGCCACAGCCGGCCAGCGCCAGCGCGGCGGTCAGCAGGAGCCCAGCCGACAACCTCATGAGAGTTCAACGCGGAACGCCCCGGCCAGGTTCCCGCGCCGTCTGGGCGGGCTCCCCTCATCAGCGCGGGCTGGCGCGATCGAGAAACCAGTGGCGCGCGACGGTGACCAGCCATCTGCCGTCGTCCCGCGGCCGCATCGTGAACAGGCTGACGGTGCGCTGCCCACCCTCATCGTCGCCGTACATCAGCTGGATGCCGAGCGGCGAGCGGCTCTCCACCGCTGCCCTGGCGACGGCGAATTCCGGGGCGGTGGGGTCGCGGAAGGCCCCCTGCCAGAAGCCGATGTCACCGGCGGGCACGTAGATGTCGCGAGTCAGGCGGCGCAAGGCGCCGGGGTCGAGGGGGCCCCCCCAGAAGCGCGGGTCTCCCCGGGGCACGGTGACCTCGCGAGCCGCAGAGGGCGACGGGTGCTCCTCCGCGGGGGCGGCGGCCCGCCCTCCTTCGGGGATCCCCGGGGAGAGTTGCCAGCCGTGCAGGACGGCCAGGCCGTTGCCGACGTTGCGGATCGACATGACCAGGTAGATGGCCTGGTCGGCGACCTCGGCCGAGCCCAGGCCGCCTTCCACCATCACCCAGTGGTTGTCGACGAACATCACCTTCTGCGGCGGATCCTGGAGTCGCGACGGCGCCAGGACCGGGCGCAGGGAGACCTGAAGGGCACGCTCGGCGGCGCGGGCGGTCCGGTTGCCGGCGCGAACCGAGACGAAGGTCGCGACCGCAAGGGTGAGAGTGGTCCCCGCGGTCACCAGCGAGGCCACGGTCGGCCAGTCCACCATGAGCTCGCCGATGGTAGAGCCGGGCCGTGTGCCCGCGCATTGGACTCTCAGGGTGCGCTCATGAATTCGCAAGGCCGGAGGTGCGACCCTGATCGCCATGGACCGCCTGGATTCGCCCAACGACATGCCGTCGCTGTGCGACCAGGCCGCCGCCGCGCTCTCCCTCGCGCTGGCGTCACCGATTGCGGGGTTGCTGCTGCCGCTGCTGGTCGCGGTCCGGTACGCGGCCGGCGTCCTGGCCCGGCAGCTGGCGGTGGCCGCTCCCGCGCACCGGCGCCAGATCGCCGCCTGACGCGAGGACCCTCGGACCCAGGGGCGGGCCGCTGCTCATGAGCCCGAGCTGAGCTCAGCCGCCTCGATGCGGGAGTCAACCGAGACCGAGGAGCCGCTGCCTCCCCCCAGCGGCTCGACGTCGCCTGTCCCGGAGCGGTGGCGGTCCGGCGCGTGGCCCAGGCGGACGTAGCTCACGTCGAGCATCCTCTCGCCGGCGGTGCGGCCGGCCCAGCTGCGCCGGCTCACCACCGCGTAGAACAGGGCCACGCTGGCGACGATGGTGAGCGGCTCGGAGATCCCCTCCGCCGGCACCAGCGGGATGCGCACGTGGAGGGCGGCAAGGACGACCAGGTCGACCCCGACGGCGAGGGTGGCGACGATCCCGGAGTCGATGGCGGCGGCGAGCGCGTAGCGCTGTCCCCGCCGGATCCCGGCGAAGGGCCCGGCATGCTGGGGATCGCGGTTGGTGGGGGCCCGGCGGACCGCCCGCCAGGCGAAGAAGGCAAGCAGGATGAAGACCGCCCCGCTCAGCGCCTGATTCTGGACATAGCCGAGGAGGTAGAGGACCGGGATGCCGGCGATGAAGCCGATGCCCATGGTCAGCGCCGCCCAGATCACCACCGCCGGGGCGTTGCCGCGCAGGAAGCGCCCCCTGGGCATCTGCCCGGCGCCCGCAGCCAGGCTCACGTAGACCCGGATGCCGGGGATCAGGCGGGCCACCATCAGCTGCCGGGACGAAGCTCCCGCGACTCGCTTCACCGCCCGCTCGTAGTACCCGCGGGCCCGGAGCCGGCCGGCGATGGTGCTGAGATGCCGGGGGCCCATCGCCCGTGCCCAGCTGTACCCGGTGAACGAGCCGCCCAGCAGCGCCGCCACCGCGAGCGGCGGGAACTCCACCGGGCTCACCCCGCCCGAGGCGATGAGCAGGCCACCCAGCATCAGCAGCACCTCGTTGGGCGCGAAGAAGAGCGGCACTCCCGCCTCATCGACCAGCAGCAGCGAACAGATCAGCACGGTGGCGGCGGCGCCGTGCAGACCGGTGAGTAGGGCGATGCTCAGGTCAGCGACCACGGTGGCGCGGTCAGAATACGGCCGGGCGGGCGAATTCGGGCAGCCGCCCCATGCTATCGTACGTGCGTTCGGAGGCGTGGATCGGTCGCGAGATGACGGAGGCGGAGGCGGCGGGAGGTGCGGATGCCTTCGTCCACCTGCACACCCACAGCGAGTACTCGCTGCTCGACGGGGCGGCGCGCATCTCCGAGCTGGTCTCGCGGGCGGTGGCGATGGGCCAGCCGGCGGTGGCGGTCACCGACCACGGCGTCCTCTACGGAGCCGTCGACCTCTACACCCAGGCGGTCGCCGCCGGGATCAAGCCGATCATCGGCTGCGAGGCGTACATGGCCCCGCGCTCCCACCGTGACAAGGAGGGGCGGGCCGACCGTGATCCACACCACCTGGTGCTGCTCGCCCGCGACACCGAGGGCTGGGCCAACCTGCTGGCCCTGGTCAGCGCCTCCCACCTCGACGGCTACTACTACCGGCCTCGGATGGACAAGGCGCTCCTGGCGGAGCACAGCCGGGGCCTGATCTGCCTCTCCGGCTGCCTGGGCGGCGAGCTGCCCCAGACCATCCTGAGCGGCGACCTGGACGCCGCCGAGCGGGTGGCCCGGCAGCACTCCGAGATCTTCGGAGCCAACTCGTACTTCCTGGAGCTCCAGGACCACGGCATGGCCGAGGAGGCGGCGGTCCGCGAGGGCCTGGTGGAGGTCGCCCGCCGCACCGGGTTGCCGCTGATCTGCACCAACGACTCGCACTACATCGACCCGGGTGACGCCGAGGCCCACGACATCCTGCTGTGCCTGCAGACCGGGTCGCGTCGCGAGGACGAGCGTCGCTTCAAGTTCTCGGGGCCCCACTTCTACCTCGCCGGCGGCGACGAGATGCGCTCGCGCTTCCAGGCCTACGGGGAGGCCGCGCAGAACACCATGGCGGTGGCGGAACGCTGCGACTGGAAGCTCGAGTTGGGCCGCCACCACCTCCCCGCCTATTCACCCATCCCTGAGGGACACGACGCCGACAGCTACCTCGCTGAGATCTGTGCAAGCGGGCTGCGCGAGCGGTACGGCGATGATCCATCGGCAGAGGCCCGCGAGCGCCTGCACATGGAGCTGGACGTCATCCGACAGACCGGCTTCGCAGCCTACTTTCTGATCGTCTGGGACCTGATCCGCGCGGCCCGCTGCGACGGAGTGGTGGTCGGTCCGGGACGGGGCAGCGCGGCGGGATCGGTGGTCGCCTACGTGCTGCGCATCACCAATGTCGACCCGATCCGCTACGGGCTCATCTTCGAGCGCTTCCTGAACCTCGAGCGGGTGGAGATGCCCGACATCGACATCGACTTCGACGACCGCCGCCGCGATCGGGTGCTCCAGTACGTCACCGCCAAGTACGGCCAGGATCGGGTTGCTCAGATCATCACCTTCGGCACCATGGCGGCGCGTGCCGCCATCCGCGACGTCGGACGGGTCCTCGACGTGCCGCTTCCCGACGTCGACCGGCTGGCCAAGCTGGTGCCGGCGACCATCGGCATCACCCTGGATCGGGCGCTCGCCGAGTCGCGCGACCTGCACGAGCTCTATGCCGGCGAGCCCTGGGCGCGGAGTGTCATCGACATCGCCAGGCGGCTGGAGGGGATCTCGCGCAACGCCTCCACCCACGCCGCGGGCGTGGTGATCGGGGCCGAGCCACTGGCTGCCATCGTGCCCCTGGGGCGAGCCACCTCTGGCAGCGAGGGGGTGGTCACCCAGTTCGACATGAAGGGGGTGAGCAGCATCGGGCTGCTCAAGATGGACTTCCTGGGGCTGACCAACCTCACTGTGATCCAGGAGACCGTCGAGAACATCGAGCGCACCCGCGGGGTGCGGCTGGACATCGACGCCATCCCGCTCGATGACCCGACCACCTACGAGCTGCTCGGCAAGGCCGACACCCACGGAGTCTTCCAGCTCGAGGCGACCTTCGCCAAGCGGATCCTCATCGACATGCAGCCGCATTCGCTCGACGACCTGGCCGCCGCCAACGCCCTCAACCGCCCCGGGCCGATCGAGGGCAAGGTCGTCGACATGTACATCCGCCGCCGCCGCGGCGAGGAGCCGGTCAGCTACCTGCTCCCCGAGATGGAGCCGATCCTGGCCGAAACCTTCGGGACCATGATCTACCAGGACCAGGTGATGCAGATCGCCTCGGCGGTGGCCGGATACAGCCTGGGTGAGGCCGACGTCCTGCGCGCCGCCATGGGCAAGAAAGACAAGCCCAAGATGGCCCTGCAGCGGGCCAAGTTCATCCGAGGAGCGGCCGGCCGGGGGGTGGAGGAGGCCACCGCGGGTGAGCTGTTCGACCTCATCGCGCACTTCGCCGGCTACGGGTTCAACAAGGCGCATGCGGTCTGCTACGGGCTGATCGGCTACCAGACCGCGTACCTCAAAGCCAACTACCCGCTGGAGTACATGGCGGCGCTGCTCAACAGCCGAGCCGGGGACTTCGACAAGCTCAAGCAGACCATCCTCGACGCTCATGCCCGGGGTCTCACCGTGCTGCTGCCCGACGTCAACCGCAGTGAGCCGGGGTTTGCGGTCGGCGACACCTCCAAAGGCGAGATCCTCTACGGCCTCAGCCACATCAAGAACGCCGGCGACCGGGTCACCGAGCTCCTGGTGGACGAGCGCCGCCGGGGCGGCCCGTACACCAGCCTCTACGACCTCTGCCTGCGCGCCGGCGGGCGCGACCTCAACCGTCGGGTGCTGGAGGCGCTGATCCGAAGCGGTGCCTGCGATGGCCTCGGCGAGCGGGGCGCGCTGCTGGCCACGCTCGACCGGGCCATGGACCAGGCCGCCCAGGTCCGCCGTGAGCGCGATCTCGGCCAGGCCTCGCTGTTCGGGGATGCGGGCCCGGCGGAGGCCGGGCCACCGGCGCTCACCGACGAGTTCGGGGTCACCGCCGAGGTGCCCCCGGTACCCGCGGAGGAGCGGCTGCGCTGGGAACGCGAGCACCTGGGCATCTACCTCAGCGACCACCCGCTGCGCCGGGTGGCGGACCGCCTTGCCGGCCGCATCGATACCCCGATCGGTGAGCTGGGCGGGCACCTCGACGGGGTCTACGTCCAGGTCGGCGGGGCGATCCGGGACCTGCGCGCCTTCATCCCCCGGCGCAGCACCACCGGTCAGCGGATGGCGTTCATGACCCTGGAGGACCTCACCGGCGCCTGTGAGGTGGTGGTCTTCGCGCGCACCTTCGAGGAGTGCGCCGAGCTGCTCACGCCGGATCGGGTGGTGGTGGTCCGGGGCCGGGTCCAGGCGGGTCGCAACGGTCGTCCCGGGGCCCCGGGGCAGCCGGGCGGCGGGCTGACGGTCACCGACGAGGAGGAGCATTCTGATCCCGAGCCGATCAGCGTCATCGCCGAGGCGGTGTACGAGCTCGACGACGTCCGGCTCGCCGCCTGGCGGAGCAACAGCCGGGTACGGCTCCGCCTGGGCCGCGAGCAGGAGGAGCTGCTGCCGGCGCTGCGCTCGCTGCTGGAGCGCCACCCCGGGCAGGCACCCGTGACCCTCCAGCTCCAGGGCGGCGACTCGGTGGATGAGGTCACCCTCGGCGAGGCCTGGGGGGTGGAGCCGGGCCCTCCGCTGGAGCGGGCCCTGGAGTCGCTGCTGGGCGATGGCAGCTATCGCGTGGAGGTGGATCGCCAGAGAGCCCCGGAGCGCGAGGCGTCGCGGCGGCGCTGAGGCCGGCCCTTCAGACGACGTTCGGAATCACCACGTTGTTGAAGATGACCGACACCACGATGTACAGCACCACATAGACGCCCAGGGCGAGGATGGCGGCGACGTCGACCGAGCTGGAGCGGCTGACCACCCCCTCGAAGGGCCGGCAGAAGGGGGCTGCCATGGCCCGGACTCCCCGGGTGAGGGGATGCCACGGGTCGGCGTGGAAGAGGTCGAGGAGCAGCCGCAGGAGCACCAGCACGGCGACGATGACCACCAGGGTGAGCACGATCTGCTCGATCGCCGAGGCCAGGATGTAACCGATGGGGATGCCGGCGACCGCATTGGCGCCGAGCGAGAAGAACAGCTCGGCCACCACCTCGAGCACCACCAGGGCGAGCACCGGCGAGAGGTCGAGCATCCCCCCGCCGAAGCCGGGCAGGATCCCGCGAAAGGGAGCCAGGATGGGATCGGCGATCCGCCGGATCACCCGGACGAACGGGTTGTACGGGTTCAGACCGGGGATCCAGGACATGAACACCCTGACCAGGACGATCAGGGCGAGGATGTTGAAGAGCCACCCGATCAGCGTGAAGATGCCAGCTGGCGACACGCCCCGAGTATAGGCACCGGCTCAGGCGGATCCCGGTGGGGGATTGGGTAGGGCTCAGTTCCCGGCCTCGAGGATGGCCTTCAGTCGTTGCAGATCCTTCCGGTTTGCTCTCCGCATTGAACCGACCATCAGTGGTGCGACGACCTTCGAGAACCCGGCCGGCCGTCCTCGGTTCCGGAGCTTCATCCTCGTGCCCCCAGTGCCGTTGTCCTCCCATGTGTAGATCGTCTCCATGGGGAACGGACCCTCGGTCGTGCTCTGGACGAAGCGCTCGCCCGGAACCCACTCCTTCACCTCGTACGTGTACTCGAGACTTCGTCCGAGGAACTGGGCCACAAATGCGATCCGTGAGCCGACTGCCAGGGGTTTCGGTGACCTCCACTCGACGGATTTGATGTTCTTGTACCACGAGGTCGCATTGTCAGGATGCGCCGCGTATGCGGCGACATCGTTTCGAGGTCGGTTGATATCGATCATCGTTTGAACGTCCACAGTCATGCGTGCCTCTCCTTGACGTTCCTGAAGGGACGCAGCCTCCCACTCACTCTGTACAGCCACCGCCGCCGGGAGGAGTGCGCCGCCCGGCTCGGTCAGTTCCAGTCGGCGGGGTAGGCCAGGCGGGGAAGCAGGCTCGCCGGAGTGGGATCGGGAACCGGCGCGCTCCAGGTCCCGAGGTCGCGGAAGCCGCGGCTGGGACGGGGGTCGGGGTCGGGCTCGACGAAGCCGAGCACCGTCGGCGGCTCGGCGGTCGGGTCGAGGGTGGACCAGTCCACCTCCACCACCCGCCAGCGCCGGTCGTCGACCCGGATGCGCTCCCCGTCGCTCAGATCGTCGGCCTCGATGCAGGCGGCACCGAACTCCTCGTCCCCGGCGTCCAGCTTGGTCACATCGGCGAGCAGGAAGCGGAACATCGTCCTAGGGTAGCCCGAAGGGCGGGCGGCCGTCCCCAGGGAACGCTCAGGGACTCGGGTCGGGGCCCTCGGTGGCGGCGACCCGGGGCTGGTCAGCAGCCTCTTCGGGGGTGGCGGCGACCGACCTGCGGGCCGACTCGGACGGGGCTGACCCCCCAACGGCGTCCGCCTCGGCCTCCTCCGCCGCAGCGCCATCGGTCCCCTCCCCACCTGCCGGAGCAGGCTCGGGAAGCGGGGTCGAGGCGCGCCCCTGGGTGCGCCACCACAGCACGGTCAGCACCGGGACCCCGACCACGAAGGCGGCGATGGCGGTGAGCTGAAGCTCCTTGAGCCCGAGCCAGATGACCGGCTCCGACTCGCGGATGAAGTCAAGACCGAACTGGCTGACGGCGTACAGCGCGATGTATGTGATGAAGATCACCCCGGGGCGCACCCGGCGGCGCCAGAGCAGGATCAGGATCCCCAGGATGCAGAGGGTCCCCAGGCCCTCGTAGGCCCCGGCCGGCTGGTAGGCGACTCCGAGTTGGTAGCCGGCCTGGAGCACCGCGTTGGGATTGGTGTATGCGGTCGCCCAGGGAAGGTTGCTCGGTCCCCCCAGGATGTCGCCATTGATGATGTTGCCGATGCGCCCGATCGGCTGGCCCACCACCGCGAAGAAGGCGCCGGCGTCGAGCACCACCCACATCGGCAGGCGCCATCGCCAGGCGAGCACCGCGAGGGTGGCGACGCCCGTGATGATGGCTCCGTAGAAGGCCATCCCCCCGTTCCAGACCGCGATCCAGTCGATCGGGCTGGTCATCTGGTTCAGGTTCTGGACGTCGTAGTAGAGGCGCCCCCCGAGCAGGCCGAAGAGGATGGTCCAGCCAGCCAGCTTCTCGCACTGCTCCTGACCGATTCCGCGGGCGCGCGCAGTCGGCCGGGCTCCGAGGTAATAGGCGACCACGAAGGCCACCACGTAGCAGATCCCGTACCAGTGGACGCTCAGCGAGCCGATTCGGAAGGCGACCGGGTCGATGCCGATCCGGATGATGGCGAGCACGGTTAGGGATGATGCGATGCCGCGGGCTCGGCGCGCACCTCGAGGATGCGATAGCCACGCTTGGAGCCCAGACGGCGCACCCCGTGCCCGGCGCCCTCGAGCCGGGCGGCGAGCGAGTCAGCCCCCAGGTGACGCTGCACCACCAGGTAGGCGGCGCCGCCCGTCTCCAGACGCTCGATCCATCTCGTGAGCACTTCGGCCAGGGCCTCGCGTCCGATCCGCACCGGGGGATTGCTGTAGATCGCAGTGAAGCGCAGTGACGGGTCGACCTCGTCGGGCCGGCGGACCTCGACAGTGACCCCGTTGGCGGAGGCATTGGCACGGGTGAGCTCCAGGGCCCTTTCGTTGACGTCGACGGCGACCACCCGGGCTGCGGGGGCGCGGCGGGCAAGGGCGACCGCGATGACCCCATGCCCGCAGCCGAGGTCGAGCAGAGTTCCGGTCGGGGGTGGGGCGGGTGCCTCGCGAAGCAGTGCCGCGGTGCCGGGGTCGAGCCCGGCGGAGGCGAACACCCCCCGGTCGGTGCGCAGCACCATGGTCTGGTCGGGCAGCCGCACCGTGACCGTGCGCGGTGAGCTGGCCACCTGCGGCTCGGCGCTGAAGTAGTGCTCCACCGGGGGCCGATCCTGAGGCAGGTCCTCGTCTCAGGAGCGGCGGGAGGGGAGGGAGAAGCTCCGGGCCACCGCCGCGCAGGCGGCCAGGTAGGCGTCGCGCGTCCGGGGCCGGAGCTTGTCGACGTCGACCGCCAGCCCCTCGGCGAGGTGGGGGTCCCAGGGGACCTTGACCACCGCCCGGCAGCGTTTGGCGAAGTGCTCAGAAACCGAGCGGAGCTCTCGTCCGCCGTCCTTGCGAACCTGATTGATGACCACCACCGCGTCGCTGACCAGGTCGTGGTAGCCGTGCTCGTCGAGCCAGTCCAGGGTCAGGCTGGAGGCTCGCGATGCGTCGATGCCGGGAGCCGCGCAGACCACGATCTGGTCGGCCATGCGCAGGATGCCCTGGGTCGCCGAATCCAGGATGCCGGTCCCGGTGTCCATGAGGATGAGGTTGTAGTGGTGCTCCAGGACGTCCAGCACCTCGCGGTACTCGGCCTCGCCAAGGGCCACGCTGATGGTGGGGTCGTCATCGGAGGCCAGCACCTCGAGCCGGGTCGAGGACTGGCTGGTGAAGCTGCGCATGTCGCTGTAGCGGCGGATGCGGTCGGCCGCCCGGAGCAGCTGGGTGACGGTGGCGTCGGTGTCCCGGTGCACCCGATAGGCGAGCGAGCCAGCGTCCGGGTTGGCGTCGAGTGCCACCACCCGGTCGCCGCGGTGGAGGGCGAAGGTGTGGCCGAGCATGAGCGTGGTGGTCGTCTTGCCGATTCCCCCCTTGCGGGAGACGATCGCCACCCGACGGCAGGTTGCGATCGGCACCTTGGAGGCCACGATCAGGCTCCGCTCCCGGCGCTCGCCACGGCCGGGCGACGGATGGACCATCCCGAAGGTCATGGTGCGCACCGCCCGGCGCCAGCCTCGGGTGGCCGGTGGGATCCGGGCGGGACGAACCAGCTCGGGCGCCAGGTCGCGGGCGGTGCTCGGCGGTGCGGGCGCCGGGCGCGTGGTCACCGGCTCCGGGTCGGGAGCCAGCGAGGCGAGGCGCCCCGCGACCCGGCTCGGGGCCGGGCGCTGCGGTGAGACCAGGGCCGGGCCGGGCAGAGGCCGCCAGCTACCCGCACCATCGGCTGGCCGGGACGGCGGGGAGGTCCCGTTCGCCGGATGGGCGCCGTTGGCCGGCGGTATCCCGTTGGCTGCCGCTGGGGTCCCGTTCGCCGCCGGCGCAATCGGCGGGCGGGCCGGCGAGGAGGTGCCCGCCGGAGGCTGCATGGGGGTGACCGGCGGCCGGCCATTCATCCTCACTGCGCCGTTGGTGCCGGGAGTGATCGAGGGGCCGGGGAGCGGCACCGGGCGATAGCCGGGGGCGCTCGCCGGTGGAGCGGTGCCCGGGGAGCCGGCCACCGCGGGGTTGATGGGTGCTGCGGGGGGGCGATATCCGGTCGCGCCGGCGGGTGGGGTGGCCGGGGGCCCGGATGCCGTCGGGTGAGGGGGCACCGGAGCATCAGGGGTGCCCGAGCCGGAGGGGCGGGCGGGCGGGGGTGGGTACCGCCCGGGGCCGCCGTTGGCAGGCGGAGCAACCGGGAGGGACCAGCGGGGGACCCCGTTGGCGGGGGGCGCCGGCGCGGGAGCGGGAGCGCGGCCCGCCGCGGGGTTGGAGCCGGCATACTGAGGACGCGCAGAGGGGGAGCGTCCGAGCTCAGCCGGCGGTGCGGCGGCCACGGGGGGGACGCCGGAGCCGACGTTTCGGGGCTGGAACACTCGGAGGCCATCGTCTTGGGGCGTCTCGGACTCCGCCTTGTGGGGGGCGTCCTGGGAGGGGGGGACCTCAGCTGGCCGGCTGGGATGTCCGATCACCTCGACGCTGTCCGACGGCTTCTCCGCTGGACTCCCCGGGGTTTGCGGAGACCGGCGGACCTTGACGTCCCCCCCCTCCTGCTTCTCGCTCAACGCGTCACCCCCAGGACCGTGGCCAAGAGTGTACCGTCCCGAACGGGCGAAAAGAACCACCCGCCAGACGGATGCTCAGACTACGCCGTTCGCCCGGGAAATGACATCCTGCCCGATCTCGACCCGAACGTGAGCCGTCCCATCGTCCTGCTCGGCCTGATGGGCAGCGGAAAGACCACCGTCGGAGAGTTGCTGGCCCAGCGGCTCGATCGTCCGTTCTGGGATGGCGACGCGCAGCTCGAGGGGATGACCGGCCAATCCGCGGCCCGGCTCAGCGCCGAGCGTGGCGCCGACGTTCTCCACCGCCTGGAGGTTGAGGTCCTGGTGCGCGGGCTCTCGAATCGGCCGGCGCAGGTGGTCGCGGCGGCGGCCGCGGTCGTCCTCGACCCGCAGGTGCCCAGCCTGCTGGCGGAGACCTGGGTGGTGTGGCTGAGGGTGGAGGTGGCCCACCTCGTCTCCCGGCTCCGCCACGACGACGGTCACCGTCCGCTCCCGTCCGGTGACCTCCTCGGGATGCTCCGCGAGATGGCGCGGGTGCGGGAGCCGCTGTACGCGAGCCTGGCTGATCTCACCGTCGATTCGGGCAGGTCGACTCCGGCGGCGACGGTGCGGCGGATCGTGGCCTCACTGCCGGCGGGGAGCTGAGTCCCGCCGCAATCCTTCTCCGACGCTTAACCCAGTCCTGCCGAATCTTCATCTTCAACTGGCCATGCTGTGCCGCGGGCACCGGCAACGACACCGGCACCCATCCCGGGCTGACACCCCTCTCCGTGCGCACCCGGGTCGGCCGCGCCGGCCCGGGTGTCTTATGGCCAGGGGAATGGCCGGCCGCGCCGTCCACCGCCCCGCCGGTCAGCGCCGCGGGCCTGCGGCTGTATCGTCCCAGCTGATGAACCGCGCGGTTGCAGCTCGGGAGCTGATGACGGTGGCGGAGGCTCGGGACCGCCTGCTCCGGCTGGTCGCCGCCAGGCATACCGCCGGGGAGCTGATCCCCCTCCCCGAGGCTCGCGGCCGGGTGCTGGCTCGGAACGTGGTCACCAGGTGGGCCGTACCCGGGTCCGACAACTCGGCGATGGACGGCTACGCGGTCCTGGCCGCGGATTGCGCGGGGGCCACGGCGGCGACCCCGGTGCGCCTGCCGCTCTCCGGAGAGGCCAGAACCGGAGCCCCGGTGGCGAGTCTGCGCCCGGGCACGGCAATGGTGATCGCCACCGGAGGGCCGATCCCGGAGGGTGCCGACTCGATCGTCCCGGTGGAGGAGAGCCGGCCGGACGGTGACCGGGCGGTCCTGGTGCTCGCCTCACCGGGCCCGGGCAACCACGTGCGCCGGGCCGGCGGGGACGCCCAACCGGGAAGCGTGATGGTCCCCGCCGGGCGGTGGCTGCGCCCGATCGACCTGGCCGCGTGCGCGGCGGCGGGTGCGGGGTCGGTATGGGTCCATCGCCGCCCCAGGGTGGCCCTGCTGTCCGGCGGCGACGAGCTGGTGCCCGTCGGCGTCCCTCCGGCGCCTCACCAGGTCACCGACAGCAACGCCCTGATGATCGCCGCCTCGATCTCTGCAGCCGGCGGTGAGGTGGTGAACCTGGGCATCGCCGGGGACAGCCTCGAGGCGGTGCGAGAGCGGCTGGCCGCCGCCTCCGGATGCGAGCTGGTGATCACCAGTGCGGGGGTGAGCGTCGGCCGCCACGATCATGTGCGCGCCGTGGTTTCCGAGCTCGGTCGAATCGAAGCCTGGCGCCTCGCCATGCGTCCCGGAAAGCCCCTGCTCATCGGGGTGCTCGGCGACGTCCCGATGCTGGGCCTGCCGGGAAACCCGGCCAGCGCGGCAGTCACCTTCGAGCTGTTCGGCAGGACCGCGATCCTCGCCCTGCAGGGCGCCGCGGAGACCGGCCGGCGCCGCATCGCAGTCCGCGCCGGCGAGGCCATGGAGACCCCGACCGGGCTCGAGACCTACCTCAGGGTCCACCTCGGCGAGGGGGAGGATGGGATTCCGGTGGCCACCCAGAGCGGCGACCAGACCTCCTCGATGCTGCGAGGGCTCGCCGATGCGCAGGCGCTGCTGGTGGTCCCGATCGGCACCTCCCGGGTGGAGCCCGGCACCCTGCTCACCGCCCTGGAGCTGACCTGATGGCTGAGCTCCGCCGTCGCCAGGTGGAGGAGCGCTGAGATGGAGAAATCGGCGCCGCCCCCCATCCGGGTGCTCTGCTTCGGCGCCCTCCGCGACCGCCTCGGCGCCGAGACCCTGGTGCGCGAGCGGGCCGCCACCGTGGCCGAGCTGTGGTCGCTGGTGATCCGCCAGCGGCCTGAGCTCGTGGGCTTGCGCGATCGTGTCCGCGCTGCTCGCAACCTCACCTACTGCGACTGGGAGACGGCGGTGGAGCCCGGCGATGAGGTGGCCTTCATGCCCCCGGTGGCGGGGGGCGCGGTCGACGATGGCCCGACCCCGGCACTCCTCTGCGAGGTGGTGGAGTCGCCGATCGACGTCAGCCACCTGGTTGACACCCTGCGCCGCGACGCCCACGGGGCGGTCGCCAGCTTCGCCGGGGTGGTCCGGCACGTGAGTGGTGGGCGCCCGGTGCTGCAGCTGGACTACGAGATCTACCCGGCGATGGCCGATCGAGAGCTGCGCCGCATCGCCGCGTACGTCGCCGAGCGCCACCGGCTGGGCGGGCTCGCCCTGGTGCACCGCACCGGCTCTCTGGCGGTCGGCGAGGTGAGCCTGGCGGTGGTGGCGGTGGCGGCTCACCGCGCCGAGGCGCTGCGTGGCTGCGCCGAGGCCGTGGAGATGATCAAGCGCGACCTTCCGGTGTGGAAGCGCGAGCACCATCCGGATGGCGCTGCGTGGGTCGACGCCCGCGAGCTGGACGGCGTCCTCCCGGATCCGAACCAATCGGCCGCATCGCCTCCGCTGGCCCATCTGGACGGGTCCGGCTCGATGCGGATGGTCGACGTCAGCGACCGCCCGGTGACTGAACGAGCTGCAACCGCCGAGGCGGTGGTGCGCTTCGCCTCCGCCTCCACCGTGCAGGCGCTTCGCCGGGGCTCGCCCAAGGGCGATGTGCTGGCCGCGGCGCGCATCGCCGGGATCATGGCTGCCAAGCGCACCCCGGAGCTCATCCCCCTCTGTCACCCTCTGCCCCTCACCCACGTCGACGTGGCCGCATCCATCGATGACGCGCTCCCCGGGGTCCGCCTCACCAGCTCGGCGCGCTGCGTCGCCTCGACCGGGGTGGAGATGGAGGCGCTCACCGCCGCGGCGGTGGCCGCGCTCACCGTGGTCGACATGCTGAAATCCGCCGACCCCTGGATGACCGTGGAATCGCTGCGCCTGCTCGGCAAGAGCGGGGGTCGCAGCGGTGCGGTCAGCCGTCCGGGGTGAGCGAGGCCGGCGCCCGGTGGCGCGCCAGCGTGATCACGGTCAGCGACTCCCGAGCCCGCGGCGAGATCGCCGAGGACTCCAGCGGTGACCTGATGGCCGAAAGGCTGGCCGCCCTACCCGCCACCGTGGTGGGTCGCCGGCTGGTTGCCGACAGCATCGACCAGATCAGGTCGGCGGTGGAGGAGGCGGTGGAGAGCTCGGACCTGGTGCTGTTGAGCGGGGGCACCGGGCTCGGCCCCCGCGATCTGACCCCCCAGGCCCTGCTGCCGCTGCTCGACTACCAGGTCCCCGGGATGGCCGAGGCGATGCGCCAGCACGGCCTGGGGTCGACCCCGCTGGCCATGATCTCCCGTCAGGTGGTGGGGGTGGTGAGGGGGTGCCTGGTGCTGGCGCTGCCGGGCAGCCCGCGTGCCGTGGCCGAGAGCCTGGACGCCGTCTGGAAGGCGCTGCCCCACGCCCTGGCGCTGCTGCGCGGCGACACCCGCCACCGCTGACCCGGGCGCTGGAGTCGCCCTCGTTGACAGGCCTCGGGGCTGGTGCTACTACGAGTCGTCGAGCCCGGTGCGAGACGGATCAACGCCGTGGCGCCTGATCGACAGGCCTTCGGGCACGCCGACCAGGGCCTCGACCCCTGGAGGTGACCGCATTGTTCCCTGCCGCGTTCGACTATGTCGCTCCGGCCAGCCTGGACGAGGTGCTTCGCACCCTGGCAGAGCGAGGCGACGACGCCAAGCTTCTGGCCGGAGGTCAGAGCCTCATCCCCCTGCTGAAGCTCCGATTCGCCAGCCCCGCCCTGCTGGTGGACATCGGGCGCGTCCCAGGCCTGGACGGCATCGGTCGCGACGACGGCCTGCTGCGCATCGGGACCCGCACCCGTCATGCGGAGGTCGAGGCGGCCCACCAGCTGCGGGGCCGTCTCGACGTGCTGCTCGATGCGGCCCCGCAGATCTCGGATCCGCTGATCCGCAACATGGGGACGGTGGGCGGATCCCTGTGCCACGCGGATCCCGCCGGCGATTGGGGGGCGGTCATGCTCGCGGTGGGCGCCGAGCTGGTGGCACGATCCGTCCGGGGCGAGCGGCGCATCCCGGTCGGAGAGTTCTTCCAGGGACCCTTCACCACCTCGCTCGAGCCTGACGAGGTGCTCACCGAGATCCGGGTCCCGATGCCCGCGGCCAGGGTGGGGGGCGCCTATCTGAAGCTGGAGAGGAAGATCGGCGACTTCGCCACCGTCGGGGTCGCGGTGCACATCACCCTGGAGGGCGGCGACCGCATTGCCGAGGCTGGGATCGGGCTCTGCGCGGTCGGCTCCCAGAGCCTCAAGGCGACCGCCGCCGAGTTGGCGCTTGCCGGGCAGGTGCCCGATGACTCCGTGATCGCCGCAGCGGCGCGGCTGGCGGCCGGGGCGGCGGAGCCGAAGTCCGACCTGCGGGGCAGCGCCGACTACAAGCGCGATGTCGTCCGGGTCTTCGTCGAGCGCGGGTTGCGGAGGGCCCTCGGTCGGGCCCGGGGAGAGACAGCATGAACATCACTCTGAACATCAACGGATCCCTGCGGTCGGCGGAGGCCGAGCCCAGGACCCTGCTGGTGGACTTCATCAGGACCCGCCTGGAGCTCACCGGTACCCACGTGGGCTGCGACACCAGCAACTGCGGGGCCTGCACCGTCCTGCTCGACGGCCGCCCGGTGAAATCCTGCACCCTGCTCGCCGCCCAGGTGGAGGGGCGCAGCATCACCACCGTCGAGGGGCTCGCCGTCGATGGCCGGCTCAATGCGGTGCAGGAGGCCTTCCACAGCGAACACGGTCTGCAGTGCGGGTTCTGCACCCCGGGGATGATGCTGGTGGGGGTGGCCCTGCTGGAGCACAACCCCGATCCCAGCGAAGCGGACGTCCGCTGGGCGATCAGCGGCAACATCTGCCGCTGCACCGGATACATGAACATCGTCAAGGCCATCCGCACCGCCGCCCGGGTGCGTGCGGCTTCGGCGGCCGAGGGAGAGTCGGCGGCGGTCGGGAGCCGTTCTCAGATGGCGGAGGTCGGGTGATGGCGATCGCAACCGCACCCATCGGGGGAATCGGGGAGTCGGTCCCGCGCAAGGAGGATGCACGCTTCATCCGCGGCCGCGGCCACTACGTCGACGACATCGTGCTGCCCGGGATGCTGCACATGGCGATCCTGCGCAGCCCTCATGCTCACGCCCGCATCGGCAGCATCGATGTCTCCGCGGCCTCGGCGCTGCCCGGGGTCGTGGCGGTGGTCACCGGCGCCCTGATGGCCGAGCACAAGCTGGCCTGGATGCCAACTCTCTCGGGAGACACCCAGGCGGTGCTGGCCACCGACAAGGTGCGCTTCCAGGGCCAGGAGGTCGCGGCGGTGATCGCCACCAGCCGGTACATCGCCGAGGACGCGCTGGGGATGATCGTGGTCGACTACGAGCCGCTCCCCGCGGTGGTGACTCCCCAGCAGGCGCTGGCCGAGGGGGCGCCGGTGATCCGCGATGACAAGGCCACCGACAACCGCATCTACCACTGGGAGGCGGGCGACAAGGAGGCGACCGACGCCGCCTTCGCCCGCGCGGCCCGAGTGGTATCGCTGTCCACCCACTATCCGCGCTGCCATCCGGCCCCGCTCGAGACCTGCGGGATCGTCGCCGACGTCGACCCGGCCACCGGTCAGGCCACCCTCTACATGACCAGCCAGGCGCCCCATGCCCATCGCACCCTCTTCGCCCTGGTGGCGGGGCTGCCGGAGGAGAAGATCAGGATCATCTCGCCCGACATCGGCGGCGGCTTCGGCAACAAGGTCCCGATCTATCCCGGGTACGTCGTCGCCACCGCCGCGTCGCTGCTGCTGGGGCGACCGGTCAAGTGGGTGGAGGACCGCAGCGAAAACCTGATCTCGACGGGCTTCGCCCGCGATTACCACATGTCCGGTGAGCTCGCCCTGGACTCTGACAACCGCTTCATCGGGCTCCGGGCTTCGCTGCTCAGCGACAACGGCGCCTTCTTCGCCGACGCCCAGCCGAGCCGTTTCAAGGCCGGCCTCTTCCACATCGTGACCGGCTCCTACGACATCCCCGCGGCCCACGTCGTCGCCGACGGCGCCTACACCAACAAGGCGCCGGGCGGCGTCGCCTACCGCTGCTCCTTCCGCGTCACCGAGGCCTCATTCCTGATCGAGCGGCTGGTGGAGACCGCGGCGGTCGAGTTGGGTCTGGACCCAGCCGAGCTGCGGCTGCGCAACTTCATCGGGCCCGAGAGGTTCCCCTACCGTTCGGCGACCGGCTGGGAGTACGACAGCGGCGACTACCCGAGGGCGCTCCATCTCGCGCTGGAGAAGCTCGGCTACGAGGAGCTGCGACGCGAGCAGGCCGAGAAGCGCCAGCGCGGCGAATACATGGGGATCGGCATCGCCAGCTTCACCGAGGTGGTCGGCGCCGGCCACGGCAAGGAGTTCGACATCGCAGGGCTGCGGATGTTCGACTCCGCCGAGCTGCGGGTGCACCCCACCGGCAAGGCGGTGCTCAAGCTGGGGGTCAAGTCCCAGGGCCAGGGCCACGAGACCACCTTCGCCCAGATCGTCGCCGAGGAGCTGGGGATCCCGGCCGCCGACGTCGAGGTCCAGGAGGGTGACACCGACAACACCCCGTACGGATTGGGCACCTACGCCTCGCGGTCGACCCCGGTCGGCGGCGCCGCCACCGCGATGGTGTCGCGCAAGCTCCGCGACAAGGCGCGGGCCATCGCCGCCCATCTCCTGGAAGCAGACACCGCCGACATCGAGTTCGAGAAGGGCCGGTTCTGGGTCAAGGGATCGCCGGACACCGCCAAGAGCATCCAGGACATCGCCTTCGCCGCCTACACCAACCTCCCCGAGGGGATGGAGGCCGGTCTGGAGGGAGTCACCTATTACGACCCGCCCAACATGACCTTTCCCTTCGGGACCTACGTGGTGGTGGTCGACATCGACGGCGGCACCGGTGAGGTGAAGGTGCGGAAGATGGTGGCCGTCGACGACTGCGGCGTCCGCATCAACCCCATGATCGTCGAGGGCCAGATCCACGGTGGCCTCACCGAGGGCTTCGGGATCGCTTTCATGGAGCTGATCACCTTCGACCAGGACGGCAACTGCATCGGCTCCAACTTCACCGACTACCTGCTGCCCACTGCGTGGGAGACCCCGAGCTTCGAGACCCACGCCACGGTGACACCGTCGCCGCACCACCCCTTCGGCGCCAAGGGAGTGGGGGAGTCGGCCACGGTGGGCTCGCCGGCCGCGTACGTCAACGCGGTGATCGACGCTCTCGCGCCCCTGGGGGTGACCAACATCGAGATGCCGGTGACCTCCGACAAGGTCTGGGCAGCGATCCGGGCCGGGAGCTGACGCCATCGACGAAGCCCTGATCTCGCTGCTCTCTGCGCAGGCCGCCGCTGGGCGGCCCTGCGCCCTGGCCATCGTGGTGCGGACCGAGTCGCCCACCTCAGCGCACCCCGGTGACACGGCGCTGATCGACGCCTCCGGCCGCCTGGTCGGCTGGATCGGCGGCAGCTGCTCCGAGCCGCTGGTGCGCCGGGAGGCGCTGGCCGCGATCGCCGACGGCCTGCCCCGCCTGGTGCGAATCCGCCCCGACGCGGAGGCGGCCGAGGTGCGCGGACCCGGCGAGGTGAGCGTCGCCACCACCTGTCCCAGCGGCGGCGCCCTGGACATCTTCATCGACCCTCAGCTGCCCCCGCCGCTGCTGGTGGCGGTCGGCGACAGCCCGGCGGCGCAGACCCTGCTCCAGCTCGGCAGAACCGTGGGATTCCGCACCTGCGCGGTCCGGCGGCACGGCGAGGCGGTTGGGGCGGAACCGAGCCCCGGCGCCGCCAGCGGTCCCGGGGGCCAGCTCGCCCCCGACCAGCAGCTGGAGCTCACCGGGCTGGCCCGGCTCCAGGACCGCCTCGACGTGTGGGTGGTGGTGGCGACCATGGGCCACGACGACGAGGACGCGCTGGCAGCGGCCCTGGCCCTGCCTCATGCCGACATCGCCCTGGTGGCCAGCGAGCGCCGCGCCCAGGCGGTGCTCGAGAACCTGCGCCAGCGAGGAGTCAGCGAGGCTGAGCTGGCGCGGGTGCGTTCTCCCGCGGGGGGCTACCGGGGCGGGACCCAGGCGGAGATCGCCCTCCACGCCCTGGCGGAGGTCGTGGCCCGGCGCCGCGACCGGCTGGTCCGCGTCCAGGCCGCTCCCTTCGACCCGGCGGCGCCCGGCTCCAGCGGATCGGACCAGCTTGAGTTCCGGCCCCCGCAGCCGGCCGGCTTCGCGGTCGACCCGGTGTGCGGGATGACCGTGGACATCTCCACCGCCTCCCGGAGCCTGGAGCACGACGGGCGGACCTACCACTTCTGCTGCGCCGGCTGCGCCCAGAGCTTCGCCGCCGATCCGAGTCGCTACCTGGGCGCCGCGGCCGGTTGAGCGCTCGGTCGGCGGGGGTGGTGCTGGCGGCGGGCTCGTCGTCGCGGATGGGCGAGCCCAAGCAGCTGCTCTCCTTTCACGGCCGGCCCCTTCTCGAGCACGTGGTCCGGGCCGCCTGCGGCTCCCGCCTCGACGAGGTCGTGGTGGTGCTGGGGGCCCACCTCGAGCCGATCCGGGCCGGGGTGGAGTGGGGGCGGTCCCGGGTGGTTTCGAACCCAGAGCACGCGGGCGGGCTGAGCACCTCGATCCGCGCCGGCATCTCGGCCCTCGGTCCCGACGCCGAGCGCGCCATGATCATCCTGGGTGACCAGCCCGAGGTGAGCGCCGAGCTCTTCGACCGCCTCCTGGACGCCCAGGCCGGCTCGGGCCTGCCGGCTGCCGCGCTCAGCATCGACGGGCTTCTCCACCCTCCGGTGGTGCTCGCCCGCGAGCTGTGGCCGGACATTCTCGCCCTGGCCGGCGACATCGGCTGCCGGCGGATCATCAGGGCCCGTCCCGAGCTGGTCGCGCCGGTCGCTGCCAGCGCACCCGGCGGCCATCCGATCGACATCGACACGCCCGAGGACTGGCGCCGGATGGGCTACGGGGCGTCCGCCTCCCCCGCAGACTCGTAGCTGGGGATGCGCCATCCCTGCTCCGGGCCCAGCAGCCCTCCGTGGCCCAGCCCGGCGAGAAAGGCCGGGTCCAGGGGCTCCCCCGAGAAGCAGCGAATCAGCAGCAGGTCCAGGGCGCTGCGCCGGGAGAGCATCCCGCAGGAGGCCACCCCGATCACCGGGATGCCGGCCAGGGTCGCGAGCCAGTAGCTGCTGCCGGGGTGGACCGGCAAGCCGCGGCGGATGACCGCCGCGCCCGCTTCGAGCAGATCCCGCCAGGTGCTCTCCAGCGGATCGACCGAGGCCACCCCCACCACCAGGACCAGGTCGGCGGCGGTGGCGGCACGGAGCAGGGCTTCACGAGCCGCGGAGCGGGAGGGGGCGTAATCCACCGACGCCACCGAACCGCCGAACCAGTCCGCCCTCGCCCTCAGCGACCGCTCGAAACGCAGCCGTGCCTCGTCGCTGATCCGGTGCCGCACCACTGCGGCCAACCGCAGCGGGAGGAAGCCGCGGACGGTCAGAGTGCGGCTGTCACCGCTCAGCGAAAAGGCCAGCCGCTCCGCCTCGGCCAGGAGCGGCTCAGGGATGGTGAGGGGGGTGACCTTGACCCCGGCCACGGTCCTCCCCGGCTCCACCGGGATGCCATCGGGAAGGGTGAACACGGTGACCGCGTCGACCGCGTTGAGCGCCGCCAGGGTCGCGGTGTCCACCCGGACCCGGCCACGCCGGACGGCGCTCAGCCGCACCTGGGACTCCACCGGCCGGTGGATCTCCACCCCCGCCCCGGCGATGACCTGGGCCAGCCGCGTCGCCGCCGCGTCCTCATCAACGTCGCCGGGCTCGGGCCAGAGGAGGTGGAGCTCCTCCAGCTCCGCGCCGGCCAGGATCGCGGCGTCGCCAGCCACCAGCCGCCGGCCCTTGAGCAGCAGCGGACGCCGCCCGGCACCGTTGACGTCGCGGCAGAGCACCGCGCCGATCCACCTCCTCTCCGCGATGGCCGGACCGTCCAGGATCTCGAGCCTCACGCCACCGTCGCCACCGGCCGGGCTGAGAGCGAGCCGCCACTCCGGCCCCGGCGCACCGACACGATCTCGGCCAGGATGGCCACGGCGATCTCCTCCGGGGTGGCGGCGCCGAGGTCCAGTCCCACCGGGCTGTGGATGCGGGCGATGGTGCCGTCGTCGAAGCCCGCCTCGCGGAGCCGGTCAACCCGCTTGGCGTGGGTGCCGCGGCTGCCGATGGCTCCGATGTAGCCGGCCCGGCTGCGCAGCAGCACGCCGAGCGCCGGATCCTCGAACTTGGGGTCGTGGGCCAGGCACACCGCGGCGTCGCGCGCCCCCAGATCGAGGCCGGGCAGCACCTCGTCGGGCCAGGCGGCGACCAGCCGATCGGCACCCGCGATCCGCTCCTCGGTGAGGAAGGTCCGCCGAGGGTCGATGACGGTGACCCGGTAGCCGGCGGCGCGGGCCATCGCGGTCAGGGGGATGGCGATGTGGACAGCTCCGACCACGGCCAGCCGAGGAGCGGGAACGATCGGGTCGATGAAGACCGAAACTCCGCCGAGGTCCTCGATCCGGGGCAGCCCGCTGGCCAGACACGACTGGGCGACGGTGATCACCGCGTGGTCGGTGGTCGCGCCCCCGAGGGTCCCGGTCAAGCCCTCGCCCTCGACCACCGCCGCCCGGGCGCCGGTGCCCTCACCGGAGAGGATGGAGAGCAGGGACACCGCGCGCTCGGCGGCGATCGCCTCCCGGGTGGCGACCAGCACCGGGTCCGAGCCATCCCAGCGCAGCGACTCGACGAAGACGTCGACGCTGCCGCCGCAGGCCAGGCCCACCGACCATCCCAGCTCGTCGCTGATGCCGTAGTGGAGGGTGCGCGCTGGGGCCTCACCGCTCAGGGTGGCCTGGGCCTCGAGAACCACCGCGGACTCCAGGCAACCGCCACTGACCGAGCCCGCCATCCGCCCGTCGCGGCTGACCACCAGCCGCGCGCCCGCCGGTCGCGGGGTTGAGCCCGTGGTGCGGACGACGGTGGCCAGGGCCATCTCGGGGTCCGAGGTCGCCCACTCGTCGAGGGTGGGCAGCAGCTCCCGCATCGCTCTGAGTATCGGCCCATCGAGTGCCCGCAGCAAGGCGGGGACGGCGGAGCACAATGCCGTGGTGCAGATCGAGAGCTCGTTCAGCGTCAGGGCGCAACCGGATCGGGTGTATGAGTTCCTGCTCGACGTCAACCGGGTGGTCGGCTGCGTCCCCGGAGCCCAGCTCGCCGAGGTCGTCGACCCCGACACCTTCCGGGGTATGGTGCGGATCAAGGTGGGACCGGTGACGGTCAGCTACCAGGGGACGGCCCGGATCACCGCGCGCGACCCCGGGGCGCGCTCGGCGACCCTGGAGGCGGAGGGACGGGAGACCACGGGCTCGGGCTCGGCCCGGGCCACCACCACCATGTCGGTGGCGGGCGACGGCACGGTCGCCTTCCTCACCGACTTCACCGTGGTCGGCCGGGTGGCGCAGTTCGGCCGGGGGATCATGGAGGATGTCGCCCGCCACCTGGTCACCCAGATGGGTGCGTGCATCCAGGCCAAGCTGGAGGAGGAGGAGGTGTCTGCCGAGGTGACCGGCAGGGCGGTGGGTGCCTCCACCCCGGCTGATTCCCGGGCCCTCTCCACCGAGCCGGAGGCGCCGGCGGCGCTCAAGGGCGGTCGGCGGCGCGGCGGCGGTGCCCGGCGCGACCCCCCCGGCCCCGAGGGCGATCCCGGCGGTCCGGCGGCCGAGACGCCGACGGCTCCGGCGTCCGGGGGATCGGCGCTCCCCGTCCAGCAGGCCCCGGCCGAGGCCCCCGCACCGGTGGTGCCGCTCGACGCGCTGGCGGTGGCGCGAGCGGTGGCTGGGGAGCGGCTGCGCCGGCTCAGCCGGCGGCCGGAGCTGCTGGCGGCGGTGGGGGCGGCGCTGGGGGCGGTGGCGCTGCTGATCGGCTGGCGCCGGCGTCGCCACGGCTGACCCCGGCAGGCGGCCTCCATTCCCGGCTCGACCTGGCCGGGAGGTCTTGGAGCAACCGGCCGAGCCGGTCGAGGGCGTCCACGCTGTGCGCCGCCACGAAGTCGTCGCAGTGGGGGAGGGCCGCCCGCATCCCCCGGGTCTCGGGCCGGTAGTCGCGGCTGCCGAGCAGGGGATTCAACCAAATCAGGCGATGACAGCTGCGCCGCAGCCGGGCCATCTCCGCAGCCAGCCGCTCGGGGTCGCCGCGGTCCCAGCCGTCGCTGATCAGCAGCACCACGGCGCCATGGCCGAGCACCCTGCGGCCATAGTGGCGATGAAAATCGTGCAGGGAGTCCGCGATCCGGGTGCCTCCGCCGATGTCGTGAACCTGACCGGCGACCTCCGCCAGGGATCGGTCGGGGTCGCCGCGGCGGAGCAGATGGGTGATCCGGGTGAGATGGGTGGAGAAGGCGAAGGTCTCGACGTGCTGCCGCCGGCCCACCGCATGGGCGAACACCAGCAGCTGGCGAGAGTAGCGGTCCATGGAGCCGCTGACGTCGCAGAGGATGACGATGGGCCGGGACCGCCACCGCGCGGCGGCCCGGGCCAGCCGCAGCGGCTCTCCGCCATGGCCGACGGCGGCCCGAAGGGTCCGCCGCAGCTCGACCCGACCGCTCCGCTCGGGCCGGAGCCGGCGGGTCCGTCTCTTCGCCACCCTCCAGGGGGCTTGGCGGATCAGGCGGCGGACCGCCTGGAGCTCCGCCCAGCTCATCTGCGCGAAGTCGCGGTGGCGGAGCAGCTCGTCGGGGCTGTACCCGGAGCTCTGCTCCGGTTGCGCCTCGGCCGCTCGGGCCACGGCCGGCGCGGCCAGGCCGAGGAGTGAGGCCCAGGCCGGGGCGCGGGCGGGATCGAGGGGCAGGGCGCGGGCCCGCATCGGAACCATCCCGGCCCGAGCCGGCTGCGACCCCGCTGACCAGAAGAGGTCAAAGGCGGCGTCGAAGGCGTCGGTCTCCTCCTTCCGGCTGACGAAGACCGCTCGCAACGCGTCGCGCACCTGGTCGAGCTGAGAGAGGTCGACGGCGAGCAGCGCGGCGCAGCCGTCCGCCACCCGGCCGGGGGTCGTGCTCAGTCCAACATCCCGGAGCAGGCGGGCAAAGCCGGCCACGCGGAGGAGCGGGTCCGGGACCGCGCCGCCGGTTGGCGGCACATCCGCAGACGGCGCCGGTCGAGGGGCCCGCGGAGCCGGCGAGCTCATCGTGATCAGGCCTCCGCCGCGTCGACCAGGGCCTGTCCGGCGAGCTCGAGGTCCTCCTGGTACTTGACCGCGGCACCGATGGTCTCGCGGAGGGCGCCGGGACCAGCCTCGGTATGGCCCAGGGCTGCCAGGGCCCGAGCCCAGTCGATGGTCTCGGCGACCCCGGGCAGCTTGTAGAGGTCCAGCCGGCGAAGGTGCTGGACCGCAGCGGCAACCTCGCGCGCCAGGGTCTCGGTGACCTCGGGGGCTCGCGCCCGGACAATCGCCACCTCCCGTTCCAGGTCCGGATAGTCGATCCAGTGGTAGAGGCAGCGCCGCTTCAGCGCGTCGTGGACCTCCCGGGTGCGGTTGCCGGTGAGGATGACGAGCGGTGGCCGCCGGGCCCGGATGGTGCCCAGCTCGGGAATGCTGATCGCGGAGTCGGCGAGAACCTCGAGAAGAAAAGCTTCGAACTCCTCGTCGGAGCGGTCGATCTCGTCGATGAGGAGCACCGGCGGTACCGGATCGTCGCTGTCGATGGCGTCGAGGAGGGGGCGGCGGAGCAGGTAGTCCGGGCCGAAGAGATCCTGCTCGGCTCGGGCCAGGTCATCGGCCTCGCCGAGCAACCGGATGTGGAGAAGCTGGCGGGGGTAGTTCCACTCGTAGGCGGCGTGAGCCAGGTCGATGCCCTCGTAGCATTGGAGGCGGATCAGCCGGGCACCAAGAGCAGCGGCCATGGCCCGGGCAGCCTCGGTCTTGCCAACTCCCGCCTCGCCTTCCAGAAAGAGCGGCTTGCCGATCCGCAGCGCCACCAGGATGGCGGTCGCCAGCCGGCGGTCGCAGAGATAGTCCTGCGCAGCCAGGCGGTCGACCACCTCGTCGACCGTGGCCGGCGGGGGCGGAGCTGCGGACGGATCCACGTCCGCAGCCTACCCGCCGCCTGGCTCAGGCCGCTGCCTGAGCCTGCCGCAGCGCCCGTGCGGTGAGCACTTCGGCGAGGTGCCGCTTGTAGGCGGCGCTGCCCCGCAGGTCCCCGCTCGGCTCGATGTCGGTGGCGCACTCGGCGGCCGCGTCGACGGCGAGGGTCGCACTCTCCAGGGCCCGCTCCACCGCGGTGCCGCGCCGCGGGGTGGTGCCGAGGCTGACGTAGCCGACCCGCCAGCCGCTCTCGGTGCGCTGCACCGCCACTCCGGCGATCGCCCAGTCGTAGAGGCGCCGCCGGAACTTGATGTAGGCGTGCGGGCCGGGGGCGACCGGGTATCGGATCTCGGTGACCACCTCGTCATGGTCCAGGGCGGTGGTGAGGATGTCGCGGAAGAACGCGGAGGCGGAGTGCCGCCCCTTGGTGGTGACGATCTCTGCATCGAGCATCAGCGCCAGGGCGTTGTAGTCTCCGGCGCTGTCCCCGTGGGCGACGACGCCGCCGATGGTCCCCAGGTTGCGGACCTGGCTGTCCCCCACCTCGGACGCCATCTCGGCGAGCAGGGGCAGGGAGTCCCGGACCACCTCGCTGCGCTGGATGTCGGCGTGACGGGTCAGGGCGCCCAGCACCAGGGTCCCGTTCTCCCGGCGGATGCGGTCGAGACCGGGGGCCCGGCCGATGTCGACCAGGGCCGATGGCTGGCTGAGGCGGATCCGCATCAGCGGGATCAGGCTCTGTCCCCCGGCGATGAGCTTGGCGTCCTCGCCGAGTGAGGCGAGCAGCGCCGCCGCCTCGGCGGCCGAACCGGCACGGACGTAATCGAAGGCCGAGGGGATCATCGGCGTGCCTCCTGGACGGGAGTGGCTCCGTTGCCGCTCGGACCGGGTGAGGCCCCCGGGCGGCGGGTGGCCGCGATCATCGACCAGATCCGCTCCGGGCTGGCCGGCATCTCCACGTGCCGGATGCCGAAGGGGCTCAGGGCGTCGACCACCGCGTTGATCACCGCCGGGGAGGCGGCGATGGTGCCGGCCTCGCCGATCCCCTTGACCCCCAGCTCGTTGGTGGGACTGGGGGTGACGGTCCGGTCCAGCTCGAACTCCGGCATCTCGGCGATGGTCGGGACCAGGTAGTCGAGCAGGGTCCCGGTCAGCATCTGCCCGGAGGCGTCGTCGTAGCGCACCTCCTCGTAGAGCGCCTGAGCGATGCCCTGGGCGATTCCGCCGTGGAGCTGGCCGTCCACCACCATCGGGTTGATCACCGTGCCGCAGTCATCGACCGCGACGTAGCGTTCGATGGCGACGCCGCCGGTGTCGGGATCGACCTCGACCACACAGACGTGGCAGCCGAACGGCCAGACGAAGTTGGGCGGATCGAAGTAGGTCACCGCCTCCAGGCCCTGCTCCATGCCCGCCGGCAGGCCGGCCCCGTAGGCGGCGAAGGCCAGCTCCGCCAGGGTCTTGGCCTGCTCGGTGCTTCCGCGCACGTGGTAGCGGCCCTGCTCCACCACGATGTCCTCCTCGGACGCCTCCAGGATGTGGGCGGCGAGCCGGGTCGCCTTCTCCACCACCTTGTGGCAGGAGGTGAGCACCGCCATGCCTCCGACGGCCAGGCTGCGCGAGCCGTAGGTGCCGTAGCCGAAGGGGCTGTCGCCGGTGTCGCCATGGCGGATCTCCACCTGCTCGTAGGGCACGCCAAGGGCATCGGCGACGATCTGCGCAAAGGTGGTCTCGTGGCTCTGGCCGTGGGCGTGGGTGCCGACGGTGACGGTCACCGAGCCGGTGGGATGGACCCGGACCGCGGAGGACTCGACCAGCGCCACCCCGGCGGCCGGGGCGGTGGCCGCGCTCGGCCCCAGCCCGCAGATCTCGACATAGGTGCTGAGCCCGATGCCGAGGTAGCGGCCATCGCGGCGCATCTCCTCCTGGCGGCGGCGCAGTTCGGGGTAGTCGACGATCTGCAGCGCCCGGTCAAGGGTCTTGGTGTAGTCGCCGGAGTCGAAGACCAGCCCGAAGTTGTTGGGGTGGGGGAAGGTGCGGACGAAATTCTTCCGCCTGATCTCCACCGGGTCCATGCCGATCTCACGGGCAACCAGGTCGACCGCTCGCTCCACCAGGTGGGTGGCCTCGGGCCGGCCGGCGCCGCGATAGGGGCCGGTGGAGGTGCGGTTGGTGAACACCCCGATGCTCCGGGCGTGGACCGCCTTCCACTCGTAGGCGCCCCCCGCCACCAGGCAGGCGAGAACCTGGAAGGCGCTGAAGACGCCGTGGTAGGCGCCGATGTCGAGGAGCTGGGTGAGGCGGAGACCGAGAAGGGTGCCGTCGCGCCGCGCCGCCACCTCGATGTCGAAGATCTGACCACGCCCATGAGTGGTGGCCTGGAGGTTCTCGGTGCGCTCCTCGTTCCACTTCACCGGCCGGCCGGAGAGCTTGGACGCCGCCGAGCACAGGTACTCCTCGAGATATGGGCAGATCTTGCTGCCGAAGGCCCCGCCCACGTCGGGGGCGATCACCCGCACCTTGAACTCGGGGAGCCCCATGCCACCGCCCACGAAGAGCCGCACGAAGTGGGGCACCTGCGACGAGGTCCACAGTGTCAACCGCCCGTCGAACGGGACGTAGTCGGCGACGCACCCTCGCATCTCGATGGCGATGGCGAAGAGGCGCTGCTGGGTGATCCGCTCACGAACCACCACCTCGGCTTCGGCGAACGCGGCATCGATGTCGCCGCCCGCGAAGGTGGTGTCCCATCCGATGTTGTCCGGGCGGTCGCTCTTGACCAGCGGACTCCCCGGCTGCATCGCCTTCTCCGGGTCCATCACCGCCGTGAGCGGCTCGTAGTCGACCGCCACCAGCTGGACGGCGTCGGCGGCCAGGTAGCGGTCCTCGGCGACCACCACCGCCACCGGCTCGCCGGCGTACGCAACCTCGAACTCGGCGATGGGAAACTGCTCGGGCACCTGCTTCTTGTCGGCGACGAAGGAGTTGGTGACGGGGAGCCCGCCGCTCAGGACGGTGTGGAAGTCCTTGGCCGTGTAGACCGCGACCACCCCCGGTGCGGCCAGGGCCGCGGTCACATCGACGGAGGTGATGCGCGCGTGGGCGTGGGGGCTGCGCACGATCGCCATGTGGGCCATGTTGGTGAGCCGCATGTCATCGACGAAGCGGCCGTGACCGGTGATGAGCTTGGGGTCCTCGCGCCGCTGGATGCGGGCCCCGACCATGGTGGTGACGGCCATCGCCTCAGCCTCCCACGTGGGTCGATGGAGTCGAGGAGCGGCTGTCGGCAGCCGCTCCTGCGGGTGTCCCCGCCAGGTGGGCGACGGCCATCTCGGCGGCGGCTCGGCGGACGGCCCGCATGATGTTGGTGTAGCCCGTGCACCGGCAGAGGTTGCCCTCCAGCCCCCTTCGGATCTCCGCGTCGGTGGGCTGCGGGTTCTGCTCGAGCAGATGCGCCGCGGCCATGATGAAGCCGGGGGTGCAGAAGCCGCACTGCAGGCCGTGCTCGTCCCAGAACGCCTTCTGGACCGGGTGGAGCACGCCCTGCGCGGCCAGGCCCTCGACGGTGGTGACCTCCCGTCCATCGGCCTGGATCGCGAAGACGCTGCACGACTTGACCGCCTGGCCGTCGAGGAGCACGGTGCAGGCGCCGCATTGGCTGGTGTCGCAGCCGATGTGGGTCCCGGTCAGCTCGGCCGCCTCGCGCAGGTAGTGCACCAGCAGGGTTCTCGGCTCGACCAGGTCCTCCCGGCGGCGGCCGTTGACGGTGATCGCGACAGCCTGTCTCATGCGCCCGGTCCTCCGATCCCAAGGGGTCCGCTGCACCCGGTGGCCCAAGCACGATCGTCGCCGGCAGGAGGCTGGCGCGGCCGCCCCTGCCGTCGCCGCGTGGAGGGGACCAATGCCGTCCCGGACATGCTGGCACCGGCAGGGGGCCGGGTCAAGGCGCCCAGCGAGCCGCTCCTCGGCGGGGACGCAGGCGCGGCGCTTCCCCGCCCCTCGGGCTCAGCCGCCGATGTACGACATCTCCACGTGGCGCAGCGGGATGCTGAGCGAGGCGCGGATCTCCGAATAGCGGTCGGTGCGCCGCTCCCAGCGCCGCCCCACCAGCTTGCGCAGCTCGTCGTCGCCGGCACCGTCTCGCAGAGGCGTCCGAAGGTCGATCCCGGTGGCCGCGAAGAGGCAGGTGTAGAGGCGCCCGTCCGACCCCAGCCGGGCCCGGCTGCAGTCCCCGCAGAATGGCCGGCTGACGGAGGCGACGATGCCCAGCGTGCCGCGGCCGTCAGCGAAGCGGTAGCGACGCGCCACCGCATTGGGCTCACGGTCCACCTCGAGCAGCGGGTGCACCCGACCCACCGCCTCCAGGATCTCGTCGGCGGTGACCACGTCCTCACGGCGCCAGCCGTTGGACGTGCCCACGTCCATGTACTCGATGAAGCGCAGCTCGCACTCGTGGGAGCGGGCCCAGTCGACCAGCTCCAGGATGCTCTCGCGGTTGCTTCCCCGCTGCACCACGCAGTTCAGCTTGACGGGGCGCAGCCCAGCGTCCCCGGCAGCCTCGATCCCCTGCAGGACGGAGTCGAGGGAGACCCTGGAGTCGCTCATGGCGGCGAACACGGCCGGGTCGATGGAATCCAGGCTCACCGTCACCCGATGCAGACCGGCGCGAGCCAGGGCGTTGGCATGCCGGTGCAGCAGCGCTCCGTTGGTGGTCAGGGCCAGGTCCTCGAGCCCGAGCTCGCTGAGCCGCTGCACGATCTCGACCAGGTCGGGACGGAGCAGCGGCTCCCCGCCGGTCAGCCGGACCTTGGTGACGCCGAGGGAGGCGAAGACCGCGACCAGCCGTGCGATCTCCGCGGCGGTGAGCTGCTCCGCGGCGGGGAGGAAGCGGTGACCACTGCCATAGTGGCTGCGCGGCATGCAGTAGGGGCAGCGGAAGTTGCAGCGATCGGTGACCGAGATCCGCAGGTCACGAAGCGGCCGGTCCAGCCGGTCGCGCACCGGGGCCGGCGCGCGGTCGGGGCGGGTCGGGGCGCCGGCGGGCGCGGTCACCGTCATCGCGGGCTCTCCTTCGGTACAGCGCGTCAGGCCAGCTCCATCCGATCATAGCCACGCGCTCCCCATCGCGGCAGGGCCGGCCGGCCAGACAGTCACCGCCTCGGGCGGCAGGGTGAAGCGGCAAGCCTCCCCCGGGGCCACCGGGGGACCGCCCCAGCGGTTGGCGACGAGTTGGAGGTTGCCCATCCGCAGGGTGACCTCCGGTGTGCCTCCGACCTCCAGGCTGTCCAGGACCCTGCCCGCGTACGGTCCGCTGCCGTCCAGCAGGATGTCGTGGGGTCGCACCGTCCACACCACCTGGCTGCCCGCGGCGAACCCGTCGGTCGGCGCCGCGATCTCGAGCCCGCCACTCGAGATCCAGCCCGGGCGGACCACCGTCCCGGAGTGGGTGTTGGGGGTGCCCACCAGGGCGGCGACCCGGGGGGACGCCGGGTGCCCGAGCACGTCGGCCATCGGTCCCTGCTGGAGGGCGCGCCCTCCGTCGATCACGATCACCTCGTCGGCGAGCAGTGCCGCCTCCTCGGGGTCGTGGGTGACCAGCACCGTGGTCAGCCCGGTCTCGCGCTGCAGGCTGCGCAGCTGGCGGCGCAACCGGGAGCGCACCGGGGCGTCCAGGGCGCTGAAGGGCTCGTCGAGAAGCAGCAGCGAGGGGCGGCGAGCCAGCGCTCGAGCCAGGGCGACCCGGCGCTGCTGGCCTCCCGAGAGCTGCCCCGGGAGCCGGTCCTCCAGACCGCCGAGCCCGAGCCGCTGGAGCCACCAGCCGGTACGCGTCGGGTCCGCCCCCACCGCCAGGTTCACCTGCTCGCGCACCGTCCAGTTTGGCATCAGAGCTGAGGTCTGAGGCAGGTACCCGACCCCGCGGTGCTCGGCCGGCAGCCTGCCCAGCGACACTCCCCCGAGGCTGATGTCGGCATCGCCGGAGGCGGTCCCCGCAAGCAGCCGCAGGGTCAGGGTCTTCCCCGCCCCGGATGGGCCGAGCAGAGCCAGGCGGCGGCTGCCGCGCGGCTGGGCCAGCTCCAGGCGGAAGCTGCCCAGGCTCGCCGAGACCGAGAAGGTGAGAAGGCCTCCCCCAGCCTCACGGCCGGCGAAGCCGGCAGCGCTCTCCGGAGCGGCCCCAGCCTCGGCGGCGGCCGGGGCCGCCTCCGCCGCACCGATGACCTCCCCGGCACCCGCCCTCACCCGACCGTCGGTTCGCGAGCGCCCCGGACGCCACCGCCGCCATGAGGGCAGCTGGCTCAGGCCAAGCACCACCAGGGCGGCAACCAGCGCCACGCCGATGGCCGAAAGCGTGCTGGGGAGGCCGGTGCTGGCGAACTGGACCCAGGTGAACACCGGCAGTGAGTACGGGTGGTAGGCGAGGATCACGGTGGCGCCGAACTCCCCGAAGGCGCGCAGCCAGGCCAGCAGCAGACCGGCCTTGACCCCGGTCCAGGCAGCGGGGAGCGCCACCCGGACGAATCGCGCGGTCGCCCGGTGACCGAGGGTCTGGGCCACCTCCTCGAGGGATGGGTCCACGGCGCGAAACGCGGCCTGCGCCGCGATCACCAGAAAGGGAGCGGCGACGAAGGTCTGGGCCAGCACTATGCCGGCGAGCGAGTCGGTCAGAGCACCCCCGAAGACCTGACCCAGGGGAGCGTAGGGTCCGACCAGGTAGAGCAGCAGGATGCCACTCATCAGGGCGGGAATTGCAATCGGCAGGGCGATCAGCATCCACAGCACCGAGGCCAGCCGGCCGCGGGTCCGGGCCAGCAGATAGGCCAGAGGGATCCCCAGCACGGCAACGATCGCGGTGGAGATGGTTGCGGTGACCAGGGAGGTGACCAGCGCCGCCCCCAGACCGGGACCGGGACTGGTGGCACCACTCAGATTGGCGACCAGGATGGCGAAGGGCGTGATCAGGTAGACCGCCAATATCCCCGCCAGCCAGGGCAGGGGACTGCGGAGTGCGCTCAATCACCCGCCGACAAACGATCGCAGGACGCTCGGCACGCTCGACCGCGATCCGGTCAGGGTTGTCTGCAACAGCTGGACGCCCTGATCCTGCAGGATCGAACGGCCCGCCGGTCCAAGCAGGTAGGCGGCAAAGGCCTGAGCGGCGTTCGGGTCGGGGGCATTGTCGAGCACGGTCACGGTGAAGGTGGCATTCAGGCCGATCGGCGACAGCGACACGGTGGGGATCTTCTGAGGTGTGGCCTCAAAGGAGTAGAAGAAACCGGCATCGAGCTGGCCGGCCTCGAGCCGGCCGATCAGGGTCTCCTCGGGGAACACCGGCCAGCCCGCCATCGCCGTGGTGAGCGAGGGCATCTCGAGCAGCTTCGCCGCATCGTCGACGGCCTCGACGGTCAGCTTGCCCTTGGGGTCGAGGGTCGGATCGGTGCGGCCCACCAGGATGCCGGGCTGGGTGACCACCTGATACCAGGGTTCGGAGTTGAACGCTGCGGCGAACCTGCTCTTGGGGTTGTAGCCGAGCACCAGCGGGGCCTCCCCGAAGGTCGCATACCAGCTCACCCAACCGCCGTTGGCGGACCCCTCCAATCCGGCGTTGGCGCTGGGACTGGCGCTGATGAAGATGTCCCCCTTCTTGACCCGGCCCTTGATGTCGCTGACCAGCTCGTCGGAGCCGGCACCGTAACCCTGGAAGGTGTAACCGGTCGCTTTGGAGAATGCCGGTCCGAGGTCGTCCTCCATCAGGTTGGCCATCGAGCCCGCGTACAGAACCGACACTGGACCATGTCCGGAGGGGGTGGACGAGCTCGCGGCGCTCGATCCGCACCCGGCGAGGATCGCCAGGATCGCGACCCCCGGCCCGAGCCGGCGAAGGGCGGACGCACGCGGCGGGCACATCCGCCCCAGCCGGCTCACTCCGAGGGGTCCGCCGAGTCGACCGCCATCCCCCCCGCTCGGGGCGGCAGCTGCACCACGACGCTGGTCGCCTTGATCACCGCCACGGCCAGCATGCCGGGCTCCAGGCCGAGGTCGTCAGCGGCCTCCCGGCTCATCAGTGAGACCACCCGGTGAGGGCCGGCCTGCAGGTCCACCTGGGCCATGACGCTGTCCTTGGTGACCTTGGTGACCAGACCGGCGAAGTGGTTGCGAGCCGATTCGCGCGCTCCGCGGGCGACTGAGCCCTCCTCGGCGAGCGAGACCGCCAGCGCGGCCAGGGCCGGCCCCTCGACCACCCGCTGTCCTCCGGTGGTGCGCCGGGTGGGCAGGCGACCGCTGTCAGCCCAGCGGCGGACGGTGTCGGCGCTGACCCCCAGCAGCTCCGCAGCCTGCCCGAGGCGGAAGAGGATCACCGCCAGAATGATCGCAGATCAGAGCTTTACAGGCAATTTTTCTCGTGCCGACCACCGCGAGCCACCTCCCCGCTTTGTGTGCTGGTGCATTTGCACTATAAGTGAGCGGCGCGATAGCACCTTTCCATGCTATTGATGTGTAAGAGACGATAGGGAGGTAATGTGCGTGCGGAGGATCTGGAGATGAGCGGTGTTCTGGTTCGGCGTGCCGCGTCCGTGGCGGCCGTGGTTTCCACGATGTGGGCTGCCAGCTACGCGGCGTCCGCCATCACCGCTCAGGCTGCGGGGCTTCCGACTCCACCGTCGGTGGCCCTCACCACCCCGGCGCTGACGGCGCCGCCGAGCACGGTTTCGGCGCCGTCGAGCACGGTGTCGACGCCCCCCGCCTCGGCGAGCATCAGCGGCGGCGGCGGCGCCGGCCAGGAGACCCACGTTTGCGGCCAGGCGGATGGCGTCCAGGGGGGCGTCGGCTGCACCGAGGCGTCGGCGCCCGCGTCTCCCACTCCCACGCCATCCTCGGGCGGAGGTTCTTCATCCTCGAGTGGCGGTGGCGCTTCGGCGGGCGCCGCAGGTTCTTCGGGGACGTCGACCACCGGCTCCAGCACCTCCCTGCCAGGGGCCTCCTCCGGCGCATCCAAGGGGGTGGCGCCGAGCGGCGGATCGGAGCCCGGACGATCGGCGGCCACCTCTGGTGTCACCGGGCAGGGCGCCTCACGGACAGCCGCGAATGGAGCTGCCCAGGGTACGGCGGCAGCCGCGCGTGGACAGGGCGGGGGCCTGAGCTTCCCGTGGCTGTTGGTAGCCCTCATCCTGCTGGCCATCGCAGCAGCTGCCCTGGGTGCCCTGGACCTCCGCCGCCACCGCGAGGAGAGCGACCGCAGGCGGCGCCTGCGCCAGGCCGCCGGTCTGCCGCCCGGCTTTGGCGGCCCCACCTCGCGGATGGCACGGACCCGGGCCGGCTAGCGCTCGACGCCGTCTCCGCATCACCGACCTGTCGAGAGAGGAGATCTTGGCGCGATGGAGGAGCGATGGGCCACGGATTGGGATCTGCTGGATCCGCGTGAGGTTGGCCGGCACCTGAAGGTCAGTCCGACCACCATCAGGGTTTGGTGCATCCGCGGGTTGATGCCTGAGCCTGATGTGATCCGGGCGGGCACACCCGTCTGGACACGCCACACGATCACGGCCTGGGCGCAAAGGAGAGGCCTGATTCCACTCCTCCGAGCCCAGGTCGTGCAGCTGCTGCAGCGCCGGGGCAATGGCGTGCACATCAGGGATCTCATCGAACACTGGGTGGCGAGGGGCGGGCCCGCCATCGAGCCACAACGGGCCGTCAGAGCCCTCCTCCTCGACCTCATCGACGAGGGCTATGTGGTTCGCAGCGGCCGGGACACATACAGGTCTTTGCCAGCCCTCGACGTGGGCAGTTTCGACGATCGGTGTCTGGGGGTGGCCCACGCCTTGAGGGGGTTCGGTGCCCTGGACGCCCGCGACGTTGCCGCGGCGATGGGCCTCCACCGGCGCGAACGCGAGCGGGTCGCCCGCGCATTGCTTCGGCTCCGTGATGCCGGGCTCCTCTTCCCGGCTCCGAGCAACGGCCGCTACCAGGGTGTCACGCCCGCCGGTTGGGAGTGGCACGAGGCGTGGGCAAGAGGTGGCCGCTGGTGGGAGGCTGCCTCGCTCACCGGGTTCGGCGTGTCCGCCCCTCATGGAGACGCAGCGGCCTCCGGCTCAACGGCCCTGGCGGTCGGCGGCAAGGTCTGGTGAATCTTGTGATACGAGACTGTGGCATTTAGTAACAGTCAGACTGACAGCTTTCTCCCCTGGTCCCGGGCCGCCATCATGGAGGTATGAACACGCCGAGCGCGACGACCGCCATGGAGCGTGAGGCGGGGGTTTTCGAGGTGGCGCCGGAAGGCGCTCACCGAGCCCGGACGACCGTGCTGGTCGTGGACGACTACCCGGCGATGCTGAGGGCAATCCCCGATGCCCTCTCAACCGACGACACCCTGACCGTCGTTGGCAGTGCCAGCCGCATCGCCGATGCAGTGATCATGGCCCGGGAGCTGCAGCCGGGTGTTGCGGTCATCGATGTCAACATGCCCGGAGGCTCCGGCTGGGCTCTGGCTCGCCGACTTCGGCAGACCGTACCCGGCATCAGGCTGGTGGCCTACTCGGCCTGGGGCGACGATGCCGCGATCCACCGGACCCCCGCGGGGGAGGGTGCGAACGCCTTCGTGCTCAAGGGCTCCGACATCGAGCTCCTGCTCGCCGCGGTGCATGGCGTCGAGGTCATGCCGGCGCACCAGGAGCCGGCGCCAATCCTCGGGCGGGTGCGGCAGCGCCAGGCTGAGGGCGACCCTGCCGCCTGACCCTGTGCCCCGACGAGGAGCTCGCGGTGGCCAAGAAAACCGCCGAAGGTCGCATCGATGCGAACCCGAGCAAGGTGCCGGACGGGGCGATCCTCCCTAGCGGATCGCTCGGGTCGCTGATATCATAAGGATCAATCAGCGGGGGAACGAGAGGGTGAGGGGGGAGGTGCCGATGGTCATGCTCTACCACCGCGACGGGCGCGACGTCGCGGAGTTGCTCTCCCTGGTCGCCAGCATCTATGAAGCTCCCTGCGGCGATGCCTATTACAACGCCCGGGAAGCGCTGATACGGTGGGCCGGCGGCACCGACGAGCGCCCGGAGGCAGCCAGGAGGCTACGGGCAATCATCAAGGAGATAGCGACACAGCTCCAGCAATAGGCGGCGGGTAGGCGGCGCTGAGGTGGTTGGGCGGGCGTCCCGGCGCATCCGACTGCTCTCAACGCCCCATCAAGATCTTGATGACCGCTGGGAGCCACGAGCCTGGCCTGTCAGGCCGTGTGGGTGTCCAGTGGATCGAACCGAATGAGGAGCTCCACTTGGAGGACGCGCGGGCTTCGAGGCCCTCGAAGATAGCCAGCGATGGCGCGGTCAGACCGAGGGCAGTGTGCGCGGCGGCAACCCACTGCTCCCGAGGCATCCAGATCTGAACCAGGGTGCCGGCGCCGAACGCGAGCACCGCTGCCAGGATCAGCCAGAGATCGTCTGCCCCGCCCACGAGGCTGGCTGCCGCGATCACCGGCACGACCAAGTGCGAGACGCACCCGCCATTGGTGCACACCTGGATCGCAGTCGGGGTGCACCCCGTTCGGCAGGCCACCTCGACGAACGGCGGCGGCGGCAAAAAGGCGTGCCGAGGGGGGGAGTCGAACCCCCACGGGGTTGCCCCCGGCGGTTTTTGAGTCCTACCCCCAATGTGCCATGGCATGCCATGACGTTCCGTCCTGAATCTGAGAGTCGACGAATTTGTCGTTCGGCGTATCACCTAGTATCACCGCGTGTCACATGGTTTGGGGGTGATTGGGGGGTACTTACAAGCGAGACCGCAGAAAAAACCCGCCGGGGCGACCGGGGCAACTGTCCACAGTCACGGCCGGGCAATCTCCCACGTCCAACCCCCGCCGGGGAGCGCGCCCAGCCCGCCTGGCGATCAGTTGGTGGGGCCAGTCGTCTCGACGAGGGTCGCCCCTGTCCCGGTGGTCCCAACCGCCCAGCAGGCCGACGACGTGGTGCAGGTGATGCCGCTGAGCAGACCGATGGGCTGGCCCTCCACGACGTCCCAGCCGCCATCCGAGTACTCCTCGAGCAGCGCCGGGATGGTGTCCGGTGGTGGGGTACCCACCAGGTCATAGAGCGGCCCCTGCGCTGCTCCCGCGGCCCAGCACCGGTTGGCGGTGGCGCAGGCGATCCCGCTCAACGCCCCACCGTTCACCGCGTCGATGTGTGGGCTCGAGACCGCCGTCCAACTTCCTCCCTGGTAGCGAAGGACCAGCGGCTGCTGGGTGTCTCCCCCGCCGGTGCTGCCGACGGCCCAGCAGTCGTCGGCGCCGATGCAGGTGACGCCACCCAGAGTGCCGGAGCTATCGACAGCCACCCCGCCGCTCACGGTCCACGAGTTCCCCGCATATTGCTCGATGAGCGGTCCGCTCGGGTTGCCGCCCACCGCCCAGCACTCATCGGCCGCAACACAGTCGACCCCGTACAGCTGGGCATTCAGGCTGGACCCGGGGTTGCTCGCGACTGTCCAAGTGTCGCCATCGAAATGCTCGATCAGAGGGTGCAGGATGCCGTCGCCACCATTCTCCGAGTTGGCACCGAAGCTGCCGACCGCCCAGCAATCTCCGGCGTCCAGGCATGTGACGGACTGCAGGCCGTCCGCATCGCCGCTCACGTGCGGCCCGTTCACCGCCGCGAAGTCCACGCCATTGAACTGCTCGATCAGGGGTTGGACGACCCCATCGTTGTTATCGGGCAGCACCGCGAAGTGCGATCCAACAGCCCAGCAGTCCGCGGCGGAGACGCACACTACGCCGTCCAGCGTGCCGTGCTCGCTCTTGGCGGAGTTGGAGACGGCCTCCCAGCTCCCTGCCGAATACCGGTCAGTGGTCGTGCCTCCCACCACCCAGCAGGTGTTCGCGGCGGGGCACGCAATGGAGCTGAAAGGACCCCCGCTGGGCCCCGAGACGGAGAGCCAGCTGGTGCCTGGGCTTGGCCGTGCCGCGCTGCCCACATGAAGGGCGATCGCCAGCGCGGCGATGCCGCCGAGCACCACGACCAGCGATCCGAGCGCAACCGCCCTACGCAGTTGGGCGCCGAGACCGTCGCGGCGACCGCTCAATGACGTGAGCCGTGCACGCACACGATCCGCGACGCGAGCCTCGGTTTCGGTGATCGGTTGCTCGGCGAAGATCCGGCGCAGATCCTCCTCATCCTCAGCGAGCTTCATCGCCCGGCCTCCAGGTGAAGCCGGGCACGAGCTCCGGCTCGGGCTCTCAACAGCAACTGCTTCACCGATCCCTCGCTGGTTCCGAGGACCCGGGCGACGTCGGCGGTGCTCATATCCAGCCCGTAGCGCAACCAGAGTGCCGCGCGCTGGCGAGCCGGGAGCGTTGCTAGAGCGGCAACCATCTCTGAGCTCCAGGCGGGCTCCCTGCCCTGACTGCCGGGGAGGCCAGGACGCCAGAAGGAGGGAAACGTCACCCAGCGGCGGGTACGCAGCGCTCGGCGGCGGACGATGGTCAGAAACCAGGGCATGAGCGGCCCCCGCAACTGGGCGCCCCGCCTCCAAGCCTGGATGGTCGCATCCTGGACCGCGTCCGCAGCCTCATCGGCCGAGAGACCCACGACCATCGCGAGGCGGACTGCCTTCGGGACCAGGCTCATCAACTCGCCCACCATGGCGTCGTCCCGGTCGGCGGTCTCGGAGGCGAGCTCGACGGGGGTGGCCGGCGCGTTGTCCACAGGCTTAACAGGCAAGTCGACCGTCCCCGGGTAACGCGCCCACCCAGCCATAGTCACCCACGTCGGAGGCAGATGGATCAATTCCATTTCACCCCGAAGGGGCCCTTCTCAGGGCCCCCCCTTGGGCCACCGAACACACGGGCGGTGTTCGCGAAGGTCGATGTGTTGCGGCCAAGGATCAATCGATAGTCCGCATGCGCCGGGTGAGAAGGGGTACTCGCTTATGGCCGAGCGGCCCGCCGGGCCATCGGTGCCCCCAAAGAGTGGGGGGCGCCCGACGCCACCTGTGACGGCCCGAGCGGAGGCAAACGGGAGGCGGCGGGCCGGGCGGCATGTTGAGCACGGCTCCGCCGGACGACTCGCTCCGCCTTAGGCTGATTGCATCTTTAGATGCATCTGAACTCTTAGTCTCATCTGTTTGTGTCGGCCACTTCTGCCCTCGCGGTACGCCCGCAGTACGCCCCGATCCGCGGCCCGTCCGCCCCGCCATCTACCCTTCCGGACCCTTATCCCACTGGTGGGTATGCGCCACGATAGATGCGCTTTCGCCAGGGCGCCCGGCCGACGGTAGCGAACGCCGGTAACCGTTAGGTGCCGTCCACCGACCGCAGCCCGGCCGGCGAGTGCGCCGACGGACAGATCTGGGGGTAGTCTCTGCAGTGCCATGGCTGACCGGCTCGTATCGCCCGCGCCAACGCTCGCGGCGCTTCGGGCGCAGCGCGATGACATCCTGGCCATCGCCCGCGCCCATGGTGCTCACAACGTCCGGGTGACCGGCTCGATTGCTGCGGGCGAGGCCGGACCGGACAGTGACATCGACCTCGTGGTCGATCTGGACGACGACCGGGATGTGGCCGATCTCAGCACCCTCATCCTTGACCTCGAGGAGGCCCTCGGCCGCTCTGTCGATGTACTCGAGGTGCGTCACCCCTCCGCGTTTGCTGCTCGGGTGCTCCGCGGCGCCGTCCCCCTGTGACCGAGAGCCGGGATCAGCGCCACCTCGGCTACATCCGGGCCAGCATCCAGCTCATCGGTGACTACGCGCGCGAGGGCGGCAAGGATGCGTTCCTCACCGAGCCCCTGGTCCAGGATGCGGTTCTGCGGCGCCTGGAGACGCTGGCCGAGGCTGCCGGGAAGCTCTCCGAGGCAGTCAAGGAGCGGCACCCCGAGATCCCCTGGCGGGCCGTGGTTGGCTTTCGCAACATCGCCGCCCACGCCTATCTCGATCTTCTCGCCGACCGGGCCTGGGAGATCGTCGACCGCTACCTGCCTCCACTGCTCGCAGCGGTCGAGGCGGAGCTTGGGCCTGCTCCGGATGCGGCACGCGGCGGCCAGAGTGGCGCCGCGCCGGGAGGGCCTTCGATGCCCGGCATCGATTGATGCGATCGATGCGTAGTTCGCCAGCGGTACGCTGACAGGTCAGCTGCGGTACGCGAGCCCGATTATCCTCCGGTGGGGAGCGCCTTGGGCTGAGATGAACAGGACGCTCGCGGACAGCGCTGCCACAATGGCGCCGCATAGGAACATGAAGTAGCCGGCGAGGAGGGCAGTCGGTGTGAAGAGGTTGGGGAGCTCGACATGCAGGACGCGCACTCCGGCTTCGACGCCCTCGAAGATCGCCAATGAGAGCGCGGTCAGACCCAGCCCGAGGTGTGCTGCGGCGATCCACAGCCTGCGAGGCATCCATATCTGAACCAGGGTGCCGGCGCCGAACGCGAGCACCACACCCAGGATCAGCCAGAGATCGTCTGCTCCGCCCGCAAGGCTGGCTGGCGCGGTCACCGGCACCTCCAAGCGTGAGACGCACCCACCATTCGCGCAGATGTGGACCACCGTGGGGGTGCACCCTGGGCAGGCCACCTCGACGAACGGGAGGAAGAGGGCTGCGAGCATCAGCCCGCAGGCGCCGAGGGAGGCTGCTTCGGCCCATCGATGACCCTGCTGAGAGGGGGGCCGGAGCCTTTCGCGAAGACTGACGAGGGCCACAGGATAGGTATAGCGCGATCGAAGCGACCCCGTCTCGGCAACACCGTCCGCCGACGGCGGGACGACGCCTACCAGCCGCGGGGCCGCACCAGGCGTGCAAGCCGAACAGCCGCGTCCGCCTTAAGCTCGTCCAGCACCCCCGCGTAGACGTTGGCGGTGGTCCCAATGGCAGAGTGGCCGAGGATCTCGCTCACCACCTTGAGGTCGGTGCCGCTCGCGAGCATCAGGGTCGCCGCGGCGTGGCGGAGGTCGTGGAAACGGATCCGGGGCAGCCCGGCGTTCCGGAGGAGGGTCTGGAAGCGCTGGGTGAGGTTGCGGCCGTCGAGCGGGCGCCCGAGGGGGTCGGTGAAGACCAGTTCGCCGAAGCGCGTGTCCCAGGCCCCGCCCAGAAGGAGCCGCTGCTCGAGCTGGCGCTGGCGGTGGGCGGCGAGCGCCTGGGTCGCGGGAACGGGGAGACCGATGGACCGCCGTGACTTGGGCGTCTTGGTCGCCTCCAGGGACCACCGGCCGTGGCGTCCGTGAAGGCTCAACTGCACGCTGAGCCGGCGGTCCTCCAGGTCGACGTCCGACCAGCGCAGCCCCAGGAGCTCGCCCTGGCGCAGGCCGGCCCAGAGCGCCAGGCTGATGGCCGCCTCCAGGTCGGTACCGGCGGCGGCATCGAGGATCTCGGCCGCGCGCGCCGGGGTCATGGGCTCGACCTGGTAGCCCTCGACCCGTGGCGGGCGCGCCAGGCCGGCCGCGTTGCGGGTGACCTCGCCACCGCGGACGGCGTCGCTCAAAGCCGCGCGGAGCACCGCGCGTATGTGCCAGATGGTCCGCGGCGAGAGGCCCGCGGCCAGCTTCTCCGTCAGCAGCGCCTCGACCCGCTGCGGGGTCAGGCGGGCGAGCTTGACCGATCCCAGTGCCGGGACGACGTGGAGGCGCAGCAGCTCGGCGTAGCGGCGAGAAGTGTCGGGTCGCACCCGCATCCCCAGACCGGCGACCCACTCCTCGAGGAAGGCGTCCAGGCGGCGCGCACCCGCCGCCGGCGTCTCGCCCCGCTGGGCGACGGCGAGGAGCGGGACCAGCTTGTCGACGGCCTCCTTGCGCGTCTGCCCATAGACCGAGCGCCGGACCCGCCTGCCGCTGACGTAGCCGAGGGTGACGCGCCCCTCCCAGAGGCCGTCAGCGCGCTGGCGGATGCCGCCCTCGCCACGCCCGCGCCGCCTCTCGGGAGCCATCGCCGCCGGCCTCCACAGCTCGCCTGCCCGTCTCTGACAGCCCACCAGGCTCAGGGGGTAATTTGGGGGTAGCCTCCTGGTTCGGGATGGCTCGCCGGGGTGAGCTCTAAGGCAATTCCCCCTGTGATATAAGGGAAATCGCCCCTGCCGAGGGGGGGAGTTCGAACCCCCACGGGGTTGCCCCCGGCGGTTTTTGAGACCGCTGCGTCTGCCATTCCGCCACCCCGGCGAGGCGCCTAGCTTCTCACGGCCGCGGCGCCACCGATCTGCCGGGACCGGCCGGCGGTTCCGGAGGGGCCACGACCACCAGAGGGCGCGGCCCGCCACCCTTCCGATATACAGGAGGACCAACGCCAACGCCACCAGGAGATGCCATGGCCGTCAAGCTCACCGACGACGAGGTAGCCCTGCTCCAGGGGGACCAGATCGCCCACCTGGCCAGTGTGATGGCGGATGGATCGCCGCATGTGACCCCGGTGTGGGTGGACACAGACGGCGAGGTCATCCTCTGCAACATCGTCAAGGGCGGGGTCAAGCACCGCAACCTGAGCCGCGACCCCAGGGTCGCCGTCTCCGTCACCGACCGGCAGAACAACTACCGCCGGGTGGTGGCCCGGGGTCGCGCCGAGCTGATCGAGGAGGGGGCCGACGAGCACATCGACAAGCTCGCCAAGAAGTACCTCGGGGTGGACACCTACCCGATGCGCACCCCCGGCATGGTGCGCGTCACCGTCCGCATCGTCCCCGAGCGCGTCCACAGATTCGCGCGGTGATCCGAGCCCGCCCCACGCGGCCCCGGGGCGGCCCGCGTCACCGCCCGCAGGTGCAACCGGTCTGCTCGTAGCAGCCAGGGCAGCACCAGCGGCCGTCGTCGCCGGCGTCGAAGCCGCGGCTGGCGTTGGACCAGACATCGCGCGGGCGGCCGCAGCCGGGACAGAGCTCCACCTCCCGCGGGACCAGCCCCTCGTCCTCCTCCAACGTCAGCGCATAGCCCGGCTCGTCATCAATCTCGGTCACGGCGACGCCCTCCTGCGCTGTCCGACCGGCTGGGGTCCACCCCACCCGACTCCAAGGTAGCAGCCGGGCCCGCCCGCGTCCGCTTCGCCAGGGCGGCGGAGCCGCCGCCTGCCACAATCAGCCCGATGGCCGCACCGCTGACCACTGCCCAGCTCCGCTCCCCCGCCGCCCGTGTCTCCGAGGCGCCGGTGGTCTTCGACTACGACGACATCAGCCTGATCCCGCGCCACCCCTCCAACCTTCCCCACCGCTCCGATGCTCGTCCCGCGATGGTGGTCGGTCCGGTGGCCCTGGAGGTGCCGATCCTGGGCTCGCCGATGCCCGACGTCTGCGGTCCGGAGATGTGCGAGGCGCTGGCCGGTGCCGGGGCCCTCGGCATCCTGCACCGCTTCCAGTCCATCGATGGCCAGCTGGAGCAGTTCCGAAGCGCGACCGCACGGGTGGGGACCAACGCAGTCGGCGCCGCCATCGGGGTCAGCCGCGACCACCGCGAGCGCTTCGCAGCCCTGGTGGATGCGGGCTGTCGGGTGATCTGTCTGGATACCGCCAACGGTGCCCATCATCAGGTGGAATCGGTGCTGACCTGGGCCCGCGAGCGGAGTGACGACGTCTTCCTGATCGCCGGCAACGTCGCCTCTGCGGAAGCTTTCAGCTGGCTCGAGGACCGGGGTGCCGATGCGGTGCGGGTCGGGATCGCCGGGGGATCAGTGTGCGAGACGCGCACCGAGACCGGGGTCTTCGTGCCCACCCCCTACGCGGTGGCGGAGGTGGCGCAGGTGCGCCGGCGCGCCCTGATCGTCGCCGACAGCGGGGTGCGCACCCCGGCCGACCTGTGCAAGCTGCTCGCCCTCGGCGCCGACTGCGTGATGGTCGGATCCGCGCTGGCCGGAACCGGCGAGGCGCCGGGAAGGGTGATCGTCCTCGACGGCAAGAAGTACAAGATCATGCGCGGCGCCGCCTCCTTCTCCGTTCAGCAGCAGGCCGGCCGTGACGAGCCCGCGTACGTCGAGGGCTCCGAGACCCTGGTGCCGTACAAGGGCCGGGCCCGTGGCGTCATCGATCGCTACATGGCCGGGTTGCGCAGCTCGATGTCGTACATGAACGCCCGCAGCCTCGAGGAGTACCGGGCCAACGTCGATTTCATCCGCCTGCACTGAGGCCCGCCTGGCATGGTCGAAACCGTCCGTCGGGAGCACCGCTACCGGCTCAGCGTGACCTGGACCGGCAACCGAGGGGAGGGCACCCGAAGCTACACGGCCTATTCCCGCGACCACGAGGTGAGCGCCGAGGGCAAGGCGGCGCTGCTGGGGTCGTCGGACCCCGCATTCCGGGGCGACCCGACCAGGTGGAGCCCGGAGGAGCTGCTGGTCGCCGCCCTCTCCCAGTGCCACATGCTCTGGTACCTCCACCTCTGCTCCGCGGCGGGGATCGTGGTGACCGCGTATGAGGACAGCCCCGAGGGGGTGCTGGACGAGAATCGGGACGGTTCCGGTCAGTTCGTCCGCACCATCCTGCGGCCCCGGATCACCCTGGCCGATCCCGGCCGGGCGGCGCAGGCGGCCGGCCTCCACAGCCGGGCCCACGAACTCTGCTTCATCGCCCGGTCGGTGAACTTCCCGGTGGAGGTTGAGATCACCGCCCCGGTGGCGGAAGCGTCACTGGGCGATCCAGCCACCTGACCAGGTCGACGACCACCTCCTCGAAGCTCCGGGTCGATCCGTCCAGGCTCTGCTCCGAGGTCGGCTGCCGTCGCGGCGCGATGCCGGCCTCGGCATAGCCGCGTTGGTCGTAGAGATGGCGAGCGGTGTGATTCTCCACGCTGACCGCGAGGCTCAGCCCGGGATCGCCGTGGCTCGCTGCTGCCTCGGCCGCGGCCTCGAGCAGGGCGCTGCCGATGCCCCGCCGGCGAGCCTCGGGGAGTACGAAGAGGTCCTCCACATAGGGAATCCGGTCGATCGCCGAACCCACCCACACCGTTGGCGGACGCCGCCAGTGGAGCAGGGTCTGGCCCACCGGGCGGCCGCGCTCCCAGGCGATCAGGTAGACGCAATCGCCGCGCGCCTGGCGCTCGAGCCGGTCCTCGACGATCACCGGATGGCGCAGGGTCCGAACCACCGCCCCGGCTTCGGCGGGCGCCAGAGCATGCACGTCCACCGCCCGCCCGGGGTCCAGCCGCGATCGAAGTGAGAGCCTCACCCCTTCACTCTGGCACGGCTGCGCCGCCGCCCGCGAGAGAAACCATGGAACTTGTGAGCCGGCCGCGCGTATTTTCTCGGGGATGGACGACGAGGCCCTCCTCGACCGCTCCCGCCGGGGTGATCGCGACGCGTTCGCCTCGCTGATCCACCGCTACCAGGACGATCTGTACACCATGGCACTCCGAATCACCGGCAACCCCGCCGATGCCGCCGACGTGGTCCAGGAGACCTTCACCCGCACCTTTCGCGGCCTTCCCCGGCTGCACGGGACCACCCTCCGGCCCTGGCTCTTCCGGGTGGCCCTCAACTGCTCCCACGACGTCCACCGTCAGCGTCTGCGGCGGCCCGCCGATCCCCTCGAGGACGCCGAGGGCCGGGTCATCGACCTCCCCGACCCCGGGCTCGGCCCCGAGGCCACCCTGCTGCAGCGCGAACGGGCCGCCGCCGTCCGCAAGGCGGTGATGGGACTTCCCCACGATTTCCGGGTCGCAGTGGTTCTCCGCGACGTCAACCAGCTCTCCTACGAGGAGATGTCGGACGCACTCGGGGTTCCGCTGGGAACCGTCAAGTCCCGGATCTCCCGGGCGCGCGCGATGCTCACCACATCACTGCGCAGCTGTCCGGCCATTTTCCCCGAGGCGGAGCAGGCGCGATGAGCCAGGCGCACGTGGACGAGCTCTTCTCCGCCGCGTACGACGGGGCCCTCACCGCGGAGCAGAGGCGCAGCTTCGACCGTCACCTCGCCGGCTGCCCCGCCTGCACCGCCGCCTTCGCCGAGCTGAGCACCGCGGTCGACGCCCTCCACGAGCTGGGGCCGGTGGCGATGCCCCGGCCGGTCCAGCTGCCCACCGGGGCACCCGGCCGTCAGCGGCGAAGCGCTCCGAGCTGGCTCCGGCTGCCGCTGAGCCATCCCTGGGCATCGGGGCTGACCGGGGCGGCGGTGGCGGTGGCGGCAGCGGTGACGGTGCTCATCACCCCCCATCTCACCGGTCTCAACCTGTCGTTGGGGAACCCCACGACCGGCCTGTCCAGAGGGTCGGCGTCCCAAGGATCAGGGGCGTCGAGCGCCTCTGTGCCATGCGCCGGCTGCGCCCTGGCGGGACCAGGGGTTCCGGTCCCGGCGGCGGCCTGCTTCGCGACCCCGGTCCAGGGCGCGCACAACGGAGACGCGGTCCCCAGCGACTTCAACAACCGCGAGGTGCAGGACGACGGGACGTCCACCGTGGTCATCGCCACGTCGGTGTCCTCCTACTCCCCGGGAGAGACCGTCGACGTCTACGCCCGCGTGGTCGACAACTCCAACCGAGCGGTGGACATCCCGTGCACCTACCTCGTGCCCGCCGCCGAGGCGGGCACCCACGCGGCCGGTCCCGACTACGAGGCGCCGGCGGCACCGGGCACGGCTCTTCCCAGCAGCCAGATCGCGGTCGACGGCGGCCCGTTGCTCCAGGCCACCATCCCTGCCACCGCCGCCCCCGGGGAGACGCTCCAGATCGAGGTCGAGGTCCCGGCCGCAGGCGGGCAGCCCGCCCATGAGGTCGCCCTCAGCATCCAGGTCAGCTGAGCGGCCGCCGTCTGGGCCGCCGTGTCGCAGACTGGCCGGCGATGCTCCCCCGCCGAGCGGCCCTGCTCCTGCTCCTGATCGCGCTGCCAGGCTGCAGCCTGTGGCCCCCTGACGGCGGGTCGCCGGGCGCCTCCCCGGGGATGGTGGTGATCGTCACCTCCGACGGCACCCAGCTCGACGACGGTGCCACCGACGTGCCGCCCACCCTGGACCTCGGGGTCGAGGGCGACGGGATCAGCCTCGGCTCGGTGACCGCGAGCCTCGACGGGCATCCCCTGGCCCTGGCGTCGAGCGCGAAGGGAGTCAGCGCCAGGGTCGCGCCCATGGCCTTCGGGAGCGCACACCGCCTGGTGGTCTCGGTCGCCGGCCGCCCGCCCCAGCAGATCGGGTTCCAGGTGGTGGATCGCACCCAGGTCAGCGCCGCCGCCTGGCTCTCGCCGACCGGCCAGCTGGTCTGCGACGCGGTGTTCGAGCTGCCGCCCGACCAGCCCGCCCTGGCGGCTGCGCTCCCCCAGGCCCGGCTGAGCTGGATCGATCCCACCCAGGTCAGCGTCACCTGGGCCACGCCGCCGGCTCAGCTCACCATCCCCGCCGGCGTGGCGGCGGCCCGTGGGTCGGTGCTGATGGGACCGCTCACCCTCGCGCTCACCGGCCTCCACCCGGGGCAGCTGCGCAGGGCAACGGTCCCCGCGGCCCCGGCCGCACCTCCCAACCTATGGCTCACCCTCTGGACGGTGGACACCGCCGCGTCGCACGCCACCGCTCGGGAGCACGCGGCCCAGACCGCCGTCCTCAGCCCGACCGGATGGGTCGCCCAGCCCGACGGCAGCCTCCAGGGGTCCCCGGACGCCGCCACCCTGGCTGCGGCCCGGGCGGCCGGGCGGCGGGCCTGGCCGCTGCTGGCCAACGACCCGTCCAACCCCGCTGCCACCGATCAGCTGCTCACCGATCCCACCGCCGAGGCGACGTTGGTCACCACCCTCGTGGGGCAGGTCAAGAGCCTGGGCCTGGGCGGGATCAACCTCGACTTCGAAGGTGTGCCCGGTGACGACCAGAAGGCCTTCACCGCGTTGGTCCGGGAGCTCGCCGCCGCCCTCCACGCCGCCGGGGCAGGCCTCTCGGTCGACGTCGTCCCCCACGCTCCCGGCGCCGTCGACACGGCCTCCGCCGCCTACGACTATCCCGCCCTCGCCGCCGCCGCGAACCAAATCGTGGTCATGGCCTATGACCAGCACTCCGCGGCCGGCGACCCCGGGCCGGTGGCCGGCTTGGACTGGCAGGCCGAGGAGCTGGCCGGCACCCTGGTCAACCTGCCCCGCGGCAAGGTGATCCTGGGCATTGCGCTGTACGCCCGGGCCTGGTCAGGGGACCAGGTGTCGGCCTCCGACTACACGTCGGCGATCGCTCAGGCCCTGGCCCAGCCGGGGGTCGCCTATGACTACGACTTCGCCGCAGCCACACCCGAGCTGACCAGCGACCCGGGAGGCACACCCACCGAGCTCTGGTTCGACGACGCCGACAGCCTGCTCCGCAAGGTGGCGCAGGTCGAGCAGCTCGGCCTCGCGGGCATCGCCGCCTGGCGCGCGGGCTTCGAGGACCCGGCCTTCTGGTCGGTCATCTGACGGCGCTCACCCCGTCCAGCCGGAGCGGCGCCGCCGGCTTACGACGACCCGGCCCCCCCCAGGTCGGGCAGGTTCAGCTCATTGACCCAATCCCGGACCTTCGCCATCCTCTGCTCGGACGCCTCGTCGAGCACCTCATCCCGGTCTCCCTCGGGCTCGGGAAGCACGCCGGCCTTCTCCAGCACCTCGGGGGCGACGAAGATGCCCGCCCCCACCCGCACCGCCACCGCGATGGCGTCGCTGGGTCGGGAGTTCGATCTCCAGGGCCCGGGAGTCGACCCGGGCCATGATCCGCGCGTAGAAGACCTCGTTGGCCAGTGAGGTGACCACCACCCGCTCCACGCTGCAGTCCACCGCGGAGAGGATGTTGGCCAGCAGATCGTGGGTGATCGGCCGCTCCGGGCTGATCCCGGTGATCTTGAGGGCGATGGCGTTGGCCTCGTTGATCCCGATCCAGATGGGGAGGTAGCGGTCGGCCTCCTTCTCCTTGAGGATCACCACGTGCTGGCCGGTGGGCATGTGCACCCGGATGCTGTCGACCGTCATCTCGACCAGCTCGGCCATGGGCCGATGATACCGCCGGGTGCGAACGGTCGAGTTCGCCCGATGGGGTGATTCCCGGCCCGCGCCCCCAACACCAACCCTTAATCCGTCCTTTCTGACTGCCTCATCTCCTCGTCCCCATCCTGGGCCCCACACCGATCACGGAACCTGACAGGGGAGAGTGGATGAAAAGACCGCCGCGCGCCCTCAGCTTCGGCCTCAGTGGAGTTGCGATCCTGGGGCTCACCGTCTCGGCGGTGAGCGCGGACCAGGGTGGCCAGGGCTGGCACTCGCCGGGGAACACGACCACACCCATCCAGCACCTGGTGGTGATCTTCGACGAGAACGTCTCGTTTGACCACTACTTCGGGACCTATCCCTACGCCACCAATCCGCGCGGTGAGCCGGCCTTCTCCGCCGCCGACGACACCCCGCAGGTGAACGGCCTCTACGACGACGTCGGTCCGGGCGGTCCCACCGGTCCCCTGCTCACCGACAACGCCAACTCGTCCAACCCGATGCTGCTCGGGCGCAGCGACTCCATGACCTGTGACCAGGACCACGGTTACACCGCCGAGCAGCTGGCCGCCGACCACGGCGCCGAGGACCTGTACCCCCAGAACACCGGCTACGACGAGACCCTGCAGACCTGTCTGACCGACGAGAACGCCGAGCTCACCAAGCCCGCGCCGATCCCGGCGGGGGCCTCGTCCAACTACGCGGTGATGGACTACTACGACGGCAACACCGTGACCGCGCTGTGGAACTACGCTCAGAGCTTTTCGATGAGCGAGAACGCGTACGGCACCACCTACGGACCGTCGACGCCGGGTGCCCTGAACGTCACCTCGGCGCAGACCTACGGAGCCACCTGTGGGCCGCCGTCGGCAACCATCAACGACTCCGCGTGCGCCGCGCCTCCCGGCTATGACGGCACCGACCTGGCAGACTCGGACATCACCACCTCGACGACCGGGCCCACCAGCGTCGCCGACCAGCCCGCCGCCGGTCTCGGCACCACCGACAGCGACGCCGACCCCACCTACGACATCTGCTCCTATCTGCCCCCCGGCGACGGGGGTGACGGTCATACCCCGGCGCAGACCCTGACCATGGGTGGCAACAACGTCGGCGAGGAGCTGACCACCGCGGGGATCACCTGGGGCTGGTTCCAGGGCGGCTTCGACGACGGCTACGTGCCCGGCCACGGGACGCCTCCGACGACGGCCCAGATCTGCGCCGAGACGCACCAGGACGTGGGCGGGGAGACGGTGACCGACTACATCCCCCACCACGAGCCCTTCGAGTACTACGCGTCCACCGCCAACCCGATGCACCTGCCGCCAACCTCGGTGGCGATGATCGGCCACAACGACCAGGCCAACCATCAGTACGACATCGCCGACTTCTGGGCGGCCGCGGACTCGGACAACCTGCCGGCGGTCTCCTACCTCAAGGCCCCGGCCTACCAGGACGGCCACGCCGGCTATTCCGACCCGCTCGACGAGCAGACCTGGTTGGTCGACACCATCAACCAGCTGGAGAGCCTGCCCTCCTGGTCCTCGACGGCGGTGGCGATCACCTGGGACGACTTCGACGGCTGGTACGACGACGTGCTGGCGCCGGTGGTCACCGGGTCGCAGACCAGCCTCGACGCCCTCACCGGGACCGGGCAGTGCGGCTCCAGCAAGATCGTCCCCACCACCAGCACCAGCTCCCCCGAGCAGGGCAAGTGCGGCCTCGGCCCGCGGCTTCCCTTCCTGGTCATCTCCCCCTACACCCCTCAGAATTTCGTGAGCGACACCCTGATCGACCAGAGCTCGGTGGTGAAGTTCATCGAGAAGAACTGGAAGCTGCCGGGCATCGGCAACGGCGCCGCCGATGCGGCCGCAGGGTCCTTGGATTCGATGTTCGACTTCGACGACGGCCCGGTGACCCCGCGGCTCTTCCTCGATCCCACTACCGGCGAGCCGGTGCACCACCACCATCCCTGACCCGGCGCTGAGGCGCTCCCCGGGGCCGGCGCGTCCGGCCCCGGGGGCGCCGCCCGGCTGCACCGCGACCCGAATACCATCAGGGTTGTGCTCGGCGACGACGACGCCCCTCCGCGCCCGACCCTGCTGCTGATCGACGGCCACGCCCTGGTCTATCGCGCCTTCTTCGCCATGCCGGCGCTGAGCAACAGCCGCGGCGAGCTGACCAATGCCGCCTACGGCTTCACCTCGATGCTGCTCAAGGCGTTCACCGAGCAGCAGCCGGCCTACGCCATCGCCGCCTTCGACCCGCCGGGGCCCACCTTCCGCCACGAGGAGATGGCGGCCTACAAGGCGCAGCGGCCGGAGATGCCCGCCGAGCTGCGGCCCCAGGTCGGATGGTCGCGCGAGATCGTGGCCGCCCTGGGCATCCCCAACGTCGAGCTGCCCGGATTCGAGGCCGACGACGTGATCGGGTCGCTGTCGGTGAAGGCCGCGCAGGCCGGGCTCGACGTCGTCATCGTCACCGGCGACATCGACACCCTGCAGCTGGTGACCCCGCAGGTCCGGGTGTTCATCAACCGCCGCGGGATCACCGACACCATCGTCTACGACCTGGACAAGGTCCGCGAGCGCTTCGGCTTCGAGCCGCCGCTGGTCGCCGATTACAAGGCGCTCCAGGGCGATCCCTCCGACAACATCCCCGGCGTCCCCGGGATCGGCGAGAAGACGGCGATGTCGCTGATCCAGCAGTACGGCCCGCTGGAGGCGATCCTCGAAGCCCTGCCGCGGATGAAACCCGGCCGGGTGCAGACCAACCTCAGCGAGCACGCCGACCAGGCCCGGCTCAGCAAGCGGATGGCGACCATCCAGCTGGACCTCGACGTCCCCCTCGACCTCGACGCGGCCCGCACCGGCGGCTACGACGAGACCGCGGTGCGCGAGCTCTTCGACCGGCTCGAGTTCCGCTCCCTGGCACCCCGGCTGACTGAGGCCTTCGCCTACGGGGTGGCGCCGACTGCGGGCCCGCCCGGACAGGGGGAGCTCGAATTGGACCTGGCGGCGGCCCCCGCGGCGGAGGTGATGGTCGCGGAGGGGGCGGCTCAGCTCGACGAATTGATTCAATCTGTCCGCACCGCCGGCCGCAGCGCCCTGCGCAGCGTCATCGTGGGACCCGCCCGAACCGGCGAGATCCTGGGTGTCGCCATCGCCCCGGTGGGCAGCTCGCGGGCCTGGTGGGTGCCCCTGCCGGCCCACCGCGCGGCGGTCGAGACCGTGATCGGTGACCCAGACCTCACCATCGACGGCTACGACCTGAAGCGCGAGCTGCTCGCCTGGGGAGCGCGTTTGCGGGCCCGGCTGGGCATCGACTTAATGCTCGCCGCCTACGTCGACAATCCGCGCACCCGGGTGCCCCCGCTCCCGGTGCTGGCCCAGGACCTGGCCGGGGCACGCCTCCAGCCCGAGGAGGAGCTGCTCGGCAGCGGCCGGCTGCGCCGCGGCCTCGCCGATCTGAGCCAGGGTGAGCTCAGCGACTACTACGGGCGGTGGGTGGGGATGGTCGAGCCGGTGCGAGCGGTGCTCGCCCGCCAGCTCGCCGGCTCCGGGCTGCTGGCCCTCCACGACGAGATCGAGCTGCCCCTGGTGCCGGTGCTCGCCGAGATGGAGCGGGTTGGAATCCTGGTGGACTGCGACGCGCTCGCCGCCATCTCCGCCGAGATGCGGGCCCGCATCGCCGGCCTGGAGGCCGACGTGCATCGGATCGCAGGGCACCCATTCAACCTGGGGAGCACCCAGCAGCTGGCCGCGGTCCTCTACGACGAGCTGGGTCTGGCATCGGGGCGCAAGACCAAGTTCGGCCGCAGCACCGACGCCGACACCCTGGAGGCCTTGCGCGAGGAGCATCCGGTGGTCGGCATGGTGCTCGAGTGGCGCCAGCTCACCAAGCTGCAGGGCACCTATGTCGATGCGCTGCCCACCCTCTGCGACCGCCACTCTCGCATCCACACCTCGTTCAACCAGGCGGTGGCGACGACCGGGCGGCTTTCGTCCGCCGATCCCAACCTGCAGAACGTGCCCATCCGCACCGAGTGGGGTCAGCGGATCCGCCGTGCTTTCATCGCCGATTCCGGGTGGCTGCTGGTCTCCGCCGACTACTCCCAGGTCGAGCTCCGGGTGCTGGCCCACGTCACCGGCGAGCCCAAGCTGATCGAGGCCTTCGCCCGGGGCGAGGACATCCACCGGCGCACCGCCGCCCAGGTCTACGGGGTCGACCCGGCGGCCGTGACCCCGGACATGCGCCGGGTCGCCAAGGTGGTGAACTTCGGGGTGGTGTACGGGTTGAGCGATTTCGGCCTGGCTCGGGACACCGGCATGTCGCGGGAGGAGGCGGCCGCCTGGATCCATGCCTACTTCGAGAGCTTCCCGGCGGTCACCCGCTGGCTGGAGCAGACCAGGATGCACGCCCGGGAGTGGGGCTGGGTGGAGACCTTCACCGGCCGGCGCCGCCACATCCCCGACATCCGCGCCGCCAACCGCCAGATCCGCCTCGGCGCCGAGCGGATGGCGGTCAACATGCCCATCCAGGGTGGTGCCGCCGAGATCATGAAGAAGGCGATGATCGACTGCGACCGGGCGCTGCGCGAATCGGGGGCGACCGGCCGGATGCTGCTGCAGGTCCATGACGAGCTGGTGCTCGAGGTGCCGCGGGGCGATGTCGATGCGCTGGTGCCATTGGTTCGCGCAGCGATGGCGGAGGCCCAGGAGCTGGTCGTGCCATTGGTGGTCGACGTCAAGGTTGGCCAGAACTGGCAGGAGATGACGCGGGTTGCGGAGGCGGTGGTGGCGGCTCGGTGATGCCGTGGGCCTAGTCCGCGGCGGCGCGCATGCCTGAGCTGCCCGAGGTCGAAACGGTTGCGCGGGACCTGCGCACCGAGCTGGTCGGGCGGCGCTTCGTCAGCGCCTGGGTCCACCAGCCGGGGATCCTCCGCTTTCCCGTTGACGAGGTGTTCACAGCGACCCTTCCCGGGCACCGGGTCGCGTCGGTGACGCGGTCGGGCAAGTACATCTTCTGCTGGCTCGACGCCGGCGAGGACCTGGTGTTCCACCTGGGCATGACCGGCCATCTGGCGGTGGTCGATGGCTCGGCCGAGGTGGTGAAGCACACCCACCTCCGCGCTGGGCTCGACGACGGCCGCGAGCTTCGTTTCGATGACGCCCGCCGCTTTGGGAGAGTCATGCTCGGCCCCCGCGCCCTGCTCGAGGAGCGCCGCCTCCTCCCCGCGCTGGGGGTCGAGCCGCTCTCGGAGGAGTTCACTCTCGAGCACCTGCACGCGTTCCTGCGCGGCACCACCCGCACCCTCAAGGCGGCGCTGCTCGACCAGCGGGGCGTCGCCGGCCTGGGCAACATCTACGTCGATGAGGCCTGCCACCTGGCGGGGATCCGGCCCACCCGGCGGGCCAATCGGCTCACCCGCCGGGAGCGGGCGGCCCTCCACGCTGCCATCCAGGCCACCCTGGTCAAGGCGATCGCCAATCGCGGCACCACCTTCGACGACTACCGCGACCTCTGGAACGCCGAGGGCCTCAACCACGAGGAGCTGCAGGTGTACGGCAGGGGAGGGGAGGCGTGCCTTCGCTGCGGAGCGACGCTCAAGCGCACCGTGGTTGCGGGGCGGACCACCGTGTACTGCCCCCACTGCCAGCGGTGACCGTGGGAGTCGGCGCCGGTTGGGCACGCCGTCTCCGGGGGGACCGCCGTCTCGCGCCTTCGGCGCTCCCGGCTCGTGCTCGGCGCGGTTGCAACCCGCGCCTGCGCAAGCCCCCTCTTCGACGACGTGCCCAACCGGCGCTGGTCTTGCTGATCGCGGGGGGCGTGCTGGCCGGTTGCGGCGGCTCATCCCTCATCGGCCCCAGCTTCATCACGGTGGGACCGCTGCCGCCGACCACGGCGACGGCCACCGCCACTGCGACGCCCGCGCCCACCCCCACGCCGCTGGCGAGCCTGGCCGGTTGTCCGGCACCGGTGGCTCTCAACCGGCTCACCGTGCTGCACCGCTTCACCACCGATGCCGACGACGTCGCCATCGACGGTGCTGGGGACGTCTGGGTCTCGTCGCCGAATGCGGGCCGGATCGACGAGCTCTCCGCCACCGGAGCCTCGATCGAGAGCTTCTCCGATCCGCATGAGCCGGAGGGCTTGGTGCCGCTACCGGATGGCGACGTGGTGGTCGCCGAGCAGGGTCCCAACCGGCTCGAGGTCCTGGACCCGGCGACCCGCGCTCTGAGCGCCCTGCTCACCATGCCCAATCCGACCAGCAACCCGGGGGTCGACGACATCAGCCGCAGCGCCGACGGCCTCCACCTGCTGGTTCCGGACAGCCCGGTCGGGCGACTGCTCGAGGTGCCGATCACGGGCGGGACGCCGACCCTTCTGGCGACCGGATTGGGCAGGCCGGTGGACGCCGGCACCCTCGATGACGGCGCCATCGTGGTCGCCTCGGAGGACGCCCCTGGGCTCCTGGTGGTCGCTGGAGGATCGGCTCACGGGCTCGGCACCCTCGCCGACCTGGATGAGGCGGTACCGGATCACGGACTGGTGTACGTCACCGACCTGAGCAGCGATGCGGTGCTTGCCGTCGACCCGTCCTCGGGCGCCAGCCGGGTGCTGGTGACTGGGTCGCCGGCTCCCCAGGGTCTGGCTGCGCTCCCGGACGGGACCCTCCTGCTCGTCGACTCCACCCGGCGGGTGCTCGCCACATTGCCGGCGTGCTCCTGACCCAGCGTGGCATCGCTCCAGCGGGCACCTTGCTGCGCGGAGCACGCGAATACACGAATACACGAATACGGCGAATACGCGAATACATCGAATACACGAATACGCGAATACGTGGCGCTGGAAGACTCGGTCCCCGTCCCCGGTCGGGGCGCGCAGATCCTCTCATGTGGCCCGCGGCACCGACGACCCTCTGGTCCTGTTGTAGAACAGCCCAGAGCGGAGCCTTCAGCCGCCGTGCCCGGCGCTTGTGCTACGCGCCGCGAACCGGCATCGTTAGGGCCTGATGTATCCGTTCGAGCGCTTCACCGACGGCGCCAAGAGAGTGCTGACCCGAGCCCAGGAGGAGGCAGAACGGTCGCACCATTCCTACATCGGGACCGAGCACATTCTGCTGGGCCTTCTCAGCGTGGAGGAGGGCCTCGCCGCCAAAGTGCTCAACAATCTGGGCGTCGAGATCGACGAGGTCCGCAGCTCGATCACGCGTGTGCTCGGCACGGAACGAACGGATAATCATCCAGCAGATCATTCCCACCTCACGTGTCAAGACCGTCATCGAGACCTCCTTCAAGGAGGCCCGTCGGATGGGCAAGAACTACGTGGGCACCGAGCACCTCCTGCTCGGCCTGCTCATCGAGGGCGAGGGCATCGCCGCCCACGTCCTCGAGGATCTCGGCGCCAACCTGGAGAAGGTGCGAGCTGAGCTCGACGGGATGTTGAAGGCCGGAGAGTTGAAATCCAGAGGGTCGGAGCCGGTTCCGATGGCGCCCCCTGCCGCCCTACGAGGCACGAACCCGATCGCAGCTCGACCCGGCCAGCGCCGAGAGCCTCGCGGCCGAGCAGCACACCTCGGTCCGGGCGGAGCACTACCTGCTCGCCGCGTTCGACGCCGACCCCCTGGTACGGCGAATGTTCGCGGCCCTGGGCATCGATGCGGCGAAGCTGGCCGAGCTGCGGCGGATCGCCACCCCACCCGCCCAGCTGGTCGAGCTGCGCGAGGCCTATGACGCCAGGGCCGGCGAGATCGCAGGCCGGCCGGGCGCGCTGCTTCCACGGCGCCGCCCCACCGGCGCGGAGCGCGAGGAGCTCCGGCGGATGCGCGAGGAGCTGGACGAGGCCGAGCGCCGCTGGCGGTCGGGGGAGGAGAGCGAAGGGCCCGACCCGGCCAGCGGCGCCAATCAAGGGAGTTAGCGGACCTCGAACGCTAGCCGACCTCGCCGTTGAACGACTGCTCTGCCGAACTGCTGCACAGGGTGCTCTGCATCTGGCTCGCGGTCACCCCGCTGGGCAGCGACGACGCGTACCAGGTCACCGTGTAGCTGTTCCCGCCGGTGCTGGTGCTGAAGCTGCAGATCTCGTTTCCGGTGTGGTTGTCGCCGTTGGCGACTGTCCCGGTGAAGCTCGCACCCGACTTGGCGACCGCCGACTCCACCGCGCTGATGCCAGAGCTGCTGCTCGACACCACGGCGTCGAAGGTGAATCCCTCCTCGCTGGCCGAGACCGTGATCTCCTGGTTGCCGCAGCCCGCCAGGAGGAGGGCCGCGGCGACCCCGAGCCCAGCCAGGGTCGTGAACCTGATCGGTCGCATCGCGTGGCACTCCTCTGCGGGGTGGGCTCGGGCCCCCCGTCCGCCGGAGCATATGGCGGAGTGCTCAGGCCGTCGTGAGTAGCCGGGTACCCATTGACCAGGGGCAGCCGGCCGGCACTACTCACCTGGACCGGGCGGTACTCAGTCCCCGAGCCGCCCCGGGGTCAGCCGGGCCGCGATTCGGGGGGCCGCCCGGCTCGGAATACACTGCCGCACCGCGGTGAGCCGAGCCGCGGTTCGGGGGCCGCCCGGCGGGGAATACACTCGGGCGGTGCCCCAATTCGAGCTGATCTCGAGCTACTCCCCGGCTGGGGACCAGCCGGCCGCGATCGCCGGCCTCCTCGAGAGTCTCACCGCCGGCAACCGGGAGCAGACCCTGCTTGGGGTGACCGGGTCGGGGAAGACATTCAGCATCGCCCACGTCATCCACGAGCTCCAGCGACCGACCCTGGTGCTCTCGCCCAACAAGACCCTGGCCGCCCAGCTGTGGGCCGAGTTCCGTGAGTTCTTCCCGGGCAATTCGGTCGAGTACTTCGTCTCCTACTACGACTACTACCAGCCCGAGGCCTACATCCCGCGCACCGACACCTACATCGAGAAGGACTCCTCGCGCAACGAGGAGATCGACCGGCTGCGCAACAGCGCGACCCGCGCCCTGCTCACCCGTCGCGACGTCATCGTGGTCGCCTCGATCTCCTGCATCTACGGCATCGGCTCTCCGGAGAACTACCTCGGGGAGTCCATCAACCTGGCGGTGGGGGAGAGCTGGCGCCGCGACATTCTCCTGCGCAAGCTGGCCGACCTGCAGTACAGCCGCAACGACACCGACTTCGGCCGCTCCAAATTCCGGGTGCGCGGGGACGTCCTCGACGTCCAGCCCGCCTACGAGGAGGTGGCCGTCCGCATCGAGCTCTTCGGCGACCAGATCGAGTCGATCCGGGAGTTCGATCCTCTGACCGGAGAGATCGTGGCTCGGCGTGAGACCGTGTCGATCTTTCCCGCCTCCCATTACGTGACCCCTGCCGAGCAGATGACGGTGGCGCTCCAGAGGATCGAGGCCGAGCTCGAAGAGCGGGTCGCGGACCTGGAGTCACGAGGGCGTCTCCTGGAGGCGCAGCGGCTCCGCCAGCGCACCAGCTTCGACATGGAGATGATGCGCGAGACCGGGACGTGCGCCGGGATCGAGAACTACTCCCGCCATCTGACCGGACGAGCCGAGGGCCAGCGCCCATACTGCCTGCTCGATTTCCTGCCCGAGGACGCCCTGGTGGTGGTCGACGAATCGCACGTGGCGGTGCCTCAGATCGACGGCATGTACAAGGGCGACCGGGCCCGCAAGATCCCGCTGGTGGAGTACGGTTTCCGGCTCCCCTCGGCGCTGGACAACCGGCCGCTGACCTTCGCCGAGTGGGATTCCATGGTGTCGCAGCTCGTGTACATGAGCGCCACGCCCGGCCCCTTCGAGGAGCGCCGCTCCAGCCGGATCGTGGAGCAGATCAACCGGCCCACCGGGCTCGTCGACCCGACCGTCGAGGTGAGGCCGAGCGAGGGACAGGTCGACGACCTGCTCGCCCAGGTGGCCCGGCGGGTGGAGCGCGGACAGCGGACCCTGATCACCACCCTGACCAAGAAGATGGCCGAGGACCTCACTGACTACCTGCGCGAGGCGGGGGTGAGAGCTCGCTACCTGCACAGCGACATCGAGACCCTGGAGCGGGTGGAGATCATCCGCGACCTGCGCCTCGGCGTCTTCGACGTGCTGGTCGGAGTCAACCTGCTCCGCGAGGGTTTGGATCTTCCTGAGGTCGCGTTCATCGGCATCCTCGACGCCGACAAGGAGGGCTACCTGAGGGGCTTCCGCTCATTGATCCAGACGATCGGCAGAGCATCGCGCAACCTCGATGGTCACGTGGTGATGTACGCCGACACCATGAGCGAGGCGATGCGCCAGGCGATGGGCGAGACCGATCGGCGTCGGGCCATCCAGACCAGGTTCAACGAGGCTCACGGAATCACCCCCCAATCCATCGTCAAGGCCGTGCGCCAGCTCGAGACCCACCGCGACGAGCTCAGCACCCGGGCCGCGGCGTTCCAGGAGTTGGCCGGGCTGCCCCCCGACGAGCTGCTCCGGCTGGCCCGCGACGTCGAGAAGGAGATGAAGCGGGCCGCCCGCGACCTCGAGTTCGAGCGAGCCGCCCAGCTGCGCGACCGGCTCACCGAGATCCGGCGCAGGCTCGACGGGCGCGATGGTCCGAGCCCGGAGGTGGCGGGGGCGCGTCCAGGCCGCAACGGCCGGCCCCGGCGCGGCGCGACCGGGGCTCGAAGCGGACGGCCGTGAACGCGGAATCCACCTTGTGGCCCGTGCCTTGCAACCGGTTTGTCACACCGTTCTCGTTGCAGCGCATTCGGCCCCGTCACGGCTTCGTCATCTTGGATCTCCGGCCGCCACTAGACTGAACCCACGGTGCGGTAACGCACGTAACGGTGCTGTCGAGGAGTCCCTGTGAAAGGCTGGAGACGGGCGGCCCTGGCGGAGAAGCCGGTGAATGCCGCCGTGACGGTGACGCCGACGAGCACCCTGGCCTGGGAGCTCGGCGACCAGTACTGTTCAGCGCGCGGGTGCTCTCAGAAGACAGGACTCGCCTGCAGCTACGTCGACCGGAAGGAGCGACCCTGCCCGACCGCGTGGTGCCCTCAGCACCGGCACGTCACCCATGGCGGTGTCTTCTGCCCGACCCACGGTGACTTCCTGGACGGGACCGCCTACGAGTTCCGGGAAACGGTCAGGGTCGATCTGGGCAATGCGGTCCCGACGGTGCTCGCCTGGGTGGTCCAGGAGATCGACGCCGAGATCTCCACCGCCATGCTCTACGTGGCCATGGAATGGCACCAGGCGCTGGTGCTCGACCCGGTGCACTTCGCGCTGGCCGGTGTCCACCGGACTCGCACCTGGGAGCGGGCCTGGAAGGTGTGCGACACCGTGGGGCCGACGCTCCGGGTCAGCGTGGTCATCGAAGAGGGTCGCCCCAACGTGGCCGAGGCCCGGATGAACGGGCAGACCCTGATCTCGCTGATCGTCCCCTGGCATGAGGCCCACGGCTTCGGCGAACCGCCGGCGACCAAGGCCGAAGCACGCGGCCAGGCGTTCGACTTCCGGCAGCGTCTGCTCGCTGCCCTGATCCGGGGGATCGCGGACTGGCGGCGGGACAACCTGGGCAATCGCGAGCCGATCGAGGCCAGCCTGCGCGGGGTGGCCTGGCAGGTTTCGACCAACACCTCGGAAGGCGCCGCTCAGTGACCGGCAGGGGGGGAATCGGCCGCGCCTCGAGCTGAGGCTCGGAGACGCTTGCAACCGTCGCGTGACGAGCGGCATGCATCGCCGCGACCACTTCCGCCCTGTGTTTCAATCCAGTCGATGGTTGTTGCCCACACCGCCGCGGTGCGGCGGGCGCGCACCCTGGCCCGGCTGGTCGGCGCGGTCGTCGGGATGGTCGCCGGGGTTCTCTACGGCGCCTACATCGTCCAGCAGCAGGGCCCGACCCTCCGCACCGACCACGCGGCAGGGCTCGCCGTGGTCCTGGGCACCGGAGCCGCCGCCGCTGCCGCGCTCGCCCTGGCGGCGCCGCTGCTCACCGTCGACCCGTTCCTGTGGATGGAGCACATCCTCGATGACGCCCCGGCCGGAGAGCTGATCGGCGCCCTCGCCGGGCTCACCGTCGGGCTGCTGATCAGCGCCCTGGTGGCGGTGCTGATCAGCCCCCTGCCCTGGGGGATGGGGCTGGTGATCTCCCTGGCCCTGGCCTGCACCCTGGTCTACGCCGGGGTGAGGACCGGGACCCGCCGTCGCGACGCCTTCGCCGACGCCCTGCGCCGCCGGGCGGCCCGCGAGCAGGAGGCTGAGGATCCAGGCGCCCAGGACGGGACCCCGATCGTGGTGGACACCTCGGTGCTCATCGACGGCCGGGTCACCGACGTGGCCGCCACCGGGTTCATCCAGGGCCGCCTGCTGATCCCCGCCTTTGTGCTCGAGGAGCTGCAGCGGGTCGCTGACTCCGCCGATGCCCTGCGCCGGGCCAAGGGCCGGCGGGGCCTCGCCGTGGTCGATGAGCTCAAGCGCCAGACCCACGTGGTCTGCGAGGTGATCGACCTCGACTTCCCGGGCACTCCGGAGGTCGACTCCCGCCTGCTCCGGGTGGCTCGGGCTCGGGGTGCGGCACTGTGGACCAACGATTTCAACCTCAACCGGCTGGCGACGGTGCAGGGAATCCGGGTGCTCAACCTGAACGACCTCGCCAACGCGCTCAAGCCCATCGTCGGCTCCGGCGAGAGCCTTGCCCTCACCATCGTCAAGGAGGGCAAGGAGCCCCACCAGGGGGTCGGCTACCTGGACGACGGAACCATGGTCGTGGTCGAAGGTGGCCGTGACCACCTGGACCGCCAGGTTCAGGTGACGGTGACGTCGGTGCTCCAGACCCCGGCCGGGCGAATGATCTTCGCCACCGCTGGGACCGACGGCCGGCGACCCGCGGAAGGGCGGCTCCGGACGGCGCCGCGCCCCAGCCGGGCAGGCGGCGGCTGAGCGTCGCCCTCATCGTTCCGGCGGCGGGCCGCGGCGAGAGGGCCGGGGTCGACAAGCTGTGGGCAGAGGTCGGAGGCCGGCCGCTGATCGCCCACACCCTGAGCCGGGTGGCCGGCGCCGCCTCGGTGAGCCGGGTGGTGGTGGTGTGCGCCGAGGAGCGGCATCCCGCCGTCCGGGCGATCGGCGCAGAGCTCGGCCTCGGCGATCTCCGCCTCGTTCCCGGGGGCAGCCGGCGGCGCGATTCGGTGGCGGCCGGGCTGGCCGCGGCCGGAGACGCCGAGATCGTGCTCGTCCACGACGCGGCGCGCCCCCTGGTCTCGGCCGCCCTGATCGAGGCGGTGATCGCCGCCGCCCGCGCCCACGGCGCCGCCACCGCCGCGATCCCCTCGGTGGACACGGTGAAGCGAGTGCAGGACGGGATGGTGGTGGAGACCGTGCCCCGGGAGCAGCTGGTCTCGGTCCAGACCCCGCAGGGATTCGCCACGGAGCTGCTGCGCCGGGCCCACGCGGTCGATCCCGACGAGGACGTGTCCGACGACTGCCTGCTGGTGGAGCGGCTGGGCGAGCCGGTGGCGGTGGTCCCCGGCGAGCCGGCCAACCGCAAGGTGACCCATCCCGAGGACCTGGAGTGGCTGCGCCTCCAGCTCTCCGCCCCCGGCCCGTCGCGGTGAGCCTGCGGATCGGCCACGGGCTCGACCTTCACCGGTTGGTGGAGGGGCGGCCGCTGATGCTGGGCTGCGTCGAGGTTCCCGGGGAGCGCGGTCTCGCCGGCCACTCGGACGGTGACGCCGCCGCTCACGCGCTGGCCGACGCGTGCCTGGGCGCGGCCGGGCTCGGCACCATGGGGGATCACTTCCCTTCCAGCGACGATCGCTGGCGGGGGACTCCGGGCCGCGAGTTCCTGGAGCGGGTGTCCGCCCTCCTGGCCGGGGCCGGAGCCCGGGTGAGCAGCGCCCAGGTGGTGATGGTCTGCGCCGCTCCCCGGCTCGCACCCCACCTGGGGGCGATGGGGGAGGCGATGTCAGCGGCCCTGGGGACACCCCTCGGGACGGTCACGGTCAGCGCCACCAGCGGCGACGGGCTCGGCGCCGCCGGCCGGGGAGAGGGGATCGCCGCCTCCGCCGTGGCCCTGATCGAGGTGGGGGGTGAGGTGCGGCCCGGACGGTCCTAATCGGTGGGGGTGGTGGTCACCAGGGCGGAGGCGTGGATGCCGCGCTGGCTCACCAGCCAGACCCGCAGGCTGTCCACGGCGACCTCGGAGATGATCCGGACCCGGTCGCCGAGATCCATGGGCAGGCGATATTCGCACTCGGCCGTGACCGGGATGCGGGATTCGAGGCGTCGGGCCAATTCATCCGCCACCGCCTCCCAGTGGCCCGCATTGTTGACGTGGCCGAGCACATCGAGATCGGTGGTCCGCAGCTCCCAGGAGCGGCCCTCTATCCCTGGGGGCGGGGAGGGGTGGAGCAGGCGGGCCGAGAGCCGGCGATCCACCGCCTCCACCCCCCAGAGCTCGGCGAAGCGTGGGGGGATCGGCACCGGGCGTCCGGTGGCGACGTCCAGGGACGCCCAGAGCACCGAGGTCTCCAGGCGGCCCCCGGTCTCGCCTCGCCCGGAGGTGCGGCGTTCCGCCCACTGGGGGCCGGTGCCCCCGCAGAAGGTCGCATAGGTCACCCGCTCCAGGTAGCGGGGCCAGCGGGTGACCGAGAACGCCGCCCGGCGCACCACCCAGAAGACCGGCGCCTCGCTCAGGCCGGCGTCGCCGTAGTCGTCGGTGGCGATGTCCTGGAGATGGCGGGCGAGAGCGTCGAGGCGGAGCCGGCCCTGCTGATCGGCATCTCCGAGGCGCACCCGACGGGTGGCCTCGAAGACCCGCGCGCCCGGGAGCGGGGGCAGGTCGGCGGTGGCCAGGACCCCACCCGGATCGGCGCGCATCCCGGCGACGCTACCACCCCGATATCCTTGAGCGCCCGTGAGCCTGCGCCTTTACGACACCATGACCCGCCGGCTGCAGGCCGTCGAGCCGCTGGAGCCGGGGCACCTGCGCATCTACACCTGCGGACCCACGGTGTGGAACCGTGCCCACATCGGCAACTTCCGGACCTTCCTGTTCGAGGACGTGCTCCGCCGCTGGCTGGAGCGGCGATTTGATCGGGTCACTCATGTCATGAACCTGACGGATGTCGACGACCGGCTGATCCGCAACGCCGGCGAGCACGGCCACGCTCTGGACGAGGAGACGGCACCGTGGATCGCGGGGTTCTTCGCCGACGCCGACACCCTGGGGATACGCCGTGCCCACCACTATCCTCGAGCGACACGCTACATCGAGGAGATGGTGAGCCTGATCGAGCGGCTGGAGGCGGCCGGGGTGACCTACCGCAGCGAGGGCAGCATCTACTTCAAGATCGCGCTCTTCCCCCGCTACGGGGCCCTGTCGGGGATCCGCGCCGAGGGCCTGGTGGCCGGGGCGAGCGGCCGGGTCGACGCCGACGACTACGCCAAGGAGGACGCGCGCGACTTCGCGCTCTGGAAGGCGGTCGGAGCCGACGAGATCGGTTGGGACACCCGGCTGGGGCGCGGCCGGCCGGGCTGGCACATCGAGTGCTCGGCGATGAGCATGTCGCTGCTGGGCGAGAGCCTCGACATCCACTGCGGGGGCGTCGACAACATCTTCCCCCACCATGAGAACGAGATCGCCCAGTCGGAGTCGGCGACCGGCAGGCAGTTTGTCCGCATCTGGTGCCACAGCGAGCACATGACCGTGGGCAGGGAGAAGATGGCCAAGCGCCTGGGCAACTTCCGGACCGTGCCCGAGCTGGTGCAGGCCGGCTACCGGCCGTCGGCGCTCCGCTACCACCTGATCGGCGGGGCGCACTACCGCCGGCGGCTGGATTGGGACGAGGAGCCCCTGCAGGCGGCCTCCGAGGCGGTGCAGCGACTTGGCGACTTCCGCGACCGGGTGCACAACCTGGATGAGGGCTCGGGGGGCGAGGAGATGATGGAGCGCGCCGACACCGCCATCGCCGCCTTTGAGCGCGAGATGGACGACGATCTCAACCTTCCGGCTGCGGTGGGACACGTCTTCTCGGCCCTCCGCGACCTCAACCGGCTGCTCGACTTCGACCACCCCGTCGGCGCCGGCCCGCCACCGTCTGGTCAGCCTCATCGAGGTGGTGGACGATGTCCTCGGAGTGCTGCCCCTGCTCGACCGGGAGCGCCTGGCGGCGCTCAGCGCCGAGGATCGGGAGCTGCTCGACCGGCGGGTGGCCGCCCGCGACCGCCGTGACTGGGCCGAATCCGACCGCCTGCGCGCGCTGCTCGCCGAGCGCGGGATCATCGTCGAGGACACCCCGCAGGGACAGCGCTGGAAGCGCGCCTGATCGGGGCGCTGCGGATAGTCGGCGGGCTCACGGCGTGGACATCCTCTATGGGCGCAACCCGGTGCTGGAAGCGCTGCGCTCCGGCCGGGGGGTGCGCAAGCTGGTGGTGGCCGACGGTCTCGCCGACGAGCCCCGGCTGCGCGAGATCCTGGAGGTCGCGAGCGCGCGGGGGATCGCCGTCGAGCTCGCCTCGCGCTCCCGTCTGGATGACATCGCTCACACCGAGCACCACCAGGGCGTCGCCGGGTACTTCCATGGCCGACCCCCCCTGAACCTCGAGCGCCTCCTCGAGACCGTCGGGCAACCGGCCCTGCTGCTGGTCCTCGACGGCATCCAGGATCCGCAGAACCTGGGCGCCTTGCTGCGCAGCGCCGAGGCGGTGGGGGCGGAGGGGGTGATCGTGCCCCGGCATCGGGCCGCCGGGCTGACCCCGGCGGCCGCCAAGGCCTCCGCCGGAGCCAGCGAGCACATCGCCATGGTCACCGTGGTCAACCTGGCCCAGGCCCTCGACCGGATCGGCGAGGCGGGGATCTGGCGGGTCGGCCTGGCCGCGGAGGCGCCGGACCGCTACGACCAGGTCGACTACCGCGAGCCCACCGCGATCGTCATCGGGGGCGAGGGCGAGGGGCTCCGGCCGCTCACCCGGCGCAACTGCGACCGGCTGGTGTCGCTGCCCATGGCCGGCCGGGTGGCCTCGCTCAACGCCGCGGCGGCGGGAGCCGCGATCCTCTACGAGGCCTTCCGGCAGCGCGGCTTCCCGTCAAGATGAGCCGATGACCCGGCTGGTCGTGGACGGCTACAACATCGTCCACGCCTGGCCAGAGCTGGCCGCGACCCTGCGCGGCGACAGCCTGGAGGAGGCCCGGCGCCGGCTCCTGGTCCGCCTGGCGGAGTACCGCGCCACCACCGGGAACGAGGTGCTGGTGGTGTTCGACGCCCGGTTTCGAGCGCGGGGCACCCCCGATCGGGAGATGGTCGAGGGGGTCGAGGTTCGTTACGGCAGCGCCCAAGAGAGCGCCGACCACGTCATCGAGCGGCTGATGTACGAGGCCTCGAGGCGAGGCAGGGTGCTGGAGATGGTGCTCGCCACCGACGATCGGCTGCAGCGCGGGCTGGTGGCGGGGATGGGGGTCCCCACCCTCTCGTCACGCGCGCTGAGGGCGGAGGTGGAGCGGGCCGAGAAGGAGCGAGGCGGCGAGGTGGTGCGGCGGGCGGAGCGCTCCTCGGCGGCGGCCAGGGTGGAGAACCGGATCTCACCGGAGGCCCGCCGGCGGCTGGAGGAGATCCGCCGGGGAGGGGGCAGTGGCGCGGCGGGCGGAGGGGGGCCGGAGGTGGGCCCGTAGACCGCACCCGGCGATGCTCCAGGTTCGGGATCTCCCGTGCGGCCCTCGCCTGAGGGGTCGCGGTGGAGAGGCGGGGCGTCGCCGCCGGGTGGATTGCCGCTTCCCGATCTGCGCTAGGCTGACTCCACACCACGACCCTCGCCGACGTAGCTCAACGGTGGAGCAGCGGTTTTGTAAACCGTAGGTTGGGAGTTCGAATCTCCCCGTCGGCTCGCGTTGGTGTGAGAGTTCGGCTGACGCGTCCCGAAAGGGCTTCGGCTGATGGGTCGCACAGCTTCGGCTGAGGTGTCCCAGCGGCTTCGGCTGATGCTTTACAGCGACTTGGGCTGACGCTTGACACATCGGATCGCCGACTCATGCTGCCTGCCCACCCGCGGCGGTCGAGATCGGCAGCCTGGCGACGAAGGCTTCCACCTTTGGGCGCCAGCCGTCCTCCAACGGTCCCTTGAGGCCCGGTCACATGGTCGGTTGGGACTGCGGCTCGCCAGATCCCGACTGAGCTACTCGGCGTGCCTGGTCACTTTGCTGCCGATCGTGTGGTCGATCTGGCAGGGGGGTGTTCCGGCTCGTGGCGAGCGGGGCGCTATCGTCCGGGGTGCGTGGGCCAGCTGAGCGGGAGCAAGGAGGGTTGAGGTGGCGTACTGGGATGACCCAACGGATGCGGGTACGGCCATCGGTGTGCCAAGGGCGCCCGCCAGCTCGATGACTGTGCTGGTGAGTTGCCGTGAAACCTTCAATGCTGCGCACCAGCTGCGTGACCCGGACCTATCCGATGAGGACAATCAGCGTCTGTTCGGGAAGTGCGCAAATCTGCACGGGCACAATTACCTCGTCGAGGTCGTGGTGGCCGGCGAGATCGATCGGGCAACGGGTTATGTCGTGGACCTCAAGCAGCTCTCGGATATCATCTGCCGGCTGATCATCCGGGACGTGGACCACCGCAACCTGAACACCGATGTTCCATGGTTGGAGGGGCGTATCCCGACCGCCGAGAACCTGGCCCAGGCGTTCTGGGAGCGGGTCCGCTCGGAGCTACCTGAGCGGTCGTTGCGCCGGGTCCGGGTGTGGGAGACCGACAAGAACTGGGCCCAGGTCGGTGATCACGTCTGAGACACCAGCACGCCGGGGTCGTGAATTGCGAGCGCGCTACACCGCCGGCGACATTGGCGTGCTCACCCAAGAGGAGGCAAGACGGTTTGTGCGCGGCGGTGCCGGCGACCCGCAAACCGACATCAGCCTGGCCTGGGAACTGCTCTACCGGCTCGAACCGGAGCATCTATGACCGGCTTGTCAGTGCGGAGCGGCTGCATCCCGGCGTGCTCGGGTGGCTGCCGCGCAGCGTCGATCGAATCGTCGAGGTGGCTGCGGGCACGGGCCGGCTGACGATGGAGTTGGTGCGGCGCGCCTGCGAGTTGGTGGCGATTGAACCGGCAGGCGGTTTGCGCCAGATCCTGACTCGGAGGCTCGCGCGAGCGGATCAGCAATGCCGGACCCGTGTGGCACAAGGCTTCTTCGATGACCTGCCAGTACCGGATGGCTACGCTGACCTGGTGGTCGCCTGTTCGGCCTTCACGCCCACTCCGGGACATGGTGGTGAGGCGGGCCTGGCGGAGATGGAGCGGGTCTGCAGGCCGGGTGGCTCGGTTGTCATTGTCTGGCCCAACGAGATCGGTTGGCTTGCCTGGCACGGCTATCGATACGTGAGCTTCGACGGAGAGATGTTCGTCGAGTTCACGAGCTACGAGGAGGCAGCCGAGCTGACTGAGATCTTCTACCCGGGCGCGGTCGAGGAGGTCCGCCGCCGCGGCTCGCGACGGATCCCCTATGAGGTGTTCGGGATCAATCCGCCATGCGATCTGGCGTTCAAGGTGATCACCCGGTGAAGGTCGCGATCGTTGCCCCGCTGGTGACGGCCATCCGGGAGCCACAGCGGGGCGGGTCGCAGTCCTTCGTCGCCGATCTCGCCCGCGGCCTGCGGGATAGAGGTCACGAGGTTCACATGTATGCCGCCTCGGGATCGGAGGTACCAGGCATCCATGTGATCGACACGGGGGTCGATCCCCGGGCTCTAGCCGCCACGCTCTACCGAGCTTCTGGAGGGCGCGCTCGCGGACCAGAGGTGGCAGAGGCGGCTTTCGCCAGCGTCTACGCCGCCGTCCGTGAGGCCGGCTACGACGTCGTCCACAATCACGCCTTCGACGAGCCCGCGGTCAGGCTGGCGACGGCGCTATGCGCCCCGGTAGTGCACACGCTTCACCTGCCCCCGGACGAGGGGGTAGCCGCTGCGCTGCGTCACGCGGGACAGTGCGACCCATCCCCGACGGTCGCTGTGGTGTCCGAGCGCCAGGCGATCGCCTGGCGCCTGGCCGTCCAAGTCGACGCGATCCTGCCGCCACTTGTCCCGACCCACTCGATCCGTTGGTCGGCGACAGCGGGGGATGGCGCGGTGTTCGCCGGCCGGCTGAGTCCGGAGAAGGGAGCGGCCGAGGCGATCGAGATCGCCCGGGCTGCCGGCGTCGGTATCGCTGTGTACGGGGACAGCTATGACGCCGACTACACGCGGGAACAGATCGACCGGCGACGCTCCGATCCGGGCGTCGTCGTGCATCCCGGGGTCCCGCGCACGGCTCTCTGGGAGGTGATGGCCAGGGCGGCCGTCGTTCTGTGCCCGGCGAGGTGGGAGGAGCCGTTCGGGATGGTTGCTGCCGAGGCGCAAGCGTGCGGGACTCCGGTGGTGGCGTTCCGGCGCGGCGCCCTCGGTGAGGTGATCGTCGACGGTGTGACCGGCTTCCTGGTCGCGCCCGACGACATCGGGGCAGCGGCTGTCGCCGTCACGAGAGCGACCGAGCTCTCGCGATCGGCATGTCGCCATCATGCCGAACGCCACCTCGACCTGGAGCTCAGTGTCGATGCGCACGAACGCCTCTACAGGCGAGTGGCCAGTGCGGGAGTGGGGGCTGCAATCGGTGGCTGAGCCGAGGCACTGGCTTGCGGGGCGCCTCGCCGTCGTCACCGGCGCCAGCCGAGGGATCGGAGCGGCCACCGCTGAGGCGATCGCGGCCGCCGGTGCGCGCGTCGTCCTCGCTGCCCGCGACCGCGAGGCTCTCGACGCCGTCGCCAGGCGTATCCGGGACATGGGCGGTGAGGCCACGCCAGCACCGACTGACGTCAGCAATGTCGGGGATGTCGAGCGCCTCTTTGCCGCTGTCGATGAGGCGGGCGCTGCTCGCGGCTCTCGTCTGCGCGGCCGGCGTGCTGACGCCCGCGTCGTTTGCGGAAACGACCTTGGCGATCTGGGAACAGACGCTTGGGGTCAACCTGACCGGCTCGTTCCTCTGCTGTCGCGCAGCTTTCACCGCAATGCGGACCGCCGGCGAAGGACGGATCGTCAACATCGCCTCGCTCTCTGGCGTCTACGCGACCGAAAAGTTCCCCGGCCTGACCGCATACAACGTCTCCAAGTACGGCGTCATCGGTCTGACGGAGGCGATCGCAGCCGAGGGTAAGGAGGTATGGAATCAGCGCGACCTGCGTGAGCCCTGGGGCCGTCGATACCCAGATGCTGCGTCAGGCAAATTCGGGCCTCCGTCCGAGCCTCACACCGGGTGATGTCGCGAGACTGATCGTCGCGCTGCTCGACAGCCCCATGGCTCCGGCCAGCGGGGCGAACATCCCGCTCTTTTCAAACGCTTAAGCCTCCGAACGCATCGCGGTTCGGTCAACGACGGAGCCGACTACACGCTTGAGCGCGCCAGAGACCACAGATCCACGTGTTCGTCCGCGAGCTGGCCGGCCGCGGGCCGAGCCCGCTCGGCGATCAGGCGTGCGCATGCCGCCATCTCCCCGTCGCGATCCAGCTCGGGGTCGCCGCCACGGTCGAGGCCGACGGCGGCCTGCAGCAGCCCCTGTCGCAGATAGAAGCCAACCAGCCGCCCTTCCTCGAGGCTCCCGCGCACGACGAACTCATCCCATTGCGTGGCGTGACCGACGTACTCCAACTGGTGCTCGTACTGGTCGGACCAGAAGCTATGGATGTAGTCGTACGGGTCGGTTGAGCCGAGTATCGACCTCGCCGCCGCACGCCCCTGCTTTTCGGCATTGTTGTAGTGCTCCACACGAACCCGGCCAAAGACGGGGTGCAGATGGTTCGCGACATCACCCGCCGCGTAGACGTCTGGTGCGCTGGCGCGGCAGAGCTCGTCGACGAGCACCCCGCCCGACAGCGTGACCGCGAGGCCCACGAACGTCGGCAGGTCGGGCTCGATCCCGACGCCGACGACGACGAAGTCGCAGGCGACGTGACGGCCACGGGCGGTCACGGCCGCCTCGACCCGCTCGGTCCCAACAAACGCAACGATCTGATCGTCAGCCAATAAATCGACGCCGTTCGCCTGGTGGATCGCGCCGATCGCCCCGCCGACCTCCCCGCCGAGGACCCTCTCGAGTGGCGCTCGACCAGGGAAGATCGCGGTCACCCGAACCCCAAGTTGGGTCAAGGACGCAGCCACCTCGCAACCGATGAACCCCATCCCGACCATCACCGAGCGCCGGTTCGCACCAGCCTCGTGTTTGATCGCGTCACACTCCTCGACCCGTCGCAGGTAGTGGATGCCGGGAAGCCCAGCCCCAGGCACCCCAAGCCGTCGGTTCTTCCCGCCGGTGGCTATCAGGACCTTCTGATACCCGAGCTCCTGGCCCGAGTCGAGCATCACCGTATGCCCAGGCGCATCCACCGCGAGGACGCTGGACTCGCGGTGGAGCTCCACGTCATGGTCCTGATACCACTGCGCAGGCTTGACATACCAGCCGTCGAGACCCTCCTCCGAGCGCAAGTACGTCTTCGACAATGGAGGACGACCAAAGGGGACCCCGGGTTCGCGGCCGATGAGCACGACCCGACCCTCGAAGCCCTCTTCGCGAAGGGTCACCGCGGCGTTGCCCCCCGCGAGGCCGCCCCCGATGATGACGATCGGCACTCCGTCGCCTTTTGCAGGTTTCAGTCGCATTGCCCGCCACTCTAACCACCCTGGCAGAAGGCAAGCTGAAGCTCTCTGCGTCGGGGCGGACGGATGACGCCGGCCGAGCAAGGCGCTCAGCCGGCGCATCCGACCGGGGAGGGTCTGCTTACCAGTAGTACCAGCGGGAGCTGCCGCCGCGGGCAACCAGCCCGATCAACCACACCACCAGCGCGATAATCGCTATCCACCACAGCAGGTGGAGCGCAAAACCGGCCCCGAACAGAATCAGGACCACCAACAGGGCCAGTAGAAGGGCCGCCATCTCTCGTCCTCCTTCCTGATCGTTCGGGCGGTGCTCGTCCGTCACCGCCGATCCCGATCTCCCTCCAACGGTATCATAAAACATGATAGCACGGGTGATAGGTAGAGCACCAGTGAAGAAGGGGCTCTACCGGCTCCGGGGACTGGCAACCCAGGACCGTTCGTCAGGGGTGAGGTGGTGTGACACCATCGCCTCACCCATCAGCTCAGCGTCCGGTCACCATCGCCGGGTTCCAGCAGGCCAGGCGTAGGGTTCCCCACGAACCTAGCCAGGCACCGGGTCGCCGCTGGGCTGCGGAGGTCCCTGGAGCTCCAACCGCCGGTTCGACCAGAAGTCGATGCGGCGTTGGAACCGCTTCAGCTCGCGGTCGAGCAGGATGGCGTCGGTGTCGCCGAGCTCCCCGCGGGCTTCGTCCTCGTGCATCTGGGTGAGGCGCTCGGCGAGCGCAGCCAGCATGGCCGCCTTGCCTTGGAGCATCTCGGTGTAGACGGAATACCAGTGGAGGGCGTCATCCAGATACGGGGTCTGGGGGTCCTCGCCAGGCAGGAGCCGGTCGGCGTCCATCGCGTCATCAGCGGCCTGGCGGACTTCAGGGTCCTCTGGCACAGCATGGCGCAGGCTAGCAGGCTCAGGCGCGTCATGGGCTGCCGGCAGCGATGGCGGGCCTTCATCTGGGGCGCCCCCTTCTGGCCGCACCCGAGGCCACCCCGATCACGGGGATACCGACTGGGCGGGGCCGCCGATGAGCCACGACGGGCGGAGCAGCTATCGCCGGATGAGGCGGCGCTGCTCTCACGAGACCGGGTTGTGTCCGCTCGACTCGACAAGCCGCCGGGTCAGCTCCAGGGCCATACGGACAGCGCGTTCACGGTTGCGGCCCGAGCCGTTGTCTCGGCTGAACTTCTCGACCTGGGCGTGGCCGTCCGGGCCCTCGACGGCGATGTAGGTGAGCCCAGGCGGCCTTCTCTCGACGAATCCAGCCAGCTGGCAGGTGACGCCGACTCCGACGTCCGCTCCCAAACGAACCCGCGCTCCGTGGGCCATCGCCTTGGCGACCTCGGCGGAGATGGTGCCCTCACTCTCCAGCATGGCCTCGGGGACTCCGAGCAGATCGCGCTTCAGCTCCTGGTCGCAGGCGACCACGCCGCCCCGAAGGACCTTGCCGGCACCCGGCACCGCGGTGAGGAGGGCGGCCACGGTGCCACCGGTGCAGGACTCAGCGGTAGCGAGGGTGAGCCCACGCTGCATCAACGCCGCGACCACCGGCGCCGCCTCTTCGGTCGGGATCTCGGGCAAGTACTGGCGCTCGCCGAGCATCCGGACAAGGGTTCGGAGGCCCAGAAAAATCAGGGCTGATGCGACGACCCAAGACCCCAGCGCACCTACCAGGGCGAGCGCCGGCGAGTGGCGGACGGCGGCAGCTACGACGGCGGCGAAGGCGAGGAGCGCGGCGCCGCCGATCGCAGCCGCGCGGATATCGGAGACGGCCTGAGCTGTCCCGTTCTGCTTCTCCAGAAGTGTGAGGGTCGCCGGAAGGATGGCTGGGAAGGCGAGGAAGAGCCCGCCGACTCGCCCACCGAAGAGCTCGGCTGCAAGACCCGCCACCACGGAGATGGCGAAGCCGAAGGCGAAGCGGACCAGGTACTCGTGCGTCTTCAGCCTGCTGAGATCGTCGAGGTCCAGTCGCACCGGTTGCCGCGGCGGCCGGTCGGCGTCCACGCGTTCCTTGGCCGCTCGGGCTGTCAGGTTCATCGCAACACCAGCACCCAGAGGCCGAGCGCAGTCGCAAACCACACAGCCGTCGAGGCTATCGATCCCTTGAGAGCACCAAATCGCTTGACGGCCTCGGTACCGAGCAGGCAGAAGACCACCATGCCGGCGGCTCCTGCGAGCATTCCCAAGCTCTGGTTGAAGGCGGCGAGGACGCCGCTCGCAACCACGGTTACCCCCAGGCTCGCCAGCGCCACCGAAGGCGCCGCCGCGAAGATGCCGGACAGCCCTCGGGGGCGGACGACCTCGCCGATGAGGGCAAAGAGCACCACCAGGGTGCCCCCGACCAGGCCCTTGATGGCCAGGACGGCAAGCTGGCTCATGATCCGGATCTCATCTGGAGGGCTGTCCCGTATATGATAGGACAAGTACCATATTTTATGATATCATTTGCGTGATAAAGACTGCAGGGTGGCGGGGGCTTTCACCCGAGTGGACGGACTCGCACAGGGAGGTTCAGCACGATGCCTGCGGGATCCAGTGCCAAGCGCGAGCGCCAGTACGAGCACATCAAGAAGAGCGCCGAGAAGTCCGGACGCTACAAGGGGCGCGCCGAGGAGGTCGCGGCGCGAACCGTCAACAGGCAGCGTCGCGAAGCCGGCGAGACCAAGGCGTCCGGCTGATCGCGGCCCGACTACCTGCGCGCTCCTTCGGGTCCGGCGACCATCTGGTCCCCGGAGCCCGCCGCTTCCTTCTCGGGATGTGCCGATGGCTGGTCGACCACCAGCAGCTCCTGGAAGAGGGCCCGGTAATAGGTCATGGCCTGGCGGAGCTGCTCGGTGTCTGCTGTGCTCGGGTCGCTGGCGGTGGAGATGGCGTGCGCCGACCGGTAGTTCTCGACAACTTGGGGGTGGTCGACGGACACATCGGCAGCCCGCTGCTCGAACTCGGTCATGGGGTAGCCGCGGTCGGTCATTAGCCGGATAACCAAAGCGTCCGCCTGTACCACGGCCTGGCGCGGGGAATCGACGAAATCCTGCTGCACCTGACGCCATTCGGCCGCGTAGCGGAGTTGGGCCTCGCGGGTCAGGGGGACGATGTTGAACCCACGTCTGCGGTTCACCCGACCAGACAGATCACGTTCGGCGGCATCACGATCCCCCGACGCGGCGACAGCGCGCTCGTACTCGGGGCCGAACGTGGTGCGCAGCTGCGCGGAGCGCCGCCGCCGCGCCGCCGCCACCGCCAGGGCAATCAGCACCAGCACCACGGCGACGGCAATAACGACATAGATGATCTCCGATGTGGACATGTTTCTCTCTCCCGCGTCGCCCGTCGATCTCGCCAGATGCTCTGGCGCGGTTCCAAGAGCGTTTAAAATATTATATTGACACTATCATGTTGTACCGCTACACGGGGGCCGGGGGGATCGCCAGAGGCTCGCGAAACCCCTCCGTTCGGCTCTGCTGCCGGGGCGGCATGCCGGATAGCCTCGGTCAGATCGGCCGGATTGGAGAAGGAGCTCCACACGTTCGATAGCCTGGGCCCGCGGGAGCGCCGGCTGCCGACTGCTTGCGCTCGACCAAATATTTCTTAACATAATGGTGTCCGGCAACTGCGCAGGTGGAGTCGTCGATGACCAGCGAGACGGTCCCGCGCGTGGAGCGGCCTCTGCCCCTCGCTCGGCTGTTCGATTCCGCCCGCTCGTTCCGCGGAGACGGAGAGGTGATGGACAGGGTCGCCCAGCTCCTCGCCGATGAGGGTCGACGCCAGCTGCCGCACTGCGAGACCGTCATCTCGGTGGTCCCCTGGGACCGGGAGACCGAGTTTCAGGTGGTCGCCGGCTCCGGCCCATGGGCGGAGAGCCTGGTGGGCAAGAGCTGGCCCATTGAGGGCACGGTGCACGAGCTGGCCCTGCGGGCCGAGGAACCCGTGGAGCTGCTAGCGCCCGCCGACCGATCTCCCTTCCCGGAAGTGTTCGCTGATCGGGGCATCGCGAATTGCCGGCTGATGCCGCTGGTTGCCGGGCCCTCGATGAAAGGCCGGCGGCTGGCGCTCGGGGTGTTCGGCTTCTGGTCGCAGCGGCGCGAGCCCTTCAGCGCCGAGGAGCGCCTGATCGTCGACAACCTGGGCCGGCTGGCCAGCCTGCTGCTGCTTCAGGTGGAGGCGTGGAGGACGGAGGAGCGCAGCGAGAACCGGCTGCGCCTCCGCCGGGCCATCGCTGAGGACGTGCAAACGAGCCTCGACACCGACGACATCGTCAACCGGACCGTCACCCACCTGCTTGAGATCTCGGCGGCCGATCGGGTGACTCTGAGCACCATCGACGGTGATGAGCTCCGGATCCTCTTCAGCCAGGACGGCGAAGGCGTACCTCCCTGGGTGGGATCCCGTCTGCCGATGAGCAGGGTGCTCAGCAACCCCACGGTAGCGAAGGTCATCGCCGAGCGACGGCCGCACCGAGGGGGAGCGTTCGAGACGGCCGAGTCCAGCCCGTTCGTGAGCGAGCTGGGCCGGGCTCTGCACACCGCGTTGATCCCGCTGGTGATCCACCAGGAGGTGACCGGCCTTGTAGCGCTGACCAGACGGTCGGGTCCGCCCTTCTCGGACGACGAGATGGCGGAGCTCGAGATCGGTGCCAGCGTGGCCGCACTGGCGCTGCGCAACGCCAGGCTGTACGACCAGGCCCAGGCGGCGGCGGCGGCGCGTAGCGCCTTCCTCAACCTCGCCGCCCACGAGCTGCGCACCCCCTTCACGGTGATCTCGGGCTATCTCAGCCTGCTCATCGATGAGACCTTCGGTCCTGCCCCGGGCTCCTGGGCCCGGCCCCTCTCGATCCTGCGCGACAAGGCCGCGGAGCTGGGGCGCTTGGTGGATCAGATCCTGGCAGCGTCGAGGGCCGAGAGCGACGGGTATGCTCTGGACGTCGAGCCGATCGCCCTATCGGAGGCGGTCCAGGCGGCGGTGAACCGCGTCCAATCACGAGTAGAGCTCAACGGGGGGGTCGTCTGTCTCAACGTCCTCGCGGAGCCGATTGTCCGGGCCGACGCCGCCGCGCTCAGCGTGGTCCTCGACAACCTGCTCAACAACGCGGTGAACTACCGCCGAGAGCCGCCTCGGATCCAGGTGACGATTCACCCCGTCGAGCCGGGCCGGCCGACCGCGCTGGTCCGTGTTCGGGACAACGGCCGAGGCATCGCCGAGGCGGATCGAGAGCACGTTTTCGAGCAGTTCTACCGCGGCGAGGACCCCCTGCTCAACAGCACCGCTGGGACTGGGCTCGGGCTGTACATCGCGCGCAGGATGGTCGAGGGGATGGGCGGCTCGCTGACCCTCGAATGGTCAGAGCCCGACCAGGGATCGGAATTCGCGCTCGGCCTGCTTATCGACGAGACCGGACCGGGCTGAGCGATCGGCGATCAGCCCGGAGCGCGGCGAGCACTCGACCGCTCCCCGCGGGCGCGCAATCTCTAGACGATCGAGCCGACCACGGTGAAAACCGTGTCTGACCGCGACTGGCTGAGCCTTCGCGGGAGCCAACCCATCAGATGGGACCTCTCCGGGGTCAGCGTGCACTAGCCACCGGGCGCCCAGGGGCCCCACGTGGTCAGGATGAGCCCGGCGACGGCCGCGGAGGTGACCACGAAGGCCAGCCAGGTCAGGCCCCGGCTGAGCCGTCCGCTGACCCTGGTTCCCATGATCCGGGCATCCGACCCGACGAGCGTGATCAGCAGCAGCAGCGGCGGTGCCACGATGCCGTTGATCACGGCCGTGATGAACAGGGCCCTCACCGGATTGACGTGGCTGAAGTTGATCACCACACCGGTGCAGATGGCGACCAGCATCAGCCCGTAGAAGGTCGGGGCATGGCGCAAGCGCATCGCCAGGGCTCCGCGAATTCCGACAGCTTCCTTGACGGCGTAGGCGGCGGAGGCGGCGAGCACCGGGATGGCGAGCAGCCCGGCGCCGATCATACCCACCGCGAAGACGATGAAGGCAAACTGCCCAGCCACCGGGGCGAGCGCCGCCGCCGCCTGATCAGGGGTCGCGATGTCGTCGATGCCATGGCCGTGGAGCACTGTGCCGCAGGTGAGGAGGATGCAATACATGACCACCTGGGAGAGCACCATGCCGATCCCTATGTCCAGTCGTGCGGTGCCCAGCTCGGCCACGGTCGTTCCATGGCGCTGACGGCGGGTCAGCAGCCCCGCCGTCTTCATCTCGTCCACTTCGGACGACGCCTGCCAGAAGAAGAGGTATGGCGAGATGGTGGTACCCAGGACCGCCACCAACGCGGCAATGAAGGAGGCCGAGATCTGGATGTGGGGCACGAAGGTCGAGGAGACCACCGCCAACCCCTGCGGATGGGCGATCACCGCCGCGATGACGTAGGCGAACAGGGCCAGGGTGAGGTACTTGAAGATCCGCAGGATGACCCTGTATGAGGTGAACAGCTGCAGACCGCCGATCAGCAGGGCCGCGGGCACCACCAGCCAGACGGCGGGAATGAGGCCGCGCGAGAGCAGCTGGCCGCCCGCGGCGATGGCCCCGAGGTCGGCACCGACGTTGATGGTATTGGCGATGAACAGGGCGCTGACGCACAGGGCGACGAGTGGCACCGGGAACTTGCGCTTGAGCAGCACGCCCAGGCCCACTCCGGACTGCAGAGCGATCCGACCGCACAGCTCCTGGACTGCGGTCAGGAGCGGCAGGGTGAACAGGGCGGTCCAGAGCAGCCCGTAACCGAACTGGCTCCCCACCTGGGAATAGGTGCCGATTCCACTCGGATCGTCGTCGCTCGCGCCCGTGATCAGCCCGGGACCGAGGATCCGGAGGATGTGGAGGATGCCCCCGCGGCGCAGGGTCACTGGTGGAGAGCCCGGCTGATGCGCGCCGTGATCGACGACGATCTCCTCACCGGGCTTGAGGACCTGGTTGCGGGGCGCCAGCACCGCGACCCCTCCGATCAGCGAGCTGACGATGTGGAGGACCGGATCGGGCTTGGAGGCGGCCGGCTGATCGCCGGCTGGAGCGGACGCTCTGGCGCCAGACCGCCGGCGGCGCCGAGCCTCACTCGCCTTCGCTGCGGTCACGCGCACTGTCCATGGCGCCGGCATCCCTGGCGACAGACCCAGGTCGGGCGCCCTTGCCCGGGAAGCGCGACGGCGACCATGGCTTCGACCTCCTTCGGAACTCCCTTAGCTTATAGCGTTGCTATCATATAATGTTGTAAAAGAACCTAAAGGATAAATGAGCGGCGTTCCGCGGCGGAGGTGTCCAGGCCCTGGAGAAACCCATTGATACCCCCAAACCGAGACCCCGGGGGAGGGCAGCGGGCTCCCGCCGGCAGATACGCGAGCGGGCGCTTCGGCTGGTCACAGCCGCTGGAGACGTGGCCATACGAGCTGATGCTGCCGGCTTGAATCGGCGGATGGAGCGGTCCGCTGGGACCAGGCTGCGCGAGCTCAAGGTCGACACGTCGTCAGCCGGCAAGCCGGAGGGCCGCGCATGCTGGAGCTCCGATGACGGCGAGCTCAGGTGAGCCGAGACGCGCACATCCATGCCCCGGCAGCCACCTTCCAGCCCGAAGTTGAACGCCCTGTTAAACTTGCGACGTGGCGTTCTTGAGCGCGCCCGACGGGGTTCGCTTGCACTATGAGGTCGAGGGCGCCGGGCCGCCTCTGGTCTTCCACCTTGGCGCGGGTTGCGACGCCATGCTGTGGCAAGAAGCCGGCTACGTCGAGCCGCTGTCCAGGGACAACACGTGCATCCTGTTCGACCACCGCGGTCACGGTCCCAGCGACCATCCCGCCACAGCCGAGGCCCACCGCCTCGACCGCTACGCCACCGACGTGGTGGCGCTTGTCGACCACCTGGGCTACACGTCCATCTCGTTCTTCGGCTGGTCGAACGCCGTGGCGGTCGGGGTCCGGGTCGCTCAACTCCACCCCGGCCTGTTCGACCGAATGGTCCTGTTCGGCGCGGTGGGGCGCCGCGCCAGCGCCGAACAGATCGCCCTCGGCACCGCTGCGCGCGTGGAGGCGATCCGGGAGAGAGGCTGGCGGTCCATCCTCGATGACATGGAGGCGGCGGAGAAGCTGCCCGTTCCCCGGTGGTTCACGGAGCGCGTGGAGGCGACCGACGTGGCGCCCTGGCTCGCCTTCACCCAGGCCCGCCCTTTGTGGAACTGGTCCATTTGGGATGCGGCGCCGCTAGTGGAAACACCCGCCCTGCTGATCGCCGGGGAGCTCGAGGACCCCGATGACGTTGTGGGCGAGCTCGCCGCGCAGATGCCCCACGCAACCCGCGTGCGAGTTCCCGACCGCGAGCACATCAACGCGTTCCTCGACAGCGAATATGTGGTGCCGCTGGTGATGGACTTCCTCACCGCCCGGTCTCCGACCGTCCATACGCCGCCGCGATAGGGTTGAGCTCCAACAAACGTGTCACGGGTGCCGTCCCGACCGCCTCATTGGTGGGCGACCGAGGTCGCGGTCGAGCTGCTCACCGAGCGCTCTTCAACACCCTGCCAGCGCCTCAGGCAGCGATCGCCTGCATGGTCGCATCTGCGAGGTGGTGGCGGCCGGGCCGTCCACCACTCTCGCAAAGGCTCTGGTCCGGCTACTGCCTGACCTCGTACACGGCGTTCACGAGCGAGTCAGCCACGCGACGGAAGCGGGTGAAGCCGGCCTGCTCGACCACCTCACGGATGCGGGCCTCCCCGGCCTGGGCGCCCAGCGCCAAGCCCACCTCCTGGGACAGTGAGTTGGGCGTGCAGAGCAGGGTCGAGAAGGCGTAGTAGGCGCGGCCCAGAGGGTTCAGATTGTCCTGCACCGCGTTCCCGGCCAGCGGCTCGACAATGAGCCAGGTGCCGTCGGGTGCCAGCGATTGGTGGACGTGACGGGCTGCCCCGACCGGGTCGCCCATGTCGTGGAGGCAGTCGAACATCGTCACCAGGTCATACCCGCCGCCGGGGTAGGCGCTGGCTGGGGCCACCTCGAAGCGGATCCTGACGTCGAGGTTGGCCTGCTCGGTCTCGCGCCGGGCCAGCTCGATCGAGCCGCGGTGGTAGTCGAAACCGGTGAAGGTCGATCGGGGAAAGGCCTCGGCCATCAGCCGGGTGGTGGCGCCGAGCCCGCAGCCGACATCGGCCACTGTTGCCCCCACCCGGAGCTTCTCGGTGACGCCGTCGAGGGCTGGCAGCCAGGTCGAGATCAGGTTGGCGTTATAGCCGGGACGGAAGAAGCGTTCGCAGCCGACCGCCACCTCTGCATCGTGCTCATGCCAGCCGAAGCCGGCCCCGCTCCGGAAGACCGCCTCGATCTGCGGGATCGCCTTCAGTGTCGCCAAGGCGAGCTGGAACGCGCCCCCCACGAATGCGGGACTCGACTCATCGGCGAGAGCCAGGGCATGCTCGTCGCTCAGGGTGTAGCGGTCGGTGGCGCCGTCGTAGTCGATGAAGCCGCCCGCCGCCTGCGTGTTGAGCCACTCGCGAACGTAGCGCTCGTTGGTGCCGGTGCGTGAGGCCAGCTCAGAGGCCGTGGTCGGCCCCGCTCCGGCCAGTCCGCGGTAGAGGCCGAGGCGGTCGCCGATCACGATGAGCCCTGCGTTCGCCGTGGCGCCGAGCTCACCCACCGCCTGCCCAACGAAGGCCATCAGCTTGTCCTGATCGATCGCGGGAGCCGGGGTATCCACTGCCATGTCGGGGTCCTCCATGAGGTCGTTAGATCGGCGTCACCGTAGGTGCTCGATGACCGCGTCGCATCAGGGGCCGCCCCTGGGCTTTCCCCGCCCGCGAGCCCATGCGATCCTGGGGCCATGCTTGTCGGCCGCGAACCCGAGCAGGCGCGGATCGATCGCGCCCTCGATGACGCTCGCCAGGGATCCAGCGCGACTCTCGTGCTTCGCGGGGACTCCGGGATTGGCAAGACCGCCCTGCTGAACTACGCGACGGCTCAGGCCGAGGGCATGCGGGTGCTGAGAGCTCGAGGCGTCGAGTTCGAAGCCGACGTTCCCTTCGCCGGTCTCCACGAGCTGCTCCGGCCGGCTCTTCCCCTCCTTCATCGGATCCCCACGCTGGCCGCGCAGTCCCTGGCTTCGGTCCTAGGCCTCGGCAGCGCGGGCCAGAGCGACCGCCTCCTGGTCGGGGCCGCCACTCTCGAGCTGCTTGTCGCATGGGCCGAGTCCCCGCTGCTCGTGGTGGTCGACGACGCCCACTGGCTCGACCGCGCCTCAGCCGAGACCCTGGCGTTCGCCGCCCGGCGCCTCCTCGCCGACCCGGTCGCACTGCTGGCGGCTGTCCGGGAGGGCGAGCCCTCCCCCTTTCTCGAAGCCGGGTTGGAGGAGATGCGCCTCGGGGGTCTGGATTCGGCCAGCTCCGACGAGCTGTTCCGGCACTCCGCAACCGGTCCTGTGGACCCCGAGGTCGCTGGTCGAATCCTCGAGGTGACGGCGGGCAACCCGCTGGCGTTGGTCGAGATGGCGTCTGAAGCTCAGCGGTACAGCTCGTCGTCCGCCCTGCAGCCGCTGCCGGTTCCCCTGGCCACGACGGTGGAACGGGCCTACCTGCGCCGCTCCAACCGCCTCTCTGACGGGGCCCGCACCGTTCTGCTCCTCGCCGCCGCATCGGGCGGGCCCTCGGCTGAGCTTCTGACCCTGGCTGCCGAGGCCCTGGCCGTACCTTCGGCAGCCTTCGCCGAGGCGGAGGGTGCGTCGGAGCTGGTGCGTGTCCGCGACCGGAGCATCGAGTTCGTCCACCCGCTGGCCGCGGCCGCGATCTACCACTCAGCTTCCTCTGCCGAGCGGCGGGAGGCCCACCGCGCTCTCGCCGCGGCGATGGAGCCCGCTTCTGACCGGGCCGAACGGCGCGCCTGGCACCTCGCGGCGGCCGCAGCCGGACCCGACGAGGCGGCGGCCGACGCTCTGGAGGTCACTGGCGAGCGCGCCCGCGGTCTCGCCGCGTATGCCGCTGCTGAGGCCGCCTTCGAGGAGGCAGCCCGGCTCAGCGTCGACCCGCGGCGCCGCTGCCGGCGGACGCTGGCTGCAGCCGACTCGGCTTGGCTTGCGGCGCAGGCGGATCGAGCTCTGAGCCTCCTGAACCAGGTGCGCTCCAGCGCCGACGGGCGTGAGTTTCACGCCGAGGTGGAGGCGCTGGCCGGGCGCATCGCCTTGGAGCAGGGAGAGGTGGCCGAGGGTTTCCGGCTAATCCGATCCGCGGCATCGGGCCTGGTGCAGACCGATCGGCTGCGGGCGATCCATCTCCTCGCCAGTGCATCGCTCACCGGCGCGGGAGCCGGCCTTCTCGGGGAGATGCTGGCGACCGGGGCCGAGGCGCTGGCGCTGCTCCGTCCCGACGACCCGCCCGCTGCCGAAATCGGCGCGCACACTGCCTACGGCTGTGCCGCCGTGCTGACAGCGCAGGGCGATGAGGGCCCGCGACACCTCCGCATCGCAGCGGGCCTGTTCGCAGGCGTTGAGCTTGGAGGCGATCCCCTGCTGATCCAGTGCGCCGCCTCGGTGGGTCTCTTCCTGCGGGAGGCGGAGACCGGTCGTGACCTGCTCGAGCGAGCTCATGCGGAGGCGCGCGCGCATGCTCCCGCCGCGGCGCTGCCTTTTGTCCTCTTCTACCTCGCTCGAGACCTGGCCACGACGGATGGCTGGGCGGCAGCTCGCGCCGATTACGAGGAGGGTGCTCGGCTGGCCCGGGACACCGGCCAGCACGGCTGGCTCACCGGGCTCCTGGCCGGCCTTGCTCAGCTCGATGCATTGGAGGGCAGGGGTGAGGAGCTCCTGGCGCACGCGGCGGAGGTTGAGGTCCTCGCTCAGCGTTACCGGCTGGACTTGTTCCGGGGATGGGTGGTGTGGGCCCGTGCGCTGCACGAGGTCGGAGCGGGACGGAGTTGGGATGCCCTGGCGTACCTGACCCAGCTCGGCACCATGCACGAGCGCCTGGGCATCGGTGATCCAGACATCGATCCCGCGCCTGATCTCGCTGAGGTCTCCCTGCGGCTGGGTGACAGGGAGTCCGCCGCCCAGGCAGCGGCTCGCTTTCATCAGGCGGCGGCTGCCAAGGGCCAGCCCTTTGCGCTCGCCCGAGCCGAACGTGCCAAGGGCATGGTGGCCGCCGACTCAGAGTTCGACTCCCACTACCGGATCGCGCTCGAACAGCACGCGCGCACCCGCGACAGCTTCGAAGCCGCCCGGACGCGGCTGAGCTACGGGGAACGGCTGCGGCGGGCGCGCCGCCGCCGGGAGGCCCGCCTCCAGCTCTCCTCCGCGCTTGACATCTTCACTCGCCTCGGTGCATCGCCATGGGTCCAGCGCACCCTTGTGGAGATGGGGGCAACCGGGGAGCACGCGACGCGCGGTACACCCGCGGTGCACCACCGGCTCACCCCTCAGGAGATGCAGATTGCCCTCGCGCTCGCCGAAGGGCTCACCACCCGCGAGGCCGCCGCCAAGCTCTATCTGAGCCCCAAGACGGTCGAATACCACCTGAGAAACGTGTACGACAAGCTGGAGATTCGCAGCCGAGAGGAGCTGCGCGCGATCATGGGTACTCCCCATCCGGCGCCGCCCTCGCGGTAGGCCTTCCCCTCGGCACGGACTTCGCAACTTCAGGGATGTGCACGACCAAGATGACGGGCCGAGGCGGCGAGCCTGACCACCCCAAAGGTCTGGGTCGACGTCCAGCTCCCGTGCCGGGGGCAGTATCGGTGCCAGGGTGGGCCCGGCGGCCGGCGAGCCAGATGGCCACCATCAGGATGACCCACGGGGAGCGCCACCATCTCCCGCCCACGGCTCCGTGATGGCCATGAGTTGGCCGGGTCCGGGTCAGGGCGCGCTCGCGCCCCCAGGTGACGGGGTGGCAAAGTCTCGCAGGGTGAGCCCATCCGCCCAGGACGCCGCGCTCCAGGTCTCAGGATTTCCCCCGATCGCTGATTACGGACTGCTCTCGGATTGCGAGACGGCGGCACTGGTGGCGCCCAGCGGCGCGGTGGAGTGGCTCTGCCTGCCACGGCTGGACTCGGCCTCGGTATTCGGGGCCATGCTCGACCGCGACGCCGGCCGGTTCCGATTCGGGCCCGCGGAGCTCTTGGTCCCCGATGCCCGCCGCTACCTCCCCGGCACCATGGTCCTGGAGACCAGCTGGGGCACCAGCACGGGCTGGGTGATCATTCGCGACGTCCTGGTCATCGGCCCCTGGAAGGACGAACGGGCGTGGTCGGGGCGATCCTACCGGCGGGCTCCCAACGACTACGCCGCCGAACACGTGCTGCTCCGCACTGTGCGCTGCGTCGACGGCGAGGTTCAGCTCGAGCTGGAATGCGAGCCCATCTTCGACTACGGGCGGCGTCCGGCGCGCTGGGTGTACACCGACCGCGGCTATCACCAGGGGCGGGCGACGGCCGACGGCCTCGACCTGGAGCTGCTGCTCACCACCGATCTGCGCCTCGGCTTCGAGGGCCCCACCGCCACCGCCCGAACCCGCGTGAAAGAGGGAGAGGAGCGCTTTTGCGCCCTCTCCTGGTCGGGCGCCGAGCCGCCGGCGAACCCCGAGGAGGCCCATCAGCGACTCACCTGGACCGCGCATCACTGGCAGCATTGGCTGGCGCGCGGTGAGTTCCCCGACCATCCCTGGCGAAGCCACCTGCAGCGCAGCGCGCTCACCCTCAAGGCGCTGACGTACGCGCCGACCGGAGCCCTCGCCGCCGCCCCCACGACCTCGCTTCCGGAGACCCCCGGTGGCGAGCGCAACTGGGACTACCGGCACAGCTGGCTTCGCGACTCGGCGTTCACCCTGTGGGGTCTCTACAGCCTTGGCTTCGACTGGGAGGCGGACGACTACTTCTGGTTCATCGCCGACCTTGCCGAGCGCGACCCGGAGCTGCAGATCATGTATGGCCTGGACGGCGAAGCGGATCTCGCCGAGCAGACCCTCGATCATCTTCACGGCTACGAGGGTGCCCGACCGGTTCGCATCGGCAACGCCGCCCACCGGCAGCGGCAGAACGACGTTTGGGGGGCGGTGCTCGACGCCGTCTACATCCACACCAGGTCTCGCGATCGCCTTGATGAGCGAATGTGGCCAATCCTCCGGCGCATGGTGGAGTCGGCGCTGGGTCGCTGGAGGGAGCCGGACTGCGGGATCTGGGAGATACGGGGGGAGCCCCACCACTTCACGTCCTCCAAGCTGATGTGCTGGGTGGCCGTGGACCGTGGGGCTCGCCTGGCGCGATGGCGCGACGACCTGGATCTGGCCGAGCGCTGGCAGGCGGCGACGGATGAGATCAAGGCGGACATCTCCGCTCATGGGGTTGACAAGCGTGGCGTCTTCACCCAGTCCTACGGCAGCTCCGCCCTCGACGCCTCGGTCCTGCTGATCCCGATGTTCCGTTTCCTGCCCCCGCGACGACCCCAGGGTCAGAGCCACCGTGCTGGCGATCGCCGACGAGCTCACCGACGACGGCCTGGTGCTGCGCTACCGTCCCCAGGAGACCGACGACGGGCTGAGCGGCTCCGAGGGCAGCTTCACGATCTGCTCGTTCTGGCTGGTGTCCGCGCTGGCGGAGATCGGCGAGGCAGGGCGGGCCCGCGAGCTCTGCGAGAAGCTGCTGTCCTTCGCCAGCCCGCTGGGTCTCTATGCGGAGGAGATCGACGCACGCAGCGGTCGCCACCTGGGCAACTTCCCCCAGGCCTTCAGCCATCTCGCCCTGATCAATGCCGTGACCCACGTGATCCGGGCGGAGCGCCCCGACGCGCCGCGCCTGTTCGGCCGACGGGTCACCTGAGCAGGCCGACGAGCCGGGCGATTCGCTGGAAGTGGTGGGTGCGTCCCGCGGTGTTCGACACGCGTCTGGGAGGGGGAGATGTCGCTGGAGGCTGATGGGCCAGCAAGGCCGCCGTGAGCGCAGCGACCGCCTGGTCAGCTCGTGACGTCACCGGTGACGGCCAGTACGACGTTGCCTGTCTTCTGCTTCGTTTCGACGTACCTGGTTGCTTCCACCACCCGCTCCAGCGGATAGGAGCGGTCGATGACGGCGCGGTACTCCCCCGCGTCCACGAGATCCTTGAGGAACATGACGTCCTTCTTGGTGAATCGAGGGGGTATCGAAAACCGGACTCGCTTGTCGCCGACCCACGCCGTCCACCGGGCCAGGAACAGGTTCTGCAACCCATCGGTGGCGAGATAGACCCCGCCCCGCTTCAACGAGCCCCGGCAACTGCCGAACGAGAGATTGCCGACGGCGTCGAGGACGGCGTCGTACGTCTCACTGTTCTTAGTGAAGTCCGCCAGCGTGTAATCGATGACCTGGTCGGCTCCGAGCGATCTCACCAAATCGAGGTTCCTGGTGTTGGAGACCCCGGTCACCGCGGCGCCGAAATGTCTGGCCAGCTGCACCCCTGCGGTGCCGATCGATCCGGAGGCGCCGTAGATGAGGATCCGCTGTCCCTGGTGGAGCCGGGCCGGTCTCAGGGCGTTCAGCGCGAGAATGCCGCCGTCGCATACCGCCGCCGCCTCCTCGAAGCTCGAGCCTGATGGCATGTGCGCCAGCGCGGCACCTGCTCGCATGCAGATGAACTCCGCGTGCGTGCCGAACTTCCACGGGTTGATGCCGAAGACGCGGTCGCCGACGGCGAACTCTGTCACCCTCGTGCCGAGTGCTGTCACTTCTCCGGCCAGGTCGCTGCCGAGGATTCTCCTCCTCGGCCGGCGGACGCCGGTGATAAGCCGGGAGAAGAACGGCTGGGCCGCCCGCAGTGCGCAGTCCGTCCGGCTGACCGTCGCTGCGTGGATCCGGATGAGGACCTCATCGTCCTTGGGATCGGGGCGACTGACCTCTTCAAGTCGCAGGACCTCGGCCGGCCCATATCTGTCGTGGACAACTGCTCGCATGAAGATGCCTCCACGGCTCCGAGGGGTAGGCCACTCCAGACGCGGCGTGCGCCAGAAGTGTACGTGCGAAGCGCGTGAACCCGAGGGGCGGACCCGGTCCCGAGGACGAGTCGGGGCCCGCTGAGGCTCAGACGGCGAGCAGCTCGAGCTGCTCCGGCGCCGGCAGGCGGCGGACCGGGCGCTCGCGCCGGTCGTCGATGCCCCAGCGCCGGCGTGCGACCTCGACCGCGGTCTGGGCGGCCCCGCGGACCGATGGCGGCGCCGCCACTCCTCGCCTGTACATCGCCAGATAACCAGGCACGAGCTCGGGCCACTCCCGACCCAGGGCCTCGAGGAAGTGCTCGCGGGTCCCGTCAGGCAGGCGGAGCATCCCCCACCAGAGGAAGGTGGCGCCGGCCTCCCGAGCGGCGGCCACCGTTGCTGCGATGCTCTCCGGGTCGTCGCTGATACCCGGCAGAAGGGGAGCCAGGGCAATCCCGGCGCGGATGCCGGCGCCGACCAGCTCGGAGATCGCGCGCAGCCGCTGATGGGGTGGAGCGGTGCCGGGCTCGGTCCGGCGCCAGATCTCCCGACCGAGGGTGGGAAGGCTGACGGTGACCGTGACCCCGGCCCGAGCCTCGAGCTCTTGGAGCACGTCGAGGTCACGAATGACCAGAGGCCCGCGGGTGACCAGCGCCGCGGGGGTCCGAGCGCGGGCCAGCTCGCTCAGGCATGCCCGGGTGAGCCGGTACCTGGCCTCGGCCGCCTGGTAGGGGTCGGTGGCGGTGCCGACAGCGACCAATTGAGCCGACCAGCTGGGACGGGCGAGCTCGACTCGCAGGAGGGTAGCCAGGTTGGTCTTCACCCGGATCCTGCGGCCGTACCCGTCCGCGCTGGCCCGTTCCGCCCTGGCTTCGAAAGCCCGCACGTAGCAGAACGTGCAGCGGTGCACACAGCCCACATAGGGGTTGAGCGACCAGCTGAAGGGCATGCCTCGGACCGGGTTCAGCGCCCGGCTGCAGGGCCGTTCCTCATATTGGGCCGGGGGTCGGCGCCGTCCGTCCACGGGCTCGATCATAGAACGGATGTTCGGTTGCGGCAACCGGGGGTAAGAAAAGACCCGGGAGGGGGTGACCTTCCCGGGCCGGTGGTGGGGTGGCATGGCGCAAGGAAGGGCCGCGGACGATGCGCCCGCTGCTCCTTTCGTACAGACAACGGCGCGGGCACCCGAAAACTGTCGGAGAATCCGTGGGCGGCGTGGCAGCGCGCTCTCGTCCGGTACCATGGCCTGCGCCCAGGGTGCCCAAGTAGCTCAGAGGTAGAGCAACGCCTTGGTAAGGCGTAGGTCGTGGGTTCGATTCCCACCTTGGGCTCCGCGCCGGATATCCCTCGGGCTGCAAGGGTGAAATTTGGTCCTGATAATCCAAGAGCAATTATCAGATCGATCGAAACGCCCAAGATGCGGCCCGAACTCCTTGGAGCAACGCCTTGAACTATGCGGGCATGGGAGGGAAGCGACCTTCACGTGAGCGCAGCTGGGATCTCAGCGCAATTGAGGAACTGCGGCGCGTTCATGATCTCGACGTCGATACCGGTGACTGCTCGGTGACCCGTCGAGTCGCATCGCTGCTGCTCCCTCTCGGCCAGTCGTGATGGAGTGGCACCGTCCCGGTCAGCCCGCGCGGCGGCGCAGCAGCCAAACGGTCGCGGCGATGAGGAGCAGGGAGAGCGCGATCAGCCAGCCGCCTTCGATCCACTGGAACGGCCAGAATCGGCTGGCCGGCTGGTAGGTCGTCAACTGCGTGTAGCCGTGCTGGATGAGGTACAGCACGGGGTCGCCGAAGTGGGCCGGGGTCGCAGGCCCGGGCTGGAACAGGTCGGGCGTCACCGCCTGGACGTCGACTGGGCGAAGGGTGTGGTTGATCATGTCCAGGCTCGCTGGATTGCCACCCCGGAACCACCCCTGGCTGATCACCCACGCGGAGGCGGGAATGTTGGGGTTGCTGGTCACCAACGGTGCCTCGTAGTGCTGGCGGAGGAAGAGCCCGGTCACGAAGGCGAGCCCGGCCCATGCAGCGAGGGTCGCGAACATCGCGGGGATGACCCGGCGGATCAGGACGCCGGCCAGGACGCCAATGGCGAAGGCGGCCAGCGTCCAGGCGGCGAACGCAACCCCGAGTAAGTCGAACAGGGTGGGATACAGCGGGCCGTTGTTGTCTCCGGCGCCGAAGAGGGGCTGCTGGTACCAGGAGACGAGCAAGGTGAACGCTCCGCCCGCGACGGCAACCGCGACCGCGAGCGGCGCCAGTTTGGCAAGGGCCCATCGCGACCGCCCGAAGCCCTGGGTCCAGGTGTAGCGGAAGGTGCCCGTCTCGAACTCTCTGGCCAGCATGGGCGCGCCGGCGAACGCTCCTATCAGGGCCGGGATCATCTGCAACACGCCGAGGGTGACCCCGACGCCGGGCGCGTAGGTACCCAAGAAGTCGTTGGCTGCCTGCTGGCAGATACCTGAACCGGCCGGGCGACAGGCGCTCACGGCGCCGTAGGCCTGATGCATTTCCAGGCCCGTGATGAACAGGTACGCGGCTGCCACGCCGAGCAGCGCGATCACCCCGGCCAAGGCGAGTCGTTGCTGCCGCCAGATGATCCAGGTCATCCTCCGCCACGGGAGCGGCCGCAGACCTGGATGCTGTCCCGGCTGCGCAGTGGTCAGCACTGCCAATTCGTCACCTCACCGGTTCGGCGTCCCTGGCGCGCGCCGGGCCGGGGAGAGCCGAGGCGCCAGGCTCGCGCAGGTAGGCTAGGGCGAGCTCCTCCAGGCTGACGGGATGCGCCTCCCATCCGGGTGGTATCGGGCCGGACCTCCCGCTGGTCCTCACCAGCAGGTGGGCCTGCGCCCCGCCGCGGCGCGCGTTCACCACGTCCAGCCGTCGGGCGTAGCTGTCAGCTTCGGAGGTCGGGCCGGACAGCACACGGTGGCAGGCGAGCAGATCGTCGACCTCACCGGCCACCTGGACGCTGCCGCTGGTTATGAGGACGAGGTAATCGGCCACCCGCTCCAGCTCGGCCAGCACGTGCGAGGAGAGCACCACGGAAACGTCGCCGTCGGCCACCGCGGCCATCACCGCGGCCATGAAGTCGTGCCGAGCCAGCGGGTCGAGCATCGCCATCGGCTCATCCAGCACGAGCAGGCGCGGTCGCCGGGCCAGTGCCACGGTCAGCGCGAGCTGCGCCTGCTGGCCACCGGAGAGGTTGCCGGCCCTGCGTCCCAGTGGGATGCCCAGCTGGCCGAGGCGCGCCTCGGCGTAGCCCTGGTCGAAGCTGCGGTTGAGGTTGCGGGTCAGGTGCAGCATGTCGGCCGCGGACAGGTTCTTATAGAGGGGCGCGTCCTGGGCCACGAACGCGATGCCGTCCAGCGCGGCCGGCGACCCGGCGGGCCAGCCGTCGAGCACGGTGACGGTGCCTTCGGTTGGCGCCGTCAGGCCGACCGCCAGGTTGAGCAGGGTGGTCTTGCCGGCGCCGTTTGGGCCGACCAGCGCGGCCACGTGCCCGGCGGGGATCGCCAGCGCGCACTGGCGCAGCGCCCAGGTGCGGCCGTAGCGCTTGCCCAGGCCGCTGGTTTCGATGACGTTCATGCGACGCTCTCCGTCCCGCCGCTGGCCGCGCCACGGCGTTCACGAAAATCCCGCAGCGCGCTGGTGAACAGGGCAACCATCCCGTCCTCGTCCAGCCCGGTCGCGTCGGCGGTGGCCAGCCAGCCGAGCAGGGAGCGGCGAAGCTCGGTCAGCTCGGGCAGCGCCACCTGGTTGAGTGTGGCCCGGATGAAAGTTCCCTGGCCGGGCCGTCCGGCCGCCAGGCCCTTGGTCTCCAGCTCGCGGTAGGCCTTGAGCACCGTGTTCGGGTTGATGGCGAGCGAGGCCACCACATCCCTGACCTTGGGCAGCTGGTCGGCGGGCTTGAGGTAGCCGAGCCGCAGCGCGTGCTCCACCTGCTGAACCAGCTGCAGGTAGGTCGGCACGCCCGAGCTGGGGTCGAGCCGGAATTCGATCGGAGACAACGGTCTGCGCGCAGCCGCCGGACCGTCCTCGTCGCCCGGGCCGGACGGGGCGGTGCCGGTCCCGCCGCCCGCCGTGCTGACATCCTTATCTATTGTCATACAACAAGGTTACAAGAGCAGCTCCGCCGGTGTCAAGGAAGGGTGCCCGGCCGGCGCAGAAAGAAGGGTGCTCCCCGTTCGGGCGATCTGCCACCGACGCGATCCGGCGCCTCCGGCCCGAGGCGATGACCTCGGAAGAGCCGGGTCCAGGAGATCGTGGTAAGCTTGATTGGTGAGTAGTCGAGCCAAGCTCAAGCGCCGACGCGGCTACACCCGCCTCTCCGGGAAGCGGCAGGTCACCCTGCCTCTCGCCGTCGTAGAGGCGATGGGCCTCGAGCCGGGCGCCGAGCTCCGAGTGGACGCGGTAGGCGGGCAGATCATTCTCACCCCCCAGGAGGGACTCACCGAGCGCCGAGAACGCGCGATCCGTCTGGCCGCGGGAGCCCTCACCGGATTATACGAGCCCGGCTACCTCGACCAACTTCGCGACGAGTGGCGCTGATCGTCGTCGACGCGAGCATCCTGATCGCGTTGCTCGACTCCAACGACGGTCTGCACTCGGCTGCCACCAAGGCTCTCGTGGCGCATGCGGCGGATGACCTATCCATCCCAGCGTCTGCATACTCCGAGGCGCTGGTGCGGCCGGCACGCGCCGGCCGGCTCGCTGAGGCCAGGGCCGTCGTAGGCAGCCTTCTCCTCGCAGTGGCCCCCCTCACCGAGGCGATCGCCGAGGAGGCCGCGGTGCTCAGGGCGCGACGCCTGGGTGTGAGGCTCCCCGACGCCCTCGTGATCGCCACCGGCACCTCTCTCAGCGCCGACCGCATCCTGACCGGGGATGCCCGCTGGCGTCACCTCGCCTCCTCGGTCGAGGTGGTTGTCTGAGGGGTGTGAGCGGAGCTGTGCGAGCGACCGCGGACCATTGCAATCCTGCTGCAAGAATCTCAAAGACGCGGGCCATAGCGCTGCCTCGTGGTGTCCGCGAATTCGGGAAGTCCCTCGCCTGGGCCGACGTCTTGGTAAGGCGTAGGCCGTGGGTTCGATTCCCACCTTGGGCTCCGGCCGGAATGTCCCTCGGGGGGGCAAGGGGCGATGTGGATCCTGATAATATACAACTGATTATCAAGGTGGCGCCTGGACGTTGAAGCGGTTGGCCGAAACCGGCAGGCCAACGTCTTTCAGGACCTTGGCGATGGCGAGTTGTGCGGAAGCCGCGACGGCGCGACGCCGCGTCGCCGATGGGTCTGGTCGAGGTCCCATCACGGCGGCTCTCCCGTGCGGACAGGTGTCACTGACGTTCGGATAGGGCTGCGCGGGCTCGGACGGCCGTGCTCAAGAGCATGCGCTGCTGATTGGCCCACCACGCTGCCGAATCGTCCGCCGGTGAGCGGCCGGTGGCGAAGGTCCAGCAGGCAAGGACGGCTGGACGGAGCGCCATGGCATCGTCGAGGTGCTCGATCTCGGCTGCCTGCAGCGAGACGGTCTGGCGGTAGCCACGGACGACGGCGTCCACCGAGGGTCCGTGCCCGGCGGTCGACCATAGCAGGCAGCCGAGCGACACAACCCGGGTGCCAAGTCCGGCGCCTGCCCAATCGATGACGGTGAGGTCGTCGCCGTCTCGGATGAGATTGCGGGGCACGAGATCGGGGTGGACGATCGCCACGGGAAGGTCGGCGGGAAGCGTCAGAGCGTCGACCGCCTCGCGGAGCTGCTCGTAAGCGGCGGCGTCGCGGTGCCGGACGCGGTGGCGAGCGTCGTGCAGCAACTGCCTCACCGCCACCAGCTCATCCGCCGGGGTGGCGTCCAAGACGAGGTGGTGCCAAGCGCCACCAGCCCGGTCGGCTGGTGAACGGTCGGAGGGCAGTCTGTGGATCTGGCCGAGGAGGGCGCCGAGCTGCTCGAACAAGCCGGGGCTGGCCTCCGGTTCACGGCCCGAGGCGAACTCGGTGACGAGGACCGCTTGCCCCTCGTGCACCGAGACCGGCTCAGGGGCGGCGGTCCGTTCCGCGGGGATTCCCGCTTGGACGAGCCAGTCGAGCAAGGCGGCATCGCCGCGGGCGGCATCGAGCGACCTGGCCGCGGGGAACACCCGCGCCACCCAGGTCGTGCCGTTGGCGCGCTCCACCCGGTGGACGCCGAGGCCGAGCTCCCGGATGGCCGTCACCGGCACGCCGTAGACGTCCTCGATGTGCGCGCCGAGGCGTTCTCTGCCCGAGCGATGCAGCATGTGCTCGACGAAGGTGCCGATCCGCCCGACGGTCGGGGTTGCGTTCCCGCCGGGTGGCGCGAAGATTGGAGCGGCGACGACGAACCCCGCGGCCCTGGCGCGCTCCGAGAGTTCAACCGGTCGCCAACGGCACTCAGCGAGGCGCTCGTCGGCGTCCTCGGTCGAGGCCGAACCGATGGCAGGCTCTCCGAGAGCGGCGACAACGGACTCGAACCGGGCGCGCTCAGCCGGGTCGGCACCACTGGGCCGAAGCGATAGGGCGAGGCGGGTCCCAGGCGTCGCCAGCGACCGGAGATCTTTGAGGACGCTGCGCAGCGTTGCGGCGTCGACGTAGAGGACGAGGCCCTCTGCCAGGTAGAGCGCGGGGGCGTCCGGCTCGAAACCGCTGGCGGTGAGCGCGGTGGCCAAATCCCCGTCGGTCAGGTCGAGGGCCACGTATGTCACTGCGTCTGCCACGATGCCGAGCCGGGCAAGGCGAGCCTGCTTGTCCGCCTGGGTCGAGGTACGGTCGACCTCCCACCACCGCACCCCTGGCGTTCGGTAGCGGAGCGCGCGTGCGTCGTAGCCAGCGCCGAGCGCGACGATCTGGGTCACCTGACGGCCGAGGGCGTTGACGGTCACCCGGTCGAAGAAGGCGGTGCGGGCACGCAAGTACCGGCCCATCGGGCTCGAGTGATCGACGGTGATGCCGGCCGCCACGTCGGCGGCGAGCCGTTCATCGGCGCCCGGATCCCCGGCATCCGTCGGTGGGGTCAGACGCTCGAAGGCGAGCCGGTAGGCGGCGACCCGCCGGGCAGTCAGCGAGGGGACGGCCGCGTCAGACATCGTCCCCATCCATGGCCCCGAGGCAGCTGAGGGTGCGCCGAGTTGCCTGCAGGTCGGCAGTTCCCACGCTCGCGACCAGGCGAGACTCGAGACGGTCGGCGGTGTGGCGGATGACAATGGCCGCGGCCGTCCCGCGCTCGGTCGGAACCACGACGAGGCGCCGGCGGTCCTCGGGGTCGACGTGCCGATCCAGGTAGCCGCGAAGGACCAGCAGGTCCACCAGGTGGCCGGCTGCCTGCTTGGACAGGCCGAGGCGATCGATGATCGCCGCCAAGGGGACGCCCGCGACCGAGGTGGCGCTGATCACATAAGGCCCGTTCGCCGGGAGATCGTCGTAGCCCGCGTCATCCAGTGCTTGTCGGATGGCTCTTCCCATGGCCGTGCGCGCCATCCGCAACACGGCGGCCAGCGGCAGCTCGGGATGCTCCTCGTCGATCACGGTATCGGACTATAGCAGGACTGTCCTAATCTGGTACTATCTTGGGGGGGCGAACCGGTCGGGCTGAAAGCGAGGGTGCCGATCATGACGGACGACACTACGAACGCCGTTCGCATGTCTGGCGACGACCGGGACGAGCCTCCGCTCGCGGAAACGCGGGAACGGATGGCCGCCAGGCCCGCTTCGATCGCCGCCGAGATTGGCTCGCTGGGCACCATGCACGCTTCGTGGGAAACCTCGGATGAAGGTCGGGAGGATGAGGAGACATCGAGAATGTCCATCGCAGGAGAGCTCATCACCGAGACATTTGACTACGACGGTGGCCGGGAGGTGACGGTCTATGTCCCGCCGAAGCCGCCTGAGGCAGTGACGTTCGCCGGGGATGGCCAGTTGATTTCGCAGTGGGGCGGCGCCCTTGAGGCGGCCCAGGTACCGTCCACGATGATCGTCGGTGCACATCGTCTAGCCGATGAGACGCTGCGGCTGCATGAGTACTCACCGGGCTTTGACCCGGCACGGTTCGCCGCGCACGAGAGGTTCTTCGTCGAGGACGTACGCCGGTGGGTCCAGACACGTTTCGGAGTCGCGCTGCCCGCTGGTCGCACTGCCGTGTTCGGGGTCTCGGCGAGTGGAGAGCTCGCGCTGGCCATCGGACTCCGGCATCCGGATGTCTACGGCGCGATCTTCTGCGCCTCGCCGGGCGGGGGTTATCGACCGACTGGCGTACTGTCGAGCCCGATTCCACGCACGTACCTCGTCGCCGGCACGCGAGAGCCGTTCTTCCTCAAGAACGCGGTTCGGTGGGCAGACGCGCTGCGCGATGCAGGTGCGAACGTCCTCATGAAAGAGCGGCCGGGGTCGCACGGCGATGCGTTCTGGCAAAGGGAGTTTCCCCTTATGGTGGCGTGGGCGTTTGGACAATGAAACATCGCCACGTTGGTCGGCAGTCGACGTGAAGCGTGCCCGTCAGCCGCTCCGGCTGCTCTGGTTCCCGGCCATCGATGTGTGTACCTTCGCAAGCTGCTGCAACAACCTGAAGTATGTTGGCCCAACCGCCTCGTCCGGCCTCCGCGAAACTCGAACCAGCCCCGGCCGTGGGCAACGCCTTGGCAAGGCGTAGGCCGTGGGCCCGACGACCTCGCTGAGCCGATGGCGAAGCTCATGGAAGCCGGTCTGAGGGCGATCTGTGGAACCCTGGATAGGGGTCAGAGGGTCGGCGGCTCACCCCGGCAGTGAATCTCGACGAGCGCGGCGGCGGCGTCCTTGGCAGCCTGAGCCGCCGACGGTTCGGCGGCCAGGACACCCTCGGCAAGCGCGCCGTCGAGCAGCAAGGTGAGGGCACGCGCAAGTACGTCGGGACTGTCAGCACCGGCGCGCTCGGCAGTGTCGCGGACCCACGCCCGCACGGTTGCCTTGTGCTCGACGGTGCGCGCATGGACGGCGCTCCCCGTCGCTGCTTCGGCGGCGGTGTTGATGAAGGCGCAACCGTGATAGTCGCCCTGATGGCAGACCTCGACCAGAGCGTCGAACATGCCCACCAGGCGTGCCCGGGGATCGGCACCAGCTGCTCCGGCGGCGGCTTCCAACTGCCCGCGCCACAGCTCGTCGACCCGGCCCAGATAGGCAACGGCGAGGTCGTCCTTGCTGGGGAAATGCCTGTACAACGTTGCCTTGGCCACGCCGGACTCCGCGATGATCGTGTCGATGCCGACACCCCTCACGCCGTGAGCATAGAAGAGGCGGAACGCGGTCTGAAGAATGCGCTCTGACGGTTATCCACGCCTCCGACCCAGAGAAGGTCAGCAGCCGCGGTCCTCGTCGTGCGACGCCGAAAACGGTCACCGCGAGCGGCCCGAATGGGCGCGTCGACCGGCTCGGCTATTGCCCTCGCTGCCACCCGACGTGATGGGTTCATATGGTGGCCTCAGAAGTGGTAGAATGAGGCCACAATGGAGCTGGGAATTCGGGCTCTGAAGGGCGGGGAACTGAGCCGGGCGATCAAGCGGGCGAGCAGGGGAGAGGAGGTGGTGGTAACCGATCGGGGTCGACCCGTGGCCCGGATCGTCGCGTATCAGCCCGGCGGTGTGCCGCCGCCCATCGCGGCCCTGGTGGAGAGCGGCGGCATCGAGTACCGAGCGCCTCTGCTGGATGGTGGCGAGCCGGTGGCCATGACCCCAGGGGCGAAGACCGCGGTCGACTTCGTCCTGGAGCAGCGGCGCTGATCGTCTACGCGGACAGCAGCGCGCTGGTCAAGCTGATCATCGCGGAGGACGGGTCGGCCGAGCTGGTGACCCTGCGTCAAGACCTGGAGGTGCTGGCCTGCGCTCACATCGGCTACGTCGAGCTCCGGGCCGCGGTTGCCTCGGCGGAGCGAGCAGGGCGCCTCCCCGGCGCCTCGTTCGCCAGGGCCCGGCGACAGTTGGAAAGGGTATGGGCGGCGACCTCTCCGATCGTCGTGGACATGGCGGTGGCGAAGCGGGCCGGAGACCTGGCCGAGAGTCACCGCCTCCGTGGCGACGATGCGGTGCATCTCGCCGCCCTGCAGCGTCTGGGATCCCCGCGGCGGGTGGATCGTGTCGCGTGCTGGGATGACGATCTGCGTCGCGCCGCCTATGCTGAGGGCTACGCGCTCTTCCCGGCGTAGGGCCACCCACTGACAGAGCACTGACCTTCCACGCTGGTGGCTGCCCCGGTCCGTGTTGACGATGGACATTCCAGTTGAAGCGTGCTTCCAATCTGTTGCAAGAATCTGAAAGATGTTGGCCATGAAGCCGGCGCCGCCCGATTTCGAATATGCAACCGCTCCCATTTGGGCAACGTCTTGGTCAGGCGTGGGTCGTGGGTTCGATTCCCACCTTGGGCTCCGCGCGGAAGTTCGTTGCGTGGTTCCGGCCAGCAGGTGCCTGGGAGAGCACCAAGAGGAGGGCCTCGAAGGCGCGGTCGAAGCTGGCCGGTGTCGCCGCACCGTACCCCACCACGATGCCCATCAACCCCGGGCGCTCGCAGTATCCGGCGCTGGCCAGGCCGTCGAGGCCCATTCCCGCGGCCCGCGCCGCGCCCCCGCGCCGCGAAGCCAGCAGGCGTGAGCCCCAGTGACCTCCCGGCCGGCACCGTGCGGCGCATTCAGAGTTTCGGAGGAGCTGACGATGGCCGAGGCGACACTTAGGCTTTCCCGCATATGGAGCGGGCTCGGGATCGGCTTGCAAGGGGAGGCCTGGAAGATAGTCGTCGACGGCACTGTGGCCGGCCGGATCGCCAACCGGGAGACCGTGGAGGTGGCCGTCCGCCCCGGCCGCCACAGGTTGCGGCTGGGTGAGGGGCGGCACGTGAGTCCGGAGCGATCCTTCAACGCCGGGGAAGACGAGATGGTCAGTTTCCGCTGCCACGGCCCCAGGTTCTGGCCGCAGCTCGTGGCCGCTGCGGTCATGCCCCATCTTTGGATCACGCTCAGGAGAAGCTGAGGAGGCGGATGCCGAGATGCGGGGCGCTAGGACGTCACGGGGCTCAAGGGTCTTACCCGTCAGAGGAGGCAGGCGCAACTCATGCCCGTAGCTTCGCCAGCAGCAGCCATGGTGGCAGACATCGGTAGCAGCACGCACCACGCTGCCGATATCGTCATCGGGATCGTGGTGGGAGCTGTGCTGATCGTCTTTCTGGTGTCGTACTTCCTCTCGCGTCGGGGTCGAAGAGACGGCGGTGACGCCCGAGCTGCTGCCGACGCACGGGATGACGAGCTGCAGGGGCCCATACGCGTAGGAGGATCGAGCGTGGCTGAAGCGACTCTGAGGCTGTCCCGGGGATACGCTGGAAACCCGATCAGTGGATTGCTGAGTGGCAAGAACGAGAGGTGGGACATCGAACTTGACGGAAGGGTGGTTGGGCAGCTCGCCTATGAGGAGACAGTCGAGGTGTCCGTGGCGCCCGGTCATCACAGCCTGCAACTCGGTCAAGGGCGCCACCTCAGCGCTCGGCGTTCCTTCGAAGTAGCGGAGGGTGAGATGGTGAGCTATCAGTGTCACGGTCCCCGGTTTCCACCGGTGTTCCTGGCAGGGGCGATCAAGCCCGATCTCTGGATCGCGCTCAAGCGAAACTGAGGAGGCGGATGGCCAGATGCGGGGCGCTATGAAGTCTCAGTGCGTTGGGGGGCAAGGGGAGGTCGTGGTCCTGATAATCCAGAGAGGTATCGGAGGTCCCAAAAGCACCAAAGCTGTTGCTCGAAATCCTTGATCACGGCGCCCGGATCGAGTGCCTCCGCCATGCATGACATGATGGTGTCACTCTCCGACGATATCGGATCCGCATCGACGAAACGCCCGATGATTGCCTCGCCGAGGCTCGGCGCCACCCGCTCTTCGAGCTCCGACCGAAAGAATGAGGGGCTGCCGGGCGGCACGCTTGGTGGAGGCGTTACACGCCCGGCCGTCGGGATGGCGCGGTCGTGAGCTGCCGACCAGCCTCTGGGCTACAGCGGCTCTGCCCCGGCGCGGAGGCCCCGGGCCCCCGGTCCCTCCCCAGCGGCCTCGTCCCCAGGGTTGTATAAGCGGCAGCGGCGCAGCGACAGGCAGCCGCAGCCGATGCAGCCGCTCAGGCTGTCACGGAGCTTCTGGAGCAGGGCGATACGCGCGTCGAGGCGACTTCGCCAGAGCAGCGAGAGCCGTGCCCAGTCCGCTCGCGTGGGGGTGCGGCCGTCGGGAAGGCCGGCCAGGGCCTCTCCGATCTCGTCCAGGTTCAGACCCACCTGCTGCGCCGCCCGAATGAAGGCTACTCGGCGCAGCGTCGCCCGCACGTAGCGGCGCTGCCCTCCTCGGCTCCGGGTCGAACTGAGCAGGCCGCGCTCTTCGTAGAAGCGCAGCGCCGACGGCGTCACCCCCGAGCGATCCGACAACTCGCCGATGGTGATGCTGGCTGGGGGCTCCATCCCGACAGACTACCTCAACACGGAGCTTGACTTCAGGTTAACTTGAGGTAGTACGCTGCCACTCATGAGCGTTGACGCACCCGCGCGCAGCCGGAGCCAAGCCGTGCGGGCCGCGCCCACCCCGCGACCCGCCCAGCGCCTCAGCTATGGCGATCTGCCCCGGCTGATGGCCATGGCCACCGGGGACGAGAACCACAGCGTGGCCGCGGCCTCGACCCTGGACGTCCTCTGGGTCCTCTACGATCGGGTGCTTCGGGTGGACCCGGGCGAGCCGGGCCAGCCGGATCGCGACCGGTTCGTACTCTCCAAGGGACACGGCCCGATCGCCTACTACGCGGTCTTGGCGGCCAGGGGCTTCATCGATCCTGAGCTGCTGCCCGGCTTCTGCCGCTTCGACTCCCCGCTCGGTCGCCACCCCGACCGAATGCTCATCCCCGGGGTGGAGATCTCATCGGGCTCGCTCGGCCACGGCTTCCCCATCGCCGTGGGCATGGCCTTGGCGCTCCGGGCCCGAGGTGCCACTCGGCCGCGGGTAATCTGCCTGCTGGGGGACGGCGAACTCGACGAGGGCTCGGTGCACGAGGCGATCGCCTTCGCCTCGCGGGCGGGGCTGGAGGCGCTCACCGCAGTGGTGATCGACAACCGTTCGTCGCGGTGGGGTTGGCCGGGGGGTGTGGCCTCCCGCTTCGAGCTGGAGGGGTGGGGCGCTGCGACCGTCGATGGCCGCGACCATGCGGCACTGGCGGCGGCTCTCGCGGAGCGCCGGGAGGGGCGGCCGCGCGTGGTGGTGGCTGAGGTGCTGCAGGGAGCCGCGTCGTGAGTGGGAGGAGCACCCGCATCGCCGAGGCTTCTCTTCCCTCTTTCCCACCCGCCTCTCAGCGGGGCGGTACCACTGCGTCCGCCGGCGAGTCCGCCACTAGCATGCGTGGTGCCTTTGTCGACGCGGTGACCGACGCCCTCGACCACGATCCGCGAATCGCGGTGGTGCTGGCCGACATCAGCGCCGACCTCTTCGCGCCCGCCAAGGGCCGCCATCCCGACCGCGTGGTCAACGTCGGCATCCGCGAGCAGCTGATGCTGGGCATCGCCGCAGGCCTGGCCGCGGAGGGGATGCGCCCGGTGGTGCACACCTACGCTCCCTTCCTCCTGGAGCGACCCTTCGAGTCCCTGAAGGTGGATCTCGCCCATCAGGGGCTGGGTGCGGTGCTGGTGAGCGTGGGGGCTTCGTACGACGTGCCCGGCTACGGGCGCACCCACGCCTGTCCCGAGGATGTCGCTCTACTCGACGCGCTCACCGCATGGAGGGTTATCGTGCCCGGCCATGCGGAAGAGGCCGGCTCGTTGCTCCGGGACGCTCTCGCTGGCGACGACCGCGTGTACGTCCGGCTGACCGAGGCCTCGAACGCACGTCCCCAGGCGATCGCACCCGGCCGTTTCACCGTGATCCGTCGCGGCCGGCGCGGTACGGTTCTCGCGGTCGGACCCCTGCTCGACGCCGCGGTGGAGGCGTTGGGAGACCTCGACGTTACCGTTCTCTACGCCACCACGATCCGCCCCTTCGATTCGGAGACGCTGCGCGCCACCCTGGATGCCCCCCAGGTGGTGCTGGTGGAGCCCTATCTCGCTGGCAGCTCCACCACCGAGGTCAGTCGTGCTCTGGTGAGCCTGCCCCACCTGGTGCTCGGCTTGGGAGTGACCGACGTCGACCTGCACCGCTACGGCACCCGGGAGGAGCATGACGCGGCCCATGGGCTCGACGTTCCGGGCCTGCGGCGCCGCATCCTGGAGTTCCTGAGCTGAGGGCTCAAGTCACGAGGACGACCACCGCAGCACTCTCGCCCTCAAGCTCGCGAGCAAGCCTTGGAGAGAGTCAATCATCGGGCGGCTCCTCGGGTGACTCAGCGATGCTGTGGAGGAGGTGCGGGCCGGCGGCTCCCCGGCGGGTACGGTGCGGCGGATTCAGGGTTACGGAGGAGCTGACCATGGCCGAGGCGACACTTAGGCTTTCCCGCGTCGGGAGCCTGCTCAGCCTGAGAGGGCTGTCCGAGGCGGCGTGGGACATCGCCATTGACGGCAGGGTGGTCGGCAGCATCGCCAAGCAGGAGACGGTCGAGGTCGCGGTGACACCAGGGCAGCACACTCTCCGCCTCGGTCGGGGTAGGCACATCAGCCCGCTACAGACCTTCGACGTCGCCGCTGCCGAGCTGGTGAGCTATCGCTGCCGCGCCCCCCGCTTCTGGCCATTCTGGGTGGCGGCAATGATCAAGCCGGATCTGTGGATCACTCTCGACATGACCTGAGCAGGTGAGGTGCGGCGTGCTGAGCTTGTGCCCGTGGGCCTATGAACGGTGGTTGGGTTCAGTCTCGGGTTGACGGTCAACGCCCGTCAGCGAGGCAGGCCTTCTACCTCGCTCAGCCGACTCGCCGCCGAGACGGCCGCGTCGAAGAGCGTCTCGGCTCCGACGATATTGGCCTCTGCGCCTGAGTGCGTACTGACCGCCCCGTGGTCGATGCCGTCTCGCACCCGGCCCTCGCGGCGGTCATAGACGGGCCTGCCGGCCGGATTGCGTCCGTCAAACCAGGCGCGCGAGGCTTCAGCCAGGGTGATGAAGGAGGGATCGCGGGTCGCCGCCGCCAGGCGGGTCAGCGAGTAGACGGCTGAGGCGACGTCATAGGGCTGGACGCGGGGGAGGTCAAATCCGGTCTCGACCGCGCTCGCGAAGACCAATTCGGCGCTTCGGCGCGCGACGGCCAGCCAGTCATCGTGACCCAGGCGCACCGCGACCTCAGCGAGCACGCCTTCCTGGATGTGGCCCCATAGATGTGGAGCTCCGCGCTCATCCGGCGAGTTCATCAGCACGTCGCCGTCACGGCAGCTCAACAGTTGCTCGCTCCAGGGCTCAAGCTGCCGCCGCAGTCCGAGAGGGTAGGGCTCGTCGGGGAGAGCCAGCGCGGCCCCGATATGGAGAGCCCGCACGTCGCTGGCGACGTCGGTGGCAGAAAGGATGTGGGGCAGGCCGCGGCGCAGGGCCGGGTCGATCCGCATGTCGTGGAGGATGGGAGCGGCATGGGCCAGCGCAAGCACGGCGCGGGCCTGCCAGAAGTCGCCCCCGGCACGCGAGGTGGGCCCGGTCCGATTGGGCGTCCCTTCCCAATCGAGGATGAAGTTCAGCCACCGCCCATCCGCACCCTGCATGGCGAGGATGAAGGTGAGCAGCCCGTCGCACCACCGCCGCACCCAGGGCAGCTGGGTGGCCTTCCACAGGTCGCAGTACAGCTCGAGGGCGCGGGCGGCATCGTCGACGCAGGCGACGCCCTCATACCCGGACTCATGAGCCCGCACCGGCTCATTGAGCGCGTCCGAGTACACCGCAAGCGCCAGCGCACCGTCACCCGCGAAGGGGACGCTCCGTCCCAGCCGGGCCAGTTGCCTCAGCACGGCACCATCTGGTCGAGGATGGCCTGAACCTCGAAGTCGGCGGCTGCGAGGCAGCGATCCGCGGCTCCGTAATACACGCGGATCCGCTCTCCCGCGGGGTCGAGGGGCACCAGGCCGCAGCTGAAGACGACATCGTCGTAGACGCCGCTTCGCTCGTATGGTTGAGTGGGCGCGAGGATCGGATCTGGCGAGCGGGCGATGACATGACTGGGGTCGTCGCCGTCGAGCAGCAGCCCGCCAAGGGAGTACCGGGTCTCGCGGTCGACGCCGTGGTAGATCTCCAGCCAGCCGTCCGCAACACGGAACGGCGGAGCGCTGGCGCCGGTGCGCAGCTCATCCCACATTCCCGGGCGGGGAAGTGCCAGTGGAGTGTGCTCCCCCCAGTGGATGAGGTCCTCCGAGAAGGCGATCCAGATGCCGAGAACACGGCCGAAGGACTGAGGCATGGGTCGGGTCAGGGCCGCGAAGCGCCCACCAATCCGTCCCGGGAAGAGCGCAACGTCCTTGTGGTCGGGCAGAAACATGAGACCGTGACGGTCGAATGAGCGAAAGTCCACGGTGGTGAGCTGGCTCGTACTCATTCCGAGGCGCCCCACCGAAACGTAGGTGACGTGCCATACGCCGTCGATGAGGGTGACTCTGGGATCCTCGCAGCCGTACTCCTCGAACCGAGTGGCGGGAAGGACCGTCGGGTGGTCATCCACTTGGAAATGGATGCCATCGTGGCTGCGCGCCGTTCGCAGGTGTGACATCTGGGTGAGGAAATCGCTGACGTCGTCCGCTGCCGCCGTGAAGCCGCCGGTGAGATTGCGGTAGCGAATGGCCCGCGGGTCGCTGAGGTCCAAGCCAGGTGTGTCCCGTGGGATGAATACCGGGACGACCCGGTTTGGTGCGTGCTCGGTGTCGAGAAAGGCGATGCCGATCACCTCGCTGGCGGCATACCCCGGACGAAGCGGCTTGAGCTCCGGCTCCGGAGCGGCAAGATCCAGGGTGAGGGCATCCGCGGGGGGAGCGGCGCCGACCAAGGGTCGCTCACCGACGCGGAGCAGGAGCACGACCTCATCGCCCACCCTGGCGGCCGCCGCATTGCAGACGGAGACGACCTCCAGCCCGGGGAGGGACGGCGCCACGTCAGCCGGGGTGAGAATCGGGTTCTGCGCCAACCGCCGGGCCAGGTCTGGCACCTGGGTCGACCGCTTTCGAGCGCGGTCGCCGGCGCTGGACTGCCGGGCGGCGCTGGTGGCCACATCGAGGAAAGCGCGCGCCGAGCGGGGCCAGGTGGCCTCGTGAGCGTAGGCGAAAGCCGCCTGCTCGAGCCGGCCTTTGGCAGCGGGGTCGTCGAGGATTCCTGAGACCGCGTGAGCGAGTTGAGCGGCGTCTCGGAACTCAACGAGCACGCCACGACCATCGCTCAATGCTTCAGAGGCGTGCAAATACTTCGTGGATACCACAGCCTTCCCGGCTCCGAGGGCATAGGAAAGGGTGCCACTGGTGATCTGATTGGGGTCCAGGTAGGGGGTCACGTAGACGTCGGTGGCGAGGAGGAGCTCGATGATGTCGCGCTGGGCCATGTAGCTGTCGATGAACGCGACGTGGTCATCCAAGCCCAGGGCGCGGGTCTGGGCCACCAGCGCGTTGCGGTATGTCTCGCCCTGCACCCTCAGGAGGTCGGGGTGGGTCTGGCCGGCGATGAGATAGAGGACCTTGGGGTGCTGAGCGACCACCTCAGGCATCGCCTCGATCATGTACTGGAGGCCCTTGCGTGGATCCACCAGGCCGAAGGTTGAGATCAGCGGCCGGCCTTCGACGCCGAGCTTTGCTTTGAACCGCTGACGGCCGTGTGGGTTGATGACCGGCATCCCGTGAGGAAGGACCCGAGGGGGCTTGGTCAGGCCGTAGTCGGTGGCGAAGAGCTCAACTGCACGGGAGGCCATTACGATCACCTCATCGCTGAGGGCGGCGATGCCCCGGACCGCCTCGCGGATGGACGGCGATGGATTGGGTAGCACGGTGTGCATCGTCGTCACGACGGGCTTGCGCAGCTCCTCGAGGAAGGGGCGGAGATGGTCCTCGTAGGCGCCATCTGTCAGTCTGCCGGCGATGAACTGTGGCTCTGTCCATACGCCGTAGAGGCCGAACTCGTGCTGCACGTTGACGACGTCGGCGTCGGAGCTGTTGATGGCTTGGGCTGCGGCGCGGTAGGCGTCGGGATGGCCTTGGCGTATCCGCCAGCGCACCTCGGACGGGTAGGGGCGGAGCACGCTCGGCTCCTCGATCGCCGCGATTCGGCAGGTGACGGTCGGGTCGGTGTCGCGCAGCGCGGCGAGAAGACTCGCGGAGAAGGTCGCGATGCCGCATCGCCTGGGCGCGGCGGAAGACACGACGGCGAGGCGAACTCCGGCTCTCGTGGCTCTGGTGCGGGGCGTGATCAGCCGACCTTACCCAGGCACCCGAGCCCGCCGTTCAGCGCAGGTCTCGCAGAGGCTGCGGTTGGCCACGGGGGCGTGCTCAGAACCGTCGACGGGGATGCTGGTGGAGCTGACGAACCCGAAGCCCAGGTCGTCCTTTCCACAGGCTCTGCAGCGGGTCGAGCTAGCCAGTGTGCTGTATTGGAACCGCTCGTCGCGGATGGTCAGGCCGCGGGGCGGGTGAGGATTGAAGCTTGAGGAGGGGATGAGGTGGCGCTCGTGGTCGGGAGGGCGGTCGGGGCTTTCGAAGGTTGCGAGGTAACCGCGCACGACCTGCAGCTGAGCAGTTGCGCTGTGGCGTCGGATGGCGACCACCGGTACCGGGAGACCATCCATGGTGGTGAAGCCAGGGACGGGATGATCGAGCCCCTGCCACCCGACCGGGCCATCCTGTCGGCTGTGCTGGCCCGTTGGAGACCGCAGACCCTGGAGCAGCCGGGCCAGCTTAGTCGCCATGGTGGCTGCCGCGAAGAGCCCCTCGCGTGTCCGACGATGGTGGCCGGGTCCTGTCTCCGGCACCCTCCCGGGCGCGTCGCCACTCGGCGCCTCGCTTTCGCCCTGCATTCAGATGCGCATCCGCGTTCGCCAGGGCCCGGGAGATGTCAGGAGCCCGCTCCAGAAGCTGGTCCTCGAGCGCGGCTTCGTCGATCGGGATGAGTGCAGCGACGGGCCGGCCATTGCGCGTCACCAGCGCCGGGCGCCCCGACGATTGAACGCCCTGAATCACTGAGGTGGTCTTGCGCGCAAGCTCGCGCAGGGTGACGGTCGCCATACCTGAAGTATAGGTCAAAGTGTCTGACAATTGTCAGCCGTCATCTGCGGCGCACGGGCCCCATGGGTGCGGAGCCGAAGCTGCTCGCCCCGCATCCCGAGATGTTGGTCATCGGGTTCAGGCTCCTCCAGCGGCAGGCGGCCGTGGCCGTCCCGCCGATCATGTGCAGCGCGGTGGCGGCAGCAGCAGCTCGGTGAGGCTCTCTGCAAGCCAGGCCGCGTATTGCTGGCGGCTCCAGCCAAGCCGCTGCGTGAACAGCAGCGTCATCTCGGCGCTGGTCAATGCCCAGATCGTGTCAGCGGCCCTGTCCACAGATACGCCCTCACGCAGCGGCCCGTTTCGAGCGATTGCGACCGCAACCTCGTGCATGCTCCGCCGTCGCGCACGCAGCGTGTCGTCGTACTGCCCAACCATGTCTGGCTCGGTTCGGGAAGCCTCGGCGAGGATGGCGAGCAACGGCGCAACGCGTTCCATGATCGTCGCGATGCCCTCGGCGAACGCGCCGATCTGCGCTCGCTGATCACTGAGCGCCATCACGGCACGGGGCTCGCCCCGCTCGATGATCGGCGCTGGGTCCTCGTCACCCGTGATCGCGATGTGGATGAGCTGCTGCAGGAGCGTCCGCTTGCCGCCGAACGTCGAGTACACGGTGATGGCGGCGACCCCGGCAGCGGCGGCGATGGCGGCCATCGTCGTTCCCGCGTAGCCCCGCTCGGGAAAGAGGCGGCGGGCGGCGTCGAGGATGGCCGACCGGGTCGAGGCAGCCTGCCGGGCCCGGTGCTCCGAACGGTACCTGCGCACCCTCGGCTTGACATCCGACATCGAGAGGATTATAGTGGCGACATCTTCGATATAGTTATACTATATCCAAAGTCGGATCCCTGCAGGAGGGACGGCGAGATGGCAGCGGAAATGGGTGCGGTGGGGGAGGAGGAGCGCAACCTCACGGCCTTCCACCGGCTGATCGATGAAGGTTTCAGCGGGGGTGACCTGTCAGTGGTGGACGAGGTCTGCGCCGAGGACCACATCGAGCATCAGGACGGCTTCGACCCGCCGGACCGCCAAGGGGTCAAGCACGGAATCGCCTTCCTGCATCGGCTCTCGCCGGACATCGCGGTGACCGTCGAAGACCTCACCGTGCGGGGCGACAAGGTGTGGGCACGGCTGCGTGCTCGTGGCACGCACTCCGGCGACCTGCTGGGTGGCCCGACGGGACGGGCGTTCGACATCACGGTAATGGACGTCTGCCGCTTTCGCGACGGTCGGATCGTCGAGCACTGGGGTGTGCCCGACCGCTTCGCCCAGATGCAGCAGCTCGGGATTGTCCCGGGCGGGTAGCCAGCGGTCGCTGACATGCGGCCTCGGGAAGCGCGAGCAGTCCTTCAATGCCGAGCAGCCGCACCTTCCCGCCTTCCCCGGCGCCGCTCCCGCTGAGTGAGGCTACCCGACTGACCCACTGACGCTTGTCGCGGCGGTGTCGGAGCCCAGCTCAGCGCGGCGCGGTCGCCGGCGACCCGGATGAGCACCGCGGCCCACGTGCGGAAGGGACGCCAGGCTGTGGAGATCTCCTCCATGTCGGCTCGGGTTGCGGTTGGGTGTTCGAGGCCGTAGAAGTGGGCCACGTAGCTGGGTAGGCGCGGCTCGTTGTAGGTCAGGATGTCGGTCGCGCCTGTGGCACGAAGGAGGATCAGGGTCGCGTAGGTCGGGCCGATCCCGGGGAGCTGCTGCAGTGTCCCGAGCGCTGCGTCAGGCGGCATATCTCGCAGCACCTGCGCCTCCAGCTCCCCTCGGAGTGCTGCCTGGGCCACCGCATGCAGGCGCTCCACCCGTGCCGGCTCGAGGCCGGGAAAGCCGCGCAGTCCGAGCAGCTGCTCCGGCGTGGGGAAGGCGAGGACGTCCTCGCCGGCGAGGCGGAACGTCGCGCCGTGGGCGGCGGCGAGTCGGGTGCGCAGCGCCGCCGCCTGGGTGCGATGGCGGCGAGCGCTGATGACCGACCAGGCTGCCGCCTCGTAGGGGCTGTGGAAGAGCACCGGGCGGAGTCCCGCGTGGACCTCCTGGAGCAGACCGATGACAGGATCATGCCGCCCCACCTCCAGCCACGCTGCGCCGGGGCGGTCCAGGGAGAGGATGCGCCGGACCTGGCCCATCACGACGTCGCTGGCCGCCTCGCTCTCCACCGTGGCGGTGATACTCCCGGATGGCTGCTGGAGCAGATGGACGCCGGCATGGTGGCGCAGATCGTCGGTCACGAAGGCAAGGCGCATCTCCGCGCCGCGCGGCATGGGCCGCCCGGTGTTGGGCCCGAAGCCGAAGTCGGCCGCGGCGGTCAGGGAGAAGGGGGTATCCGGGGTGATCGTCTGAGGGGTCATCGGCGCTCCTTCGCAGCCCGCAGGCTCAGCCAGGCCGGTATTCGTCAGGCCTGTGTGGTTCGCGATCGGGTTGACGCCGGACTAACCTAGCCCCAGGATGGCCCATAGAGCAACCGCCTCGAAATCGTCGAAGAGCCTCGACCGAGAATCGTTGGGTCCCAGGCATGAGACGCACATCTCAAGTAGGAAACGCGATGCCTGAGCTCCGAGTGTTGTTGCACGGACTCTCATTTGGTGAGCAGCCGCGATGGCATGACGGTCGATTGTGGCTCTCTGACTGGGGTCGAAAGGAGGTCATCGCTGTAGATCTCAATGGCAAGAGTGAGGTCGTTCTTCGTGCGCCGTCGTTTCCGTGCTGCGTTGACTGGCTGCCTGACGGGCGTCTGCTTCTGGTCTCGGCGGGTGATGGCCGACTCCTGCGCCGCGAGCTCGACGGCTCGCTGGTCACCCACGGCGACGTGAGCAGCCTCTCCGACCCCCCAGCCGCGAACGAGCTGGTCGTCGACCGTCGCGGCAACGCCTACCTCAATGGCGGCGGCTTCGACCTGATGGCCGGCGCCAAGTTTGCCCCCGGAATCGTGGCCATGGTCGGCCTGGACGGCTCCGCTCGGCAGGTGGCGGGAGACCTTGCGTTTCCCAACGGTATGCTTGTCATGCCCGACGGTCACACCCTGGTCGTAGCCGAGTCCTATGCGAAGAGGTTGACGGCGTTCAAAATCGCGGCCGACGGGAGCCTTTCCAACCGAAGGGTCTGGGCAGAACTCGGCGACGGCGTCCCCGATGGCATCTGCGCGGACGCCGAGAACGCGGTCTGGTACGCCGACGTGCCCAACAAGCGTTGCGTGCGGGTGCGCGAGGGCGGCGAAGTGCTCCAGACCATCGAGCTTGACCGCGGCTGCTTCGCCTGCGCGCTCGGCGGTGCCGACCGGCGGATCCTGTTCATGATCGCGACCGAATGGAGTGGCACCCAGGGGATGGGCCGGGGGCCACGAACCGGCCAGGTACTGGCTACTCCGGTGACCGCACCGGGCGCCGGCTGGCCCTAGGAACGGCGAACCGATCCGAGGCGGCACCCGGGTCCGGCGGCTACGCCACGCTACCGGCTACTGACTGAGGTCAGCCGGAATTCTGAACTCATCCGGTCCTGCAGCAGCCGACGGAAGGGCGGATATGATTCCCGCGTGCTGGCGCCAGTCTGCTGCGCCGTCGCCCGGGAGGGCTGCCGTTCCTCGCACCCTGCCGACGAAACCGTCGAAGGCCGCCTTGCCGCTTGTCCGCCACATTTCGACGACGGGTGGAGGCAGCAGCGTGAAGGTGGAGGGGAGCTCCTCGGGGCTCATCGGCTCGAAGATCAGACCGAGGATCAACCAGACCTTGTCACCGGTGAAATGGGCCATCGCTTATCCCGGCAGCGCCCCCCACTCCTCGGGTGACATGTTCCGGGAGGCGAGCGGAAGGATCTCGTCCTCCTCCTCTCGGAAGTGCGCGGCCACCACTTCCCAGAGCTCGGCGAGAGCCCCGGCGAGGGTCCGAAGTACGACTGCACTGCCGCTGACCTCTCCGGGTCCGCGCCCTCGGCCCCCTCGATGATGCCGCCGGCGGTGGTGAAGACGCCGCGAAACAGACCGTGGGGGATGAGCGTGTCCGAGGTGTCGGTGTTGTAGGCGGCTGCGGAGACCATGAAGCCCTCCTGGTGGTGTGGCGTGGTCGAATCGAGGATCAGGCTGCGCCCGAACCTTCCTCGCCCGCATCCGGGGAAACCCCTGTCTTCGCGACTCGCCCGGTGCTCATGCCGTCCGGCTCTCCAGCGAGGCCGCACGAACGGCCAGCTGGGCGCGGCTGCGCAGCCCCAGCTTCCGCTTCAGCCAGCCCACGTGCTGCTCGACGGTCCGCTCCGAGAGGGAGAGCCGGGTCGCGATCTCCATGTTCGAGAGACCGTCGCCGACCAGCGCCAGCACCTCGGCCTCGCGGGGGGTGACTCCGGCATCCCTCAGGGAGTGGGGCAGCGCCAGGAAAGTGCGGGTGGGGCGGTTCACCCTCGCCCCGGGCCCGCTGGAGCAGGCCCCGGCAGCCTGTGGCCAGGCGAGCGCTGCCCGTGCCGTCGAAGAACCGGGCTGCCTCATTCAACCAGATGATCGAATCCCCCCACCCGTCGCGGAGGGCCGCCTCGGCGATGAGGCGCCGCATCAGGTTGCGGTACCACGGCGACAGCCGGAGATGGTTCTCGCCGCGCCGAAACGCTGCCATCGCACCGGAAACGTCGCCGCTGCGGCCGAGCCCGGCATCGGCAACTCGGGTGCGAGGGCGGCCCCCTCCTGGCGCCAGGCGGGCACGATCCAGCCCAAGGCAGCGCCCAAACCGTCGAGCCGGCGCCAATCGGGGGCGCCCCCGGGTGGCATGGCGCCGACCAGCGCCTCGGCCAGAGGACGATACGGAGCCGGGACCGCCGAGGGGACGCAACGCCCTGCGAGGACGGCGGCCGCGCCCGCGCCTCGTGCCGCTCGGGACCCCGACCTCACGGAGCAGCCGTGACGTACCGACCCCGGCAGGGCCGGCGACAACCACCAGGCCGCCGCAGCCGCGTCGGACTCCGTCCAGGAGCCGACCGACCTCGGCCAGCTCGTCGTCCCGGCCTACCAGCGAGGGGCAGAGGATCCGAGGCATGACGTCAGCAGCGTGCCTGGTCGACGTGCTTTCACTTGAGCTCAGCGAGCCCTGGTTTGACATCGCTCGACGGCGGCTCGGAGGTCGGCGCTTGCCCGGGTACGTCAGTCCATTCACGATCGAACCACCGGTGAATGCGGCTGGCTCCGAACCGCGTCTTATCGGCGGCGAGGAGTGCGGAGGGTGCCTCATAGGTCCCGGTGGCCGGCTGCCCACGTACGAACCTCACCTCGACGCGGGCGACTTCGTGATCTCCGAACTCCAGGTAGCACATGCCGAAGCCGTCGTACTCGGCGGTGTCGGGGTCTCCGCGAATGATCGAGATGATGCGATCGGCGGCGACGGCCGCCTGTCGCTCGGAGAACACACCGGCCTTGGGTGTCCCGACACTGGTGACATCGCCGACGGCGAACACCTTGGGGTACGACGTTTCGAGGGTGCGCGGGTTGACGGGAATCCATCCGTCGACGGTCATGCCCGACTCGGCTACCACCACCGGGACGCGATGAGTCGGGACGCCGAGAAACAGGTCGTAGGGCATCTCGGCGCCGTCAGCGAAGCGCGCGACGTGTCCCTTGGGGTCGAGTTCGCGTATCAGTTGGCTGGGGTACCAATGGATGTTGCGTTGGGCGAACGCGGCAAGCAGCGCCTCCGACGCTGCTGGAGACGGCGGGATCGGCAGTGGCAATGGCATGACCAGGGAGATTTCCGATCGATCCCGCAGGCCGCGGGCCGACAGGTAGTCGTGCATCAACAGTGCTGTCTCACTCGGAGCGGGCGGGCACTTGAACGGCGTGGATGTGACGCCGACGACGACTCGGCCACCGTCGAAGTCGGCCAGGACATCACGCAGGGCGAACGCGCCCTCCTGGGTGTAGAACTCGTGTCCTGCTTCGCTGAGCCCGGGCGTGGCACCAGGATCAAGATCCGCGCCCAGGGCGACGACCATCACGTCGCCTTCGAAATGGCCTTCGTCGGTTTCGACGCTTCGTGCCGCCGGGTCGATGGCCCTGATAGTGGTGTGCACGAATCGCACACCGGGCTTGACCAGATCCCGGTAGGGGTGGTGCACCGCCTCCGCGACAGCGCGCCCGAACATGACGTCCAGCTTGGAGAAGCCGAACATGAACCCGTCGGCCTGGTCGATCAGCACCACCTCGACACCGTCCGCGAGCTCCTCGGAGAGTCTCGTGGTCAGCTCCAAGCCGCCGAACCCCGCACCCAGGACCAACACTCGCATGTGCAGCAGGGTCCTCTCTGCTCCGGCTTCTCAGGGTTGGCTGACGCACCCGGCTCGGGCAGACGAATCAGCGGTTCGGCTTCGGGGCCGGTGGTTCGCACTCGACCACGACGAAATCGTTCTGGCGGCGAAGCTTATCCCATCGCTCTCGCGGGCTGCGTGGCTTCACGTTGGCGGTGAACACACCAACCGTCTCACCTCTCGGCTCCCCGCGCCGCGACCCACAGCAGGCGGGTGTCGAACTGCGCATACTTTCCCCAGTGCGAAGGATCGGCCCCGGCGGGCACGAGGAGGACTTCGGGATGTACGGAACCATCATGCGGGCCAAGGTCAAGGCCGGGCGGCGGGCGGAATACGAGAAGGTGATGCGCCAGATGGTGCCCAGCGCCGAGGACTACGGCCACGGAATGCACTCCTACGAGGTCGCGTGGGAGGACAAGGATCCCGACCGGATCGTGATGATCATCCACTTCAAGGATCGTGAGAGCTACCTGGCCAACGCCAACCGGCCCGAGACCGACACCGACTACCGACGGCAGCTGGAGTATCTCGAGGGCGATCCGGAGTGGATCGACGTCAGCTACGCCGACTACGTCGGGAAGCCGCTCGGGGAGGCCAGCTCCGCCTCCGTTTGACGCTCAGCTTGGCCCTGTCGGGGGTCCCTCCGGCTACCGGTCTGCGATGGTGACGACGAGCTTGCCGCGGACGTGGCCCTCGCCGAGATGACGGACCGCCGCGGCGGTCTCCTCCAGCGGGTAGGTCCTCTCGATGGCCACCTTCAGCGCGCCCGCGTCCGTCAGGTCGCGGAGCTGGTCGAGGTCGGCGCGGTTGAGCTTGGCCAGGAAGAAGACCAGGCGCTGGCTGACGAACGGCGCCGCCGCCCTCAGCTTGACGATCCCGCCCATCGGCCCGAGCCAGCGCCCCCCGCCGCTGCCGCTGTTGGAGATCAGCGTCCCCCGGCTGGTGAGTGCCCGCCGCAGCGCTCTGAGGGTGTGGTTGCCGGCGTTGTCGAGGATGAGGTCGTAGCGCCGGCCCGCCACGGCGAAGTCCTGGGCGGCATAGTCAACGACTTGGTCAGCGCCCATCGACCGGACCAGCTCGACGTTGCCGGCGCTGCACACCCCGGTCACCTCGGCGCCGAGGTGCCTGGCGATCTGCACCGCGAACAGGCCCACGCCGCCGCTCGCCCCGTTGATCAGGACGGCCTGGCCCGCGTGCACGCGTCCATGGTCCCGCAGTGCCTGGAGGGCGGTCACCGCCGCCACCGGGACCGCGGCCGCCTCCTCGAAGCTGAGGGAGTGCGGCTTCGGGGCCAGCTCCGCCTGCTTGGCCCGCGCGTAGTCGGCGAAGGCGCCCATACCGCCCCCGAAGACCTCGTCGCCCACCTGGAGCTGGGACACGCCACTGCCCACGGCCTCGACCACCCCGGCCAGGTCCACACCGGCGATCAGCTGCTTGGGCCGGCGCATCCCGATCGAGCCGCGGGCGAGCAGGGGAAGCCCGGTGACCACGTGCCAGTCGAGCGGGTTGACCCCGGCGGCGCGAACCCGCACCAGCAGCTCACCCGGGCCGGGCTCGGGGCGGGGGACCTGGCGAGCCTCGAGGACATCGGGGGGCCCGAACCGCGCCTGGACGATGGCCCGCATCGTCGCGGCCCGGGTGGTCTGCGTCACCGCGGCCATCTCAGGCGCCCAGACGGAACGGCATCTCGAGGAGGCCGTCCTGGGGGCGAAGTGGACAGAGGGGATCGTGCTGCGGTTCGGTGCCTTCTACGGGCCGGGCACTTCGATGGCTCCGGGTGGGGAGCAGTTCGAGCCGGTCCGTCAGCGCAGGTTCCCGCTGGTCGGCGACGGCGGTGCGGTGTGGTCCTTCATCCATGTCGCCGACGCGGCGGAGGCGACGGTGGCCGCGGTCGAGCGCGGCAGTCGAGGTGTGTACAACGTGGTCGACGATGATCCCGCCCCGGTTGCGGAATGGCTGCCGGTGCTGGCCCAGACGCTGGGTGCCAAGAAGCCCATGCGCGTACCGCGTTTCATCGGGCGGCTGTTCGCCGGGGAGCCCGGTGTGGTGATGATGACCGAGATTCGCGGTGCCTCCAATGCCAAGGCCAAGCGGGAGCTGGCCTGGCGCCCGGCGCACCCGAGCTGGCGTGAGGGATTCGCGGCAGCATGACCGAGCGCGAGCGATTACCTCACGAGCTGCGACCCGGGAAGCCACGGTGGGGCTCCCGAGCGCGCCTGCAGAATCAAGACCTCCGAAGCGGGCGGCGTGGTCCCGATCGGACCGTCCGCCGAGCTGACCGGCGGCGGCCCGGCTGGATCAGCCCGCTCCGGCCGGCTGCGGCATCAGCCCCAGCTGCTCCATGAGCTCCAGGCGATCGAAGCTGAGCCGGTCCGCGACGATCAGGCCGTCGCGGATCTCGAAGACGTCGACGAAGGCCCCCTCGACCCGGCGTCCGGTGGGAGGGATGTCGCCCATCGGGGTCGGAAAGACACCGGTGTGAGTGCCGATGAAGAGGCCCTCCTCGACGATAGTGTCGCCGCCCTCGATCACATTAAGCGAGCGCAACTCACAGTCGGGGAAGCCCTGGAACCAGCCGCTGGTGAACTGCCGGATCTGGGCACGTCCCTTGAAAACCATCCCGCCCGGGCCCTTGAACTCGGCGTCCTCGGCATAGATGTCGTCGATCGCGTCGAGGTCGTGCGCATTGAACCGCTCGTGTGCCTGGTTGAAGACTTCGCGTGCAGATCCCATCTCGCTCCTCCGCCAGAGCCGGCTGGCAAGCGCCACCGGTTGGATGGCATGGCCTGGCCACCAGTCTAGCTGCGCCCGGGTGGTCTTGAAAGTGAGCTCAGGCGGGCGACCCCTTCTCGGGTACGGTCATCCCTTCGGGGGCGGGACGTGAGCCGCGAGACCCTGGCTCTCGCCCGAGATGACGATCCGGCTGGTGCCGTCCGCTGTGGAGCTGGCCCGTCTCGCCGATCAGGTCGGGGCCGCTCTCGATCCGACCTGGCACGGGGCGCGACCGGTGGTGAACCGCTGATGGGCACCCGGTCCGACCGGCCTCGTCGCGGCAATCCCCGGTGGCGCGAATCCTGGGATTCGTGGCGGTAGGATTGCAGAACAGATGCCCACCATGAGTCAGCCCACACGGGTGCCCACGATTCGTTTCGACGCCACGCTGGACGCGATCGACAGATGGACGATTTTGCGCTTGCCCGAGGGGGCGAGCGGGAAACTGCCGTCGCGGGGGCAGGTGGCAGTGCAAGGAACGATCAATGGCCATTGGTTCCAGACGGTGTTGGAGCCAGACGGCTCCTTTGGCCACTGGATGAGGATCGATGGAAAGCTGCAACGAACCGCTGGTTTGAGCGAGGGTGATACCGCGACGGTCGAGATTAAGTCCCTCAAAGACTGGCCGGAGCCGGAGGTCCCACAGGATCTTGCGGCAGCCCTCGCAGCTGCCCCTCGGAGGATTCAGGACCTATGGAAAGACATCACCCCCATGGCGCGCTGGGAATGGGTTCGCTGGGTCAAGGCAACCCAAAACCCTGATACGCGCCAACGACGGGTCGAAGTGAGTATCTCGAAAATGCAGAGCGGGAAGCGTCGGCCCTGCTGTTTCAACCTTGCCTCGTGCACCGACCCGAACCTGTCCAGAAACGGCAGGCTCATTGGGCCAGAGTGATTTGTCTGAGGACTGACTGAGGCTGGCTGGCTGGCCGGGGTGGCGCCCACCGACGCCGGCGCCGCCTCGGGGCTGATCAACGTGATGCAGCAGATCGGCGCCGCCGTCGTGCTGGTCACCGTGTTCGACAGCATCAGGCCGGCGGCCCGGTCGGCCGGTCTCAGCCAGCTGGCCGGGGCTCACGGGGGGGCTGCGGCGGCGATTCCGGCCTCGCTGGTCCACGGGCTTGACGTGACCTTCGCCGCCGGCGCCGGCTTTGCCCTCGCAGCCTTGGCGATCGTGGCGGTGTTTGTCCGGTCGAGGGCCTCGGCCGAGGTCCCGGTCCCGGTCAGGATGGAGGATGTCGAAGCGGCCGCCTGATCCAGACTTCGTCAGCCGTCGGCGACCCGATCTGAGAGGCGCTCGAGCACCCGGCGCAGGTCCTCGACGAGCCCATCGCCGAAGGCTCGCCTCCACTCCACCTCCACCGCCTCCACCAGCTCGCTGTAGGCGTCCCTGACCGAGCACCCCCAGGCGGTCAGTCGGATGGTCCGCTCAGCGCGGGTCGGCCCGGGATCCGAGCGCAGATAACCATGCCTCTCGAGCGCCGCGAGCCCCGCCGGCTGGGTGGGCAGCTGCGCCACCGCGACTCCCTGATCGTCGAGGACCCTCAGGAGATTGGCCCACTCCTCGAGCGTTGACATCCTCCGGCCATCCGCACCGTGGTGCTCATGGGCTCGCTCCAGCCCTTCCAGGCCGTTCCACAAGAGGCGCGGAAGGCTGAGCGGCTGCGCCATCGGGGCAGTGTAGCGGCGGTGCCCGAAGCTCATGGGGAGCACCAGGGAGCCGGCTCCGGTGCGATGGCCGGGAGCTAATGAACCGTCACGCCACCCATGATCAGCATCGCCGGACGGAGGGGCTCAGGATCCTCGGCGACGGCGGCGACCGCGGCCGCCGTGAAGGCCTGCCGCCGGCTCGATGTCAGCCCGGCGACGAAGGGGGCGAGGTGGGCCATTCCCAGGCGGCTGCTGACGATCTCCTCAGGGGTATCGAGCCCGGCGCCCGGAGTCCGCTCGACCACCGAGACCTGCCGCAGGCCGGCCGCCACCGCGCAGCGACGAAGCGCCCTCGCGGTGTTGGTGAGCGGCTCGAGGTCGCGCTTCAGATGGACGTACCACTGCGGTGGCGAGTAGCCGAAGGCGGCGGCCACCGCCTCGATCGCGGCTTTCGAGCGATGCTGGGAGGTGGCCGCAAAGACGGCGGCGGCGACCGTTCCGCCCGCGGCCACCACGCGGCTCGCCTCCCGAAGCGCCTGGACCGGGTCGCACACATGCGAGATCGAGAAGGCGGCGATTGCGCCGTCGAAAGAGGCGTCCGGCAGCGCCAGCGCGAGGAGGTCGCCGACGGCAGCCGGGATCCCGTGGCTGTTGCAGTAGACGACCATGTCGTGGGCGCTGTCGATCGCGACCGGCTCGGCTCCACGTTTGAGCAGGGCGCGCGAGACCGCTCCCGTGCTCGCGCCGAGATCGAGGATCCGCCGGCCCTCCAGCGGAAGCGGGTACTCATCGACGATGGCCTCGGCGAGCCGGTCGTAGAGTTTTGCCGCCCCGGTGGCCCAGGCTTCGGCCACCCCGCCGTAGGCAGCAGAGATGTCAACCTCGGTCACAGCAAGCGCAGCCCCTCGGCGAGCCGGTCCTCCCACCAGCCGAACTCAGTGCGGTCGCCGGTCTTTGACCAGCCGAGCATCAGGAACCCACCCAGAAGAGTGAGCGCGAGCTGACGGTGCCACCAGGCTCCGACCTCGACACCGTGGTTCTCCAGCATCGACCGGTACGCGTCGATGGTGTCCTCTTTGCTCTGCGGCAGGCGGTCACAGTTGACCGCCAGGTACCAGGCGAGGTCGAGGGTGGCTGGCGCGCTGCCGCAGCGATCCCAGTCGAGCAGGATGGTGCGGCCGTCGCTGTGCTCACCGAGGTTGCCCAGCTTCCAATCGCCGTGGATGAATGTCTGAGGCGTCGTGGACAGGGCGCTGACCAGTGGCCCCGGATCGTGCGCGATCTCGTGAAGGGCGGCGTATGCCGCCGGCCAGCCCTGGCGCATCCGCGCCCAACCGGCTGCCACGGCCGGCGGCACGGCGTCATCCGATCCCCGTTGCTCCTCGATCATGGCCATGGTGGGCGTGAGCAGGACAAAGTGGTGGGCCAGCGGAAACAGCTCGACAGCGCCGGGCCATCCCCAGTGGAGAGCGTGCAGCTGGCTCATGTGGTCGAGGAATCGGAGATGCATGTCGGCATCGACCCGGGTGCTCCCGGGTGGGACCAATGACCGGCTCACGTCCCTCATCAGCAGCGCACCACCGCGGTGTCCGGAGTCGGTCGCGAACGGAGCCACGGCGACGGTGGCGTGGTCGATGCCGGCGGGAAGGCGGTCCATCAAGCCCGACGCGAAGAGCGTCAGCTGCCGGCAGTTGAGGTCGCCGCTGGCGCGCATGAGCCAATCGTTGTCGACGCTGGCGTACTTGACGACCATCGGCTCGCCCTGGAACTCCACCGATTCGAACTGGCTGCCGGAGAGCGAGTTCAGATGTCTTGAACGGCCGCCGGGCGGTCACCGCACCCAGCAGTTCCTCGAGCGACGAGAAGACGTGGACCGGAGCGACACCGCGGTAGCTCTCGGCGCTGGCATGGAGCACCGGCGATCAACGTCCGGACAGAGCCAGGAGCTTGGCCTGCACCGTCTCGTCCGATGCTGTCTTCTCGGGCCCGAAGGCGCCCGCGGCTCGCCAGTCGTCCGCGGTCTTCTGCAGCTCCGCGTAGCAGACGTCGACCAGCTCGGGGTCGAGGCGCTCATCCCCGCCGGTGGCTCGGGCCAGGTCCCAGGTGTGGATCAGGCTGTCGAGGGTCATCTGTCTGGCGTATTCGGCGGCGGGGGTGTCCCCGAAGGAAAGGTGCACCGTGGCGCCGAGGGCGCCGGGCTGCTCCAGCGCCGAGCCCGCGTGCCCCTGTGCCGCGATGAGCACCTGCAGCGGTTCGTCTCCCAGCAGATCACCGTCGAGCCGGCTGCCGACCTCGGCCACCGTCCTTCCGGCCATCAGCTCGCTGACCCACAGATACTCGCCGGCGACGTGGTTCACCAGGGCACGCACGTCCCACTCGGTGCAGGGTGTCGCCGCCCCCCACTGCTCGGGCGCGATCATTCGAGCCCGTTCCACAAAACCGTCACTGGCTCGCCGAAAGTCGGTCGCCTCGTTCATGGAGATAGCCCTCACGCGGTGCGACCCGCGGTCCTCTGCTTCGTGGTGTGCTCTGTCCATAGCCAGGAGGGTGCTGACCCTCCTGGCACCTGCTGGCCTCCCAACCATGTCCGAGCGGGACCGGACGTCAGCGCTTCGCGTAGTCGCTGGCGCCGAAGAAGTCGACAACCACCACCGGCTCGTCGCCCACCACCCAGGCGTCGTGCCCGCTGGGGAGCGAGGTGAGGTCACCGGCCTCGGCGACGAACTCCTTCCCGTCCTCCATCCTGATTGCCAGCCGGCCGCTGACGTGGTACTGGAAGTGGGGAGCCTCGCAGAGGTCAGTCTGGGCGATCGGCTTCACGTCGTTCGACCAGCGCCAGCCGGGCTGGAGCACCAGGCGTCCGATGGTTGATCCACCGAGCGTCAGGATCTCGGCGCGGCCATTGGGGAAGGTGCGCACCTCCTCGGGGGTAGCGAAGGTCTTGTGCTCGACCGTCTGGGCAGCAGTGGCCATGTCCTTGCCTCCTGGATGGCTGAGGGGCTATACTCTGACCTACTAGTAGGTAGGTCGTCAAGGGGGAAGGAGACGCCGTTCTGGAAGCCGCAAAACCGCCTCCGCCGATGACCGCAGCAGCGCCGGCCGGCACCGCCGAGCGCATCCTGGACGTCGCCGAGCGGCTGGTTCAGACTCGCGGATACCACGGGTTCAGCTACGCGGACGTCGCCGCGGAGCTGAGTATCACCAAGCCCAGCCTCCACTACCACTTCGCCAGCAAGGCGGAGCTCGGCGAGACGCTGATCGCCCGCTATCACACCCGATTTGCCGCGGCCCTGAAGGCGATCGACGCCGCCGGCGGGGATGCCCGGACCAGGCTGAGGCGCTACGCCTCTCTGTACGCCGACGTCCTGGACAAGCAGCGAATGTGCCTCTGCGGCATGCTGGCGGCGGATCTGGAGACGCTGCCGGGGAAGATGCGGGATGAGGTGGTGCGCTTCTTCGACACCAGTGAGACATGGCTGGAAGGCGTCCTCGACGAGGGCAAGTCGAGCGGCACCCTCCGCAACGACACCTCATCCCACGACCAGGCCCAGATGATCCTCAGCACCCTGGAGGGCGCCATGCTGGTGGCGCGGTCCTACCACGACCCCGAACGCTTCCGGGTGGTCGCCCGCCATCTGGTGTCCTCTCTCGCAGCCGAGAATCAGTGAACGGCCGAGGGATCCGCACGCACGGGCGCTGACAGTGGCTGCGGTGGCGCTGTTGGCCTACCGGTTTGGCCCTGTGCTGCCCGCCCGGGCGGGCTCTTCGACCAACGGTGCTCCTGCCGATGCCGTCCCGTTCGACGCCGCGGACGTGACCCTGGGGGAGGGCAGCTCGTCATGGACGTAGCGGCCGCCGCGGAGCAGGCTGGCGATCGCCGCCAGGACGCAGGCGGCGATCGCGAAGTCGAAGGCCGCCCTGAGACCGTCCATGAACGGCCCGGAGATCAGATGGGGGAAGAAGGCGCGACCGGTCAGGTAGGCCTGCTGGGCGTGGCTCAGCGTGGGCAGGACCGGGCCCAGCAGGGAGGCAATCGGGTTGTAGCCGAGGAAGGAGGCGAACAGGCTGCCCACCGCCGGCAGGTGGGAGATCCGGGTGGCCGCCGTGACCGGGACCCCCTGGGTGACCAGTCCCTGGTAGAGAGTGTGGGGAAGGCTGGACGAGAGCCCGAGGATGATCAGGGTGAAGAAGATTCCGATGGAGAGCACCATCGCCGAGTTCTGGAAGGTTGCTGCCATCCCGGCGCCGGCACCGCGCTCGTTGGGCGGCAGGCTGTTCATGATCCCGGCCTGGTTGGGAGAGGCGAACAGCCCGCTGGAGAGCCCGTAGAGGGCCAGGAGCAGGGCGAACCAAGCGTAGTTGAAATTGGCCGGGAGCAGCTGGAACACGGCGAATATCACCGCCGACCCCGCCACCCCGAGGGTGGCGAAGAGCCGGGACCCGTAACGGTCGGACAGGATGCCGGCGAGCGGCCCCGCGATCAGGAACCCGGCGGTCATGGGCAGCATGTAGATGCCCGCCCACAGGGGGGTTTCGGCGAAGCTGTAGCCATGCTGGGGCAGCCATATCCCCTGCAGCCAGATGATCAGGATGAACATCAGGCCGCCCCGCGCGAGCGAGGAGAGGAGGGTCGCCAGGTTGCCCGCCACGAAGGCGCGGATGCGGAAGAGGCCAATGTGGAACATGGGCGCCTTCACCCTCGTCTCCACGTAGGCGAAGAGCCCGAGGCAGGCAACGCCGCCGAGCAGCGCGGTGAGGACCAGGGGGTTGCCCCAGCCCATGCTCGAGGTCCCATAGGGGAGGATGCCGTAGGTGATTCCCACCAGCAGCGCCACCAGGCCGACCGCGAAGATGAGGTTTCCCCACCAGTCGATCCGGGCCGGCTGGCGAACGCCGTTGTCGCGCAGCATCAGGAACGCCCAGACCGTGCCGAACACCCCCACCGGGACCGAGACCAGGAAGACCAGCTGCCAGGCGACCGGCCCCAGGACCCCGCCGAGCACGAGGCCGATGAACGACCCTGCGATCGCCGCCACCATGTTGGTGCCCAGGGCCATGCCCCGCTGGCGAGGTGGGAAGGCATCGGTGAGGATGGCGCTGGAGTTGGCCAGGAGCATGGCGCCGCCGATCCCCTGGAGCACGCGCATCACGATCAGGTAGAGGGCTCCGGCCGTGCCGCTCATCCAGGTCAGCGACAGCAGGACCGAGAAGATGGTGAAGACCAGGAAGCCCAGGTTGTACATGCGCACCCGGCCGTAGATGTCGCCGATGCGCCCGAGGGTGACCACCAGCACAGCGGTCACCACCATGTAGCCCATCAGCATCCACAGGAAGAGAGGGGTGTTGCCGGGAGCCAGGGGGTTGAGCCGGATGCCACGGAAGATGTCCGGGAGAGCGATGAGCACGATCGACGAGTTGATCGTGGCCATGGAGATGCCCAGGGTGGTGTTGGAGAGTGCGATCCACTTGTAGCGAGGGCCGGGCGGGCGCCGAGATGGATGGCGGCTGCCGGTCAGGCTCTCGCGGATGCTGACGAGGCTCAACCGGCCACCCTCATCGGTGGGACCTGGCCCTCCCCGGTGATGATCGGGTCGGTCGCTGGCTGGTCGCCGGACGGGGGCCCGGCCACCTGAGCCTCCGCCGACTGGACCCGCGTCGCCAGGTGGTGAAGCAGCGTCGCCAGCCGCTCGCGATCGGATGGCGACAGCTCCTCGACGGCGGCCCGGACCTCACCCCCCTTGCGCGCGGCGGCCGCCTCGATCAGGCCGCGGGCCACCTCCGAGAGCGCGAGATCGGTGACCCGGCGGTCTCCCGGGCGGGGCCGGCGCTCGATCAGGCCGCGCCGCACCAGGCGATCGATCAGGGCGGTTGCGGTCGAGGCGGTGATGCCCAGATGCTCGGCCAGCTGGCCGCAGCTCAGCGGGTGGTCACGAAGAAGGTGCAGAACCCGCAGCTGGCTCAGGGTCACGCCGAGGTCGCCGAACCGTCGTAGGTCGCGCGCCTCCATACTCGCCAGGAGTTGGATCAGCGCGGCAAGGGCGCTCTGGGTGCTGTCGGCGGCCTCGGCTCGGGGCGCGCGCAGGGAGGCGACGCTCACCGGTCGATAGTACGCTATTAGCGTACCTTCTGTCAAGGACGAACTAATTGGGGCGGAGGATGCGCTCGAGAGCCGGTGACTAGACGGGGTCAGCACTCAGGGGAGCTGGGGCTGGAGATGGTCGGCGGATAGCCGGTGTGCACCATCCTGCTCGCCTGGTGCTGCGTCCCCGATGCCCGGCTGGTCCTGGCCTCCAACCGGGACGAGCTGCTCGCGCGCCCGGCCGCGCCGCCCGGACAGCTGATGGCCTCGCCGCCGGTCTTCGGCGGCCGCGACCTGCTCGCCGGCGGCACCTGGCTGGCGGTTGCTCCAGATGGACGGGTCGCTGCCGTCACCAACCGGCGAAGCGGTGACGCCGACGAGGTCCGCCGCGATCCTGAACTGCGCTCCCGTGGCGAGCTCCCGCTGACCCTGCTGGGTGCCGCCGACACTGGACAGGCCCTGGCGGCCGTCCGTCCTCTGGACTACAACCCATTCAACCTCCTGCTGGTCGACGCCTCCCGCGCACTGGTCGGTCAATCGCGCGGCGGCGGGACGCTCGAGGTGACCGAGCTCCCCCCCGGCGCCCACGTGCTCTGCGTGCACGACGTGGATGATCCCCTTCACGCCAAGGAGGTCCGCACCAGAGAACTCCTGGAGAGCGCGCTGACACGCTGCCGCACCGGGGCTGAATGCGCGGAGGCCATGAGCTCCGTGCTCCGCGATCACAGCGCCGGCGACGACCCGAGGGATGCCATCTGCATCCACGGCGACGTCTATGGAACGGTGTCCGCCTCCCTGGTCGTGGTCGGGAGCGATGGCGCGGTGAGCTACCGCCACGCCGCTGGCCGTCCCTGCGTCACACCATTCAGGGACGTCGCGCTGGGGTGACGGCCGTGCCGATCGCGCCGGCGGCGCCGACCGGGAGCGGAAGGGACAGCCGGGCTAGCGCGCGCGCTGTCCGATGAGCAGCAGACTCAGGCCGGCGACCGCGATGATCGGCCCGAGGATCGTCCACTCGGTCGTGCCGCTCATCGAGCTGCCCTTGAGCAGGCCGATCCCCTGCAGGGTGAAGATGACCCCGGCCAGGGTTACGAGCACGCCGACGACGGTCAGAATCGCGCGAGACCTGCTCATTGAACCGTGATGAGCATACCTGCCCGCCCGGGAGGTCAGTTGATGAAACGCGGGCGGAGGCGCCGCGGGGCCGCGGATCAGCCGTCGCTCCGTTAGGATCTTGGCGATGCTGGCCTGGATGGACCTCGAGATGACCGGCCTCGACCCCTCGCGTCACGTCGTCGTTGAGATCGCCACCCTGATCACGGACGACGACCTCTCGGTGGTGGCGGAGGGCCCGGACATCGTCGTCCACGCCGACAGCGGCGAGCTCGAGCGGATGGATGACGTGGTCCGTGACATGCACGCGCGCTCCGGACTCCTCGCCTCGATCGTCGCATCTCCTGTGAGCCTGCGGGAGGCGGGTCGGCAAACCCTGGACTTCCTCCGCCGGCACATCCCCGAACCCCGGACCGTTCCTCTCTGCGGCAACTCGATCGGGACCGATCGACGTTTCCTGGCGGCACAGCTTCCCGAGGTCGAGCAGTTCCTCCACTACCGGTCGATCGACGTCTCCAGCGTCAAGGAGCTCTGCCGTCGCTGGTATCCGGAAATCCTGCTGCAGGCGCCGGCGAAGGCAGAGGCTCACCGAGCCCTCGACGACATTCGCGAATCGGTTGCCGAGCTGGTCTACTACCGGTCGACCATCTTTGCCCAGCCGGGTTCGGCTGAAGGGACCGGCGATGCTCTCGGCCGGCCGCGCTGACCACGCTCCTGGACGGGCTGGCGTTGACCGGGGAGGGGCTGCCGGCCGGCCCGGGGCAAACGACAGTTCGCCGACCTCGCCCCCACGCCCGATCCTGCCGACGATCCGTCCGGATGACGGGACCGGGTGGATCCAGGGATTGACCGTCCGCTCCCGGAGGCCGGGAGCGTTCCGGGCGGGTGCTGACCCGGGCGGTACGGTGCCCCACCGGGGCTGTGCTATGATCCCCTTGACCTAGCAGCGGCTAGGTCTTATTTGTGTTGGGACTTCAACGTGGCCACGGCAAAAGGCGGCACCTCCATCATCACCCTGCAGTGCCCTGACTGCAAGGAGCGGAACTACACGACTGTCAAGAACAAGCGCAACGACCCTGACCGGATCGAGCTGCGCAAGTTCTGCCCTCGATGCCGTGTGCATACCCGGCACCGCGAGACCAAGTAATCGGAGCCGTGATGCGGGTCGTCGGGCCGGCTCGCCCAAGCAGCAATGGGCCACAGGGGCGTAGCTCAGTTGGTAGAGCATCGGTCTCCAAAACCGAGGGTCGCGAGTTCGAATCTTGCCGCCCCTGCCATCGGTGCCCGGGCGGCTGGGTCGGACCGAGCATCGGAGGTCGCTAGGGTTGGCGAGAGCAGCGCCCAGGCCGAGGGCCGGGCTCGCCCCGGGCGGCAGTGGCGCCGGGGGCAGCGGCGCCGGAGGTCGTGGTCGGCGGCGTTGGGGGGCGTACCTTCGCGGGGTCTTGGAGGAGCTCCGCAAGGTCATCTGGCCGAACTGGTCGGAGCTTCGCCGCATGACCGCGGTGGTGGTGGCCACGGTGATCGTCTTTGCCCTGCTCATCGGTGGAGCCGATTTCGCATTCACCGCCATGACCTCCCCGCTGATCACCCCGACCAACGCCTCGACCAACCCCACCACCCCCGCCTCGGGCAGTGCCACCCCGGCCGCCAGCCCCTCGCCCAGCGCCGGCGCCTCGCCCAGCGCCAGCGCCTCGGCGTCGGCGACTGTCAGCCCATCCGCCACCCCCACCAGCTGAGGTACACCCCATCACCGGTGATTCGACCATGACCGAGACCACAGTCACCCAGAGCGGCGAAGCCCGCTGGTACGTCGTGCACGCCTACTCAGGCCACGAGGAGAAGGTCAAGACCAACCTTCTGAAGCGGGTGGAGTCGATGGACATGCACGACAAGATCTTCGAGGTCCTGGTGCCCACCGAGGAAGTGATGGAGATCAAGGACGGGCAGCGCCGGAAGGTCTCCAAGCGGATCTACCCGGGCTACATCCTGGTCAACATGGTGATGTCCGACGAGTCGTGGTACGTCGTCCGCAACACCCCCGGCGTCACCTCGTTCGTGGGTTCGGGCAACAAGCCGGTCCCGCTCGCCGAGAACGAGGTCAGGGGCATCCAGCGCCAGGTGACGAAAGAGGCCCCCACCAAGGTGTCGGTCGAGTACCAGGTGGACGAGAACGTCAGGGTGGTCGACGGCCCGTTCACCGACTTCCACGGCAAGGTCACCGAGATCAACGCCGAGAAGGGCAAGCTCAAGGTTCTGGTCAACATGTTCGGTCGGGAGACCCCGGTGGAGCTCGATCTGCTCCAGGTCGAGCGGCTCCGCTGAAGCCGTGGAGTGAAGAATGGGCAAGAAGAAGGTCAAGACCGTCATCCGGCTGCAGATCCAGGCCGGCAAGGCCACTCCGGCACCGCCGGTGGGCACCGCGCTGGGGCCGCACGGGCTCAACATCATGGAGTTCTGCAAGGCTTACAACGAGCGCACCGCCGCCCAGGCGGGCTCGGTCATCCCCGCTGAGATCACCGTCTACGAGGATCGCACCTTCACCTTCGTGACCAAGACGCCCCCCGCCGGTGACCTGCTCAAGAAGGCGGCCGGGGTGGAGAAGGGGTCGGCCCGCCCCAACCGGGACAAGGTGGGCAGCGTGACCGCCGCCCAGGTGCGCGAGATCGCCGAGCTCAAGCTGACCGATCTCAACGCCTTCGACGTCGAGCAGGCGATGCGCACCGTCGAGGGCAGCGCCCGTTCGATGGGAATCACCGTCGAGCGCTGAGCCGCGGACCCAGGAGACCAGGCCAACAACCCGCTGAGTGGGAGGGCTCTCGAGCCCGCCAGCACCACAGGAGGAAGCAATGCCACAGCGACACGGAAAAAACTATCGGGCGGCCCTCGAGAAGCTCGAGCCCGGCCGTCTCTACGCTCCTCAGGAGGCCGTCGGCCTGGTCCGGGAGACGTCGGCCAGCCGCTTCGACCCCACCGTGGAGGTCCATCTGCGGCTGGGGATCGATCCCCGCCACGCCGATCAGATGGTGCGCACCACGGTGGCGCTTCCCCATGGCACGGGGAAGTCGCGGCGGATCGCCGTCTTCGCCACCGGTGAGAAGGCGCGCGAGGCGGAGGATGCAGGGGCCGACCTGGTCGGCGGTGAGGACCTGGTCAAGCAGGTCCAGGCGGGCCAGATCGACTTCGACGTGGCCCTGGCCACCCCCGACGTCATGGGCCTGGTCGGCCGCATCGGCAAGATCCTGGGCCCCAGGGGCCTGATGCCGAACCCCAAGGCGGGCACCGTGACCTTCGACATCACCCGGGCGATCCGCGAGGTTCAGGGAGGACGCATCGAGGTCCGCAACGACCGGCTCGGCAACATCCATGCGCCGATTGGCAAAGCCTCGTTCGACGATGCCAAGTTGCGCGACAATTTCGCCGCGCTCATGGAGGCGGTGGTGCGCGCCAAGCCCCAGGCCGCCAAGGGAACCTTTGTGAAGACCGTGACCCTCTGCACCACCCATGGCCCCGCGGTCAAGGTCGACCCCGGACAGGCCTCGAAGCTCCAGGTGGCCTGAGCGGGCGCCGGAGGTCCATCCCGTGGCCGACCCGTCGATCCGCCTGCTGATCGTCGACGACATCCAGTCGACGCGCGAGAACCTCCGCAAGCTGCTCAGCTTCGAGGACGACATCGAGGTCGTGGGCACCGCCGGCGACGGCAAGCAGGGGGTCGAGGAGGCTCATCGGCTCCAGCCGGACATCGTGCTCACCGACGTGAACATGCCGCAGATGGACGGTATCCAGCTCACCGAGCAGCTGACTCAGGATCTGCCCTCCAGCCCGGTGATCATCATGTCGGTGCAGGGCGAACGCGACTACCTGCGCCGGGCGATGCAGGCTGGGGCCCGCGAGTTCCTGATCAAGCCATTCAGCCATGATGAGCTGGTCGCCGCGATCCGGCGGGTCTATGCCCTGGAGCAGAAGAAGGGCACCTTCCTTGCCCGAACGGCCGCAGGGTCGCATTCCGCGGCCGCCAGCGGGCGGACCGGGCCGGGCGAGGTCTTCGTCGTGTTCTCCGCCAAAGGCGGGGTCGGGAAGTCCATCATCGCCGCCAATCTGGCGGTGTCGCTGGCTCGAGAGACCAACGCCAAGGTGGGGCTGGTGGACCTTGACCTCCAGTTCGGCGACATCGGGGTGATGCTCAATCTCGACTACTCGCGCAGCATCACCGACATCGTGGATGCCCAGGATCACCTGGACACCGAGACCCTCGACGACATCCTGGGGGTCGGACCAGCGGGCATCAGGGTGCTGCTGGCGCCGATCAGCCCGGAGCTGGCCGACCTGGTCACCGCCGAGCACGTCCGCACTCTGTTCACCGAGCTGCGCCGGCTCTGCGACTTCGTGGTCGTCGACGCCTCGAGCCACCTCGGCGAGGTGGGGCTGCAGGTGATGGAGATTGCGACCCGGATCCTGGTGGTGACCGCTCTGACCATCCCGGCCATCAAAGACGCCCGGCTGACCCTGAAGGTTCTGGAGTCGCTGAATGTGGATCCCGAGCGGGTCATGTTGGTGGTGAACCGTGCCGATGGATACTCCGACTTCAACAAGGAGGCGATCGAGCAGAACCTGCGGGTCCCGGTCGCCGGCCAGATTCCCCACGATCCCCGGGTGGTGGGGGAATCTCTGACGCGCGGAACTCTGTTCGTGGAGACCCAACCGGAGGCGGAGATCAGCCGGGCGATCCGGGAGCTGGTCTTCCGCCTGGTGCCTCAGGAGCACGCCGCCCTGGCGGGTGCCGACAAGAAGCGCAAGCGTGGGCTGTTTGGGCGCTGACGGGGTCGTCAGCACTGTCCCCCGCGTGGTTCACGGCGACTTGACAGGGGAGTGACGAGACGATTGGGGGGGCGGGCCGAGGGTCAAGAATGCGGACCATATGACGCCGAGACGGCCCACCCCGGCTGAGCGCCTGGAGCACGGTTCCGCCATGTGGGACCGCGGCTGCGTGACCGCCCTGGGGGTGCTCCTGGTGGCCGGCGCGGTGGCTGCCGAGATCCATGGGGAGGGAGAGCTGGGCGAGGTGTGCGCGGTCCTCGGTGGTCTCTTTCTGGCAGTCGCGGTGGGCATGTGGGGAGTGCCTGGCCGGCTCACCGGGCGAGCTTCAGCCCCGCTGCCGGAGATGTCGCCGCCCAAGGTGGGGGCCACAGCCGGCGGCACCGGCTCAACCGCGGAGTCGTCCGCCGCGCCCGACGTCCAACGCGATGCGAGCCCGGCGGTCCGGCGGCGACGGCCCAGAGCCCCCATTAGCGGCGTCCCAGGCCGAGGCGGCGCCGCGACTTCGGAGGGGGCTCCGGCGCCGCCGCCGGTTCGACCTCGGGAGCCGCGATCTCGAGGTCAGCTGTCAGCGCCCGGGCCAGCTCCTCGATCCGGACCGCCACCTGGCTCTGTGGGTGGGAGAGCACGAAGGGGACGCCCTGGCTCACCGAACCGGCGACAACGGCAGAGTCGAAGGGCAGCTCCACGGCGGCACGCAGATCCAGGAAGGACTCGGCGTGGCCGCGCTCCATCTCGCCGGCCCCCTCGCGATGGTTGAGCACCAGCACGAAGCGATCCGCCTCCAGCTTGAGCACCTCCATCACCGAGCGGGCGAGCTTGGCGTTCTTCACCGAGGTCACGCTGAGGTCGGTGACCAGCAGCACCTTGTCGGCCAGCTCGACCGCGTCCAGGCCGATCTCACTGAGGTGGGAGGCGGTGTCCACCACCACGCAGTCGAAGGTCCGGCGCAGCTCGTCGATCAGGGCGCGCAGGTGCTGGGTGGTGACGTAGTCGGCGAGCTCCGAACTCGGGGGGGCGACCAGCACCCGAACCCCACCGGGACCGTCGGCGAGAACCTGCTGGACCACGTCGCCATCGGCCACAGCATTGCCGGCAGCCAGGTCGGCGATGGTGCGTCCAGGGTTCACGTTGAGGATGGCGCCGATGTCTCCGAACTGGAGAGAGCAGTCGACCAGGGCCACCCGCACGCGCTTGGCCAGTGCCACGGCGCAGTTGGCCGCGATGGTCGACTTGCCGACTCCGCCCTTGCCCGCGAACACCGTGAAGACCCGTCCCCTCCGGGTGGGGGCCGGCTCCGCCGCCTGCGGCACCGCCTTGCGCAGCTCGAAGCCGTGGACTCGGCGGATTGCCGAGACCAGCTCGTCGCCGGTGAACGGCTTCTGAAGAAACTCCCGGGCGCCGGCGAGCATCGCCCGCCGGTAGGCCTCGTTCTCGACGTTGAGAGACAGCATGATCACGCCCGTGCGGGGCAGGTACTGGGAGAGCATCTCCGTGGTCTGGGGCCCGTCCATCCCGGGGAGCCCGGCGTCCACCACGGCGACGTCAGGGCGGGTGCGCAGCGCCTCCTGGATCGCGGTGTCCCCGTCGTGGGCCACCCCGCACACCTCGATGTCGGCCTCGGAGCTCAGACGCCGGACCACGTTGGCGGTGATCCGGGCCGACTCGTCGGCGATCAGCACCCGGATCGGGGACTTGGCAGTCGCGTCGGGGGCGGGGCTCACCGTCACCTCAGCCGCGCCCCAGAGAGAAGCGGCGCCGATTGGTTCTCGACCGGCTTCGCTCCGGCTCGGTGGGCGCCTCGGCTGCGGATCGACCCAGGATGTGATCGACGAGCACCTGGAACTGCTTGCTCAGCTCCGACTTCGGCTCGCTGAGGATGAATGGACGTCCGTTGTCGATGCACTCGTCCACCTTGGGATCGAAAGGGAGCGCGGTGACCACGCGGAAGCGAAGATTCTCCTCCACCTCGGAGCGGGGGAAGCCCACCTTGGCGTGGGTCTGGTTGAGCACCACGCAGAGGCGTTCTTTGGCGATGCCCAGGGACTGGAGCAGTTTGAGGCTCACCTTGGTGTCCTTGATCGAGGCCAGGTTGTAGCTGCTCACCACGATGATCTGATCCGCCATCTCGAGAGCCTCCAGGTTGCGTTCCTCGAGGTGGGCGGGAGTGTCCACCACCACGTGGTCATAGCCCTTGGCCAGCTCGCGCAGGATCGCCCGCAGGTTGGCGGTGTTCACCAGGTCGGCGAACTCCGGGCTGGCCGGGGCGAGCAGCGCCCGCACCCCCGCCGGGCCGGTGGCCATCACCTCTTCGATGAATTCAGCCTCCACCTGCTCGCCCTGCTGAGCCAGGGAGTCGATGGCGGTGGGGTGCCCCTCGGTGTGCAGCATCACCCCGACGTCGCCGAATTGCAGATCGAGGTCGACCAGGGCAGCGCGGCCGCCATCGGCGGCGAGCGCCACCGCCAGGTTGGTGGCGATCAGCGACTTGCCGACCCCGCCCTTGCCGGAGAACACGACCACCAGGTCGGCGCGGCCTGCCGTGCGCCGTGCCGGCCGGGGCCGGACCGGCTGGATCGGCTCGGCCTCGGCCATCGGGGAAGGGGCGGGGGCAAGGGCGGGGGGCGCGTGATACGCAGCCGTCTCCAGGTGGAAGACCGGGACAGTCGCGGAGGTCGAGACCTCGTCCTCCGACGGCTCCGGAGCCGGCGCGACCTCGGCCGGGGGGAGGTCGACCGCGCCCTGCCCAGGGGTCACGCCGGCCGGGCCCGAGGTGGTCCGAGGCTCGGCGGGCGCGCCCATGGCTGCGGTCTCCGGCTCCGCCGTCTCCATCGCCGCCCCGGCAGAGGGCTCCGCCGCGCCTGCGCCGGCCGCCTCGGTGGCGGGCGGCCCGGGCTCGGGCGATTCGATGTCCGCCGGCTGCCAGGCGGCCGGCGGTGTCGGGGCCGCGGAAGGCGGGAACCGGAGGTCGGCGGGCTGCCAGTCCGGCTCAAGGACCGACCCCTGGCCGGCCTGATCCGCGAGGCTCGGCTCAGGTTCGGGCTCCGCCGCTACCGGTTGCGCCCCCGTCGGGGTGGGGGTGAACGGACCGATGCCCTCCAACCACGCCAGCGGCTCGGGCTCCAGGGCTTCAACCGGTGGGGGAGGGACGCCCAACCCGACGGCGCTGCGGATGGACGCCACCAAGTCGGCGTCGTCGAGGTCCGCCGGCACGGTGGCCGCCCCGGCGGCCTCGAGCCCGGCGCGCAGTGACTCGGTGGCGGCGTCGAGCACCACCATCACCCTCATCTCCGGAGCCCGCGCCGTCAGCGCCGTGACCAGGTGGGCGATGTCGGAGGTGGTGAAGTCGGGGTGGAGCAGGACCAGGTCGGGGTGCAGACTCTCCAGGTCGTCGTCGAGCTCGTAGGGGTAGCGCACGAACCCGACCAGGCTCACCTGATCGGCATATCCAGCCAGCTTCTCCAGGCCGGCGACCGCATCGGCTGCTCGGCTGGCGAGGAGCACCCGCACGGCGCCACCGGCACGGTCTTGCATTGGCCGCATGGTACGTCGAAAGCTCGCAGCCCGGGCCATCCGGCCGCGCCGGGGCTTGGGCAGAACGAAAAAAGGGAGCCGCGCGGCGCGGCTCCCTTTTTCGCGAACCAGAGGTCGGGTTACGAGCCCAGACCGCTGCTGATGTTCGAGAAGACGTTGCTGACCTGGTGGCCCACAACGGTAAGGATGACGATGACGACAATGGCGATCAGGACGAGGATGAGGGCATACTCAACCATGCCCTGTCCCTTCTCGTTCTCGTTCTCCTCGAGCTCGGCCTTGCGCACCATAAGCCCGCGGAGGCGCTGGTAGAGATTGCTCAACACTTTGGCTCTTCACCTCCTTGTGATTGCCTAGGATTTGGCCGCCATGGCGCGGCTCTTTGCGAACTATGAAGGGATCGCCCGGCTTTGGAATGTGCTAACTGCGAAGGGACGGTAACAAGCGATCTGACATGCTGGACACCGTGTTCGCAGCGGCACGCCTCGGTGAAAGTCCGGGAAGGGCGCACGGGCCGGTGCTAAGGTCACAGGCATGGCTTCGTGGAGCCGAGTGCGGCCATCGATAACGGTGCTGCGCCCCGCCGATCCGGAGCTGCGGTCGGTCGCGCTCGGCGAGCGAGCTGGGGACCGGGCCTGCACTCAGCCGGGGTGCGAGACCGCAACCGGGCTGCCCTGCGAGTATGTCGACCGCCGCGACCGGGCGTGCGACACCGCCTGGTGCCCGAATCACCGTCTGGTCATCGAAGGACGGGTCTACTGCCGCCGGCACGCCGGCGTGGTGAGCGCTCTCCCTGCCGGCTACGCGGGCAGCGCAGCGCCCATGCCCGACCTCGAAAACCGGGCACCGTCGCTGGTGAGCTGGGTCGCCCGCGAGGTCGACGCCGACCTTCGCCAGCTGCTCCTGTCCGCGGCAGCCCCCGGGGACGGGGCCCAGCTGGTCACCGACCCGGTCTACCCGGTCTTCATCGGCAGCGACCGCCGGAGGGCCTGGGAGCGGGCCTGGAAGCTCGTCGAGCCCACCGGACAGTCACTGCGAGTGTCGCTGCTGGTCGAGGAGTGCGCCGACGCCGAGGTTGCCATCCGGGTGAACTCGACCATCCTGGGCCGGCTGACGCCACCCTGGATCGTGCAGCGCCTCCACGGTGCCCAGCCGCCCCCTGAGGTCGACGGCCAGCGACGCAAGGACTTCAATCGCCGTCTCTACGGGATGGTCCGCCGGGGAATCGATCGCGAGCGACCGTCCAGCCCACCGGTCGAGCCCGGGGCCCGCGCCCAGCAGGTGGGCGTCGCCGTGGCCGCGGGGTGGTCAACGAGCCCCCATCCTCCACTATCCTGATGGTCGCTGGGCGCCAGCCGCGCCTCCGGACGTCCACAATGGACACTGCCTCGTGAAACTCACCGTGTGCCCCCGCCATCGCTGGCTTCGGCGGCCTGACCCTCAGGGCCGGCGATGACCCAGCGCCGAATCCTCGTGGTCGACGATGATCCGCGCCTGCTCCACATCGTGCAGATGTACCTCGGCATCGAGGGGTACGAGGTGAGGACGGCCTCCAACGGCGAGGAGGGGCTTCACGATGTCGGGGAGGCCCGCCCCGACCTGATCATCCTGGACATCATGATGCCGGGCATGGATGGCCTGGAGGCGTGCCGGCGCATCCGCGGCAATCCGGAGACGGCCGACATCCCCGTGCTCATGTTCAGCGCCCTGTCCGGCGACGACGATGTGGAGCGAGCCCGGCTCGCAGGGGCCAATCACCTGATCACCAAGCCATTCAACCTGGTGGGGCTCGGCTCGGTGGTTCGATCGTTCTTCACCTCGGACCAGACGGTACCCGCCTGATCTCGACGCCGGCGGCACCCGACACCCAGCGGTCCTGGACCCGGGGGCCGGCGGCCCGTGGGCCCACTACCCTCCGCTGCTGGAAGACGGCTGCGCGAGTCGGCCCTCGAGGCTCACCGGCAGCGCCGGGCTGAGCAGCGCCTGGATGCCGGGTTCGATCTTCACCACCAGCTGGGTCAGCAGGCCGTGGTCCACCGCCACCGCAGCCTGGGTGTGGGACGACTGCACGGTGACACCGGCGGACGCGGGCACGGCAGCCACCGCCTGAGCGACCAGGAACAGCACCCCCGCCTGGACGATCCCCACCACGGCCCCCGCGGCAAGCCCGCTGACCCGGTCGAACATGACCGCGATCAGCTTCTGCAGCTGCTCGCCGTACAGGGCCGCAAGGACCTCGATCATCACCACGACCACTGCGAAGACGCCCACGAAGGACCACGCGTTGGCGTAGAGGTCGCCTGGCTGCACCATCGCCGCCACCGGGTTGCCGACGTAGGTGGCAGCTACCGCACCGGCGAACACCGCGCAGAAAGCGATGGCGCGCCTCACCAGTCCGAAGCGCCAGCCCATGTAGCAGTTGGCGCCGACGATCAGAAGGAGGACGAAGTCCGCGGCGGCCTCGTTGATCCCGTACGCTGGCACGGCTCCGTCAACGTAGCACGGGCCCGGCGCGGTCACGCCTCTGTCAACGACTTTGTGACGACGCTGTGGCCAGCCGGCGGGCGGGGGCCGGCCGGCCACAGCGTCGATCGAACCTCATCGAGGCGGGCCGGCCGGCCCGGCCCCTGCTACCATCCGGCCGGAGCCGATTCCGCCGATCACAACATGCAGAAGAGCTTCATCTCTCGCCTCGGTGGGGTGGACGTCTCGGGTCGCAAGACCTACGACCTGGTGGACGAGCCCACCGGAGACGACTACCGAGCCCTGCTCCTCTGTGCCCGCTCTCAATGCGACACGGTGGTGCTGAGCGTCAACTCCGACCGAGAGCTCGATCCCGGAGGCCAGGACGTCCTCGACCGGCTCGCCACCGGGTTGCGCTCGGACACCGAGAATGGCAGCATCCGCCGGCTGCGTTTTGAGCTCAGCCAGGGCTGTGTGGACGTCCTCGGTGAGGCTCCCGGCCTGTTCGCCTGGCGCCAGCCGCAGCGCCCTGAGAACCTCTGCCTGCTGCGCCCCGACGGCAGTCCCTGGATCGTCTCGATCGCGGCGGAGCGGATCGGCTATGTCGAGTTCACGCCCTTCGAGAAGCTCTTGCTCGGGCGGGCGGCCCCGGGGCTGGCGGCGGTGCTGGCCCATCAGGGGGCCCAGGACGCCATCCTGGCCGCCTTCGAGCGGCGCCTGGAGAGCGAGGGCGAACGCCTCCAGCAGGAGTTGATCAGCTACGCCCGGCTCAGTGATCGCCGACGGTCGTGAGGGTCTGGTGGGCGCGCTCCGGGACTGGATCCTTTCCGGAGAGCTGGTCCGGGCGACTGCCGCCGTCCAGGTGGTCGCCCAGCTGGGCCTGGTCGAGCTGGAGTCCGATCTCGCCCACCTCGCCGAGGCCCTGCGGCGCGACCTGCTCCCCAGTCCGGCTGTGTACCGCTCCAACCTGGTGCTCCGGGTGCGCTGGAGGACACGCTTCGAGCGCCAGCTGGAAGCCGCTCTCGCCAGCCTGGAGGCGGTGCCCTCCGAGTGAGAGCGGATGGTCCTCAGTGCGAGCCGAAGTCGGCCGCGACCTCGAGGACCGCGGGGCCGAGCAGGACGACGAACAGGGTGGGGAAGATGCAGCAGGCCATCGGGAAGAGCATCTTGAGCGGAGCCTTCTGACCAGCCTCCTCAGCGCGCTGCCGGCGCCGGCGGCGGATCTCCTCGGATTGGATGCGCAGCACGTTGGCGATGCCAACCCCGAGCTGCTCGGACTGGATGATCGCCTGGATGAAGCTGTTCAGCTCCTCGACCTTGTTGCGCCTCGCCATGTCGTCCATGGCCTCGACACGGGGCCGACCCAGCCGGATCTCGTTGAGCACCAGGGCAAATTCGGCGGACAGCGCATTGCGGTACTTCTCGACCACCCGAACCAGGGCGGCGTCGAACCCCAGGCCGGCCTCCACGCTGATGGTGAGCAGGTCGAGGGCCGAGGGCAGGGCGAGCAGGATCTCGTGTTGACGCTTGCGGATGCGCCGGGAGAGCTCGGCGTCGGGCAGCAGGTAGCCGACGAACAGTCCCGACCAGGGGTCCGATCAGGAACTGGGGCATCTCGGGCGGCTGGAGCAGCAGGAGTACGGCGCCCAGCCCGAGGAACCCGAAGACGATGACCGAGATGATCTTCAGAACCAGGAAGCCGCCCACGGTCAGGCCCCACGGCCGGCCCGCCAGGTTGAGCTTCTCCTGAAGAGCCTGGGTGCGCTGGGCGCTGTTGCGGGCGGTGAGCCGGCGGCCCCAGCGCTCCAGGGTGGGCCGGATGACGCGGTCGAAGAAGGGGAGCGTCATCTCCACCTCGGCCAGGCTCTGGATGGCGCGGCCGGCTTCGGTGAACTGAGCCAGCCGGGCCTCCAACAGATCGGCCTGGGCCGGCCGCAGTGACCGCCGGGACAGCACGATGCAGAGAATGGCGACCACCGTCAGGGCTGCGGCGAGCGCGGCGAGCATCGGCTACACCTCGATCCTGACGATCTTCTGGATGATGGCGGTGCCCACCATGATGCTGAAGGCTCCGAGGGCCAGCATCACCCAGCCCAGCTCGTTGTGGACCATCGGCGCGAAGTAGCTCGGTTCGATGAAGAACAGGAACAGCGCAAGCCCGACGGGGAGCAGGGTGATGATGATTCCCGAGAGCCTCGCCTGAGCGGTGAGGGTCCGGATCTCTCCGTGGATGCGCACCCGCTCGCGGATGGTGAAGGCGATGGTGTCCAGGATCTCGGCCAGGTTGCCGCCCACCACTCGCTGGATCTGGACAGCGGTGACCATGAGGTCGAAGTCCTCCGAGCGGTTGCGCTGCACCATGTGCTGGAGGGCGTCGTCCACCGGGATACCGAGTGCGATCTCGCGAGTCGCCCGGGCAAACTCTTCGGAGATCGGTGGTGTCGCGTTCTTGGCGACCGTGCTCATCGCCTGGGCGAAGGAGAGCCCGGCCTTGAGCGCGTTGCTCAGCAGGACGATGGTGTCGCCAAGCTGATTGTCAAAGGCCCGGGTGCGCCGTGACTGGCGCAGGCGGAGAAACACTCCACTCGCGATCCAGATGACGATCGGGACAGGGGATGAAGGCGATGAAGGTGCCGAAGCGGAGCCAGAAGATCGCCCCGACCGCGGCGCCCAGGCCCGCGACCAGCAGCATCCACTCGGAAGCCTTCATGCGCAGGCCGGCCTTCTGGAGATCCTCGGCGAGACGGCCGGCGTAGGAGCCGCGAGCGACCACCGGGTTGATGGCGTCGGTGACGCTGTTCAAGAGGTCGCGCAGCGGGCTGCCGCTGCTGACCCTTTCGGGCCGCGCCGGACGTTGACCGCCCATGAAGGCGTTCAGCCGGCGCGCGACCTCGTCGGCCTCGGTGCGGTTGCGGGTGGTGATCAGCCCCACCCAGCAGAGCAGGGTGCAGGCCACCAGGAGCGCAGCCAGGGCAGGCAGGAAGGAGATCATCCCCGGACCCTACTCAGCTGAAGCCTCGCGGGCTCCGCTGGTCATCCGCTGCACTCCGTCGACGAGCCTCCCAGCGCCAGGCACAGAGCCTGCGGCGTCAGCGCCCCGGTGGGCAGGGAGATGGTCTTCGGAGCGAAGCTCACGGTGTTGGGGGTGGCCTTGGTGTTCCAGGTGAACTTGCCGTATTCATCCGCTGGGCGCAGCAGGTACTTGAGGACCAGCGGGGGATTCCCCACCGCGGCCGGGCTGCTGCCCGATGCAGGGGTGGACTGGGAGAAGCTCTGGGTGAGCAGCGCGGTCATCTCCTCGGCCTGAGCCGGCTGCATCTCGATCACGAAGTAGCTGGGGGCGGGCAGGGTGGTGGTCGCGGCCGCCCCGGGGGAGGGCGACGGCGCGGCGGCGGCGGCGGCCGCGTACCCCACCGCCAGCACCGGCACGTCCTGGAAGGCGTAGACCAGGGCGTGATCGACGGTGGCGGGACCGCCGAGGTCGGCGATGATGTCGATCTGGTCCCCCGCCTGGACGTAGTAGCCCACCGTCATCTGGTCCACAGAGGTACCGGTGGAGCTGCTCGAGGCGGGGATGGCCAGCGCCTCGTATCCGTCAGCGATGGTGAAAACCCCGGTCGGCGAGTTGGGGGTGGTGGCTCCGCTCGAGTTCGCCGAGGCGGTGAGCTCCGCGGTGATCGGCGTGCCCGCGCTGATGGTGACCGCCGCGGTCCTGCCGACAGCCTGGCTGGTGCTGGCGTAGTAGTCCTTGGGGACGTTCGTGAGGCGGATACTGGCTGACGGCCAGGTCGGATGCGGAGATGACCGATCCGGCGCCGATCTCTTGGGCGGCGACCACCACCGACACAGTCGCTGTGGTTGTGCCTGTCCCCGATCGGTTGGAAACCGCGAGGTAGACGACTACACCCGCCAGCAGCGCGAAGATGATGCCGCCGACGAGGAGGATCCGGTTCTGAGGCTTGTTGGAAGGGATCGCCACCTTGCTTTCCTCTGCATGGGCTGCGCCGGTCAACCCCGTGCGGTCGTGGGCTCAGCCACAATCGACACGGGGGAAGCCTGCGGCCCGAGTGTGACCGACAGCAGCCACGCAGCGGTCGCCTTCCGGTAACAGATGGGTGCGGCTTTGCCGAGACGTTTCCGAAGGATCACGCGTCGATGCGGCCGGTGGTCTGGGCGCGCATCAGCATCTCCAGGACATCGTCGCGATAGGGGGCGATGGTGGCGATCTTCCGGTAGATGCGCAGGGCACCACGCTGGTCTCCGCGCAGCCGGGTGAGCCGCGCGATCCGCTCCAGGTACGAGACCGCCAGGTCGATGTCCTGGTCGTCGATGCAGATGTCCGCCAGCCGGGCCAGCGGTGCCTCGTAGACTGGATCCGCGCGTGAGGCCGCCAGGTAGCAGTTGAGTGCTGCATTGCGCTTGCCGAGGGTGCGGCAGCGGTCCCCGGCGTCGAGCGCCAGCTCCGGCCACGGCCTCGCCGCCCAGTTCCTGAGCCGCCTGCTGAAGGAGTGCGGCGGCGTCGTCACAACGCTTGCGACGCAGCTTCTCGTCGACGCTGGCTCGGAGCTGCACCAGCCTCGTCTTTCCGGCATCTGGTCACCGGTGGGCGACAACCGGGGTTCGGTATCTGCCGGAGGGGCGAGGTGGAGCTCGACTGACTCCGGCTGGCGCAGGGCCCAACCGGGTCCCGAACTCGGCGACTGAGGAAGGCGGGCTCGGCCAGCCCGCCCCGAATTGCCCTTCGGTCGGGGCCGGGAGACTGGGCGGCTCGGGGACCGGTGCGGAGAGGGCGGCCCCATTGTTCGAACTCGAGGAACGTCCAACCCGTGCCCGAGTCGGGCCTCATGCTCCGCAATGCTGGGGTCGGAGCGCGCTTCGGTCGAGGTCCCGTCGGTCAGCGCAGTGCCCGGCTGGTCGATCTCGTCCGGCGCCGGGGCGGGAGCCGAGAGGGTTTCTGGGGTCAGCCCCCGATCCTCGCTGGGGCCGCCGTCCGCCATGTGGTGTGCGGTGGTCAGGTCGCTGGGAGCGGCAACCGGCCAGACCACCTCCTGGAACCGCGACTCGGAGGCGGGTAACCCCGGCTCGGGTCCGGTCGAGCCCTCGGACGGCGACGAGGGACGAGCTGCCGGTTGCTCGTCGGACAGCTCGGCCGGAGGCGTGATTCGCCCCCCGCGCAGCTGCGGGGCGATCGGCTTGGGCCAGGAGGACGGATCCGCGAACGAGGCCCGACGGGCACCCGGGCGATCATCTCCAGCGGGGGGCTGCAGGTCAGCCGGGACGAACAGCTCAGGCACCGCACCGCGGCCGTTGGAGTCACGCTCGCCGGGGCGGGGCACCGAGGTCAGCAGGTCGTCAGGGTCGCCGATGTGGAAGCTGAAACGCGGAAGGGGCGACTCGGGCTGGGTTGCTGGCTGCGGAGCGGACCCCGCCTGGGCCGGCGCCTCGGGCTCGAACGGATATGGCGGCTCGGCAACCTGGTGACGGCCGAGTGCGGCCACCTCGTCGGAGCCGATGAGGAGGCTGCCTTCGTCCGGTTCGGATCGCTCGGGCGGGGCCGAGGCCGTCCGGGTGTCCCCGGTCGCGTCCAGTGAGAGCAGGTACTCGTAGACGTGCCGGCGCAACCTCTTGCTGAGAGCGGGGGCGATGTCCACGGCCCCCGCGTTGGCCGCCAGCTGGGTTGCTGCGTCCACGATCGCGAGCAGCGACAGCTCGTCGAGGGTGCCGAGGCGGATCGCCTCCCGAGACGCTTCTCGAGAAGATCGGCAAGCCCGGGCACCTGCGGCGCGACCGTCGCCGCGCCGTCCTGCCAGCCCCGCCGGATCATTCCCAGGGTGTCGATGGTCATGTGCCACCGCCCACGGTGGTGGGCTCCTGGTCATCGTCGCTCTCGGCCAGGATGCTGCGCGCCTTGCGCACCCCGTACCAACCCACCGCCCCGGCCACCAGCACCACCAATCCCCAGATCCCCACGGTCTGCAGCCAGGCGGCAAGGGTGCCCGCCCCGGGGATGACCATTGTCACCCTGTCTGCGTCCGCGCTCGCGGCACGGCTGATCGTCCAGTTGTCGGGCAGAGCGTTGTAATCGCCCTTGGTCTTGACCAGGACGTCTCCCTGCTGGTCATGGCTGAGCCAGATGATCCGGTGGACGATGGTCTCCTTGGCGTTGTTGGGATTGGGGAAGACCATGATGTTGCCCACCTGGAGCTGGCTCACCGGGATCCGCTCGGTGAGCACCAGTGAACCGATCGGGATGGTGGGCTGCATGCTCCCGGTGATCACCTGCTCGAGGTGATGCCCGGTGACCACCAGGCCGACCATGATGGCGCAGAAGATGGCGACCAGCTCGAGGGCGGCGGCGATAGCCAGGTTGGTGGCATGGCCGGCGGCGGCCCTCCAGACGGGGGCCTCAGCCTCGGCAGCGGCCGGCAGCGCCGGCGGCAGGCCCGGCGGAGCGGCGGGCTGAAGCGCGTCCGCCTCGGGGACGGCGACCGCAGGACTGATCGCGACTTGAGCCGGAGTCAGTGCGGCTGCGACCGGCACCAGGGCAGGCGGGACGACGAGGTGCACCAGGGCGGGCGGAGCCGGGGGAATCGGCAGCGGCACTGCGACGGGTCGGCCGGCCGCCTCGTTGGTCGCGGCCATGACCGCGGGCCCGGAGGTGGGGGCTGGGGTGGGCACCCCGGATGCCGGGGTCGGAGACGCGGCGGCGGTGAGCCAGGCGGGGGTCAGCGTGACCGCCGACGGAGGACCGAGGGCGACCACCGGCACCGCGATGCGCAGCATCCGCGACGCTCGCCGGACGTCGAGGGGGGAGGCACGGTGGCAGGCGACGGCCACCCGCCGGGTTCGCACGGGATGCCGGACCTCCGGGACCGCCGAGGCGACCTCCAGCCGAGCCAGGAAGGCCCGCGGGCGCCGCGATGAGGGGAGGTGGGGGACTGCCTCGGCGGTCGCCTGCTGATGGCTGGAGTCGAGGATCAGGGTGACGGTCGCCGCCGCGGCTGGCTCGGCTGCCGCCGCAGGCTCGCCGGCTGGAAGCGGCAGGATGGTCGCCTGGGGGCCGGCTCGCCGTTCTCTGACCCCAGCCGAAGCATCACCGGGGTGGGCTGAGCCCAGGTCGAGTGACCGGGCCGCGGACGAGACGTCCGCCACCGCGTCCCTCACCAGGTCGTGCAGCTCCTCGTCGAGGAGCGGCCTCGCGTCGCCCATGCGCAGTCCCCTGCCGCTCCGTCGACGTCTCCACGGCGGTCCGAGCCGGCTCGACCCAATTGTCGTGCCCCGCTCTCGCGCCCCCGTGCAACGCGGGGCAACGAATCTGTTGCGGAGGAGTCGGATCCCCAGTCATGGGACGACCGCCGGAGGGGGAGCGAATCCCGGTCCGGCGGTCGCCCTGGGGAGCGGCGGGTGGGCCGCCGCTCCCTCAGGCTCTCGGGTCTCAGACCCCGTTCTGGCCCCATGTGAAGGAGGCGGTGCAGGTCGAGTCCTCGTCGGTGTTGGGGCTGCTGTTGGGCAGCGCCAGGGTGAATTTGAAGGTGTCGGCGGCGCTGGTGATCCAGTTGGTGTTGCCGCTGCTGTCCATGAGGTTGTTCAGGGTCGGCATCGCGGCCAGCGATCCGCTGTAGTAGATGTGGCTGGAGCCCTGGGAATCGCTGATGGTGAGCTGGAGGTCGGAGCACAGGGTGTTATCGCTCGCCGTCCAGAAGCTGTCGTCACCGGTCACCGCGGGTGGGGCAGACAGCTGGAGCGAGAACGTCGAGGTCTCGCTGCCGATGTTGGTGATGGCGACGGTGCCGGCCTGGGTCGGTCCGTAGCCCGGGGTGATCTTGCTCACGTCGAAGATCACGCCGCAGGCGGAGGGGGAGGTCTGGTCGGTGCAGCTCACCGCCGTGCCACCGGTGACGGTGGCGACGTTGGAGTGGTGGACGCCCAGGGTGCTGGCGGTGCTGCCGTTGTTCTGGGTCACCGCCTGCCATGCCGCCAACCCGCCGAATCCGATCAGGGCGGTGCCGGCGAGCACCAGAAGCAGGACCATCCCGGCACGCACCTTGCGGTTGCGGTCCGGTTTCTGGCTGACGATGGACATGGGAAACCTCCGAATGGGTGTGGTGGGCGGTTCCGCCCCGAGGGAGCGGAGGCGGTGGCGGCGCTCTTGGTGAGGGCGGCGCCACGCTCGCCCTTGGTGTGCTGGAAGAGGGGAGAAGGGGCCGGGTGGAGGCGCTCCGCCCGGCCCCCCCTCAGATCATGGCTGGGGGTTCTACGCGCTCTGGTCGAACTCGACGTTGAAGCTGCAGGTCTCGCCAGGAGCGTGGTTGTCGGTGGAGAAGGTGTTCGGACCGCTGCTCACCGGGTCGACGTTGAAGGTGAAGGTGTTGGTTCCGGCGGTCCCGGCCCCGGTGCCGCTGACGTACGACGGCCAGGTTGTGTTGCCCGCGCTGTCCGCTATCGCGGTGGAACCGAGGGCGCTGGTCAGGGCCGCCGGCCCGTAGACCGTGGCCGGGGTCGTCTCGTTGTCCACGATCCCGAGATCGAGGTCCGCGCAGAGGGAACCCGTGGGAGCCGCGGGCATCAGAACGTCGAACTTGCTGCTCAGGGTTCCCGTGTTGGTGATGTCCACGGTGCCGCTGGCGCCGCTCCAGGAGGAGGTCAGACCCGCGCCGCTGACGAGCACCGAGCAGGTGGTGACGGTCGCCGTCGAGTAGCAATTGCTGGTCGCGCCGTTGGCCTGGTTGTTGTGCTGCAGGGTTCCGGCGGCGAAGGTGTTCCCGGCGTTCTGGGTGTAGGCATTCCACGCGGCCAAGCCGCCGAAGCCGACCAGGGCGGTGCCGGCGACGGCCGCGCCCAGGACCAGCGCAACCCTCAGGGACCGCTTGCTCCTCTTGTTTTCCATGATCTTCGTTCCTTTCTGTGCCTTGTGATCGTTCAGTGCAGATAGTTCAAATGCACTAGTTGGCAGTAGGAAGGCTAGGGGGGTCGATCCCACGATCTCCCCACGTAAGCCGACACAGGCGGGTAACGAGGCGCCGTTGAAGCTGTGAACGCGATAGAGGCATATGAAGCGATCTGGAGGGGCGTCCAGGAGGCTTGGCCTCCGCCGCCGCCGGCTCCGCCGCAGCGTGGCTTGGCGCTTCGTGCTGGCCCCCCGTTCCGGCCTGGCCCATAATCCGTCCGGTATCCGCCAGAGAGGAGCAAAGTCATGCCCGGCTTCTTCCCCGGAGCCCGAGAGAACATCGCGGTCCCCGACGACCGCAAGGGCCAGATCGTCTTCAAGTGGCCGGACATGAACATCCGGCGGTTCACCCACGCCATCGTCGCCCCCGACGAGCTCGCCGTCTTCATGTACCAGGGGCAGGTCAAGGGCACCCTGCCTGCGGGGCGGCACCAGCTCGACGCGACCGAGATTCCCTTCCTGGGCATCTTCGCCGACGCTGTCACCGGCGGGAACCTCTATCGCAGCGAGATCTACTTCGTCGGCAGCCGAGAGTTCACCCAGAACCGCTTCGGAGGCAAGATCAACTCGGTCCAGGACCCGGTGAGCACCCTGATCGTCTCGCTGAGGGTGTTCGGCGACTACAGCCTCAAGGTGGTGGAGCCGGCCTCCCTGCTCACCAACCTGGTGGGCACGGTCGACGTCACCGACAACACCGCCATCACCGGGTGGGTGGCCGAGCAGCTCCTCAAGGTGCTGCGCACTGACATCACCACCCAGATCGTGCGCAGCGGCTGGCCGATCCTGGGGCTTGCCGCCTACACACCGGAGATCGAGAAGGCGGTCATCGAGCTGGCCAACCAGCAGCTCGCGACCTACGGGCTGACCGTGGCCCGGATGGGGAACTTCACGATCAGCCTGGACGACAAGTCCCAGAAGCGTCTGGAGCAGTTCAGCAAGGACACCGCGTACTCCCGGCTGGCCGGCTCCTTCCAGCAGTACGCCTCTGGGGAGATGGCCCTGGGCGCCGGCCAGGGCATGGCCCAGGGGGGTGGCGGGGCGACCATGCCCGCCTTCCTCGCCGCCGGCGTCAGCCTGGGCGGCCAGATGGCCCAGCCCTACGCTCCAGGACCGGTCCCGGCCACGGGCCCGGGATTCCCGGGTGGCGCGGGCGGCTATGCCCAGCAGACGGCGGCGGCCGCGCCCGCCGCGGCCACCGTCCAGTGCCCGCAATGCCGCACCCCCAACCCGGCCGGGTCACGCTTCTGCGCCAGCTGCGGCACCGCCCTCCAGGCCGCGGTGCAGCACTGCACCCAGTGCGGTGCCGAGCTGCCCGCGGGGGCCCGCTTCTGTGCCGGATGTGGCCAGGCCACCGCCGGGCCGGGAGACGGCGCGCCCGCCGTACCCCCGGCGGCACCAGCTCCCGCAGCGCCGCCGCCGCCACCCCCAGCCGGCTGACCGCCCGTCGTCACACCGGGCTGCCGTCTGTTGTGACGATGACGTTGCTGTCTCCTCGGGGCGCCAGCCTGGCTGAAAGCGTCGTTCCCTCCCATCACCGCACGCGACCATAGCCCCGACGCCCGGGGCGCTCCCGGGGACGATCGGAGTCGAGAGGTCGCCACCGGATGCTTGCCGAAGGTCCGCGACGCCGCCCTGACACGGGGGGCGGTGACGAGCGTCAGCCGCACCGGCGCGGCAGACCGTCCTGGCCATGATCACCGACGCCGACGGCCGGCTGGCCTTTGCCAACGGCGACCTCCTGGCCCTCGGCGGATGGGGATGGAGCGACCTCTGAGGCGCGGATGTGGCACGAGGTGCTGATCCCGCCCGAGCATCGCCGCCGCGTCGCTCGGGCCTTCGATCGGGCGGTGCTCGAGGGCGACGCGGCCGGCTGCGTCGAGGTCCCGCTTCGCACTCGCGACGGGCGGCTCCCGGTCGTCGCGTGGTCGGCCTGCCCGAGCGTTGGCGAGGACGGCCGGCCCGGTGCCGTCACCTCGGTGGGGATCGACGTGACCCGCTGGACCAGGAGCGCGACCGCATTGCCCGCGAGCGCGAGTTCGACGCCTCCCACGACCGGCTCACGGGCCTCCCCAACGCCTCGGCGTTCCGCTGGCGGCTCGGCACCGAGCTGACCGCCGCTCGCGGCCGCGAAAACGTCCACCGCGATCCTTCTGGTGGCGCTCGACCGGCTCCGCACCGTGGTCGAGACCCTCGGGCACGAGGCGGGAGACCGCCTGGATGGCCGAGATGGCGCAGCGGGTCGTCGACTGCGTCGAGGCGGCGGTCGGGGAGCGGACCCCAAACCCGCCCGGCCCGGACCGACCGGGTGGGATGCGCCTCGCCGCGTCCACCTGGATGGTGGCGCGCTGGTCGGACGACGAGTTCGCCGTCCTGCTCCCCGATCTCGTCTTCCCGGCGGAGGCGGTGTACATGGCGCGCTCCATCGTCGCGACCGTCGCGGCCCCCTGCGCTGAGTTCGCCGCCGACCTTCGGCTGCGCGCCGCGGTCGGCATCGCGATGGCCCCGACCGACGGCCAGGGGACGGACGCCCTGATGCGCCACGCCGCGATCGCCCAGCGGGCGGCGAGGCCCACCCGTGACCGCGTTTTCCGATTCGAGGCATCGCTCTCCCAGGAGGCGGAGGACCGGCTGCTCATCGAGCAGCAGCTGCCCCTCGCCCTGGAGCGGGGCGAGCTCAGCGTGGCCTTCCAGCCCGAGGTGGACGCCGCCAGCCGGCGCATCGTCGGGCTCGAGGCACTGGCCCGCTGGCACCACCCGGTGCTGGGGAGCGTGCCTCCGGTCCGCTTCATCCCCGTCGCCGAGGAGATCGGGCTGATCACCGACATCGGCGTTCACGTCCTGCGCAGCGCGCTCACCCAGGCGGCCCAGTGGCGGTCCGAGGGGCTCGGCGAGATCCGGGTGGCGGTCAACGTCTCCGCCCACCAGCTCCGCGATCGCAGCCTGGTGGCCACGGTGAGCGACTGCCTGGAGCGGACCGGGACCCCGGCTCACCTGCTCGAGCTGGAGATCACCGAGTCCGCGGCCATGGCCGACTCCGAGGCGGCCGCCGAGGTCCTCCGCGAGCTCGCCCAGCGCGGCGTCACCATCTCGCTCGACGACTTCGGCACCGGCTACTCCAACCTGGGCAAGCTCCATCACCTGGCCATCAGCACCATCAAGATCGATCGCAGCTTCCTGCTCGATGACGCGTCCGACCCGGCCCCGGACCCCGGCGCCCTGCTCCAGGCCCTGGTCACGCTGGGGCGCAACCTCGGGCTGCGGGTGATCGCCGAGGGGGTCGAGACCGAGGAGCAGCTGATGCGGCTCGAGGCCCATCGACTCGATGCCTACCAGGGCTTCCTCTTCTCCCGCCCGGTCCCGCCCGAGGAGGTGCACCGACTGCTCCGCGAAGGGCGACCCCTCGGGGCCGCGGCGGAGCGCAGCGTCGCCTGAGCGGTCAGACGGCCCGTTGGGGCAGGTTCGGTCCCAGCGGGGTCGGCGCCGTAATCACTGGTGCTGCACCGCGCTGACGATGCTGGCTCTGGCGGCCCGCCGGGCGGGCAGCAACCGCGGTCGCAAGCGCCGCGCCGACCACTGCGGCAGCCACGCCGAGCACGGTGACCCAGGGAAGGTCAAAGGCGGGCACGAATCCCGGGCTCTGGCTGGCGGCCAGCATGGGAATGGCGAGGAGGCAGCCGACCGCGGTCCCCAGGATCGCCGCAGTGGCGCCCAGGTAGCCGGCCTGGGCGAGCACGAAGCGGCGTGCCTGGGCGGCGCTCAGCCCGACAGCGCGCATCAGGGCGAGCTCGCGACGGCCGCTGCGGACGCTGACCACCAGGGTGTTCACGACCGCCAGCATGGCGATGGCCAGCGCCACCCACGAGACCGCCGGCAGGATGCCGATGGTGTCGCCGAGGGCGCTGCCGACCGCGGCACGTCATGGTGCTGATCGGGATGGCGGCGAGCCCGTACCGGCTGGCGGCCGCGGCCACCTCGGTCTCGCGTCCCGGGGTGAGCACCTCGAGGTCGTCGAACCCGGCGGCCTCGCTGCCGAAGGCGCGGACTGCCTCCTGGGAGTCGACCAGCAGGGTCTCGCGTCCGTCGGGCGCGGGGAAGGAGTGCTCGGCGATCCCCGCGATCGTGAAGGCCATCGCCCCGCTGGGGGTCTCCACCGAGAGCCGGGTGCCCACCTGCCAGTCGTTGGCCTCGGCCAGGCTCACCGGAGCGATCACCGCAGGGCCCTCGGCGAGATCGCCGAACGCCGCCGTGCGCGAAGCGCCGACGAGGTTCAGACCGCCATCCTGGCTCTCCAGCCGGCTGTCGATGGCCGCCAGCCCGATCACGTCCTCGTCCACCACCGCCGGGAAGAAGACCAGCGTGGTGACCTGCACTCCGGCGGTCCGGGATATCTGAGTGGCGATCGCCTGGCTCTGGCTCGACCGGACTGCGGATCAGGGCGCTGCCGACGAAGAGATGATCGACCCAGGAATCGCCCGCCGACAGGCTCCCGGCCACCAGGATGCTGGAGGCCACCGCCGCCGCCACCGCGACCACCAGCCCCGAGAGGGTCAGCGCGGTGCGGTTGCGCCGGCGAGACAGGTTGGCGGCGGCCACCTCACCCTCCGGTGAGACGGTCCTGAGAAGGACGGCGAGCCACCGGGTGACCAGGGGCGCCACCAGGGGCAGGCACAGCCCCACGGCGAGCAGCAGCGCAACGGCGCCCACCGCCGCCGCGGCGGGGCCGCTGAGATCAGCCAGGGCGGTCAGTGCCAGCAGCGGAGGCACGGCTCCGAGGGTCGCGGCGTGAACGCGCTCGCGGCGTCCGGCCGACTCCGGGTTGAGGGCCTCGAGGATCCGCATCCGCGCGGCGGCCGCGGCGGGCACGGCTGCGGCCGCCGCTGCGGCCAAGGTCCCGGCCAGGGCGGCGAGCAGAGCGGCGATCGGGCTCACCTGCAGAGCCACCGTGGGCAGGCGAGGCGCTCGCGAAGGCTGCTTGCAGCCCTGCACCCAGGGCTATCCCGGCACCCACCCCGAGCACCGACCCGGCGATGGCCAGCAGCAGCCCTTCGCTGGTGAGCAAGCGGAACACCTGCCCGGCGGAGGCCCCGGCGGCACGGAGCAGGCCGATGTCGCGGCGCCGCTCCAGCGCGGCAAGGCTCACGGTGTTGGCCGCGACCCCGGCTCCGATGACGACGCTCAGCAGGCTCACCAGCAGGAGGATGGGTTCGAGCTGGGAGAGCGGGTCGCCGGTGTCGGCTCCGGGTGCGAGGGTGGTCACCGACCCGCCCAGGCGCTGGTGCACCTCGGCGGCGACTGCCGCGGGGCTCACCCCGTGGCCCAGCTGCAGAGCATCCAGGGAGCTGTGCAGTCCCAGGTTGAACTGGCTCAGCAGCACCCCGGTGGGCACGAAGATCGCATCCTGGGTGAAGCTGGCTCCGACGCCGCCGGCGCCGGTGAGCCCGACCACGCGGAAGTCGCGGGGACCGCTGCCGGTGGTGAGCACCACCGTGCTGCCCAGGCCGAGGCTGTCGCCCGGAGGGGCGAGGGCATCCAGCAGGCCGCGCATCCGCCGCGATCTGGCCGGAGCTCCCCGAGCTGGGCAGCCGGCCGGCGGTGAGCGCTGATCGGCCGCAGCGCCGCCCGGCCGTCCTGGATGCCCACCACGGTGACGGTGTTCACGGCGGACCCCACATAGGCCGCCTCGGCGGCCACCCGCTTCTGGTAGAGGGGCACCGTCCGGCGATCACCCCGGAGAGTGCAGTCAGGCTGTTCAGCTCGGCGGGGCTCAGCCCGTTGGTGGCGCACGGAGAGGACATCCAGGCCTGACGCGCCCGGCGCGGACCGCAGCCGCAGCCCGAGCCTGCGCGGCCACCCCGTCGATGTCGATCTGCACCCCCAGCATCACCGCCACACCCAGGCAGACAGCGAGGGCGGTCAGGGCCGAGCGTCCCGGACGGCTGCGGAGGTTTCGCACCAGCACCGGGCGCAGCCCGGGGTTCAGTCCCAGGGTCAGAAGCCACAGAGCGGTGCCGGCCATCTTGCGGGCGAGCGGGCGCCCCCTGACCGATGGTCGCGGGAGCTTCATGGACGCTCGGGCGAGGCGATCACGCCGGCCCACCCGTCGGGCTAGAGGTCATGGCGCTCGAGCCGGCGCACCAGCGTCCGAACCGCCGCCGAGCTGCCGTCCGCGCCACTCTCGCACGGGAAGGTCGTCGACCATCCGGCCGTCGGCGACCACCAGGACCCGGTCCGCGTGGGCGGCCACCCGGGCGCTGTGGGTGACCAGGACGGTGGTCTGGGACTGCTCGCGGCAGAGCCGGCCGAGCAGATCCATCACCTCCTGCGCCGCTCTGGCGGTCGAGGTTGCCGGTGGGCTCGTCGGCGAGCAGCAGGGTGGGCGCCGCGGCCAGGGCCCGGCGCCAGCGCGACCCGCTGCTGCTCGCCGCCCGAGATCTCCTCGGGGCCGTGTCCCTGGAGACCATGGAGGGAGAGCTGATCCATCAGCACGCTGACCCGCTCCGCGACCGCCCGGCGATCCGGGCGGGTGGACCCGCCCCGCCGCGATCCCCCGCGCAGCCGCAGCGGCAGGGCCACGTTCTCGGCGGCGGTGAGGCTCGGGATCAGGTTGAAGAACTGGAAGACGAACCCGATGTGGTCGCGGCGGAAGGCGGAGCGCTCGGTGTCGTCCATGGCGTAGAGGTCGCGCCCGTCGATCAGCACGCGACCCGAGTCGGGCGGCTCCAGGCCACCCATGATGTGGAGCAGGGTGCTCTTGCCGGCGCCGCTCTGTCCCATGATGGCGACGAACTCGCCGGCATGGATCTCGAACGAGATGCCGTCCAGGACGGTGCGCGGCGGACGGCTGATCCGGAAGCCTTGGACACCGAGTCCACCCTCATCACCGCTGCGGGCGACGGCGGTCGGGTCTCCGGTCGGGGTGGGCGGGGCTCAGCGTGCGGGCTCCGCTGTATGTGGCGGCATTGTCCGCAACTCTAGGGCACGGAGCCGGAGATGGGCGGATGAAACGCGAAGACGATTCCCGGCCGGTGCACTAGGAGAAGAGGAAGGCCTCGAGGGTCGCCTCGATGGTGTCGGAGATGAGGCCCTGGCCGCCGGACTCGTAGGCGGGGAGGGGAGGCCCCGGTGCGGGGAGCGGGGTGGGAGTGGGGAGCGGGGTCGGGGTCGGGGGTGGGCGCCGGCGTCGGCGTCGGTGCCGGCGTCGCCACGGCGGTGGCCGGCGCCGTCCGGGTCGGAGACGTCGAGCTCGGGGCGGACGAGTGGGTGGGCGGCGGTCCCGAAGAGGGCAGCTGGGCGAACTCCTCGGCGAACATCCACACCTCGGAGTACGGATCCCGCCACGCCGGGCAGGTCCACCCCGAGGCCGCCATACGCGCTCCCGATGCCGAGCGCGGTGTAGTTGGGGTTGAGGATGTTGGCGCGGTGGTCCGAGCTGTTCATGAACTGGCCGTTGACCTGGTTCGCCGCGCGCCGAGCCGACGTCCGTTGTCCACCCAGCCGATGTTCTCGCCGGCCGATCGGTAGCGACGCCGAACGCGCTCATCATCCGCCAGACGTACTGGTTGCACGGCGGGATCTGGTGGGCGAAGTAGTCGCGGTTGATCATGTCCTGGGCCCGGCCGTCGATGGTGCCGGCGCCGGAGCAGCCGCTGTACGGGGCCGCCTCCCCGATCGCGCTGAGGGTCGAGTTGTCGGCGAGCGCCGCGACCCCGTTGCTGGTGCGGTCCTGGTTGGTGAGCGCGAAGAGGTCGGAATCGGCCGCCGCGTCGGCGCGGGCCGGCTGTCCCTGGAGGTGCGCGGTCCCGCGAAGACCGCCGCGCCGAGCAGGGCCCCGGCAGCGACGGCCCGGCCGGCGCGGTGCCGCGCCGCCGAGCCGCTGCCGTCCTCGGGTGCTCGGACGCGCACCAGCGCGGCCGGCTCCCGGCAGAGCGTCGTCCCAGCCCCGCCGGTCCGTCGATGCGTGGCGGGCCGGCTGCTCCGGTCGCTTCACCGCCGACGATGACACCGCGTCGGCGCTCGCGTCGGTGCCTCGTCATCCCTCCGTGACAACCCCGTTGCAGCACCGCCGAGATCGGGTGCACGTGGCGGGGGACGATGCCCGGAGTGCTGCAGGCTACCGGCTCTCGACACGATCGTTGCAATCCTGATTCGATGCGAAAGCCGTGAGGTGTAGCCTGCGCGCAGCGTCAGACCGCGGACGCCGGCCAGGGGTCACGACCCAGCAGGAGGCGGGGATAGAGGATGTCGCTTCTCGACCGCGTGCAGCGGAAGGCGGAGGAGGGATCGCCACCCGGGACGGCGTCCCAGCCCGCGCCGCCGGTCACTCCGCCGTGTCGTCCATCAACCCGCCCCCTGCGGTCCCGGCCGCGTCCCCGCCGCCCTCCGACCAGCCGGCGGCTCCACCCGGCTGGTCACCGTATGCGTCGATAGCCGCTCCGGCCGCGCCGGCCGCGCCAGCGCGGCCACCTGGTGCAGCCCTCGTTCGGCCGCCCGGCGGCACTGCCACCCCCCTCTCCGGGGGTGCCCGGACGCGGCGGCGAGGTGGGCGGGGGGGCCGATGGCCAGCGGCCCGCATCGCTTTCGAACCGGACCGGCATCTCCCGTCCCGGTCACGGCCGGACGCCCGCGGGGGGCGCCTACAGCCAGCTCCGTTCCCGCGTCCACCAGAAGCTGGTGGAGGAGCTGGCCTAACACCGACACCACACCGCCCGAGGTGGTCCAGCAGAAGATCGCCGAGCTGGTCAACGAGGTGGTGGTCGAGCAAGGGCTACACCGAGCTGGATGTCAGCGGGCTGACCGAGACCCTGATCCACGACGTCCTCGGTCTCGGCCCCCTGGAGGACCTGCTGGCCAGCTTTCCATCAAATTCTGCTGCAACCCGCTAAGCAGCCTGGTGAGGTGAAGATCGTGTCCGTTGCCTCACGCACGGCCAGAGATAGCACTATCCGATGATGATTATGCTTACGCCGACCAGCGTGCCTACCGCCCAAGCTGAACTCGATGGCCATTGCGCGTACGATCCCAGCCCAACAACAGGGGTAATGATCCCGTCAATCAAAACCAAGCCGATTTGCCTATCTTCTCCTGGCTGCTCCGGCTCTCTATCCCCGCGGTATACTCCACTCAACCGGGCCGCTCTCTCCTGAATGCATTGACGAATTCATTCCGCCTAACTCTGAAAGTTATTCCGAATGGCCCGATCCACTCCGACAGCATGAGGACGTGAACTCTGCGTCGAATCGGCCGAGCATTGGCGGCATTTTGTAGCAAGTCGACAATCTCGACGGCTGGCACGCGCGTCGCGACCGAAGTCCACCGAAGCGTAACGTATCACCCGGTTGGTATCAATCACGAAGACGGCTGGTTTGGCGATGCCGCCTTTTTCGTGAGTTGTAGATGTCCCAGTCTCTGACAACGCGGTGTTCCGTATCGCACAAAATCGGAAACGGCAATGAGAGCTGAGTTCGCAGGTCCCCCGATGCTTTGGGCGGATCCACCGAAACAGCCACGAGGCTCGCGCCCGCCGACTTGATTTCCAGATAGTGTTCGCGATAATCCGCCAACTGGCGAAGGCAAAACGGTCACCAATTCCCGCGGTAGAAGACTAGAACCAGGCGCCCTTGGGAGATCAACTCCGACAGCCGCCTTGGCGTCCGTGTCGAGTCCAGCAGCTCAAAGCCCCTCGCGATTTCCCCAGCGACAGAACTACCTTTGCCATGGCCCCATTCTAATTGACGAACGGCAAAACGCTGATTTTGGAAGTACGGGCCAGAATGATCAGCATCAGGAAACGAAGCAGGGACTCCTATCCAAATGGGTCAGGGCGGTAAATGGGCACGGCGGTTTCGGTGAGCGGACCGCAGATGTCTCCCGGCATCCGAAGGACGCGCTGAGAGATTCTCGACAAGCATAACAATAAAGCTCAGTTGACCACTGAACTGCAAAAGCCGGAGCGGCTGGCTCCGGCTTTGGGCTCGGGTAGTCAGCTTTCACTTAAGAGCTATGACGACTTTGTCGTGGCCGTTCGGAGGATTTTTAGCGAGGCGCAGTTCCCTCTTCATCTCCTCTTCCTGTCTTGGAAGTCGGGACGATCATGCTTCCGGCGGCCGAGTCCTTCCAGACTTCGGACAGGAAGTATTGGTCATCGACACGGTTGAACACCAGCTTGCTTTCGCCATTGCGCGGACCCTCGGGCCGGGTAATCGACACGGCGGCCGCCCTGGTCACGCTGTTCTCGATCATGATCTTGCACGGGCTTTGGCTTAAGGACCTTGATTTCGTATGTTCCGGCTCGCAGTTGGAACCCGCCAACGTTGAAGGCGAATGGCACATTAGCCTTCGCGTTGGCCTGAGGGAAGGCGCTGGTTGCGTTGCACATCACTGACATAACCAGCGACAGGATCGTGATAAGGTTGCGTTTCATGACACCCTCCTTGGGGCTCCTCGCAAGTGGAGCTCAAGTTGAATTTTGTCTCTAGAAGTCTTCAGCGCCTTCGCTGAGTACTGCTGTGACGCATTATGTAAGGCAAGCATGGTGCCAAGTGGAGCCGAGCGGTTTGTTGGACAATTCTGCTGCGTTTACAACAAGATGAGTTTTGGCCGACCGCGACGACAGGCTCCACAGTCCGACAAGCGGTAGCCGATTGGGTACCCGCGAGAACCGGCAGGTTCCCAAGGAGACAATTCCCTCAGGTGGCGGGTTGCACGATTCGATTCGCCGACTTGTCGCGAGCAAACTCGGCTAGACTGTTCGGCAGGAGGGAAACTTGCTGAATCCGAGGTTGGTAGCGATGTCCGGGTCGCTGGAAGGAACGGTTCGCACTCTAGCGGATGGTCCGCTATCTCTAGGCCGGGACGCTGCCAACCAAATCGTGATCGACGACTCCGCGGCCTCGCGAAAGCACTGCACCATCAGCCTCAGTATGCCGGGCAATTACGTACTCCACCTCGAGAGCACAACGGGATCTATCGCAAGATTGCGCGTATAATCTGTTGGCTCAAATGCCTTCTTGAGTACGCGGATTGAAAGGCTTGCCCCATCATGAGCGATCCCCGTGATCGAAACGTGTTCGGCGGTGCCAGTTTGCCAGGGTCGGTGCAGGGGCCGCTGTATGCTGATAACCTTCGGCCGTCCAGTTCGCACGGCTTCATGGGACAGCCCCGCGGCACGATTGTCGTGGCCCAGGCACCGAAACCCAAAAAGCTGCGAAGCCCCAAGACGCGCCCAAGGTCGCCGCGAGAGAGATCTCTATCGTCGGCTCCTTCGATAACCCGTGGAAGAATGAGGCGGACGAAGTCGACGCGATGGCCCACGACCGCTGGGAACCGACCTCGGACGATTTCATGGCTGTGGCGGGCAAGTCGGGCATCAAGGTCAGTTCTTGGAAAGGGATGATGCAAGTCATCCTTACCACACCAACGGCGATGCTGAGTCGGCGGCGGGCAGTATCAGCCGGATCAACATCTTTACCCATGCGAACTCGAACCTCATTGCTCTTGCCGGCCACGTCAAGCCCACTAACGCGGCACCTGCGGTTGATTTGCTGGTGCAAAGCGCGATCAGCGAAGAGACGCTCGATCAGCTCGACAGCGGCATTACTATGAACGTTGTCTCGAAGAACAAAAAAGCTGGCGTCGAAGAAATTCTGGTGATGGACGACGTGCGGAAGCGTTTCACCAAAGATGCACTGATCGCGATCCACGCGTGCCATGGCGCTGTCGACACCGCTTTCGTCCAACGCATCGCCGATACCTTCCAGGTGAAGGTTCGCGCGTTCAGAGAGGTGATCGGGTATTATCCGAGTTTCGACGACGCGGGTCCGGCAACCAAGCGACCGGCGAGGGTGACGAATCGGCGGAAGGTCGGAGTTGGGTACAACAGCCAGGTCAAGGTTGACGATTTCCACAAGCTGGATTCGAACGCCGTGGACCGGGCTTCGAAGGCGTTCTCGAAGCCAACGTCGACGACCGACGATGACGAGTAAAAGGCTGCGTGTGCGTTGACTCTGTACCGTCAAAGGAACTCACGCCGGAATCTGCCGCCGACCGCACGGACAAAACGGTCGTGCTCAAGAGCCTCGATGGCACTGCCATCCGTGAAAATTTGTCGGGTTGAGCTTGGCAAAATTCACAAGCGGATTCGGGGCACACCCGGACGAACTTGAAAACTAGCCCGAGAAGAGAGTTGACGAGCCCAATTCTCGAACCTCGGAATTCCACAACTGGATGAGAGCGGTAAAGTGACCGCCGTCGTCATCCGATATGTTTCCTTCCGTCGTAGCGCCCGAGTTGCTGGTGAGCTACCGCATCCCGTCGATCAGCCATAACATAATGATGATACGGACTTGCTGGACAGGAGGATGCTCCTTAGCCCTCCCATCGAGCCGCTCCAGCGCGGGCGCACGCCGCTGGGAGATTCTGCCACCTATATTGCGGTCCGCTCAGGATTCGTGAAGCGATGAAGCGCGCAGTCGCTGCGTCAGGGATAGATTGAAGCCGTCCCCAGCCTAAAGACCTTCGGCGAGTAGTGGATTCGCCTGAGCGGAGTACTCAAATCGATGTCGCGCCCGATGGCTCCCCGATTCTTGCCCGCGCACATCGGAACCCACGAGATCTATGCACTCAATGTCCGCTGGCCGTGATCGATTTTGTACCTCAACAAGCAGAAGCCGGAGCACTAGGCTCCGGCTTCGTGGTTTAGGTGGACCGCATTCACTTAAGCGCGATCGTGACTTTGTCGTAGTTGGTCGAGGGCGCTTTGGCGAGCTGCAATTCCTTCTTCAGCTCCTTTCGTGCTCGGAGGTCGGGACCAGCATGCCTCCGTCGGAGCTCCTCCAGACCTCGGTTAAGAAGTAGTGGGTGCCGATGCGGTCGAACACCAGCTTGCCTTCGGTATTACGGGGGCCTTCGCGCCTGGCTATTTCGGAAACAATGCGGCTGCCCCGGTCTCGGGGTTCCGAATCATGATCCCGTTGGTGCCTGAGGCTAAGGACTTAACTTCGTAGGTTCCGGCCGCCAGTTGGGTCGAGCCAATGTTGAACGCGAACTGTACATCGGCCTTCGCGAATGACTGAGCGTAGGCGCTGGTTGCGTTGAACATCAGCGACATGACCACCAGCGACAGGATCGTGATAAGGTTGCGTTTCATGACACCCTCCTTGGGGCTCCTCACAGCGGAACCGAACTGAATTTTGTCTCTAGAAGTCTTCAGCGCCTTCGCTGAGTACTGCTGTGACGCATTGTGTAAGGCAAGCATGGTGCCAATTCGAGCCGAGCGGGTTTGTTGGATAATTCTGTTGCGTTTACAACAAGATGAGTTTTGGCCGACCGTGAACAGATGGTCCGCGGTGTCGGTATCCGGTAGCCGATCGGCTACCAGCGGGTATCCGACAGGTTCCCACGGAGAGGATTCAACAGGGTCGAGGGTTGCACAATTAGATTCTACGTCGCGAGACTTGACTGTTCGGCAGGAGGGAAACTTGCTGAATCCGAGGTTGGTGGCAATGTCCGTACTGCTGGAAGGGACGCGTGGTCTCTACCTACGGTCCGCATTCTCTGGGCCGGGACACTGCCAACCAAATCATGATTGGCGACTCCGCGGTATCGCGAAAGCACTGCACGATCACCCAGGTTCCCCCAGACGTTTATGAGATTTCCGATCTCGAGAGTCACAACGGGACATTCGTCAACGGAATTCAGATAAACCGCACGCCCCTTCGACATGGAGATCGGATTCCGCGTCGGAACCAGCGAGTTTGTGTTTCTCACCGGCGAGGATAAGAATGCTGGCTCGCAGTCATCGGACGCCAGCAAAGAAGCGAGAAGCGGTACGCTTACGGCATTGTTTCTCGACCAGCGTTCGGGCCTGCCAGCGAA
>CAVQTJ010000001.1:0-104028 GCA_963716555.1 uncultured bacterium | reverse complement strand
GCCTGTTATTCCGACGTCGGAATAAGAAGCGTTATCCCGAGGCCACGGTTATTCCGAGGTGCCGCCCAGGCGAAGCCAGCCGAGCTCGATGACCTCGGGATAATCCGCGGTGCCGTGAAGAGCTTCTGGACCTTGGTACCAGGAGAGCCGGGCGACGCACCCTAGCCTCCATCGGGCATCCGGCCCGCGATGGAGGCACCAATGGCACCCAGGATCAGGAAGCCGCCTGCGAACGTCGACGGCCCACTGTGGGAACACGCAGGCGGCGTTGTCGCTGACCTCGTCGACCGGGGCTATACGCAGAACACCATCAACTCGCAGCTCTGGCTCATCGCGCGGTTGAGCAGATGGCTGGCGAGCGAGGGGTTGACGCTCGCCGACCTGACGCCGGCAGCGCTGCAGCAATTCCAGAAACACCGCTGGGAGCGGGGCGGCAGGCGGCGGAAAACCTCCCTGGCTCCCGTCGTCAGGTACCTGCGCCAGGTCGGAGCGATACCCGCGCCGGACGACTCGGCGGTGGGGCCGGTCCCGGAACTGCTTGCCCGCTACCGGGAGCACCTGATTGTCGAGCAGGGCGCGGCAAAGGCCACGGTCGTGAAGTACGTGCACGGCGCCGGGCTGTTCCTCAACGCGCTGGCAGCCGTTGGCGAGGCAGACGCGCTGAACTCGCTGGATGCAGCCGCGGTGATCGAGTTCATCCAGCGGGAGTCCCGGAACTGTGGGGTGGGCGCGATGAGAAACCGCGTCAGGGCGTTGCGCTCGCTGCTGCGCTTCTTGCACCAGGAGGGCCTCGCTCGCCCGCTGGTGGATGCGGTGCCCACGGTCCCCAACTGGAGAGATGCCCCACTGCCCAGCGGCCTCACGCCGGAGGAGGTGACCCGGCTGGTGGCGAGCTGCGACGAGAATACGGTGGTCGGCCGTCGTGACAGGGCCATTCTCACCCTGCTCGCCCGGATGGGGCTGCGAGCTGGCGAGGTCGCCGCTCTCGAGCTGAGCCACTTCGACTGGTCCCACGGGGAGGTCACGGTGCCCGGCAAGGGCTCACGCCTGACCCGGCTGCCACTGCCGGAGGACGTCGGGGAAGCCCTCGCGACGTACATCCTCGGTGGCAGGCCCAGATACAGCACCGGCCCGCTCTTCCTGCGGGTCCAGGCTCCCCGGGGGCGGCTCAGCGCGGAGTCAGTGAAGGAGGTTGTGAGGCGAGCCTGTCGACGCGCGGGCATCCGCTCTGTTGGTCCGCATCGCCTGCGCCACGCCATCGCCTCCCACACCCTCGCTGCCGGCGCCTCGTTGACCGAGGTGGGGCAGGTGCTTCGACACCGCCAGCAGTCCACCACCGCGATCTACGCCAAGGTGGACCGAGCACGAACTCCGAGAGCTGGCGCAGCCGTGGCCCGGAGATCCAGCATGACCACGCTCACCGACCACCTCGACGACTACCTCGCTCTGCGGCGGAGCCTGGGCTTCAAGCTGGAACGTCCCGGCCAGCTGCTCGCCCAGTTCGTGGCCTTCATGCAGCAGGCTGGCGCCGATGCGGTCACCACCCAGCTGACGCTGGCCTGGGCCCGACAGCCTGCCACCGCACGACCGTTCTGGTGGTCGCACCGGCTCAGCACGGTGCGCGGCTTCGCCCGCTACCTGCACGCGATCAACTCCACGCACGAGGTGCCACCACGCGACCTCCTGCCTGCGGGCGTCCACCGGGCCGAGCCCTTCATCTACTCGGCGCAGGAGGTCGCCGATCTGCTGCGCGCCGCCTCCCAGATCGCCAACCCGCTCATGGCGGCCACGTACAAGACCTATATCGGGCTCTTGGCTGCCACCGGGATGCGGGCCGGTGAGGCCATCGCTCTCGACCGCGATGATCTGGACTGGTCCGAGGGCGTGTTGGTGATCCGCGCTGCCAAGTTCGGGAAGGCACGCGAGCTCGTCCTCCATCCGACCACGGTCGGCGCCCTCCGCCATTACGACGGCGTCCGACGTAGCCTCCTGCTCAAGCCCCGGACACCTGCCTTCTTCGTCTCCACTTTGGGGACCAGGCTCATCTACAACAACGTCCACCACGTCTTTCACGAGCTGACGGAGCGCGCGGGTCTTGCGCCGCGGTCGGAGCATTGCCGCCCCCGGCCCCACGACCTCCGCCACACCTTCGCTGTCAACACCCTTCTTGGCTGGTATCGCGCCGGGGTGGACGTGGCCGAGCGGATGCACCTGCTCACTACGTATCTCGGACATAGCCAGCCTGCTCACACATACTGGTACCTGTCGGCGACACCCGAGCTGCTTGCCCTAGTCAGCCAGCGCCTCGAGCGTCAGCTGGAGGGTTTGGCATGACCATGATCGCGCCAACCCTGCAGGCATTCTTCACTGACCGGCTCATGCAGCAGCGCAACGCCAGCCCGCACACTGTCGTGGCCTACCGGCGGACGTTCTGCCTGCTCCTCGGTTTCGTGCAGCGGCGCGGTGACAAGATGCCCTCCCGGCTCGACTTCACGGATCTCCAAGCGCCGGTGGTGGTCGCGTTCCTCCAGCATCTAGAGGCGGAGCGCGGCAACGGCATCCGCTCCCGCAACGCCCGCCTCTCCGCCATCCACTCGTTCTTCCGGTTTGCCTGCACTCGCCACCCTGAGCACGCCGACGACATCCAGCGCGTGCTGGCAATCCCCCATAAGCGCTTCGCGCGGGCTGAGATCACCCACCTCGACCGACAGGAGATCGCCAGCTTGCTCGCCGCCCCCGACCGCTCGACGTGGCACGGTCGGCGAGACCACGCTTTGCTGCTCGTCATGATCCAGACCGGACTGCGTTTGACCGAGCTCACCAGCCTCAAGGTCGGCGACGTCCACCTGGGCTCCGGAGCCCATGTCCGCTGTCTTGGCAAGGGCCGCAAGCAGCGATCTACCCCACTGAATGCACAGACCGTTGCCGTCCTCAAGGTCTGGCTTCGCGAGCAAGCTGGGAAGCCAACCGACCCGCTCTTCCCAACCCGCCAGGGAACCGCTCTCAGCTCTGACGCAGTCGAGCGCCTTGTCGGACAGCACGCCGGAGCTGCCTCTTCCCGCAGTCCATCGCTCAGCGGCAAGAGGATCACGCCGCACGTCCTCCGCCACACCAACGCCATGCAGCTGCTCCTCAGCGGCGTCGATAACACCAGCATCGCGCTCTGGCTGGGCCACGAGCGTGTGCAGACCACCGACATCTACCTCCACGCCGACATGTCGCTGAAGGAGAGGGCGCTGGCCCGGCTGGCCCCACCCTCAGCCAGGCCAGGGCGCTACCGGCCCCCGGACGCGCTGATGCGCTTTCTCGCGGGGCCGTGATTATCCCGAGGTCATCGAGCTCGGCTGGCTTCGCCTGGGCGGCACCTCGGAATAACCGTGGCCTCGGGATAACGGCTGCTCCACAACGCTCACCGGATCGAGCTCCACGGCGACTCGCTGCGGCGGGGTCGTGAGCCCGCCGAGGTCACCATCACCGTCCCAGAAGAATCATCTGCGTCAGCCAGCGCGGTGCCCGCCGGACGGCGAGCCGCTGGGAGGCCCTCCACGGCCCGATGAGCACCGCCCTCGACCCTTATGACCTGGCCGCTGGCGCCCTCCGGGGCCCAGGCCTGGCAGACTGCATCCCAGCAACCCGACGTTCCTGAAGGAGGTGAGCACAGGGGAAGGTTCCTGACCGCGCTGCCGCTCCGCTGACAGCTCCGTCAGGTGGTCGGATTCACCGAAACAGGTGATCGGATTCAACCGAAACGGGTGATCGCTTTCACCCGAAATCCGCATCCTCGAACTCCGGAGACGAGGTCCGTCGCTCGTACGTACTCCGCAGCGTTCGCCAGCGGATGCATCAACAGAGCTTCCGGCAACGGGTCCTCCGCGCCTATCAGATGACATGTGCGGTGTGCCGCCTGAGGCACGACGAGCTGCTCGACGCCGCACATATCCTCCCTGACGGGCACCCGAAGGGCCAACCGGTCATCCCCAACGGGCTCGCTCTCTGCAAGCTCCACCACGCTGCATTTGATGCCAACATCCTCGGTATCAGGCCCGACTACTCGATACAGATTCGGTCCGACGTCCTCCGTGAGACAGATGGCCCAATGCTCCTGCATGGGCTCCAAGGCGTCCACAAGCAGCGCATCTTCCTTCCCCACCTCGTGCCACAGCGCCCTTCCGTAGAGTTCCTTGAGGAGCGCTACGGTATCTATCTCCAGGCGGGTTGAGCCGTGCCGACCGATATCTTCGTTGGCGTGACCGACCGAGGCTGGTATGACCACCTGCGCGCGCTGCCCACGCTCGACGAGGTGAACTTCTGGCGTCCCAGTTCAGCTCCGTTCCAAGCATTGCAGCCGGGCGGGCTCTTCCTCTTCAAGCTCCACTACCCCGAAAACGCGGTTGTCGGCGGTGGAATCTTCGCCCGCTACTTGCGCGTGCCGCTGAGCTTGGCCTGGGAGTCATTCGAGGGCAAGAACGGAGTCACAGATCTCGAATCGATGGTCCGACGGCTCTCGCAGTATCAGCCAGAGCTCCGTTCGGCGGTGCCAGCCACGCAGCACGCACATGTCATAGGGTGCGTTCTCGTGCAGCAGCCGTTCTTCCTCGCCGAGCGAGACTGGTTCCGCATTCCGGGGTGGCAGCGAAACATCGTCTCTGGAAAGGGCTACTCGTCCGCTACGGCTGAGGGCCTGGGCCTCATGAGTGAGGTGCAGGCGCGCATGGTAAGGCCGGCCGGCGCCCTAGAGGTGGAGGGTCCGAGGTTCGGTGAGCCAATTCTCGTACCACCGCGCCTCGGGCAGGGCAGCTTCCGAGTTATGGTGACCGAGGCGTACCGGTTCCAATGCGCCATCACCGGTGACCGAGTGCTTCCGGCGTTGGAGGCAGCGCACATCAGGCCCTACTCCCAAGAGGGCCAGCACGCTGTCAGCAACGGCCTCCTGCTTCGAAGTGACCTGCACCGGCTGTTCGACCGGGGGTACCTTTCGGTCACGCCCGATCACAAAGTGCAGGTCAGCCCTCGCATCAAGCATGAGTTCAACAACGGGCGCGAGTACTACGCATTCGATGGAGCGGATCTCCAACCGCCAGCACGGTCCGTCGATCGTCCGGACGCTGACGCTCTCGAATGGCACCGCCGGCGGTGGGGATTCGCAGCGTAGGGTGGTCTCCCTCCAACGTCGCCTGATCCGGCGCAAACTCAGGGCCACCGGCCTCACCGGCCGACGAGCGGCTCAGAAGACCGGCGACCACCTCCGTCCAATCGACAGCTTCAAGCGGCAGAGGCCGGCGCCACCCAAGCCGCTATGAGGGCACGTATGCCCTCCCTCCAGGCGACTTCATCAGCCGTGGCCGACGCCAGCTCCGTAGCTTGCCCGACGAAGGCATGCAGCGTCCCCGAGTTGATGGGGAGACTATGGCGAGCGCGGCCCAGCATGTCCCGGAAGTCGCTAATTGTGAGGGGGACCACACGCACGTGACCCCGATACTCTCTGGTGGGTTTGGGCAAGTTGTGGAGTTGCCAGAAGTGAGCAACGGTCGTAGGTGCCAGGCTCGGCGCGATGAAGACTCCGTACACGGGCCGTGCATCGCCGCCATCCCGGACCGCCTGCTGGAGGAGCCCGACATGGCGCTCTACGGGCTCCGCTTCCATCCGATGTTGTGTCGCCCCGGTGGCGAGCGTGACCTCGACGGCTAGGACGAAGTCGCTATAGGTGCATTGAATATCGCACCCGCGGCCCGGCGCTGGCCCGAAGGGGTGGCCCAGTCGATCGAGGACGAAGTGGGGCTCGACACGTCCATCATCGAGCATGCACAGAGCCCGCCAAGTATTCCACTCAAACCATGCGGGTCGATCGACAATCTCGGGATCCCTGACCGCGATCTGATCGTATGCATTGGCGATCTCATCGAGGTGGTCGATCCCGACGAACCCCCGCTCTGCCTCCCTCTGGGCGACCTGTGCGGCGAGGTCCGTCGTTTGGGCATAGAGGCGCCGGAGGTCATGAATACCAGTGAGGGTCGTTGCGCCCTGCTGAATCTCAGCATGCCTGTCCTTATCGGACTGTGGAAGTTCGTCAAACAGCTGAAGCACTTGGCGGCGCATGACAGCCGCGTCGTCGCTCGGCAGTTCAGGGAGATGAGGATTACCCAGCCAGGCGTAGTAGGCATCTTCGGTGGCGAACTCGAGAGGGGAACGTTCGAACTCCTTGAGGATCGAATCGACCTCCTCGAGGCGTTCCGCTAGAAGGTGGAGTTGAGCGTAGTGCGCACTCAGTGTGAATAGACCAGTCGCGCGGAAATAGCGCACGGCAGCGTCTGCGTAGTCACGGCAGTTCCGCGCTTTCGTCTCGATCATTCGGTTTGCCGCGATGTCGGTCGCCCGCCCCTCGCGCGTACCGATTCGCCCGGCTGCGATGTCGTCCACGTACGTAGTACGCACGGACTGAATCAAAGCGGAACGTACGACCTCCAGCCGCGCTACGCTGCCGCGCTGGCTCTCGTACTCCTTCCGAAAAGCTCGGATCTTAGAGTGACACCCGCCATAATCGTGCCAGTTCGTGAGAGTGACGCCGAAGATCGCGATTTCAACCTTCGACAGACCGTCGAGGTCGCGAGCCAGCCTAAGCATCTCCAGGAACGGGCGAATGGCAAAGAACTCTCGGTAATCGGCCCCGCTATGGACAGGCGACGGGTACTGCCACTTGAGGAGTTGACGGAGGAATAGATCATCAAGGCCCGCGTCAAGGAGGAGGGCGTGGCCGGCGTCGGTGATGTGAAGTGGGCGCCCGCGGCGCAACTCCACGAAGCCGAAGGTCTTCGGTGACCGATTGACGCGGTCACGCGCACTGAAGTCAGGCTCCGTGGCGGAAACGCTGCCCTCAAAGGAATCGGACTGCGCGAGTTGCGCGGCGTATTCCCGTTGGGCAGCCTCGTTCCACAGCCGACCGTCGAAGGGAAGCAGGAGTCGAAGCTCGTCAGGCAGCTTCTTGGGATTGCGGGGCGAAGTCGGAACGGACCATGTCCGCGTCCGTGGCTTAGGTGCCAAAGCTGGACGGAGTACCTAGCGTTCCAATGGATCTGAGCCTGTGGCGAGGTAAGTCATGCAACGGTCCTTGGCCACGTCAATGGCCCGATCAGAGATATCAGCACCGACAAAAGTGCAGCCCTGCCGAAGAGCTGCTATTGCAGCGGAGCCAGAACCAACGAACGGATCGCAAACGACGAAGCCTGGGTCGACGCTGCCCTCAAGCATCCGCTCGAACAGCTCTACGGGTTTCTGTGTCGGATAAGCGGCCCGATGGATGCGCTTGATCGGCCAGACGTCAACGAGATCCTTGCGAGTGAGTTTCCGATGGCCCTTCGTCGCAAATACAATGACCTCGAAGCGCCGGCGGAAGTAGTGACCCATGCCAAGGTTGACCTTGTCCCAAACTATGAGGTTCTTGACGTCGAACACCTCGCGAACCACGTGCCCCAGGGACAGGAGTGAGAAGCTGTCAAACATGATGTAAATGTGGCGGCCGTCACGCATCACTCGGTAGCATTCACGAAGGAATTCGCGGTAGTTGTCGACATCGTCATGGAATTCCGCGAACCACTTCGCTCCGAGGCCGCCAGCATCTTCGTAGCGTCCGACGATGCGTCCGTGCCCGAACATCATGTGTTGGTTCATGCCGGAATACGCGGGATCAGTGACGATAGCGTCGACGGAGGAGGCGGGAAGACCGCGTAGGAACTGCAGGCAGTCCTGCTGGCGGAGGTCGACCCCATAGCTCGGGAGATCCAGTTCGAAGAGGGGCAAGGCTGCGGCGGTCACGGCAGGTCATCCCTCCCCGGCAACTGTGTGCCTCCAACCAGACGGCGGAACAAGCGTTCGCCACATGGTAGCATCCAGCGCGGGGAGACGGGAGGGGCGTCCCGATGAGAAGTCAAGCTGTCCCGCTCCGCTCAGCCCTTTGTTTTCTTGACTCTTTTGCCACCTACCTCCATACCGAATCTAGGATCTAGTATGGAGGTAGGTGGGTGTCACGCTCGATCGAGGTATCAATAGACGTCTTCGCGGGCATCTGGGCCGCCAGGCGGCCAGGCGAGGACACCGAGGACGCCATTCTCCGACGCCTCTTGGCGGGCGTCGGCAAGCGCTCGGAGGCGTCAGTCGCCAATGGTCAGGGGATGGGACTTCTGGACCCGCGAAGCCGGGTGCTGTTCCCGGAAGGGTTTGAGGTTGCTCGCACCTACCTTGGGGTCGAATATAGAGCACGAGTTCGTAAGCAACAAGTGGGTTCTCGAAGGAGAACGAGGCAGGGGGCGAACCTTTCGCAGCCTGAACGAGCTCAGCAGGGCGATCGGTGCCAATACAGAGAACGCGTGGATGGGTTGGCTATACGAGGACGAAGCCGGCACACGGCACCCAGCTTCCAACCTGAGAGATCCCGATATGATTGCGAGGCGCTCGAGGGACAGTTCCATCCCGAGTCCGGCGCCTCCCATCGGCGGTGCACCAGTCGTCGTCAGCGCGACGAGTTCGGAGGACGGAACGTGGCGGGACGACGTTCAGGCTGCGTTGGTTCGGCTCGGGGGACGATCACCGCTTCTGGAGATTTACAGAGAAGTACAGGCGATCCGAATGGCCGGCGGCAGATCAGCGCCGCCGACCCTGGAGGCCACTATCCGCCGGACCCTTGAGGATCACTCCTCCAACTCGGAGAACTACCGTGGTGGTCCCGATCTCTTCACCATGGCGGAAGGCAAGGGCAATGGTGTTTGGGCTCCGCGGTGAGGCGGAGGCCGCCCGTGCCTTTGCCAAGCTTCTACGTTTGGCGGACGTATCGCCACGCTCGAGTTGGCAAACGGCCCGATCACCGGCGCCTCGAGATCTACGCTTTGCCTGGAGCGGTGCGTCGCTGTGCGGCCTGCACCCCCCGTGGACAGTGCCGGGATCGGGGAAAGTGGTGGCCTGCGGCCTTGGGCAACCACCCCGCAGGCGGGGACCCCGGTTGCCCACACTTCCCCCAACCCCTTGGACGGCTCGACCACCCCAGAGGGGACCCCGGCCGACCCGCCCACACTGTCCACCGGCCTACGATACGTTTGATAACTTTGAGGTGAGCGGCCGGGGGTAGCAGTGCGACGGTGACGGTCAGCCGTCGCTCTTGGGTTCGGCGCCGAGCTCGAGGGCGTCGAGTTCGACGCTGAGCGCCTTGGCCAGGCGACGCGCGTTGCGTTTGTGGGGCATGGCCCGGCCTTGCTCCCAGCCTGCGAGAGTGCGGAGTGACACCCGTGCCCGATAAGCCAGCTCCTCCTGGGTCAGGCCTCTCTCTCGCCGAAGCTCGGCAACCCGGTTCATGACGCCAGGATAGCAGCTCTGCCGACCAACAGACTGGCCATTGTCTATTGAAAGAGCCCTGCACGCTATGGTATGATTGTGGTCAAGAAAAAGCCGGGCGCTGCGGAAACAGCCCCGGCCGTGACCAGACCCTAGTTGGAGGGCCCGATATGGCGACTGTATCCCTTCCCCCCGGCGGGCGGACGCGCTCGACTGGTGAGGTGCCCGTGCAACCTCTTCCTCCCCGAAGTCATCCAGTCAGGGGGGCGGTGGTCAGTGTGGGCAGGTCGGCCGGGGACCCCTCCGGGGTGGCCGAGCTGTCCAAGGGGTTGGGGGAAGTGTGGGCAACCGGGGTCCCCGCTCGCGGGGTGGTTGTCCAAGGCCGCAGGCCGGCGCTCTCCCCATCCCCGGCACTGTCCACCGCCTTGACCGCGGCGGCCGTGGTCGCCCACGGCACCGTGGCCACCATGCGGGACGGCGTGCCGGGTGGCTCTTGCCCGTCGAGGGCGGTCGTCCCACTCGGCCCGCTTCCGGTGGCGCCGAGGCGTCGGACCTTGTCCGCTTCTCTGGATCGACTGCCGGGGAGCTACCTGACCCAGCCAGGAGCGCCGCTGTTCTACCTCATCCCAGCCGCACTACCTACTCCCCGAAGCGCCACCGCCGGACAATCGACGGAGCCTTCGCCCGCGTCGCGTGGCGGGTGAGCCGCCAATGTCGACGGCGTCTCCCCTCCTCATGACGATCCAGGAAGTGGCGGCGACCCTCCGCTGCGGTCGGACCTGCGTGTACGCGCTCCTCGGACGCGGCGAGTTGCCGTCGATCAAGCTCGGACGGCTCACCCGAGTCCCCGCGACTGCGGTCGATGCCTTCGTCTCCCGCCGGCTTGACGAGCGAGCGGTCGTCGAACCCGACGTGGCTCGCTGGGCAGCCTCCCTGCCCCGGCGCGTGGGGGCGGTTCCGATGACCAGACGAGGCTCCGGCGAAGGTTCCATCTATCGTCAGGGCGTCGACGGCCGCTGGTGCGGTGTCCTCAGCCTCGGTGGCGGCCGGCCGCAAGAAGTTCTACGGCAAGACGCGGGCGGAGGTCGCCCGCAAGCTCGCTCAAGCGCTGAAGGCGTACCAAGATGGCCTCGTCCCACCGCCTGAGCGCCAGACGGTGGGTGACTTCCTCACCGTCTGGCTCCGCGACACGGCCAGCGCCAGCGTGCGGCCGGCGACGTTCACGAGCTACGAGGGCATCGTCCGGATCCACCTGGTCCCACTGCTGGGCCGGGTCCCGTTGACCAAGCTCACTCCGCAGCACGTCCAGGACCTCATGAACCGGAAGCTCGAGGAGGGACTGTCGCCGCGCCGGGTGGACTACATCAGGGCCGTCCTGCGCCACGCCCTGAACCAGGCTCTGCGCTGGGGGATGGTCGCTCGGAACGTGGCCACGTTGGTCGAGGCCCCTCGAGCTCAGCGTGCCGAGATCACCCCGCTCAACGCCGCCGAAATCGCCCGCTTCTTCGATGCCGTCCGGGAAGATCGGCTTGGGGCGCTGTACGTCGTCGCCTTATCGACTGGGCTGCGCCAGGGCGAGGCGCTCGGCCTCGTCTGGCAGGACATCGACCTCGAGGCCGGGACGCTCTCGGTCTCACGTGCCCTACAGCGGATCGGTGGCGAGTTCCACTTCGTCGAGCCGAAGACCCGTCTTAGCCGGCGCATCGTCCACCTACCGTTCACCGCCGTCCGCGCCTTGGAGGCCCAGAGGGCGCGCCAGGCCGCCGAGCGGCTCGCCATGGGCGATCACTGGCAGGATCTCGGCCTCGTCTTCTCCACCGTCGAGGGCCACCCCCTCGATGCCAGCTTCGTCACCCACCACCTGCAGAAGCTGCTTGCCAAGGCTGGCCTCCGTCGCCAGCGGTTCCACGACCTCCGGCACGCGTGCGCGAGCCTGCTCCTGTCCCAGGGTGTGCCGGCGCGGGTGGTCATGGACGTTCTCGGCCACTCGCAGATCAGCCTCACCCTCAACACCTATAGCCACGTCGTCCCGAGCCTCAGGACCGACGCAGCGGAGCGCATGGACGACATTCTCACCCGGGCGCTGGCGGCCGCTGGCGAACAGAGCCGAGTCTGCTCTCAACCTTGCTCTCAAGCCGCCTCCTGAGGTACCTGGCGGAGCAGCCGGAAACGGGAGAAATCGTTGAGGACACTGGTACCCGCTACAGGACTCGAACCTGTGACCAAGGGATTAAAGTTCCCTGCTCTACCAACTGAGCTAAGCGGGCCCGGACGGGGCCGGCACCCGGGGCGCCAACCCGAACCAAGGGCCCGATTCTAGCGCCAGCGTCCGCCACGGTCCGGCGAACGGGGCCCGGACCACGGGTCCCAGCCCACTGCCGATTTCCTTAATCTCACAACTTCCGAATATGTGGTACGTTCAGTAAATGCTGAATCTATCGGCAGAGCCGGAGGCCGAGCAGCGCCGGAGGGTCCTCGAGGACTTCGGTCGCTTCTTCGCCCAATGGGGGCTGAGCCCGACCCTCGGCCGGGTCTGGGGGTACCTGCTGCTCAGCCCGGAGCCGGCCAGCCTCGACCTGATCGCCGGAGACCTCGGGATCAGCAAGAGCAACGCCAGCGTGACCGCCCGACAGCTCGAACAATTCCTGATGGTGCGGCGCAGCGGGCAGGCGGGCAGCCGGCGGGCCCTGTACGAGGCCAACCCCATGAGCCGGCGCTTCTTCGACCAGATCATGGCGGCGTACGCCGAACTGGTCCGAGTCCTCGAGGCAGCCGCGCCGGTGAGTCCGGACGACGCGGTGCGGGCCCGCGTCGACGAGGCGGCCCAATTCTTCCGAGCCTGGATCCGTGAGTTCGATCAGCTGGTGACCCGCCTGACCGGGCAGAGGCGATGAGCATGGATCCCGCCGCCATCCAAACCGAGACGCTGACCAAGGACTACGGCGGGGGAGCGGGCCTGTTCGACCTCGACCTCCGGGTGGAGGGCGGCGAGACCTTCGGCTATCTGGGACCCAACGGCGCCGGCAAGACCACCACCATCCGCCTGCTCATGGACATGATCCGGCCGAACTCATGGCCGGGCTGAGGTCTTCGGCATCGACTGCCAGGCGCATCCGGTCCCGGTCAAGCGCCTGGTCGGTTACGTCCCCGGCGAGATGCCGCAGTGGGGAGCGCTCAGGGGGCGTGAGGTCGTGGCCTACGTCGCCGGGCTGCGCGGCCGGGTCGACGCGACGGCGGTGAGCACGCTGGCCACCCGCCTCGATCTCGACCTCGGGCGCCGCTACCGCGAGTACTCCTCGGGGAACAAGCGCAAGCTCGGGCTCCTCCTCGCCTTCATGCACCACCCCCGGCTGCTCGTGCTCGACGAGCCGACCAACGGCCTCGATCCCCTGATCCAGCAGGAGTTTTACCGCATGGTGGAGGAGGCCCGCGAGCACGGCGCCACCGTCTTTCTCTCCTCCCATGTTCTCTCGGAGATAGAACGAATCTGTCAGCGGGTGGGCATCCTGCGCCGCGGCCGTTTGGTCCAGGTCGCCCGCCTCGATGAGCTGCATCACCTCCGCTACCATCGCTTGGAAGTTGATTTCGCCGGTGAGGTGCCGCTGGAGGCAATCCGCGCCTGTCCCGGCGTCGACAACGTGTCGTCCGAGGACCATCACCTCACCTGTGACGTCCACGGGAGCGTGGCGCCGCTGCTCGCGGCGCTGGGCAACGGCCAGGTGCTCAACCTGGTGACCCACGAGCCGTCCTTGGAGGAGGTCTTCCTCGCCCAGTTCCGGGACGAGCCTGCGGCGGCCGGTGAGGTGGCGGAGCTGAAAGCGTGAGCGCCGCCAGCGTGGCAGCACCGCGCCTGTCCCTGAGGGTGCCCCGGCGCCGCGCCCCGTTGGTGCGGTATGCGCTGCGCACCCAGCGGTGGTGGTTCGCCGCGATCTCGTTCCTCGGAATCGTCTCCCCCTACTCCACCGGCGCCACTTACCTGGCCGCCGCCCCCAATGCCGTCGCCCGCGCCTCATTCGGCCACGCCACCCAGACGCTCGGCGCCGCCCTCACCTACCTGATCCCCCTGCCGCAGCGGCCGGACACTCCCGCCGGCTACATGTGGTGGAAGGGCCTCACCTGGCTGACCCTGCTCTTTGCAGCCTGGGGCCTGGCCGCGGCGGTATCGCTGGTGCGCGCTGACGAGGAGCGCGGGGTGACCGAGACCTGGCTCGCCAGCCCGGTCACCCGGGTGAGGGCGCTGCTGTCGGGGACGGCGGCCCTCCTTGTCGCCGCGGCCGGCGCCGCGGCCTTCACCGCCCTCGGCATCGGCGGAGGGCTGGCCGCCGCCAAGACAACCGCCAGCGTCGCAGCCGTGATCGGGCAGTGCCTGCCTCTGGTCGGGATCGCCATCGCCTGCTTCGCCATCGGCCTGGTGCTCTCCCAGCTGGCGACGACCCGCCGCGGCGCCCTCGGGCTGGGCACCGTGGTCCTGCTCGCCCTCTACGCCCTGAACGCGCTGGCGCGGGTCAACCAGGGGTTGGTGGGCGCGGCGGCGATCTCACCATTCCACCTCGCCGACCTGACCACGTCGCTGGTTCCGGGGGGCAGCTTCGACGCGGCGGCCACCGGCTCCCTGTTCGCCATCGCCGCGGCCCTGGTTGCCCTGGCGGCACTGGGCTTCGCGCGCCGCGACCTGCTGTCGTCGTTGCTGCCCCGCCGGAGGGGCGCCGTGCCGGTCACGGTGACCCCGTCCAGCAACCCCCTCTTCCGCGATGCCATCCTCAGCCGGCTCTGGCAGCAACGCTTCGGGCTCGCCGGCTGGACGGCCGGCACCGCGATCGGGGCGGCTCTCCTGGTGTCGCTGGCGCACGGGGTGGGCGGCCTGCTCAAGAGCATGGGCGGGATCAGCCGCGTCCTCACATCCTCCGGCACCGGCAACCCTTCGCTGTGGGTCGTCTCCTCGGTCTGGTTCGGCGTCGCCGCGCTGGTCGTCGCCGCCTACGCCATCGCCCAGGTCACGCGCTGGGCCTCGGACGACGTCGAGGGGCGCCTGGAGATGGAGATCGCCCAGCCGGTGGCGCGCTGGCGGGTGGTGCTGGAGCGCATGGTCGCGCTCACCCTGGTGTCGGCGCTCATCGCCGCCGTTGGATCCGTGATCACGGGCGCAATCCTGCCCAGCCAGGGGCTCAAGGTGGGCACCGGGCCGTTGGTCCTGGCCACGGTATTGCTGGTGCCGCTGGCCCTCACCTACGGCGCCCTCGGAGCGCTGATCATCACCCGGGTGCCGCGCGTCGCGATGGGGGTGCTGGCGATGCTCGCGGTGCTCGGCTTCTACCTGCCGATTCTGGTACCCCTCTTCCAGTGGCCGGACTGGGTCAATGACCTGTCGCTCTTCCACCTGTACGGGACGCCGCTCACCACCGGCGTTTTCTGGACGGGCCTCTGGATCATGCTCGGCATCATCGTCGCGGGCTTCGGCGGCGCGACCCTCGCCATGAGCCGCCGCGACGTGGGCCGTTAGGGCGCAGGGGGTCCGCTCCGTAGAATCAGAGTGTGACGCTGCGCTGGGGCAACATCGTCGTCGATTGCCGCGACGCCGCCCGCGTGGCTGAGTTCTGGAGCCGGGCGCTCGGGCTGACGCTCCACGGACCCGAGGATGGGGAGTGGTGGATCGAGCCGGGGGGCGATATTCCCGACGTCCTCTTCCTGGGTGTACCCGAGGCCAAGACAGTCAAGAACCGGCTGCACCTCGACCTCCGGCCGGACGATCAGGAGGCGGAGGTCGCGCGGCTCGAGGGGCTCGGTGCCCGGCGCATCGACATCGGCCAGGGGGAGGTCACCTGGGTGGTGATGGCCGATCCCGAGGGCAACGAGTTCTGCGTGCTCCGCTCGCGCCCTCAATGACCGCTCAAGGTCAGCTCGCAATCCGCCGATGCATGCGGACCCCGGGTCGGAAGCGGGTCGGCACCATGCCTTCCAGATCGGACGCGGTCGCGACCCGGGTTTCCATCCGCGATCCAGGGTATCGGTGAGCCCGGCCGCGGTGGCGACCGGTGCGGAGCGTTCCCTGATCGGCGACGCGCGCTCTCAGGACCCGGCCGTACGCGGAGCCTCGAACGCCATCACCTCCCACAAGCTGCCTCGCCGATCCACCAGCAACCGCAGACCGTGGAGCTCGGCCGTCATCCGGATCCGAGCCGGCAGGTGCAGAAAGATCCGGAATTGCCGCCTGGTCAGTCTGAGCGCTGCGTTTCCCACAATCAGCAGAGCCCGCGTCCACCACGTCACCTTGGGGAAGCTCATGACCAGGACGCCGCGGGTGTGGTCGGCCGCCGCCGCCGTGAGTGTGGGCATGTCCGGGTAGCAGCAGACCACGCGGTTCAGGATCACGATGTCGGAAGGGGAGATCTCCCCACCGATCTGGGCGAAGTCGGCGATCCTCCGCTGCACCCGGTCCACCAGATCGAACTCCCGAAGCAGCGCGGCGGCGGCCTTCTCATAGGTGGGGGTGAGCTCGACGCCGGTCGCATGGCGCGCCCCCGATCGAAGCAGTTCGATCTGCACGGCTCCGACACCGCCACCGACCTCCAGCACGGTGCTTCCCTCCACGCCTCGCGCCACAAGCAGGTCGACGACGCGGCGAGAGGTCCGGTCCAGGCCTCTCCGCCGGTACCGCCTCGCCTCCGCCGCTGCTCGACCGGGACTGAAGATCGAGCGGTAGCCGCGCGCCGTGCAGCACCCACTCATGTTCTGCTGGGCGTCCCTGCAGCACCGCCCCCAACGTGCCCGCGCCACCGTTTCAGGTTCAGCTCGAGCAGCGAGCGTCGCTGCTGCCCCAGTCGCATGGAGAAGGGGGGCCCGGCCGGCTCCAGTCCCCGCAGTGGCGAGGTGGTGCGATCTTCGATGGCCCGGCGCAGGTCGGCAGCGTCTCGCCCCGGGAACACGCTCACCAGGCGGCCCAGGTCATGGGCGCCGAAGTGGCTGTCGCCCGCAGCCATCAGCGCACCCACCTCCTCCCGGTGCTCGGCACAGAACTCGTCGAGGCGCTTCCAGGTGCCGGGCAGCACCGGGGCGGTGTGGCGGATCTCGATGCCGTCGATGCGCCGCGACTCCAGCAGGCGGCGCAGCCGGCCTTCGGTGATGGAGGCGAACCAGGTGGGGAGGAAGGGGTGGGCGATGACCGCCAGCCCGCCCTCGTCATGGATGGCATCGACGGTGTCCTCGACCGGCATGTGCATCCGGATTGCCCTGCGGATGTAGAGCGCGACCAGATGGATGCCCGGGGGGAAGGTGCAGGTGACCTCTTCGCCCGCGACCACGTCAACCCCGAGTGATTCCCCCAGCTCGCGAGCCGCGTCCAGGGGCGGCAGCGTGTCGTGGTCGGTGATGCAGATGACCGAGAGGCCGATGGACGCCGCGGCGCGGACCAATTCGACCGCTGACACCATCCCGTCGCTCGCCGTGGTGTGGCTGTGGGTCTCGGCGGCGCTGAGACCGGCACTCATCCGAAGCCGCTGCGGCAGCGCTCCGTCGGTGCCGGCTCCGCCGCCGATGCCGGGCTCACCCACCGAGGGCATCACCGCGAGCCCGGGCCGGCGCGGTCAGAATCGGGCGGGCGGAGCGGAGCAGCCCGACCCGGGGCACCACCATCCTGATCAGCACCCACCAGGTGCCGGAGGCGAGCAGCACCCCGCCGACAACGTCGATGAACCAGTGCTCTCCGAGGAAGACCACGCTGGCGAACACCAGGAAGCTCCAGCCCAGCAGGATCCAGGAGCCACGCGGGTAGGGTCGCCGCAGCGCCAGCCAGCCGAGGAACGGGAAGGCGGCGTGGAGCGAGGGGAAGGCGGCCGTCGGATTGGGATTGATCAGGTGGTAGTAGGGGCTGATGTAGCTCGGCAGCGCGGAGCTGATCAGATCCGTGACCCCCGGCAGGTAGCCATGCTGGGCCGCGTACCAGGGGGGTGCCGTCGGTACCAGCAGGAAAAAGACGAAGGATACGAAGCACATCGCGAGCAGGGCGGTCACGAAGCGCAGGTACTGGGTGCGGTCCTTGAGCCAGAGCACGAGTCCCACAAGCAGGGGCACCACGAAGTGGCAGAAATAGACGACGGTGGCGACCAGGGCGAGCGCCTTGAGGACCTGGCCGCTGACCGCGTGCTGCAGGACCTCGGTGGGATCGTGGCCGCCGAAGAACCATTCCTCCACATGGGTGATGGACGCCACCTGCGGGGCGATGCCGTCCAGGGACACGATCCCCCGCATCGCCTCCCAGCCCAGGAAGATGGCGATGAACGGCACCCAGTCGCGCAGGAAGCCGAACAGCCGTCCGCTCAGGACCGCGACGGGTATGAAGATGAGGAGCAGCCAGTCGGGGGAGACCGACACCCCCCGCCAGATCATGATCGCGGCCACGGCCACCACGTAGGCGAGGCTGATGCTCACCATCGGACCCGGTCGCCGGATGCGGGCCAGCGCTGCCCGCAGCGGGTTTGGCGCCTCGCCCCCGCCCGGGGCCGAACCCTCCCGATCTGCCGCGGCGCTGGTGCCGGAAGCCACGAGACGGCAGTCTAGCGGGCAGGTTGGTTGGTTCTGGGATCGGGCTTCGGTTGCCTGCTAGGCGGCTGGGGTGATCCGCTCACCGCAGAAGCTGCAGCGGTGGGCGGCCTTGGGGATGGCGCTCAGACATTCGGGGCACTCCCGGGTGGTGGCCTCCTCGGGCTTTGCCCTTCGGGCGGCGGCGAAGTTCATCGGTACCACGATGGCGTAGTAGATGACGGCGGCGATCAGCAGGAAGGAGATCAAGGCATTGATGACGTCGCCGTAGTCGAACTGGCTGTTGTGGATGGTGAAGGTCAGGGTGCTGAAGTTGGGGCTGCCGAAGATGGCGGCGATGAGCGGGGTGAGGATGTCCTTGACGACCGCGGTGATCACTGCGTTGAACGCCAGGCCGATGACCACGGCGATGGCCAGCTCGATGACATTGCCGCGCAGGATGAAGGCCTTGAATCCCTTGATCATGCCATTCGCTCCTTTCGTCTCAGGTCCTGTCGCTTGCGCCAGTGGATTGCCTGACGCATCGCCGGCATGGGTGTCGGTGCCGTTGATCAGATGATGAGATGTTGATCCGCTGATGGTCGGTCGCATCGCCCTGCCCTCAGGCGACTGGGATGGGCCGGATCTGGTAGACGGGGAGGGTCAGCGATGCGTCCATGAGCCCCTGGCCGGCGGCCGCCGAGAATGTGTAGCTGCAGCCCCCCTGGGAGGCGTCGAGATCCGCCACCTCCTGAACTCGGCACGGTCGGCCCGAGGCCACCATGCTCGGAGATGCATTCGTAGTTGTCGCCATTGCTGTCGTACCAGGCGACGAAGGCGGTCACGGTGACGTCCTGGCAGGCGACGACGGTGGCCCCAGTTGCGGGGACACCCGTGTGATCGTCGACAACCCCGCAGGTCTCGTCGTAGGGGGGCGGAGTGGTCACTGGCGTCGAGGTGCCGTCGACCTGCTTGTACTCGTGGTTGACCGTGCAATCCGGGCTGCAGACCCGGATGTCCTGGAGGGTCGTGGAGGTGCCGTCGCCGAAGTCGAAGTACAGGGTGTTGGACGGCTCCACCTGGAGATAGAGGGTGTAGACGACCGAGATCCCGTCAGCGTTGGGCATGCCCACGATGTCCTCGACCTTGGGTGGCACCACCTCGCCGACCGGGGTGGGCGAGTCCACCCAAAAGGTGTCCGGAGCGAAGACCACGGCGTTCCCCCCGGGGTGCTCGATGTTGCTGTCCACCTTCCCGGGGGCCAGGTTGACCAGGGCGAGCGCCTGCAGCGCTGTGGTGGCCGACCAGCCGGTGCCGATCGGGGGGATGTTGGTTCCCCCACCGACAGTGCCGGCAATCGTCGTTTGCCAGCTCGTGCCGAGGGTCGGACCGTTGCACAACCCCGTCCTGCTGTCCCAGGTGCCATCGGAGCTGGAGGTGACATACACGGTCACCACCATCCCGAGGGTGGAGGACATGATGATCCAGCCATTGGCCATGCCGTCGCCAACGGCCCCGCTTGGTGGCCCCGGGGCCGGCGGCGAGTACTCCGATGGCCCGTTCCAGTCGATGACCGCCTGGCGGTCACTCGCCGACCACAGGTCGCTGCCGCTGGCGAGGCCACTGGCGAACCGGGCGTTCTCGGTCCCGGTCCAGAAGGCGACGGGCAGGACGTCGATCGCCCCCGGTCCGGTGGTGCCTCCGGAGACCTGAGCGGCACCTTGGTTCCAGACCTGGGCGACGTCCTCAGTGCTGACTCCGCAGGGCGTGCCGTTCTTGATGGTTGTTCCTGGCGAGGGCGTCCCCCCCGAGTAGCGGCCGGCCCTCACGCCCTTGGCCGTCGTCGTGCAGTCGAGCTGGACTTGCGCCTGCGCTGTGAGTCCCACCTGCCACGACTGGTAGACGGACGCGCTCCCGGTCAGGGGAGTGCAATTGCCGTCAGATCCGCCGCCACCTGGGCCTGCCGTGTCCCGGCGGAGGCCTCGATGCCCCTCGTGGGGAGCGCACAGAATGACGAAGCATCGCCGCACCGATTGCTCGCTCGACAGCACGGCTCAGATCCCACTCCGCAGGATGATGCTGTCGGCGACCTCGCTGACACCCTGGTCGTATTCGCCGTCCTGCAGGGCGAATTGCGCCGACCGCGGGATTGCTGCTCAGTGTCGTCGCCAGCAGGAACCGCTCCTCCTCGCCGGCGGCGATGTTCTGGTAGCTGAGGCTCCCGTTCGCTGCAGTCCACATGCTGCTGCACGGTCCTGTGGAGGCTCCGACGAACGCGATATCGGGACCCGTTACGTAGGCAAGCTGCGCCATCTGCGCTGCCGTAATCGGCACCGCCGCGATTTTCTCGGGGTACTCGCAGTACTGGCTGTCGATGATCGCTCCCACCGGCCTTGACGAACCGGACCAAGTCCGAACCGCGTCCGGCCTCCAGGTACTGGATGAATAGCCCCTGTCCATGCTGCTGTGCCCATTCCGTCAGGGTCCAAGTTTCGTTATCGGCAGCCACCCATGCGGCCAGGGCCGTGTCGCTCATGAGCCCATCGGTCAGATTCTTGGTCTGGATAGGTGGAGGATCGCCCTCGATCTCAGAGCATGCTGGCACCATGGTGGCCTGCATCTGCCACCAGTAGATCTCGGTGGTGGTGAGCTGGGCTCCCGTCCCTTGCGGTATCGGAGTGTCGACCGGGTCGCAATAGCGGGTGTCCGCGATCGCACGTCGGACTAGGCCCGTCGTGGAACCGGACCGATGTGTCTGGGTGCTCGCCGTTTGCGATCGGGCGTTGCCGGCGTCCCTGGAGCGGTACCAGGTTGCCTGGTGGCGGGCCGCGGCGAATCAACCGCCCGCGCCGCCTCTGGCGTGGTTGAACTCCCGCAGGCCGACACGAATACGATCAGTGCCAGAAGGGCACCTAGCTTCGGCCGTCTCCGGGAGGTCCGAGTTCCTGACGCCGGCGCGGATTCACGGGCGGTGAAGACGTCCATGGTCCCTCTCTTGTATGCGCTGCTTGGCGCAACCGGTAGGATACCGATGCCGCGGCGCTGGTTGCAACCATTAGGCGCTAATTGATCGAACGCCTCGAACCATCCCGAGAACAGCAGCGAGCCGTCTCGGGAGACGAGCCAGCTCGTTGGAAGCTTCCGCTTCACCATCGTCCGCCCCGCCGCCGGCGGCAGGCCCGCCATCGGAGCTTTTGCGCTGCAGGCTCATCCGTGATCGCGCTCGCGGCCGGCGTCGTATTCGCGCACTAGGCCTTGTAGGTCGCTGACGAGCAGAAGCCGGTGAGCTCCCGCTAACCGGAGCCGTTCGAAGAGTGAATGGGCGAACCTACGAGCTACTTGGCCGTCCCCGGGCCTGCGATGGTCTTCCAGGTCCGCGAGGAAACGGAAGTTGTCGAAGTCGAGTTCGCCATCGGTCTCGTAGGGGTGGCCTTCCACCACGTCCACGAGCATCGCTTGGTTCCAGAGTCGATAGCCCGGAGCCTTCCAGTAGGGTACGAACGGTTCGAAGTTGAAGTCTCCTTCGAAAGCCGCGCGGGCTGAGCCGACGACATCCTCGAAAGACGCCGGACTGTCTATGAACAGTTGCCACTCTATGTGACTGTCGTTTTCTAGGGCCACCCGAGTTCCCACCCATCGCCAAGGATGCGAACGACGTCGATTTGCGTTCCCACGGAGTGCCGAGCCATCTGCTGAGACCACGTGCTGCCTCGGCTTCGGTCAGTCCACTGCTGCGTCCGTCAAGGATAACCGTGCGGACCTGGTCCGGGCTCGCTACGTCAAATTGCACCGTTGGCGCTCTGCAGGGCGCCTCGAACTGTGGCGCTCCTAGCGACGCTGCCTTTCGGGCCCTCGATTGTCTTGAACTCGTTGGTTGCCCATCGACCGATGCGTCGTACATGCGGACGCCTGAGATTTGCGAACTCGGGCACCGCAATAACCGTCCGCCCCTCGGCTGCCAGCACCTCAGCGATGTTGCGCTCCTGTGCCGAGAACTGAGCCCCCGTCTCGTCGATCGAACCGGTCGGCTCGACAAGGAGTTCGGGGGTGGTTGCGAGGGCCGCGGCGGCAGAGATGCCCCCGGTGATCGCGGCTTCGGTCCAGTTGACTTGGCGGGAACTGACCCACTGGAAGCCCGCATCGGTGGCGCTTGACGCTGCGCCGACCGCCAGGGCTCGGCTGACTGGGCTGGCAAGGAAATCAGCGACCGGGTCCATGGCGCCAAGCGCTCCCGGTATCGCGAACGAGAGCGCCCCGCTGAGCCCGCTCGTCGCCGCCTCGCCCACGTCGAAGGCGGGCACGACGTCGTCCCCCGTCTGGTTGAAAAGAGGGTCGGTGTCGTCCCAAAGGTCGGCGCCCAGCTGTGCGACGACATCGGCCCCGAAGTTGATCAACCCCCCTTGCAAGGCGACGCCCAGCGCCCCCATCGAGATCGAGGCGCCCACCTCAATTCCGCTGGCCGCCCCCGCCGCAGCGGCGTCGGTGACCGGGTCGGCGCCCAGCTGGGCGGCGCTGACGACCGTCAGAGCCGCCAGGACCCCCATCTCGATCCAATGCTCGTGCTGGGTATGCTCCAGCGCGTACGCGTAGTCACACAGTTGCTGAGCGAACTGGGAGATCTCGCTGGATACGGCGGCCAGCACCTGCGCGGGCGCCGTTGGTCTGGCCCCGCAAAGTCGAGGCCCATACCACGCCGAACGGAAAGAGCTGGCAGCGGCACCCGTCCACGACGAGGTCAGCGTGTCCACGGCGTCGTTGAGAGCGGCGACATGGCTCTGGTACTCGGCATTCACGGCCTCGACCTGAGCGGCGATCTGCCGGATTCGGACGGGGTCGCCGGGAGGGCCGGTCAGGAAGCTGCCGATGTCGCCCAGGACATCGCCCGCCCCGGTGAGGACAAAGGTGGAGCCGGACCCCATGGCGCCATCCGACGCTATGGCTCGCGGCCGGACACCCTGCGGACAATCGCTGTCTCGATCACCTCGGCCGCAGCCCGCGCGGCATTCGGAGATGACATGCGTACGCCTGTTTGCTGTACTTGCAGGTAGTGTTGTCAGGGACGGGGATCACCAGAGGGGAGGGCGCCGGCTTCCTCGTCGTCGGGGCGGCCGAAGAGCTCAGGTGCGCTCGACGCGGGCGACATCGGGTTTGACCCGGCGAAGGTGCGTCAATGTACTCAGACGGATCCGTCCGGATCAGCGTGGGCTGTCAGACGGTACTGCACTTGCAGGCCGGAAACCCGAATGGCGGCTGCTTGACGTGTCATCGTCGCGTGCGAACGCCAGGCGGCTTCGGCACACTCCGAGCGTGGTTCCCCAGACGCGCTACGCGAAGTGCGGTTCGTACAGCATCGCCTACCAGGTCGCGGGACACGGCCCTTTCGACCTGCTGTGGGTTCCTGGATTCGTCTCCAATGTCGAGTTGGCATGGGAGGAGCCGCTGCTGGCCCGGTTCCTGGAGCGGCTGGCGTCATTCTCGCGGCTGATCCTGTTTGACAAGCGAGGTACCGGCCTCTCCGACCGCCTCCCGATCGACCAGCTGCCCACGCTCGAGCAGCGTCTCGAGGACGTGATCGCAGTGCTCGATGCGGCCGGGTCCGAGCGAGCGGCGCTCTTCGGCCATTCCGAGGGGGGAAGCCTTGCGGTGATCTTCGCCGCCAGCCAGCCACAAAGAACCATCGCGCTTGTCACCGCCGGGATCTTTGCCAAGCGGGTGTGGAGCCCGGACTACCCGTGGGCACCGACTCCGGAGGAGCGAGCTCGCGACATCGAAACGCTCAAGCGTAACTGGGGCATCGATGCCGATGTCGAACACCTCGCTCCGAGCGCCGCGCGCGATGAAGCCTTCGGGCGGCGGCTCGCGACCTACTTTCGACGTAGCGCCAGCCCGGGGGCGGCGGCAGCGCTGATGCGGATGAACACGCAAATCGACATCCGTGCCGTGCTCCCGGTACTTCGCGTGCCGACGCGGGCGAATGCGAGCTGGTCGGCGACCGGGTACGAGGCGTCGCAGTGCACACGGGAGCACGCGTCGCCGCTCTTGCCGGCCCCGGTGAGGTACTCGTCTCATCCGCCGTGGTCGGTCTAGTTGCTGGCTCCGGCCTCCGTTTCGAGGACCGTGGCGAGCACACCCTCAAGGGTCTGCCCGGCGTATGGCGTGTCCATGCCGCGCTGCGGACGGCGCATGGCGACGGCGCCGCAAAGGCAATCGCGGGTGCCGACGGCTGAGCGCACCGGTGCGGGCAACCTGGGCAACCCTTAAGACAACCGCGTCAGCTTGCCGTGGCACGTCGCCAGAAAGGATGGTTCGGGTGCTGCAGTGTGCATGATCCGTCTCGTTGCGATCGGTCGTTTCGAGCTGCCAGGTTCCTCTGTCAGCCTCAGCTCAGCCAGAACTCGCGCAATTGTTGACGCGAATCGACCAATCCGTGTAGGCTGCCCCTCCGCAGCGCAGTGTATGCTCCCGCAACAGCGTGGGATCGTGGTTGGGTCGACGAGGGTAACGAGATGGCCGTTAGGGACACGGTGGAGATGCTACGGGGAGCTCGCATCTTCGAGGCGCTCTCCAAGAAGGAGATCGGTGCGGTCGCCCGAGTGTCGAGAGAGGTCCAGCACAACGCCGGGGACGAGATCGTCAGGGAGGGCACGCCGGGGGTCGGCTTTCACCTCATTCTCGCGGGCAGAGCGCGGGTGACGAAGAAGGGCAGAAAGCTGCGAGAGCTCGGTCCCGGTGACAGCTTTGGCGACATCAGCATCGTGGATGGCGGCCCACGGACTGCCTCGGTGGTCGCGGAAACGCCGCTGCGATTGCTCTCCATCCTGGCCTGGGAGTTCAAGCCCCTGCTCCTCGACAACCCGCACCTGGCATACAAGATGCTGCTGCGGGTCTGCGAATTGCTTCGCGACGCGGAGGCTCGCCCTCCCGTTTAGACGCCAGGCCTCAAGCGAATCAGCCGGCCTTGCTCGACGCGCGGGCGGCTCGATCGAGTCGTGCCAAAAACGGGGTGGCACCGATCCGAGTGAATATCTCTCGAGGCTCGTCGTCCTCGCCTTCCGGGGCGGGGCCAGGCCCACGGAGGATTGCCCGGTCGAGGGCGCAAAGGGCGCGATCGAGAGGCGAGTCGAATCGTCCGCCAGGCGTCAAGGGCGCGGGCGTAGGCCGACGCCAACTCGTCGTGTCTCCCCTCCAGGGCCGCGAGCCCTGCTTCCCCCGTCAGTCGTACTGCCGCCATCCCCCGTCTGGGGTCAATTGCGGATAGGACCTCCTGTTTGGCCGACCTGACCCAATCGCCGCCGTCCCCAGCCCCGCTGAGAGGTCCATGAGAAGCGGCGACGGCCCCGCTGAGAGGACCAATTGGCCCATATACTCCAAACTCAAGATGACCGAACGGGGCCGCATCCTGGTCGTCGACGACGAGCCATCGATCACAGACTTCATCGCGCTCGGCCTGCGCCACGAGGGCTACCAGGTGCAGACCGCGGCCGATGGGCGTCTGGGGCTGCGCGCGGTCGACGACTTCAAGCCCGACCTGGTGATCGTCGACGTCATGATGCCGAGGCTGGACGGCTTCGAGCTGACCCGCGCCATCGCCGGCGAGGCACGGCGCGGGATCATCATCCTGAGCGCCAAAGACGAGATCACCGACCGCATCCACGGCCTGGAGCTGGGCGCCGACGACTACCTGGTCAAGCCCTTCGACTTCGCCGAGCTGCTGGCTCGGGTCCGCGCCGTCCTGCGCCGCCGCAATCCCGACCTCAGCCGGATGGTGCAGGCCGGCGATCTCACCATTGACACCGCGACGCGCGAGGTGAGGATTGGCGATCGGGCGATCGAATTGTCCGTTCGCGAGTACGACCTGCTCAATTATCTTGCCGCCAACTGCGATCAGGTGCTGCCCCGTCAGCGCATTCTCGATGAGGTCTGGGGATACAACTTCTTCGGTGACGAGAACAACGTCGAGGTGTACATCCGCTACCTGCGCCAGAAGCTGGGGGATCTCGACCACAGCCGGATCCAGACCGTGCGCGGGGTCGGCTACCGGTTGCGTCCGGTGACCGCAGCCCTCCCGGCAGCGCGAGGGGGCGAGGGCGCTGCGACGGAGGCCGAGGAGCCCGCTTGAGCCTGATGCGGCGCCTCGGCGCGGCGCTGAGGAGCCTGCGCTGGCGGCTCACCCTCACCTACCTGGTGCTGATCGCGGTGCTGCTCGCCGCTCTGGGCGCCTTCCAGTACGTGACCCTGCAGGGCAGCCTGATCGCGAGCCGGGTGGACGACCTCAAGTTTGACCTGGCGGCGGCCCAGCAGGTCTACAAGATTCGCGGAGCGACGCTGACCGCAGCCCGCAGGGTGGCGCTGCTCACCGAGCTGGTCAGCGAGTCCTCGGGTGCGTCCGCGGTGGTCGCGGTCTACGGCCCGGCCGGTGCCCGCTTGATCGTACGGCCGGCAGGGGACGATCCGCCTCAGCTGGACCAGGCCACCTTCGCCACCATCCTCGCCGACGATCAGCTGAGAAACCAGGTGGTGGCCGGGAACGACGGCTCCGAGCTGGTGGTGGGCTTCCCGGTGAACGACGTCGCGCTTCGCCAGACCGCCGCGGTGGTGGAGGTGTCCGAACCGATGACCCCGATCGACAGCGTGCTCTCCGGAGACGTCGAGAAGCTGGCCATCGGCGGCGGGGCGGTGCTGCTGCTGGTCCTGCTGCTCGGCCTCGTGCTCACCGGCCGGGCGCTCCGCCCGCTGCGCCGGCTCACCGCCACCGCCGGTCAGCTCGCCGCTGGAGATCTGCGGGCCCGGAGCCGGCTGGTGCCGCGCGACGACGAGGTGGGGCAGCTGGCCGGTGCCTTCGACCACATGGCGGACCGGATCGAGTCGGCCTTCGCTGCCCAGCGAGAGTCGGAGGCGAGGGTCAGGCGTTTCATCGCGGATGCTTCGCACGAGCTGCGCACCCCGGTGACCGCCCTCTCCGGCTACATCGACGTGCTCCGTCGCGGCGCCGCCGAGTTGCCGGCCGCGCTCGACGCCGCCCTCGGCGCCATGGCTCGGGAGGCCGACCGCCTGCGGGCGCTGGTCCTCGACCTGCTGACCCTGGCCCGGCTCGACGCGCCAGAACCAGCTGCGGCTGGAGGATGTCGACCTGGCCCAGCAGGTTGCTCAGGTTCTCGACGAGGGGATGCCGGGGATGCCGGCGGAGGTCATCCGCGACTTTCCCCCGGTGCCGGTGATGGCCCGGTGCGACCGCACCGCCGTCACCACGGTCTTGCGCAACCTGCTCGTCAACGCCTGCAAGTACGCTCCTGGGGCGCGGCAGGTCTGGTCGGTGCGTGATGACGGCGGCCGGGCCCGGGTGGACGCGCACGACGAGGGGCCAGGGATCCCGGCGGCTGACCTGCCCCACGTCTTCGAGCGTTTCTACCGGGGCGACGTAGCGAGGAGCCGAGCCTATGGCTCGAGCTCCGAGCGGAGGAGTCCCGGTACGGAGAACCGAGGTGAGAAGACCCGCAGCCGGGAGGAGGGCGGCAGCGGGCTGGGGCTCGCCATCGTGCAGGGGCTGGTTCAAGCGCAGGGCGGTGACGTGGCCATCGCCAGCACCGAGGGGGCGGGGACCACGGTCACGGTCTGGCTGCCGCTGGCTCAGCAGGGTGCGCCCCCGCGCTGATCCGGGCCGACAGGCGATGAGTCCCGCACCCGGGCGGGCATGACCCTGGAAGGGTCTGCCGTCGCCGACCTAAGCCGTTCCCAGGATGACGTCGATGGCCGGCGGGGAGAGCACGATGGTCCAGCGCTCGATGCTTTTCACACTGAGCATCCCGTTGTGCGCCCAGGGGTCCTGAGCCAGCCGTTCGAGCACCGCTTCGCGCGATGGCGCCGCGAAGATCAGCAGGGTCTCGCGGTCACCCTCGACCGGACCGCCGAGGATGATCAATCCCTCATCCACGAGCGCGTTCATGAACGCCGCGTGCTCCTTCCAGCCCTCCTGCTCGCGCATGTCGCGAGACCAATCCCAGGGACCGCCCCGCGTGTTGCGCACGGCGAAGAGCTGGGCGGGCGGCGGGGAGGAGCTCATCTCTGGTGAGTCTTCCGGGAATTGCAATCCCTGTAAAGCCCGGGCCCAGGTCTCGCACCGGCCATGGCGGCGGAATCTGACCAGCTCCGCGCAGTCAAGGCCATCCGCACGGATCCCCCGCGGCCGCTCAGAGGTTGAAAGGTGATCCCGGCGAGATGCTGCTCAGCTCGGTGATCCGTCCGGTCACCAGCAGCACCCCGAAGGCGAGCAGGAGGATCCCGGCCACCAGGTTGACCAGGTGCAGCCGTCGATTGAGGGCTCGGATGGGGCCCTGCCAGCGGTCGCAGAGCGCCGCCACCAGCAGGAAGGGCACCCCCAGCCCCAGGCAGTACACGAGCATCAGGGGAAGCCCCCCGAAGCCGCCGTTCGCCGCCACCACCAGGATCGCTCCGAGGGTCGGGCCGATGCAGGGGGTCCACCCGGCCCCGAAGCTGAGCCCGAGCAGCGCCGCCCCGGCGGCTCCGCGGCCCCTCCCTCGTCCCGCCGCGCCATGGAAGCGCAGATCGCGCATCAGCCAGGGGATGCGGATCAGCCCCACGGTCTGCAGCGCAAAGGCGATGACCACGACCCCGGCGGCGATGTCCACCGCCTGGCGATGGGCGACCAGCACGGTGACGTCGAGCGCCGCCAGCACGTAGAAAGCGGCCACGAAGACCGCCGAGAAGCCGAGCACGAAGGCGGCACCATGCAGCACCAGCGGCATCCGGCGCCGGGAGAGAGCGGCAGCTCCGGGCCCGCCCCCGCCGCGGCCGCCCGGGGCTCCGGCCTCACCCCCCAGGAAGGCCGCGTAGGCCGGGATCAGTGGGAAGACGCACGGCGAGAGCACGGAGACCAGCCCGGCCGCGAAGGCCAGGGGAACGGCGGGGAGTGTGGTCGCCAGCATCACGGGGTGCCTGAGGCCCGGATCGTACGCAGCCGGGGTGCTGGAGTGCGGACTACGGAGGCCCGGACACGTAGTAGTGGCGCTTCCAGCGGTACCAGATGAAGACCGCCAGGAGGACCAAGAGGATCTCGAAGAGGAGCGGCGCCGGGAAGTGGAAGACGGCCCCGGCCACCTGTGCGGCCAGGGGTGTGGGTGCCGCGGGGGTGGGCTTGGGTCGGGGGACCTGAGGCCCGGCCTTGGCTCCGCCGTGGGTGGGGGGCGCCGAGGCCGGCAGCGTCACCACCGAGCCCGACGCGGTGGCCAGCGCCGGTGGTGACGGGGCGGTGGCGTCGACCTGACGGTAGATCGTGGCGCTCTCCTGATAGGGGTCGACAACCGCGAGCACCGTCGGGTACGGCGCCCCATCGGCGACCGCCAGGCTCTCGACCTCCTGGAGCGGCGCTTCCCCTGAGGGGTGACCGGTGGGCAGACCCTGGGTGAAACCGTTGAAGGTCTGGCCGCCGTCCGTCGAGCGCCAGAGGCCGCCGCCGCTGCTGCCTCCGGCATCGTCCCCCGCGTAGACCAAGTCCGGGTCCAGCGGGCTGAAGGTGGCGTCGGTCAGGGTGTCTCCGCTCGGCAGGCCGCTGCTCGCCGTCCAGGTCTTGCCCCCATCCGCGGAGCGGTACGCCCCCTTGCTGGTCAGCACCAAGATCGGGTTGGCCCCCGTCGCCGGTGAGGGCGGCCCCGCCGCGATCTCATTGACCACCGCGCCCCCCGGGAGCCCGCTGGTGACCGCAGACCAGCGGGTGCCGGCCGACGAGCTGAGCTCAAAAAGGTAGCCCGACCTGGTGCTCGGATAGTCGATCCCGGCGAAGAAGACTGCCGACGGGGGATTGCTGACCACCGCCAGGGCGCTCACGCTGTCGCCGGTCAGGCCCGACGGATACCAGGAGCTGCCGCTCTGGGAGAGGGCGACACCGTCGTCGGTGCCGGCGGCGAGCCCGGCGGGGCTCGCCACGATGCATCTGACGTCGCGGTTCGGCAGGCCTGAGGAGTCGTTGGCCCAGGTCGCGCCGCCGTCGGAGGAGACGCGGATGCCCCCGGTCCCCTGGAGGCCGGCATACAGGGTGGACGGGGACGTGCTGGCGTCGAAGGCCACCGTCCAGACCCCGACGCCGCGCAGCGCTGACAGCGTCCAGGACTCGCCGGAGTCGATGCTCAGGTACACCCCCGCATCGGTGGCTGCCGCGGCGAGGGCGGGGTTGGCCGGATCGAACGCGACCTGCCAGATGCGGCCGCTGCCGAGGCCGGCAAGGCTGCCCGTGGCGGCCCATCCCGAGGCGGTGGCGCCGACCCCGGTGCCGAGCGCGACCCAGGCGAGCAGGCCGGTGGCCAGGAGGGTGGCGGCGATCGCGAGCCGGCGGACGGGCCGTCGCGGGCGCAGCGGGGATACCGGGATGCTGATGACGGTGGCGATCCGAATACTTCAGAGGGTGGGTGGGGCGGTGGTCCGCACCGAGGCCGCCCCGGAGCAGGGGGGCCGCGCCGGGCCAGGATAGCAGCGGCGCCCTCGCCCGGGGGACACCCTCAGCGCACAGGCTGGTTACAGGAGGGGACGCCGCACCAGGGTGTGCTCGCGGTCCGGGCCGACCGAGACCACGTCAACCGGAGCGCCCGAGAGCTCGCCCAGGCGCTCGATGTAGGCCTGGCAGGCCCGGGGCAGATCCTCGAAGCGGCGGCAGTCCCGGGTGGGGGCCCGCCAACCGGGCATCTCCTCGTACACCGGCTCGGCGTGCTTGAGGTGGGAGATGTTCGACATCGGGTGGTCCCAGGGCACGCCCTTGCTCAGATAGCCGGTCGCGATCTTGATCGTCTCCAGCTCGTCGAAGACATCGACCTTGGTGACGACCATCGAATCGATGCCGTTGGTGGCCACTGAGTAGCGAGCCACCGCGGCGTCGAACCAGCCGACTCGGCGCGCCCGCCCGGTGTTGACCCCGAACTCCACGCCGATCTCCCGGATGCGCTCGCCGAGCCCGCCGTCCAGCTCGGTCGGGAATGGCCCGTAGCCGACCCGGGTGGTGTAGGCCTTGAACACGCCGACCGTCTTGGTCACCCGCGAGGGCGGGATGCCGCTCCCGGTCAGCGCTCCGCCGGCGGTGGGGGCTGAGGACGTCACATAGGGATAGGTCCCCAGGTCGATGTCCAGCATCGCCCCCTGGGCGCCCTCGCAGAGGATGCGGCGGTCGTCGCGCAGGGCTCCCTGGATCACCGGGTAGATGTCCCGGATGTAGGGCTCGAGCCGCTCGGCGTAGCCCAGGTATTCCTCGAGGATGATGCCCTCGTCGAAGGGCTCGTGGCCGTACAGCCGGGTCAGTGACTCGTTCTTGAGCCGAAGCACAAACCTCAGCTTCTTCTCCAGGAACACCGGCTTGGTGAGGTCGCCGATGCGGAATCCGATCCGGCGCACCTTGTCCTCGTAGGCGGGCCCGACCCCACGGTGGGTGGTGCCGAGACGGTCGTCGCCCCGCTGCTGCTCGGCGAGCCGGTCGATCACCGGGTGATAGGGCATCACCATGTGGGCGCGATCGCTGATCACCAGGTTGCGCGCGGCGATGCCCAGGGCATGCAGCTCGTCCAGCTCGGCAAGGAAGGACTTGGGATTGACCACCATGCCGTGGCCGATCACGCAGGTGGTGGTGGGCGAGAGGATCCCGCTGGGCACCAGCCGGAACTTGTAGGTTCGCCCCTCGGTGACCACGGTGTGGCCGGCGTTGTCGCCGCCCTGGGAGCGAACCACCAGGTCGACCGACCCGGCCAGCAGGTCGATGACCTTGCCCTTGCCCTCGTCGCCCCACTGGCCGCCGATGAGGATGGTGACGCTGATGGTCGAGGTTCCCGATGGTTCGGATGAAGGAGCAGCGACAGAGAGTACTCGGTTCCCCCCTCGACGAGGGAGCTCGGCCCGCGCCGGTCAGCGACTCCCAAGGCGGCCCCGCTAAGCCCGCCGCCAGAGCTCGAGTGGGTCGTCACCGGGCCGGAAGCCGGCCGCCTCGGCCAGCGCCACCGCGTCGTTGAGCCCTGCCGCCAGGTGCTCGGGGCGATGGGCGTCGCTGCCGAAGCTCACCGCCGCGCCGCCTTCCGCATGCCACCAGCGCAGCGGCAGCAGCCCGGGGGACGGTCCCCGAGGAGGCCCCATCGCCCGGCTGCTGTTGACCTCGAGGACCCGGCCGCTGCGGACCAGCGAGGCCAGCACCGCGCGGTACTCCTCCTCGTAGTCGAGCTCGTCGAAGACCACCTCGGCGTGGGGCCAGTATCGCTTCGGGTAGTCCAGGTGGGTGAGGACGGCGAAGGGTGCCGGACTCTCCACCAGCTCGAGGGTGGCGGCCAGATAGCGCCGGAACCGATCGCCGGCCATCTCCGGGGTCAGCATCTCGGGCACGCTCATATCGACAAGCTCTCCGTCCACCTCCAGGCAGTGGACCGAGCCGAGGACCCGGTCGAGGGGCCGGTGGCGCAGCAGCGCCTCGGCTTGCGCGGGGAACAGGTGGGGTTCCCCCAGCTCGATGCCGGACTCGATGCGGAGCTCGGGGTGGGCGGCGCGACAGCGTTCGATCGCCTCCCAGTAGCCGCTGATGTCCAGGTCACCGCTCCGCCCTGAGCCCGAAGGCACTCGGACCGGCCACTGACGGCCGGGGACACGTCCCGGCGACCAGTCCCAGCGGCGGCCGGCCCGCACCTCGGCGGTGGCGTTGCCGTCCTTCGACGACCCGGCTGCGGACCGCTGCATCGCCCGGTCGGCCGGCACCCAGGCGGTGAAGTCAGCGTGCTCGGTGAAGCTGACCGCGGGCAGCCCGAGCTGGAGGGCTCGAGCGCAGGTGGCCATCATGTCGCCGTGCGCAGCATCCCACGACCACTCGGTGTGGACGTGCCGGTCGGGCGGCGGGACGGACGCGCTCACGGGCCGCAATCCTGGCACGCACGGCGCGTGGGCCCGCCGTCGCGACGGCCCCTGATCGCGAGGGCCCTCGAAGGTTCAGAGCAGCGTGCTGACGGTGGTGGTGGCGGTGCCCTGGAGCCCGTCGCTCTCATCAGTGACTGTGACCGTCACAGTGAACGTGCCCAGGGCCGGGTATTGGTACGAGAGGGAGAAACTGGATCCGTTCAGCGAGAGTGGTTGAGCGCCTCCTCCGTCGCCGTAGTCGACGGTCGCGCTGAACTGGTCGGTGCCGAGGTTCGCATCGCTGAAGCTGCCGCTCGCGCTGTAGGCGCCGAGGAGGGTGACACTCCCGGAACCGATGCTCACCACCGGTGGGCCAACCGGCGCCGGGGTGGGTGTGGGGGAGGGCGTGGGCGTCGGGGTGGGCCTGGGGGTGGCGGTCGGCAGGATCGGCGGTAGCGATGGGGTCGGAATCGGCAAGGGTATCGAGGTCGGCAGGCCGGTCCCGGATGCTGTGGGCTCCGGGGTCGCCGGCAGGCTCGACGGCGTCGAGGACGGCCGGCCGGTGGGCGCGGCCGATGGGGTGGACGCCACCCGGTGAGAGGTCGAGCTCGCTCGCCGACCGGATCCGTCAGACGCCGAACTGGGGCTCGAGGTGGGGGTCACCGCGGCGACCGCGAGGGGGGTTGGGGTGGGGGTCGACGCCGGCACAGGAATGACCGGAAGCACCCCGAGGGCGATCGCAGCCGCCCCGGAGGCTGCCGCCGCACCCCAGGAGGCGCCGAGGCCCCCGAACCAGGAGAGGAAGGGGACCTGCAGTACCCACGCCCCGATCCCCACGACCCGCCAGAGGCGGCCCACCGAGATGTTGAGGAAGGCCCGCACCACCGCCGGATCGAACTGGGCTCCCGAACACCGAACCAGCTCCTCGCGAGCGGCGACCACCCCCAGCGCCCGGCGGTAGGGGCGGGGCGCGGTCATGACCTCGTAGGAGTCAGCCACCGCCACGATTCGGCCGCCCAGCGATATGTCCTTACCGGCCAGACCGCGGGGGTATCCCTTGCCATCCCACCGCTCGTGATGCTGCTCGACCGCCAACGCCCAGGGCCCCAGCCAGTCGCGCAGGGGCTCGATGATCCGCGCCCCCTCGTCGGGGTGCTCGCGGATGGCCTCCCACTCATCCTCGGTCAGGGTGGTCGGCTTCCTCAGGATCTCGGCAGGCACCAGCAGCTTGCCGATGTCATGGAGCAGCGATGCCCAGCGCAGCCGGCTGCGATCGTGGTCGGGGAGGTCCATCTCCTCGGCGATCATGTCGGTGAAGACCCGGACCCGCTCCGAGTGGCCCCGGGTGCCGCGGTCGTGCACACTGAGCGCCGCCGCGAGCTCGAGGATCCGCTGCATGTGGGCCACCTCGGAGCTCCCCGGCGCCTTCTGCCGGAGCTCCTCGAGACGCAGCTTGATGTCGCGGGGACGGGCAACCCGGCGGGCGACCGCGAACCGCCTGGGCGCCTGGTCCGGAAACAGCAGGGAGACGTTGAGCAGCGCTGCCAGCGGCAGCAACCGGCGGGCGGCGCGCTCCACCACGATGATCGAGGCGAGCATCGTCGCCGACATGACCGCGTACCAGAGCAGGATTCCCTGCACGGTGGTGGGGTGCGGCAGCGCTCGGCTGAGGACGTACGCCACCCCCAGAGCGGTGAGCGCGGGCAGCCCGACCACGGCGCTGCGCAGGGCAGCGCTGAGCACGGGCCGCCGGCGCCACTCGCGCCCCCCAGGCTGCATCGTTCGTCGAAGGTATCCGGAACGCGTTCACGCGGATCGGCGCATTCGGTGACACGCTCCCGTCGAGCCGGTTACGATCGCTCCCCGGATCCAGGCCCGGGGTGGGCCGCCCGGCTTCGGCTACCCTCCGATGGGTGACCGAGGACCGCCCCCCTGCCGCGAGGACCTCCGCAGCGGCTGCGTCACCGCATCGCCCGCGCGCGCCCCGCGCTGCGGTCCGGGTCGCTGAGATCACCGCCGAGCGCGCTCTGGCGGACCCCCCGGAGCTGCCCCTGCACCTCGCCGGCGAGCCGGGCACGGTGGCGGTGCAGCTCCGGACCACCCTGAGGCGGGTGGCGGTCGGCGCCGGGCTGGCCCGCAACCAGGAGCTGCTCGCTGCGGTCCGCGGCCTTCCGGGGCTGCCGGGCCTGGTCACCAGCCCAGCCGGCGGCACGTTCATCGTGGCCGGCCCGGGGTGGCTTGGTCTCTGCGCTGTCGGTGTCCCTCCCTCCGAGCGGGCGATGCCGCTGGACTGGATGGGCGAAGCCCTGGTCGGCTGGTTCACCGCGGCGCTGGCCGCATACGGGGTGCACCCGGCGACCGGGAGGGTGGAGGGCGGCTGGTGCCCGGGCTTCAGCGACATCGCCGCGGGGGGACGCAAGCTGATCGGACTCGGCTACCGGGTGACCCGCGACTGGGTGGTGATGCGCGGGGTGATGCCGGTGGCGCCGATCGCCGACGAGGACATGGACCTGCTGATTGCCTGCCATCGACTGATCGGAGTCGACGTGGCGCCGGAGGCCAACACCTCGCTCGCCGAGGCGGCGGGCCTGCCCGGTGTCGCGGTCGCCGACGTCATCGAACGCTGGCGCGATGTCCGACTCCCCGGTTGACCCCCTCGGCCTGACCGCGGCGCCCACCGCGGACACGCCCGGTCTCCATCGGGCCGCGGGCTGCGCCCCGATGATCCCGCTGCTGATCATCCTCGCCGCCCTGGGCGCGGTCATCCTCGTCCCCAACCTCTACAGCGACCCCAACGGGCTGGATCCCTACGTGCTGCGCGCCAGCGCGGTTGCGGTGGCGATCTTCGCACTCACCATGGTGGTGCCCCGGCTGGCCCCAGCCCGGCTTGTTGCAGTCAGCCTTGTCGTTATCACCTTGGGCTGGTCAGCCTTCACCGCGGCTCCGACCCTGCTCTACGACTTCGGCCAGTTCGGACTCCGCGACATGAGCGGTGACCAGGGCAACCTGTACGGGTCGGAGGCGTGGTTCGGGGTCACCGCCGTCATCCTGCTGATCGTGGCGGTGGTCGCGGGCTCAGACCGACCCCGGTTGCGGGTGCTGCAGTTCGGGTGGTCGGCGCTCTGGGTGTCCCTGGCAGGCATCGCCCTGCTCTTGCTGGCGGTGCTGCTCATCCCCGCCCCCCTGCTCGGCCGTGAGGGCCTTCCCGTGGTCGCCATCCTCCGTGACGCTCCCTGGCTGGTCCCGGCCAACATGCTGCAGGGACTGGCCCAGGAGCTGCAGTTCCGCGGTCTCCTGCTGGGCAGCCTCGAGAGGCTCACCACGCCATTTCAAGCAAACCTGGCTCAGGCGGTGGTCTTCGGGCTGGCTCATCTCGCGATCGTCTACCAGGGCCCCATCGCCCCCTTCGTGCCCATCACCGCCGTACTCGGATTCCTGCTCGGCCTCGCCACCCAGCGAACCCGTTCGATCTGGCCCGCGGTCATCGTGCACATGGTGGCGGATGTCGTCGCCACCCTCGGCGTGCTCCCGGGGCTCTACGGGTACTGAGCTGCCCCGGTAACCGGGCTCCATGGCATCACCACCGTCCCGTGACAACTTCGGATGGCCACGCACCCTCTCCGTGATCGTCCCGTCGGAGCAAACCCTTGGACGTCGGCTATGGTCGTGAGTGGTGGCACCAAGCAGTGCCCACTGCCGCCTGTATGCGGGTGCGTGAAGTGGCATGGCTGAGAGGGAAGCGCGGGACTGACGCGGATCGGGCAGGCTCGAGCCGCGATACGCTGCTGCCCGGAGACTGGTTCGGCGAGGGCACCGCCTTCCAATCCAACCGTCGACTGGCCGCGGCCCTGCTCGAGATGGTCGGCACCCATTCCCCTGACGGCCTGCCGCGAGGTCTGGCCATGCCGCCCGCCACCGGCCGCGGCTCTCTGCGGCGGGCCTCCCCGGCGCCGGCCAACGTCGCCGAGGCCTTCCGGTGGCTCGATGAGGTGCTCACCACCGACGATCAGGCCCAGGCACGACGGCGTCGGATCACCGAGCGAATCAAGGGGGCGATCAACGACGGAGGAGTGGCTCTGGTCTACCAGCCGATCGTCGAGCTGGCGACCGGACGCATCGTAGGTCTGGAGGCGCTGGCCAGATTCGACCGGGGATCGCCTCTGAAGTGGTTTCGCGACGCCAGCGACGTGGGGATGCGCGAACATCTCGAGGCAGCGGCGATCCGGGCGGCCCTCGAGCCCCTGCCCTCACTTCCCGATGACATCTACCTGGCTCTCAACGTCTCGCCCGCGACCCTGCTGCGTCCGGAGATCCAGTCGGTGCTGGCCGCCGCCTCGCTGGCACGCATCGTCATCGAGATGACCGAGGATGTGATGACCTTCGATTACGCCACCATCAGCCGCGCGGTGCAGCCGCTCCGCGATGCCGGGGCGCGGGTCGCCATGGATGACGCCGGCTCGGGGCTCGCCAGCCTCCGCCACCTGCTCCTCCTCCATCCGGACATCATCAAGATCGACACTTCGCTGACCCGCGGCATCCATCACGGCAAGGCCAGGCGTGCCCTCTCCAGCGCCCTGGTGGCCTTTGCCCGGGAGATCGGTTCGGTGGTCGTGGCCGAGGGCATCGAGACCGACGCCGAGCTCGAGGCGGTCCGCGACTGCGGCGTGACCCACGGCCAGGGGTTCCGCCTGGCCACCCCGATGGCTCCGCCCCTGGACCTCGGCGCGCTCGCAACCGGTGTCGTCGACCTGGTGACCCCTCGCCCCACCGGCGAGGCGGTCAGTCTCGGCGCCGGGGTTGGATGACCGAGCCCGACTCCGCGCTTCGCCGCGCCGCCTCGATCACCGCGAGCACGTCCCAGCCGGCCTCTGCGGCCACCGGCACCGCTGCCTCCCCACGGATCGCCGCCGCCATGGCGGCGTAGAACTCGCCCCAGCGACCCGCCGGCAACTGCGTCTCCTGGGCTGAGCCCCCCTCCTCGGTTCCCATGGTCAGCACCGCCCGCTGGCTGCCGTCGGGCCCGCCGAAACCCGGGTCGCCGGGACGGCGCCCAGCGCGGAGATGGTCCTCCTGCGGGTCGAGACCCCACACCTCGAGCGCGGCCCGGCTTCCCCAGGCCCGCCAGCGGGGGCCCACCGATGGCGCCAGGTCGGTCATCCACAGGTGAGCTCGGGCGCCACCTGGGAAGGTGAGGGCAAGAAAGCTGTCGTCGTCTGAGCCGCTTCCGGGACGGACCTGGGAGATCTCGGCATACACCCCGACGGGCTGGCCGCAGAGCAGCAGCGCCTGGTCGATGAGATGACTGCCGAGGTCGAGCAGCCGCCCCCCTCCGGTCTCAGGGCTCAGCTCCACCCGCCATGTCCCCCGAGCCGGCCGAGGCCGGAACCTCTCGAAGCGGCTCTCCACGCGCAGCAGATCCCCGAGCTCATCACCGGAGACCAGCTCCCTGAGCAGCAGGAAGTCGCTGTCCCAGCGGCGGTTGTGGAACACGGCCAGGGGCCGTCGCGAGCGCTCGGCCGCAGCCAGCATCGCATCCGCCTCGACGATGTTGAGTGCCATGGGCTTGTCCACCACCACCGCCCGGCCCGTCTCCAGGGCGGCAATCGCCTGAGGCGCGTGCAGATGATTGGGGGTCGCCACCACCACCAGGTCGATCCCCGAAAGGTCGTTCCAGAGCTCATCGGCGGTGGCCGGCAGGCGGACACCGGGAAAGCTCGCCGCTGCCCGGCTGCGTCGCTCGGGATTGGCGGTGACCACAGCCCGCAGCTCGAGCCCGGGGGTGGCTGAGACCAGAGGGGCGTGAAACACCGAACCGGCCAGGCCGTAGCCGATCACCGCCACTCCGGCATCGCTCACAGGGCGGACAGTCTGGCAGGTCGTGCGGCGCTGTCCGATGCGCCGTGAGGGTGACCGTCGCAAGGAGCGGGTATCCTCGGCTGTGAATCTTCATCGCGCAATCGGAGAGAAGGGCGCATGCCCCAGTCAGGCGACGACCACCTCACCTCGGACCCATCCAGCGGCGCAGGCCCCGACCCGTTGGGTGGGGCTGGCCGGGCGGATTGGTACGAGCCGTGGAAGCCGGAGGCCGGGGCAAGCCCGGCGGCGGGCTCCGGCAGCCAACCGGCGGCGGCGGGCGGGAGGCCCGAGACACCCGCTCCCCGGGCTGCGCCGGCCAGCCCCGCATCCTCCGAGGCCGGTCAGGTCCCCGGCTACTCCGGGGCGGACCCCGGTGGCCAGGATCCGTCCGACCCGGGCCTGACCCTACGGTCCGAACCCGACCGGCCCCGGTCCCTACGGGCAGGGTCCTTACGGGCAGGGTCCTTACGGGCAGGGCCCTTACGGGCAGGGTCCTTACGGGCAGGGTCCTTACGGGCAGGGCCCCTACGGTCCCTCGGGACCGGGCGGCTACCCCTACCGTCGCTGGGGGGGCATGTACATGCGAGGCGGCCCGATCTACTCCCGCGCGGCGGCGCGCCGGCGGGGACTGCTCTGGGTGGGCGGCGGCCTCGTCCTCGCCCTGGTCGGGATCCTCATCAGCGTGTTCAGCTACGCCGCGGCCACGAGCGGCGCGACCGGCGGATTCACCTTCATCGCCATCTGGCCAGTGCTCCTCGGGGTGATCTGGGTGGTCCGAGGGCTGTCCCTGCTGGCCCGCTCGTCGCGCCTGCCCTGATCCGGCGGCTCATGGCCTCCCCGCACCCCGGCAGGGCTGTTGGTCTCCGCCGGCCCCTGATCGGCCTGCTGGTGGCGGTGGCGGCGGCCACCCTCCTCCCCGCGGCCTCCAGCGTCGGGGCGGCCGCCGCCTGGTGGCAGCTGGTCGCCTTCTCCGGGCAGCCGGTCACCCGGGTGGTCCTGGTCTCGGGGCACCTGGTGGCGGTGGTGGGGGGCGTGGCCATGGAGCAGACGACCGGTGGCTTCGTCGCGACCGCGGCCCCAGCGGCCTCCTCGCCGAGGGTCTCAGTGGGATCGGTCACCTGGTCCATCTCCCCCCAGGGCGACGTGATGGTCTCTCGCCACCACGCCGCTCCGGTCCGTGACCCCGGCAGTCCCGGGCTGGGCGCGGGAGCCGATCTCATCGCCGCTCCGCTGGCGGTGCCCCCCGGAGTGCAGCCGGGCAGCCTGGTGGTCGCGGTGAGCAGCTCCGGCCTGGTGTGGCGGCGCGCCGCGAACGGCAGCTGGGGGGTGTCGCTGGTGATGCTTCCGGACACCCTGGTCACCGGGACCCCTGCGGTCACCTCGCTGGTGGCCTTCAATGCCAGCGGTCAGAGCGGGGTCGTCTACCTCGGCACCGATGGCTTCGGCACCCTGCTCAGCGATGACGGCGGTGACGACTGGACCCGGGCCAACCCCGGGCTCCCCGACGACGTCACCAGCCTGGCCTCCGATCCCTCTGGACATGGCGCGATCTGGGCCGGGACCACTCAGGGGCTGTACGTCCACCGCCTCCAGCCGCTCCCCGAGATCCCCTCCTACTCGGGTGGAAGCCTCACCGGAAAGTGGCTGGCCACCATCGCACTCGGTTTGGTGGTGGCCCTGCTGGCGGGGACGGCGCTGATCGTCTGGGAGCGCCGGGCGGGCCTGCCCGCCGCCACAGGTTCGTAGCAGCAACCATGCAGGGGTCACATGGTACAGTATGTGAACCAATGGCCATCCCCGATCTCACCAGAACCTCCCCTCAGGTCTCGCGAGGCGAGCTGATCGACCGTTTCCTGGCTCTCCAGCCCCGGCTCCGCCACCGGTTCAGCCGGGCTCTGCCCACCGATCTGAGCGCCGAGATCGGCGGGGTGACCGTCCATCAGATGGCCGCGCTGCATGCCATCGCGCGCAACCACAGCATCACCATGGGGGCCTTAGCCGGTTGCCTTCAGGCGGGCTCGCTCAGCACCGCCACCCAGATGGCGGATCGCCTGGTCAAGCTCGGGCTGGTGGAGCGATCCAGCGATCCGGAGGACCGCCGCCTGGTCCGGCTCGCCCTGAGCCCGCGCGGCCGCGGGCTGCTGCAGCGAATGGAGGCGGCCTGGCGCCAGGGAATTGGCGAGGCGCTCGAGGGCCTGGATGACCCGGAGTGTGCCAGTCTCGTTCAGCTGCTGGAGCGGGTGGCGGGCGCACCGATCATGGAGGAGCAGAGCGCATGAGCATTCACGCCGACGCCCCGCAGGGCTCCGACAGCGACGTCATCACCGTCCGCGGGCTGGTCAAGCGCTTCGGCCCGGTGGAGGCGGTGAAGGGCATCGACCTCGATGTCCACCGGGGCGAGATCTTCGGTTTCCTGGGCCCCAACGGGGCCGGCAAGTCGACCACCATCTCGGTCCTCTGCACCCTGGTGGAGGCCACCGCTGGATCGGCCATGGTGGCCGGCAAGGACGTCGCCCGCGAGCCCCAGCAGGTGCGCGCCCGGATCGGCCTGGTCTTCCAGGACCCCTCTCTCGACAACCAGCTGACCGCCCGCGAGAACCTCAACTTCCACGCCATGGCCTACGGGATCCCCAGGGCTGAACGTGCGGAGCGGATCCGCAGCGCCTTCGAGATGGTGGATCTCAGCGAGCGAGCCGATTCGCTGGTGCTCACCTACTCCGGGGGGATGAAGCGGCGCCTGGAGATCGCCAGGGGCGTGCTCCACTATCCCGAGGTCCTGTTCCTCGACGAGCCCACCATCGGCCTCGACCCCCAGACCCGGGCTCGGGTCTGGGAGCATCTTCGCGAGGTGCGCCAGCGCACCGGGACCACCATCTTCATGACCACCCACTACATGGAGGAGGCGGAGTGGTGCGACCGGATCGCCATCATCGACCATGGCCGGATCGTCGCCCTCGGCACTCCCGATCAGCTCAAGGACCAGATGGGCGGTGACGTGGTGGTGGTGACCACCGCCGACAACGCTCGCGCCGCAGCCCAGATCACCGCGAGGTTCGGCGCTCCGGTCACCCCCGACGATGGCACCCTGCGCATCGACGTCGCCGACGGCGCCGAGTTCGTGCCGAAACTGGTCAAAACCCTGGATGTGGAGGTGAAGACGGTGACCGTGCGCCGGCCCAGTCTCGATGATGTCTTTCTGAAGCTCACCGGGCGGGCCATCCGGGACGAGGAGACCGATGGCAGCGGAGCGATGCGCCAGATGATGATGCGGCGCTGGCAGGGAGGACGTCGATGACCACCACGACCACCACCACCGCAGCCCCGAAGGCTGCGGAGCTGCCCGTGCCGTCGCCGCGGGCCCAGGTGATCCACGTCAGGGTCCCCTTCTTCCAGGCGGTGTATGTGATCTGGCTTCGGGACATGCTCCGCTTCACCCGAGACCGCGCCCGATTGATCGGGTCGCTGGCTCAACCGGTGCTGTTCCTGGTGGTCTTTGGTGCCGGCCTCAGCTCGGCACTCGGGGGCGGGCACATCTTCCCGGCCGGATTCACCTACCTCCAGTTCATGTTCCCCGGGGTTGTCGGCATGGCCGTGCTCTTCCCCTCCATCTTCAGCGCCATGTCGATCGTCTGGGACCGTGAGTTCGGCTTCCTGCGCGAGATCCTGGTGGCCCCCATCGACCGCTCCGCGGTGGCTGTCGGCAAGGCGCTCGGCGGTGCCACTCAGGCGATGGTCGGGGGCATCATCATGCTCATCTTCGCTCCGTTCATCGGGGTGAAGCTGACGGTGCTGGGCGTGCTCGAGCTGATCCCGCTTCTCTTCCTGCTCTCCATCGCGCTGACCGCTTTCGGGATCGCCATCGCCTCACGGATGAAGTCCATGCAGGGCTTTCAGGTGATCATGAACTTCCTGATGATGCCCATGCTCTTCCTGAGCGGCGCCCTGTTCCCGCTGACCAATCTGCCCGGCTGGATGACCGTGCTCACCCGTTTCGATCCGGTGACCTACGGGATCTCTCCGGTGCGCACCGCGCTGTTCAGCAACGGAGGCCTCTCCCAGGCGGTCCTCGACCGCATCGGCGCGGAGGTCACCATCGGCGGCTACACGCTGCCCCTGATGCTCGACGTCGCGATCGTGGCGGTGATCGGGGCCGCGACCCTCAGCTTCGCCATCAGGGCCCTGCAGAAGCGCGACTGACGGCGCGCCACCTAAGCTGGGCGGCCGGTGGCCGTTGAGAAGACCCTTCCGCTCAGCTACCGCAGCCTGACCCGAGTGCCCGGGCTGCCCCGCCTGATGCTGGCGGCGTTGCTGGGCCGGACCGGCGTGCAGATGATGTCCGTTGCCCTCGTCCTCTACGCGCTCGGCCGCTTCCACTCACCCGCGGTGGCGGGCGCCGCCATCTTCGCCGCCATCTTCCCCGGTATCGTGGTCAGCCCACTCACCGGGTCGGCGTTGGACCGTTGGGGCCGCATCCCCCTGGTCGCCCTCGACTACTCCATCGGGGCGGCCTCGCTCGGCCTGATCGTGGCCCTTGGCCAGGCCCGTTTGCTCAGCGCGGGTCTGCTGATAGCGATCGCCGCGGTCAGCTCGCTGACCTGGCCGCTCAGCACCGCCGGCACCCGGACGCTCTTCCCCCAGGTCGTCCCCCGTTCCCTCTGGGATCGCGCCAATGCCATCGACAGCGCCACCTACGTTCTCGCCATCGTGATCGGCGCCCCAGTCGCGGCCGGCGTGGCCGGGACGGCCGGCCGGCCGGCTGCGGTCGCCGCCACCGCGGCGGTCTTCGCCGCCGCCGCCATCTCCCTGGTGGCCATGCCCCCCCTGCCCCGCTCCGGCGCCGCTCCGGCGGCCTTCTTCCGCGGCGCCTGGCAGGGTCTGGCCTATCTCATCCGCAACCCCACCCTGCGCGGCCTGGCCATCAGCATGTCGGTGTACAACCTGGCCCAGGGTGTCATCCTCGTCGCCCTGCCGGTGCTGATCCTCGACCGGTTTCACCTGAACGCGGCGCTGGTCGGGGTGATGTGGGCCCTGGTGGGGATCGCCGAGGGGGTCGCCGCGATCGCTATCGGACGGCGCAGCAGCGAGGGTCGCGAGCGCCGCATCATCTCTCGGTCGATGCTCGTCGCCGGCCTGGTTGCCTGCGGCCTTCTCGTCACCGCCGCGCTCTGGGCCGCCCTGCCCGCCGGCGCCGGGCTCGCCCTGACCGCAACCGCAGCGCTGGTCTACGGCGCCGCCGGCGGGCCGATGAACGTCGCCATGTTCACCCTCCGCCAGCGGCGCACGGAGCCGGCGTGGTTCGGACGCGTCTTCGCCATCAGCATGTCGCTCAACTACGTGGGGATGCCGATCGGCTCGGCGCTGGCCGGCGCCCTGCTGGTTCCCGGTGTGGCCCTCGGGTTCGCGGCTGCAGCGGCGTTCGCCGTCGCCGGCGGCGTGATCGTCCTGCTCACCATTCCCGCCGCCGCCGAGTGCAGCGAGACCTCGGCTCTGGATAGGGCTGTCTGAACGACCTCTCCGGCTCCTCGCGCCCCCGCACGATCACCCGTCCGCCCTCGCTCGGGCTTGGGCGCCGAGCATGCCGTGAGTACCGATATCCCAACTTGAGAGCTTCGAGCCGTGGCGGCCGCGTTGCCGGCTGAAACGTCCCTCCCGCCCAGCTATCGCAGCCTGATCCGGGTCCCCGGGCTTCGCCGTCTGCTGGTGGCGGCGCTGCTCGGCCGCACCGCGATTCAAATGCTCTCCGTGGCGATGGTGCTGTTCGTCTTGCAGCGCTTCCACTCGCCCGCCCTCGCCGGTGTCACGGTGTTCGCCTACGCCTTCCCAGGGGTGGTGGTCAGCCCCCTGGCCGGAGCTCTTCTCGACCGCTCCGGCCGGGCCTCGCTGATCCGGCTGGACTACTCGATCGCCGCCGGCGCGATCGCGCTGGTCCTGATCCTCAACTTCACCGGGGTCCTCGATCCCGGTGTGCTCATCGCCATCGCCGTGCTCGGCTCGGTGACCTCTCCTCTCAGCAGCGCCGGCGCCCGGAGCCTGTTCCCCATCCTGGTGCCCCGGCATCTGTGGGATCGGGCCAATGCGATCGACAGCGGAGGATACGTGGTGGCGGCGGTGGTCGGCGCCCCGCTGGCCGCGCTGATCGCGGGGCTGGTGGGCCGGCCCGCCGCCCTGGTGGCAACGGCCTCCATGTTCGCCGCCGCGGCGCTCTCCCTGGTCGGGCGCCGGCCGCATGACCGAAGCCCGGCGGCGTGGCCCACTCCGAGACGTGCCCCGACAGGCGTGGGCCGGGCTCACCTACGTCGCCCGCCATCCCACCCTGCGCGGCCTGGCCATCGGGCTCTCGGTGATGAACCTGGCGTCCGGTTTGCTCATCGTCGCCCTGCCCCTGGTCGTTCTCGAGCGTCTCCACGCCAACGTCGCCGTGGTCGGGGCGCTCTGGGCGCTGAGCGCCGCGAGCGGCGGGGTCTGCGCTCTGGTGGCCGGGTACCGAGGCAGCCTGGGGCGGGAGCGACGGATGCTGGCCGAGGGCGGCTTTGCCAGCGCACTGGCCCTGGCGGCACTGGCCGTCGCCCCCGACCTGGCGGTGGTGGTGCCGGCCATGCTGCTCTGGGGTGCCGCCGGGGGGTGGACGGACATCGGCATGTTCTCGCTCCGTCAGCGCCGCACCGACCCGGAATGGTTCGGCCGGGCTTTCGCGGTCAGCATGTCGCTGAACTTCGCGGGCAGTCCGCTGGGCTCGGCCCTGGCCGGCCCGGCACTCGCTCCCGGCCTCGGGGTCGGCATCGGGGCGGGGGCGCTGGTGACCCTGGCCGGTACGGCGATCCTGCTGCGGATGGTGCCCGCCCCGGCCCGGAAGGTCGGTCCGCCGGCATCACCGCCGCCGCCGCCGAGCCTGGTCTAGGTCCCGGCGGTCTGGGATGATCGCGGGACAGATGAGGGCCCCCGACCCCGCCGCAGCCCTGCGCAGCCCTCCCCGTGTCTTCTCCATCGTCCTGGCCGGCGGCGAGGGCAAGCGTTTGTGGCCGCTCACCAAGGATCGGGCCAAACCGGCTGTGCCTTTCGGCGGCGTCTACCGCCTGGTCGACTTCGTCCTCAGCAACCTGGTCAACGCCGAGCTGCGCCGGATCGCGGTGCTCACCCAGTACAAGAGCCACAGCCTCGACCGTCACATCAGCCAGACCTGGCGGCTCTCGCCGCTGCTCGGCAACTACGTCACCCCGGTGCCGGCCCAGATGCGCCGCGGCCCCTACTGGTTCTCCGGATCGGCTGACGCCATCTACCAGAACTTCAACCTGCTGGGCGACGAGAAGCCTGACTATGTGCTCGTCTTCGGTGCCGACCACCTGTACCGGATGGACCCGCGCCAGATGCTTGCCGAGCACATCGACAGCGGCGCGGGCGTGACCGTCGCCGCAGTCCGCGTGCCCCGCACCGAGGTGACGTCCTTCGGGATCATCGACACGGATGGGCATCGGATCACCTCATTCGAGGAAAAGCCCGCCCAGGCAAGGGGTCTCGCGGACGATCCCGATCGCTGTCTGGCCTCGATGGGCAACTACATCTTCACCGCCCAGCTGCTCCTGGAGGTGCTCGCCGAGGACGCCGAGCTCCAGGACAGCCGGCACGACATCGGCGGCGATGTCATCCCCCGCCTGGTCGCCAGAGGCGATGCCGCGGTCTACGATTTCGAGCGCAACGTCGTGCCCGGCAGCACCGATGCCGACCGCGGCTACTGGCGTGATGTGGGGTCTCTGGACTCCTACTACGACGCCCACATGGATTTGGTGTCGGTGACCCCGATGTTCAGCCTCTACAACCTGGAATGGCCGATCTACTCCTTCTACGGGCCGCTGCCTCCGGCCAAGTTCGTCTTCGACGAGGACGGCCGGCGCGGGGTCGCGGTGGACTCGATGGTGAGCCCCGGGGTGATCGTGTCCGGCGGCACGGTGCGCCGGTCGATCCTCTCCCCCGGGGTGCGGATCGGCCCCGGCGCGATGGTCGAGGGATGCGTGCTGATGGACGGGGTCCAGGTCGGTGCCGGCGCGGTGATCCGGCGAACCATCATCGACAAGGAGGTGGTGGTGCCGGACGGAGCGGTGATCGGCGAGGCACCGGAGCAGGACGCCCTGCGCTACACCGTGTCGCCAAACGGCGTCACGGTCATCGCCAAGCGCGGGACCATCGGGCCTCCCGCCGGCTGATGCGAGTCGGCGTCCTCACCCGCGAGTACCCCCCGGAGGTTTACGGCGGCGCCGGGGTGCACGTCGAGCACCTCACCCGCGAGATGGCCCGCCACGTCGACGTCGCCGTGCACTGCTTCGGTGCTCCCCGAGACTCGCCCCTCGTCGCCGGCACCTACCGCCCCTGGTCTGTGCTCCAGAGTGGCCGTCCCGAGGGCGCTGCGCTGGCCACCATGTCGGTGGACCTGGCCATGGCCGGCGCCCTGCAGGGCCTGGATGTGGTGCATTCCCACACCTGGTATGCCAACCTGGCCGGTCACCTGGCCAAGCTGCTCTGGGATGTTCCCCACGTCTGCACGACCCACAGCCTGGAACCGCTTCGCCCGTGGAAGCGCGAGCAGCTGGGCGGCGGCTACGCGCTCTCGGGCTTCTGCGAGCGCACCGCTTTGGAGGCGGCGGATGCGGTGATCGCGGTCTCGCAGGCGATGCGCGAGGACCTCCTCGCCGTCTATCCGGGGGTCGATGGGGCGCGAGTCCAGGTGATCCACAACGGCATCGACGCCGACCAGTTCCGGCCCGTACCCGGCCGCGAGGCGCTTGGGCGTCACGGCATCGACGTCGGGCGTCCGATCGTGGTATTCGTGGGCCGGATCACCCGCCAGAAGGGCCTTCAGCACCTGCTCCGCGCCGCCCCCCTGCTCGACCGGTCGGCCCAGCTGGTGCTGGTGGCCGGCTCGCCCGACACCCCCGAGATCGCCGCCGAGGTGAGGACCCTCTACGAGGCCGCCCGGAGCGGCGGGGCATCGATTGTCTGGGCGGAGGGGATCATGCCCCACGCCGATCTGCTCGAGGTGCTGACCGCGGCGACGGTCTTCGCCTGCCCCTCAGTGTATGAGCCCTTCGGACTTGTCAATCTCGAGGCCATGGCCTGCGAGACCGCGGTGGTGGCGAGCGCGGTGGGAGGGATCCCGGAGGTCGTCGCCGACTCCGAGACCGGCTACCTGGTCCCCTGCGATCCGGTGGCGGTTGCCGCCCAGCCCGAGGCCGCCCGCGAGTTCGAGGTCGGCTTGGCGGACAGGATCAATCAGCTCATCCGAGACCCTGGGCTCGCCACCGCCCTCGGCCGTGCCGGACGCCGCCGGGTCCTCGAGGCATTCACCTGGGAGCGGGTCGCCGAGCGCACCGTCGACCTCTACCGCTCGCTGCTCCCCGGCTGAGCTCGGGTCCGCCGCCGGAACCGGGCCCTGCCGATCAGACCCCGGGGCGCCCCGGCTTCCTCCGTGGGCGGCGGAGCCAGTGCCGCGTCCACCGCGGCGGCCAGCTGGCGACGGCCGCGCCGCTCCCAGTGGACGCCAGCCAGCGCCCGGCCGGCGTCCTCCACCTCTTGGGCGAAGTCCCAGGCGCTCGGGTAGCGGAGCTCGGGTGAGCGGGCCATCCCCACCAGAACCAGCTCGGCGGCCTCGCGCGGCAGGTCGTGAACCGGAAGGGGAGCGTTCAGGTGCTGCTCGCGTACCGTCACCGCTCCACCGCGGAAGGGAGGCTCGCCGAGCAGGCACTCGACCAGCACCACGGTCGCGGCGTAGACGTCGGTGGCGATGGTCGCCTCGTCTCCCGCCCACAGCTCCGGCGCCATGTACTCGGGGGTCCCGGGCATCCAGCGGGTGCCGGGGGTGCGTGCCACCACCCCCAGCTCGGCGATCCGGGCGATGCCATGCCGGTCCACAACGATCTTCTCGGGCCGCAGATCGCGGTGCAGGATCCCCTCGCGATGGGCCGCCTCCAGTCCGAGCAGGATGTCGCGGAGCACCACCAGGGCGGCGTCGGGATGCCCGGCGGTCGCCCCGGGGAGCAGCCAGCGCAGCCAGGCGCCGTCGACGTAGTCCATCACCAGGGCCACTCCGAAGGCGTCCTCCACATGGGCCCGGGTGCGGACGATGTAGGTCTGGTCGAGGTGGGCGACGATCGGTGCCTCCACGCGGAAGCGGCGCAGGAACTCCGGATCGCCGAGCAGCTCGCGAGGCAGCTGGCGGAGGGTGACGACGCCACCATCCTCCCCGCGCGTCACGTCGACGCCGGCAGGACCGGATTCCGTATCCCCGGCAGGCGGCAATGCTTCCCCGTGATCGGACCTGGACCCGGGGGTGGTCGGGATGAGGGGTGGGTCCGGCCGTCAGGGGCATGGTATGGGATCGCATGTTCGCTGTGGTCGTCGCGCCGACGCCGCTAACCTCAGAGATGTGACCAATCGACTCGCCGATCAATCGAGCCCCTATCTGCTGCAGCACGCCGGCAACCCGGTCGACTGGTACCCCTGGGGAGATGAGGCTCTGTCCGTGGCCCGCGCTCGGGACATGCCCATCCTGCTGTCGGTTGGCTACAGCGCCTGCCATTGGTGTCACGTGATGGCCCATGAGTTGTTCGAGGATCCGGCGATCGCGGAGCTGATGAACCAGCTCTTCGTCTGCATCAAGGTCGATCGCGAGGAGCGCCCCGACATCGACGCGGTGTACATGCAGGCGGTCCAGGCGATGACCGGCCAGGGTGGCTGGCCCATGACCGTCTTTCTCACTCCGGGGGCGGCCCCGTTCTTCGCCGGCACCTATTTCCCTCCCGAGCCGCGCGGCGGGATGACGGGTTTCCCCGCGGTGCTGCGAGCTGCTCACCAGGCCTTCCGCCAGCGCCGCGAAGATGTCGAGCACGCGGCCCAGGACGTGGTGCGGGCCCTCGCTCCGCCGCCTCTTCCCGAGGCTGAGCAGCCGAGCTCGGCCCTCATCGCCGCCGCGGTGCAGCGGCTCATCGCCCAGGCCGACCGGCGCCGTGGCGGCTTCGGGGGAGCTCCCAAGTTTCCCCATCCCTCGGCCTGCGAGCTGCTCCTGCGACGCGGAGTGCTGGGCGGCGACGGGGAAGCCGCCGAGGTCGTCCGCACCACTCTCCAGCGGATGCTCAGCGGCGGCATCTTCGACCAGCTCGGCGGCGGTTTTCATCGCTACAGCATCGATGCCGAGTGGCGTGTGCCTCACTTCGAGAAGATGCTCTACGACAACGCCCAGCTCGCCAGCCTGTACCTGCACGCCTTCCAGCTCACCGCTCTTCCCGAGTACCGGGCGGCAGCGGAGGCGACCCTCGACTACCTGGTCAGGGAGCTGCGGCTTCCGGGTGGCGGCTTCGCCTCCGCGCAGGATGCCGACAGCGAGGGCGCGGAGGGCCGCTACTACGTGTGGACTCCGGCGGAGGTGGTCGCAGCCCTGGGCGACGAGCGGGACGCGCAGCTTGCCTGCCGCGTGTTCGGGGTGACGGAGCCGGGCAGCTTCGATGCCGGGAGCAGCGTGCTCCGCCGGCCGGAGCCGCTTCCGGTCGTGGCCGAGGGGCTCGGGGTCGACGTGGCGGAGCTGGCCGACCGGCTCGAGCGCATCCGGGCTCGGCTGCTCGAAGCCCGCGGCCGCCGCGTCGCTCCCGGTCGCGACGCCAAGGTGGTCACCTCCTGGAACGCGCTGGCGCTGCGCGCCTTCGCCGAGTCCGGCACCGCCCTGGGCCGCCACGATCATGTCGAGGTTGCCCGGAACTGCGCGGACTTCCTGCTCGATGAGCTGGTGGTGGACGGCCGGGTGCGGCGCAGCTGGATGGAAGGCCGGATCGGGGCTTCCCGTCTTCCTCGATGACGTGGCCGGTCTCGGCGACGCACTTCTGGCGATCTTCGAGGCGACCGGTGAGCCGGAGTACTTCGCCCGGGCGATGGCCCTCGCCGAGGAGGTGGTGACGCGCTTCCGGGACCCCGAGGACGGCTACTGGGACACGGCGGATGATGCCGAACCCCTGCTGGTGCGCCCCCGCGGTCTCGAGGACAACCCGGTGCCCGCGGGCCGGTCGGCGGCGGCCCAGCTCTTCGCCCGGCTGGCCGGGTTCACCGGGGACGGGCGCTGGCGCGACCGCTCGCTGGAGATCGTCGGTCCGCTCACCGCAGCCATCGGCCGGGTTCCGCTGGCCCTGGGCAGCCTCGCCTGCGTCGCCGATCAGCTGGTCATGCCGTCCCGCGAGGTGGCGGTGGTGGGCGCCGGGGACGATCCCGCCACCCAGGCCCTGCTGAACGAGGTGTGGCGGCGCCACGACCCCTATCGGGTGCTCGCCTGGGGCACCGCCGCTTCCGTTCCCCTGCTCGAGGACCGCCCCCTGGTGGACGGCCGGCCCGCCGCCTACGTCTGCGCGGGCTTCAGCTGCCGGGCGCCGACCACCGAGCCCGCTGAGCTTGCCGCAGAGCTGTCCGCGGGCTGAAGCCGCGGCGGGTCCCCGCCCGGCCTGCCGCGCCGGGCCTCAGAACTGACCGCAGGCGACCCCGTGGTCGGCCTCTCCCAGCGGTCCCAGGGGGTCGAAGCGGGGCCACTCGCGGCGGTCGTCCACCGGGGCGAAGTCGCCGGTGTGAGGATCCTGGGCGTACTCCAGGCGCGGCCCCCGCGAGGCCAGCTCCTCCAGGGCGCCGGCCAGCCGGTCGACGTCCTCCTCGCGGGTGCCGATCCCGAAGGAGGCGCGCACCGCCCCCGGGATCGAGCGCCGCTCCCCGGCTCGCAGATGTCCGCGAACCTCCTGAGCGGCGGCCTCGTCGATGCCCAGCAGGTGGGTGATGTAGGGGTGGGCGCAGAAGCAGCCGTGGCGGACCCCGATCCCCCACTCGGCCGAGAGGGCGGCGGCGACCAGGGCGTGGTGCATCCCCTGGACCGTGAAGGTGCAGACCCCGAGGCGGTCAACCCCCTCCCCCTCCCACAGCCTCAGGTGGGTGACGTGGGTCATGCGGTCGAGCCTTTGCTCCAGCCGCACCCGGAGCCGGCGCTCGTGGGCGGCCACCGCGTCCATGCCGACCCCGGAGAGCACCGCACAGGAGGTTCCCAGGGCGATCGCCCCCAGGACGTTGGGGCTGCCCGCCTCCAGCCGGTCGGGCAACGCGGTCCACATCACCGAGTCCAGGGTGACGAAGTCGACGGCTCCACCCCCGGCCAGGAAGGGCTCGCAGTCCTCGATCAGCCGGCGGGGAGCGACCAGGGCGCCGGACCCGAAGGGGGCGTACATCTTGTGGCCGGAGAGCGCCAGGCAGTCGATCCCGCTCGCTCCCATGTCGATGCGCCGGTGGGGGGCGAGCTGGGCCGCGTCCACGAACACCGGGGCGCCGTGGCGATGAGCGAGCTCCGCCACCTTGGCGATGGGGAAGACCTCGCCGGTCACGTTGCTCGCTCCGGTGATCGCCACCAGGCCCACCGGGTGCTCGGCGAGCGCGCCCTGGAGCGCGTCCAGCAGCGCCGCTGGGCTGGGCGGGGGAGCGAGATGAACCACCGGGAAGCGCCGCCGCCATGGCAGCAGGTTGGCGTGGTGCTCGACCGCGGTGCTCAGGACCACCTGTCCCGGCTCCAGGCGCAGGCAGTGAGCCAGCTGGTTGACGGCATCCGTCGTGTTTCTGACAAAGATGACTGCATGATCCGGGCCCGCGCCCACGAACTCGCCGACGGCCCGGCGAGAGGCCTCGTAGAGGCGGGTGGACACCTGGGAGGCGAACCCGGCTCCCCGGTGCACCGAGGAATACCAGGGGAGCGCTCGCTGCACCGCGTCGGCAACCGCCCGCATCGCCGGGGTGCTGGCGGCGCAGTCGAGGTTGACATAGCGGGCGCTGCCGCCCGCGGAGAGGGGGACCTCGAGGTCGTCGCCGCAGAGCCGGGGCAGGGTGGTGAGGGTCATGTTGGTCGGCTCTCGGCTGCGGGCTCGGGGATGCGCAGCTCCAGGGCCCGGTCCACGAAGTCGAGCAGGGCTCGGGTCCTCACCGGCTTGGTGAGGTAGGCGGCGGCGCCGGCTTCGATGAGGCGCTCGCTCTCGCGGATGGTGGCATCCGCGGTGAGGATGGCGACCGGGATGGCCCGCGTCTCGGGGTGGCCGCGCAGCTGTCGCAGCACCTCCGCGCCGTCGATGTCGGGGAGGTGGAGGTCGAGCAGGATCAGGTCGGGCCGGTGCTCACGGGCGAGCTGGAGGGCGACCCGGCCCTGCATCGCGGTGATCAGGCGGACGCCGGGCCGGCGCGCGAACACGCCCTCGATCACCTCCACCGAGGCCAGGTTGTCCTCGACGTAGAGGACGGTCCGCTCGACCGCCGGCGCCGGGGGCAGCGGCGCCTCGTCGTCCGAGCGAGGCATCGGCACCGGGCGCTCGCCCTGGACCAGCTCCACCCAGAAGGTCGACCCCGTGCCGGGAAGGCTGTCGGCGCCGATGGCACCGCCCATGGCCTCGACCAGCTGGCGGCTCAACGCCAGCCCGAGACCGGTGCCTCTGATGCCGGAGCGGTCTGCTCCCAGCCGCTCGAAAGGCCGGAAGAGCAGCGCCACCCGGTCGCTCTCGATGCCCTCCCCAGTGTCGCGGACCGAGACCCGCACCCTCTCGTCCCTGCTGACCGCGGCGCTGACCGAGATGACACCACCCTCCCGGTTGTACTTGACCGCATTGGAGAGCAGGTTCAGCACCACCTGATTGAGCCGATGCTCGTCGGCCATGACCCACAGCTCGGGGTCGATCTCGCAGTGGACACTGAGGCTGCGACCTGCGGCCCCAACCGCCATCAGACGGCAGCACTGCTCGACCATGGGACCGAGGTGGACCGGCTCGACCGAGATGGTGAGCTGGCCGGACTCGACGCGAGCGATGTCCAGGATGTCGTCGACGATCGCGAGCAGGTGCTCGCCGGCACGCAGGATCGCCTCCAGCCCGCGGCGGCTGCGGGGATCCTGCTCCAGGAGCAGGAGGTCGGCGAAGCCGATGATCGCGGCGAGCGGAGTGCGCAGCTCGTGGCTCATCCGCGAGAGGTAGTCGCTCTTGGCCTTGCTGGCCGCCTCCGCGGCGTCGCGGGCGGCGGCGAGGACCTCCATGGCCCGCTTCTGGTCGGTGATGTCGGTGTTGACGTTGATCCAGAGCTCGCCGTGCTCGGGGTGGTCCAGGCTGGTGATGTTGACTCGTCGCCAGAACCGCGAGCCGTCCTTGCGCACACTCAGCACGTCCTGCTGGACCCGCCCACGCTCACCCAGCGCGGCGGAGATCCGCGCTCCGACCTGCTCCTGGGTGAGCCCATCGACCGGGGCCAGCAGACGCCACACCGGCTGCCCTTCCAGCTCACCCTCGGGGTAGCCGAACATCTCGCTGAGGCGGGCGTTGGCGTAGAGGATCCGGAGGCTCTCGGCGCGGGTGAGGAGCACCCCCTCGGCCATGTTGGCGGTGATCGCGCTCTGCAGCTCCAGCTCGGCCGCGGCCTGCCTGCCCTGCCACACCAGCGCCGCCGCCAGGGCGGCGGAGACCAGGATCGGAACGTCCTCGTCGCTGAAGCCGCCGCCCCGCGGGTTGTAGACGACCAGCAGCCCGAGCGGCGTGTCGCCCGACCGCCAGGGCACCGCCAGGCCCTCGCGCAGACCCAGCACCTCGAGGGCCGGGCGGTACTGGTCGAAACCGGGCTGGTCACCGACCCGGGCTCGGAAGACCTCTCCTCCGAAAACCACCCGTTCGGCAAACCCTCCGCCATCCGGGGGGCAGGGGATGCGGAGCTGGGCGATCAGGGAGTCGTCGAGCCCGTGGGCGCGAGGCTGGCCCACCAGCAACCCGGCGCCGTCCAGGCGGCCGAACAGTGCCCCCTCCACGTCCATCAGCTCGGCGACGGTGTCGGTCAGCAGGCCGAAGAAGGTGGGCAGGTCGGTGGCCGTCCCGGCGTGCCCGGTCACCGCGACCAGGGCGTCGAGACGGCGGTCCCGGGGCTGGGGGAAGAAGAGATCGCTCACGGGGGAGACTGCGCGGGGATCCCCGGGGTCATGGCCTGGACGGTATCACCGGAACCGCACGCCGTTGAACGGCGGGTCAGGCGACCGGAGGCACCACCTGTCCGGCCCGGATCACGGTGCCGACGGGGTTGGCGCCGAGGTGGTATCCGATGTCCAGCCAGCTGCGCGTCTTCAGCACCAGGGCGTCGCAGCGGAGGCCGGCGAGCAGGCGCCCCCGGTCGCCGAGCCCCAGCGCGGCGGCACCCCCGGCGGTGGCCGCGACCAGCGCCTGGGCGGGGGTGAGGCCGGCCAGGGCGACGCCCAGGGAGACCATGAGCGGCATCGACTCGCACCAGCAGGTCCCGGGGTTGCAGTCCGTGGCCAGGGCGACGGTCGCGCCCGCCTCGAGCAGCCTGCGCCCGGGAGGGGGCGGGCCGCCGAGGACCAGCGATGCACCGGGGAGCAGCACCCCGGTCACCCCGGCGGTGGCCAGCGCTCGGAGGTCGGAGTCGTCGGCGTGCTCCAGGTGGTCGGCGGAGACGGCACCATGACGCGCCGCCAGCGCCGCTCCGCCGTACCGGCTGCGCTGCTCGGCGTGGACCTTGGCTCGCAGCCCGTGGTCGCGCCCCGCGAGCAGCAGCCGCTCGCACTCCTCCACGCTCCACGCTCCCTCCTCGCAGAAGCAATCGACATAGCCGACCAGGGGGGCGGCCGCGGGCAGCCCTTCGTCCAGGACGCGCTCCAGGTAGGCTGCCCGGTCGCCGTCCACGGGACCGTGCAGGGGAAGGTAGGTGGTGACGATGTCGGGAACGCCGGGCTCGGCGGTGAGGGCGCGGGCGGCCTGGAGCTGGCGCAGCTCGGCGGACTGGGCCTGACCGTAGCCGCTCTTGATCTCCAGGGTCGTGGTGCCGAATCGCAGCATCCGCCGGGCTCGCTCTCGGGTTGCCCCGGTCAGCTCCTCCAGCGAGCCGGCGGCGGTGGCGGCCACCGTGCTCCGGATCCCACCACCCGCCGCGGCCACTTCCTCGTAGGACGCGCCCGCGGCGCGGAGCGCGTACTCGTCGGCGCGGTCCCCGAGCCAGGCCAGGTGGGTGTGCGCGTCGACGAAGCCGGGGATGACGGCCGCGCCGCCGGCGTCGATCTCGACGGGTCAGCGGCCCGCTGCGGAGATCCCAGCCGGCTGCCGGACCGGCGTGCACGATGCGCTGGCCCTCGGCGGCCAGCACCGCATCCTCGATCACCCCGGGAGCGGGCAGCCCCGGGTCACCGGTCACCAGCCTGCCGATGTTGACCACCACGAGGCTCGGGGCTGGGGCCGCGACGCTCATCGACCGGCTCGGCCCAGCCGGATCGCCAGGCCGGCGGCGAATGTCAAGAGAGCTCCGGCCATGGTGCGCAGCGTGATCACTTGTCTCAAGACATCGTGGACTCTATTCGTCTGGCTCAGAGGCCGCGAGGGTGGTCGCCGCGGGAGGGGTCGAGGACGAGATCGCGGACCAGGGTGCCGTCCTGGCGAGGATGCGGATGTGCTTGTTGGCGACAAGCAGGTGGATGGGCTGGCCGGCGTGGGCCCGCGCGCGGCTGCGTAGAATCCCGCTCGGGTCGGGCCGGCCCCGCGTGGCCCGCTCACCCTGTGCCGCCGGCATGGAGGAGGAGCTCGATGAGCGAGTCGCGGGTCGCGGACGGGCCTCTCATCCTGGTGGTGCCCAACTTCAGCGAGGGACGGCGGGCCGAGGTGATGGACGCCATCGTGGGGGCGATGGCCACGGTGCCCGGGGTGACGCTGCTCAATCGCCAGTCCGACCCCGACCACAACCGTCTCGACGCCTCCCTGATCGGCTCGCCTGCCGCGGTGCGGCAGGCGGCGATGGCCGGTGCCGCCCGGGCGGTCGAGCTGATCGACATGGAGCGGCAGCACGGCAGCCATCCGCGCATGGGGGCGGTCGACGTCATCCCCTTCATCCCCATCCGCGGGGTGACCATGGAGGAGTGCGTGGAGCTGGCTCGGGAGGTGGGACGCGAGCTGGCTGAGCGCCTCTCGCTTCCGATCTATCTCTACGAACGCGCTGCCCGGTCCCCGGACCGGGTCAACCTGCCCGACGTCCGCCGCGGGGAGTACGAGGGGCTGCGGGCGGACGTCGCCGCCGGACGGCGGCTGCCCGACTTCGGGCCGCACCGGATCGGCCGTGCCGGGGCGACCGCGGTGGGCGCAAGGCCCCCGCTGATCGCCTTCAATGTCAACCTGAGCGGCATCGACGTGCGCGCCGCCAAGGATGTGGCCAAGCGGGTCCGGGAGCGCTCCGGCGGCCTGGTTCACGTGCGCGCCATCGGTCTTGCTGTCGCCGAGCGGGGCTGCGTCCAGGTCTCGATGAACCTGGTCGACCCGCTGGTGACGCCTCCCTACCGGGCCCTGGAGCTGGTGCGCCTGGAGGCCGCCCGCTACGGCATGCAGGTCCTGGACACGGAGATTGTCGGCCTCGTCCCCCAGGCGGCCCTTGCGGAGTCCGCCGTCCACTACCTCCAGCTGCGCAGCTTCAACGCCGGTGAGCAGGTCATCGAGAGCCTCCTCGCCCGGCTCGGGGGAGGAGCGACCGGTGCCGCGACCACCGGGGCCGCGGGAGCCGAGGGGGTGGGAGGTCGCCCGATCGCCGGTTTCCTCGATGACCTGGCCTCGTCGCGGCCGACCCCGGGCGGAGGCGCGGTGGCGGCGCTCGCCGGGGCCGCGGGAGCGGCGTTGCTCGCCATGGTGGCGCGCCTCACCGCCGGTAGGAAGGGCTACGAGGCGGTGTCCGACCGCATGGGCGAGGTGGCGGTCCTCGCCGACCACGAGCGCGCCGACCTGCTCCGCCTCGCCGACCGGGACACCGCCGCCTTCGACGCGGTGATGGCCGCACACCGGCTGCCGCGGAAGTCGGACGAGGAGAGGTCGGCGCGCTCCGCCGCGGTGCAGGCGGCCATCGGGTCGGCGGCGGAGGTGCCCCTGGAGGTCGCCCGCCGTGCCGCTGCGCTCCTGCCAGCAGCTCGCGAGCTGGTGGAGACCGGCAACGCCAACGCCGCCTCTGACGCCGTGTCCGCGAGCCAGATGCTGCACGCCGCGGTGGGCGCCGCGCTGGCCAACGTGGCCATCAACCTCGCCTCGCTGGAGAACGCCGCGCGGGTGGCGTCCCTGGACGCGGAGGCGTCGCGGCTGCGCACGGAGACCGACACGCAGCTCGGCGGGGTGGACGCCGCGTTCCAGTCACGGCTGCGCCGGGATGCCTGAGCGCACGGTCTCGGTCGTCCCGAACCTACGGCCAAGAACGCACCGCCACTGGACCATAGCCGTCGAACATCACCCGAGGTGAACCGATGTCGGCGCGCTGCCCTCCTTGGCGACCGCGGGCTGCTCAGATTCACGCCGCCGCTGCAGCACCGCCGGGCGTCCATCTATCCGCAGGTCAACGCGCCAGCAGCCGGGTCACGAAATCGACATCCGAGAGGTCGTCGAGGACCAGGTCGGCTCCGAGGGTGCGGAGCTCGTCGCGGGTGGCCCGGCCGGTCGCAACCAGGATGCAGCGGGCCCCGGCGGCGCGGGCACAGGCCAGGTCGTTGGCGCTGTCACCGATCACCCACACCTGGCCGGCATCGAAGCGCCGGCCTCGTAGTCGCTCGGCTCTCTCCAGAGCGATCGGCACCAGCTCGCGGCGGTCGCGGTGGTCCGAGCCGTACGCGCCAACCTCGAGGTCGAGCCAGCGGTCGAGTCCGAATGCAGCCAGCTTGACCACCGCGTTGGCGGCGAGATTGCCGGTGAGCACCGATTGGAGGAAGCGCGGATCCGCGTGCAGCGCGGGGAGCAGCTCCTGGACTCCGGGAAGGACCCGGCCGCGCTCGGCGATCAGATGGCGGGCGCGGCGAAGCTCGGTCTCGAGGTGGGCGAGGATCGTGGCCATGTGTGCGTCGGGGTCGGTCACCCCGGCCATGGCCAGGTACTCGAGGACGATCTGCGGGTCGGTCTTGCCACTCATCAGCACGCGGCCCTCGGGCTCGCTGCCGAGCGCGCGCTCGATGGCCCGGACAAACGCTGCTTCACCGACCTCGCCGGCTCGGAGCAGGGTGCCGTCGACGTCCCAGAGCACCAGGCGTTCCGCCGTGGACGGGGCTCCGGCAGGAGTCGCGACCGCGCCCTTCGCGCCCGTCGCCACCTCAGCTTCCCAGCATGGGCACTCGAACGCCGCGCCGGCGGGCGGCTTCGATCGCTTCCGGGTAGCCGGCGTCGGCGTGGCGCATCACCCCGGTCGCGGGGTCGTTGGTCAGCATCAGCTCGGCGCGCCGGGCCGACAGCGGGGAGCCGTCGACACACACCTGGGCGCCGGCGTGGATGGACCTTCCGATCCCGACCCCGCCACCGTGGTGGACCGCGACCCAGGTGGCCCCGCTGGAGGCGTTGAGCAGCGCATTGAGGATGGGCCAGTCGGCGATGGCGTCGCTGCCGTCGCGCATGGCCTCGGTCTCGCGGTGGGGTGATGCGACGCTGCCGCTGTCGAGATGGTCGCGGCCGATCACCACCGGTGCCGACAGGGTACCGTCGGCCACCAGCTGATTGAATCGAAGACCGGCAAGCTGACGCTCCCCGGCACCGAGCCAGCAGATCCGCGCCGGAAGGCCCTGGAAGGGCACCCGCTCGCGGGCCAGGCTCAGCCAGCGCTGCAGGCCGTCGTTCTCGGGGAAGAGCTCGGCGATGGCGCGGTCGGTGGTGGCGATGTCGGCGGGGTCACCGGACAGGGCCACCCAGCGGAAGGGTCCACGGCCCTCGCAGAACTGCGGCCGGATGTAGGCGGGCACGAAGCCGGGATACGCAAAGGCATTCTCGAAGCCGCCGAGCCGGGCCTCGTCGCGCAGCGAGTTGCCGTAGTCGAACACCTCGGCGCCACGCTCCTGGTACCCGACCATCGCGGCGCAGTGCCGGGCCATCGACTCGCGAGCTCGGCGCACGTACTCCTCCGGATCGCCGGCCCTGAGGACGGCCGCCTCCTCGAGGCTCAGGCCGCCGGGCACGTAGCCGTTCAGGGGGTCGTGAGCCGAGGTCTGGTCGGTGACCACGTCGGCGCCGACCCCCGCGGCCAGCAGCCCGGGCAGCGCCTCTGCTGCGTTGGCGACAACTCCGACCGAAAGTGGACGGCCCTGCTCCCGGGCCAGGTCAGCGCGGCGCACCGCGTCGTCCATCGAGCCGGCGAGCTCGTCGAGATATCCCATCCGCAGCCGCCGCCGGGCGTGCTCGGCATCGACCTCGATGCACAGCGCCACCCCGCCATTCATGGTCACGGCCAGCGGCTGCGCGCCGCCCATGCCGCCGAGCCCGGCGGTGATGACCAGCCGGCCCCGCAGCGATCCGCCGAAGCGTTGGCGAGCCACCGCCGCGAAGGTCTCGTAGGTGCCCTGCAGGATGCCCTGGGTGCCGATGTAGATCCACGAACCAGCGGTCATCTGGCCGAACATGGTCAGCCCCTCCGCCTCCAGCCGGCGGAACTCCTCCCAGGTGGCCCACTGAGGAACCAGCAGGGAGTTGGCGATGAGCACCCGCGGAGCCAGCTCGTGAGTGCGAGCCACGCCCACCGGCTTGCCCGACTGGATCAGCAGGGTCTCGTCGTCGCCGAGCGCTCGCAGGGTCGCCACGATGGCGTCGAAGCACTCCCAGGACCGTGCCGCCCGCCCCGAGCCGCCGTAGACCACCAGCTCGTCGGGGCGTTCCGCGACCTCGGGATCGAGGTTGTTCATCAGGCAGCGCAGCGGCGCCTCGGTCTGCCAGCTGCGGCAGCTCAGCTCCCGGCCGCGGGGAGCCCTGACCGGCCGGGGACCGCTCATGTCAGGGGCCCCGCAGGGGTTTCGACCGCTGAACGCCACCCGTCCGCGAGCAGCCAGGTCTCGGCGGCCTCCAGGTCGGGGGCGAGCAGGCGATCGCTGCCCAGGCCGGCCACCCGCTGGCGCAGTGACCCGACCAGCGCGGCGGTCGCCGGCCCGGGCCGCAGCGGTGCCCGGAGCTCGACTGCCTGGGCGGCGCAGACCATCTCGACGGCGATCACCCGCCGGAGCAGCTCCAGGCTGCGCCGGGTGCGCATCGCGGCGCCGAAGCCGGCGGAGATGTGGTCCTCCTGACCGGCGCTGGTGTCCAGGCTGTGCACCGCGTGGGGCGTGGCCATCTGGCGGAGCTGGATCACGCAGCTTGCCGCCGTGTACTGGGCGATCATCAGCCCGCTGTTGAGGCCGGGATCGGGGGTGAGGAAGGCGGGCAGGCCGCGCGAGCGCCCCGGGTCGAGCAGGCGGTTGGTGCGCCGCTCGCTGATCGCCGCGGTATCGGCACAGACCGAGGCCAGCATGTCGGCGGCATAGGCCAGCGCCTGGCCGTGGAAGTTGCCGCTGCTGAACACCTCGCCGCGCTCGGCGATGACCACCGGGTTGTCCACCACGCTGCCCATCTCGCGCTCCACGATCTGGCGGCAGAAGGTCGCGAGGTCGCGACCGGCCCCGTGGACCTGGGGGGCGCAGCGCAGCGAGTAGGCGTCCTGGACGGCGTGATGGGACTCCCGGTGGGCGGCGACCATTGGTGACCCCTGGAGCACCGCGCGGAGGTTGGCCGCCGACGCCTGCTGGCCGGGGGAGGGGCGCAGCCCCACCACCTCGGCGTCGAACGGTCGGGGGGTGGCGAGGAGGGATTCGACCGAGAGGGCGCAGGCGCAGTCCAGTGCGGTGAGCAGGGCCTCCAGGTCGGCGACGGCCAAGGCCAGGATGGCGGTCATCCCCTCGGTCCCATTGATCAGCGCCAGGCCCTCCTTGGGCCGGAGCACCACCGGCCTGAGCCCCGCCTCCTCCAGGGCCGGGCCGGCATCGCGGCGCCCGCCCTCTGGGGCGAGGGCCCAGCCCTCGCCGGTCAGGGTGGCGGCGGCGTGGGCCAGCGGGGCCAGGTCGCCCGACGCCCCCAGGGAGCCGTGCTCGGGGACCCAGGGCGTCACCCCCGCCCGAAGCAGGGCGCAGATCGCCTCGGGGAGCTCGGGCCGCACCCCGGAGTGGCCGGCGGCCAGGCTGCGAGCTCTCAGCAGGAGCATTCCCCGGACGACCTCGGCGGGGAGCGGGGGGCCCATCCCGGCGGCGTGGCTGCGCACCACGGCGCGCTGCAGTTCGGCACGCTGGGCGGGGCCGATCGGCCGGTCGGCCAGGGCACCGAACCCGGTGGTCACCCCGTAGACGGCTTCACCCCGGGCGTCGAGGCGCTCGATCAGGGCCAGGGAGGGCGCCATCCGCCGCCGGGCGACTTCGCCGATCTCCACCGGGACGCCGTCCCGGGCCACCGCCACGAGGTCGTCGACGCCGAGCGGGGATCCATCGATGGTGAGCACGCGCCCGCCAGGTTATTCCGTTTCGGAGGCGGCTCGGGCTGCGCGGCGGCGGCGGGCGTATCGTGGGGACGTGGGGATCGAACTGCGCCGGCCGATCGGGCTGGCGGTGCTCACCGGGGGCACGCTGCTGGCGCTGGCCGGCTGTGGTCCAGGGCTGCTGCTGAGCGCGGACTCGCCGGACCAGGCGGTGACCACCGCCTTGGAGCAGGCCCAGACCACCCCGCTGGTGATGAGCTTCAGCGCCAGCCTGGGGCTGCAGACCTCGGGGCTGGGGAACCTTCCCGGTCAGATCCAGTCCGCACTCGGCAACCTCGGCAGCGGAGGTTCGGCCACCGGGAAGCTCACCCAGGAGTCGAGCGCCCGGCGCGAGCTGGTTGTGACCGGCGCCGGCCACAGCCTGAGCTTCGTCGAATACGACAGCCACGCCTACGTCCAGAAGGACGGAGGCGGTTATGCCGAGCTGCCCTCGTCCTCGCCGGCCAGCCCGGTGGTCAGCGCATCGGATATCAGCACCGCGGTCAGTGACCTCAACTTCTCCGACGCCGGGGCCGCCACCAAGGACGGCCAGAGCGTCGAGGACTACCACGCCGATCTCACCTCCGCGGTGCTCGGGAAGCTGGTCCAGGACCTGTCCGGATCAGCGGGTGGCACCGGCTCGGAGTTCCAGCAGGCCATCACCCTGCTGGCCCCGTTGGTGACCGCGACCGGGTCGGTGGACCTCTGGGTCAGCACCGCCAACGGCGGCCTGGTGGCCGCGTCACTCTCGGGGAAGATCTCGGTGGACGTCGGTGGGATCGCCTCCGCCTTCGCCGGCCTGGCCTCGGGCGGGGGCGGCGCCGCTTCGCTGCCCACCGGCAGCGGCAGCGTGAGCCTCAGCTTCGCCTCCCAGGTCTCCGACTATGGGGGCGCGGTCAAGGTGACCCAGCCGGCCGCGACCACCACCCTGCCGGCGGGCACCGCCCAGGGCTGGTGGGAGTCGGGCACGGGGAGCGCGTAGGCCCGTTCCAGCTCCTCAGCTGGGAGCTCGCCCACGCCCGCGTCGGGCGCGCGCCGCTCCCCCGTGGGGCACCATGTGGGTCACCATTCCGCGCCCCGGGAGGTGACCTTCGAGATGCCCGTGCTGACTGACCTGCCGATCCTGCTCCAGGACCGTCCGGGGATCGCCGCCCGCGTTGGCGCCGCCATCGGCAGCGCCGGGATCAACATCGAGGGGGTGTGCGGCCTCGCCCGGGGTGGGCAGGGCATCCTCCATGTCCCGGTCGCCGATGAGCAGGCGGACGCGGCACGCGCCTCCCTGGAGAAGGATGCGGTGACGGTCGCCGACGAGCGCGACGTCTGGGTCATGGAGTGCGCCGATCGGCCCGGCGAGCTGGGCCGGGTGATGCGCCGCCTGGCCGATGCCGAGATCAGCGCCGACCTCATCTACCTGACCACCGACGGCGGTGATCGGAGCGACCGAGTTCGATCGGGTCAGAGTGCTGTTCAGCGCGGGTCCTGCCTGACCGCCTCGATGGCCTCCACCGCGGTGCGGTTCTCCAGCGATGAGAGGTCACCGGGGTCGGCGCCGAGGTAGACGGCCCGCACCACCCGGCGCAGCACCTTGGCGTTGCGGGTGTGGGGCAGCTCGGCGACCACCTCCAGCGCGTGCGGTCGCAGCGCTCTCCCCAGCTCCGCGGCGACCCTCTCGGAGAGCTCGGCGCGCAGCTCCGGACTGTCGGTGGTCCCAGTGGCGAGCACCACGAAGGCGACCAGCGCCTCCCCGCTGACCGGGTCCGGAACGCCGATGGCCGCGGCCTCGGCCACCACGGGGTGGGAGACCAGGGCCGTCTCCACCTCGGCGGGGCCCAACCGCTTGCCCGCCACCTTGATGGTGTCGTCGCTCCTCCCCCGGATGTACCACAGCCCCGCCTCGTCCACCTCGGCCCAATCACCGTGCACCCACACCCCGGGGAACCGCGACCAATAGGTGTCCAGGTAACGCTGCGGGTCGCGCCAGAAACCGCGAGTCATCCCCGGCCAGGGCATCCGGACCGCGAGCTCACCAACCCTGCCGCGCACCGGGCTGCCGAACTCGTCGAGGACGTCAGCGACCATCCCGGGCACCGGCCCGGCGAAGGCTCCCGGGCGCAGCGGGCTGAGCAGGTTGCCGCCCAGGATGCCGCCGCTCACCTCGGTCCCGCCTGAGTAGTTGACGATCGGACAGCGCCCGCCGCCGACGGTTCGGAGAAACCAGGTCCAGGGCTCGTCGTTCCAGGGCTCGCCGCTCGATCCCAGCACCCTGAGCGAGGAGAGGTCGTGCGACCTCACCGGGTCATCACCATGGCGCATCAGCGCCCGCACCACGGTCGGCGCCACCCCCAGCACGCTCACCCGGTGGCGCTCCACCAGGCTCCAGAGCCGGTCGGGACCGGGATGGTCCGGCACCCCATCGAAAAGGACAAGAGTGGCACCAAGTGTCAGGCATCCGCAGATCGCCCACGGCCCCATCATCCAGCCGATGTCACTGAACCAGAGCAGCCGATCTGCGTCACCCACATCGAAGCAGTGGGCCATGTCCTGGGTCGCCTTGATGGGGAAGCCGCCGTGGACGTGGACCGTCCCCTTGGGCCGCCCGCTGGTGCCGCTGGTGTAGATGAGCATGTGGACGTCGCCGGCTGCGGTGTCGACGGTGGCGGCCTCGCCGGGCAGATCGGCGGTCAGCTCGTGGTACCAGACGTCTCGCGGGGCCACCATGCTGGTGCCCGAGTCATCGAGGCGGCGGACGACCAGGATGTGGCGCAGGCTGGGGACGGCTGCCGCCGCTTCGTCGGCGATCTGCTTGAGCCGGATCGGCTTTCCCCGGCGGGTGAAGCCGTCGCTGATGCACAGCAGCCGGGCGTCGCAGTCGGCGAGGCGCGAGCTGATCGCTCCGGCCCCGAACCCCGAGAAGAGCGGGGCCACCACCGCACCGACCTGAGCGCAGGCCAGGAACAGTGCGACGCACTCCGGGGTCATGGGCATGCACAGCCCGACCGCGTCACCCGGGGTGATGCCCAGCCGGCGCAACCCACCGGCGGCGCGCGAGACCTCACCGCCCAGCCGCGCATAGCTCCAGCTGCCGGTGGTGCCGTCCTCGCCCTCGAAGACGATCGCCTCCCGGGCCGGGGAGTCGGCGGCGTGGCGGGTCACCGCGTTGTCCACCAGGTTGAGCCGCCCCCCCGGCCACCAGCGGGTCCAGGGGACGCCCTCTGAGCTGTCATGCATCCGGTGTGGGGGCACCCGCCAGGCCAGGCCCAGGTCCTCGAGCACCGCCGACCAGAACCACTCCAGCGCCTCATCGCCACCGGCTCGCAGCCGCTGGTCCAGGTCCTCCAGGCGGGCCATCCCCAGCCGATCGAGAAGCTGGCGGAGCCGGCTGTGTGCGGCCTGCTCCGGGGTCGGCGTCCAGGCGAACGGCGCCGGGGAGAGGGCGGTCACCGCGGGGAGCTCACCGTGGCTCGAGCGGCGGGTTGGGAGGGCACCCCGGCATCGGGGGGCGGAGTGGGGGCGACGATCAGCCGGACCGGCCGGTCGTAGAAGACGTAGTTCCAGGCCCAGCCGGCGAGCACCAGGAACCGGCTCCGGAAGCTGACCAGCGACATGAGGTGGACGAGCAGCCAGGCCAGCCAGCCGACCAGGCCGGACAGGCGCAGGGGACCGATCTGCGCGACCGCCACGTTGCGGCCCACCGTCGCCATGGTGCCCTTGTCTCGGTAGCGGAAGGCGGGAGGTGCCGGGTCGCCCCGGGTGAGCGCGACGATCACCCGGGCGACGTGCCTGCCCTGCTGGATTGCCACCGGGGCGAGCATGGGGAGGGGCTGCCCGCGGCCATCGGGGCACGCGGCCACGTCCCCGATGGCATGGACCTCGGGATGCCCGGGGACCGCCAGCGTATCCCGGGTGACCGGGATCCGCGACTGCACCACCCGGGGGACCCCGTCCAGCTCGGCCGGACGCTCCGCCTCCACCCCGGCGGTCCAGACCATGGTCGCCGCCGCCAGCCGGCCGCTGCCGGCGAGAAGCACCTCACCCTCGGCGACTCCGGCGACCTGACGGCTCAGCAGGATGCGGATCCCCTTGCGCCGCAGCGCCGCCTCCGCTCGGCGGCCCAGGCCGGAGGGGAAGGCTCCGAGCACCGCAGCGGTGGCCTCGATGAGGACGATGTCGACGCCGCTCGCGTCGATGCTCGGGAAGTCGCGGCTCAGCACGTGGTGGACCAGCTCGGAGAGGGCTCCCGCGTACTCCACCCCGGTCGGCCCGGCGCCGACCACGGCGAAGGTGAGCAGGGCGCGGCGGGCCTCCGGGTCCTCGGTGCGCGCGGCTTGCTCGAACACCTCGAGCACCCGCGCCCGCAGGGCCAGCGCCTCCCCGAGGTCCTTGAGTCCGTAGGCCCTCTCCGCCACCGACTCGATCCCGAAGTAGTTGTTGGTGCTCCCGGTTGCAAGCACCAGATGGTCGTAAGCGAGGTCGCCGGCGGTGGTGCGAACCACCCGCCCGGCCAGGTCCACGCCGGTCACCTCGGCGAGCCGGAAGTCGCAGTTGGGGATGCGGCGAAGGATCGCCCGCACCGGGTGAGCTATGTCGGAGGGGTCGAGAAGCGCGGAGGCCACCTGGTAGAGGAGAGGCTGAAAGAGATGGTAGTTGCGGCGATCCACGAGGGTGACGTCGACGTCGGCATGAGCCAGGCTCTGGACCGTTGCCAGCCCGCCGAACCCCGCCCCGACCACCACCACCCGAGGCCTGCCGGAGAGGCTCCCATCTGCCACGCTGTCACTATCGCAGGCCGGGGCGCAGGTCGCCCCTTGCGGGCTTGGCTCGGAGCAGCGCGGCGGCGACGATCACCGCGGCCAGGCTGACCCCGCCGGCGACCCCAAAACCCAGCAGGGTGCCGCCGACCGCGCAGAGCCACCCGGTCAGGAAGCCGCCCAGCGGGGCTGTCCCGGTGAAGACGTATCCGTACACCGCCATCGCCCTGCCGCGGAGCCGGTCCGGGGCGGCGAGCTGGACGGTGGCGTTGCTCATCGACGTGTAGGTGGTGAACGCGATCCCGGTCAGGAGCAGGACGCCACCACACGCGATCACCCAGTGGAGCGGAGCGAGCACGATGAGCAGAGCCGAGAAGGCCGCCCCGCCGCCGAGCAGGAGAGGCCAGCTGGGTCGACCGAACGAGGCGGTGAAGAGAGCACCGCAGAGGGCTCCGACCCCGAAGCAGGCGGTGATGATCCCGAAGGTGACCGGTCCCGAGTGCAGGGTCACCGAGGCCAGCACCGGCAACAGCACGCTGAAGTTGATGCCGAAGGTGGCCACAACCAGCAGGAGTGCGCAGCTGAGCCAGGCCGCCGGGGTGCTCAGAGTCCAGCGGATGCCCTCGGTGAGGCTGCTGAGCACGCTCACGGCAGGGCCGGCACCACTGGAGAAGAGCTCGCCGGGGCGCATCAGCAGCAGGCTGGCGATGACGGCGAGGAAGCTCACCGCGTTGAACGCAAAGCAGAATCCCACGCCCACCCCGGCGATCAGGCCACCGGCGACCGCCGGGCCGGCCACCCGGGCGGCGTTGAACATCGAGGAGTTGAGCGAGACCGCGTTGGGCAGCTCCCGATGGCCCACCATCTCGAAGACGAAGGCCTGCCGGGCCGGGGTGTCGATGACCTGCACGGTGCCGCTCAGAGCGGCGAGCAGGTACACCTCCCAGACCGTTGCGGTGCGGCTGAATGCCAGCCCGGCAAGTGCGGCCGCACTCACCATCAGCGCGCTCTGGGTGACGACGATGGTGATCCGCTTGTTGAAGCGATCCACAAGGGGGCCGCCGAAGAGGCCGAGCACGGTGTACGGCAGGTACTGGAAGAGCGCCAGCTCTCCGAGGGCAAGAGGAGAATGGGTGAGCTCGATGATCAGCCACGCCTGGGCGGTGTTCTGCACCCAGGTCCCGGTGACCGATACCAGTTGACCGGCGAAGTAGAGGCGGTAGTTGTAGTGACGCTGGAGGCTTCGGAACGTTCGTGCCGACGCCGAGGCGGCGCTCATCTCTGAGGCGGGTCCCCCAGCATCGCGCTCAGGGCATCCACGGCGCTGTCGAGGGCGTCCAGCTGCTCGGGAGTGAGCCGGGCGAGACGCTCGGCCAGCCAGGCGGTCCGGCTGCTCCGAGCCGCCCTCACCGCCCGAGCTCCTGCTGCGGTGACCGCCAGGCCCACCCTGCGCCGGTCCCCTCCCTCCTCCCGGCTGCGGGCCGCCAGGCCGGCGGCTTCCAGCTTGTCCACGGCGTTGGACATCGAGGGCGGCGAGATGCCCACCAGTGCGGCGAGCTCGTTGACCCCGACGCCCGGTCGACCGTTGACCAGGGCCAGGATCTCGAGCTGCCCCGCGGTGATCGGGGAGCTTCGTGCCTCGCGACGGAGGTGCCGGACCAGGTGGAGCAGGACCGGCCGCAGACGGTTGGCCAGCGCCACGGTCTCCATCGACGGGACGCCGACCGGCTCGGAAACAGCTACTGGTGGGGCGATCGACACCAGCTAATTATATAGCCTAACTATCTTCTTGGCGAGCTCCCATGGCCCGTGGCCCCCCGTCACCGCCGCCCGCGGGTCGAGTGTGGTTGGGCGCCCCGAGCCGGCGATGGCGCAAGCTCGTCGCCGTCAGCGCAGCAGGAGAAAGGGCGTGGCACTCTCGCCGCCGGGGTCGCCGCCCGGAGATGAGCCCGGGGGATCGGCGGGCACCGGCCTGCGTTCCGCCGCCGGGACGGTGGCCGGCTCGGCTCGTTCCGCCGCCCAGTCGGCACGGGCCGCGGCCGATTCGGCGAGCTCCGCGGCCGGCAATCTCTTCGCCGGTCTGCCCCCGCTGCTCATGCTCCTCCTCGGCGTGGCAGTGGGGGTCGCGGTGGGCATTGCCGTGGGCGTGGTGATCTGGACCATTGCCGGCTGAGCGCGTGAGCCATCCGCGCGGAGCCGCCCGCAGGCCGGGGCTGGCCTCACTCGCCCCCTTCGCTGTCGGGATGCTCTTCGGCCTGGCCATGGGCCTCCCGGTGGCCCACGCGCTGGTCGAGCTGGTCTTCCATTCGGGGCCGGCCGCGACCTCCTCCACCGGGCCGCCGCCGTCATCCCCGACCCCGGTCACATCCCCCTCCGCCACCCCCCGGCCACCGAGCCCCGCGACCCCCTCGCCGGCCCCCAGCAGCTCGCCGTCCTCACCGATCTGCCCACCGCTGGCGGCCGGCCAGCATTCGCTGGACTCCCTGCTGGCCCCGCCTCCGGGATACGCCGCCGATGCGTCCCTCGACTGGCTGGGCTGCGGCGATCAGACCCTCCCAACCTCCTCATCCGAGTTCACGGAGGCGGGCCCCTGGCTGTTCGCGCTGTCCTACAGCTGCCCCTCCGGGACCGCCACCCCGGCTGCGGGACCCACCATCACGGTGGCCGAATCCGACCCGCACCTGGGGCTGACGGCGGTACCCGTGGCCGAGCAGCAGGGAGATTTCGGCGACATCACCAGCGCCGGGCTGGGCGAAGGCTTCTCAGCCGGGAGCCATCAGCTCCAGGTGGGAGCTCCCAGCACCTGCCTGTGGCACCTGGCGGTCTACCCCGCCACCTCCTCCTGAGCAAGGGAGCCGGAGCGTCGCCGGATCAGGTCGGCGAGGACGACCCCGCTGAGGGCGGCGCCGGCGAAGACCCGCGGGCTGGCCACCCGCGCTCGCAGATGGGCGGCGAGCAGCGCCCCGTTGGCGAGCGCGAGGCCGGCGGCCACGCCGGTCGCGCGACCGTCGGACCTCTTCCTGGCGGCCATCCCCGTCGCCGCCAGCCAGAGCCAGAGCATCGCCACGCTCCCCACCATCCGCCCTCGCTGCCGGCGCAGCGTCTCGATCCGGGTGGCGAGAAAAGCGGCGGTGTCGGTCGCACCGGCCAGAGCTGCGAATACGCCGAGGTTCATGACCCTGACTCCCAGCGGGACGTCCCGATTCGATCCGGCCGGGATGGTATACGCCTGGTCAGGCGAGAGGGTGCAGGCTGGCTATGCTGTTCGAAAGCGACCATCGAGCATCACGGACGGAAGGGAGTTGCCCATGGCTGCACAGACGCAGCCGTCATTCACGCCGGTCACGCCGCGGCCGGCCTGGACCCTGCTGTCGAATCACGGCCGCGTCCTGGCTTGTCTCGCCCGCGAGCCGAGGATGAGGATCCGGGACCTGGCCGAGAGCGTCGGGATCACCGAGCGTGCCTGCTACCGGATCGTCGGGGACCTCGTTCATGAGGGTCTGCTCCGGCGCGAGCGGGTCGGCCGCAACAATCGGTACCGGGTCGAGCTGGCGGCTGCGGAGAACCACCCGTGTTCGGTGGGCCTCCAGGTCGGCCACCTCCTGGACGCCGGCTGACGCCGCCGACCCCGCGGCGAACCCCTCAGCCGGTGGTCACCCGATGGAACCCCTCGGCGCTGGCCCCGACCCCCAGCCCGGCCAGCTCGGCACTCGCATGCAGCCAGCCCCGGACGCGCTCCTCGAGGGGCTCCCACTCCCGGTACTGGGATCTGTGGCAGCGAAGCGCCTCGAGCTTCCGATCGGCGGTGGCGGTGACGTCACTCCACTGATTGACCCGCTCCGGCATCCCCATAACCCACAGCTCGCTCACCGAGTGAGGTTCGAGGCCCTCCCGCTCCAGCAACTCAGGGTGGGCGAATGGATTGCGGGAATCCGGGTAGACCGCGCAGACCGTGGCCTCCGCCGCGGCGAGGTGGTCGGGATGCGAGGCGAAGAGCCGGTTCCAGCTGCGCTCGGGGGACTGGGTGACCACCCGCTCAGGTCGTTGGAGCCGGATCACCCTGCTGAGATCGCGCCGCAGCTCGAGGGTGACGGTCAGCTCGCCGTCGGGGTAGCCGAGAAAGATGATGTCGGTGACGCCGACCACGTGGGCGGCCGCGGTCTGCTCAGCGCGCCGGATCGCGGCCATCCTCTCCCGCGGGATGGTGCGATCAAAGCCTCCCGCCTGTCCGTCGGTGACGATGCAGTAGCTGACCTTCAATCCGGCGTCGGTCCAGCGAGCGGTCGTCCCGGCGCAGCCGAAGTCGCAGTCGTCGGGGTGCGCGACCACGATCAGGACCCGCTCGATGCCTTGAATGTCCGACGCGCTCTCGGTCACGGCTCGGGATGGTACTTAGACTGAGCCGCGCCATGTCCCCGCCCGACCTGCCTGAGGGCGCGCCTCCACTCCACCAGTCGGACCTCGGGGACGACCCGATCGCCGCGTTCTGCGATTGGCTCGAGCTGGCCGGCGGCTCCGCGCCCGGCTCTGCCGATGCCATGGCGCTGGCGACCGCCGACCCGGCGGGAACCCCCTCGGTGCGCATGGTCCTGCTCCGAGGCGTCGACCATCGGGGCTTCTGCTTTCACACCAACCGGCTGAGCCGCAAGGGAGCGGAGCTGGGGTCGCGGCCGGCGGCCGCCCTGCTCTTCCATTGGGATGCCCCGATCCACCGCCAGGTGCGCGTCGAGGGAACGGTGGAGCGACTGGAGGACGCCGCCTCCGACGCCTACTTTCAGGGTCGGCCCCCCGGGGCCCGGATCTCGGCGTGGGCGTCGCCGCAGAGCCGGGTGGTGGCCAGCCGCGCGGCGCTGGAGCGGCGCTGGGAGCGGGCCCGAGCCCGCTTTCCCGACGATCGAGCCATACCCCGGCCGCCTCATTGGGGCGGCTATCGAGTGGTCCCCCACACGGTCGAGTTCTGGCAGGGACGAGCCGACCGGCTGCACGATCGGATCCTTTTCCGCCGTGCCGGCGAGGGGTGGGTGAGAGAGCGGCTGGCGCCCTGAGCGATCAGCCGGCCGGCGGGCCGGATTGGGTGCGTCGAGGAGCTCGGGGGTCGGTCCTGGGGGGCATGGCGCCTCGGCGACGGTCGCGAAACGCGGGAGGCACGGTCCGACGAATTCCTCCTGACGGCGCTTCTCTCTCGACGTCGAGCGTGTAGCTTTGGAGCCAAGCGCATGAAACGCTTCAGATCGCCATGAGCATGCTCGACCTCTCGCGGATCAACGGCGTCCGGCTCGTCCGGCCCCCTGCCGCCGACAATCCCTCGCCGCCCGCTCCGGCCGACCCCCCCGCTCCGGAGCTGGAGCTGACGCCCGCCCCGGCTGTGAGCGCCGCTGCTCCCGCGGCCGCCGAGCCGCTGCACTGGCCGGTGCCCGAGCTGCTCAGCCCCGAGGCGGCGCTCAACCATGCGGCGGTGATGATCGTCGACGACAACGTTCGCCTGGCCACCACCGTGGCCGCCTTCATGGAGATGGAGGGCTTCCGGGTACAGGCCGCGCACAGCGCCGAGGAAGCGCTGCTGGCCGCCCAGCGCGCCCCGTTCGACCTGGCCCTGATCGACATCAACATGCCGGGTATCGACGGCATCGAGGTCTGCCGGCGGCTGCGCGAGATGTTGCCCTCACTGCGGGTGCTGATCGTCACCGGCCGGGACTCGGTGGAGGATCCCCAGCGGGCCGCCGCGGTCGGGGCCCGCAAGCTTCTGACCAAGCCGATCTCGCTGGCGGCTCTGCGCGACGAGATGCTGCGCGCCCTGGCGGGGTAGCGCGCCGGTCCGATCCGAGCTCTCCGCGCCGGCGCCGAGCGGCGGGACGACTTCTCCGACCAGCTGGCGAACCCACCAGGCTCCGGTCTCCCGCCGCTCCATCCAGGTGGTGAAGCGGTAGCCCGCCTCGCAGAGCAGCGACTCCCAGCCGAAGGCGTAGAAGGTCTCGCCGGCGTTGACGATGGAGACGTAGAGCCCCCAGAGCAGACCCCAGACCGCCATCGACACCGGCGCCGCGGACATCTCGGGAAGGCCGAGGACGATGGCCACCGATCCGGCGATGCCGATGCCGCCGAGGCCGCGCAGCACAGAGTCCGAGTAGTGCAGCTGGAGGAGACTGGGCGCCTCGCGGAAACGTGACCGCCCGAGATGCCGGTTCGACGGGATCAGCCCGCGCTCGCCGAGCAGGGCGGGAAACTGGTTGACCGCGTTCACGAAGGCGATCAGGTAGACGACGCCCAGGCCGCGCTGGATCAGCAGCCGGGTGAGCCAGTAGTCGGGGGCCGATAGCGCCGTGCTGACGGCCTGCATGACCCCATCCAGCCTGCCACAGCCGGGGGAATGATGCGGTGCGGAGCATTGGTTGAATTGCTGATACCCTTGCGGCTAGTGCAAGAGGTCCAGCGGCGGACCTCCGGGGCCGGCGGTGTCCGCCTCTTCTGGAGGGTCTGGTCGCCTGATGTGGGAGAGGGGACCAGGGGGCGGGTCCTCGTCGCCCATGGTTACGGTGAGCATGGAGGGCGGTACCGCCACGTGGGCGAGCGGCTGACCTCAGCCGGTCTCACGGTGGTGGTGCCCGATCATCGCGGCCACGGACGTTCCGAGGGCCGGCCGGTCAGCGTCTCCCGCTTCGACGAGTACGTTGAGGACCTCCACCTGATCGCTCAGACGGCGATCAGGGAGCATGGGGAGGCCCCCACCGTGCTCCTGGGCCACAGCATGGGAGGCCTGATCGCCACCCTCTACGCCCTCCGCCACCAGGCCGAGCTGCGCGCGCTGGTGCTCTCGGCGCCGGCGCTGGTCCCGGGCCAGGTTTCCGGGTTCACCGCCGCCCTGGGAAGGATGCTCTCGCGGCTCGCCCCTGAGCTCGGGGTGAAGCGGCTGGCCGTGGACCGGGTTTCGCGCGATCCTGCGGTGGTCGCCGCCTACCGGGCGGATCCCTGGATCCATCGCCACCGAATCCGGGCCCGCCTGGGCACCGAGTGGCTGGGCGCGATGGAGGTCGCCGCCCGGGACCTGCCCACCCTGACCCTGCCGATCCTGGTGATGCAGGGGACCGCCGATGGGCTCGTCGACCCCTCCGCGGCCGGCTTCGTGCACTCCCGGGTGGGCAGTCCTGACCGCACCATCCTCGAGTACCCGGGTCTCTACCACGAGATCCTCAACGAGCCGGAGCGGGACTCGGTTCTTGACGATCTGCTCCGATGGGTCCAGCCCAGGCTCGCCCTCAGCCCCGTGCCGACTCCGTGATCGTCCACCTGGTGCGCCATGCCAAGTCGAGCTGGGACGAGCCCGGGCTGGACGACGCTGATCGGCCGCTGGCAGCGCGGGGGCGCCGCTCCGCCCAGAAGCTCGCTCGCCACCTCGGCAAAGCCGGGGTGGCTCCGACCCTGGTCCTGTGCTCGCCGGCGCGGCGGGCCCGGCAGACCCTGGAGATCATCGCTGAAGCCCTGCCCGCGGACACGGAGCTGGTCGTCGAGGCGGGTCTCTACGGCGCCGACGCCGACGACCTGCTGGCCCGCCTCCGGCGAATCCCCCGCGAGCACGTCCAGGCGCTGCTGGTGGGCCACAACCCTGCTCTCCAGGACCTCGCTCTGGCTCTCGCCGGCGCCGGAGCACCCAGCGAGCTGCGGGGCAAGCTTCCCACCGGCTCCCTGGTGTCGCTGCGGCCCCGAGGCGCGAGCTGGCGGACCCTGCGGACCGGAGAGGCCGAGGTCACCGAGCTGTGGCGACCCCGATCGGATTCGAACCGACGATCTCCACCTTGACAGGGTGGCGTGTTAGGCCAGGCTACACCACGGGGCCATCCGCCTCAGGGCCCATAGCGTAACAGCCGCGACCGCCCCTCCCGACCGATGCCGCGACCGCCCACTCCCTCCCGCCCCCGCCGTCCTCGCAGGCCCTCAGAGGTGTCCGCCGGAGGGGTGCTGGTGCGCCCCGCGGGTGGCGGCTGGGAGGTGGCGCTGGTCAGAGCGGGTGCCCACTGGTCGCTTCCCAAGGGCCTGGTCGAGGCCGGCGAGACCTCTGCTGGTGCGGCGCTGCGCGAGGTGTCCGAGGAATGCGGCCTGCCCATCACCTCACTGCGCCTGCATGGGGCCCTCCCCGGATCCGACTACGTCTACCGGCGGGACGGACGGCTGATCTTCAAGCACGTCGACCACTTCCTCATCGAGGCGCCGGCCGGAAGCCGCCTCCTGCCTCAGCTCGGAGAGGTGGAGGAGGCGGAGTGGATGACCTTCGGCGAGGCGTTGGCCCGCTCCAGCTTCGCGGACGTCGCCGCAGCCCTCACCCGCGCCCGAGAGGTTCTCGGCGAGAGCTGACCGGCTGCCCGATTGCCGACCCGGCTCCGACCAATCCGAGCAGCTCGCCCAGGAGCGCCCCCGCCGGGATGCTTCCGGACCCCTCCCCGGTGGCTTTCAGGAACCGATCCGCGAGGGCGTCGACGACCCGAAGGGCCCCGGGGGTGTCCAGGTCGTCGTCGATCCGGCCCAGGAAGTCGCGCCGCCACCGCTCGGCCTCGACTGGGTCCAGGCCGATATCGGACTGGGACGCCGCCACATAGCGCCTCTCCCGATCGGCGGCCACCTTCAGCCCGGCCTCGGTGTGCTCCCAGCTCTGCCGGTGGTGATGTCCGGCCAGGAGTATGCGGATCGCCGCCGGCGAGACCCGCTCGAGGAGCTCCCGGACAAACACCAGGTTGCCCAGGGATTTGCTCATCTTCTCGCCGTGGTAGCCGACCATCGCGACGTGCACCCAGAGCTGCACGTACGGGTCGACGCCGGCCCCGCTCGCCTGGGCGATCTCCGAATCGTGATGGGGAAAGATCAGGTCGTCGCCGCCCCCGTGAATGTCGATGGGGGTGCCGAGCTCTGCGGTCGCCAGCACCGTGCACTCGATGTGCCAGCCGGGCCGGCCTCGTCCCCAGGGAGAGTCCCAGGCCGGCTCGCCCGGGCCCGAGGGCTGCCAGAGGACAAAGTCCAGGGGCGCTCGCTTGCGCGGATCATCAGGATCGGCGCCCCGCTCCCGGCTCAGCTGCAGCATCGCCCCGGTCCCGAGCCGGCTCAGCCGGCCGTAGTCGGGCAGCCGGGCCACCTCGAAGTAGAGGTGGCCCTCCACCTCGTAGGCAAAGCCACGCCGCACCAGCTCCGAGTTCCAGTCGATCATGGCGGGAACATGCCGGCTGGCGCGCGGGGCGGCGTCGACCTCGAGGAGGTCGATGGCGGCCATGTCGCGATCAAACTCGCGCACCACCTGCTCGGCCAGCTCGTGCCAGCCCACCCCGCGCAGTGCCGAGACCCGCATCATGTCGTCGTCCACGTCGGTCACGTTGCGGACGCTCCGCACCTCCATACCCAGGCTGCGCAGCCGGCGAGTGAGCACATCGAAGGTGTGATAGGTGAAGGCGTGGCCGAGATGCCCGCCGTCGTACGGGGTGATTCCGCACACGTAGAGGCGAACCGGGCGCCCCTCCACGGTCGCGTTGCGCAGCGATCCGGTGGCGGTGTCGTAGAGGCGGATCACCGGTGCAGCATAGCCGCCGCCCCGGGCGCGCTCTGGCTCCGGGACGCGGGCGTCCGTCAGCCCAGGCCGAGGCGCTGGTCGCGCTCCCGGTCGGACCGGACGGCGGCCAGGATGTGCTTCTGCAGGAAACCGTAGAACAGCGCGCGCTGGGTGCGGTCCACCTCCGCTGAGACCTCCAGCCCCTGCGAACGGCGCTCGATCCACGGCGGCACCCCCTCGGCAACCACACCGGGGCCGACCCTGACGCGCACGGACACGTCGTCCTCTCCGGCCACGAAGACCGCGACGGCGAGCCGCAGCCCGGTGTGGTCGACCAGCTTCCAGGCGCGCTCGTAGCGGCGAAAGCCGCTTCGATCCACATGGGTGCTGACCACCGGCTCGCGCACGAAGGTCTCTCCCGGGCCGGCGCTCTGCACCAGGGTGGCGGCGACGAATGCGTCGAGGTCGCGGGCCACCCAGTTGACCAGGGAGGGGGACCGGTTGTCGAGGTCGGGGAGGCCAGTCGGATGCTCGAAATACCCGATGGCGGAGATCGTTCCCGCGTGGCGCCGGCAGTACACGATGCCGCCGACGGTGGCCGAGTGGAGCGGACACCACGCGGTGTCGCAGCGCCTGCCCCGCCGGTCGGTGTAGTGGCAGGTGACCCCGTTGCGGTTGGGGCAGCCGCGCTCACGGCAGGGCTGGTCGCCCTCGGTGACCGGGAAGCGGGCGATCGCGGGCGCCTCGCCGGATGGAGCGGCCAGCGGCTGGGCCGCGGCCATGCTCGGACCGGCAGGAGCCGCGACCGGCGACGGTGCCGGCACCGGCCCTGGGTTGCGCTCCCCTCGGCGGAAGAGCGGCATTCAGCCAGCCTGGTGGGGCAAGAGGCCGCACCTCCACCACATGGCTGAATCCTACCCCCTGCCGAGCGCGCCGATCAGATGACGCACATCATCCATGAGCGACCCGAACTGCTCCAGGGTGAGGGATTGAGCGCCGTCTGAGAGAGCGTCGTCGGGGTTGGGATGCACCTCCACCAGCAGCCCGTCGGCCCCGGCGGCGACGGCCGCGAGGGCCATCGAGGGCACCAGGTGGCGATGCCCGGTGGCGTGGGAGGGGTCCACCAGGATGGGCAGGTGAGACAGCGTATGGATCAGCGGCACCGCGCTGAGGTCGAGGGTGTTGCGGGTGGCGGTCTCGAAGGTCCGGATCCCCCGCTCGCACAGGATCACGTTCGGGTTGCCGTGGCTGACCACGTACTCGGCGCTGAGCAACCACTCCTCGATGGTGTTGGAGAGGCCCCGTTTGAGCAGGACCGGCTTGCCGGCGGCACCCACCTCCTCGAGCAGGGCGAAGTTCTGGGCATTGCGGGTTCCCACCTGGAGCAGGTCGGCGACCCCTGCCACCTGCTCCACGTCCCCGGGGGCGATGACCTCGGTGACCACCGGAAGGCCGGTCTCCGCCCTCGCCTCGGCGAGGTACTCCAGCGCCACCGCACCCAGCCCCCGGAAGGCGTACGGAGAGGTGCGCGGCTTATAGGCGCCGCCGCGCAGCAGCCGTGCGCCGGCGGCGCTGACCGCGCGGGCCGAGGCCATCAGCTGCTCGCGGGATTCCACGGCGCACGGCCCGGCCGCCACCGCGAAGGCCGCCCCCTCGCCGACCTGGACGCCGCCCACCCCCACCAGGCTCGGCGCCGGATGCCACTCCCGACCGACCTGCTTGTAGGGCTTGCTCACCGGGATTGCGTCCATCACTCCCGGAAGGGCCACCACCGCGTCCCGGATCTGCCCTGGATTGCTCCCCAGGATCCCGATGGCGAGACGCTCGGTCCCGGGCAGCTCGATGGGCTGGAAGCCGCGTTCACGGACGTGACGGATCACGTTATCCACCTGGTCGCGGGTCGCCTGGTGGCTCATGAGGATCAGCACTGGCGGCGGGAAGCATACGTGACGCCGACGTGGCGTTCAGCCCCTTCGCGATGCCGGTGGGTGCAGACTTCGCGCCATGAGCCCGCTGCTCCGGCGGGGAGCGACCCTCACCCGCATCGTTCCGACCGAGCTCCCCGCCGTCTCCGCGCTCCTCGATCAGGATCCCGTGGCCAACGTCTTTCTGAGGAGCGAGCTGCGCCTGGGCGCGCAGCGGCAGAGCTGGTGGGCTCTGGGGGCGAACGGCTCGCTGCGCGCGGTCATGTTGGGCGGACCGCTGATTGTGCCCTGGATCCCCGACCCCAGCGATGCGGCGGTGATGGCCGGGGCCCTGACGCACCAGCCGCCGGCACGGCTGATGATCGGTCCGGCCCCGGCCATCCGGGCGCTTCTGGGGGCGGTGGCCAATCGCCAGCGGCCTCGGGAGGTCCGCGACCCCCAGCCCCTGATGGTCCTCGATCGTGCCCCCGCGGTTCCCCCCGGCGTGGCCGTCGGGCGCGGACGGCGCGAGGATCTGGATCGGCTCACCCTCGCCGCCGCGGCCATGCACCGGGAGGAGATGGGTGTCGACCCGATGTCCCTGGACCCCGCCGGCTGGCGGAGCCGGATGGCCACACTGGTCGACCGGGGCTGGTCCTTCCTGTGGTCGGAGGGCGGCGAGATCCTCTTCAAGGTCGAGCTGTCGGCCTGGACTCCCGAAGCACTGCAGCTCCAAGGAGTCTGGACAAACCCGAGGCTCCGGCGCCGGGGCCTCGCCGCCGCCGGGCTGGCGGCGGTGTGCGCCGAGCTGCTTCACGACGTTCCCCTCTGCTCGCTGTACGTCAACGCATACAACGAGCCGGCGTTGCGGCTCTATGCTCGAACTCGGTTTCCGTCAGGTGGGCGAATTTGCCACCGTCATGTTTTGACGGTGAACTCCGAACCTTCCGCGCTTCGTCACTCTCTGTCCGTCTGACCCGTAATACCATGAGACCGCCGCAGTCGGGCGGATGACTCTCAGTTCAGTGGCGGGTGACAATGCCACGACCGGTCGAGGGAGAAGGACGGTACATGGCGGGCCTCGACGGCCTGCGGGCCGTCGCGGTGCTCGCCGTCATCGCCTATCACCTCAACCTCGGTTGGGCATCGGGTGGTCAGCTCGGCGTCGGTGTTTTCTTCGTGATCTCCGGTTACCTCATCACCGACCTCCTGCTGGCGCAGCGCCAGAGCCGTGGAAGCATCGATCTGGGGCGGTTCTGGCTGCGCCGGGCGCGACGGCTGCTGCCCGCGCTCTGGGTGATGCTGGTGGCGGTGACCCTGTGGGTGTCTTTCGCCAACTCCGGGCAGGTCCCGGCCCTGCGCGGCGACCTGCTGGGCGCCCTCTTCTACTACAGCAACTGGTGGTACGCGTTTCAGCACGTCTCGTATTTCGCCCTGTTCGCGCCCCTGACCCCGCTCGGGCACCTCTGGTCATTGGCGGTGGAGGAGCAGTTCTACCTGGTGTGGCCGTTGCTCCTGATCGTTGCGCTCCGCTTCATCCGGCGCCGCGACGTGATGATCTCGCTGCTGCTGGTGGCAGCCGCGGCTTCGGCGATCGCCATGGCGGCGATGTATCAGCAGGGCAGCGATCCCACCCGCGTGTACGAGGGTACCGACACGCGCGCCTTCCAGCTGCTGATCGGGGGGGCTCTGGCCTTCGCGCTGCCCAGCGGGCGGCTCACCGAGGCGATGTCGCGGCTCACTCGGTGCGGCTTCGAGGCTCTGGGCGTGCTCGGGCTCGCCGGCATCGTCGTCCTGGTGGTCCTCACCAACCAGTACGACCCGTTCCTCTATCGGGGCGGGATGGTCCTGCTCTCGATCGCGAGCCTGGCGGTGGTGGCGTCCCTCGCCCATCCCGGGACCCTGGTGGGCCGCGCCCTCGGCGTCCGACCGCTGCGCTGGATCGGGGTCCGGTCGTACGGCATCTACCTGTGGAGCTATCCAATCATCGTCCTCACCACTCCGCCCGACGCGACTGGGTCGGGTGAGCTGGTGCGGATGGCCCTCCAGGTCGCCGCCACCCTGGTGATCGCGGCGCTCTCCTGGCGATTCATCGAGCAGCCGATCCGCACCAGGGGCTTCACGAGCGTGATCTCGCGGCTCCGGGCCCCGAGGATCAGGATCATCGGCGTCCCCGCAGGCCTGGTGGCCGGAAGCTGCGCCGCGGGAGTGGTGCTGGCCGCCTCCGGGGTGGGGCTGACCGGGGTGGTCCCGTCGGCGGTGACCGCCAGCGCGCTGTCCGCTCTGCCCTCGAGCCTGGTGATGACGCCCAGCGACCGCACCCCAGCAGCCACCCCTGCCCCCCTGCCCTGTGGGAGCCCCTCCCCAGCCGCATCGCCGTCGCCGACCCCGTCCACCACCCCCGCGCCCTCGCTGCCGCCCCCCTCCCCGGACAGCGTGCCGACGACTGTGATCGGCGATTCGATCATGATCGATCTGGCCCCGCACCTCCACCCGCTGCTCCCCGGCGCCTTCATCGATGGCCAGGTTTCGCGCCAGATGAGCGAGCTGCCGGCCCTGCTCAGCCAGCTCAGGAGCCAGGGACTCCTGTACTCCCGGGTGGTGGTGGAGCTGGGCACCAACGGGCCGGGATGGGATCCCGGCCAGATCGCGGGTGCGCTCAGGTCCTACGGGTTCTCCACGGTCGTGCTCGTCAACGCCGGCGAAGACCCCGACCACCCCGATTGGGCACCGCTCATCAACCAGGAGCTCGCCCAGGTCGCCGCCCTGGTGCCCGCCGCGACCATCGTCAACTGGTACAGCGCCAGCCTCGGACACCCCGCCTATTTCATGTGGGGGAGCGTGATGGGCGACGGGATCCACCCTGGACCGCAGGGTGCCCAGGTGCTGGCGACGATGATCGCCCAGGCGGTGGACTCGGGACACTCCGCGGCCGCGACCGTGGCGGTGCATCCGCTCTCTCCGGCACCTGCCCGGCTGCTCGGCTGCGCGAGCTGAACCGCGGCTCACCGCCGCCGCTAGATCAGATGCGCCTTCCAGGCGATCAGCACCGCGGCCGCCCGATCGCCGCAGCCCAACTTCGCGAAGATGTTGCTGACGTGGGTTTTGACCGTGTTCTCACTCACGAACAGCCGCTTGGCGATCTGAGCGTTGTTGCAGTGCTCTCCCATCAGTCGCAGCACGTCGAGCTCCCGGTGGGTCAGGTTGTACTCCGGCCGGGCGTTCGATATCAGGCCGGGATCGAGCAGCGACTCCCCGGCGGCGACGGCGCGGATGGCGCTCGCCAGCTCCTCCCGGCTCGAGTCCTTGAGCAGGTAGCCTCGCGCCCCCGCCTGGAGTGAGGGGAAGATGTAGTCCTCGTTGCGGTAGGTGGTCAGCACGATCACCTTGGCCTCGGGGTCGTGCGCGCGGATCCGTCGCATCGCCTCGATGCCGTCGAGGTTGGGCATCTGCACATCCATGAGGATGATGTCGGGGCGGGTTTCCCGGGCCCGTTCGACGGCCTCGACGCCGTCGGCGGCCCTGGCCACCACCCGGATGTCGTCCTCCACCTCGAGCATGGTGCACAGCCCGTGCAGCACCACCGGGTGATCGTCGGCGACCAGGACCCGGATCACACCGCCACCGCCGGCGTGCCGCCGGAATCGTCGGGCTGCGGGCGTGCTTCCTCCACCACCGGCAGCCGGACCGAGATGGTCGTGCCCCGTCCGGTCGCGCTCTCGACGGCGAAGCTGCCCCCGGCAAGACGGACCCTCTCGGACATCCCTACCAGGCCAAAGCGGTCGGACGGCAGGGCCGTGGTGTCGAACCCGTGGCCGTTGTCCTTGACGGTGAGCTCGACGTGACCGTCGGCGTGACGGAGGCGGACGCTGACCCGCGAGGCCCCGCTGTGGGCGGCGATGTTGGCCAGCGCTTGCTGGGTGATCCGGAGCAGCGCCACCTCAGCCTGGGGGCGAAGCGCCGGGGGCGGTGCCATCCGCTCGGCTCGGAGCCGGGCGGTGATGCCGGTGCGCCGGCGGAATCGCTCCACCTCGGTCTCGGCGGCGGCGACCAGCCCGGTCGATGTGAGCGGGGTGGGGCGGAGGTCCCAGACCGAGCGCCGCGCCTCGGCCAGGGCCGAACGGGCCAGCTCCTGGGCTGAGGACAGCGCCGGCAGCGACCGCTCGGGATCCCGGCCGGCCAGGGCCTGGGCTGCCTCCAGCTGGATGACGATGCCGGTGAGCTGCTGGGCCAGGGTGTCGTGGATCTCGCGGGCGAGGCGGGCCCGCTCCTCGAGGACCGCCATCTCCCGGCCCTCCTGGGAGAGGCGCGCGGTCCGCAGCGCGAGCCCGACCTGGTTGCCGATCGCGACCAGCAGGGTGGTCATCTCAGCTCCGGGGAGGGTGGCGCTGCGCAGGCCGAGGGCGCCCAGCGCGCCGCCGCCGGTGGAGAGGGGAAGGCCGATGAGGGTCCCGGCGTCGTCCGGCCGGGTGATCAGGAGGTTCTCGGAGTAGGCGGCGAAGGCGACCTCCTCGAGCAGCGGCCCGCGATCGTCGGCAGCCGGTCCCCGAGCGGTCAGCTGAGCCTCCCGATTGACCAGGAAGCCGCGGCCGGCGCTGATGGGCAGGACCGCGCGCACCGCCTCGAGGGCCCCGCTCAGGATCGCCTCGGGGTCGAGGGAGCGGGTCAGAGAGCCGGCCAGCTCGTTGAGGGCGAGCAGCTCCTCGTTGCGGGCGCTCAGCTCGGCGGTGCGCAGCTGGACCTTCTGCTCCAGCTCCCGGCTCGCGGCCAGGATCACCTCTCGCGAGGCGTTGATCTCCCGGCGCATCCGTTCCAGCGAGGCGGCCAGGTCACCCACCTCGTCGCGACCCTGCTGGGGCACCGCCTCGTCGGTGCGGCCCTGGGCCAGGCGCTCGGCCGAGGTGGTCAGCGCCCTCACCGGCGCGACCACGAAGCGGGAGAGCACCGTGGCCAGCAGGAAGCAGACGACGATCAGGATCAGGACGATGGGGATGGCCCCCCGGAAGATGTCCGAAAGTGCGGTGTTGATTCCCTTTTGGAGCGCCAGGATCTCGCCGCTGGGCTCGAAGTCCGACTTCGGTGAGGCGTCGACGAGAACCCAACCGGGGTCGATGACGCCGGCCACGAAGAAGAGCTTGCTGGTTCCGCGGACGGTGGCGGCGACCGGCGGGGCGCTGCCGCCCGGCTGGGCGGCCTCCTCCAGGGCGGTGAGCAGCGACTGACCCCCAGAGCCGGCGATCTCCGGCAGGGGGGACCCGAGACGGGGGGTGCTGGTGAAGTCCCTGCCGACGGCGCCGGCGGCGATGACCAGCCCGGGCTTCTGCGGCGCCCCGGTCAGGAGCAGCGGGTAGGAGTTTGGCTGGGGCGGGGCGGATCCGATCAGCAGGCTGAACTGGGGGAGCGGCACGTCGGCCCCGACCACCATGCCATCCCCGGCGGTCACATAGACGGTGGTTTCCCAGCTGCTGCCGTACAGCGGGTTCTCATAGGGCGTCGTCCAGTCGGCGGTGCCCCCCCCCGAGTACGGCGCGCCCGCAGCCTCGACGTTGGGCAGCAGGTCGGGCGGTGCTCCCTGGGGGTTGGCGGCCAGGTCCGAGCCCACCAGACTGGTGGGTGGAGGGCTGACCAGCACCGCGTTGTTCGCCGTGTCCCTGACCCAGACCGCGTCCACTGAGAGGGAACCGACCTTGTCGTGGATCGTGCTCAACTTGGTCAGCTGCTGATCGAGACGGTAGAGCGGTGCCGCCCACTGGGCCACCGTCCCGCTGGAGCTCTTGGCCTGGGTGCCCACCAGGAGCTCGGCTTCGGCACCCGCGCTGCCCGAACCCGGCGAGACCTGCCAGACCCCGTCGGTCTGACCCTCGATCTCGTCGTTGGGAACGGCGGCGGGAGCCGGAGGATTGGTGCTGAGGTACGCACTGAGGGCGCCGGCCAGCCCGCGCATCTGGGTGTCCAGCAGCCTGAGGGGGGCCTCGATGGTCTTCTGCGCGTACGCGTTCAGCTGGGTCTGGAGGGTCGCCTGGCGCTGCCCCACGATGCTGCTGTCGGCTGCGTTGACCGTGGCCTGGGTGATGCCGTTCAGGTCGACGACGGTCAGCACGAAGAACGCGGTGGCCGGCACCAGGGCCACCACCAGCATCGCGGCGAGAAGCCGGTCACGGAGTTGCCGCCGTGGATTGAGCGGGAGCGTCAGCCGGGGACGCCGCATGCCCGCCTCCGGGATGCCGGGCGGTTCAATTCGATCTGAGTATACGGCCACCCCAGCGGCGCCGAGATCGGAGCGATTCGGCACCGATTGCGCGGCAGCCGGTTCCGAAGCGGCCCGCCCCATAGAATTCTCCGGGTCCATGAACCACGTCCCAGCATGAGAGACATCGCCGAGCTGGTGCTCGACGCCGCCCTCGCCAGCGGCGCCGGCTATGCCGACTGCCGGGTGGTTCAGCGGCAGGTCCAGGCGCTTGCCGTCAAGGACGGCCGCTTCGCCGAGGTCTCCTCTCTGGAGGACGAGGGGATGGGGGTGCGAGCGCTGGTTGATGGCGCCTGGGGATTCGCCTGTGCCGATCGCCTCGACGCCGAGAGCCTGGAGGAGGCCGGCCGGCTGGCCTGCCGGATCGCCCGTGCCTCCGCCCGGCTGCGCCGCCGTCCGGTTCGTCTGGCCGCCTCGGCGCCCGTGGTCGGCCGTTACGCCACCCCGGTCGAGAAGGACCCCTTCGAGGTCAACCTCGAGGACAAGATGGAGCTGCTGATCCGAGCCGACGAGGCCATGGGAGCGGTGGCCGGCATCACCACCCATCAAGCCTCGCTCGAGTTCGTCCGGGAGCTTCGCTACTTCGCCAGCACCGAGGGATCGAGGATCGAGCAGCTCATCGTCGAGTTCGGCGGCGGCATGGATGCGACCGCCACCAGCGACGACGAGGTCCAGACCCGAAGCCACCCCAACAGCTTCGGTCGGCATCAGCTCTGTGCCGGGTACGAGGCGATCCTGGCCATGGACCTCGATGGGAGTGGGGAGCGGGTGGCGGCCGAGGCGGTCGCCCTGCTCGGCGCGCGTCCATGCCCGAGCGGACGGATGACGCTGATCCTCGACGGCACCCAGGCCGCCCTGCAGGTCCATGAGTTGTGTGGCCATCCCACCGAGCTGGACCGTGTCCGCGGCGACGAGGCGGCCTACGCCGGAACCTCGTTCCTGACCCCCGATCTCTTTGGCCGCTTCCGTTACGGAAGCGAGCAGGTCACCATCACCGCCGACGCCACCAGCCCCGGCGGCGTGGGAACGTTCGGCTGGGACGACGAGGGCGTGCCCGCGCAGCGCACCGTGCTGGTCGACGGAGGCGTGTTTTGCGGTTACATGTCATCTCGAGAGACCGGCGCCGATTACGGATGGCCGAGCAGCGGGGCGATGCGGGCGGAGTCCTGGAACCGGATCCCCCTGGTGCGGATGACCAACGTCAATCTCGAACCAGGGGAGTTGAAGTCTCGAGGAGATGATCGCCACCACTGAGCAGGGCGTCTACCTTCAGACCAACCGCTCCTGGAGCATCGACGACCGCCGGCTCAACTTCCAGTTCGGCACCCAGAACGGATGGGAGATCCGAGATGGCCGGCTGGTGAGCCTGGTGAAGAACGCTCTCTACGCGGGTCGCACCCCGGAATTCTGGAGGTCGTGCGACGCGGTCGCCGGTCCTTCCGAGTGGCGGATGTGGGGAACGGTGAATTGCGGCAAGGGCCAGCCCTCCCAGGTCATCCATGTTGGGCACGGGGCCGCGCCATGTCGGTTCCAGCAGGTGTCCGTGACTGCGGCGGTCTCGTGAGACCGTCGCCCGCCGGCGAGCTGGTCGCCCTCGCCGAACTCGGTGCTCGAGACCGTGGGCCGGGAGGGCGCCGAGGTGGTGATCACCGAGCGTCAGGAGGCGCTCACCCGGTTCGCCCGAAGCCAGATTCATCAGAACGTCTCGGAGAGCTCGCGGCGGATGCGGCTGCGCCTGATCAGCGACGACCGGGTGGGGGTGGCCGAGCTGCGCGGGGAGGTCGATGACGCCCCGGGGCGGCTGGCAGCGGCTGCCGAGGCGGCTCGGAGATTAAGTCCTGCCGGCGAGGTCACTCCGCTTCCCAAGCCGGACGCTGGACCCGACGCTCCGGTGGCCCGCAGCCTGGCCACGGCCGACTGCACTCCGGAGTGGCGAGCGACACAGGTCGAGACGATCGCTCGCATCAGCGACTCAGCCGGCTTCGAGGCCTTCGGGACGGTGGAGAGCTCGGTGACGACGACCGTGGTCGTCAGCACCGCGGGGATCCGCCGCCAGGCCCAGAGCACCGCCTGCGGCATGGTTTGCGTGGTCCGCGGCGAACAGGGCTGGGGATATGCGGATCGCCATCACTTCGACGTCGGCAGCCTCGACACCGATGGGCTCGCCCGGGAGGCGGTGGAAACCTGCGCTCGCAATCAGGGGCCGATCGCCGTCGAGCCGGGCGTCTATCCGGTGGTGCTCTCCCCCTACGCGGTCGCCGACCTGATCGCCCATCTGGCCGATCTCGGATTCAGTGCCCTGGCCCGCCAGGAGCGGCGCAGCTTCATGCGCCCGGGCGAGAGGTTGATGAGCCAGCTGGTGAGCGTTGCCGACGACGCCGCCGACTCCGAGGCCATGCCCTACCCCTTCGACGACGAGGGTGTCTCCAGCCGGGGAGTCACCTGCGTCGAGGAGGGGGTGTGCCGGAGCTTCGTCCATGACAGCGCCACCGCGCTGCGCGAGAACGTGCCCTCGACCGGCCACGCCCTGCCCATGCCCAACACCTACGGACCGTGGGCCAGGCATCTGGTCATGGCGGCCGGCGATCGCGACCTGGAAGAGCTGATCGCCGATTGCGACGGCGGCCTCTACGTGACCCGGCTCTGGTACGTGCGCGACGTCCACCCGCTGCGCACCATGATCACCGGGATGACCCGCGACGGCACCTTCCTCATCGAGGATGGCCGGATCGGCCGGCCGGTGCGCGACCTCCGCTTCACCCAGAGCATCGTCGAGGCGCTCGCCGACGTGCGCGGGGTGGGACGGCAGCGACGGATCGAGCTGGACGAGAGCGAGCGTGCCCTTCTGGTCCCGGCCGTGGGCATGGGCCGGTTCCGCTTCACGTCCTGAGGCCACCCGCCGCCGTTGACCGGTTCGAGCGGTGGCGGCACCGGGACGGCATCTGGCCTAGCCCGGTCCCAAGCCTCCGAGGAATGGGGTGGTTGGGCGGTTCGGTGTGGGTCTCAGCCGGCTCGCGCTGCTATGCTCGGCGGCGCCGTGATCGTCAAGAAGGTGCTGATCATCGAGGACTACTATGCCCTCGCCGACATCGAGCATCTGCTGTGCACGATGGAGGGCTACGAGGTCCGGGTTGCCAAGAGCGGCGACGAGGGGCTCGGGGTGCTCGCAGAGTTCAGCCCTGACCTGGTGCTCCTCGATCTCATGCTCCCCGGGGACCTGAGTGGCACCCAGGTCCTGGAGAGGATCAGGGAGGAGCGCGGCCAGGAGCCCAAGGTGTTGGTTGTGAGTGCACTGGTCAATCCGACCACTGTTCCCAAACTAGAGGCGTACGGCAACGTCCAGACCCTCGCCAAGCCGTTCAAGATCAAGGAGCTGGCCACCCGCATCCAGTCGATGCTGGCCTGATCCCACCCTCAGAGCACCTTGGACAGGAACGCCCGGGTCCTCTCGTGCTGGGGGTCGGCGAGGACGCTCCGCGGGACCCCCGCCTCCACCACCAGGCCGCCGTCCATGAAGACCAGGGAATCGCCGACCTCGCGAGCAAAGCCCATCTCGTGGGTGACCACGATCATGGTCATCCCGTCCTCGGCGAGACCGCGCATGACGTCGAGCACCTCGCCGACCAGCTCCGGATCGAGTGCCGAGGTCGGCTCGTCGAACAGCATCAGCTTGGGTTGCATCGCCAGCGCCCGGGCGATGGCCACCCGCTGCTGCTGACCCCCGGAAAGCTGGCGCGGGTGGGCATCGAGTCTGTCCCCGAGGCCCACCCGGTCGAGCAGGGCTCGCCCGCGCTCCAGGGCGACGGCGGTCGCCTCCCGCTTCACTCTGAGCGGCGCCTCGATGACGTTCTGGAGAGCGGTCATGTGGGGGAAGAGGTTGAAGCTCTGGAAGACCATGCCGATTTCCGAGCGTTTCCGGCACACCTCACGGTCGGGGAGCTCATAGAGCCGATCGCCGCGCTGGCGGTAGCCGACCAGCTCTCCGTCGACCCACAGCCTTCCCGCGTCGATCTTCTCCAGGTGGTTGATGCAGCGCAGAAAGGTGCTCTTGCCCGAGCCCGAGGGCCCGATGATGCACATCACCTCCCGGGGCGCGACCTCGAGGTCGATGCCGCGCAGCACCTGGTTGCGGCCGAAGCTCTTGTGCACGGCCTCGGCCCTGACCATGGGTTCAACGCGGAGCGGATCGACTGCGGTCATGGCCACTTCGCGTTCATCGACGGTGTCGAGAGCCCCTTACCTCAGCCAGGATCTCGGCGGTGCTCTGGTACTGGGAGTGCGACGGAAGCAGGCGCCGCAGCCGCTGCAGCGGTGTCATGGGGAGATTGCGCACCGAGCCGCGGGCGAAGTAGCGCTCCAGGTAGTACTGGCCGAGGGTGAGCACCGAGGTCAGCAGGAGATACCAGACCGAGGCCACGATCAGCAGCTCCACGATCCGGTAGTTGGCGTTGGAGATCTCAGTGACGATGAAGAAGAGCTCGCCGACCGCGCAGATGAAGGCCAGCGATGATGTCTTGAGCATGGAGATGGTCTCGTTGCCCGTCGGCGGGATGATCACCCGCATCGCCTGGGGGATGACGACCCGGCGCATCACCTGGGCTCGGGTCATCCCCAACGCTTGGGCCGCCTCGGTCTGCCCGGCGTCCACCGAGATCAGCCCGGCGCGGATGATCTCGGCCATGTAAGCGGCCTCGTTGAGCCCCAGGCCAAGGATCGCAGCGATGAACGGGGTGTCGATGTTGTTGACTTGGCCCACCCATTGGAGGCCGGTGAGGGGGATGCCGATCTTGACGAACGGGAGAACGAATGCGATGTTGAACCAGAAGAAGATCTGGACCAGGACCGGGGTGCCCCGGAAGAACCAGATGTAAAACCAGCTGACCGATCTCATCACCGGGTTGGCCGACTGCCGCATCACCGCCATGAGCAAGCCCAGGCTCACTCCGATGAGCATGGCGATTACGGTCAGCGCCAGGGTCACCAGGACAGCACTCATCACCCGGTCGTTGAAGAGGTACTGGCCGACCACCGGCCATTTGAGGAGGGGTGCCGTGGCGAAGGTGTAGACGACAGCTGCGAACAGAGCCAGCACCACGACGGCGGACACCCACCGCCACGGGTGCCGCAGCGGGACGGCCCGGATCGCCTCGGGGTGGCGGTGCTCGGACGGCGCGGGGGCCAGCTGGCTCGCGGTGATGTCGGTCACATCGATCTCGGCAAGCTCCGGTCCGCCGTTCCGCGCCCCCTGCCGGCGAGCGTGCGCTCAGCCGGCGTGGACGGCGCGGCGGGCCTCAGTACGACGGTACACAGGTCGAGCCGACCGGATTGTTGTCGTTGACCCCGACCGCCGAGGCGGGGACGGCCCCGTCGCTGACGTTGTAGCTCTTCAAGATCTGAGTGTAGTAACCGTGGGTGATCAGGTAGCTGATGGCATCCTCGATGGCCTTGTCGAAGCCCAGGGTCTTGACCACGGCCACCCCGTAGGGATAGATGCTGCAGGGCTGGCCGCTGATCTTGAGCTTCCCGGGGTTGAGCTTGACCTGGTAGTCGGCCACCGGCTGGTCGGCCCAGCCGAAGTCGGCCCGGCCGCTGAGCAGCGCCGCGTTGGCCTCCGTCTGGGTTTGGAAGCTGTCCACGGTGATGTCCTGGAGGCCGGCGGTGGTGCAGTTGTCGGTGTCCCCCGATATCGGGTCGCCGCCCGGCTTCTTGCCCATGTAGCCCCAGGCGTCGGACTCCTCGACCGTGCCCGCCTCGACCGCCACGGAGTGGCCGCACATCTGGGCGGCGTGGGTGATGGTCGGGCCACCCACCTTGGCGAGCCACGATTCACCCGCCTGGTAGTAGGTGATGAAGTCGATCCCCGACTGCTCTCGCTGAGCCGTGGGGGTGTAGCTGGAGAAGCTCATCACATACTTGGGCGGCAACTCCAGGAGCGCGGGGATGATGTCGCTGAAGGTCACGTTGTTGATGGTGCAGTGCTGGCCCAGCACGGCGCAGACGTCGGTGGCCAGCTGGAGATCCCAGCCGGTGAGCGCGCCGGTGCTCGCATCGACGTACTCGTTGGGCGCGTAGGAGGCGTCGGTGGCGATCTGAAGAGGCTCCATGCCCGTCACCGACGCAGGGATCTCGGCGACGATACTGGCCTGAGCCGCCGGCAGCGAGGCCGTCCCGGCTGCCGAGGAAGAGGGCGCACTCGATCCGCCGCCGCACGCGCTCAGCATCGCCAGGGGCCCGAACAGGAGGGCGGCGGAACGGCGGAGCCTGAGGGTGGGGAGGAGCGTGGTGTGCATGTGCCGGGATTCTGCGCTCGGGCCGTGCCCGCCGTCCACCCTCCCCGGCCTCGATACCGGATCTCCGTGCGCCGACCCCCCGGAAGGAGGTCCGGAAAGGTGAGCAACTCCGGCGCGCCGCCGCCCCTGCGGCTACGCTACCAGCGCCCTCATGGCCGACTTCCCTCGCACGTCCTCCCAAGCGCTCCTTCTCCTGGTGGTGACCACCCTCGCGCTGGCGGCGTGCGGCGGCTCGTCGCGCCCGCATGCTTCCACTCCCGCTGCGCCCTCGACGAGCTCGCCATCACCGGGCGCGCCCTCCTCCACCGGCTCACCATCCACCACCGGGTCGACGCCTCCGCCCGTCACCCCGACCGCCGCCGCCCCCCTCGCCGCCTGCGCCAGCGGATCACCCCCGAGGCCGAGCCCGTCGGCGGGCGCGCCGGTGATCGTCGTGACCCGCAACCAGCCTCCCCAGCAGACCGTCGAGCTGGTGAACCCCCAGGGGCATGTGCTCAACCAGACGGCCACCGATGTGTCGTCAGGGCCCTTTCCGGTCGGGGTGGGCCCGGCGGGTGTCTTCCTCTACCAGCCGGAGAGCGGGGAATTGGATCTCCTTGGCCCCACCGGAACGGCGCAGGAGCTCGGGATCACCGCTTCGGAGCAGATCTTCGACCCCGGCACCTCGGCCGCCACGAGTCCCAATGGGCGCTGCTGGATTCTCTCCGTGATCAGCTGGAACAGTGCCGCAACCGAGGCGACCACCCAGCTGTACGTCGGTGGACCGGTGGGCACCGTGAACCTGGCCGCCACCCTGACCCGCGCCGGGCAGGTGGGCGGCGAGGCCGCCGGCGGATTCCGGGTCGTGGAGTGGGCGGCCTCTGGCGTGCTGCTGGGCAGTGATCCCACCGGTGTCGGCGGAGCCGGGCCGTTCATCGACGACGACTACCAGCTCGCCCGGGTGGTTCGGTTCGACCCGGTGAGCGGCGACGTTTCGAGCCCGCTCTGCCCGGTCGGCCCTGGGGACAGGTTCGCCGACCTGGCCGCCGACGGCAGCGTCGCCTGCGTATCCGGCGAGGCCGCCGACGCGCAGATCACCGTGACCAGCCCGGACGGCTCCACCAATACCTACGACACCAACGCCCCCTATGCCGGCCAGGTCGCGTTCGCGGCCAGCCCGCTGTCCCTCATCTTCTGCACCAGCCAGGGTGCCCCCGAGGGGGGCGGAGGGTGGACCGATTCACTCTCGGTGCTCAGCCTGGCCCAGGGCGGTCAGGCTGCTCGGGTGATGCGTGGCCAGGACCAGGCCGCCTGGGACGAGAGTGGCTCCGCTCCCGCCAAGGTGGTGAGCACGAGCGCCATCGCGGATCTGGGTCCCTCTGCTCCGGGCTCGTCTCAGGCCGCGCTGGTCCTGATCAGTCTCTCCACTGGCCAAGCCACGACCGTCGCTCCTGCCGACGGCATCCTCGGGGTGCTCTGAGAGGCCGCGGAGGCTTGATTCCTGTGCCGGCCGGCCCGCCCCCTGAGCCCGGGTCACTCCATCGCCGGCGGCCGGGAGCGCGCCTGCATCGCGCCGCCTCCCCGCACCGCGGCCAGCCCGGCGGCGCCCAGTGCCGCGGCTGCCAGGACCATGGCTGATGCGCCGAAGCCGTCGACCACCAGGGCGGAATCGGTGAGGCTGCCGGCCACCAGAGCGAGAACCAGGGCGATGAACGCCTGGCCCATCGATGTGCCCAACCCCCGGGTCATGTTGAGGATTCCGCTCGCCACCCCGGCCTCGTCGCGCCGCGCCGCACTCATGATCGCCGCGTTGTTGGGAGGCGTGAAGAGTCCCAGACCGACTCCGAGGGCGGCGAGGGGGAGGACCAGCCCCGGGCTGGCGGGACGAAGCAGCCCGAGCGTCGCCAGGCTGCCGCAGCAGAGCAGCATCCCGGCCACGGTGAGGGGTCGGGCGCCCAGGCGATCAGCGGCACGCCCGGCAAAGGGGGCCACCAGTCCGAAGGCTGCCGGCATCACCGTCAGCTCCAGGCCGGCCACCGCTGCCGCCAGGTGCTGGGGGCCGCGCTCCAGGTAGAAGGGGACGACGTACAGCGCTCCGAACATCACCAGGTAGGAGAGCAGTCCGCTGGAGATTCCGGCGGAGAAGGCCACCCGCCGGAACAGCCGGAGGTCGAGCATCGGAGCTCTGGCGCGATGCTCCCGGATCAGGAAGGCGCAGACCAGCACCCCGCATCCAACCAGCAGCCCGATGAACTCCGCCGACGCCGAGCGGTGACTGTCGGCCAGGGAGGTGATCGCGAAGAGGAAGGCCGCGATGGCCGGGACGAAGAGCGCAAGTCCCAGCCAATCGAAGCGTTCCCGCTTCTGCAGCTCGCGGCTGCGCGGGATCAGGAACCACGCCAGGCCGGTGGCGAGCATCCCCACCGGCACGTTGACCAGGAAGATCAACCGCCACCCTCCGAGGGCGATCAGCCCACCGCCGACGCTGGGCCCCAGGGCCAGGCCGAGCGCCTGAGCCGCTCCCTGGATGCCGATCCCGCGGCCGAGCTTCTCCGCCGGTACGGCCAGGGCGATGATGGCGACGCTGTTGGCCTGAAGCATCGCCGCGCCCACGGCCTGGAGGACCCGGAACCCGTCGAGGGCTCCCAGATTGGGAGCCAGCCCGCAGAGAGCCGACCCGATGATGAACACCGTGAAGCCGTAGGTGTAGAGGAGCTTGTGCCCCACCATGTCGGCGAAGCGGCCGACCGCGGTGACCAGCGCGACCAGTACCAGCAGGTAGGAGAGCCCGACCCAGGTGACCGAGCCCAGCCCGGCGTGGAAGGCAACCTGGAGGCTGGGAAAGGCGACTGTGACGATGCTGGCGTCGAGCTGGCCCATGAAGGCGCCGATGCACACCGTGCCAACTGCCAGCCAGTAGGCGTTGGGCCGGTTGGCGATGCTCCGCGGCCTTGCCGGCTCCACCAGGAAACGATGCCGCCCGCTCCCGCCGCGCGCGCCCGCCACTGCGCCTACGCTACCACCCGCGTCCGGCGGCCCACCCGGCCCTGGCCGAACCGCTAGGGCGCCGCCTCCGGCGCGCCCGGCCCCCCCTCCTCGAACCGGCTGCCGTAGACCGCGAAGTAGCGAGCCTGGGGGTGGTGCAGCACGATCGCGCAGGTGGACTGCTCGGGCACCAGCTGCCACCCCTCGGTGAGCCGGACCCCGATCCGATCCGCTGGAACGAGGCGGAAGAAGACCTCGTGGTCGGCGAGGTCCGGGCACGCCGGGTAGCCCCATGAGTATCTCCGCCCCTGCTCCGGCCCCAGCCCCAGCTCCCGGCGGATGTGCGCATGGATGTACTCGGCGGTCGCTTCCGCCATCTGGGTGGCGAAGCCGTGGACGCGCAGCATGTCGTCGTAGTCGCCGGCGGTCTGGAGGCGGTTGGACAGCTCGCTTGCGCCGGGGCCGGTGGTCACCAGCTGCAGGGCGATCACGTCGCGCTCGTCGCCGCGCGCCTGCTCGCGGGGGCGCACGTAGTCGGCGAGGCAGAGCCGGCTCTGCTCGGCCTGGCGGGGGAAGCGGAACCGGCCCAGCTCCCTCTCGCGGTCCGATGGGTCGAAGATGACCACGGCGTCCCCCTCCGCCAGGGCCGGCCAGTAGCCGTACACGGCCCGCAGCTCCAACCACCCCTCGCGCTGCGCCTCGTGCATGGATTTCTCGAGGCGGGGCTCGAGCTCGGTGCGCACCAGCTCCGCCCACCGCTCTGGGTCATGGATCCCGCGGAACTGCCAGCTCATCTTGTAGAGGGAATTGCGATCGATGTGGGGATACACAGCCTGGAGCTTGATGCCGGTCACCACCTGCGCCCCCCAGAAGGGCGGTGCCGGAATGGGCACATCGGTGCGTGTGTCGCTGCGGGCCGGAACCGCGACCGGCGGGGCCGCGGCGGCGGCGCTCGCCTTGGCCTGCTCGCGCTCCCGAAACACCCGCGCCTCCTCTCGGGCCCGCTCCAGAAGCGAGCCGCGCCGCGCCGGGTCGATGAGCTGGTCGCAGGTCTCCAGCCCCTCGAAGGCGTCCTTGCAGTAGAAGACGCCGGGCCCGTACACCCGCCGCTCGTCGAGGTAGATGATCCGCCGGCCGAAGCCGCGGTTGATGGCGGCGCCCCCGATGATCACGGGGTACTGCAGCCCGCGCCGCTCCAGCTCCGCCACCATCATCGGCATCTGCTTGCTGGTCGAGACGAGCAGTGCCGAGAGGCCGATGACATCGGCCCTGACCTCCTCGGCCTTGTCGATGATGGTGTTGAGCGGCACCTGCTTGCCCAGGTCGTGGACCGTGTAGCCGTTGTTGCTCAGGATCGTCTTGACCAGGTTCTTGCCGATGTCGTGGACGTCGCCGAAGACGGTGGCGAGCACCACCTGTCCCTTGGCATGTCCCTCGGTACGGTCAAGGAACTGCTCCAGGTGGGCGACGGCACGCTTCATCACCTCGGCGCTCTGGAGGACGAAGGGAAGGATCAGCTCGCCGGCACCGAAGCGGTCACCGACGTCCTTCATCGCCGGCAGCAGGATCTCGTTGAGGACCGACACCGGGTCGCGTTCCCGCAGCACCTCGTCGATGAGGGCCTCGATGCCCTCCCGGCGACGGTGCAGGATCTGGGCGTGGATCCGCTCCGGGGCGGCCATGCCGGCAAAGGGGTCCACCTTCTCGGCCCCCACCCGCTCGGTCACCCCCGAGAAGTGCTCGATGTACCGGCTGAGCGCGTCCTCGCGGCGGTTGAAGATGAGGTCCTCGGCAAGCCGCCGCCGCTCATCGCTCACCTCGGCGTATGGCACGGTGTGCGCAGGGTTGACGATGGCCGCGTCCAGACCTGCCTCGACGCAGTGGTAGAGGAAGACCGAGTTGAGCACCGCGCGTGCCGGCGGGGTGAGCCCGAAGGAGACATTGCTCACCCCCAGCGATGTCAGCACCCCGGGCAGCTCGCGCTTGATCAGCCGGATGCCCTCGATGGTCTCCACCCCCGAGTCCACCCACTCGGCGTCGCCGGTCGCGAGGGTGAACGTCAGAGCATCGAAGATGAGCTGATGCGGGATCAGGCCATATTCCCCGCAGGCGATGTCCCGGATCCGCCGGGCAACCTCCAGCTTGCGCTCCCGGGTCTTCGCCATCCCCTGCTCGTCGATGGTCAGGGCGATCACCGCCTGACCGTGGTCGCGGACCAGCGGCAGCACCGCCTCGCAGCGGGCCCGACCGTTCTCCAGGTTGACGGAGTTCACGATGCCGCGCCCCGGCAGGGCTTCGAGCGCCCGCCGGATGACCTCCGCGTCCGTCGAGTCGATGACCAGCGGAGCCTCGACCGCCTGCTGCAGGGCCTTGACGGCGATGGCCATCTGCTCTGCCTCGTCACTGCGCTCGGTGAGCGCCACGCAGACGTCGAGCGCGTGAGCGCCACCCTCCACCTGGCCGCGGGCGACTCGCACGATGCCCTCGTAGTCGTCGTCGAGCAGCAGCTCCTTGATCTTTCGGGAGCCCTGCGAGTTGACCCTCTCACCGATGAGCAGCGGTTTCGGCTCCTGGTTCAATTCAACCGCGCGGATGCTCGAGGCGAGTTCGCGGCCGGAGGTCAGGCAGGCGCGCAGGGGCCGGCATCCCGGTCACTCGGGCGACGATCTCGGCGAGGTGCGCGGGCGTGCTCCCGCAGCAGCCGCCGACGACGTTGACCCCCAGCTCGCGGACGAACCTCTCCAGCTGGTCCGCCATCGGCACCGGCTGAAGCGGGTAGTGCGCACGACCGCCGACGTTGATGGGCAGCCCGGCGTTGGGGATGCAGGAGATGGGCAGCAGGGTGTGCTCGGCGAGGTAGCGGATCGGCTCGCTCATGTAATCCGGGCCGGTGCTGCAGTTGAGTCCCACGACGTCCACCCGCAGGCTCTCGAGGATCGCGAGCATCGCGGCCACGTCGGTGCCGAGCAGCATCCGACCAGAGACGTCCAGGGTCGCCTGTGCCTGGATGGGCACGACCCGGCCGGCTCTCGCCATCGCCTCCCGAACGCCGAACACGGCGGCCTTCATCTCCAGGATGTCCTGACCGGTCTGGATCAGGAGCAGGTCGACCCCCCCAGCCAGGAGCCCTTCGGCCTGGACCCGGAACGCGTCGACCAATGCGGCGAAGCTGATCGCCCCCAGGGTCGGGTCGCTGCTGGACGGCAGCAGTCCTGAGGGCCCCATGCCGCCGGCCACGAAACGGGGCCGTTCGCCGGTCGAGTGCTCGTCGGCCAGGCGCCGCGCCAGCCGCGCAGCGGTCTCGTTGAGCTCGAAGGCCTGGTCCCGGGCACCCCACTCCGCAAGCCGCAGCGGCGTGCTCTGGAAGGTGCAGGTCTCGATGACGTCGGAGCCCACCTCGAGGAAGGAGCGGTGGACCCGCTCGACCAGGTCGGCGCTGTGCAGCACCAGCCCGTCGATCCAGCCCTCCAGCGCCGGACCCCCAAACTGCTCGGCGGTGGGGTCCATCGCCTGCAGGTTGGTGCCCTTCGGACCGTCGAAGACCAGCACGCGCTGAGCCAGAGCTTCGAGGTAGGGGCTGCCTTCCGGGGTCGTTGTCATCGAAGGGTCCTTGGGGAGGGTGGGGCGAGCCCGGATGTCCGGGTCGCCGAGGGGCGCTGAGCCCCCGCGGCCTGCCGCATGGGCAGCGCGTGCTACCCTCGACAGTCCGGCCGTACTGGTTGATCCGTTCCGGCCACTATACGAGGAGAAGCTGCTTGGCACGTCGTCCCCGCCCCGGTGTCGTCCGCCGCCGTCCTCCGACCCGGCGACGCGATGCGCCCTCCGACGGCACCGCCGCCGAGGTCAAGGAGGAGACGATCGAGATGGACGCCACGGTGGTCGAGCCGCTGCCCAATGCGATGTTCAAGGTGAAGCTGGCGACCGGCCAGGATGTCCTCGCCTACACCTCCGGCAAGATGCGCAAGTTCTACATCCGCATCCTGATCGGGGACAAGGTTCGGGTGGAGCTGAGCCCCTACGACCTGAGCCGAGGCCGGATCACCTTCCGCTACAAGTAGAGGGGCGAGGCGATCGGCCGCCGACGGGGCACATCGTCTTCGGGGGGATCGGCGTCGGACGGCCATGCCGTCCGCGCCTCGTGCTCGGCGGCCTTGCATGGCCGCCTGCGCAAGCCCCCTCTGCGACGACGTGCCCCATCGGCGACTGGACGGTCGGCCCTGTAGTGGTGGTCTACATCGCCGTCTTTGCCGTGGTTGTCATCGGGCTGGTGCTCGCCTATCGCTCGATCGGGGCGTCCGCCGCTCGCGCGCCAGCCCCAATCGATGCGGCGGCGCTGAGCAGGACCCTCGACGAGATCGTCGCTCTGCTCGGCGGCGACATGCCGCCCACCGAGAGCGCGGCGCATCAGGCGCGGAGGCTGGCTGCTGGGGTCTCCTTGGCGGCTGCTCAGGCTGCCGTCACCCCGAACCCCGACAGGGCCTCGGCGTCAGCCCTGATCGGTGCTGCCGCCGAGGACTGCGGCTGGGCCGCCCGGATGGCGGAGACCTCCGGCTACGCCGACAACCCGGGACTGCGAGCCGCCGCCGCCGCGCTGCTCGACCACGCGCGCCGCTGTCTCGAAGAGGTCAGGCCGGCTGAGCCTCCTCCTCCGAGGAGCTGAGCATCTCGCGGAAGTAACCGACGGTCGCCTGCAGCCCGGCATCCAGCGAGGTCCGCGGCCGCCATCCCAGCGCGGAGGCCGCCCGCGAGGGATCCAGGCAGGACCGTTGCTGCTCCCCCGCCTTGGCCGGGCCGTGAAGGGCCGGCGCGGTGATCCCGGCGACGGCCTCGAGCCGCCGGTACAGCTCATTGACGTCGGTCTCGACCCCGGTGCCCACGTTGTAGGTGCCCGGTGGGGCGGTGATCGCCTCGAGGTTGGCCGTCACCACGTCACCGACGTACACGTAGTCACGGGTCTGGGTGCCGTCGCCGTTGATGGTGACCACCTGGTCCTGGAGAAGCTGGCGGCTGAAGATCGCGACCACCCCCGCCTCGCCGTGGGGATCCTGGCGCGGACCGTACACATTGGCATAGCGCAGCGCCACGAACTCGAGGCCGGTCAGCTGGGCGTAGACCCCGCCGTACAGCTCGGCCGCCGCCTTGGCAGCTCCATACGGGGACGCCGGGCGCAGTGGATGGTCCTCAGCGGTGGGCACCAGGGCGGTGTCCCCGTAGATGGCGCCTCCACTGCTCGCGAATACGACCCGTCGCACCCCTGATCCAGCACACGCCTGGAGGAGGTTGACCATTCCCAGAACGTTGATCCGCGTATCCACCAACGGCTCGGAGACGGATCGGCGCACATCGATCTGGGCAGCGTGATGGAAGACGACCTCTGGCCGGATGGTGCTCACCACCGTGGTCAGGTCGTCATTGACGTCGGCCTCGACGAAGTGCGCTCCCTCTGGCACCTGGGACCGGCGGCCGCGCGACAGGTCGTCGAGCACCGCGACCTGATGGCCGGCGGCGATCAGCGCGTCGGCGAGGTTGGAGCCGATGAAACCAGCTCCGCCGGTGACCAGCGCCCTCATATGCCTCCCTGGCCGACCCTGCCCGCTGCGGAGGCGGCCGCCTCGGTCTGAGCGCTGGAGGTGAGCTCCAGCTCGGGCGCATGCGCCGACGTCTCTCGCTCGGGTAGTCGTTGCCGTTGGGTTCGCAGATTGACAGCGGCGAAGAACATGAAACCGATCACCAGCAGGCTTCCGTAGCTGATGCTGCCATCGACCAGGGCAACCGACAGAGCGGTGGTGCTGGTCAGACCGGCGACCCACACCAGGGTGTAGGTGACGCCGCCCTGAACCAGGCCCACCCCACCAGGGGTGAAGGGAACGGTGGTGAGCAGTGCCGCCACCAGCGCCACCAGCACAAACTGTGAGGGGCCGACCTGGCTGCTCAGACCAAGCGCAGCGATGACCAGTCCGAGCCGACCCGCCTCACACATCCAGACCGCGAGGGTCAGCGCCAGCAGCGTCGGCCATCGGCCCAATGAGGTCACAGCACCGCTTCGGAAGGACTCGTAGCGGTGGAAGATCGCCTCGGGCAGCAGCCGCAGGACGCGCCTGCCCCGACCGGCCCGCATCACGAGGATGAGACCGATGCCGGCCGCAGCCAGCAGGGTGCCGCCGACCACGTAGGGGATCAGCGCCGAAGACGAGCGCTTGTGGAAGACGTAACCGCCCGACACCAGCAGCAGCGCCATCAGGACGCAGAGGTCGAGGAGGCGCTCACTGACCACGGTCCCGAAGGCCTTGCTGGCGGGGATGCGCTCCCTGACCCGACCGAGATAGGCGCGATAGACGTCCCCCATCTTGGCGGGGACGACGCAGTTCACAAAGAATGACGCCAGGATCAGTGGAGCGAGCCGCCGCCGCTTGCGCACCTCTCCGGCGTTGGCCAGCAGGACCTGCCAGCGAGCTCCCCGGAACACGAACGAGAGGTAGTACACGCAGATGGCGAGGAGATAGAGGGCGAGGTTGGCGCGGCGCATCTGGTCCCAGACCGCGGGCCAGGGGATGTTGGCACGCCATACGGCCACCGCCACGATCGCCACGGCCGCAGCAATCGAGATCACGGTGCGCTTGCTCAGCAGGCGGCTGGCGAGAGCCGGAGCCTGCCCCGGCTCCATCTCCTCGACCGCCGATGGGGCGATGCTCACGCTGTCAAGCACCCTATCACGGCTGTGATGACGCTCTCGCCGCGGCAATGTGGCGACGGTCCCACGGACGAGGCCGCCGAACTGGGGGCGATGCGAATCCCCCCGCGGCGTCTCGTTCCCACCGTCAGCGCCGGGAGCGGCCCACCAGCGAGCGCCGAACCGGGGGCGCGGGGTCGCCGCCGTCGCGCTCGGCCAAGATGCGGACGACCTGCTCGAGGCGCCCGTCCGACCCCGACCGTGCCGACACTGGCCGGCTGTCCCACTGGCGAAGCTTGAACACTCCCTTGAGCGAGGTGTAGGGGATTCCCAGGACCTGCATCTCGGATGCACCCGGCTCGACCGTGCGCCACACCCCTCCAAAGCGGGCGAGCCGGCTGTCGGGGGCTATCGAGGCGCGCATGACCTGACCGTCGATGAAGTGGAAGGCGGCTCGGTCCCAGCTTGCCAGGCCGTCCGGGACCGGCTCCGCTTTGCCGATCACGACCTGGCGGATGGCACTGAGAGGAAGCAGGGCCCGCTCGTTGTTGGGATCGGCCCCTCGCATCTCTGCCTCGAGGACGGCGCTTTCGAGGCTCAGATCCTCGACCTCAGCGTGGAGGATCTCTCCGTCGAGGAAGCGAATCAGGACCCGTGGCATCGGCGAAGGGTACGACATTGTGGGGCGGACCGAGGCACCTCAGCTCCCGGCGCTCGATCGTCTGGCTCCTCGATTCCCGCGGCGCGGGCGGCGCCCGCCGGCTGGGTCGGTGCTCAACGCCCTGCGGGCACCCTGGAGGCAGCCTGGTGGCTCCGGTGTCGATGGGTTATGGACTACTCCGGCCAGAAGTTCCAGCTGGACGGGACGAAAAAGGCCCCCGGGAGTGGGGCTCCCGAGGGCCGTGGATCCTGGTGCTGCCGGCTCAGGGAGCGGGCGGCGCCGCGGGTGCCGCCGGGGCGGCCGGCGAGGTGGTGCGCCTGACGGCGGTGCGCTTGACCGCGGTGCGCTTCGCGGGTGCGCGCTTGGCGGTGGTCCGCTTGGCCGCCGCCGCCGGAGCCGCGCGCTTGGCGGTGGTCCGCTTGACCGCGGTGCGCTTCGCGGGTGCGCGCTTGGCGGTGGTCCGCTTGACCGCAGCCCGCTTGGCGGGTGCGCGCTTGGCGGTGGTCCGCTTGGCGGTGGTCCGCTTGGCCGCGGTCCGCTTCGCAGTGGTCCGCTTCGCAGTCGTCCGCTTGGCCGCGGTCCGCTTGGCGGTGGTCCGCTTGGCCGTGGTGCGCTTGGCCGTGGTGCGCTTGGCCGTGGTGCGCTTGGCCGTGCTCCGCTTCGCGGTCGCCCGCTTGGCGGCGGGGGCGGCGCGCTTGGCGGTGCGCCGCTTGGCGGTGCGCTTTGCCGCTCCAGTTCCCGCCGATGCCGCGCGACGCCGGGTGGTGGCCCGCTTGGCGCCACCTCCGCGCACTGCGGCGGCAACCTAAGTCAGTGCCCTGCGGAGCTCGCTGTCGATGCGCTCCACCGACTTCTCGAGCCCGGCGAGCCGCTTCTCGAGTTCACCAACCGGCAGCGCCTTCACCAGGCCTTGCACGGCCCTCAGGAGATCGCCGCCGGCACCTGCGCGCCGTGCCGTGGTCCGGGCGCGGCGGGCCGCGCCTTTGACAGCACGCGCCGCGCCGCTGCCTTTGCCTCGTCTGGTCCTGGCCATAGGTTGAGAGCCTCCGTTGTTCGACAGGGGGAGTGACCCGCCGTCGGTTTTGGACAGGGAGTGAAGAATCCCCGCCAGTAATCGCCGCATAGCATGCGGCCTGAACACAAGGATGTCAACGTGTTGTGGATAAGTGGTAGCGGCGTGCTCCACGTCCGGCGTCGTGAAATGCTCCGGATTGGACCTGTTGACACTCCACGGTGGACGATCAACCCGCCGCTGACGAGCTCGGTGCTCCCACAGGACCTCGGACTGGCTGTCCACATCGCGCCGCGTCTTGTCGCTCGGCCCGGCGATGCAGCCCGCCGCTGATACCATCGGTAAGGTGACCGGTCGCTGGATTGGTTGGCTTCCATGCTTCCCGAGCTGAACTGACTGTGAGGTGATTCGTTGAGTGACCTCGTCGATCGGCTGACCGGCGCTCTCGGACGTTCCCGGGTCCTGAGTGGCGCGAGCGTCACGGACGGACGACTGCCACGAGGAGCAAGTCGCTGACCGCAACCTGGCGACGGCCCGACGCGGTGGTGCTTCTCGAGACCGTCGCCGAAGTTGCGGAGGTGGTGCAGCTCGCCCGAGCCGCCGGTGCTCCGGTCACCGCCAGGGGCTCAGGCACCGGGCTGTCCGGCGCCTGCGTCCCGCGTGCCGGCGGAATCGTGATCGCCTTTCGGCGAATGGATCGGGTGCTCGAGATCGACGAGGAGAACCTGGTAGCGGTGGTTCAGCCCGGGGTGACCCTCGAGCGCCTGGAGGCGGAGACTGCCGCCCGAGGGCTGGTGTACCCGGTCTTTCCCGGCGAGATGGGCGGCAGCCTTGGTGGCAACGTTGCCACCAACGCGGGTGGGATGCGCGCGGTCAGGTACGGGGTCACCCGTCATCAGGTGCTGGGCTTGGAGGCCGTCATCGGCACCGGTGAGCTCATTCGCACCGGTGGACGGTTCGTCAAGTCGACCAGCGGCTATGACCTGACCCAGCTCATCGTCGGCTCCGAGGGAACCCTGGCGGTGGTCACCGAGGTGACCCTGCGCCTGCATCCCCGGATCGCTCACTCCGCAACCCTGCTCGCTCCGCCATTTCCGCCCTCGCGCAGGTCAGTGCGGCGGTGCCGCGGATCGTGCGCCTGGGTCTGGCACCCTCGGTCCTCGAGTATCTCGATCAACTCTCGATGGTGGGCATGTCCACTCATGCCGGGCTCGACCTCGGCATTCCGTCCGCGGTCCAGGAGACGACCTGGCCTACCTGCTGGTGGTGCTCGAGGAGGATGACGAGGGACGCCTCGAGGCCAATGTTCACCGCCTCGGAGTAATGCTCATGGAGGGGGGTGCGCTGGACGCTTACGTGCTTCCTGGGCATGCCGCGCAGGCGCTGATCCGTGCCCGTGAGCGCATGTTCTGGGCCGCCAAGGCGGCCGGGGCGGACGACATCGTGGACACGGTGGTGCCTCGAGCCCAGCTCCCGCTCTTCCTCGCCTCGGTCGCTGAGATTGCTGCCGGACACGGAGCGTTGGTTGCCGGCTGCGGCCACGCCGGTGACGGCAACGTTCACCTCTCGAGTGTTCCAGTCCAACTCCGAGAAGCGGTGGCTGCTCCTGCGTGCGATCTATGCGGAGTCGGCGCGATTGGGCGGGGCGATCTCCGGAGAGCACGGCATCGGCACCGAGAAGCGCGCCCACTTTCTGGAGCTGGAGCCACCCGCACGGTTGGAGCTGATGCGCCGCATCAAGGCGGCGTTCGACCCCGATGGGATCCTCAACCCGGGAGTGCTCTTCGAGGCGCCCGCCCGCGGCGGCACGGCAACTCGTGAACGGGGCCGAGTCGGTGCTGCGCAGCCTGGCCGGGTCCGGCATCAGGGTCTGCTTTGCCAACCCGGGACCACCGAGCTGACCCTGGTCAGAGCACTCGACGTGGTTTCCGAGATCCGGCCGGTGCTCTGCGCGTTCGAGGGAGTGGCCACCGGTGCCGCCGACGGCTACGCACGGATCGCCGAGCACCCGGCTGCGGCCCTGCTCCACCTCGGTCCCGGCCTCGCCAATGGGCTGGCCAACCTCCACAACGCGCGCCGCGCGCAGACGCCGCTGGTGGTCCTGGTCGGTGACCACCCCGGA